>NZ_JACNEP010000001.1 GCF_014270035.1 Neptunicella marina | reverse complement strand
CTTATCCAAGATGGGTAAAACCGAAAACAAATCGATATCCCCATAAAAAGAAAAATGCCAGTCAGCTTAACTGACTGGCATTAGACTAGTGTCTCCCTTTTTAACTTGTTTTATCAGGCTTAATTATTGGCGAATGCCTTCCAAGACTAGGTTAAAATCAACGGTACCGAAATCCATCTTGGTGCCAAAGTCACCCATTTGAATACTGGTCGTGCCTTCAAAACCTGCACGGTAACCACCCCAGGGATCATCACCTTCACCAATTTTACTCACATCAATCTGAATTTCCTTGGTTACACCCAATAATGTCAGATTACCGGTGACAGTTAATTCACCATCACCCACTTCTTCAACTTTGGTGCTGACAAATTTTGCTGTGGCAAATTTATCCACATTCAAAAAGTCCGGACTGCTGATGTGTTTGTCACGTTTGGCGTGGTTACTATCGACACTGGTGGTATCGATATTAACGGTAATTTTTGACGCTTCAGGTTTGTCTGCATCCCAGCTGAACTGGCCATCAAATTTATTAAAACGACCCATTACATAGGAATAACCTAAGTGGCTGACTTTGAACTGGATAAATGCGTGAGCACCATCCGTATCGATTTTGTAATCAGCAGCAGTGGCTACTTGAGAGGCTGCCAACAACGCACTTGCTAATAAAAGTTTTTTCATTTTCCATCTCCGTTAGTTTCTTTGGCAGGTTTAAGCATTCTGCGCAAGGTTGTGTCTTTGTTTATAAAATGGTGTTTGAGGGCGGCCAGCGCATGTATCACGACCAATCCCATCAGTATATAGGCAGCCCAACGGTGAAAGTCACCACTGGTTGTGCCTTGATGATCAATTAATTCACCCATGGATGGCACAACAAACCAGTTGAAAACCTCAATGCCTCTGCCATCGGCAGTGGGAATAAGGTAACCACTAAAAAATATGCCAAACAACAACAGGTACATTGCTATATGTGCAATCACTGCAGATATTGTTTCCCATTTGGCGCCTGTTGCCGCTGGGGAAGGGTTTAGCTTACGCCAGACTAACCGTGCCACGGTAAGTATCACCAGTAAAATACCTATGCTGGTATGCCACAAGGGGGCGGTTTGGTAATACGGACTGTAATAGGTTAAGTCCACCATCCACCAGCCCAGAATAAACAGGCCAATAATCGCCACTGCACTGACCCAGTGGATTGAAATACTGATCCAACCAAAACTGGATTGAGAGTTACGTAGCATTTTATTTTCCTTATATTCAATCAGGACAAGTTTGTCCGCTAAACCTTGTTGGTAAGAATAAGGGGTTAATTGATTAAATAAAATGGCTATTTTTCGATAATAACAATCTAAATTCTCGACCAATTAATTGGATATTCCGGTTTATCCGGCATAGCAGCTGGGCACTCTAGGACAAACTGCGCCTCGAGAGCAAATCAGGCGTGCCTCTTTTTCAATGCCGCGCTCAATCCAGTTTATGTTTAAAATTTTGGCAACGCGCACAAAATCTTTTTTTAGTGAGGTTGGGATAGCTGCCTGACCTCCGCCCTGAATACACACTGCCTTTAACTCGTTGGCAATTTCTAATGCGGGTTTGCCCTGTGCTTCAAACGCTGGGTTGAGGTCAATGCCTGCACATAACACATGCGACTCACCGGTGGTGTCTTGCACATTAATGGATTCGCAGCAGTAAAGTCTGGCTTCGCCATTGACGTTCATAATCGAAATTTGCGATGAGCTGCCTTTAGCCGGGTTATCAATCATGCGAAACACGGCCCAGTGCTGACAGGGGTCATCCACATTACGCATATTGCCCCAGGGCAGCGGAATACCATTGCCACGGTACACCGCTTTTAATTTGCCTGGCGCATAGGCATCAAAATAGTGCCAGTGAGCATAAGGTGATACTGCCGTCATACGCCGCATGGCCACCGATTCAGACACATCCACCAGTTTATTGACGTTAATTTCATAACCGTTACGATCGAGAATCTGGCGAAATGGCACTTTGGGGCACAGCAGTGCGCCGGCAAAAAAACTGCACTCAAAATCACGCCATGCCTGCAAAATGTCCTGCGATTCCACTACCGAATTATGATGTCGTTCATTTGGCGCGTTATTACGTCCGGCAACCAGAATATTTTTTAAGCCGTCCTTGTCGTGCAACATGCAGTGACCAATATGCACCGCTAAATTGTATTTCAGGCGGGTAGGGTGCTGCTTCATGCATTCGTTAATATACAAATTATTCGGCGGCATAAAAAACGAAGTCACCAGCTGATTGGGTGTGATGTTGGCCTCCAGCAAAATCTCGTCAGGCGTTTTGCGGAACCATTTTATTTGCAACCCTAGCTGGCGGGTAATATCAATAATGTCATCTAACGATAGAGGCAAACGTTTAAGGCCGACTTCTTCGGCAGCCCGTTCCAAATCAGGGAAGTGATTTTGATGATGTTCCTGATGTGCGCGGATCAGTAACTGAGCAAACTGACGGCCACTGGTACCGGTTTGCGAGAGCATTTCCGGGATGGCGATTTGTAAAATTTCATTGGAAAATAAAAAGTTTGGCTCCAGTGCCATGCCACTGATGCCACCACGACTGCCTTTGTCCGGCACAATGTCCGGGCTATCCGGTACATCATCTAAAAACCAGTGAATATCCTTTTGAAACACATCTGCAATCACCTGCAGCATGTCTTCACTTGGCACCCGTTTACCCCGTTCAATCATGGATAAATATGATACAGACGGCGCGTATTCTGCATTGTGTTTAATGCAGCGTGACGACAAATCTTCCATGGTCAGGTTATTACGTTTACGCAAATTACGAATTTTGGTGCCAAGGAAATGGGCTTTGCGCATCAGGCTTTTGTTTATTTTCATTTTGTAAAATTAACATTGTGAAATTTTAATTGTGAAATTCTAGTTAATTTTTCACTAGTATACAAATCGAGCGATGAAAAAATGCTCAATGGAAGAATAAACAACCCAAAGCAGGTATCGATATGACCATTGCCCTACAACAAAAAAGTCTGATTAATGAAAACTTTTACCAGTTTATTAATCAGCAGGTCTTACCCCTGACCTCACTTAATCCGTCGGTATTCTGGGCTGGTCTGCATAATTTGGTGGAAGAGCTGGCACCGCAAAATCGTGCCCTGTTGCATCGACGCGATCAGCTGCAACAGCAAATTGACGACTGGCATCAAAGCCATCGTGATAATAAATGGAACGCCGAGGCCTACAAAGCGTTTTTACAACAGATTGGCTATTTGGTGGAGCAGGGTGAGGATTTTCAGATTGAAACCACCAACGTGGACGATGAAATTGCGCGTTTAAGTGGTCCTCAATTAGTGGTACCACTCAAAAATGCACGTTTTACCCTGAATGCTGCCAATGCACGCTGGGGCAGTTTGTACGATGCATTGTATGCCAGCGATGTTATCCCGCATCAGGATGGATTAAAACCCGGACGTCAGCATAATCCCGCACGGGCACGCCATGTCATTGCTTACGCAAAAACCTTTTTGGATAGCCATTTTGCCCTTGAACATGGTTCGCATCAGGATGTGGTCAGTTATGTGGTGTATTTCCAGCATCTGATGGCATTTTTCGCCGATGGTAGTCACAGCGGACTCAAATCGCCGCAACAGTTTGTGGCTTATCAGGGCGCTAAAGCACAACCTGAAACCTTGTTACTTAAGCATCACGGGCTGCATGTTGAGCTGCAAATAAACCCACAAGGTGACATAGGTAAAACCGATTTAGCCGGCATTGATGATATTCAGTTAGAGGCAGCACTGACCACCATTGCCGATGGAGAAGATTCGGTGGCTGCGATTGATGCCGAAGACAAAATTGAGGTTTATCAAAACTGGCTGGGTTTAATGCAGGGCACGCTAAGTTGTGAGCTGGATAAAAACGGTAAAACCCAGTGGCGCAAACTGAATGCCGACCGCTGTTATACCGCGCAGGATGGCAGTGATTATCGCTTATCTGGCCGCGCCTTACTGTTAGTGCGCAATGTTGGTCATTTGATGGACTGCGATTTAATGCAGGACCAAGCTGGCAATTTTGTACCCGAGGGCATTATGGATGCAGTAGTCACTGCATTGATTGGCTCACTGGATATCAACACGCCTTCCGATAAAGCCAACAGCCGCAGTGGCAGTATTTACATCGTTAAGCCCAAAATGCACGGACCGGAAGAAGTCGCCTTTACCGACCTGTTATTCAGTCGTACCGAAGATTTACTCGAACTGCCACGCAACACCCTCAAGCTTGGCATTATGGATGAAGAGCGTCGTACCAGCCTTAATTTAAAAGCCTGTATTCGTGAAGCTAAACAACGGGTGGTGTTTATCAATACCGGCTTTTTAGACCGTACTGGTGATGAAATTCACACCAGCATGCAGGCCGGCGCTTTTTTACCGAAAGCACTGATTAAGCAACAGCCCTGGTTTGCTGCCTATGAAAATAACAATGTTGATGTGGCGCTGGCCTGTGGTTTTGCCGGTAAAGCGCAAATTGGTAAAGGTATGTGGGCGATGCCGGATGAAATGGCGCGTATGCTGGACGAAAAAATCGGACATCCACAAGCCGGTGCATCTACCGCTTGGGTGCCGTCACCCAGCGCCGCGACCTTGCATGCCATGCATTACCACCAAATCGATGTGCAAGCCGTGCAACAACAACTTGCCAGCCGCGGAGAAGGTGATGGGGCTAAAAATCAGCAGGCATTATTAACCATTCCTTTGCTGCCAGCGGACGCAGAGCTTAGTCCCAGCGAAATAGAAAGTGAACTGGAAAACAATATTCAGGGCATTCTTGGTTACGTGGTGCGCTGGATTGAGCTAGGCATTGGTTGTTCCAAAGTGCCGGATATCCAGCAAACCCAGCTGATGGAAGACCGTGCCACGCTGCGTATTTCCAGTCAGCACATTGCCAACTGGCTGGAACATCAGATTTGCACGCCATTACAGGTTGAGCTGATTTTACAACGCATGGCGCAGGTGGTGGATGAGCAGAATCGTCATACCGCTGGTTATCAGCCAATGAGCACTAATCTGGAGCAAAGTCAGGCGTATCAGGCGGCCAAAGCGCTGATATTTGCTGGTGCCGCGCAGCCCAGTGGTTATACCGAACCCTTATTACACCATTACCGACATCTGGCTAAACAAGCCGACCCTATTTTTTAAAAACAGATTATTAATATAAGAGGACTACCCTATGCAAACTTACAATTCCACTATCGATGACGCCCAGCGCTGTCTGGACAAACAACATAACTGGACTGGCATCAGTGCTGAGTACATCGCACGTATGCGTCTGCAAAACCGCTTTAATACCGGACTGGATATTGCCCGTTATACCGCCGGCATTATGCGCCGTGATATGGCGGCCTATGATAACGACCCGGCTAATTACACCCAGTCGTTAGGCGTATGGCATGGTTTTATCGGCCAGCAAAAAATGATCTCGGTCAAAAAACACTTTGGTGAAACCAAAGGCCGTTATTTGTATTTATCCGGCTGGATGGTGGCAGCAATGCGTTCCGACTTTGGGCCGCTGCCAGATCAATCTATGCACGAGAAAACCTCAGTGCCAGCATTAATTGAAGAGCTATATACCTTCTTAAAACAGGCTGATGCACGTGAATTGCAGCAACTGTTCCGTGATATGGACGCAGCACGCGACAGCGGTGATCAGGTACGTGCCATGGCAATTCAAAACCAGATTGATCAGTTCCAGACCCACGTGGTACCCATTATTGCCGATATCGATGCCGGTTTTGGCAACGAGGAAGCCACCTATTTACTGGCGAAAAAGATGATCGAAGCCGGGGCTTGTTGTATTCAGATTGAAAACCAGGTATCCGATGCCAAACAGTGTGGCCATCAGGACGGTAAAGTGACCGTGCCACACGAAGACTTTTTAGCCAAAATTAAAGCCGTTCGTTACGCCTTTATGGAGCTGGGGGTAGAAGAGGGCGTTATCGTTGCGCGCACCGATTCTCTGGGTGCTGGTTTAACCCAAAAAATCCCGGTATCCATGCAGGCCGGTGATTTAGCCGAGCAATATAATGCCTTTATCGATGGCGAGAAAATTAGCAATCTGTCTGAGCTAAACAGCGGCGATATGTTGATTAAGCAAGGCGACGACTATATTCGTCCTACCCGTTTACCCAATGGTCTGGTGCGCTTTAAAGCCAATACCGGTGAAGATCGTGTGGTGCTGGATTGTATTACGTCCTTGCAACAAGGTGCTGATTTATTGTGGATTGAAACCGAAAAACCGCATATTGGCCAGATTGCCGGCATGGTTAACCGAATCCGTGAAGTGGTGCCGGATGCCAAGCTGGTTTACAACAACAGCCCGTCATTTAACTGGACATTGAACTTCCGTCAGCAGGTGTTTGATAGCTGGCAGGAACAAGGTAAAGATACCAGCGGCTATCAGCGCGATAACCTGATGCAGGCGCAATATGACGAAACCGAACTGGCATTAGAAGCTGACCAAAAGATCCAGCGCTTCCAGCGTGACGCGGCCAAAGAAGCGGGTATTTTCCATCACCTGATTACGTTGCCAACCTACCATACAGCGGCATTATCCACCGATAATCTGGCAAAAGATTATTTTGGTGATATGGGCATGCTGGCTTATGTGGATAAGGTTCAGCGTCAGGAAATTCGCCAGCAACTGGCCTGTGTAAAACACCAGAATATGTCCGGCTCGGATATTGGTGATGAACACAAAGAGTATTTCTCTGGTACCCAGGCACTTAAAGCGGGTGGTAAAGATAACACTATGAACCAGTTTGCTTAAACTGGCACTTGAGGAGAGTAAAAAGGCGCATTAAGCGCCTTTTTTATTGCTGATTTGAGCGAGTATTTTAATTAGGCTCATGTTCATTCTTTATTCAGTAAGGTCGTTGTAATAAGGTAGTGTGTATCATCACTAATCAACTAAAGGACTTCACAATGAAAAAAACAATGACGTTATTTTTACTGATGTTAAGCGCATTGAGTCTGCATGCCAATGCAACACAATGCCCAGAGGGTAAACACAGTATCCAGCAATCTGCGTTGAAAGACTTGCCGCTGGCGCAAAGGTTAATAAATAGTGATGCCTGCTTTGTTAATAGCAATCAAGGTGAATTGGTACCATCCGTGGATGCGGTGAATGATGTGATGAAAGCATATTTTAATGCCGATCATCAGCGTAAACTGACGCCGCAGGCAGCTATGGCGATGTTAGCTACCTTAACTCAGCAATATGATATTGCACTTAGCAACAACTGTTCTGTACCGGGCTACGAGAAAGCTTTTCCTGCTTGTGCTCAACAATTGGCGCTAACGTTTAAATTGCCAAGCGCTATATCCATTGATGGTATATCATATGTTCATATGTCACTGGAGCAGTTTATCCAATTGTAACTCTGCAGTATGAATTAAAACTAAAAAGGCGCGTTAAGCGCCTTTTTTGCTGATGGAAATGAGCAAGCCTTATTGCTTTTTACCCACTATGTCGATAGCCGGTAAGTCTTCGGTCAGCGGCAAGCCTAACACCTGAGAGTAAAAATAAAGCTCAGCGTTAAGCGCGGTGATGATGTTTTCCGATTTTCTGAAACCATGGCCTTCGCCTTCAAACGGAATATAAGCAGTCGGAATGCCTTTGGCTTTTAGCGCATCAAATATCATTTGTGACTGATTAGGTGGCACCACTTTGTCATCCAAACCTTGCAGCAATAACAGCGGCGCGTTAAAGCCATCCAGATGATGAATGGGCGAGCGGTCGATGTATAAATCTTTGCGCTCAGGATAGGGGCCAATTAATTGATCGAGATAACGCGATTCAAATTTATGCGTATCACCCGCCAGCGCTTCGATATCACTGATGCCGTAATAACTGGCACCGGCTTTAAATACATCGCTGGTGGCAAGTGCTGCAAGGGTGGTGTAGCCGCCTGCACTGCCGCCGCGGATGATCAGTTTATCCGGATCTGCTAAGTGCTGTTCGCCCAGCCATTTGGCGCCCGCAATGGCGTCCTGTACATCGGCAATGCCCCATTCACCATATAGAGCCTTACGGTATTCGCGGCCATAACCTGTGCTACCGCGATAATTCACATCCAAAATAGCAAAGCCGCGACTGGTCCAGTAGTATTTGCTCACCGAATAAGTGGGAGATGAGTTGCCCGTTGGGCCACCGTGGATCATCACAATCAGTGGTGGCGCTGAATTTTTAGGTGCTGCTACATCAGGATTAGTGGGTGGGAAATAAGTACCGTAGGCAGTCGCGTTATCATTAACCGGAAAGCTCACCTCGCGGGTAGCGGGGATCCAGCTTGGATCCAGGCTCTTGTCTTTGGTTTTTCTCAGCACACTGATTTTGCGGTTAGCAATATCGGTTACTGCCACCAGTTCGGCCGGACGGGTTTTGGGATCCTGAATAATAAACAGGTCGTTATCGCTATCAACAAAACCACCCAGAGAGGCGCTATCCGGTGTTATGGATTGCATCTTCTTGCTTGTAGGGTTTAGCAAATACAACTGGCTAACTGCACCCTGGGTGATCTCAGCGATAATCGAACCATCATCACGCACATGATAATAATGTTTACCTACCGACCATTCTGGCCCACCCAATTCAGTGTTGTCTGGCTGAGTCACGGCCAAAGTAAAGTCGGAACCGCTAACCTGATACAAAGACCACCAGTTATTGCGATCGCTAATCGCATACAAGTTACCCTGTGCATCCCATTGCGGATCCATGACTGATTCCTGAGTATTCGGATTATGCTCAGTTAACTGGCTAAGCTTGCCATCAGCATCAAAATTAGCAGACCACAGCGTGGTATTGTCCCACGGCATATTCGGATGATTCCAGCTAACAAAAGCAACGGATTTACCATCGGGCGACAATCCGGCTGCTGAGACAAAACTGCTGCCTTCAAATAAGACTTCACCTTCCGACATACTATTGGCAGGCACACTCACTAGGGTATTTTTCGGCTCTTTTAAGGCGCGGTGATCTTCACGAATACAAATCAGGCGATCTCTTGGTACATCCAGTTCACAGGCGCCAAAACGAATTTTATCGTCCGGGGTAATCGCTTTAGGTTCTTCACCAATTGGCATGCGATACAGGCGTTGGTCTTTAAAGTTGGTAAACCAGATCACATCGTTATGCACCAGCATTGAACGCCCGCCATATTCATGTACGCGGGTTCTGGCATTCCATGGTGCGGCTAATACTTCCTCTGCTTTGGAACCTTCCTTCCAACGCATTATGGTATTGCGGCCTTGTTCTTCAGGGCGCGATTCCACCCAATATACATAGCCATTATCATAAGTCAGCGTGGATAAACCACGGCTGCCTTCTACGATGGAAGCGGCAGAAATAGGTGACGGCCAACCGCCGTATTCGATGGTTTTGGTCATAGTTTTGGTGTCCGGGGTTTGTGGCTGGCATGCCGTTATTAGCACAACCAGCGGAATCAACAGATAGCGCATGGAAATATCCCTTTATAATCAATAAATGGAAAGTGAGAATTCAGCTACTGTAGCGCGAATATATGTTGATGGCTATGTATAGCCAAACAGGTAAGGTGACTTATGGTTTGCTTGTTAAATTAACCAGCCTGATGCTGCTGAATACGCTGGATCAAACTTTGGGTATTTTTTCTTATATTGTGCAGATATTCATTCTGCACGCTGGTTATCCAGATGGAATTTTTAAGCATACCTTGTAGCTGCGGCGTGTTGGCAATCAGGCTATCCAGTTGTTGCCATGAGATTTGATCAAGCATGCCAATGCCATATTGGCTATAGGTGTCTATCAGTTTGCTGTACAGGGGATCATGAAACCTGGTTTCGGTCTCCATCCATTGCTGGGCAAGGTTATAGTGTTTTCTGAGCAATTCGGGGAGTTCGGGATCCTGAGTTAAAGTGAAATCACCACCGAAGGTCAATTTTGAGTAGGTGCGTTTTTCCATATCAAAACCGGACACGCGCATCGAAAAATACAGGGCATCAGACGCTACTTTCGGCTCAATCAGCTTAGGTTTGTTGTAGTCAGCATGCTTTTCAAAGTCATCCGGGTATTGGTCAGGTATTTGCCAGTTTATCGCGCGCTTAAGCATCGTGGCATCAGCAGAGTAGCGCATTCTGGTAAAATACAGCACGCTGTCAATTTCTAGCAGGTCGGCGTTTAAATCTTCCACCAGCTCTTGCAGTAACTTTTCTTCGCGTTGCTGTTCCAGTCTGTTTTGGTTCCAGTTTGATACCTGCAAACCAATAAACACACCAATTACTACAATTAAAAAATCCAGAAAAACCGCCAGCCAGTTTTGCTGTTTTATATGGTGAGTAATCCTGAGCAGTCGCATGGGTAAATCCTTTTGCCAATGAGCATAGTGATGATGGGGTGCTAACTGCAAAACAGCATTCCTGTGTTGAACCTACAATGATCATTTTAAACAAGCAAACTTTTTAAAAATTAACCAGATAACACTTAAAGTCATAAAACATTGCGCGTATTCTGAGCAATAATGCGAATACAGCAACATTGAATGAGTGCGATATTCGCTCTGTATGCTGCAAGGATAAGGAATTCATCATGATACTTAGGCGACTTAGCCATCATCTAAAACAACAAAACTGGTTTGCAGTGTTGCTCGACTTCATCATTGTTGTAGCCGGTGTGTTTATTGGTGTGCAAGTATCCCATTGGCAGGAAGTCGATAATCAAAAAGCCCTGTATGAAGATGCCTTTAAACGCGCTACCGCAGAGTTAGTCAGCAATATTGAGCACATTCAAAAAGTGCAAAATTATTACCGTGAACGTCTGCCAAAAGTGCAAACGGCTATTTCAGCATTACGCAGTTGTGGCCAGGAGGGAGGTGATCACACCACGGTGGAAGCAACCTTTCCACTCATCATGAATTACAGCCGAATTTTTCTCTCAGCAAGAGATGTGGATCTTTTGCTAAACAACGACGATTTTCTTGCCTTTCAGCCCAGTGAATTGCGTAAAGGCTTGTTGGATATATCCATGTATCTGCATTTTTATGACAACGAACTGGCGCAAAAAATGGAAGAAGGTTACTCGACTGACTTTTTAAAGGTGCTAAAAACGGGCCCATTGGTAGGTTCGCCTGATGACAATATACAAGCGATAAAAAACGGCACGCCCGGTAGCCCGGAACTTGTCAGAAAACACACCTTAGGGGTGCCAATAACCGAAGCCTGCAAAATGGATGTACTGCTGCGAAAGTATTATTCATGGGAAGAAGCGGTGTATTTTCAAATTGTGGTTAGTCAGCGGGTGGTGGAGTATTTGCGGGAAAGATTGGCGTTTTTGAAAACCTATTCTGAAAAAGGGTAAGTGCAACGTAACGTGTTTCCCAGCTGATTCAAAAACAAACATCCCCGCACATCGTTATTACAAGTGTAATGCGCGGGGAAGATAAAACTATTAGGTAGCTAACTATGCTTCTACCATGCAGAAGGCATTAAGTTTGTTGCCATCCAGATCTCTAAAGTAGCCGGCATAAAAGCCTGAGGTTGCGTTTTCGGGCCTGAATCCGGGTTTACCTTCACAGGTGCCACCCAGCTCAAGGGCTTTGTTATAGAACGCATTCACCTGCTCGGGAGTCTCGAGCGCGATCGCCACCATGGTACCATTACCCACGCTGGCTGGTTTTTTATCAAAGGGAAGGGTGACACCAAAAGAGCATTCGCCAGGGGACTTTGCCCACGCAATAAAATAGTCAGCTTCTTCCATAAATCGGGTAACACCTATAGTGCCAAGCAGTGCATCGTAGAATTCTCCTGAACGGTTTAAGTCAGCGGTACCCACTAATACATATCCAATCATTTTTAGTCTCCTGTTGGTTGATAATGATGGCGTTTTTGATCTTAGTGATTGACTCCTGACAATAGGTGTCAGTAGTGTTTGCATAGACTCAAAATATCACGCTTAAGACAGGTCAAAATCCTTATGCGCAAAGCCGACAGACTCAATGATATTGTGCATTACTTGCGCAGAATGCACCGCGCAGTCACGGCCGACGTATTGGCACAAACCTACGAAGTCAGCGAGAGAACGATTTACCGCGATATACAGGACTTGAAAGACTCGGGCGTACCAATCGTCGGCGAGGCCGGTGTGGGTTATCTCATAGATAAAACCTACCATCTGCCACCAATTATGTTCGACGCCGACGAGATAGAAGCAATTGCCCTGGGCATTGGCATGGTCAGCAACTGGACCGATGAAAAATTTGCCGAAAAAGCGCAAAGTGCCTATCGAAAAATTCAGGCGACTTTATCCGCTCCCATGATTCAGGAACTGGAGCAGATCAGTCTGTTCTCAGCGCCGAGTCGCTATAAAATTCCCTGGCAGGTCAACTTCACCGAAGTGCGGGAATGTATTCGGCGCAAGCAGTTTGTAGACATAGCCTACCTGGATTTGAACGAGCAATTGACCGAACGTACGATAAGGCCACTGGCTCTGATTTCCTTTAGCCCAATCTGGTTGTTAGCCGGATGGTGCGAGTTAAGAGGGGCGTTTAGAAACTTTCGTTTAGATAGAATTTCTAGTTTTACCCCCAGAAATGAGCGTTTCAGACATGAAAAAGACAAAAGTCTGGCGACTTATCTGGAAATGGTTAAGGAAGAGGAAAAAGAATCTCAGTCCAGTCAGTAATGCGATGGCGATAACTGGCTACAATTGATGCGATTCGCGCAGAAGCTGCATCCTGTTACTGCAGCCATAGAAGTACTTTGGGTGAATGTTCTGTAATTGGGGGGGAAGACAGGTTTGTTGCTCAGTGTTTTGCGCCGCTGATCCATTGAGTCTGACCTCTATTTTGGAAAGTGGACGACTGCAAACAATGAACGATTTATATAAGTATCAAAAGAATGCGATTTGGATTAAGGAGTATCCTATTCGCTACGCTGGTACAAAATTTAATTCCAGAATGACGATAGTGCGCCTGACAAATAGCAATCTGATGATTCATTCACCTTGCGACATAGATGAGCCCACAAAAGCTTCGATCAATAAGCTGGGCAAAGTTGAATTCATTATTGCTCCCAGTAATTTTCATTATTTCTATATTAGTTCAGCGCAGGAAGCGTTTCCTGATGCCGAAACACTTATCTGTCCAGGAGTAGAAATCAAAATCCCGAACATAAAATTTAACTGGTTTCTGGGGGACCAGCCAGATCCACGCTTGATACAAGACTTTGAGCAGGTTCTGGTTCGTGGCAGCAAATATATGTGGGAAATTGCTTTTTTTCATAAAAAGACCCGAACACTCATTTTGGTGGATTTAATAGAGAATTTTACCGATAAAACAGCAGGCGTGAGCTGGTCGTTAAAATTCTGGTGGAAGGCCATTTTCCATATGTGGGCAAATCCAAAACCTGCTCCAGAATATCAGTTTGGGTGGAAAGATAAAAAATCTGCTTGTGGTTCTCTAAACAGAATTCTTCAATGGGATTTTGATAAAATTATTGTTTCTCACGGTGATTTGATTGAAGAGAACGCAAAGAAAGTCGCATCACTATCGTGGCGACGGATTTTGAAATGCCATAGAAAAGCATAATAAGGCCAAAAGCACATTGCACAGGATGCCCTACACTAAGTTTTGCCCGCGGGTATTGGGAGCGTTACTGACAGTCCCATAACGTCGGGTAGCTGGCGATTAATTCTGTAAAAAGTTAATGAGGTTGTTAAAGGTTACTTAATATTTTCCCCATCGACTTTTTTGCTTAATTTGCTCTGCAAAACGTAACAAATATTTTACATCTGGCTTTGTATAAAAAATATTCGAAATTTCTACTTCCATAATTATTATTTTAGTATTAACTTAATTAAATTAAATCTTAATTAAAGTTTTTCTTAATTATCTGCCAGTCGTTGTTTTTTCTTGTTAAAGGGCTTGTAGATACTTGATATGCAGAGGCTGTTATGAAAAGAACGGTAGTAGTAGGAGCAGGTTTAGGTGGTATGTCGGTAGTATATGAGCTGAGAGAAAAATTACCTAAAGACCATGAAGTATTATTAATAGGTGAAAGTAACGAGTTTCATTTTATCCCGTCTAACCCCTGGGTGGCGTTGGGAGAGCGAACACGTGAGCAGGTGATTCTTGATTTAACGCCTTATGCTAAAAAATACAAAATCCCGTTTAACCCATCGGGTGTGACCGCGATTGATGCCAAAGCACAGCAATTAACTACAGGTGATGGTCAAACCATTGATTATGATTATCTGGTACTTAGCACGGGACCGAGACTGGCCTTTGAAACCGTACCGGGGGCCGGGCCAGAAAATGGCTTCACTCAGTCTATTTGCACCGTTGATCACGCAGTTAAAGCGTATGAAACCTATCAGCAACTGCTGGAAAACCCAGGTCCGGTATTGGTGGGCGCCATGCAGGGCGCCAGTTGTTTTGGTCCAGCGTATGAATATGTATTAACCCTTGAGCATTTATTACGTAAGAAAAAAATTCGCGACCGTGTCCCGATTACGTTTGTTACCTCTGAACCTTATGTTGGCCATATGGGGCTGGGGGGAGTCGGAGACTCCAAAGCATTGATGGAACATGAGTTTCGTGATCGCGGTATTAAATGGATTTGCAATGCCAGAGTTACCGAATTTACTGATGGTAATGCCAGTATTGAGGAGCTGGATCGCAAAGGAGAAGTGGAGTTTAGCCATCAGTTACCTTTTTCACTGGCAATGTTTTTACCTTCATTTAAAGGCTCAGAAGCAGTGGCAGCCGTGCCGGATTTATGCAATCCCAAAGGGTTTGTTATTACCAATGAGTTTCAACAGAATCCTACTTATCCGTCTGTTTTTGCCGCCGGTGTCTGCGTGGCACTGGCGCCGCTTGAGCAAACACCTGTTCCGGTGGGCGTGCCAAAAACCGGTTTTATGATTGAATCAATGACAACGGCCATTGTGGAAAATATTCTCAGCCTGGAAAAAGGCGAGGAGATGAAAACCAGGCCAACACTCAATGCTATTTGTCTGGCCGATATGGGCGATAAGGGCGCGGCATTTGTGGCGTTACCGCAGAACCCGCCACGCAATACCAACTGGACATCAATGGGCAAATGGGTGCATATCGCTAAAATCGCGTTTGAAAAATACTTTATGTACAAGGTTAAACATGGCACCAGCGAGCCAATTTACGAGAAGTATGTATTAGGGGCAGTGGGGATCCACCGAACTAAGGAATAATATTGTTTTTTGATAAAAAACGAAACTGGTGGTGGTAAGTTAAAGCCACCACCGGATGGCCGTATGATCAATTAGAGACTAATCATCTCTGATGTTTTCACGCCCTTCCCGGGGGCGCGACCCTGTTTGGATTTGAAAGCTATCCATGGCTTTTTTCGTGCGACATCCATGTCGCCCAAGCCCCTTTTGGAGACACCCAAAAGGGGCGAAAAAGTGTTTTGCTCCACTTACTTTTTTAACGTCAAAACCCAACTGTCTTTAATTCGAAACGGCCAAAGGCAGCTATCCCTGCAAAGCGTTGGCCTTGGCCGAACGTCCTGTTCGGCCATTCGAAAGCCAGCTTGGTTTTGCCTAAAAGTCAGAGTCGCGATTAGCCAAACTCTGTTTGGCTGCTGTCGCGGTGATGGCTGACAGTGTTGGTTTTCCTAGTCAGCCAGCGGCTGACTTCATTCCCCATTCACTGTGTCCAATTTTACATTCAGATAGCAAGCGCCAGACGAGGCAGGGATGCCGAGTCAGTCGCAACAGAAGGGATGTGGATTTGCGACGCTGGCGGTTTGCCTGAATTGAAAATTGAACAGGCACAGTGCGGGGTGCCGTGGGGTTCTTAGGGGGCTGCGGCAGCACAGCCCCCTGAGTTGCAGTCGCCAATGCGACGCCATATTATAAGTTTTGGATTAAGTTTCAGATTTAACGTTACACTGACTCCAGCTATTCCCTAATACAGTATTGTTTTTAATTTTTATCAAGGTCTTTGCATGGATATACAGACATTGCGCTCAAACCTAAAATTTTCAGTCCAAATGTCATGGCGAAGATACAAACTTTATGGTGTTTTGGCGGCTGTGGTTATTATTCATCAGTGCTATTTATCGCTGCCTTGTTATGTATCTTATTTTGGGGTTAGTTGTTGGTCGAATGATACATTTGAACAGGGATATGCGATTTTTCTCAGTCTTTTAGGCTTTATACTGATTACATTCTCTATTAACGGGGCTCTTCGCATAACTCATGACATGAATTTAGGTGAATATTTTAAAAGTAAAACTCCACCAAACCCTTTTCGTGAAATTAAACCATGGGCTGTCATTGATAATGCCGCAATTACAGTTTCTAAGCCTCGGTTTGATGCAGTTGCTACAACCAATAAAGAGCCTGAAACTGTAGAAGACCTCCATAACATACTGAAACAGCATAACAGAGTATTTAAGAATATGGTTGAGGTAAGTGAAAAGCGGATAAACGAGCGAATAGAAAGTTTGAGGAAAGAGTTGTCGCCAAAGACTAGTGCTGCTCTAAATGATATTCAGAAACTTAAAACGGTCGTAATCACTTCAATAGATGGACAGTTAGTCGGCTCTATCCTAGTTTTGTACTCTGCATTTATAAATATGTAGTGCCCTATTTCGGTTCCATGCGTATTTCCCAATTCATTTAAAAAAATGACGGCCTTAAAAAAGGCCGTCACTCAAATTACTTGTGCCTCTCCTTCAATACCCCAACCACATCCTTTAGGGATAAATCACTGGCTTGTAGCAATACAATCAGGTGATACAGCAAATCGGCAGATTCGTTTTTTAACTCTTCCAAATCTTTAACCGTGGCAGCCAGGGCGGTTTCTACCCCTTCCTCACCAACTTTCTGCGCAATGCGTTTAATGCCTTTGGCATACAGGCTGGCGGTGTAGCTGCTGCTGGCGTCGGCGCCTTTGCGACTGGCGATCACTTGCTCAAGCCCGGCAATAAAACTCAGCTCTGGGGTAATCGCATCGGGCCAGCAGGTCGGCGTGCCTTTATGGCAAGTAGGGCCGTGGGGGATGGCCATAGCTAAAATCGCGTCTTTATCGCAATCGGCGCTGATTTGAACCAGCTCCAGCACGTTGCCCGATTCTTCGCCCTTGGTCCATAAACGCTGTTTGGAGCGGCTGTAAAAGGTCACGTTGCCAGTGGCTAAGGTTTTTTCCAGTGCTGCCACATTCATATAACCCTGCATTTGCAGTGCGCCGCTGGTGGCGTGTTGAACCATGCAGGGGATCAGCCCGTCCATTTTATCCCAGGCTAATTCGGCGATATTGTCTTTGTTAATGATCATAAGGTTCCTTTTTAGCTACGAGTCGCGAGCGGCGAGTTTCGGGCTAAGTGCCACTGTGCCTGTATGCGAGTCACTAGCTAGTTAGTATTTAGTTTTCTCATTAGTGCGCCAAGCATTTTGGCGATCTCTTCTATTTCTATAATTAATGCTTTGGCATCCACTACGGGTAAATAACCTATGTCGCGTGCTAGCATTAATTGGGTTTTTAGTTCACCTGCCGAACCTTTGGCGATAGATAAAAACCTGAATTTTTCTTTATCAGTAAAACGTTCCCAGCCTTCGGCAATATTGCTTGGTACTGATAACGCACTGCGGGTAATTTGATCTTTAAATCCAAAGTCGCGGTTGTCCCGAAACGCCAGATAAATTGTTTTAGTTAAAGCGTAACTGCGTTGCCATACATCCAGATTTTCATATTGCATAAAAACTCGAGTGTCGATCTGTGAGCACGAAGTATAGCTTCGGCTCACAGCGGCTTTTTCTCGTAACTCGAAACTCGCGGCGCGTTGCTGATTTCTTTTGCTCGCAACTCGCAACTCGCTACTCGTAGCTCATCACTATCAAGCCCGTATTGCCACGCCTTCACTGCGCAGGTATGCCTTCAATTCCTGCATATCAATAATGCCTTTATGGAATACCGAGGCGGCCAGTGCGCCGTCTACGTCGGCTTGTTGAAAAACTTCACTGAAATCAGCCATTTTTCCGGCGCCGCCGGAGGCAATCAGTGGCACATTGCAGGCTGCGCGTACTTTGGCTAACTGTTCAATATCGTAACCCTGACGCACGCCGTCCTGATTCATGCAGTTAAGTACAATCTCGCCTGCGCCGCGTTGTTGCACTTCTTTTACCCAGTCCAGCGTTTGCCATTTGGTCACTACCGTGCGGCTTTCATCGCCGGTAAACTGATTGACCTGATACTGGCCGGTTTGCTCGTTAAAATAACTGTCGATGCCCACCACCACACACTGCTGGCCGTATTGGTCGTGCAATTGAGTAATCAGCTCGGGATTAGTTAATGCTGGGGAATTGACCGAGATTTTATCCGCGCCCATTTCCAGAATGCGCCCGGCATCTTCCACCGATTTAATGCCGCCTGCCACACAAAAGGGGATATCAATCACCTCGGCAATACGGCTGACCCAGCTTTTATCCACCACCCGCGCATCGCTGGAGGCGGTGATATCGTAAAACACCAGCTCATCGGCGCCGGCTTTGGCGTATTGCGCCGCCAGCGGCACTATGTCGCCAATAATTTCATGGTTACGGAATTTTACCCCTTTCACCACTTTGCCATCTTTTACATCCAGACAAGGGATGATACGTCGTGCCAGCATTAGCGCGCCTCCCAGTTTTGAATGGCTTGTTCGAGGGTGAATTTACCTTCGAGCAAGGCGCGACCTAAAATTACGCCCGCGACCTTAGTCGGTTTAAGTGCGTTAATATCCTCCAGCGAGCCAATGCCGCCGGATGCCTGCCAACCGACCGACGGGAATTGTTCAGTCATTTGTGCATACAGCTCGGCGTTGGCGCCTTTTAGCGTGCCGTCACGGCTGATATCGGTACACAGCACGTGTCTGGCACCCACCTCTAAAAAGTCGCTTAACAGCGCTTCCAAGCCTACACCGCTATCCTGCTGCCAGCCGTGGGTGGCAATCATTTTATTGCCGTTGGCATCTATGTTGACATCCAGTGCCAGCACAATTTTGTCGGCGCCGTATTGGGTAAACCAGCTTTTTACCAGTTCGGGTTGTTTAACCGCTACCGAACCAATTACCACGCGGCTGACGCCGGTTTCGAGCAATTGCTCAACGTCGGCCTGACTGCGAATACCGCCGCCGGCCTGAAACTGCATTTTGCCGGTGGCGACCATCTCGCCAATCAGTTTAAGCTGGCGTTTGTCGGTATCTTTAGCGCCGGTTAAATCTACGATATGTAACCAGCTGGCGCCCGCTGCGGCGTATTGGTTTACCACCTCAACCGGGTCGAGCTGGTATTCGGTTTTTTGGCCGTAGTCGCCCTGATACAGGCGTACTACTTTGCCTTCAATTAAATCTATTGCAGGTATGATCATGCTAATGCGCTGCCTCAGGTATTTTGAATAAAGTTAGCCAGCAATCTGGCACCCGCTTCGCTGGAACGCTCGGGGTGAAACTGCACGCCGTAATAATTGCCTTGGCCAATACTGGCGGAAAACGGCTGGCCGTATTCACAACTGGCCAGTGTCACCTCACTTACCGGCGCGGCAAAGCCGTGCACAAAATAGAAGTAACTACCTGCGGCTATGCCTTCAAATAGTGAATTATTGTTTACTGGCGTGATTTGGTTCCAACCCATATGTGGTAGGCGCAGGCCATCGGCCAGCATTTTATTGACCTTGGTGGGAATAACACCCAAGCAGTCGGTATTGCCTTCATCGGAGAATTTGGTCATCAGCTGCATGCCCAAACAAATACCCAGCGTTGGCTGAGTGAGTTTTGCCACCACCTCAACCAAGCCTTTTTGTTTGATTTGGCTCATGGCCGCATTGGCCGAACCGACGCCGGGTAAAAATACCTTGTCGGCGGCCTGAATTTGCGCGGCGTTATCCGATACCGCCACTTGGTAGCCTAGGCGTTCAATGGCAAAACGCACCGAGGAAATATTGGCGCAGCCGGTATTAACTATCACCAGCTCCATCACAGCGCTCCCTTGCTGGAGGGCAGTTCATCACCTTGTTTGCTAATGGCCTGACGCAGTGCGCGGCCAAACACTTTAAACAGGCTTTCTACCTGATGGTGGGCGTTGCCCTCGGTGGTGGATAAGTGCAGCGAAATGCCCATGCTGTCGGATAAGCTGCGGAAAAAGTGCGGCACCATTTGTACCGACATTTCACCCACGCGCTCCTGAGTAAATTCGGCATCGAATTTCAGCCATGGGCGAGCAGAAATATCCAGCACACATTCAGCCTTGCATTCATCCATCGGCAGCGCAAAACCAAAACGGCCAATACCGCGTTTGTTGCCCAGTGCCTGACGCAGTGCATCGCCCAGTGCCAGTGCGGTATCTTCCACGCTGTGGTGATCGTCGATGTGCAGATCACCATCGACGTTCACCGTCATATTAAACCCGCCGTGGGTGGCGATTTGGTCAAGCATATGGTCAAAAAAGCCCAGGCCGGTGCTGATGCTGGATTTAGCGTTATTGTCCAAATCCACTTTTACCAGAATATCGGTTTCCGAAGTTTTACGGTGCACGCTGGCGGTGCGGTTTTGTCCGGTTAATTGTTTTTTAATCGCTGGCCAGTTAAAGCCATCGCGGCTGTATAAAATGCCCTGAATGCCCATATTCTCAGCCAGTTGCATATCGGTCTGGCGATCGCCAATCACAAACGAGCGCGCAAAATCCACCTTGCCTTGTTGCAGGTAATCTTTGACTAATCCGAGCTTGGGCTTGCGGCAACTACAGTTGTCGCTGTCAAAGTGCGGGCAAATCAGCACATCGTCAAACACAATGCCCTGACTTTGGAACAGCTGCATCATTTTGTTGTGCGGCGCATCAAAATCCGCCTGCGGGAAGCTGTCGGTACCCAGACCATCCTGATTCGATACCATCACCAAACGAAAACCCGCTTGTTGCAGTTTAAGCAGTACCGGGATCACGGCTGGTTCAAACACCAGTTTTTCCAGTGAGTCGAGTTGTTTGTCGATGGCGGGCTCTTCGACTAAGGTGCCGTCGCGGTCGATAAATAAAATGGCTTGCTGGCTCATGATGCGGTTTGCTCCGGGGTAAAAAATTGTTGAATGAGTTCAATTAAACGCTGGTTTTGTGAGGGATTACCAATGCTGATGCGCAGGCAGTTATCCAGCGCCAGTTGTCTGGACTGGTCACGAATAATCAGGCCGTTTTTAACCAGATAATCCATCAGCGCTTGTTTGGCTGGCGTACGGAATAAAATAAAGTTGGCGGCAGTATCACCCACCAGTTCAATCTGACTGATTTTACCAAGCTCAATACTCAGCGCGGTTTTCTCATCATTCAGCACACTGACTTGTTGCTGCATCTGGCTAATGCCAGCGCTGCTTAGTGCCTGTTTGGCGATTTGCGCCACCGGGTCGGGCACCGGATAGGGGGCGATAACTTTTAGTAGCGCTTGAATTACCGCGTTATCAGCCAGGGTAAAACCACAGCGAATACCGGCTAATGCAAAGGCTTTGGATAAGGTGCGCAGCACCACTAAATTGGGGTATTGCGCCAGTTTGCCTGCCCAGCTGGCCTGCTGGCTAAATTCAAAATAGGCTTCATCCACCACCACCAGTGCGTTACCGGCAAAAGTGTCCAGTACCTGAGTGAGCTGCTGCCCGGCCACATCGGTGCCGGTGGGGTTGTTCGGCGAGCAGATAAACACCAGCTTCACCTTATCTTTAAAGCTGTTGATGGCGCTGATATCCAGTGAGAAATCGGCTTTTAGCGGGGCTTTTTCCACGCCCACATTAAAGGTTTCAGCGCTGATGGCGTACATGCCGTAAGTCGGCGGGCAGATTAAAATCTTGTCTTGCCCCGGTGTGCAAAAGGCACGGATTAACAGCTCGATGCCTTCATCGGCGCCGCGTGAGCAAATCACCTGATCCTTGTTGACGCCAGCATAACTGGCGTAGGCGTTGATTACCGATGCTGGCTGGCAATCCGGGTAGCGGTTTAAACGCTCGCAATTAAGGTTGTACTCATTGGCAAAGGGCGATTCATTGGCGTTTAACCAGCCCGGTTGTTCGGCCAAATCGTCACTTTTAAATAAACGCCGCGCCGATTGATAGGGCTGTAGCGCTTTAAGGTTTTCAATTAATAATTTATCGACTAACTGCTGGGCGCTCATTTAAGGCTCTCCAATCGAATACTAACGGCGTTGGCGTGGGCATCCAGACCTTCCGCGTTGGCCAGTGACACAATCGCCGGGCCAATAGTTTGAATACCGGTGACAGATAATTCCTGCACAGTGTAACGGCGCACAAAATCCATCACCCCTAACGAGGAATAATTACGCGCATAACCATAAGTGGGTAGCACGTGGTTGGTGCCACTGGCGTAATCACCAGCGGATTCGGGCGACCAGGGGCCAACAAATACCGAACCGGCATTGGTCACGTTATCCAGCGTGGCGCGCGCATTCTCGGTTTGAATAATCAAATGTTCCGGCGCATAACGGTTAGAAACTGCAACCGATTGCTCAAGGGAGTCGGTTAAAATATAACGGCTATTGGCCATGGCTTGGGCTGCGATGTCGCGGCGATTTAGCTTAGCCAGTTGGCGTTCCACAGCCTGTTTCACCAGCTCGATGTTAGCTGCACTGTTACACACCAAAATCGCCTGTGAATCGCTGCCGTGTTCGGCTTGTGACAATAAATCTGAGGCGACAAATTCCGCATTGGCGTTGCCATCGGCAATCACTAATACCTCAGATGGTCCTGCCGGCATATCAATGGCTGCGCCCTGGGCAGACTGGCTAACCTGCTGTTTGGCCTCGGTCACATAGCTGTTTCCCGGGCCAAAAATTTTATC
Source organism: Neptunicella marina (assembly GCF_014270035.1). Lineage (GTDB taxonomy): Bacteria > Pseudomonadota > Gammaproteobacteria > Enterobacterales > Alteromonadaceae > Neptunicella > Neptunicella marina. The sequence continues at coordinate 489,550 of NZ_JACNEP010000001.1, read as the reverse complement.
GACCCTGGCAATCGACTGGGTACCAAAGGCCATGGCGGCAATCGCTTGTGCACCACCGACCAGATAAATCTCGTTAATGCCACACAGTTTGGCGGCGTAACGAATTTCTGCGGCGATTTGGCCGTTTTTGCCACAAGGCGTGCATAGCACTTTGCGCTGACATCCTGCAACTTGTGCCGATACACCCAGCATTAACACAGTTGAGGGCAGCGGTGCGGTGCCACCGGGAATATATAAACCCACCGCCGCAATGGGCGCGTGTTTAAGTTCACACACTACACCGGACGCGGTTTCAATGCGGGTATCGCTAGGCTTTTGCGCTTCATGAAAACGGCGAATATTGGCATAGGCCAGTTCAATCGCGGCTTTTACCTCGCCGGTTAATTGCTGTTCGGCGTTATCCAGTTCGCTTTGTGCCAGTGCCAGCGAATCGAGTGTCACGCCATCAAACCTGGCGCTAAATTCAAGCAGGGCGCTGTCGCCATCGTTTCTGACTTTAGAGATGATCTCCGTCACCGTCTGACTTAACTGGCGGTTATCTTTTAACGCCGGTCGTGCCAGCAGGGTTTGTTGCTCATCGCTGCTTAGTTGTGACCAGATTTGCATGCTGAATATCTCCGCCTCAGCCCATCATCTTTTCAATCGGCATCACCAGAATCGAGCTGCAACCCAGTGCTTTGAGTTTTTCCATGGTTTCCCAGAACAGGGTTTCGGTGCAGACCACGTGAATGGCCACTGTATTGTCGTTATTCGCCAGCGGTAAAAGGGTTGGGTTTTCCGCCCCCGGTAACAGTGCCTGTACTTCTTTAAGTTTGTCTTTTGGCGCGTGCAGCATAATGTATTTGCTTTCTTTGGCCTGCATTACGCCAGCGATGCGTGGCATCAGTTTATCCACTAATGCTTGTTTGGCCGCCGGTAATTCGCCTGAACGTTGAATCAATACCGCAGTGGAGCGGAAAATTTCCTGTACTTCACGCAGACCATTGGCTTCGAGCGTAGCACCGGTAGAGACTAAATCGCAGATGGCGTCGGCTAATCCGGCACGTGGTGCTACTTCCACCGAGCCGTTTAACATCACCGCGCTGGCATCAACATTGTTTTGTTTAAAATAACGCTCCAGCAAATAAGGGTAGGTGGTGGCAATCGATTTACCGTTAAAATCCTGCACTGACTGGTAGTTAAATTCGTTAGGCACGGCGATGGATAAACGACAGCCACCAAAATCGAGTTTGGTTAGCTCTTTGTAGCTGGCGTTGCGGTTGGTCGCCTGGCGTTCGAGCATTTTTTCTTCCAGTTCGTTTTCGCCAATAAAACCCAGATCAACCACGCCATCCATCACCAAACCGGGAATGTCGTCATCACGTACACGCAATAAATCAATTGGCAGGTTGGTCGAATGAGCAATCAACAAACGGTCACGGATAGATAATTTAACGCCTATGGCTTTTAACAACTCCATGCTGCCATCGCATAAACGCCCGGATTTTTGTACCGCTATTCTGAGTCTGGTTGTATCTGTCATTGCTGTATGTCGCCTTTGTTGAAATCTAAAAAGTATAAACCTGAAATAAAAAACCCCCGGTAGTCACCTACCGGGGGTTTAGTTATAAAACTGTTCCTCTGGAAGGTGGCTACAGACCTTCCAGCACGAACCTGAAAGGTTATGCTATATGATGGTGATGATGTACTGCTTTCAGGTTAGTTAAAATCATTTGACTGCTCTTCGTTCAATCGAGGCTCTAAACTAACCAAAGTTGTAATTTAATGCAACGCATAAATATTGAAAACGTAAGAATTTCTAACCAAATCACTATGCTGTTTGATTTTAACTTATATTTTTGTTGGATAGTAATATTCCAGTGTGATTGAATTTTGAGCGATTTGGCTTGTCTTATGCATAGATGATTAATATATATGAAGGCAAACTAAGCAGCTTTTTTTGATTAACATTATGCTTAGGTCTGATTAAAGTGTGACTATAAACTGGCCGATAGCCAGTTAGCAAAACGGGAAGCAAATAACATGGTCAGTGATTTAATCTTTTCGGTACTGCCGCGTGAGGGAAAAGCCAGTATTGAAAAAGAACAATTTAAAGTACAGCAGGTGGATAAAGAAGCCAAAATCCGCGAGCTATCGGATGAAGAAAAAGGCTTAAATGCTGAAGAGCGTGATGCCCGTGAAAAACATGAAGGGCAACCGGGTGCTAAAGCCAGGGCTAAAACAACCACCAGTGAAGAAGACGACGGCAAAGATGCCGATGGTCATCTGGATATTTATGTGTGACAGCGCTTATTCCACCACCACTTGCATACCCACCGACTTTGCCGCATGACTGATTTTATCTAAGTAAGCATCAGCGTTTTCGCCGCTGTTTGATTCGTTGCTTATTGCTAAATTACACCAGCTTGGGGCGCAGGCGTCGTCCATGCCTTTGAACTGGCAGCGAAATTTTTGTGTGGGTTCAAATACCATTTGCACTGCCCACATAGCACCGAGTTTACGCATTTTAAGCTGAATCGCACCGGGATTACTGCTGCTACTGATTATTTCGCCATCTTTCCACGGGGGCAGGTCACCATCCATAAAGGATTTACCCTGCTCAAAATAAAAATCGCTAACCTGATTATGAGCGTCAATATGACACAGGCGGTAGGCTGGCACTTCTGTGGGGCGTTCCTGTTCTACTTGTTTTAATACACTCCAGCCGTTGTCGTTTAGTGCAGCCACCGCCGCCGTTTTATTCGAACTCTTGCCGGGTTCAGGCTTAGTATCAGCCTTGGTTTGTGCAATGGCCGTATCTGATGATTGTTGTGCTGTAGAGGATGTTGTGTCACTGTCAGTTGCAGTATTGTTGCTAAGTGAATGTGGAGTAAGCGATTGATCTTCGGGCATATCCGGAACCGTGCTACAGGCGCCAAGTATGAGTAATAGTCCTGCCCCAACCGTTTTTTTCACTTACTTCACCTTCTTGATTAATTTTGATTGGTTTATTTAACCCGAATTAAAGCGGAATATCTACGCCGATGAGTTTGACTCTATGTTTTTGAATTATCAGGTTTTCACCGATGAAAAATAACCTATTGTGGCTGTTGTTGTGTCTGTCTCTGGCCATGAATATTTGGCAATACAAGCTGGCGCAGGACGCTGAGCAGCAAGGATATACAGCAATCAATTCCAGTGAAGTGTCTCAACAACAGGACAGGCAAACTAACAGTTCTAACGGGCAAGCCATTGCAGCTGCTGGTTTGATTAGTGCAGATATTAAACGTCAACAAATGCTTAAACGGGCACAAAATCTTTTGCGCCAGCAACAATATGCCGGACTAAATACCTTGCTAACAGAATATTTGTCGGCACACCCACAGGATTTTGCTTTTTTGCTATTGGAAGCCGATTTGCACAGTAAAACGCAGTTACTGAGCGAAGCACTGCTGGGGTATTATGATTTGCTGGATAAAGTAACAACTGATGAGCAACGTAAACAGGTGTTAAAACGGATTAATGAATTAAGCCAAAATGCAATTCAAAGTTTAACCCAAACGCAATCCTGGGATGTGTTGGCAAGGTTTGTTGAGCCTTTATATCAGGTTGATTCTAACAACGTATTTTATAGTCTGGCATTAGCAAGAGCCTATGCGATGCTGGATCAGTTTAATCTGATGGAAAGTGTGCTGACTGGTATAGACAGCAATTTAGCCGCAGTACGTGAAATCCGTGAACTCGCAAAAAGCGATGAAGCAAACGCAACATCACCCAATCAAAATTCTGATGATTACATTGCCAGTATACCTTTAACGCAAATTGGCCAACAGTATGTGGTGGATGTTGGATTGGATGGGCAACAAAGCCGATTGTTAATTGATACCGGCGCATCGGTGACGGCATTATCCCAGCGTTTTTTCCAACGTTACTTCCAAGCCTCCCAATATCAATTTTTGGGGCAATTCAATTTGCATACTGCTGCCGGGGACATTGAAGCACCTATTTACACATTTGATGAAATTGTTTTGGGCAATACACGGTTACATCACATTAATGTGGCAGTATTGCCAATGTCGGAACAGCGGGTCGATGGTTTACTGGGAATGAATGTGCTGAGTGCCTTTCACTTTTCAATAGATCAACCAAGGCAGTTATTGTTGCTAAAAGAGATATGAAAAAAGGGCATTAAGCCCTTTATTCATAACTTACTGCGTTATACCAATGGGTTTAAGCATTGGGTGCGTATACCTCGGCTATTTCCTTCGGTGTAGAGGTGCACTTTTAAGGTAATATTCTGTAATTGTTGCCAGAGCAATTTTTTGTCTGCACCAGGGCAGATTGAGGTTTGCAAATAGCTTTTCAGAAGTGCCTTGTCCATTGAAACTTCAGCTGGAATTTCGATATACGCATTGATGGTGCCGTTAAACGCACGGGCGCCCTTATAATACCAATTGCCGCGGGTCAGGGAGGTATAAAAGACCCCGTTGACAATTTTAAGTGTATTAGCAGGAACTAATGTTGAGGGAACATCGCCATGTGCAGCGGCATGTGACTGACTTTGCATACAACCAGTCTGGGTTAGCAAGGTAACAAGTAACAACATAATTGCCATGCCTGTTTTACGGACTGAAAATAATGTGTTCATGTTATACCTCTTGCCAAACTCACATTGGCTATCGGCTGGTGTAAAATAAACTAAAGGAAAAATTAACGCAGGCGAGGCATAATCTGCGTTAATCAAATAAAATCTTTTAATAATCAGTAACATTCAAAAACAAACTATGTGGAAATTTTTAAGCTTTTTATTGATGGCGAAAGTAAAGTTGCTGTCGCATGTGTTTTACCGTGGTAAAAAAAACTGGTTGAGTGAAGAGCGGGAAGAAAGCTTTGATCAGGTTAAATTGATTGTTTTCCTGAATCATACCAGTTTATTTGAGCCATTATTTATTCGTTTTGCCACCTGGCGATTGGTGTGGGATGTGGCGCATAAAGTTGTGCTGCCGGGTGCGGATATTACTATGCAGCGCCCTTTTGCCGGGAAAATGCTTAAAGCATTATTACCGGGTGCGATCCCGATTACCCGTAAGAAAGATGAGTCGTGGCAGCATTTTTTATCCCATGTCAGTCATGATGTGATCACAGCCATATTACCTGAAGGGCGTATGAAACGTCGTAACGGACTGGATAAGCACGGTAAACCCATGAGTGCGCGCGGTGGTGTGGCAGAAATTTTACAGCGGCTGGAAAAAGGCAAAATGTTGTTTGTCTACAGCGGTGGACTGCATCATATTCAGAGCCCGGGTGATAAATTACCGCGTTTGTTTAAAACCATTACCGCTAATCTGGAGCTGGTAGATATCGCCAAATACAAAACCCTCATCGCGGATATCAAAGCAAAAGATTTCAAAGCCAGGGTCATGGCAGATATGGACAGACGTTTACTGGATTACGTGCCATAGATTTTGTAGCCGGCTCACCGCCAGAAAGATATTTAAAACTGCACCTTTTGGCGCATTTGTTTTTTCTGGCCCGCTTTGGTTTTGCTGTCCATGCGTTTAACTTTTGATGCCCGGGTAGGTTTAGTGGCTTTGCGGGCTTTTTGCACTTTTCCCGCTTCCAGTATCAGTTCAATTAATCGTTGCTGGGCTTGTTCGCGATTTTGTTCCTGGGTTCTGGCTGATTGGGCTTTTAGTATGATGACCCCATCACGGGTAATGCGGGAATCACGCATCGCCAGCAATTTATTTTTATAAAATTCCGGCAGGGATGATTTGGCAATATCAAAGCGTAAGTGGATGGCAGAAGAGACTTTATTAACATTCTGACCGCCCGCACCTTGCGCGCGAATGGCGGTCATTTCAATTTCATCATCGTTTAACACGATAAATTCATTGACTCTCAACATCGGTTACGGAAGAACCTTTTTATAGGGTTTGACTGTGACTTTGGCGTAAACGCCTGCTGCAAAGTACGGGTCGGCATCGGCCCAGTCTTTTGCTTCCTGCAAGCTGGCAAATTCAGCGACCACTAACGAACCACTAAAACCTGCTTCACCCGGATCAGGATTATCAATCGCTGGGGTTGGTCCGGCAATTAATAAGCGTCCCTGTTCTTTTAAACTGGTTAAACGTTCTAAGTGGGCTGGACGTGCCTGCAGTCTCTTTTCCAGACTGTTAGCCACATCTTCAGCGTAAATCATGTACCACATCATTATTGTTCGTCCTGTTGTTCGGATTCACCTGGTAAATATCGCACTAAGTACAGTACTGTTAAAACCGTAAATACCAGGCTCGCACCTGTCATCCAGAATACTTTAAAGTTAACCCATTGCTCCTGGGTATATTGGTAAGCGACCAACAGATTTACCGCAGCAGCGGCGATAAAAAACAGCCCCCACGCCAGATTAATTCTGTTCCAGATTTTATCTGGCACGCTAATAGCCGATTCCATCATTTGCTTAAGTGCAGGTTTTTTGAGTATTTGTGACCCAAGTAACACGGCTGCAAAGATCAGATAAACAATGGTGGGTTTCCACATGATAAAGGTTTCATCACGCAGCAGTAAGGTAAAGCTACCAAATACCACTACGATGGCGAACATGATCCATTGCTGTTTGGTGATTTGTTTTTTTATCGCGTAGGTGACAATCAATTGTAGTGCAAAGGCAATCATTAAAGCGCCTGTTGCCCAGAATATGTCGTGCGTTTTGTAAAAAATAAAGAAAATCAGCAGGGGAAGGAATTCAATTAAAGCCTGCATTGTTGCCCTCGGGTTGAATTAATGCCTGCGGATACTAACACGATTTTTTGTTGTGCAGCTATCCGCAAGTTTTACAGATTGTTACCAAAGCTGATGGTTAATCATCAGCTTTTGGGGCTGGCTTATAAAGTCGCGGCTTTCATTGCCTGAGTAAAGTCAGCCAGTTTTTGCAGCATTAACTGCTTGTCGCCTAAATTGTCATGGATCAAATTAACCGTGGCTGAACCTGCAATCGCTCCCGCTGCGCCGGCCTTAATTGCCGCGCTAACATGTTCAGGTTTTGAAATACCAAACCCAATTACCGCTGGCGCACCTTTATGCTGATTTAACTTGGCTGCCAGTTCTGCCACTGGTGTGGTAGCGGTGGATTCAGTACCGGTTACACCAGCACGGCCGAGCAAATAGATATAACCGTCACTGGCGGCCGCGATATCAGCCAAGGCGTCATCGCTGGCATTTGGCGGTGCAATCAGGATCTGTTTAATGTTGTACTTAACAGCGGCATCTCTGAATGGCGCGCTTTCACGCAAAGGCACATCGGCCAATAAGATAGAATCTACGCCAACCTGAGCAGCCTTAGCATAAAAAGCCTCGATGCCGGGTTTCATCACCAGATTGCTGTACAGCAACAAACCAATAGGAATATCGGCGTGTTTTTCACGCACGGCGGCGATAATCTCAAAACAATCGTCTGGGCGAATACCTTGATCCAAAGCACGGATGGCCGCCTTTTGAATGGTTGGGCCATCGGCAATCGGATCTGAGAAAGGGAAACCCAGCTCGAGCGCATCGGCACCGTTTTCAACCAGAGTAAGGATAATCTCGATACTGGTTTGTTTATCCGGATCTCCTAACATCACAAAAGGAACAAATGCGCCTTGTTGTTTGGTTTTAAGGTCATCAAATAATTGTGCGTAACGGTCGGTAGAAGACGTCTGCATCTTAGTTATCTCCCTTTAAAATCTTTTGTACATGGTCGATATCTTTATCACCGCGACCAGACAGGTTAACCACAATCAGGGTTTCTTTGTCGGCAGCTTCGGCCATTTTCAGTGCATGGGCCAGCGCGTGTGACGATTCAAGCGCAGGAATAATGCCTTCTTTTTTGGCTAATAACTGAAAGGCTTCAAGCGCCTCATCATCCGTCACTGAGCTGTAAGTCGCACGGCCGATATCGTTGAGGTGTGCATGTTGTGGGCCTACAGCAGGGTAATCTAAGCCGGCAGACACCGAGTAGGATTCTTCAATCTGGCCGTCTTTGTCTTGCATAATGTAGCTATAAGCGCCGTGCAAAATACCTGAGCTGCCGGTCGCAATAGCAGCGCCGTGCATATGGGTATCGATGCCTTTACCCGCTGGCTCTACGCCAACTAAACCCACTTCCGGGGAATCGATAAAATCAGCGAAAATACCGATGGCATTCGAGCCACCGCCTACACAAGCCACCACTGAATCCGGTAAACGACCTTCTTTTTGCATAATTTGTTCACGCACTTCCTCGCCTATCATACGGTGGAATTCACGTACGATAGTCGGGAAGGGGTGCGGGCCAGCAGCAGTGCCTAACAGGTAATGCGCGGTTTCATAACTGGCAGACCAGTCGCGCAATGCTTCATTCACCGCATCTTTTAAAGTGCCAGAGCCTGCATCCACAGGGATAACTTCTGCGCCCATTAAACGCATACGAAATACGTTTGGCGCCTGACGTTCAACATCCTTGGCACCCATGTAAATACGCGCTTTTAAGCCAAGTAATGCACAGGCTAGTGCGGTGGCGGTACCGTGCTGACCGGCACCAGTTTCGGCAATTACATGGGTTTTACCCATACGTTTGGTTAACAGCGCCTGACCTAATACCTGATTGGTTTTATGGGCGCCGCCATGTAATAAGTCTTCACGCTTGAGATACATGGTGACCAACGGGTTGCTCACCAGATTTCTGACTTTGGTCAGCGGGGTAGGACGTCCGGCATAATCTTTTAGCAGACCAATAAATTCCGCTTGAAACTCCGGATCATTTTGCGCATCAATAAACGCCTGTTCCAGTTGGTCAAGGGCAGGGATCAGCAATTCAGGTACATACATACCACCATACTGACCAAATTTTGATTCGAGTTTATTGCTCATGATGTCCTCAGTACTGTCTTAAATTTTCAAAAAGTTGTGAGATTTTTTGTGCATTCTTTTGCCCCGGTGCGTCCTCGACGCCTGAATTCACATCAAGTAATGCAACTCCTGTGGCAACCGCTTGTTGGATGTTGTCGGGGCTAAGTCCACCGGCCAGCGCCAGGTTTGACTTATTTTTAATTGTTGAAAGTAATTCCCAGTTAAATGCCTGACCGGTGCCGCCGCTTTGATTGCCGATTTTGCAATCGAGCAAAATACAATCGGCACTGATGTCTGATATCTCAGGCAACTGATCTGTTACGCCAACAGCGCGCCAAATCTGGCAATCTGCGGGCAGTTTGGCTGTTAATTGCTGAATATAATGTGCATCCTCATTGCCGTGTAATTGCACTGCGGCGAGGGAAAGTTGTGCAGCTGTACTGACAACGTCTTCCACATCAGCGTCAACAAACACACCCACATAATTAAAAGGCACTGAGTTTGTTATCTCACTCGCCTGCTCAATGGTGACCCTGCGTTTTGATTGTTTGGCAAAGATTAATCCGGCAAAACTGGCCGGAGATTCTGCAACAAGTTTAGCGTCTGTAACATTAGTGATGCCGCAAATTTTGACCTTGCCATATAACAGCTGCTCTACTGCTTTTTTGACATTTTTTTGTGACATTAAGCTGCTGCCAACCAAAAATCCATCTACCAGTGGTGCTAAACGTTGCACATCCTGATGGGTGTAAATGCCGGACTCACTGATAATGACCGCGTCTTTAGGTAACAAAGGTACCAGCAGTTCGGTGGTAGCCAAATCGGTTGACAGGTCGCGTAAATTACGGTTGTTAATGCCTATGATCTTTGCCCCCAGTTCACAGGCACGTTTTGCTTCTTCCTGATTGCTGACCTCGGTCAGAATATCCAGTTGCAGGCTATCGGCTATGACCGCCAGCTCGCGATACTGGTTATCGTCTAATACCGATAACATTAACAAAATCGCATCGGCATTATGATAACGCGCCAGATACACCTGATAGGGGTCAATAAAAAAGTCTTTGTTTAAAACCGGTTGCGTGACGTGTTCACGTACGTATCTTAAGTAAGCAAAATCACCGGAGAAATATTTTTTATCAGTCAGCACCGAAATACCTGCCGCATAAGGCGCGTAAGCATCGATGATTTCATCCAGATTAAAATCTTCGCGGATCAAACCTTTAGATGGCGAAGCTTTTTTGCACTCAAGAATAAATCCCGCATTGGGTCGACTTAGGTTTTGATACAGGCTTCGCTCTGAAGGCTGCAATGAATCTTTAAATTGCTCTAGTGGCAGTGCCAGTTTGAGCTGTTCGATTTCAATTTTTTTATCGGCGCAGATTTTTTCTAATACATTAGCCACGACTGATCTCCGCTGCCTGTTGAATCGTTTGTAATGCCTTACCGGATTTAATGGTGTCCATGGCCAATTCGGCACCTTGTTTGAAGGTTTCTACTTTGCCGTTGAGTTTTAGCAGGGTGGCGACATTGGCTGCCACAGCGGCCTCGTGCGCTGCTGCACCTTTACCTGCTAAAACGGCTTCAATCAGCATTTTATTGTGCTCAGGCTCACCACCTTCTATCGCACTTAGCTCAAAGTGCGGCAAACCAAAATCACTGTGATCAACTGTAATAGCGTTAAAGTCACCATCTTTTAACGTCACAATTTCGCTACTGCCATGTAAGGCGATTTCATCCAGTCCATTACCATGCACCACCATGGCATCGGTATAACCGAGTAACTGCAGTGTTTTAGCAAAGGGCATTAATAAATCGGCGTGATACACGCCTATCATCATATGGCTGGGACGCGCTGGATTGGCCAGTGGTCCCAGTAAATTGAAAATGGTGCGCGATTTTAGCTGGGTACGCACTGGCATCGCGTGTTTAATGCCCGCGTGATAACAGGGCGCAAACAAAAAACAAAAATTGGCCTGATCCAGACAAGCACGTGCAGTATCTGGCGCCATCATGAGATCCAAACCAAAAGCATTAAATAAATCTGCAGAGCCCGATTTACTCGATACACTGCGATTACCGTGTTTGGCGACTTTTAACCCACAGGCGGCGGCTACTATGGCGGAGGCCGATGAAATATTAATCGTATTGTGACCATCACCACCGGTGCCGACGATATCGGTGAACTGATAATCGGGGCGAGGAAATGCTGTGGCATTGTCAATTAACGCTGCGGCGGCTCCGGCGATTTCAGCGGGTGTTTCGCCACGAAATTTCAACGCAGTTAACATGGCGGCCAGTGAAATATCATCCACTTCGCCTTTAACGACCTGATTAAAAAATTGCTGGCTTTGCGGCTGAGTAAGGGACTTGCCCTGATAAAGTTGCTCGTACAATGCTTGCATTGGTTTAGTCCTTAGCGAGAAACGCAATACTTTGAGTCAGTAAGCGGCTGCCCTGACTGGTTAATATTGATTCGGGGTGGAATTGAAAACCCAGCATGTTGTCCGCCTGATGATAAACCGCCATGGGCACATCCTGATACTGGGCTAATACTTCTAAAGCGCTGGGGAGCTGAGTGGCCATCAGTGAATGATAACGCGCAACGGGCAACGGGTGTTGCAACCCGCTGAACATTTTATCCTGACAATGATTCATGTTAGACGATTTGCCGTGCAGCACTTCAGATGCCCTGTCCACCACACCACCATAATGTTCCACAATCGCCTGATGGCCTAAACAAATGCCCAGTACCGGGTACAAACCCGCTACCTTTTTGAGTAACTCTGGCACACAACCCGCTTCAGAGGGCGCGCCGGGGCCGGGTGATAAAATTAAAATCGCTCTGCCGGCGGTTTGCTGCATTTTTTGCAGGATCAAATCTGCACTTATATTGTTGCGATAAACCTGCATGGCAAAACCGAGCTTGCGCATTTCATCCACCAAGTTGTAACTGAATGAATCGAAGTTATCGATTAAAAACAAAGTCGTAGACGCATTATTCGACATCCTGATTCTCCTTATAATGCCGCTGAATGGGCTGCAACGATGGCGTGAATAACAGCCTGCGCTTTAGCGCGGGTTTCATCGGCTTCCGATTGCGGGTCGGAGTCATACACCACACCTGCTCCAGCCTGAATGTGCGCCATGCCGTTTTTAACAAACGCAGAGCGGATAACGATGCAGGTATCCATATCGCCCTGACCATTTATATAACCAACCGCGCCTCCATAACTGCCGCGACGTTGCTGCTCGACTTCGCGTATTAATTTGGCAGCACTGACTTTCGGTGCACCCACTAAGGTGCCCATGTTCATGCAGGCCTGATAGGCATGTAATGCATCCAGATCATTGCGCAGCTGACCGACCACTCTTGACACTAAATGCATCACCTGTGAATAACGATCAACCTGCAATAAGTCAGCAACATAACGGCTGCCCGGTTCGCTAACGCGTGCCACATCATTACGGGCTAAATCCACCAACATAATGTGTTCGGCTTTTTCTTTTTCGTCCTGACGCAGTTCCAGTTCAATGCGGCTGTCCAGATCGCGGTCAATGCTGCCATCAGGATTAAGTCCGCGCGGGCGGGTACCGGCAATCGGATAAATTTCTACCTGATTGCTCTCTTGCTGATATTTCAGGGCAGATTCTGGCGATGCACCAAACAGGCAAAAATCACTGTCCTGCAGATAAAACATGTAAGGGCTGGGATTTTGTTGTTTAAGTTGCTGATAGGCATTAAAAGGATGTGGGCAGGGCAGACTGAAGGTACGTGACGGTACTACCTGGAATATATCGCCGCACAATATGTGTTCCTTTAACTGATTCACATCCTGTTTAAATTCATCATCTGACTTATCCATGCTTAATTGTTCAATGCTGACCTGTTGTAAGTTGCTGTTAGCAATGGGTTGTGGATTGGCGATCTGCTGTTCCAGTAATTCTAAACGCTGACTGACTGCAAAGTATTGATTAGCCACATCGGCGCCACTAAATACACTGCCAATCAGTTCAGATGTTTGTTGTTGATGATCGATTAAAAGCAGGGTTTCGGCCACATAAAAAACAAAATCGGGGCAGCTGTTAATGCCCTCTTGTACATCAGGTAGTTGTTCAAAATTGGCCAGCATATCGTAGGCAAAGACACCGCCGATGAATAAAGCATCGGGATGCTGACGCAGTGGTGTGATGGTTAAAATAATCTGGCGCAACGCATCAAATACCGAATGCGCTTTTAAACGGCTATCTTCATCAAGTGCATCTTGCGCTGTGGTAAATGTTAGCGTGAGTTGATTTTCACTTAGCTCAGATTCGGCATCGCAGGCCTGTGCCAGTAACGGCAATATGGCAGCCCCGTTGGAGGTTAAGGCCTGACAGTTTACCTTATGGTTATTGCATTCCAGACGCAGCGCAGCATCAATTAACATCAGACTTTTTAAATCGTCTTTTGAATCAATTTCTGCTGATTCAAGCAGTAAATTGTGTGCACGTCCTTCACATAAAGAACGGTAGAGCGCGAGAGGCTCTGCGACATATTGTACCGGTTTTATAATGCTTTCTACTTTACCCGGTTGCTGGCTAAGTTCAGATAAACTCATGTTTTCTTACCTGTTTTATTTTTTTACTGCCAAAAAAAAGGCCCGCATAGTGCGAGCCCTGATACCTTTTTTAAACACAAAAGCACACCGCCCGCTAATCCAGGAAGTGCCACCACCAAACAGTTTTTTGAGAGTTAATTGTGTTTAAGTTCATAATCTGTTTTCTAATTGCCGTATAATGTGCAAATTCAATGCCCTATAGAAGAATGCATTCTGTGTTTAAAGTCAACCCAAACTTTAAACTGGTTGAGCAAAAGCCCAGTTAAATTTGTTATAAGGTATGTTCAACAATTTATGTTTTGACTTAACACCTTGAGTTAAAAGTATAAAAATTCGGAAAATTTAGCGTTCAATACAAGTAGAGAGGCGTGTTTCATTGTCGAAAATTGATTTACATTGCCATAGCCATTTTTCAGATGGACGATTGAGCATCGAAGAGTTAATTGACCGCGCGCACAACATGCAAGTGGATGTGTTGGCGATTACCGATCATGACACAGTGGCGGGCATTCAATCTGCAATGAATTATCAGTCAGGTCAGAAGCGGGCTATGACACTTATCCCGGGCGTCGAGATTTCTACCGGCTGGCATAACTTTGATATTCATATTCTGGGTTTGAATCTGGATTATCGGGATGCAAGATTAATTGAACGTCTTGAATTGCAAGGACAATCCCGAGATGAGCGTGCACGCAAAATTGCTGAAAAGTTAGAAAAAGCGGGCGTGGCGGGTTGTTACGAACGAGCCAGAGAAATTGCCGGGGTAGGGCAAATCACCCGAGCGCATTTTGCAAGGGTATTACTGGAAAAAGGTGTTGTCGATTCGCTGGAAAAAGCCTTTAAAAAGTACCTGGGCAAAGGTGAGCGGGCGCATGTAAAACCGCAGTGGATTGATATTCCAACCGCGATTAAATGGATCCATGATGCCGGCGGTAAAGCTGTGCTGGCACATCCAGGCCACTATGATTTATCGGCCAAATGGTTACGCCGCCTTATCGTTGAATTTAAACAAAGCGGTGGTGATGGCATCGAAGTGATCCATTCGCATTTATCGCCGCAGCGCAAACAGCAAATGGTAGACTATGCTACAGAATACCAACTGGAAGCGTCAGCTGGCTCAGATTTTCACTTCCCCAATCGCTGGACTGAGCTGGGTAAAAATCTTTCGCTTCCCGAACAGGTTGTGCCAATATGGCATAACTGGATATTTAAACCTCTAAGTAAAAGAGAAAGCGCGTGAGTCAGTTTTTTTATATTCATCCGGACAATCCTCAGCAGCGACTATTGCGCCAGGCCTGTGAAATCATTCATCAGGGTGGAGTGGTGGTTTATCCCACTGATTCAGGTTATGCCATTGGTTGCCATATGGACGACAAAAGTGCATTGGAACGTTTATGCCGCATTCGGGATATCGCAAAAGAGCATAAATTTACTCTAATGTGTAAAGATATGTCTGAGTTATCCAAATACGCCAAAGTGGATAATCAGGCCTTTCGACAAATCAAAAATAATACGCCGGGGCCTTATACGTTTGTCCTTAAAGCTACCCGGGAAGTGCCAAATCGTTTGCAAAATCCTAAACGTAAAACCATTGGTATTCGTGTGCCGGATAACGCGATTGCTCTGGCATTACTGGAAGAGTTGGGTGAGCCGTTAATGTCGACGTCTCTGATTTTACCAGGTAACAGTATGGCTGAATCTGATCCTGATGAAATTCGCGACAAGCTGGAAAAACAAGTGGATTTGATTATTCACGGGGGGTATTTAGGTGAACACCTGACCACTGTGATAGATATGTCGGAAGGTTATGCTGAGGTTATCCGTGAAGGCAGCGGTGACCCGGGTATATTTGAGTAATCCACTGACTACATTCGCTGATGTCTGACATTAAATCCAGTATCCAAATCCAGCAACCTTTACCGCTTGCCTTTATCAATGGCGAAGCGGTGATGGAAAAACCGGAAGATCTCTATATTCCACCCGATGCACTGGAAGTCATTCTGGAAGCCTTTGAAGGTCCGCTTGACCTGCTTTTGTATCTTATTCGCAAACAAAAATTCGATATTATGAATTTGCCTGTGTACCAGATTACCTGTCAGTACATGGAGTACGTGGAATTGATGAAAGACATTAAACTGGAACTGGCGGGCGAATATTTGTTAATGGCGGCCATACTGGCAGAAATTAAATCACGTTTGTTATTACCTAAACGTCAGGATGATGAAGACGAAGAAGTGGACCCACGCGCTGAACTTATTCGGCGTTTGCGAGAATACGAAGCCGTTAAAGAAGCGGCAGCCGAATTAGACTTATTGCCGCGTGAAGAACGCGATATTTATCGTGCCAGTGCTCAAACAGCAGAAAGCTGTGAACCGGTTAAAGTTTTGCCTCAGGTGGCATTAAAAGAACTGGTTTTTGCGATGCAAGCTGCAATGGTGCGTGCCAGTGCTTTTGAGCATCACCAAATTGCGCCGGAGGCTTTGTCTACAAGAGAACGTATGTCGGCTATTTTGGATCAAGTCAGTCAGCAGCAATTTTGTAGTTTTAGTGTGTTTTTTACCGCGGAAGAAGGCAAAGCCGGAGTGGTGGTGACGTTTTTAGCCATACTGGAACTGGTGAAAGAATCGATGATTGAGCTGGTTCAAAACGAGCCTTTTTCGGATATTCACGTTAGAATGGCGGCATAAATGGCAAAGTTATCAGATACTCAGTTAAAACAATTGGTTGAGGCTGCTATTTTTGTGGCAGAACAACCGGTTAATGAAGAAAAACTGCAAACTACTGTGCTGGATGGACTTCAGGTCAGCAAAAAGCGCTTAAACGACACATTAAAAGAACTGGCCGAGGAATATCAGTCACGTGGCATAGTGTTAGTCAAAGTCGCCAGTGGGTATCGTTTTCAGTCGCAGGATAGTTTAAGTCCGTGGTTGGCAAAAATGTGGCAGGAGCAGGCACCACGCTATTCGCGCGCTTTACTGGAAACTCTGGCCCTGATTGCCTATCGTCAGCCGGTAACACGCGGCGATATTGAAGCCATTCGTGGCGTGTCGGTCAGTAGCCATATTATGAAAACCCTGATGGAAAGAGGATGGATTAAAGTTGTCGGTCATAAAGAAGTGCCGGGGCGTCCATCATTATATGCAACAACAAAAGCGTTTCTGGACTATTTCTCACTGTCCGAATTATCTGAACTTCCGCAAATAGATGCTTTCGAGCAAGTGGAGCAAGGCGAAGAGCTACAGGATAATCAGCCACAGTTAGTGTTAACCCCGGATACGGAACAGCAAGTACATTAATAATGAGTGAAAAATTACAAAAAGTACTGGCCACCGCCGGTATTGGTTCCAGACGTCAGATGGAAGAATGGATCCAGCATGGCCGGGTATCAGTTAATGGCGATATTGCCACGCTCGGTGCCCGGGTTGAACCAGGTGACCAGATACGTGTCGATGGCCAATTAATTGAAAAATCGCAGCAAAAAGATGTGTGTCGGGTGATTATGTACAATAAGCCAGAAGGTGAAATGTGTACTCGTCACGACCCGGAAGGTCGTCCCACCGTATTTGATCGCATTCCGCGTATCCGCAACGGTCGCTGGATTGCAGTCGGTCGTCTGGATATTAATACCAGCGGATTACTGTTGTTTACCAATGACGGTGAACTGGCAAACCGCTTGATGCATCCACGCCATGAAGTTGAGCGTGAATACGCAGTACGTGTTTTTGGTGAAGTAACACCTGAAACACTAAATACACTGAAAAACGGCGTTCAACTGGAAGATGGTCTGGCCAAATTCTTAACCATCCGTCCACGGGTTGGAGACGATGAAAGTATTAACCAGTGGTATAATGTAACCTTAACTGAGGGACGTAACCGCGAAGTTCGTCGTTTGTGGGAATCACAGGATCTTCAGGTGAGTCGCTTAATCCGTGTTCGTTACGGTAATTTGGAACTGCAAAAACGCTTACCTCAGGGTGCCTGGATTGAACTGGAACTTAAACAAGTTAATTACCTGAGAAAGTTGGTGCAATTGCCGGCAGAAACCGAGACCTTACTGGACGAGCGCAAAACTAAACTGGATCACGTGCGTATTAATCGTATGCGTCGTTCTGTGCAAAAACATAAATTGTCACAGAAAAAAGGGGGCTCGGCAGCCAACAGTGAGGCGCAGCAAGCGTCAGCAAAACCTCAGACTAAACGCCCCAACGATAAGAAATTCACTAAAAAGCGTCCTAAGCGTATCCAGAAAACAAGGACACGTGAAGGCAGTTAATGTCATTTAATAAAAAGCCCGCAGTTGCGGGCTTTATTATTATGTCGTTTGGATTATTTAGGTTGAGCTTCCACAAACAGGCCGTTTTGGCCAATGCTGCTATCACTTAATAAATACAGATAAGGTGCAACTACGTCTTCCGGTTTTTTCAGTGAACTAATATTTTCTGCAGGGTAGGCTTTAGTGCGCATGGCGGTATGGGTTGCGCCGGGATTGACTGCGTTAAAGCGCAGGCTTGAGTTTGCATATTCATCAGCCAGCGATTGCATTAATCCATCGCTGGCAAATTTAGATACACTGTAACATCCCCAATAGGCTCGGCCTTTTCTACCTACGCCAGATGAAGCAAATACCACAGAGGCATGTTGTGCTTTTTGCAAAACAGGGATAAGTGTTTTTAACATCAAAAATTGACTGGTGACGTTTACTTGCATCACTTCTGACCATTCATCGAGTGGAATTTGCGCCAGTGGACGTAATGTTCCCAATTGCCCGGCATTAAGTACCAGGCCATCCAGCTTGCCAAACTGCTCTTCTATAGTAGTTGCCAGTCCCTGATAATGGCTTTCGTTAGCACCGTTCAAATCCATTGGCACGATTGCCGGTTGCGGCCAGTTGTTTTGGCAAATTTGGTCGTAAACCTGTTCTAATTTTTCCACCGTCTTACCCAGTAAAATGGTGGTAGCACCGGCTTTGGCGCAATCCAACGCCAGTTGTTTGCCTATGCCATCACCACTGCCTGTAATCAGAATGATTTTGTTTGCCAGCGCATCTGGGGAAATCTCGAACTGCATTTTGTGACCTGTTATAAAGATATTACTAAACTTTTCAATGCGCGCGATTCTATCATTGGCTAGGCTTGTTGTGTGCAAAAAATTCGTTGTATCTCAAAGGGCTTATGTCAGCGTTAATCTTAATTACAAATAATTAACAAACCTTTGCAAATTGCTGATAAAGCCAATAATATTGAACTATCTGTAACTGGTCGTACATGTTGAAACTGTCCGCAACCCTATGGATGACAGCCAACATTGCAGTGTTAGGCTGGTGCGATAAAAAATAAAAAAGATTTTAGGAGTCGTGATGAAAAAACTACTTATTAGTTCCGCGATTGCTGCTGTACTGGGATTGACCGGTTGCGGCGGAGAAACGCTTAAGGATACTCAGGAAGATGTTGCTACCCCAGCAAAGCCTTTCTCCCGGATTGTATTTGATCCTGCTGAGTCAAATCTCAATGTCCCCAATGATTTAACCATGATCCCGGATGGGAATTTATTTGATTTCACCATTAATATTTTGGCGGATAACGAAGTCGATCCGGCAGATCCACAATATGCACTGGGTGCATTGGATGGTTGGTCTACCAATCATCCATTTGTGATTAACATTGATGTGCCGTCAGGTGTGGAAATTGATGAGCTGACGGCTGGTGCTAATGGCAGTGTGCGTATTTTCGAAGCACAGCAGGCTTTAATTGGCGAGTCCGCAACCTGTCAGGCGATGGCTGCTCAGGTTCAGGCACCGACGATCCCGTGTGAAATGGGCGCAGAGCTGGAATTTGGTGTTGATTTTATTACGCAGAAAACGGGGGCGGGTGAAATTACAGTCGTGCCTCTTAAGCCATTAAAACCTGCACAGGGTTATTTAATGGCTGTGACCGATAAATTAAAAGACAGTGATGGTCGCAGTGTAAAAGGGTCCACAACATGGGAGCTGGTTAAACAGGATCCGGTTAGCAAACCATTAGGTTCAGCTGATCAGAAAATGCTTCAGGGTATCGTCGATACCTATTTAGATGCGTTAGATGGCGAAGGTTTATCCCGCGATAGCGTATCTTATGCTGCTTATTTCACCACTCAGTCAGCCGGTGAAGTGCTGGATACAGTAAAACAATTAAGTATTGCGCCATTTGCTAAAGCGTTTGCGCAGGCAATGGCACAAACAAATGGTGATGTTGCAGCGTCACAACAGGCCGCGGCTGTTTATCTACCCGCTATTACTGTGGGTGATGCTGCGGCACCCGATGTTTTCACTGCGTTTTATGCCGGTGGTGTATTTAGTGCAGAGCAAGTGGCTGGCTTAAATCAGTTAGGTATGACTAACTGCGGTGCGGTAGTGGCAGGTTTGCAATCGAGCAATCCTGTTGTATCAGCCACCGCTCAGCAAATGGTCGGTTACTGTGCAGCCAGTATGAAAAAAGGCCAAATTAGCCTGCCTTATTATTTAAGTTCAACTAATCCACTTGCAGACTGGTGGCGTAGTGCCTGTACTAACGGCTTTGCCGCTGGTTCTTTAGGTGCAGAAGTGGTTGGCAACTTAATTCAGGCTGGTGCAGTTGGCCCTAACAACGATTATTGTCAGGTAGCCTCTGAAGGTTTGCTGATGGATTTGGATTTAAGTGCCATCGGTATTGATGACCCGCGCAACTTAACTAAATTTAGCCCAATTCCGCAGGTAAATAGTTATCAGACTCTGGATGTACAGATTACTGTGCCAAACAGCGCCATTACCGGCATGCAAAAACCGGCAACTGGCTGGCCTGTTGTAATTATGCAGCACGGTATTACGTCTAAAAAAGAAGACATGCTGGCCTTAACCGGCGCCTTATCTGCAGCTGGTTATGCCACTGTTGCCATTGATCATCCATTGCATGGTAGCCGTGGCATGATGCAGGACAAAGATGGTGATGGTACTCCGGACATCGTCAATGCCTCAGACGGATTTGGCGGTGATGCGACAGATTACTTAAATCTTAATAGCTTATTAACGGCGCGGGACAATTTACGTCAGTCAGAAGCGGATATTATGGGTTTGCGTTTAGGTCTTAATGCCGTGATTGATACCACGAATCCAACAGAACGCCTGTTAAATGGCAGTGATGTATCCTTTGTTGGTCATTCGCTAGGTGCGATTGCCGGTACTACCGCTGTGGCGCATTTAAACACTACGCTAGACGAAGAGTCAGGACTGAATGCGTTTAATGGCATGTATCACATTAAAGCGGCGACCTTAGCTAATCCGGGCGCAGCAGTGGGAGTCTTCCTGTTTGAATCGCCAACATTTACACCGTTAATTAAAACTGGTCTGGCACAGAGTCAAATTGCAGAGTTTCAGGCCTATCTGGCATCAGCTGAATTTCAGCAGGCCTTATTTGATGCACCGGGACAACCAACGGAAGGTTTTATGGCATTCCTGCAGGCTCAGGGAGCAACTGCACCTACTGAACAGTTAGCGGGGATCTATGGTTGGCTGGTATTCTCTGCAGATCCTGCGAATGCAGCAGCCGTAGCTAAAGCAAACGGGTTGTTCTCACAGTTCCAGTTTGTGGCGCAGACTGTTTTAGATTCAGGTGATCCTGTTAACTTTGCTTCAACAATTGGTGCTAATACCCACGTGCATATGATTGAAGTGGTGGGGGGAAATCCTGACAGTCAAGGTGGAACCTTCCCATCGGATCAGGTTATTCCAAACACCACGAGTTTACCGCTGGCGGGCACTGAACCGTTAGCAGCCTTAATGGGTTTACCTGCGGTTAGTACCACAACTGAAGGCAATGGTTTGGTACGATTCCTGGAAGGTACTCACAGCTCGTTACTGGATCCGGGTCCTAGCATGGCGGCCACGGTTGAAATGCAAAAACAGACGGCAGCATTTGTTGCCAGCGGTGGTGCAGCAATAGTTGTTGAAAATACTGCGGTAGTAAAACAGTAAGTTTTCCAACCTTAAATTAGCCAGACTTCGGTCTGGCTTTTTTATGCCTGATTGTAAAAGGACGGATTAGCCCCATATTGGGTTTGAGCTATTTGCGGATATTTCAATCATTTGCTGAAAAATCACAGCAAATGGGTATAGTAGCGCAAAAAATTTTATTCAATTCTGGAGAACAGCATTTGGAATTTTTATACGAATACGGACTATTTCTGGCTAAAGCGGCAACGTTTGTGGTTGCGCTGTTATTAGCTGTCGGTGGAATTGTTGGCCTGGCCAGCAAACAAAAACAAAAAAAAGGTGAATTGGAAATTACCAGTTTGTCTGAAAAATTGTCAGATACCAAAGAGTTACTTCAACACAGTTTGCTTGAAAAAGATGAATTAAAAAAGCTGGAAAAAGAGCAGAAGAAACAAGCCAAACAGGATAAAAAGAAAGAAACTAAAGACGATCAAAAGTCTCGTTTATTTGTTATTGATTTTGATGGTTCAGTTGATGCTCACGAAGTAGATAGTTTGCGTGAGGAAATTACCGCTATTTTAACCATTGCAGACGAAAAAGATGAGGTTTTGGTCAGACTGGAAAGTGGCGGAGGAGTGGTACATGGTTATGGACTGGCGGCCTCGCAATTACAGCGTATTAAAGACAAAGGTATCAAATTAACCATTGCTGTTGATAAAGTCGCGGCTAGTGGTGGTTATATGATGGCCTGTGTGGCAGATAAAGTTTTATCTGCACGTTTTGCCATTATTGGTTCAATTGGTGTGTTAGCACAGTTACCAAACTTTAATAAGCTGCTTAAAAAGAACAACGTTGAATTTGAGCAACATACTGCAGGCCAGTTTAAGCGTACTTTAACCGTGTTTGGTGAAAACACTGATGAAGGTCGTGAAAAATTCCGTGAAGAGCTGGAAGAAGTGCACGGTATGTTTAAAACATTTGTGCAAACTAACCGTCCTGAACTGGACATTGAAAAAGTGGCGACGGGTGAATACTGGTACGGTAGTAAAGCGTTGGAATTAGGTTTGGTTGATGACATTCAAACCTCTGATGATTATTTATTAACAGCCAACGAAAACCATAAAATTTATTCGGTCAAATATGCTATTCGCAAAAATATTGCTGAAAAATTCGCTTTAGCGAGTGTGAGTACTGTTGAACGCACTTTATTAAAGCTTTGGCAGAAGTCACAGTTACTTGCTAAATAACTGTGAGGTAATCCCATTAAAAAAGGCGCCAATGGCGCCTTTTTAATTGAAGTCACAGATTAGCTGTTACGCTCGAAATGCTCAAAATCAATATTTTCAAGCTTGCCACCGGCATCCGGGTCATTAAAGGTATCTAAATCCATTTCACCCTCACTTTTACCTACGATACATGCCACCATAGAATCACCCGTCACGTTAACCATGGTGCGGGTCATATCCAGTAATCTGTCGACACCAATAATTAAGGCGATGCCTTCCACAGGTAAGTTAACCTGCTGTAAAACCATTGCCAGAGTAATTAAGCCCACTCCTGGTACTCCAGCGGTGCCCACTGAGGCGAGCGTCGCAGTCAGTATTACCATTAAAAAGTCGGTCACAGATAAATCCACGCCATATACCTGCGCAATAAATACAGTAGCTACACCCTGCATAATCGCAGTGCCATCCATATTAATGGTGGCGCCCAGCGGCACAGTAAAAGACGCGACCGAGTTTTTTACCCCCATTTTTTTGGTCACAGTTTCCAGTGTTACTGGCAACGTGGCATTACTACTTGAGGTACTAAAAGCAAAAATACAGGTATCACGCATCTTTTTGAGGAATACCACTGGGTTGAGCCCGGTAAAAGCTTTGAATAACAGTGAGTAACTGAGCAATCCATGAAATATCAGTACAAATGCCACCAGGAAGAAATATTTGAGCAGGCTGGTAAATACAGCAAAGTCGATGGTTGCAGCCAGCTTTGCCATCAAGGCAAAAACACCATATGGAGCCAGACTCATTAAAATGGTGATCAGTCGCATAATGACGGTATTTAAATCTTCAAAAATGTCAGATAAGCGCTCACCGGCTCTGCCGCTCATGGCCATTGCGATACCAAACAAAACCGCAAATACAATGATTTGCAGCATATTGCCTTCAGCCATTGAGTGAATTGGGTTGGTAGGAAACATATTCACAATAATTTGTGCCAATCCTGGTGCTTCCTTGGCTTCAAACGTGCTATTGGTATCTAAGTTGACACCATTGCCTGGATCGACAATAAAAGCGAAAAACATCGCCAGAGAAATCGCGATAGCCGTTGTGCCAATATATAAACCCAGAGATTTACCACCCAGTCTTCCCAATTTTGCCGGGTCACTTAATTTACAGGTACCACATACCAAAGAGACAAAAATTAATGGCACGACCAGCATTTTTAAACTGGCGATAAATATCTGACCAATAACGGTAAATATACCTTCTACTAAAACTTCATACGTAGATATGCTGGCGCCAAATACCTGAACCGCATAATCTCCACTATCATCAAATAGCAGTTTTAATAAGGATCCCACAAGGATACCGGCTAACATGCCGATAAATATTTTAGCCGTTAAGCTATATTTTTTAGATGAAGCGCTCATCAATTTTCCTTTTATAGTTGTTGTGCCGCTAAGCCTAACAAATTTTGGCTTCGAAGCTGAACAATAATATCCGGACCTTATTAACAACTTACAGTGCTCGAACACAATGCAAACAGGCAGGACGTAAAGATGAAGGCAATGCTGACAAAACTGATAGTACTATCGCTAACCAGCTTATTAATGGCGTGTGGTGGCGGTGGCTCATTAAGTCGTGAGGGAGGTAGCAATGGAGGAGGTAATACTGGTGGTGACGAAGTGACCTACACCATTTCACTTAGCATTGTGAATAGTGCAACCAGTGAACCCAGTACCGAATTAACTTCTGCGACGCCATTAACCGTTAATGCGACAGTTACCAGTTCCGATGACTCAAGTACACAGGGTAAAGTCGTATCATTTGCGTTTGATGATGCAACGCTGGCGACATTCAGTGTACAAAATGGCCGCGCTGTTGTAGGTGAAAATGGTGTAGCCAGTATTAATTTGATTGTTGGTGAACAAAGTGGCGCGGGGTTGGTAACCGCAACACTGGACGCAAATACCAGTGCTGAGATTGCGTTTAACTCCTCCGGCTCCTCGCAACAGTCGGCTCAGCCAAGCGATATGGATTTTTACGCCAGCTCGCTGCAACTGCCTTCAAGTGGTCAGGATAAGATTGAGTTAATTGCGTTGGTTAAAAATGCACAAAATGTATTAATGGAAGGTGTGGAAGTGTCGTTTTCTGTATCCAATGGTGCCTCATTATCTGAAGTGCAAAGCCTGACCACTGCAGATGGAACCGCCAGAGCAAAATTATCTACCATTAATCAACCGGAAAATCGCTTTGTTACCGTTACTGCTACTGCCGGTAATACAAATATTCTGGTTCGAACGCTGGATATCGAAGTGGTAGGTACCGAAGTACAAATAGGGGGACCTTCTTCAGTGGTGCTAGGAGATGAAGCGCCAATTACAGTGAAACTGGTTAACTCCGATGGTGTGGGAATTGCCAACCAGTCGGTTACTGTTACTGCGGAAAATGGCAGCATTGTCAGCGCTGACACCATCACTGATATTGATGGAAATTTAAATTTAACCTATCAGGCAACCAGTGCTGGTGATGATAATATTATTGCCACAGCATTAAATGCCAGTGCCAGTTTTCCTATCTCAGTTCAGGAAGATGATTTCCGTTTCACCACTGTGCCTTCAAAAGATATACCTTTGGGGGATACTGCCACACTATCAGTAACCTGGCTAAAAGATAATGCACCTTATCCGGGTGGCGTGGTGACCTTTAAATCTTCGCGGGGACAGGTCACATCTAGCTCTCAGGTTACGACAGACGCCAACGGCATGGCACAAATGACAGTGACTGCCGATAACGCTGGTGTTGCACTGATCTCGGCTGACGGAAAAGAAGCCGGCAGCGATACAGTGACGGTAAGTGCACGCCATACGTTTGAATTTGTAGCGACAGATGCTTACAGCATTATTGTGGATGCAACACCTGATTCCGTTGGGCCAAATGGACAAACCAGTACTGTCACAGCCGTCGTGCGTGATATTAATGATAATCTGGTTAAAGATAAGGTCATTGACTTCAGGGTGGACGATGTAAGTGGTGGTACTATTGCCAGTAACAGTGCCAAAACTGACAGCAAAGGTATTGCAAGTACGGTGTTTACCTCCAACGCGGTTACCAGTAATGAATTTGTACAGGTACATGCAACAGTGAGTGATACTCCCAGCGTAACAGATTTTACGACGCTGACAGTGGCAGACCGTGCCTTTGATATTTCTTTTGGTACAGGTCCGCTGATACAGGTTCCGGATGATGCTAGTTATATTAAAGAGTTTGCGGTATTTGTCAGCGATTCAGACGGTAATCCGGTTGCCAACGCTGAGTTATCAGTATCGGTAAGCCCTGAAAAATTTAATCAGGGGGGCGTATTTAGAAAAGGCAGCTGGACCTGGAGTGATATTGATGAGCAGTATGTAACTTATTTAACTCCTGTCACCAGTTGTTCAAATGAAGATATTAATGATAATGGCATTCTGGACAGTGGAGAAGATACTAACGGCGATGGATTTTTAACCCCGGGTATTGTTGGTATTATTCAGTTTAAAGACAATAACAACATTACCGATGCCAATGGTCAGGCAACCTTGGTCTATCGTTATCCAAGGGCTTATGCTGTGTGGACCGATACTATCATTAAAGTATTTGGCAGTTCACAGGGGAGTGAATCCGCACAGTCACAGCGTTTCACACTGGCAATTGCAGCGGAAGATATTACTGATCTGGGCAAGGCGCCACCAGCCAACCCTTATGGTTCAAGTACCAGTTGTAGTAACGTAAATTAATAAAAAAGCCCGGTTAAACCGGGCTTTTTTATAACTACAGTCAGCAATAAGTTAATCCTGCTGGAAGGGGTAAACGGACCCCAGTTTAAGTATCTGGGTTAACTCATCCAGTGCGGTGCGAGACTCGATTAATAATTGCGGATCGTGTAAGTCTGCCACCAGTAATTGGTCACGATAATGTTTATCTACCCATAAATTTAAACGCTCGAATAATGTGTCGTATAATAAAGTATTAGGGTTAACCGCATCCACTTCCTGATCGTTCATGGCGACGCGCAACCGTAAACAGGCGGGACCACCGCCATTGCGCATACTTTGTTTAACATCAAAATAATGTATTTGCTTAATAGGGGTGTTTTGTGTCACCAAATCGGACAGATAGGAAGAAACTGCCTTACTGTCACGACATTCCGTTGGTGCAATAATTGCCATGTCGCCATTTGTCATGGTTACAATCTGAGTATTAAACAAGTAGGTTTTAACCGCTTCTTCAACGGATACCTGCTGGCTATCGACTTTAATAAAATAGACTTTTTCATCCCCGAACTTTTGCTGGATTTCAGCAAATGCCGCATCGGTATTGTGGAATGCCTGTTCATGGTAGAAAAGTACATTCTGATTACCTACAGATATCACATCGTTGTGAAATACCCCTTGATCAATCACATTCGGATTTTGTTGCACATAAACCACATTTTCATCACTCAACCCGTGTAAGCGTGCAATCGCCTGGCAGGCTTCCAGCGTTTGTCTGGCAGGATATTTTTGCGGTGCCGGTTTGCTGGTATCGAAGGCATAGCGGCCAAAGGTGAATATCTCCACGCCTTCATGGCCATAGTTCTGGCATAAACGAGTATGGTTTGCCGCACCTTCATCGCCAAAAAACTCGTTGTCTGGCAGATGAGTATGATGTTTGAAATATTTATCGTTATTAAAGGTGGCTTGTAAAATGCGCCCCGTAACTTGTGGTTCCAAAGAGCGATGGAATTTATTGGTCAGATTCGCCGGGGTGAAATGCACTTTGCCATCGGCAGTGTCAGCGCTAGGCGAAACCGTAGCAGCATTAGCCGTCCACATACTGGAAGCAGAACAACATGCTAAGAACACCTGTGGAGCTTGCTTAGCGGCTTTTTCCAAAACCTGAGCATCGGTCCCGCTAAACCCTAAACGACGCAATGTGAGTACGTCTGGACGCTCCTGTGGTGCAAGTACACCTTGAGTTAAGCCCATGTCGGCTAAAGCCTTGGCTTTTTGTAAACCTTGTTTGGCTGCCTGTTTAGGGCTGCTGCTGGCATTGGCATTGTTTAAAGAGGCTACATTGCCAAATGACAAACCTGCATAGTTATGCGTAGGACCAACTAAACCATCAAAGTTAACTTCAAAATGCTGCATATTTATTCCTTTTATTTAGCTAAAGCCTTATTTTTAAAGGCTTTTGGCGCCGTTTTGGATTGGCGGCATTATACTTAAGTGATTAAATTTTGCATGCAAATTAGTGATTGTTTGAATTTTATACTAAATAAAAATGCGTAAAAGATTTTCTTGTTTTTGCGAGTATTTATCGATATATCTAAAAAACTGCTAACCTGTCATATCCCCTTCATTTATAGGGAAACTTGTTAAGGTCTTCATCTAATTTTTAATAAATTCAAGGAATTATCATACAGTTATGGGTAAGTCTCTGGTTATTGTCGAGTCACCGGCCAAAGCTAAAACGATCAATAAATACCTCGGCAAAGAGTTCATCGTAAAATCCAGTGTGGGTCACGTGCGTGATCTTCCAACCCGTTCTCTTGGAAAAGTTGAAGCCAAAAAGCCTGCCAAAGAATTGAAGTTGTTGCCTGAAAAGGAACGCGAAGACTATCTGCGCCATTATGAATATTTAAAACTGGTGGATCGCATGGGTATCGATCCACAAAATAACTGGCAGGCGCACTATGAAATTTTAAACGGCAAAGAAAAAGTCGTTAGTGAATTAAAAAAACTGGCTAAAGACGCTGATACTATTTATCTGGCAACGGATTTGGATAGAGAAGGGGAGGCTATCGCCTGGCACCTTCGTGAAATCATAGGCAGTAAAAATAAACATTATCAGCGTGTGGTGTTTAACGAAATTACTAAAAAGGCCATTCAGGATGCTTTCTCCAAACCGGGGGAGTTGAATCAGGATCGGGTGGATGCTCAGCAGGCCCGACGTTTTCTGGATCGCGTTGTTGGTTTTATGGTGTCGCCACTGCTGTGGAAAAAAGTTGCACGAGGATTATCTGCCGGTCGGGTTCAATCAGTTGCCGTGCGTCTGGTTGTTGAGCGTGAACGCGAGATCAAAGCCTTTGTTCCGGAAGAGTTCTGGGACGTGCATGCGGATTTATCCACACCGCAAAACCATGCCTTAAAAATGCTGGTGGCCAAACAGCAGGGACAAAACTTCCGACCTGTTAATAAAGCCCAAACAGACGCTGCATTGGCTCAGTTAAATAGTGCTAAATATCAAGTTATTAGCCGCGAATCCAAGCCGACTCAAAGTCGCCCATCGGCGCCATTTATTACCTCAACCCTGCAGCAAGCTGCCAGCACACGTTTGGGATTTGGCGTAAAGAAAACCATGATGATGGCACAGCGCTTGTACGAAGCGGGCCACATTACCTATATGCGTACCGATTCGACCAATCTAAGTGCCGAAGCGGTTGATGCATGTCGGGGTTATATTCAGGATAATTTTGGTGACGCCTATTTACCGGCTAATCCGGTTAAATATGGCAGTAAAGACAATGCTCAGGAAGCGCACGAGGCGATTCGTCCATCCAATGTGATTGTAAAAGCTGAGTCCCTTGGTGATATGGAGCGTGATGCACAACGCTTATATGAACTGATTTGGCGTCAGTTTGTTGCCTGCCAAATGACCGCGGCTAAATATGATGCCAGTACTATTCGTGTTGCTGCGGGTGATTTTGAGCTGACAGCCAAAGGACGTGTATTGCGTTTTGACGGCTGGACCAAAGTCCAGACCCAGGCGCGTAAAAAAGGTGAAGAAGATCTCATTCTGCCCGATGTAAAAGAAGGGGATGTACTGGATTTACAATCACTTGATCCTAAACAGCATTTCACTAAACCTGTGGCGCGTTTTAATGAAGCCTCGCTGGTTAAAGAGCTTGAAAAACGTGGCATCGGTCGTCCTTCTACCTACGCCAGCATTATCTCTACCATTCAGGACAGAGGATATGTGCGAGTGGAAAATCGTCGATTTTATGCGGAAAAAATGGGTGAAATCGTTAATGATCGTCTGGTCGAAAACTTCACTAATCTGCTCAACTATGACTTTACCGCCAATATGGAACAGCACCTGGATGAAATTGCTGAAGGTAAACTTGAGTGGAAACAGGTTTTAAACGACTTCTATAAAGACTTTTACGGTCGCCTATTAAAAGCCGAGCAGGATTACGAGCAGGGTGGCATGTTGCCCAATCAGGCAGTTCCTACTGCCATAGATTGTGCCAAGTGTGGTCGCAAAATGATGCTGCGTACTGCCAGCACAGGTGTGTTCCTGGGATGTTCTGGTTATAACCTGCCACCAAAAGAGCGCTGCACGCATACCATGAATCTGGTATCAGGTGATGAAGTTGTCAAAGTTGACGATGAAGAAGAACTGGAAACCGAAATTCTGCGTGCCAAACACCGTTGCCCCATATGTGAAACGGCCATGGATAGCTATCTGATCGATGAAAACAGAAAGCTGCATGTATGTGGTAATACGCC
This sequence comes from Neptunicella marina, assembly GCF_014270035.1. GTDB lineage: Bacteria > Pseudomonadota > Gammaproteobacteria > Enterobacterales > Alteromonadaceae > Neptunicella > Neptunicella marina. The sequence continues at coordinate 459,411 of NZ_JACNEP010000001.1, read as the reverse complement.
GGCTTGTACCGGTACCGAAATCGAACAGGGTACCTTCAAAATTAAAGGTTATGATGGCCCACTTATTGAGTGCGATCGTTGTGGTTCTGACATGGAACTGAAAAACGGCCGTTTTGGTAAATATTTCGGTTGTACCAATGACGAGTGTAAGAATACCCGTAAACTGCTGAAAAATGGTGAGGTTGCTCCTCCCAAAGAAGATCCGGTGGATTTGCCTGAATTGCCATGTGAAAAGTCTGACGCGCACTTTGTATTACGTGATGGCGCTTCCGGTATATTTATGGCTGCGCATAACTTCCCTAAATTCCGTGAAACTCGTGCGCCCCTGGTTGAAGAGTTAGCGCGTTTTCGCGACCGTATATCAGAAAAGTTCTATTATCTGGCTGATGCACCACAACAGGACCCTGACGGCAATAAAACACTGGTACGCTTTAGCCGTAAAACTAAACAACAGTACGTTATGTCTGAGGATGACAACGGTAAATCAACAGGCTGGTCTGCCTGGTATCAGGATAATAAATGGGTTGTAGACGATAAACGTAAGGGTAAAAAGAAGTAGTTATGTCATCGTTACAGGAACAGCTTTTGAAAGCAGGGTTGGCTGATAAAAAAAAGGCCAACCAAATCAAAAAAGAAAAACATAAGCAGGTTAAAGCCAGGCAACATCACAATGTTCAAATTGAAGATGAAGCTAAAAAGCTGGCGGCTGAGCAATTAAAAGCCAAGCAGCAAAAGGATAAAACACTTAACCAGCAAGCAAAGGCGAAGGCTGACGAAAAGGCAGTAAAGGCGCAAATTAAACAGCTTATTCAATTGAATAAACAGCCAAAAGGAAATGGCGATATCGCCTGTAATTTTACTGATGGTACTAAGGTAAAACATATGTATGTGGATGATAAAACCCATAAACATATTACGCGCGGACTGTTGGCAATCGTTAAGTTTCAAGGTGGTTATGAGCTGGTGCCAACTCAGGTGGCAGAAAAAATCGCTCAGCGTGATGAACAATCAGTGTTATATCGTGCTGACCAACTGGAAGAAAATAATAACCTTACTGAAGAAGAAAAAGACTGGTATGCAGATTATGAAATACCAGATGATCTGGTGTGGTAATCAGCATGAAAAACAAAACACAGCGGCTTTTAAGCCGCTGTGTTGTCTGGATCGACTTGCAAGCTAACTGTCACTAGATAAACCGTCAGCCCAATTATTGCGCCAATTAAAAAAGCACAAACATTTTGTACACTCACTATATTTATTCCAATTTGCACCGAGAGTTGTTGATGCAAACCTTCAATGGCAGGATGATGATTATTGGCAATCAGCAGTAAACTGTAACAGCCGCTGGATAACATATATTGCAGGCGTTTTATATTAACATTGTTGTCGTTAAGTAAACGTATCGAAACCCACAGCAACCAGCTGATTAGGCCGGACATAGTGCACGACATTAAAATATCACTAAAGCTGCCGTAACTACCGGTTAAAATAAAGATGATCGCCATAATAATGGCTAACCCGAGGAAGGTGACAAAACTTCTGATGCCCAGTCTGGGGGCGGTCAACTGAATAAACTTCACAAACGTCCTTATTCGTTAGCAAATCCATTGTATGGTTTAACCATACTGCTAATTCTACCCATTTTAAATGGGGGCAGAAAAATATAATAAATTGTTACATTTATCAAATTTTTGTTCAGTCACTGCCAGAATCAGAACGTTTGTGCTGCAATGAGTGTTTAATGATTCCTTATCGTGCTACCCAGCCACCATCCAGCACCATGGTCTGTCCGGTGATATTTTTCGCGGCGTCAGTGAGTAAAAACGCCGCTGTGCCTGCCAGTTCATCCAGTCCAATAAAGGACTTTTTGGGCATAGGCTCCAGCATGATTTTATTTACAACATCCTGTTCGCTCATGTTGTTTTCTTTGGCTTGTGCTGCGATTTGTTGTTCAACCAAAGGCGTTTTAACATAGGAAGGACACAGAGTATTGGTGGTAATGTTAAATTCACCGGTTTCCAGTGCCAGTACTTTTGAGAAACCCAGTAACCCGTGTTTAGCTGCAACATATGCAGATTTAAACGGTGAGGCAACCAGTGAATGAATTGAACCCACATTAATAATGCGTCCAAAGTTGCGTTGTTTCATGCCCGGCAATACAGCTTGAGTGAGCATAGCAGGGCCCACCAACATAACATTGATAAGTTGTTGCCATTTATCTGCCGGAAAATCTTCCAGTTTACTCACATGCTGAATGCCGGCGTTGTTAATCAGCACATCAATATTAGCGCCGCCAGTTAATTCATCTAATCTGGCAATTTGTGACATATCTGCCACATTCAGTGAAATGGCGCTGGCTGCAACGCCATTTGCTTTTAATTTCTCGGCACTTGCACGTGCGGCATCAATATTTAGGTCTGCGAGAATCAGTTTATGGCCCAAGTCGCCTAAATGTTCTGCTATGCCCAACCCTATACCGCTGGCCGCGCCTGTGATTAAAATGGTGTAAGCTGACATTACTTAGCCTCCAATGCATGGACCATATTACTTACTGCTTTTATTTGCTGGCCGTCTTTAGTGGCATAGTTAGCATCGGTATATCCCCACCAATCCCAGCATGCTTGTGGGTTTAGCGGCATTACCGTGCTCTTTTTAGTTTGCGGATAAAGCACCACAGTATTGTGTGTGGCGGCCCATTGATTTATGCCGGTTTTTGTTGTGTAAGCATCGCCGACCGCTTCGGCATTCTGGTTACAACCATGGAAACTGACATGTACCTTACATTGCGCGCCTTGTTCACAGTTTTGCGGTATAAATACATAGCCGGTATCCGCTAAGCTGATTGCAGCATCTCCACCTAACTGATGCTGGTTAAATTCATATAATTTACCGTTTTGATTGTCTGCTTCCGGCGAGGAGGCAATAAAATCCAGCATGTCACTGGCAGCGTTGTAATCACAATTACCAATAAATGGCGCTTCGGATACATCACACTTACTGCCTTTGTCTTTTGTTGGGAAGTGATGCGCAAAAGGTTTATTACTGGAATATTGTAGGTTTTCTGTCGGCATTAACTGGCGGTATTGCTCAGCCAGTTTGTCAGTGACCGCCTGAATAACTCGCGTATCCTTTGTGCCGTGTAATAACCACACTTTGTCATGTTTAAGGTTGATTAACCCATCGACTTTGCCTTGTTTTTCCCAGTCTTTTAATTGAGCATTTAACGCAGCCAGATCGACTGGCGTTTCCATCTTATTTACGCATTGACCAAGCGCCGTGAAAATATCACCTTTGGCACAATAGTAGGGGCCAGCAGAAATGATACCTGCACCCGTTACCCATGCAGAGTGGGCGATATGAAACTGGTTAGCCATGTAACCACCACTGGATAAACCTGACACGCTGATGTGTGTGGTATCCAGATTTAATTTAGGGATGTCAGCAGCCGCAGTACCAGCAATAAAAAGTGATGCCAGAGTGAGTTGACCTAGTGTCATGGAAGTTCCTTATCGGCTAAAAATGCCGCGATGGTATTCGCCTGAGACTGAATATGGCTAAGGCCGTTTAAGTGTCCGGCATTGCCCTGAATCTCAGTAAGATAACTGTGTTTGTGTAATTCAAGTAAACGGTTGTGTACCTGTCTGGCCATGTAGGGCATCAACAATAAGTCATTGTTGGAAGGTAAAAACAGGCAACGGGCTTTTACTGCTTTTAGCGCTTCATTTAGTGCTTTGTTATGTCCGGCGATATATAGCTGGTTGGCGCGAACTAAATACAATAAATGATTGGCATCGCTGGTTTGTGCACGTTTTTCAGCCATGGTTCTTAACCAATCAACCACCGCGGGTGATTGGTTAATGTCGTTTAAGACCTTGTTATCAAGCGCGTTATGATGCGGATTTGCTGCATTGATAAATTCAGGGTGAAGTGCCTGCTGAGTCAACATCATTAAAGACGCGGTTAATCCTTCCATTGGTGGTGTGCGACTATAATAGTCACCCTTGTTCCAGTTAGGATCGAGTTTGATAGGTAATGTCCATTGCTCCAGTGCAAGCGTCGTCCACGCATCGGCCTCGCCACTGCCGATTACTGAAATCATGCGTGGCACTTTGTCGGGATAAGCCACAGCCCAGTCCAGCGCTTGCATCGAGCCCATTGAGGCGCCAATAACTGCGTATAAGGAATCAATGCCCAGGCTTTCCAGTACCGCTTTTTGCACATTCACAAAGTCGCGAATGGTCACTACGGGAAAGCTTAAACCATAAGGTTTACCCGTATCAGGATTGATACTGGCAGGTCCTGTGGTGATCACGTTTTTATCACCAACGTTTAAATTCACCAAAGTATCGACACTAATCACAAAATACTGATTGGTATCAATCGCTTTACCGGGCCCGATAATGGTATCCCAATAACCGGGTTTGGCATCACTTTGGCTGTATTTGCCTGCGGCGTGTGAACTACCACTAAAATAATGGGTGATTAATATAACGTTGGACTTTTCCCGGTTTAGCTTTCCGTAGCTCTCAAATCCTACCTGTAAATTTTTAATAGTACTGCCATTGAAGGTAGTAAAAGCCGGCATTGAGAAACGCTGTTTTTCGACGAGTCGTTCACTGGCTTTAACTGGCTGTAAGCCAGCCAGCAAAGCCAAAAAAACAGTGAAGATTAAGAAGGGGTTACCTTGTCTTAACCGCATAAAAAACATCCTTTAAAACCAGTTAAATAAAGCCACTGCCATGGCTAATCCAATTAACGGAATTACCACAGTTAACGCACCGACTGCCCAGTAAGCCTGTTGGTGAGTTTCGTTGCAAATGGCACGTATGGTTGTCACTACATATCCGTTATGCGGCAAAGAATCGAGCGCGCCGGAAGAAATGGATACGATGCGATGTAATTGTTCAGGATCAACTCCCTGATCAATATAATGTGGAGCGATCAGAGGCAGAGCGATCGCTTGTCCACCTGAAGCAGAACCCGTTAAGCCGGCGATCACACTCACCGCTACTGCGGCACCAATTAGCTCGTTGCCAGGCAGTTGCGTCATAACTTCAACCGCCATTTGAAAGGCATCGGTTGACTTAGCAATAGTGCCAAAACCGACAACTGCCGCAGTATTACCAATTGCAACCAGTGCACCTGTGGTGCCTAAACTAATGGCATTATTTAAATTGGTGAAATGTTTGTAATTGATAAGCAATAAACATAATACGCCACCACCTAACGCAACAATTAACGCCAGTTGCTGTAGTGCTTCATGCAGGGTAAATGACAATACAAGAACCACAATAAGCGGCAGTAGACCGGTGAGTGGGTGAGGGTAATCACGCTCGCTGGCAAAGGTATCGCCTTCACGCTTTTCGAAACATTCACCGTTGGCAACAGCTTTGCCAATCATGCGTTTTAGCCACCAGTATCCAAAACTCGCCATGAAAATGGCAACCACTAAGCTCACTTCCCAGGCAGCGAAGGGGGACGTTCCTAAATATTTAATTGGGATCCAGTTTTGGATTTCCGGTGAACCAGCCGAGGTCATAGTGAAGGTCACTGAACCAAATGCCAGCGCAGCAGGGATAAAGCGACGGGGTAAATTGGCATCTTTAAACAAACTTAGCGCCATAGGGTAAACTGAAAAGGCCACCACAAATACGCTCACGCCACCATATGTTAATAAAGCACAGGCTAAAACCACGGCAGCTACAGCATGTTTCATACCGAGTTTATTGACGATCCAGTTGGCTATGGAATCGGCTGCACCGGTATCTTCCATAAATTTGCCAAACAAAGATCCCAGCAAAAACATAAAAAACCACGAAGCGATAAAGCCGGAAAAACCCGCCATATACGTGGCGACAAAGTTAGTGTCACCTATAAAAACCGGCATGTTGCTGCTTAAGGCAACGATTAGGGCACAAAAAGGTGCGGCAATAAAAAGATTCATGCCACGAATGGTCAGCCAAATCAGTAAAATCAGCCCACCTACCAGCCCCAGTAAACTCAACATAATGTATTGTCCTTGGTGATAGTGTTATTTTTATGTGCGGTAAATCAGTTGTTAATTAAACCAATTACCAGCATTGATAAAGCTTTGACCGAAGCGAAACAAATGCGTGGATATAGCCCTGTTATTCAAGGCCGTAGAGATAATGCGATAACTTCGATACCTTGCGCCATAGTACTATGGTACAGCTTACCATTTGTTAAAAATACGTTAATGTTTGTCGTGACCGTACAACTACAAATGCCAAAACCATAACAATACAGGTATAGAGGAACAAACATGTCTAAGCCGATTTTTACACAATCTGTGTGCGCTATTGCAGTAGCCGCAGCACTTGCCAGTCCGCTGGCTCTGGCTCAGCAACAATCTCAGGAAGAAAACCAGAAAAAAGGATTGGAACGCATCGAGGTAACCGCTCGCAAAACTGCTGAAAGTATTCAGGAAGTGCCGGTTGCCGTCACATCTGTCGGAGAGGTGGAGTTAGCCGAAAAAGGCATTTCCAGTGTGGTGGAAATTCAACAAATGTCACCCAACACCACCTTGCAAAAAAGCCGTGGTACCAATTCAACCTTAACCGCATTTATTCGTGGGGTAGGTCAGGAAGATCCATTATGGGGTTATGAGCCCGGTGTCGGTATTTATGTGGATGACGTTTATATGGCGCGTCCCCAGGGCGCTGTGCTGGATATTTTAAATGTCGAACGCATCGAGGTATTGCGTGGTCCTCAAGGCACGTTATACGGCAAAAATACCATAGGTGGTGCAGTTAAATATGTTACTAAAACCATGTCTGGTGATACCGAGCTTGCGGTTAAAGGCACGGTAGGTAGCTATGGTCAAAAAGACATTAAACTGAGTGGTCAGTTACCTTTGGTGCAGGACAAGCTTTATTTTGGTTTTGCTTACGCTAATTTAAATCGTGATGGGTTTGGTGAGTTTTTAACCTCCGCTTTGCCTAATCAGGATAAGGAAAACTACAACAAGGATTTACAGGCCTATCGTTTGACGCTGGAATATCATGCATCTGACGATGTATTTATGCGTTTGAACTATGACAATACTGAAGATAAATCCAATTCGAAAGGTGGCTACCGGTTATTGCCTAGTTTGCTAACTGATGCGCCGGTTCCTGATAGTAAATACGATTCCTATACCAGTTTGCCAACCTGGAATAAGGTTGAAAACGAGGGTGTAAGCCTGACGATAAACTGGGATGTTAATGATAATTTCCTGTTTAAATCGATTACGTCAAAACGTGAAAGTTATTCACCCACCAATATCGATTTCGACAACACCTCGTTGCGCATTTTTGATGTGCCGGCAATTTATGACGATGAGCAGTTTACTCAGGAATTTCAGTTAAATTATGTTGATGACGGCATAAAAGTGGTGTCGGGCTTGTATTACTTTAAAGGAGACTCCTGTGGCCAGTACGATGCCATTCTGGATGTGTTAGGTAATGCACTGGGATTTGACGGTTATACCAGTGAAGTGGGAGGGTGCAGCAATAGTAAAAGTATCGCTGCCTATGTACAGGGATCATTTGACTTAACCGACAAACTGTCTTTAACCGCAGGTGCCCGTTATACCAAGGAAGAAAAAGATGCGACCGTATATAACGGGGTGTATTTTGGCACCATGTACCCGCAAAGTGGCTGGGTCGACGGTTTTGTGCGTGATCAGGCACTGGTCGATGCTACCAATCATGTTGTACTGGATAACAATGCTGACTGGTCACGTTTTACCCCTAAATTAGGGGTGGAATATCAGTATTCGCCGGATATGATGTTATATGCCAGTTATGCACAAGGTTTTAAATCCGGTGCATTTAACCCACGTGCCACCACGGATGAGCCAGCAGCCGATCCGGAAATTGTTGATTCATTTGAAGTGGGTATGAAAAGCGACTGGAACGACACGGTGCGTTTTAATGCCACTTTATTTATGCTCGATCACAAAGATCGCCAATATGTGACCTTAATTCCTGATCCGGATGATTTAACCATTAACAACCAACGTTTGGGTAACGTGGGTAAATCTGAAGCGACAGGGGCGGAAGTTGAATTAACTGTGCTCGCCACGGACGATTTAGAATGGTATGCCAATTTAGGTTATATCGACGCTAAGTTCAGCGAAGTGAAGTCGGTAACACCGGATGGTCAGCCGTTAGATATAACCGATCAGTTTTCCATCACCAATACGCCTAAAACCACGGCAAGTCTTGGATTTAATTACAATTTCTCCAGTGAAATGGGCGATTTTGTATGGAATACCAACTATTACTATCGCAGTAAATATTCGTTAGTAGAGAAAGGCAACTTATTAACCCAGGAAGGTTATGGTTTAGTTAATATGAGCCTGAACTGGTACAGCGAAGATGGTCAGTGGTCAGTGGGGCTGCATGGTAAAAACCTGACGGATAAAGAATATCTGGTGGGTAACTATCCGTTTGTAAACGTGGCTGCGCCATATTCAACAGACAACCCTGGCCCGGGTACCGGAGGTGATACCACGTTAATCGGTTATTATGGTGACCCGCGTACAGTGAGTTTAACCGTGGGTTATCGTTTCTAATCCGTGTTTCGGGCAAAAATAAAGGCGACTTAGGTCGCCTTTATTTTTTAGTGAGCGTTGTCAGAGTGGTTTCACTTGCACCATTTAATCTGTTAGTGAATAGTTGGCTTAAAAAATTAAGAGCAAAAAGTTATCTATGTCGTTCAAAGTTGTTATTGCCGATGATCATCCATTATTCCGCAGTGCGTTAAAGCAAGCTGTTGAATCTGTTTTGGGATGTGATGTGCTGCAGTCTGCCAGTCTGGATGAAACCCGTCGTTTGTTGTCGGAACATGCGGATACCGAGTTGGTGTTTCTTGATCTTAATATGCCGGGCAATCAGGGGTTAACTGGCTTAAGCAGCTTGCGTAGTGAGTTTAGTGATGTTTTAGTGGTGATGGTCTCGGCAGAAGAAGATCCTCAGATTATACGCAAAGCTCTGGATTTAGGTGCCAGCGGTTATATTCCTAAATCAGCCTCACTGGACCAATTGTCAGACGCCGTTGCTCAGGTTATGGATGGTGAACAATGGGTTCCACAGTCTGTTATGTCTGACGTGCAAAGCGCCACAGATCATAATCAAAAAGCCTTCGCCGAGAAAATGCAGCAACTGACACCACACCAGTTTAAAGTGCTTAAACTCATCGCTGACGGCATGCTTAATAAACAAATCGCCTATGAACTCAATGTGCAGGAAACCACGATTAAACAACATGTCTCTGCGGTTTTGCGCAAGCTGGATGTGATTAATCGCACTCAGGCAGGGATTATTTTTAAGCAAATAATGGGTGAATAGCGGTCTGATTTCGCAAGGAAAAACGTGAAGTTATGGTACGATGCGCCGTCGTTTTAAAGGAGCTTTCATGAGTTTACAGGCGCGCCCAAAGCAGTATTTATGGGTCTGGGGGTTCTGGCTAACCGCTTTTTATCTGGTGTGGTCCTATATTGTATTTGGCCACGATTTATTAGCCGTAACCTTGCAGCACTGGCCTATGGCTGCAGCAATGGCTGTGGGCAGTTATGCCGCGGGTTCGACGCCAATGGGCGGAGGTACCGTTGGTTTTCCGGTATTGGTACTGTTATTTGAATTGCCTGCCAGTCTGGGACGGGATTTTAGTTTTGCTATTCAAAGCATCGGCATGACCAGTGCCTCCATTTTTATTCTTGCCAAGCGCCAACCGCTGGCCAAAGCACTGTTATATGGTGCTATGCTCGGCGCATTAATTGGTACGCCGCTTGGCCTTATATTTGTTGCGCCTTATTTTTCAGAACTGTATATAAAGTTGGTGTTTGCAGTAATTTGGGCCAGTTTTGGTTTATTGCATCTTTATCGGCTGGATGAAATCGCCAGTCATAGCGGCATGACTGACTTTGATGAAAGTTGGGATTTTAAGCTCGGTTTAACGCTTGGTTTATTATCGGCAATGATACTGGTTTCGGTTACGGGCGTAGGTATTGATATGGTGCTTTATACAGCACTTGTGCTGTTGTGTCGGGCGGATTTGAAAATTGCCATTCCCACATCAGTTGTGATTATGGCATTTACGTCTGTTGTCGGCGTTATGGTCAAAACCATCAGTGGTAGCTGGCAGGATGGGGTCTTTGAGAACTGGTTGGCGGCTGCACCTGTGGTGGCTCTTGGGGCGCCGCTTGGCGTATTTGTGGTGGCGCGAATTGGGCGTAAGCCAACGTTATTGGTGGTCGCGACATTATGCGTGGGGCAATTTGTCTGGACGTTGCACTCCGAGCAAAAAATTCTTGGTTTGTGGGGCATGCTGTTAGCCGTATTGGCGGTATTAATCAGTTTGCTGGGCTTTGAAAAGCTAAGGCAACTGGGTGCTAAGCTGGTTAGATACAAAAATGCACCTTAAAAGGTGCATTTGGGGGAAATGTATTATTTGCGGCGTTTTACAAACTCTTCCCATCAAAATGATTAATTTTAAACTGGCTTAAATCCACATTATCCACACACCTTGCATTAATTGCCGCCATGGAATTGCCCTTACCATCTTCACCTTCGCCAAATGGCGCACAGCCACATACCGGGCAAAAGTGGTGTTTTATTTTATGACTGTTAAAGGTGTAGGTGCTCAATGGTTTATCCGGCGTGCTCACAGATAGATTGCTACGCGGGATAAACCACAGCAAACTGCCACGTTTACTGCATATGGAACAATTGCAGGACAGCAAATCGCCAAATTCACCATCCGCCTGATAACGAATATTGCCGCAATGGCAGCTGCCGTTAATTTTCATGTGTTTACCTTCCGTATTAGAGCGTGTTGAACTTTGCGGTATATTTTTGCAACGAGTTGCGCGGTATTTAAACAATGAAGCACGAATGTGGTGTAGTTGTTCTACATAAATGAGTGCTGAAGCAGTAGAAATGCCGCACAAACGTTGCCCGAAGGGTTCGTCCTAAACACTTTTCACTCTTTGTTGCTTATTTTTGACTTAATCCATTAGGCCTGCAAATAAGCGTCGCGATTAAAAAGTGTTTAGTTAGAACAAAATTTATACAGTAAAGTTCAACACGCTCTAGTTTGTATGAGCCAGCTCTAGTTATCGTAGTCAATATTGTTGAGTGCAAAGAGTTTTTTTATTGCTCGTTTTAATGCCGCGGTTTTCAGCGGCTTGGGTAAAAAAGTAAACCCCGCTTCAATCGCCTGATCTTTTATCGCATCGTTGTAATCGGCACTATTGACGATAACCGGTACATTGTCGTGCCACAAATCCATTAATTGAGTGGCAACGTCCACGCCAATCACATTGTGATCCAAATGGTAGTCCACCAGCAGTAAATCTGGCGGCTCAGCCTGTAACTGTTGAGCTTGTTCCAGATTGGTTGCCACGAAAACGTTTGCCCCCCACTGGCTAAACAATTCCTGCATTGCGTGTAAGTTTTGGGTTTCGTTATCAATAATCAGTACCTGTTTATTGTGCAGAAATACCGATTTATCGGCAGGCTCTGAAACCGGGAGATTGGCGGGGGGACGCTGAGCTTTACAGCGACTGAGTTGCACACTAAAACAGGTCCCTTTACCCAGCTCCGAACGCAAGGTGACGGGATGATGTAATAAACTGCAGATACGTTCGACTATGGTTAATCCGAGACCCAGTCCCTGACGGTTATCGGCATCGAGTTGGTGGAACTCATTAAATATTTCCTGTTGCTGATGTTTGGCAATGCCAACACCCGTATCGTGAACCTGAATGTAAATTGTATCTTTGAGTCGTCTGCCACCGATTAATATTTTGCCTTTTAGGGTATAACGAATGGCATTTGATAATAAGTTTTGCACAACACGTTTAAGTAGTTTGCGATCTGATTTGACCCAAATAGAGTTTGGAACGTAAACAAGTTCTAAACCCTTCTGCTGAGCTTGCAGCGAAAACTCAGCTGCTAATGGGTGCAGCAGCTCATGCAAATTAACGGCTTCTATATGACTGGTTAATACACCTGATTCAAGCTTGGTCATATCCAGCAACATGCTAAGCAACTCCTCGGCATTACCTAACGACAGCAATAAACTTTCGGATAATTCCTGAACCTTGTGGTGGGTGGATTGTTGCTTGATCATGCTGGCAAACAAGGTAGCAGCATTAAACGGCTGCATTAAGTCATGTCCTGCTGCTGCCAAAAATTTGGTTTTACTGTCGTTGGCCTGTTCTGCCTCCTGTTTAGCTATTTCCAGTGCCTGATTAACCCGCTCCAACTGTTCTGTTCGCTGAGCGACGCGCAGTTCTAACTGCGATTTGGATTCTTCCAGCAATTGCTGGGTACGTACGTAATCGGTCATATCGCTGTAAGTTGTTACAAAACCACCACCTGGCATAGGATTGCCCTGTAGTTCAATAACACGTCCATCGGGCTGGGTACGTAAATACTTATAACTACTGCCATGGCGCAGATAATCGATACGTTTGGCGACTTCTGCATCAATATCTTTATTACTGGCAAACAAGCCTCGCCGGGCGTTAAAACGCAGTAATTCTTCAATTGGCATGCCGGCACGAATAAAACCCGTGGGATAGTTGAATAACTGGATATAACGTTGATTCCATGCCAGCAATTTTAGATGGCGATCGACTACGCTAATGCCCTGATCAATATGTTCAACCGATGACTGCAGCAGCTCGTGATTAAACTGATAGCTTTGACTGGCTTCTTCCACCAGTCCGACTAGCTGCGCAAGTGGAACCTGATGTTGCTCGGTAATCGCCGATAGCAGGATCCGTGCACTTGCAGAGCCAACATGTGCAGCCAGATCTGCTTCTATTTTTGCAATAAGGGATTCACTGGCATAAGCACTTAGATCCTGCGTGCCGATTTGACTGATCAATTGTTGCTGTTGGGATGGGGAGAAAACCCGCTCTGTTACTGCCAGCAGGTTTTGCAGCTTAATGGCATAATAAGCTTCGTGACTTTTATCCTGTATAGTGCTTTGCAGCTCACGTCTTTGTCTCAAAATTAAGCTACTAACAAGATAGACCGAAATATTTATCGCCAGACTGATAAATACACCAAAACTTAATTCACTGTCGCTGGGAATGGAGTCAAAGTAATAGGTTGAGGTAATACTTGGCCATAACAAATAGATCCACCAGCAACAGACACCGGTCAGGATTGACAAAATAGCTGCGATTTTATGACTACGTTGCCAGTAAAGCCCCAGAACCAGACTTGGCGCAAGTTGTGCCATCAGTGCCATTGCAATAATGCCACTGTTAACCAGTGGTGCAGTGCGGCTAAGATACTGGTAGTACAGATAAGATAAACCTACTACCAGTAAAACAGTGAGTCGACGAATGGTGAGTAAACTTTGTTGATTAAATACCTGTTGTTTGTCGGCACGAAAACGTAGTTTCAACCATAACGGCGTGACCAGATTGTTGGCCATCATTATGCCTATGGCCAGTGTGGCAACAATCACCATGCTGGAAGCAGCGGCCAGTCCGCCAATAAAAACAATGCCAGCGACGGCAGCGTTATTGCCAAGCATAGGCAAAGCAATAACATAATTATCCGGACTGGTTTCGGGCAGCAGTATTTTGCCTGCCAGTGCAATGGGTAAAACAAACAGATTTATTGCAAGCAAATACAGCGGAAATAACCAGCGTGCACTTTTTAATTCCTGTTCTCCGTTATTTTCAACATAGTTGATATGAAACTGTCTGGGTAAACAGAACATTGAGCACATACCCAGTAGCATATGGCTCATATAAACCCAGGGGGCTGAGGAGCTATCCAGTACGTTGCGCGCCTGTGTGTGCAGCTGGGTTTTACCCATTAAATCAATTACACCATCGAATAGCTGATAGCAGACAAATAACCCAAGTAACACAAATGCCGCCAGCTTAATCACTGACTCAAAAGCAATAGCCAGCATTAACCCAGGGTGTTTCTCGGTCAGACTTAACGTACGGGTACCAAATAAAATTGCGAAGAGTGCCAGCAGCATAGCGACATACAAACTGATACCTCCTGGCCAGGGAGATTCAGCATTAGATAACATACTTAAACTGGCCGTCACAGCATCAAGTTGTAAGGCAGTGTAGGGCAGCACACCTATAAAGCATATAAAGGTAACAATCGCGGCAATTAAATGAGATTTTCCATACTGATTGCCAATAAAGTCAGCAACAGAGCTGATGTTATTTTGTTGGCAGAAATGAATAACGCGTCTTAACAGGGGGTAACCAAATAAAAACACACAAATGCTACCTACGTAGGTAGGTGTAAAAGCCCAGCCATATTGTGCCGATTGTGCGGTGGTACCGTAGAACGCCCAGGAGGTACAGTGAACACCCAGTGCCAGACTATAAATAACGGGGCGTTGACGATTACCCTGATGATAACGATCTCCCCAGAACCCCACCGCAAATAGTAAAGCTAAAAAGCCAACCGCTATGGCCGTAAGTGACCAGATAGTAAACATAGGGTAATGCGCCTGTTGTAATGTTGTTAACGCTTTATTTTCAATAGCTTATAGCCTCTTTAGTTGGGTTACAAATTGATATTGACTGGCACTCTGATATTTATCTTGTAGCGGTTCCTATGTAGTCTGATTCAGATGCCCGGGAGGTTTCGCAACAATAATGGGTGTTAGTTCAATGATATATTGTCGTAAAATTTGTCGATTTAAGACCTGTTGCAAGGATGTAAAACATGGATCAAGCCGAAAAACCTCAGGATAACGTGAGTCATGATTTAACCCATAGTCAACCTACCCGGGCTACCGAGCGTATTCAATTACTGGATATTTTGCGTGGGTTTGCCCTGTTTGGCATTTTGTTGATGAATATCGAGTTTTTTAATCGCTCGCTAAGTGCCATCAGTCAATTCGATTTGACTCTGCAGGGCTGGGACTGGGCTGCAGGCTGGTTAATAAAGGTATTGGTGGAAGGTAAGTTTTATAAGTTATTTTCCCTGTTGTTTGGCATGGGATTCGCCATCATGTTGCTTAAAGCTCAGCTGCAGAACAGACCTTTTGTTGGCCGGTTTACCCGTCGCATGCTGGCATTATTTGTCTTTGGTCTGGCACATATGATTTTGTTATGGAGTGGCGACATCCTGCATGACTATGCTGTTGGCGGATTGGTATTGCTTGGCTGGGTATGCCTGATTAAAACACCTCGCTTTAAGCGCTTTGATAGCAATAAATTTTTTTTAAAAGCAGGGTTACTGGTGTTATGCATGCCATTTTTAGTTGCCACAATCGGTGGGATGCTGTTTGGTATGGTGCAGGACAATAATGGTGCACTTGCTAATGCAGAACAGGATCGAACAATTAAGTCTGAGGCTGATAAGCGGTTTGCCGGTTATTACCGGCAATATGTTGCAGAACATCTGGATGAACTTCCTGAACATTTACAAAATCAGATTATTACGGCTGACATGACAGATACTATTGCTGAAAATCAGCAGGCTGGTGAGGTGGTAACATCAGTCAAAGGTAGCCCTCACAACTCAGTCTTTGATTCGTCTGAAATTTTAACGGAAGAACCACTGCAATCTGCGACAGATTCGACTGAAACACAGCCTGCAAGTGCGGAAAACGATCAACAACAGGCATTTGAAGACGCGGTTGAAGAACGTCTTAAAACCAAAGCGCAGCAACAGTTTAATCAAAATAAAGATAAATTGGGTTTGCTGCAAAATGAATACTGGCAAGTTACCCGATTCCGTGCGACATCGGTTATTGACTGGTTACTGACGACACCTGTATTTGTGGCATTTTTCGGTCTGCCTTTGTTTATGCTGGGTTATTGGTTAATTGCTACTAATAAAATGACACAACCAGAACAACATACTTTGTTTTTTAAAATTATGACGTATGTTGGTTTGTTCTGCGGATTGATGATGAGCACTGCCGGGGTTTTGCTCTCTGCTCAGCCAGAGTCTGATATCCACCCTGTTTTTATGGTCGTCGCAACGACGTTGGATCAGGCCGGACAATTATTACTTAGTGCCGGTTATCTGGGGGCGGTTACTTTGTTATGTATGTCAGTTAAATGGCATAAACGTTTAGCCTGGTTAGCGCCGATGGGGCAGATGGCGTTAACTAACTATATGATGCACTCACTGGTTCTTTCCTGGTTATTTTATGGTTACGGTGGCGCCTTATTTATGCAGGTTTCCCGCTTTGAACAGGTAATACTGGCTTTTGGTATACTGGCATTTCAGGCAGTATTCTCCTTATGGTGGTTAAGAGTGTTTCACTTTGGACCACTGGAGTGGGTGTGGCGTTGTATTACCTATTGGCAATGGCAACCTTTTAAACGCCTCAGCGCAGGTTAATTATCGGAATGAATATGCAAACAGAAGTAACAATTGAAGATTTAGTTAAAGGAGAAGGTAAGGCTGCTGAAAAAGGCGCTTTAATTACTGCTCATTACCGGGGATGGCTGGAAGATGGTACCGAATTTGACTCGTCTTATTCCAGGGGGCGGGCGTTTCAGACCGTTCTTTCACAAAAGAAAGTTATTCAGGGATGGTTTATTGGTTTGCAGGGCATGAAAACCGGCGGCAAACGCAAATTATGGGTACCTGCTGAACTGGCCTACGGTGAGCGCCGGATTGGCGATATGATCCCAGCTAACAGTAACCTTATATTTGAAATTGAATTGCTGGAAGTACTCACTCGTGACGATTGACCAAATCACATAAAAAAGCCCCGGACAACGGGGCTTTTAATACTGAAATCACGTCTTTATTTTTTTAGTGGATCACGCAATAAATGTAAAAAGTGCAGGTGTTTCTGATATTGCTCAAGAATATCGTTAATCACTTCATCCTTACTCCAGCCCATCACATCGTAGTCTTGTCCACCTTCACGCAGGTGCACTTCAGCGCGATAGTAATCGTTGTGCTGCTCATCTTCGTCATGTTGCACAAAGTCAGGCTGCATATGACGCTGACAATACACGCCGTAAGTGAAGTCAATTTCCTCACCATGTAAAACCTGAAGCAAGGTGGCCTTGTCTTCGGGATGAATGATATGGGTTTCCAGTCCTTGCTTTTCCATTTCCTTGGCAACCTCAATTAGCGCAGGATTTACCGTCTTTTTAATAAATCGGGTAACTGCGTCACGTTCAGGAAAATGAATGATATTTTTTAATCGCTCTCGCCAGTCGTCGTAACTGACACTCATACCATGGGTAATACTGGTCGAACTTAAGCTGGTGCGTTTATACACGTCAATGCGCAAGGCTTTAAATAAGCCCAGCACGCCTAGTAGTAATACCAGAGTAAAAGGCAACGCACTGGCGATAGTCATGGTTTGAAGAGCTTCCAGTCCATCCGCCAGCATCAGTGCAATGGCGACAACGCCTGTCAGTGACGCCCAGAAAACCCGTTGCCATAGCGGGGTATTGGTTGAGCCGTTAGAGCACAACATATCCACTACCAGTGAGCCCGAATCTGCTGAGGTAACAAAAAATACCACTACCATCAGGATGCCAATACCGGATAACAATCCTGCCAGAGGAAATTGTCCTAAAAACTGGAATAACGCTGAGGCGGTATCGTTTTCAACGGCCTGTCCCAGGGCGGTATTGCCTTGATTAAATATAAAGTCGATTGCGGAATTCCCGAATACAGTCATCCACAACAGCGTGAAAGTCGTCGGCACGAGCAACACGCCTAAAATAAACTCACGGATGGTGCGCCCTCGCGATATTTTGGCAATAAACAAACCGACAAAGGGAGCCCAGGCCAGCCACCATCCCCAGTAGAAAATAGTCCAGCCTCCAATCCAGTCGGTTTTAGCATAGGCAAAAAGGTTAAAAGTGTTGCTAACCAGATTGGATAAATAAGCGCCGGTATTTTGTACAAAAGCTTCAAGCAGGAATACGCTGTTACCCAGCAAAAGAATCAGCACTAGCAACCCTACTGCCAGCGCAATATTCAGTTCTGATAAACGGCGCACTCCTTTGTCCAGCCCGGTTGCCACAGACACCACGGCCATTAGTGTTACCACTACAACGATAACCATCTGCATACTGGTTGTTTGTGGCAGATCATACAAATAATTCAAGCCGGAGTTTACCTGAGATGCACCAAAACCCAGCGAAGTGGCAACACCAAATACAGTACCGATAACGGCAAATACATCTACGGCATGGCCAATAGGGCCATAAATTTTATCACCAATCAGAGGATAAAGTGCTGAACGCAACGTGAGGGGCAGATTATGTCGATAAGCAAAAAACGCTAACATCAGTGCAACCAGAGCGTAAATTGCCCAGGCATGCAAACCCCAGTGAAAAAAGGTCATCATCATTGCCTGACGCACTGCAGCCAGAGTGGCTGGTTCTGCAGTAGGTGGAGATAAATAATGCATAACAGGCTCAGCCACACCAAAAAACATCAGGCCGATACCCATACCAGCAGAAAAGAGCATTGAAAACCAGGTGATCTGGCTGTACTTGGGGGTGGAATGATCGGGACCTAAACGAATTTCCCCATAACGTGAAACACCCAGATAAATCACAGAAACAAGAATAATCGCTACGCTCAATACATAAAACCAACTGGCATTACTGACAATACTGGCCTGCATACTGGCAAAAAGATCTTTGGCCGTTTTGGGCATAGTTGCCGCAAACAGGACCAGTATTCCAATCAGTATGGCGGATGGATAAAACACACTGGGAGTAAGGCGTTTAGACGATTTATTGGCAGTTTTTTGCATAGTGATAGACATCTTTTAATTATTAAACCAGCCAGAGTATTGTAACTGTTAAACGCTCAGTGATCTGCCTGTTGCTTTGCTTTTTGTACCTATTTTATATAATAATAATTAGAGCACAAACAAATATTTAAGCTGTTTAAAGCAGTTGATGTATAGATATAAGAACCACTTATGTGCGCTATTAGGCAATTTTAAATGACTATTATCAGTAGTATTGAGTAAGTGTATTGGTGATTTAAAAATTGAGCACTAATAGTTTGAGTGCGTTTAATTAAAATATGACGAGAGTCAACAAAACACAGGTGCCTAACATGTTTCAACACACAAAATTATCGTCGGCTATTGTGCTGGCGATGAGCAGTCATATAGCTATGGCTGCAGATACGCCCAGCCCGGATGGAAGCAAAAAGTCCATTGAAACCATTCAAGTCACTGCAACAAAAAGAACACAATCCATTCAGGAAGTGCCGGTATCGGTTACCGCTCTAAATGGACAACAGCTGGAAAATCTCGGTATTGATGATTTTCAGGATTACGTAGAATTTTTACCTAACGTTGTGTTTCAGGGCACAGGCCCAGGGCAAAACGAAATTTATATTCGCGGTGCCGCCACCACCCAAACCAGTATTGCCGTATCAACCGTACAGGCATTACAACCATCAGTAGCGTTTTACCTGGATGAACAACCGGTATCCATGCAGGGGCGAAATCTGGATATTTATGCCACTGACATGGAACGTGTGGAAGTATTACCTGGCCCACAAGGCACGTTATTTGGTGCCAGCTCGCAATCGGGCACTGTGCGTTTAATTACTAAAAAACCTAGCCACAGTGGTTTTGCTGCCGGTTTTGATACCGGTATGAGCTGGACCAAAGGTGGCGATATGAGTAACTCGGTCGAGGCTTATATCAACCTGACACCAACTGATGATACGGCCATTCGTATTGCAGCGTACAATGATCGTCAGGGCGGCTGGATTGATAACATTCTTAACCAACCGGGCAAAGGTGGATACATTGGCTCTGCTGTAGTGATTGACCGTATTTCAGGCGGCTTATTGGCCGACCCGGAAAATACACCAGTAGAAGCACCCAAAAATGATGGCTTAGTAGAAGATAATGCCAATGACGCAACCTATTCAGGTGCGCGTTTTGGTTTACATCATAATTTTGATAATGACTGGAGCTTATTGGTTCAGCACACAGAACAAACCTTAAAAACCGAAGGCGTATTTGCATACGATCCTAACCTTGAAGGTGAAAGTTCAACCAACCGTTTTGTACCAGAAGAAAACCAGGATGATTTTGGTTTAACCACCTGGACGCTGGAAGGTCGCCTGGCCAAGCTGGATATTGTTTATACCGGCGGGTATTTAAACCGTGATATTCAATCTACCATTGATTACACAGGTTACACCAATGGTGGTTTGTATTCGGCCTATTACGCTTGTAACTACGCCAGCCCTGATCCGGCGGAACAGTACTGTGCCGATCCAACTAAATGGTACAAAGAAGATACCGACACCACGCGTTTAACTCATGAGCTGCGTTTTAATACTGATGTGGATAATCCCTGGCGTGTAACGGCGGGTATCTTCTACGATGAACAAGAGTTGTCTACTGTAGGGAAATTTAATTTAGGTAACACCGATTTGCCCTATTTCCAGAATCTGGGTGTAACAACCGTAGGTCAGGAAGGTATCAACAGTGACGGTGGCCCATTTGAATCAGAAGTCAGCTTTGTTAACGATATCACCCACGAAATTGATCAGTTAGCGGTATTCGGTCAGTTTGAATACGATTTAACCGATACTATTACTGCTAGCCTAGGTGCGCGTTGGTATCAGATTGACGACATCTTTAAAGGTTCTACTACTACGGTTGATGTTAGCCGCCGTGTTAAAGCCTTTGCCACGCAAAACCCAGACGAGTTAATTGCGGTGGGTGAGGATCCTGCGTTAATTGCTGACGCTATTCAAAGTGGCCAGCTGGAAGTGGGTTTGCTGGACGATGACGGCACCTTAACCGTTGACGATGTAATTTATAAGGCGACCCTTAACTGGAAAGCTGCTGATGATTTGATGTTCTTTACCACTTATTCAGAAGGTTTTCGTCCACCGGTAACCAACCGTGTTGGTGGTGGTTTGGCTAAAAACCAACAAGGCGCCTTTGAAGGGTTCCGTATCCCGGTTTATTCAACTACCGATACCCTGAAAAATTACGAAGTGGGCATGAAAGGTGATTTCTTTGACAGTGTTTTACGTGTCAATGCAACCGCTTATTATTCAGAAATCAAAGACTTACAAACCTCACGTTTCGACCCAACCAATATTAGCTTTTTGGTATTTACCGATAACGTAGGTGATGCCGAAATTCGTGGTTTAGATGCTGATATTACCTGGCTGGCGACCGATAATTTGGTTGTTAACGGTGCAATGAGCTGGATTGACAGCGAATTAACCCGTTTAAATGATGAGCTTAAAGGTATTGCGCCGCCGGTTGGTAGCAGCCTGCCATACTCAGCTGATTTCTCTGCCAATATCCGTGCACGGTATTATTTTGAGTTGGATAACGGTTGGGAAGCCTATATTAACGGTGCCGTCAGTTACACCGGTGATCGTTATACCGGTATGACCATGAATGCTTTTGTGGTGGAAGATGCCACACGTCTGGTTTACGGCACAGGTTCCGGTTTGTCGATTGAAAAAGAAGCTGACCTATATTCAGGCGTTAACTACACCGATACCAATGGCAACAGCTATGCTGGGGGCCGTTATGTGCAGGACAGTTATGTACTGGCTAATGCATCGGTAGGTATTACCGCTAACGAATGGAAGGTGGAATTGTACGTCGATAACATCACCGACGAGCATGCCATTTTGCATATTGATGATCAGCAATTTACCCCGAAAGTGGTGACTAACCGTCCACGCACGGTTGGATTGCGTTTCTCATACGATATGTATTAAGTCTTAAAGTAGGTTAAGCTCAAAAAGGCAAGCCACAGGCTTGCCTTTTTTATCTTTCAGGGAGTAGGTAGGTTTTGAATTCAGTGGTTAGCCCCGATAAACAGTCAGATAACAATATCAGCGAAACACAGTGGCTTGAGCAAACACAGCAGCTACAGCAATTGATTCAGCAAGCAAAATTCAGTCAGGCGATTGAACAGGCAACCACTTTGCTGCAACAAGCCGACAATACGCAGCGACAAGCGGATATCCTGTATTTGTTAACGGTGGCTGAGCGTTATGCCAATCACGCTGAAAACTCGCTGCAATGCGTTGAGCAATTACTCGCGCTCAATGCGGTTCATGCCCGTGGCTGGCAGGAAAAAGGCTATATCTATTTAAAATTACAACAGCCAGATAATGCGGCCTATGCCTTTGAACAAGCGGTAAAATATAACCCGGCATTAATTGCCAGCTGGAAGTTGCTGGTGGAGCTGTATCGTCACCAAAATAAAACCGCTGATGCACAACGTGCCGGTTATCAAATCGAATTTTTATCTTCCTTACCTCAGGCGTTATTAGCCGCACGCGATTTAATGTATGACGGAAAACTGCATAAAGCCGACAGTTTGTGTCGTCAGTATTTACAGAAATATAAACATGACATTGAAGGCATGTGTCTGCTGGCAGAAATTGGCGGTCGTTTACGGGTATTTGATGATGCCGAGTTTTTACTCGAAAGCTGCGTGGAACTTGCGCCCGATCATCAGCGTGCACGCAGCGAATATGTGGGCTTATTAATTCGTTTAAGTAAGTTTAGCGTGGCGCAACCTCATGTAGACGAGCTACTAAAAGCACAGCCGGATAATCCCTCTTTTTTAATTGCCAAAGGCTCGGTTGAAGTGGGGCTGGGTAATATTGAAGCGGGTATCGGGATTTTTCGGCGCGTATTGACGATTCAGCCCGACAGAGCCGGCGTGTACGTGCAACTAGGCCATGCTTATAAAGCCAATGGCCAGAGAGAGCAGGCAATTGAAGCTTACCAGCAGGCGTTTAAACTCAACCCGTCATATGGCGATGCCTACTGGAGTCTGGCCAATACTAAAACCTATTGTTTCAGTGATGCCGAGCTACAACAAATTAAACAACAGGAAGCCCAGCCTGATATTGCTGAAGATGATCGTATTCATTTGTGTTTTGCTGCCGGTAAAGCGCTGGAAGATGCAGCTGACTTCGATAGATCTTTTGAGTACTACCAACGCGGTAATCAACTGCGACATCAGCAGTTAGGCTATCAGGCTGATAACACCGACAAACAGGTTGACGAGCAAATTGCACATTGCAGCACTGAATTGTTTGAGCAATTTGCTGATGCTGGCCATGATGATCCTGCGCCTATTTTTATTCTGGGCTTACCACGCGCCGGCTCAACATTACTCGAGCAAATTCTTGCATCGCATTCCATGGTGGACGGCACCATGGAGTTACATAATATTCTGGGACTGGCAATGCGTTTACGTGGGCGAATTGCCGGTGATGCGCCGCAATATCCGGCCAATTTAACTGAGATTGATAAAAGCTATTTTGCCCGGTTTGGTCAGCAGTTTATTGAACAAACGCAGGTTTATCGCCAGGGGGCGCCATTTTTTATTGATAAAATGCCAAACAACTTTATGCATATCGGTTTAATCAAACTGATTTTACCTAATGCAAAAGTGATTGATGCACGTCGTGAGCCGATGGCCTGTTGTTTTAGTGGTTTTAAACAGCTCTTTGGTGAAGGTCAGGATTTCAGTTACAGCCTGCACGATATTGGTCGTTATTATCAGTCTTACCTGCGCATGATGGAACACTGGAACAAGGTGCTGCCCGGTTTTGTGCTTAAAGTACAGCACGAAGACGTACTGGATGACTTGCAAGGGCAGGTTAAACGTATGCTCGATTTTTGTGGTTTGCCCTTTGAGCAAAGCTGCGTTGATTTTCATAAAACCAAACGCCAGATCAAAACCCCAAGTTCAGAACAGGTACGCCAGCCAATTTTTAAAAGCGCACAACAGCAATGGAAAAACTATGAAATCCATTTAGCTGAGTTAAAGGCGTGTTTTAGCTAATCGCCATCAATCTATGAGGTTGTACAGCTGTTTATTCATTTGGCAGTAAACAGCTGTGTTGGCTGTATAAGGTAAATATTGCTACATTAACCGCATTTGTAAGCCATTGTTAATTTTATGATTTCACTACCTTCATCCGCCATATTTGATTTGGCATTTCGTTTTGCCACCGTAGGTTTGTTATTGATGATGATGGTGCTGAATATCAAAAATCCGGCTCCCGTTGTAAAAAGAACAGCCGTTTTATTGTTGTTAACCTGTGTTAGTGCCTATTTGCTGTTAACTTTGCCTATTGAAGATGAGTATTATGGTTGGTTACGCCAGCCACTTTTGCTGTTCACCGATTTAACCGCATTCGCCATACTGTTTTATGTACAAACGCAATTGCAGCCCAAATGGCATTGGCGGGATTCCCCATTTTGGATCAGCGCACCGATATTAGGCTGGTGTGTTTTTTTAGCTTGGTTTTTCCTTTTTACACCGGGTAGTGGGCTAATTCATGACATAAGTCATGTGGTGGGCATGGCGGTGCTGCTGTGGGTGGTTTATCGCTGCATAAGTGGTTATCAGGACGATTTAGTGGATAAGCGTCGTCAAATGCGCCTCAAACTTAGTATTGGTATTGGCAGCTATATGGCGTTGTTAACCTTGTTTGAGTTGTTTTTACATCAGATTAGAAATACGGCTGCATTTGGCATGGTCAACGCCATGATTATGTTTGTGCTGGTATTTTGGGTGATACTCAGGAACATTCATCTCACTGCAGAACAACCTGTCGATAAACCTAAAAAAGCGGCCAACTCAAATAATCCTCAACTGGCAAAACTTGAAGAGTTTATGCAGCAAGGCGGTTTTCGCGAGGAACAATTGAGCATTGGTAAATTAGCCGAGCATATTAATATGCCGGAACATCAACTTCGCAAACTGATTAATCAGCAATTAGGATTCAGTAATTTTTCTCACTATTTAAACAGCTACCGCATTCCTGCCATGTGTGAAAAACTCAAATCCGCAGACAAATCTTTGCCGATTCTTACCTTGGCACTGGACATGGGGTATGGCTCTGTTGCCACCTTTAATCGTGCATTTAAACAACAAATAGGTGTGACACCGACAGAATATCGTGATCAATTTTAAAAATGCGCAGCATTTTTCATTTTTGAGAAGATAAAACCCTTAAATATCAGCAGCATCAGCACAATCAAACACTTAGGAGATTGTGATGAAATTAAAACTGATATTAGTACTTTTACTGGTAATTCTTGGTTATTTACTGACACCGATTTACGGCTTTTTAAGCCACAAAGATAAATTACCCATGCTGCCTTTTGGTCAGCAAACCATGCCTCATGCCAATGCGCCAATGGTGTCTAAGGTGCATAACAGTGATTATGCAATCCAGGCCGCGGATGCAATTGCAATGTTAGAAAAACACCGGGAGGTTATTAATTCGCCGGGCTTTACCGCTGCCGTTGCGATTAATAATCAACTGGTGTGGCAAGGTGCGGCAGGCTGGGCCGATCTTAAACATGCATTACCCATGCAAACCGATACGCAATTACGTATTGGCAGCACCTCAAAAGCACTGACTTCTGCAGGTTTGGCTCGCGCGGTGGCGAGCCATAAACTGACTCTGGATACGCCACTAAAAGACTTATACGAACATTTGCCCAATCCAAACTGGGCACAAATTACCCCAAGGCAGCTGGCATCACATATGGCAGGTCTGCCACATTATGGTCAAAACACTGAGTTTAGCGGCTTATTAAAATCCATGACCCTGGATCATTATTATGAGCATGTGGATGATGCCGTTGCTCTGTTTGATGAAAGTAAACTGTTGGGTAAGCCCGGCGAACGCTTTGAATACTCAAGCCTGGGCACGGTTTTGTTGAGTCAGGTGATTGAAAAGGCAACGGGTGAGTCTTACACAGCCTGGATGCAACATCAGGTTTTTAGCCCGCTTAAACTGTCTCATACTCAGATTGAGCAAAAAGCGACTAAACTTGCACAGTTTTACAAACAGGATAAATCCGACTCAGAACAGTTTTATGTTTGGCGCAAGGTGGATTTAAGCCATCGATTAGCTGCCGGTGGCTGGGTGTCTACTTCAAGCGATTTGGCACAGTTTGGTCAGGGTTTTATGCAATCTGACTTTATACCGGCCGATGTTAGAGAGGCGTTTTATGAGCCGCAACGATTAAATAATGGTGAGGTAAATCCGCAAAATTATGCGATTGGCTGGCGTAAACATCAAATTAGCATTGATCCTGCTTTACCAGAGGTCGATTATTACAGTCATGGTGGCGTATCCCGCGGTGCACAGAGCTTTTTAATGGTGATCCCTGAATATCAGTTTTCACTGGCAGTGAACATTAATCGCAATGTCGATGAATTTGGCGATTTCTCCAAAATAGCCGGACAGTTAAGTCGATTGTTTTTACGCCCACAAGGTATAAAACGGGATTAATTGTTCAAACCATCAGGCATGTAACCACTGGAATTGCTCACTGGCTTATTGCATTATTTTAATCAGATATTCAATCAGGCATAAATATGAAAATAGGTACAGTGAGCAGTGAAACCGGGTTAGGTATTCATACCATCCGTTACTATGAAAAACAGGGGTTAATACAAAAGCCAGTTAAAGATATCAGTGGGCATCGCGCCTATGCGCATAAAGATGTGGAAGTGCTTAACTGGATTTCCTGTATGAAAAATTCAGGTATGTCTCTGAATAAAATCAAACAATATACCAATGCCTTTTATTCCGATGATAAACAAGCCTGTATTGAATTGCTGCAAGAACACCTGGCGCATTTGGCTGTGCAGCAACAAAATATCGAGCATTATGTTGAAGTGACAAAAAATAAAATAAATCGGTTCAAAAACGCTTGATCTAGAGCATGGTCCAGGTTGTTAAGCTTACTTTCTCATTCACTCACGGAGCAACAAAATGAAAGTAAACGTAGCCATAGTCGATGCTTTTGTCGATGGTCAGAGCGGTGGAAATCCTGCCGGTGTTGTACTGAATGCTGATGCTTTATCAGCTGAACAAAAATTACAGATCGCGCGCAAAGTCGGTTTATCGGAAACCGCTTTTGTATCGGACTCACAAACCGCCGATTTTAAGCTGGACTTTTTCACCCCTAATCGCCAGATTGCCCATTGTGGCCACGCCACGATTGCCACCTTTAGTCATTTATCACAGCAAGGGTTAGTGCCTACGCAGCATACCTCTAAAGAGACCATCGATGGTGATCGTACCATTGAAGTGCAGGGTCACTTTGCTTATATGGCGCAGCTTAAACCCAGCTACATTGACGTTTCGCATAAGCTGGAACAAATTCTGTTGTCTTTAGGTCTGGAGCAGCAACAAATCGTCGGTTCACCACGTATCGTTAATACAGGCAACGGATTTCTGGTGGTGGGTGTTACCAGTATCGAAGCGTTGGAAAGTATTCAACCCAATCAAACCATTATCGAACAGCTGTCGGATGAATATGATCTGATTGGTTATTACGTTTTTACCAGTGAAACCAATGTAGCAGACCGTGATGCCAGCACGCGTATGTTTGCACCGCGCTATGGCATTGATGAAGAATCGGCAACAGGCATGGCAGCCGGGCCGTTAGCTTGTTATCTACACGATATCATGCATATTCAAAAATACAGCTTCCAGATAGAGCAAGGCTATGCCATGCAACCGGCATCACCCAGTTGTATTAATGTGGTATTGAATCTTGAGCAAGGCGAAATTGTTGGGCTTAAAGCGGGTGGCGTAGGCAAACCATCTCGCTTTGAGGAAATAGAGATTTAGTCATAGATACTAAATCGCGTCACCGTCTTATTCGTTAACCAATCCCACATTGACCTTTATTAGAATGAGCAAAGCGTTATTAGTGCTTTGCTCATTCTAGATTTCCTTATGCATATTTTTTGTGCGGTAAATCTTTCATATCTCAGCATGTAATTGTTGCTAAAAAGCGACACTTTTACTCTTCGCAATTTACATAATGTTAATTAAGTTATTGTTATTAAACAAAAATTATAAAGTGGAATAGTACTTGATATATGACAATTACAAACCGATTTTATGGATGTGGTCGGCTAAACCGAATTCAGGGAAATTAAGTATATAACGAGAATTGAAGTGAGGTAGCAATGTATAAAGTAATCCTTCCCCTGGTCAGTAGTGTTTGTCTTTTAAGTGCCTGTGGTGGTGGTAGCGACAATAGTAGCTCTAATACTGCACCTCCAGCTCAAACCAGTAATAAAACTAACTTTTCAATGAATGTATCAGATGCACCGGTTGATAACGCCACTAAGGTCGTAGTGTATTTTGATGCCATTACGCTTGAGGGAAATGGCGATCCTATTGTGATTGATGTTAAGGATGAAAATAGTGAAGCAAAATCAGTTGACTTGTTAACGGTGCAGGGCAGTGATTTCGCTTCTTTGGTGACGGATGTGGAAATCCCCACCGGTGAATATTCACAAATTCGTTTACATGTTACCGATGAATCTTATATCGAAATGTTGGGTGGAACCTTTAATTTGCGCGTTCCAAGTGGTGAGCTAAAGCTGGACGGCATTACAGCACAAGCGAATGTTGAAGCGGCGTACACAGTGGAATTCGATTTACGTAAGTCACTGGTCGATCCTGTGGGACAACAAGCGGTATTCCTGAAACCTCGCGGTGTTCGTTTGGTAGCGAACAATGACATTGGAACCATTAATGGAACCGTGTCGACTGATCTCATTAATGACGAATCATGTGCCAGTAAGACCGACATGGAAATGGGTAACGCAGTGTATATCTATCAAGGTGAACATACCGATATGACCCTTCTGGGTGATGATGCAGATGAGCCGGAAAATCAGGATGAAGTGACCCCATTTACCACTGCAGCAGTTAATTTCAACGATGATACTCAGGCTTACGAGTTCGAAGCTGGTTATGTCCCCACAGGTGAATACACAGTCGCTTTTAGCTGCATGGCGCAAATTGATGAACCTGAAACAGATCAAAATGCACAAGACGGTTTTAGCTTTTTGGCATCACAATCTGCGATGGTTGAAGCAAATCAGACTACTCATGTTGAATTCACCGCTACTGAGCAAGCTAGCGGCGAATAAAAACACACTTTTCCCCTTTGTGTTCCGGTGTTACAACTTCGGTTGGCACCGGTTTTTTTATGCCTGTCGCAAATTTAAGACATGGGAACTTAAATCGCGTTCTGGGTTAGTTATTAGATGAACTACGTCGAAGACGACTTTGCTCAAACATGGCATCAAGGTCGGCAGCAGGGCGGATTTCAAAGGTGCCGCCCATGCCAATGCTGGGGTGGTGCGACATTAATTGAATGGCTTCATTTAAGTCCCTGGCTTCGAGCAACATAATGCCACCTAAATATTCCTTGGTTTCGGCAAAGGGGCCATCGGTAATTTGCAATTTACCGCCGCGCTGGCGCACTGTGGTAGCGGTGTTGGTGGGTTGCAATGCCTCACCACCGATCATATGGCCGTTTTTTTGCAGTTCTTCATCGTAGGCAAAACAGCTATCCATAAAATCCTGTTGCTGTTTTTCGGTTAAGTCTTCGAAATATTTATCTTCGATATAACCCAGGCAAATGTATTTCATCACTTCACCTACTTATTCTTCGAATTCGAATATCTGGCGAATTTCAATGATATCGCCGTCTTCTGCCGGGCATTGCTGCATCATTTCAACCACAGCCTCTTTGCTGTCAGCTTCAATCATCCAGTAGCCGCCCAGTACTTCTTTACTTTCAATAGAAGGACCATCGGTAACCGTGGCATGACCTTTGTTAAAGGCCACACGTGCGCCGTTTAGCTGTGGTTGCAGGCCATTTAAATCGGTAATTTTAGAACGCTTGCCGAGCTCTTCGTTAAAGCGTCCCATTTCCTCCATTTTTTGCGGATCGGGGGTGAAATCGGATGTGGGATTGCTACCAGGCTGATAAACATTGGGGATCATTAACAACATAAATTTCATCTGAATATCCTTTTGTAGGTTAGGTTTCAGCAAGTAGTCGTTTGATGGTTAATGATTTCGACATTGGCTGAAAATATTTTTTAACTTAATTGGGCAATACGTTTTTTTAAAAAACGTTGTTCAGCTGCTTGTTCAGTTAAACCAAGTGCTTGCTGATAATGTTTTAGCGCGTTTTGTTTATCACCGGCACGGCGATATAAGTCGGCTTTAGCGCTTTGCAACCAATAGTAATTTTTAAGTGCAGGTTGCTGTTGCAACTGATGTAAAAGTTTAAGCCCATCTGTTGGGCCATCACGCATCGCGATAGCGACTGCACGATTAAGTTCAATCACCGGTGAGGGCGTTAGTTCGAGCAGTTTATCGTACAGCAAAATGATTTGCGCCCAGTCGGTATCGCTGGCCGATTCAGCCTCGCAGTGCACCGCAGCAATCGCCGCTTGCAAACTGTAAGCGCCAAACTCACCGCTTTTTAACGCTTGCTCAACGAGCGCTACGCCGTGTTCAATTAACTGCTTATCCCATAAAGCCCGGTTTTGTTCTTCAAGCAGGATCATATCGCCATCATCATCCATACGAGCATGGCGCCGTGATTCATGCAACAGCATTAATCCCAACAGACCTTGTATTTCTGCGTTGGGCAGCAGTGACAGTAGTAATTTCCCCAAACGAATCGCCTCGTTGGATAATTCCTGACGCAGCAAATTTTCGCCGCTGCTGGCGCTGTAACCCTCGTTAAATAACAGATAAATCACTTGCAACACCGCATCTAAACGCTCGGGTAAATCTTCCTGTTCTGGTACTTCGTATGGAATGCCAGCCTGACGAATTTTACTTTTAGCGCGCACAATTCGCTGAGCCAGAGTTGTGGTACTTTGTAAAAAGGCACTGGCGATTTGTTCTGTACTCATGCCACACACCTCGCGCAGGGTTAAAGCAACACGCGCTTCGGCAGAAAGAGCAGGGTGGCAGCAGGTAAAAATTAAACGTAGTTGATCATCGACAATCGATTGTTCGTCTTGCAAAGCGGGGTCATCCTGCATATCAATCTGATGATCATCGGGTAATTCGGCATAGGTGCTGAATTTAGCCTGCCGGCGCAATCTGTCGATAGCTTTAAAACGGCCGGTGGATATCAGCCAGGCACGAGGATTGTCCGGCATACCTTTGACTGGCCAGTGGTTCAAGGCTTCATTAAATGCATCCTGCATGGCATCTTCCGCCAGCTCTATATCACCTAATAAGCGCACCAGCGTCGCCAAAATACGGCGTGATTCTGTTCGGTAGATGTCGTTTATTGGCTGGGAAATTGCGGTCATGCTAACAATCCTGATTAAGATTGCCACTCAGTGTAATCAGTCGCTGATTTAAATGCGAATGCTTTGTTTTAATTATCTAACTAATTGATTTAAATTGATTTGTTAAGACTGGGGTTGTCGTGCGCTCTGCAATAGTTAATATTTTTATTCATATGTCAGATGGTTGTGCATCCTGATTCAAACGAGCAGCATCACGTTTTTGATTGTCTGCGTTATTATGTTCCTGAGGTTCATTAATACGTTGCTGTTAGTGGGTGGCAACGATATACCTTATGGGAAAAATATTGCCGCTAATTCATATCCTTACAGGTGAAAACAACCGGTAAAAACAGTATTACTGTTTGGCGTATTTATTGCTTTTGAGATTGAAATAAAGAAATAGATGATTTTAAAACCTTTAATAAGGACGCTTAATACTGTGAATATCGATTCTGGCATAAATCCTTATACGGCCCTTTACCGTTCAAAGACAAGCGCTTCCTCTGCTAACGTTAATCCTTCAAATAACCATAGTCCCCTGGTTAATCTGGATGCCAAAGAAGTCGAGGTGAAAAATATCAAAGCGACTCAGGAGTTGCAGGGGTTAAAAGTCGATATTCAGAATGACACCGATTTAGGCACTCAGGAAAAACAGTTATTATTATCTAAGTTGGAAGAGCAATTGATGGCTCAATATGTCAAGTCTTCCAGTGAAAAAGAACAGCCGGTTAAAGACAACGTTTCTGCTAATAATCTCAACGTGAATAAATTGCATCAGGCTTATCAAACCAACCACAAACAACAATTATCTTCGTTCTCCGGACTGGCGTAAGTCCGGAAGCCGTCGGTTATTGCACGCCATTATTAAACCATATCGCTAAAAATATGATGTTGGCTCGCAGTAAAATAATCGCGGAATATTTGATTAAGGATATGCTCTTCGCGCGCCGCTTTTACGCCTAAATGCGGGAATATGGTCACTATCTGTTGGCTAAAACATTTCACAGAATCACAGGCGCTTTGGTGTACCTTGTCGCAAAATGCACTAGCGGGTTCCCGAGCGTTTTCAACCCTTTCACTGGTTAATGTGGCAAAGTCGATTATTTGTTGATTGGCTTGCGTGATTGCCGCTTGCAGCTCAGCTAGTAAGCCTTGTGCTGATTCAGTTGGCAATACATCTTGTGCCTCTGCTACAAAATGTTCGGCCATGCCAAGGTAGTTCACCCATAAAGTTAAATCAGCAAACAGACTAAAGGGAATACGGAAAATCGCTTGCGGTAAATGGCAATGGTTATAGCTAAAACTGGCTTCCTGATTCACGAGCAAGTTGCTAACGCTAAAGGAATGAGTAGCAGAGGCTTTTAAACCCATGGTGTTCCAGTCCTGAATAATGTCCACTTCGCTGGCCGGGATCACAAAGGACAAAAACTGTGGTGAGCCGTCGGCATGAGTGAGTGCCTGACCATTTTCGGTTATTTGTGCATTGAGTGTGAAGTGGGTTAAGTAAGGTGCGCCGGTTGCGTAGCGCCAGGTACCATTAAGCTTGTAGTGGTTGTCCAGTTTCTCTGCAGTGCCAAACATGCCACCACTGCCACCTAAAATAGCTTTGCCCCCGGCGAATATCTGATCGGCTGTTTGAGGAAGCAAATTACCGACAAAATAATTGGCGCCTGCACATAAGGTAACTGTCCAGCCGAGACTACTATCGGTTCTTGCCAATGTTTGTAACTGCTGAAGTCCGGTCAGAAAACCGGTTTCCAGCCCTCCATAGTTTTTGGGCACCCATAAATTCCACAGGTTGCACTGAGCAATCCAGTTTAACAATGGTTCAGAGAATAAGGTGTTTTCGGAAAAGGACGGCAGTGGTGTCATAATCATACAGCGCGAGACAAAATAAAGAGCAGCAGTGTCGCATATTCGGTTGTTCTCATTCAAACAGTCACTATCAATTTTAAAAAGCCATTAATAATCACATAATTGAGATTTACAGCTACACTTTAAATACCAATAATAATCCTCCTGCCATTACAAAGTTGTCCGGCGTAATGAATGATTCAAAAAACCTAAAAACTCAGTTTGCGACACCGGAACGTGAACTGCTGTTATTAAAAAATTTGGTCGAACATGCCTCGGATGGCGTGCATGTTGTTGATACTCAGGGCGATGTCGTTTATTGCAGTATTGCATTTGCTGAGTTACTGGGATATTCGCTGGAAGAAGCCTTGAACCTCAATGTAAAAGACTGGGATCGTGTTTTCCCTGTCGTGCAGATAGTTCCGATTATTAAAGATTTAATTCAATCCCCCAGACGTTTTCAGACCCGTCACGAGCGTAAAGATGGCTCACAGTTTGATGTGGAAATTAACGCCCGTGGCATTGAGCTGGACGGTGAGTTTTTTTTATATGCCTCCTCGCGCGATATAACCGAATTAAAACAGGAGGCGCTGGAAAATAAAAAAAATAACGCCAAGTTAAATTCTATTTTTACCACGATGCCCGACGCTTTTTTTGTGATTAATAAACAAGGCATTATTGAAAGCGTCAATAAAAAAAGTACTGAAATGTTTGGTTATTCTGAGCAGGAATTTACAGGCCAGAATATATCGATGATAGTGTCCGATGAGCATCGTTCTCATCATGATCAATATATTCAAAATTATCTGACGACAGGACGAGCCAGTATTATTGGTAAAACCCGGGCATTAGAAGCAAAAAGAAAAGATGGTACGGTTTTTCCTATCGCATTAAATGTCGGCGAAGCGCTCACCGATGATGGCATCTATTTTACCGGTATTATCCGTGATATCAGTGAAATAAAACAAAAACAGCAGGAGCTGATTTGGGCCAAAGAACAGGCGCAATCAGCTGAAAAAGCCAAATCTCTGTTTTTAGCCAATATGAGCCATGAAATCCGCACACCGATGAACGGTATTCTGGGCTCCCTGTCTTTAATGGAAGCAACATCGCTTGATGATAATCAGCGTGAAATGTTCAAAATCATCAAATCCTGTAGCGATAGTTTGCTGATAATCATCAATGACATTCTGGATATTTCAAAAATTGAATCCGGCAAGATGACCATAGAGGCGGTGAATTTTCAGCTACAAAAAATTATCGAAGAAGTTGCGTTTTTAAATACCAATGCCAGCGCTGAAAAAGGCATAACCATTCATTCGTTTATCGATTCCAATGTGCCCGAATATCTGGTTTGTGATGTGGTCAGACTTAAACAGATATTGATGAATCTGGTCAGTAATGCAGTTAAATTTTCATACAGTGATTCTGATGTTTTTATAAATGTTTCCCTGCTTAATGAGTCACAAGATAACCTGAGGGTTGAGTTTTGTGTACAGGACCGTGGAATAGGCATGTCACTCGATGAGCAGGCAAAACTATTTCAGGATTTTAGTCAGGCAGATAACAGTATTACCCGTAAGTTTGGCGGCACAGGTTTAGGACTGGCCATTTGTGCCAAGTTGATTGATTTAATGGGGGGGAATATTCGGGTAAATAGTGAAAAAGGTATTGGCTCCAGTTTTGTGTTTGAACTCGACATGCAGCGCGGCGAGAAACAGGAGGAAACGAGCAACCATATAGATATGAGCAATTTCGCCAGCCATCACCCACATAAGATTTTGCTGGTGGAAGACAACATTGTGAATCAGATTGTGGCCGTGAGCATGCTGGAAAATTTGGGTTATGAATGTGATGTTGCGGAAAACGGGCAACAGGCGGTGGACATGTGTACTGAGCAGGCATATTCACTGATATTTATGGATATGCAGATGCCGGTCATGGACGGTGTGACCGCAACTAAACTTATTTTAAAAATTAATCCCGGTATACCTGTTATTGCCATGACCGCCAATGCCCTGCAGGAGGATAAAGACAAGTGTCTCAACGCCGGAATGCGTGAGTTTGTAACCAAACCGATTGTGTTAAAAGACATTGCACAAGTGATTGAAAAAGTCAGTCGTTAGCTTCTAACGTTGTGTAAATTAGTGTTTTTTTGTGGTGTTAGCTGCAGTCGATAACCCCACAACGCATTTTCTACAACGACATCCAGCTTTATTTCGCCTTGTTCAATGTCATAGGTTTTTACTGAATCCGTTATCGTTTGATTAACCGGACTTTCTTTACTGTCCCAAACAACATGTTCAGTTTTTACTAAAATTGTGTCACCAAAGGCTTGTGGCAATCCACTAATGTTAACACTGGCGGTGCCGGTAAAATTGCCGCCCAGCACAATGCTCGCTGAATTATTGAGCAGGTCGATATTCGCAAAGGCGTCCAGACCATCACTGTTATCATCGGGTGGAACTGTTTTAACCATGTCTCCTTGCATATCGCCATACCATTTATATAACCACCAGCCTCCATTTTTCTGATTATTAGCCGTAAGTAAACTACCTAATCGACCGGGGAGAGCAGGGAACCACCATGATATATTGGCACTCTCCACGCCATGACGCTCAAACTTGGCAATAAAAGGCACGGATACACCAGGTGCTCCCTCATATTCGTGTGTATCGTGAGAATACTCGTTAATACTCAATCGTTTGGCCGCTATTCCTAATTCTTTCTCAGTTGCGCGGTAATTAGCGACATTCGTCGCCACGCTTTCCACACCTTGTAATTGATGCCAGGAAATGACATCAGGCAAGCAGTTGTATTGCTTACAAAAAAGCAGGAATTCGCGCATTTTTTGTTGTTCATATACCGCAAATGAAGGACCTATAATCGCTTGCTGAGGATCATGTTGCTTTAATAGCTGGTAAGTTTTTAGCCATACATCACGATTAAACTGACCATTTTTCGCTTGCCAGGTCACATCGGGTTCATTCCAAATTTCATAGCCATAGTAGTTATTGCTGTTGGAATGCTGGCGTGAATTAATAACCTGCATCACTTTGCTTTGCCATTGCTGCCAATTTGTCCATTCGTATGGCCAGCCGGGCAATACATCTGCCAGCCTAATTGTTACTTTGGCATCGCTGACATTTGTCAATCGTTCAGCTACCGCAACCGCATTGCCGTAAGGCTGTTGTGCATCTTTACCTGCAAGAGCCGGTTGCAAATAGGTACTGGGTTGCAAGGGCGTTACTAATTGTTGTAAATCTTCGGGGATATGTTCAACCACACCATATAAAGCGCCAGAGGCTACATGTGTTACTGGTTTTATGCGATGGTCGAACTCTACTCTAATAAGGTTTTTAGCTAGCCTGGGTTTAGATGAAAGCGGGTTATCTTGTTTGGGTGAGGCGCTACTTTGTGATGCAGGGTTGCAGGCTGCGATACTGGCCAATGCGAAAATACATGTAACAACCCTTGGAATAAATCGGTGAACTCGCCCAAAAAACATAAATAAACCATTAACTTATATATTGTGTTAATTAAACGTTAATGCTGGTTGTCTTAATTTAGAATGCTTTTTTTAACTAGCAGTATTACCAATTTTAGTTTTACCATTTGATTGCCAATGAGTATTGAGCAATGCCCAGCGTTCATGATCTTTCCAGCCTTTGCCACCAATATTTAAATATTGCTTTGAAAAGCCTTCTTTCACAAAACCTGCACCCGATACCAACTTAGTCGATGCACTATTTTCTGGTTGAATATTGGCTTCAAGCCGATGCAAATTAAGGGTTTCAAAGGCTTCTTTTATTAACAGCTGTAAGCCCGGTTTCATAAACCCTTTACCCTGATAAGGCGCAAACACCTCAAAGCCTAAATACGCGGACTGAAAATAACCCCGTACGATGCCGGAAATATGAAATGTCCCAATAATTGAATCGTCCACTTTCAGGCACA
This sequence comes from Neptunicella marina, assembly GCF_014270035.1. GTDB lineage: Bacteria > Pseudomonadota > Gammaproteobacteria > Enterobacterales > Alteromonadaceae > Neptunicella > Neptunicella marina. The sequence goes on along the minus strand of NZ_JACNEP010000001.1, from coordinate 422,474 downwards.
ACAGATAACGCCCTTCGTCCTGTATAAATTGTTCAAAGTCAGTCGGCGCATAACTCCATGGCTGATGTAAAGAGCTACTCGCTGCATAAAGTTGTTTTAAGATTTTGATGTCGCTGGGAGCAGGGGAGCGAAGGTATAACACTGTGTTACTCAATATTTTTATGTTTGTTGGCGAGGGTTTTTATATTACTTAGAGCGTGTTGATCTTTGCTGTATATTTTGTAATTAAATCAGGGTTATGTCGTTCTAATCTGCAGATTATTCTAACTATAAGCCATTAGACGAGTTATTCATGAAGTTATCAATTCGTACCCAATTAACCTTAGTTGCCATTCTGCCTGCACTGATCCTTACCTGCATTATAATAACCGCCGCACTGACTGACATGAGTAAAATCATTACTCAACAGGCTAAGGAATCTGCAGCATTTGTTCGTATGAATGATGTATCGACATTGTCAGAAACCTCGTTGGAGCAGAAATTTGCTGAATTCGGTCGGTTAAAAAAGGTGGATGTAACCACAAAAGCGATATTCGTTATCCTTATTCTGATGGCTAGCCTGGTTGCCGGCGGTTTTTTCCTTGTACGTCAGATAATGTCAAAAGTGGATAGTCTGATACATCAAATTACAACAATGGCCGACCCTCAAACCGGTCTGGACTACAGGTTGCAACTGGATGTCAATAATGAACTGGGCACTCTGGCTCAGTCACTTAACCAAATGATGGTTAATATAGAAGATGTGATGAATGACATTCGCTCTTCCAGTACCAAAGTGGCTGGCAATGCTGATGACCTTATGGGCCGGACGTCGTCAACAATGGAGTGCATCAATCATGTTAATGACAATATGCATAACGTTGCGACTGCCATCAATCAATTACAGGCATCAGCTAAAGAGATAACCCAAAGCGTTCAGTCAGCGAGTTCTGAAGTTCAGGAAGTCAGTGAGCAAAGTAGTCAGATGAACTGTAATTATCGCACTGTGATGAGCGACATGGACAAACTTAACCTGCGGATGTCTCAATCCGCAAAAGAAGTGGTGGAATTAGGCTCTCAGGTGGAAAAGATTAATAGCATTATTACCACCATTCAGGGTATTGCAGAGCAAACCAATTTATTGGCACTTAATGCGGCAATTGAAGCGGCGCGCGCTGCGGAACAAGGTCGGGGGTTTGCCGTTGTTGCGGATGAAGTGCGTAATCTGGCAGCGAGAACACAGCAAAGTACTCAGGAAATTGAAACAATGATATCCGCCCTTAAAACGGTGTCTGAGTCTGCTGTACACAATATGCAGCACTCTGAGGCAGAAGTAAGAAGTATGGTTACCATGTTGAATGAGAATACTCAGCAATTTGACGTGCTGAACAGTAAATTTGAACGCGTCATGGCTTCAAATCTGCAGGTTTCTGCTGCGACAGAAGAACAAAGCATGGTAATCAATGATATCAATCAAAATGTTCACCGTATTACTGACTTGTCGAAACAGGTTCAACAGCAAGCTGATACCAATGGCAAGATAGTCAACGGTTTGCATGGTGTTGCCAATCAGCTGGATAAAACAGTCAACAGTTTTAAAACATGTCAGCAGGTGGATGATTCTGCAATAGTTTGATGTTGACTAAAGTCAGAGTCACAGAAAGCTAAGCTGTTGCTTGACTTTAGGCGTTAATCAAAGTGGTTTAAGTTAACTATGCTCACAGTTAGACATCAAAGATGATTTAGCCGCCTTTGTTGACGGCTCGTATTAATTCAGTAACAGCCAGACAACGCCAGCCTTAGCGCCTGCGTTTTATATTAACCAGGGAACCCTCAGACTCCGCCCTATTATTTTTGTTAATTTATAAACCAGATTGATCTTTAGTCTGTTCATACATTATGATTACAAATGTAATCTTTACAATATCAAATGGATGACTCTAGTGAAGTATCTTAAGTATTGGATTTTTTTAACTGTTATTGGAACTATAATTTTTAGAAGTGTTATAGCCGCAGAACCACAAAAACCACTGATAGGAATGTTCGATGCCGGAGACGCAAAGCTGCATTTAGCATGTTATGGTAATCAATCACCTACGATAATTGTTCATTCAGGATTAGGTGATTATGGTTCCCAGGGGCATTGGAATGCAATTATCGACAATATCCAGTCAAAGAATAGAATCTGCATTTATGACAGAGCGCATACCGGTAAAAGCGATAAATTAAAGCATGCAAATAATATCAATGATATGAGTCACCGGTTAAAAAAAGTATTAAACAATGCCAATGTTAATCCTCCTTATATTATGGTTGGGCATTCATATGGTTCCTATCCTGTAAAAGCATACAATCATCTGTATCCAGATGATGTAAAAGCTATTTTGCTGATAGATCCAAGCCAATATGGTATGTGGTTTAACAGAGTAAATAGGTGGCACTTGAACACGGAAAGTTATGAAGGAGAGTGGGAGTCAGCAAGACTGAAAGAAGATTTTAAATACTGGGATGATCCTGGTAAAAATAAGGCTTTTATCGATATAAAAATGAATGAATCGATTATAAAAAAGACACAAGACTTCGGCGATAAACCTTACGTTTTATTATGGGCTAAAAATGGGATTTGGGACCCCAATAACAGTAGTTTTAAACAACGTCTCCCAAAAGTTTGGGAACGTACAAGAGATAGCTACCTTAAAGCAATTGCCGATATGCACAAACTTTCAACAAACATTCGAGTTGTTTTTTCAAAAACGGATAATCACTATATTCATTATGTGGAACCTGAAACCGTGATAGAGCAACTGGATTACCTGCTAGCGCAAATATAAAGATAAGACACGGAAACTGCTCATTCCACCAATGACCTATTACAACTGGCAGCGCCCACATCCGTACAACAACGTTTTACAGCCTGCCATTGTTTTTTCGTGCGACATCCATATCGCCCAAGGCCGAAAGTCGTGTTCGGCCATTCGAAAGCCAGCTTGTTTTTGGCTAAATGCCAGAATCGCTGAAAGGAAAAAGCCAAGCGGAGCTTGGCTTTTGGGAGTTAGTGATAATGTGATTTGACATTACGATTAGTTCTTTAACTAGTTTGCAGGGAAAGGCGAAATTTCAATCGGTGCGTTTTCAGCGGGCTTTTTAATCATCGCAGTAAAGCCTGCTCCAAGGCTATTGCCGCTGCCTAATCTGCAAGTGTCTGAACGGTCAACTCGATAGCCTTGTAGCAGTAATTCAGCGATGCCGTCATTATCAAAATCGGCAACCAGTTTTACCGATAAATTGAAGGTATCATTTATCTCACCACAGGCTTGTTTATCTGTCGCTAATATCAGTTCAAGCGTTGCTGTATCGCTTGAGGTATTTGATAAATTAAGCTCACCAAGTTGTTTGCCTGATACAAGTTTTTGTCTGTTTTGCTGTGCGATTTTCCATGAGTCATCGCTATAAATACCGCCCGACATGGGAATAATTTCAGCTGGAATAGCCTGCCACCAATTGGGTGATGACAAGTCAAAATAATTTACCTTGGTTAGTTTGGCATTTTTTAATCTATCGATTTGATTGCATAATCTTTCATAGTTCAGTTCAACGCTCATAGCGTAAGTTGAATTGCCATAACAGCCTTGTTGTTTAAGTTGGTTAAACGCTTCACAACTCTTAAATTGATGATTGTCCTCGTCCTTTTCACAATACAATGAACCACCGCGTTGCTCAGTTTTATGTAAATCGGCCAGATAAAGGTCAATTGCATTTGGCACGGGGTCAGGTTTTTGTGTAGAAGCGCAACTGGTCAATAAAATTGTCAAAGGTAATAAGATTATGGCGCTGGTGAGTTTTGTTAATGTCATTTTCGTATGTGGTTATTTGTTATTTTAATCGACGTTAACATTAAGCATGATTATTCAAAAGCCAGCTCGTTTCTGGTTAAAAGTCAGAGTCACTGAAAAACAAAAAAGCTAAGTTGTTGTTTAGCTTTTAGGAGTTACTGACAATTTTAATTCACTTTTTTTATTCAAAATAATTAGCCCTGACCACTTTGATTGATTTTCCACTCTAAAAAGTTTGTTAGGTCGTCATTGTTTATACCAATGAGCTGGAATATTTTTGAAATTGACAAGCCTGTCTAAAGTTTGTTTTACAGTCCAGTTATTAAAGATACCAACTGCCAATGCCGTAGCTAAATAAGAGACAAGAAACGTTAAAACAAGTGAAATCAAATATACATAATCAAATATATTAAGACTTTCACCAGGTTCTCCTGAAGCATATTTTTCGATTCCTAAAACGTGAAATAATGAATACAACAAGTCCCACACTACGTAAAAAATACCAAGGGCGGCAATAAATAAAAAACTTAAATATAAGTTGTATTTTGTTTGTAATCTCACAGCGTATTTACTATCCACCATCATTACATAACGCCAAGCTAAGCGGCACAGTTTGCTGCGTCCTTACTTGACCGTCTCGTTATGTGCGTATCTAGAACGGAATATCATCCCATTCAGCTTCCTGTTCTGTTTTTCCAATCGTAAGTTTCTTAACATTGAATTTGCTAAGCATCATGTTCAGATTATCGACAAATTCCTTGGATTCTGTAAGACGGCTATTGTCAACAACCTGCTGCTTTAGATTTTCCAGGATTTCTGATGGGACGCCATCTAAAGAGTTGAAGATTAAAACCTTTTCAATTGCCTCCTCGCTAGTAGTTGCATTTGCAATTGCACCAGATAACGCAACTAGTATCTTATTTCTGGTTTTGGGCGATTTTACTAAAGTTTTGAATACAGCCTCAGCTACTTCACCTATTGTTTTTCCTTTCGCCTGAATGCCTTGATACTTCCCTATAAATCCGTAGGGATCCTGCCCTTTGCGAATCGGAATTACTAAGACATCACGACCGACTGCAACTCCAACTTCTTGATCGCACCATTTACTTTCTTGAAAGCCTGGCATAAGAATGGCCGCTATAGCGTCCATTGTACGCAAACCAGCCTCAATTTCATTTTGCCATTCCTTGGTTGGCTCAATATCTTCATGAGCAACAAAACTCGATATAGCATATTTTCTGAGAGCCGTTTGAAGATGAGATGTTTGAACCTTAAACGAAGCCAAGTGGCTAAGAAAAAGCCGGAAGTGTCCTGCTTTCCAAAAACTGACATCCTTAGCCGAAGTCGAGCTATTTGGAACTTCTATTATTCCTAGTTCATCCGCAATTTTAAAAAGTAACTCATCATCTACATTAGCAAGCATATCTTTTGCGTATGCTCTTTTGCTATTGTGAGGATAATCGTCCTGTGTTGGAACGCCATACCCTCGGAAATATGTATCAATATCAGAAAAGGTCATCCTAGACTGAAGCTCTGATCCAATGTTATCTAGGAATTCAATTTTTTCTAATCCATTCATAACTGTCTGCATACCTCCCAAAGCACGCCTTTTGCGCTGCGACAACAGCAACTTGTTAAATGGCATTACCTGCCAACCTTCTTGTATAGCTTTTCAAAATGCTCATTAGCTTCCTTGGCATTGAACACTTGGCGCTCCTGCACCTTTAGGGTGTTGTACTCCAGCAGCTTCTGAATGAATACATCGAAAAAAACTAGTGGTAGGATTAGCGACAAGACAACGGAGAATACAATTACATCAGTTAACCATGCTGCATCCGTGAAGTACGCACATACAACCAAGCAGGCCAAAGATACCTTTAGCCACTTAGATGCGGATACAAAACCCTTCGAGGATTTGATCTCGCCTGTCAGCATTTCTTCCTGAATATCACGCACGTTATCTCCTTTGACATTTAACACCCAAGTATGGGGCTTATAAAGCTTGGCTAAAATGTGTAGCGAAGCGGAACCAAAGCAAGCTTTAAAAGTCCCACATAAGTTGTTTGTTAGCCTTACATTCTATTCCAGTTCCATTCATCGCCTTTCACTTCATGCTTTGTTTTGGAGTGACCAATCCAGCGTCCTTTCATAGAGCTTGCATCAATTATCTGCAATTGAAATGCACCGAAATAGCCACTAGCGTCATTCTTATCAAACCAGTCACCAACCAAATAATCGTTGACGATTTTACCAAAAACCACATAGGTTTTTGATTTGGATTCGAACTCTGTATAGCAATAACTTCCAAACTGACGAATTACAGGATGGCTGTGGCGTTGGCTAGACTTAGAAAACCCTAAACTACCTGCTGATTCCCAAATTTGCTCCCACTTACCCGCTATATTTATTGGTTTCGATCTAAACATCCCACGTACCGGAATCCACCAAAAATATTTAACAAATAATGGAGCCAGCTTGAAATCAAGGATAGTTTTGATAATTAGCACTGCAACAGGGGCTAACAGACCAGTTAAGATTACGTTCCAATCGATACTCATATATTCCTTTATGTAAGGCTAACAGTGTATTAGCGCGATTTCCGTATAAGTCCGGAGCGGCTATTCCCAAATTTTTTCTTACCTTATCCCTTTATGTTAATAAAACCAATACTTTAGGTTGTCACCTTTGCCGTTAAGTATGATTTTATGTCTGGGGAAAACAAGACTTGTTGAAAACGAACCTGTGCGAGGTAGCTATCCGTGCAAAACACGCACATCGGGAAAACGTCCTGTTTTCCCGTTCGAACAAATTTCACCTACACAAGGCAAGTTTGAGTCGCAATTAGCCAAACTTTGTTTGGCTGCTGTCGCTGAAAATTCTGATGTCTTTGGTTTTAAACCTAGTCAGCCAACGGCTGACTTAATGCGACTCTAACTTTTAGACAAAATCAAATTGGCTTTCGAATGGCCGAACAGGACGTTCGGCCAAGGCCAACGCTTTGCAGGGATTGCTGCCTTTGGCCGTTTCGAATTTAAGCCAGTCTGATTTTGGCGTTAAGAAAGTTGGCGGAGTGAAAGACCTTTCGCCTATTTGGGTCTTTCCAAATAGGCTCGCGCCCACGGGACTGGGGGTGAAAAACATCAGGGATGATGTCATTGCGAATACAACAGTCAGAGTCGCAGACTAGCCATGCGACTATTTGGCTAAAAACACAAAAAAGCCGACGACTGTCGGCTTTTTAAAAGATTGTATTGATGCAATCGCATCTCTAGCAATCTGCCAATTTGGCCTTTGCCACTTTAGACTGATTCTCTTTGCCCAATGCTTTGGTAATCGCATCACCCGCTTCGATTACTTTATCCAAATCAACACCGGTTAAAATGCCCATGCCGTGCAGCATGTACAACACATCTTCACTGGCTACATTGCCGCTGGCGCCTTTAGCGTAGGGGCAGCCGCCTAAACCGGCTACTGCAGAATCCACTACGGCAATGCCCATTTTCAGCGCTTGCAGGATATTTGCCAGTGCCTGACCATAGGTATCGTGAAAATGCACCGCCAGTTTTTCAAGCGGCACCACTTTTAATACCTCATTTAACATGGCTTCGGTTTTTACCGGGGTGCCAACACCTATGGTATCGCCGAGGGAAATTTCGTAGCAGCCCATATCCAGTAGTGCTTTGCTGACCTCGGCCACTTTGGCTGGGGCGATTTCACCCTCGTAGGGGCAACCTAATACGCAGCTAACATAACCTCGTACTTTTAAGCCTTTGGCTTTGGCTGCTGCTACCACTGGCGCGAAACGCTCCAGTGATTCCGCTATGCTGCAATTGATGTTTTTGTGGGTAAAACTTTCTGATGCGGCGCCAAAAATCGCCACTTCGTCGGCGCCAGCTTCAATTGCGGCATCAAAGCCTTTGAGATTTGGCGTTAGCGCAGAGTAGGTAACACCCGCTTTACGTTCAATGCCGGTAAATACCGCGCTACTGTCGGCCATTTGTGGCACCCATTTGGGCGAGACAAAACTGCCGGTTTCTACCACGTTAAAACCAGCATCGGCCAGCTGGTTGACCAGTGCCACTTTGTGGCTTAAATCAATCAGTGCCTTTTCATTTTGCAGTCCGTCACGCGGACCCACTTCAACGATTTTGACAAATTCAGGATAGCTCATGACTGATGACTCCTAATCGGCTTCAAACGCCAGCAGATCGCTGCCGCCATCGACCAGTTCACCGGGCTGATAATAAAACTCGGTGACTTTGCCAGCCGCTGGGGCTTTGATGCTGTGTTCCATTTTCATGGCTTCCATCACCAACAGTGCCTGACCTTTTTCCACACTTTGGCCAGCTTCTACTAGATGGGTGACGATAGTGCCATTCATCGGTGCGGCAAAATCAGCCGGGCCGGCGTGGTCGCTATCGAGCTGTAAATCGGGCAATTGCTGCTCAATCAACACGCTGCCGCTATCGTCAAATAACTGGATCTGATTGCCATCGGCAAACACGGTAAGTTGCTCATGGCGACCGTCCAGTGCGATATCCAAAGTGCGGCCGTTTAACCTGGCATCAACCAAATGCACCACATTGTCGTGCTGGATATGCAGCAGATTATCCTGCTGAAATACGGTTAACCTGAACAGGTCTTCACCGTGTGCCAGTTCAAACACTTGCTCCAGTGTTTCATTGCTGCGCCAGTTATCCTGCGCCAGCCAGGGCGAATGAGCATCCTGTGAGCGCGGAATAACATGGCTGCGGTTTTGCTGCTGACGTAGCGCCAAATAGGCTGCGGCATACACTAGTTTGTCACCTAGATGTACATCCTGCCCGGCAAAGAGTTCTGCTTCATGTTTTTGGATAAAGTTGGTATCCAGTTCGCACGCTGCAAAGGCTGGATGCACTGCTAAACGATGCAGAAAATCGAGGTTGGTGGTCACGCCACTAATACGGTAATCACGCAAAGCACTTTGCATGCGTGCCAGCGCTTTATCGCGATTTTCATCCCACACGATCAGCTTGGCGATCATTGGGTCGTAATACACCGATACTTCATCACCTTCGGTAACACCGGTATCCACCCGCACAAAGCGCGATTCAGCTGGCGCTTGCAGTAATTTGAGCGTGCCGGTGGCAGGCAGGAAGTCGTTGTCCGGATCTTCGGCGTACACCCGCGCTTCAAAGGCATGGCCTTTTAAGGTCAGCTGCTGCTGTGTTTTTGGCAGATGTTCACCATCGGCCACACGGATTTGCCATTCCACCAAATCCTCGCCGGTGATCATTTCGGTAACCGGATGCTCTACCTGTAAACGGGTATTCATTTCCATAAAATAGAAACTGCCGTCGACATCAAGCAAAAACTCCACCGTGCCGGCGCCCACATAACCAATGGCTTCGGCTGCTTTTAGTGCCGCTTCGCCCATTTGTTGACGTAATTCGCTTTGCATGCCCGGTGCCGGGGCTTCTTCAATCACTTTTTGGTGGCGACGTTGCAACGAGCAATCACGCTCAAACAGATACACGCCGTTGCCGTGTTTATCGCAAAATACCTGAATTTCCACGTGGCGCGGTTGCATCAGGTATTTTTCTACCAGCATTAAATCATCGCCAAAGCTCGACATGGCTTCACGCTTGGCGGCGGCCAGTGCTTCATCAAATTCACTTAGCTGATGCACCTGACGCATGCCTTTGCCGCCGCCACCGGCTGCGGCTTTGAGCAATACCGGAAAGCCCATATCAATGGCTTGTTGTTTTAAAAATTCGGCGTCCTGATTATCGCCATGATACCCGGGTACCAGTGGCACACCGGCTTTTTCCATTATCGCTTTGGCTGCCGATTTACTGCCCATGGCTTCAATTGCGCCAGTGGGTGGGCCAACAAACTCTATGCCATTATCTGCACAGGCCTGGGCAAAATTGGCATTTTCGGATAAAAAGCCATAACCCGGGTGAATGGCATCCACACCTAAAGCAATCGCTGCATCCAAAATTCGCTGGCCTTGCAGGTAACTTTCTTTAGAGGGTGCAGCGCCAATATGTACTGCTTCATCGGCCATTTGCACATGCATGGCATGGGCATCGGCATCGGAATATACCGCCACGGTTTTGATACCGAGTTTTTTCGCGCTGCGGATAACACGGCAGGCGATTTCACCACGGTTGGCAATTAATAGTTTTTTCATTGGATTACTCCTGCCCCTGACGCCACGCCGGTAAGCGCTTTTCTAAAAAGGAATTGAGCCCTTCCTGACCTTCCTGGGATACTCGAATGGCCGCGATTTGCTCACTGGTGTAAGCCAGTAATTTATCATCCACACTGCGCTTGCTTACGTTGGCAATTAATTGTTTTCCTGCCGCAATGGCTGCCGGACTGTTTTGCAGCAGTGAATCGATTAAGCCGTTGACCGTTGGCTCTAAGTCTTCTTCGGTGACGGTTTCATTAACTAAGCCTAAACGACGCGCACGACGAGCGGTAAAACGCTCGGCAGTTAAGAAATAACGGCGCGCCTGACGTTCGCCAATGGCAGCAATCACATAAGGGCTGATGGTGGCCGGAATTAATCCCAGTTTGACTTCCGATAAACAGAACTGGCTAAGCTTGGTGGCGACTGCCATATCACAGCAGGCCACTAAGCCTACCGCACCGCCAAAAGCCGCGCCGTTTACACGGGCGATAGTCGGTTGTGGCAGGCTGTTTAAGGTAAATAACATCTCGGCCAGCGCGTTGGCATCACGGCGGTTTTCCTCTTCGCTGTAACCGGCCATGCGCTGCATCCAGCCTAAATCGGCACCCGCGCAGAAGTTTTTGCCGTTGGCGGTTAATACCACCACACGTACAGTTTTATCTGCGGCAATCTGTTTAAACTGCGCGGTTAGCTCGGCAATTAACGCATCGTCAAAGGCGTTGTGTTTTTGCGGGCGGTTTAACGTAACAGTGGCCACACCGCGCTTATCGACTGAATAAAGTAATGCATCAGACATAATTCGCTTCCTTACATTCTGAACACGCCAAAGCGTGTGTCTTCAATTGGTTTATTCAGCGAGGCAGAAATACACAGCCCCAGTACTTTGCGGGTATCGGCCGGATCGATCACGCCGTCATCCCATAACCGCGCCGAGGCGTAGTAAGGGTGACCTTGTTTTTCGTAGGTGTCGATTACCGGTTGTTTAAAGGCTTGTTCTTCTTCAGCTGGCCAGTTTTCACCTGCAGCCGCTTTTTGGTCGCGTTTCACCTGGGCTAATACGCCAGCCGCTTGTTCGCCGCCCATTACCGAAATACGTGCATTGGGCCACATAAACAAAAAGCGCGGATCGTAAGCACGGCCGCACATGCCGTAGTTACCGGCACCAAAACTGCCGCCGATTAAAATGGTGAATTTAGGCACATTGGCACAGGCCACCGCCGTGACCATTTTGGCGCCGTGTTTGGCAATACCGCCTTGCTCGTATTGTTTACCCACCATAAAACCGGTGATGTTTTGCAAAAATACCAGCGGGATTTTGCGCTGAGCGCATAGCTCAACAAAGTGCGCGCCTTTTAAGGCCGACTCACCAAACAAAATGCCGTTATTGGCAACAATGCCCACCGGATATCCGAAAATTCGTGCAAAACCACACACCAAAGTGGTGCCGTACAGCGCTTTAAACTCATCAAACTCTGAGCCATCGACAATGCGCGCAATCACTTCGCGTACATCAAAGCTTTGTTTGCTGTCTTTGGGGATCAGGCCATAGATTTCTTTGGCATCGTATTTAGGCGCAACCGGTTCACGCACATCGATGTTAAGCGTTTTAACCCGGTTTAAACGGCCAATGGCATCACGCGCCAGTTGCAGTGCATGGTGATCATTATTGGCTAAATAATCCGCCACACCCGAGGTGCGGGTATGTACGTCACCGCCGCCTAATTCTTCGGCCGTGACCACTTCGCCGGTGGCAGCTTTTACCAGTGGTGGCCCACCTAAAAAGATGGTGCCTTGTTCACGTACGATAATTGACTCATCTGCCATGGCCGGTACATAAGCACCGCCTGCGGTACAAGAGCCCATCACCACAGCAATCTGGCCGATACCTTCGGCCGACATGGTCGCCTGATTATAAAATATACGCCCGAAGTGTTCGCGGTCGGGGAAGACGTCATCCTGACGCGGCAGGTTAGCACCGCCGGAATCCACCAAATAAATACACGGCAGATTATTCTGGCTGGCGATGGTTTGTGCGCGCAGGTGTTTTTTTACTGTCAGCGGGTAATAGGTTCCGCCTTTTACTGTGGCATCGTTAGCCACAATAATACATTCCACACCCGCCACACGGCCTATACCGGTAATAATGCCGGCTGCCGGTACGTAATCTTCATATACTTCCCATGCAGCCAATTGGGATAATTCCAAAAAGGCGCTGCCGGGGTCGAGCAGGGCGTTGATGCGATCACGCGGGAGTAACTTGCCGCGCGACACGTGTTTTTCGCGGTACTTTTCACCGCCACCAAGTTTGATTTGGGCGATTTTATCTTGCAAATCATCCACCACCGTTTGCATGGCGGCGGCGTTATCGCTAAAGCTTTGGCTTTTGGTATTGATTGTCGATTGAATAACTGGCACCTGGTGCTCCTATTCTGACAAAGCCGGCAAAGGCCGGCTTATTAGGTTGTCCGGCGGCGGATTAAGCCGATTCTTTGAATAATTCGCGACCGATTAACATACGGCGAATTTCTGAGGTACCGGCGCCAATTTCATATAATTTGGCATCACGCAATAAACGTCCGGCCGGGAATTCGTTGATATAACCGTTACCCCCTAATAACTGGATGGCATCCAGCGCCATTTTGGTTGCCAGTTCTGCGGCATATAAAATCGCGCCTGCGGCATCTTTACGGGTGGTTTCACCACGGTCACAGGCTTTCGCTACAGTGTAAACGTAAGCACGGGCGGCATTCATCTGGGTGTACATATCGGCCACTTTGCCCTGAATTAACTGGAATTCACCGATGGACTGACCAAACTGTTTACGGTCGTGAATATAAGGCACCACTAAATCCATACAGGCCTGCATAATGCCCAGTGGGCCACCCGCCAGAACCAGACGCTCATAATCCAGACCGCTCATTAAAATTTTAACGCCGTCGCCTTCGTTACCCATCAGATTTTCAGCCGGTACACGGCAATCTTCAAATACCAGTTCACAGGTATTGGATGAGCGCATGCCTAATTTGTCGAGTTTTTGCGCCTGTGAGAAACCTGGCGTGCCACGTTCAACGATAAAAGCACTGATGCCTTTATGACCGGCACTCACATCGGTTTTGGCGTAAATAACAAAGGTATGTGCATCAGGACCATTGGTGATCCACATTTTGTTGCCGTTTAGCACATAGTGATCGCCGTCTTTTTTAGCGGTCAGTTTCATGGAAACTACATCGGAACCGGCGTTAGGTTCACTCATTGCCAGTGCACCAATGTGTTCACCGCTGATCAGTTTTGGCAGGTACCTGGCACGTTGTGCATCGTTACCGTTACGGTAAATCTGGTTCACACATAAATTAGAGTGCGCACCGTAGCTAAGTGCGATACCGGCAGAGGCGCGGCTGATTTCTTCCATCGCCACCACATGAGCTAAATAACCCATATTGGCACCACCGAATTCTTCATCCACGGTCACACCTAACAAACCCATTTCGCCCATTTTAGGCCAAAGTTCATTGGGGAAGCTGTTTTGTTCGTCGGCTTTTTCCGCCAGAGGGGCGATTTCACCCTGTGCGAAGGCATACACGTGGTCACGTAACATATCCACGTCTTCGCCAAGATCAAAGTTTAAAGTAGGGTACGGAGCATTCATTTAATTATCCTCAATCTCGAAACCTGTTGTGTCACAGGCTGGGGTATTTATTTGTTTTGGGTTTCCAGCTCGGCCAGATCTTCGCGGCAGCGCTGTTCCACTTCATTTAATTCATTCATCAGCAAGTTGATGTCTTCCAGTTGCTGGTTAAGTACCGCACGTTTTTCGTGGGTCATTTCCAGCATGGCATGCAACTGTGCTGCAGAGTTTTCATGACTGTCATACAGGTTAAACAGGGTTTTGGTTTCTGCCAGTGAAAAGCCTAAACGCTTACCGCGCATAATCAGTTTTAAGCGTACGCGGTCTTTTTTGTTGTAGATGCGATTTTGGCCATTGCGCTCTGGATTAAGCAGCCCTTGTTCCTCGTAAAAACGGATGGAACGGGTGGTAATGTCAAATTCTTTTGCCAGTTCACCAATACTGTATGTGATGTCTTCAGTCATAATTACTTTACGTTTACGTAAATGATAGGTTAACGTAAAGGTAAAGTAACCTTGGTCGTGCGTCAATACACTGGTGACTGGATTTTAAGCAAATATGTGCAATTTCCTGTACGACACCCTGATAAATTAATTAGCCAGGGTGTACCTAAGTGTTATGGCGACAGGGCTAAAGCCTATGTAAATTAGCCGTTTAATTTTTGTTAGTGGAATTCAACATGCAAGCAAATGACATTGTAATAGTAACTGCCAAACGTACGCCTTTAGGCGGATTTATGGGGAGCCTGTCCAGCGAAACTGCCACCAGTTTAGGTGCGGTAGCGATTAAAGCTGCGGTAAATGATGTGCAGGTAGATGAAGTGATTATGGGCTGTGTATTGCCTGCTGGTCTGGGTCAGTCTCCGGCCCGTCAGGCCTCGTTAGCGGCAGGTTTACCTTTATCGGCTGGTGTCACTACCATCAATAAAGTGTGTGGTTCAGGCATGAAAGCCATTATGTTAGCGCATGATTTAATCAAAGCTGGCAGCGCCGAGGTAGTGGTGGCTGGTGGTATGGAATCCATGAGTAATGCGCCTTATTTATTGCCAAAAGCACGTGGCGGTTACCGCATGGGCCATGGTCAGGTGCTGGATCACATGATGCTGGATGGTCTGGAAAACGCCTACGACGGTAAAGCTATGGGCTGTTTTGCCCAGGATACTGCCGACAGCGAAGGTATCACCCGTGAGCAAATGGATGAATTTGCGTTAAGCTCATTGTCGAAAGCGCAGCAAGCCGCTGCAGAGGGTAAATTCGATAACGAAATCGTGCCGGTAACCATCAAAACCCGTAAAGGCGACGTTGAGGTGAATATTGACGAATCTCCAACTAAAGCCATGCCGGATAAAATCCCGGGCCTGCGTCCGGCGTTTAAAAAAGACGGTACTATCACGGCGGCTAACTCCAGTTCGATTTCTGATGGTGCCGCCGCTTTGTTAATGATGAGCAAAGGCAAAGCCGATGAATTAGGTTTAACACCGATTGCGAAAGTGGTAGCACATACTACCAACTCGATTGAACCAGAAAACTTCACCGTGGCGCCTGTGGGCGCAATGCAAAAGCTGTTTGATAAAACCGGCTGGAGCAAAGACGAGGTGGATCTATTTGAAATTAACGAAGCTTTTGCCATGGTCACTATGCTGGCAACGCGCCAGTTAGGTTTAGATGATGCCAAAGTTAACGTACACGGTGGTGCCTGTGCTTTAGGGCATCCAATTGGTGCATCCGGTGCACGTATTGTGGTTAGCTTAATTCATGCGATGCAGCAATACGGTAAACAAAAAGGTATTGCGTCGTTATGTATCGGTGGTGGTGAAGCCACTGCGGTAGCGATTGAGTTAGTAAACTAAGCAAAAGGTAGCTGGTTCATTCTTTTGAATCAGCTACTTCTTCTGTTTGTTCGGACGTCGCCGGTGGTTGATGAATACTCACATCGGCTTTCATTTTGGCTTTCACGTCATTAAATCGTTTTTGGTTGGCATCCGATAACGTGAATTCAAGTAATTTGCGGTAGATATCGATTGAACGCACTTTTTTGTGACTGGCTATCTTGGCTTCAACCATGCATTGCAACAGGTTGAGTAAAAAGGCTGGTTCTTTTGGAAATAAAATATGCGCCTGATAGAAATAATCGATGCCTTCATCAAACTCACTTTGATTAAATAACGCCAGTCCCGATTTATTAAATTCCAGTGCACGGGATTTTTTATCACCCATGGTTTCTTCATTTTTGAGGATGCGCAAAGATGAAACGGTTTTTTCGTTTTCATCCTGTAACTGTGCCATTTTATCTTCACATTCCTGCATTAATTCTGAGGCGAGACCTGCTTCACCTACGCCCATCCAGGCACTGGCGGCGTCTGCCAGTAATGACACATCGGCACTTTCCAGTTCCATCATGCCGTCCTGTTTGAGGATTTCCAGTGCTTTATCTTCATCCCCTTCAAGCACTGCTACCATGGCACTCATATAGTTGCGTTTAAGGCTTAGCTCTTCATCTACTGCGCGACGACTGGCACTGCCAATTAGCATACGTGCTGCCTTGATGGCGTTATCTCTGTCTTTACCGGACGATTTTTCCGCTAACACCAGATGGCAGCGGGCTAAATCCATGGTCAGTTCAGCAAAACGTTCACGGGAATGGCGATTGGTTTCGCGTTTTTTCTCCAGCAGCTTAATTGCGTCTTCGACATTGTCCTGTACCTGACACAAATGCACTTTAAGACGTGCGGCTGACATGGTTAAATCTCCTTCACGGATCATGTCAATATAACCCTGCGCGCGCTGGTATTGTGTTTTCTGAATATTAATACGTGTTAGCCACTCACATGCTTTGTCTTTGGTCATGTGTGTATTAAGCATACGCTCAAGGTCTGCTTCACTGCCTGCAATATCACCGGATAAATAGCGACTGAGTACCAGCCCCCATTGTGCCCACACCACCTTGTCAGAGGCTTGTAAAATACGTTCGTAAAGCGCAATGGCTTTTTTGAACTGTCCGGCTTTAATCAACAGACGACCACGTAACTTGGTCAGGTTAGTACGACTTTTGCTCAGTTTTTTACTGGCGATGACTTCATCCAGTAGTGCCAGCGCTTTGTTGTAACGGTGATTATCCAGTTCACGAAAGACTGGTTTTAATGCGTCGCGAAATTGCAATGTCAGGATCACTGCTTTTTCGAGATTACGGATGGTATAGGGTTTTAACACCACTACATCAGGGTGAATATCAACAATCTGACCCAGCACCATGGGCACGCTGTCTGCAGTTAAAAATACCACAGCAGTGGAGGGTTTTAAGCTACCAGATTGTTGAAGTTCCTGAATGACCTCCACCCCGGTTTTATCCGGACCTAAATGGAAGTCCATTAGTATCAGATGGAAGGAACGTTTACGCATCGCATTGCGTAATTCACGTCCGTGGCTGTAACAGCCTATGTCAACGAAACCCATCGCCAGCAGGTGATTGCGCAGATTTATTCTGGCAACTCCATTATCTTCTACGATGGCGACATTTATATTGGCAATTCCCATGAACGAGTTACAGCATCCTTAATATTAAGATTGGCTTAAGCAATTGTGATAATACCAACAATTCCTGTCATAAATGAAATTTTGTTTTATGCATTTTATCTATTCTGTATGCAAAGCGAGCAGGGGTTAAAAAATCTGTACAGCTGGTTGGCAAAATTATTGTAAATATTTAACCTTAACGTTAACGTTAAAGTGAAAACTTTGTTAATGTTATGAAAATTAAATGTCGTTCCTCAGGCCAAAACACTGAGTCACAGCCAAGAGAGTACCCTATGAATACAGTTCCATTATTTATTGATGGCAAGTTTGTGTCATCGAAAGCCGATCAATTTATTGACGTTACCAATCCGGCGAATAACGAAGTTATTGCTCGTGCACCTTGTGCCACTGATGATGAAATGCAACAGGCAATTGCCTCTGCTAAGTCTGCATTTGCAGACTGGCGTGAAGTGCCGGTGCCTGAGCGTGCGCGACTGATGATGCGTTATCAGCATTTATTAAAACAACATCACGATGAAATTGCGGAAATCCTGGCCAAAGAAACCGGTAAAACGTTTGCTGATGCTAAAGGCGATGTGTGGCGTGGTATCGAGGTAGTGGAGCAAGCCGCCAATATTCCAGCTCTGATGATGGGTGAAACGGTTGAAAATGTCGCGCGGGGCATTGATACCAGCAGTTATATTCAGCCTTTAGGTGTGTGCGCAGGTATTACACCCTTTAATTTCCCTGCAATGATTCCATTGTGGATGTTCCCTCTGGCGATTGCCTGCGGCAATACCTTTGTACTGAAACCCTCTGAGCAGGATCCGCTTACGCCCACCCGTTTAGCTGAATTGTTCGAAGAAGCCGGTTGCCCTAAAGGGGTATTAAACGTGGTACATGGCGGCAAAGATCAGGTGAATACCTTACTGACCCATGATGATATTAAAGCCGTATCCTTTGTCGGCTCTGTGCCTGTTGGTCAGCACATTTATAAGACAGCGACCGATCATTTAAAACGTGCGCAATGTTTTGCCGGGGCAAAAAATCACTCGGTAATCATGCCGGATGCCAACAAACAACAAGTGATTAATAACCTCGTTGGTGCCAGTGTTGGTGCAGCCGGTCAGCGCTGTATGGCGATTTCGGTAGCAGTCTTTGTGGGTGACTCCAAACAGTGGATTGACGAACTGGCCAGCGAAATCGCCAAAGTAAAACCGGGTTTATGGAATGATGAAAAAGCCGGTTTTGGTCCGTTAATTAGCCCGCAAGCCAAAGCGCGTGTTTTAAGTTTGATTCAATCGGGTAAAGATCAGGGAGCAAATTGTATTGTTGATGGTTCTGATTTTAGCGTTGCCGGCTACGAGCAGGGTAACTGGGTTGGTCCGACGGTGTTCACTGATGTGAAACCTGATATGGATATTTACACCCAGGAAATTTTTGGTCCTGTACTGTGTTGTGTCTGTGTAGATACATTAGAAGAAGCCATCGCACTGGTAAACCGCAATCCATTTGGTAACGGTACCTCTATCTTTACAGCCAATGGTGCCGCTGCACGCAAATATCAGCACGAAGTTGAAGTAGGACAAGTGGGTGTTAACGTGCCGATTCCTGTGCCATTGCCTTTCTTTTCCTTCACTGGCTGGAAAAATTCTTTCTATGGTGATTTACATGCTTACGGCAAGCAAGCTGTACGCTTCTATACTGAAACCAAAACTGTTACATCGCGCTGGTTTGAGGATGACATTCCTTCAGGTCCAAATTTGACGATTAATTTAGGGTAAGTCGCTGTTATGAATTTTAATTTAACCGAAGATCAAATTGCCTTTGCCGATACCGCTCGTCAGTTTGCCGAGCAGGAACTGGCGCCCAATGCGGCATTATGGGACAGGGAACATATTTTCCCTAAAGACGTGATTCAAAAAGCCGGGGAGCTGGGTTTTTGCGGATTATACGCGCCTGAAGATGCCGGTGGTTTAGGGCTGTCGCGTTTAGATTCCTCGATTATTTTTGAACAATTATCCATGGGGTGTACCACCACCACCGCCATGATGACCATTCATAATATGGCCACCTGGATGATTGCCAGCTGGGGCACAGAATCGCTCAAAAATAGCTGGTGTGATGATTTAGTGGCCGGTGCCAAACTGGCGAGTTATTGCCTGACTGAGCCGGGTTCAGGTTCGGATGCGGCATCTCTGCGCACTACCGCGGTTAAAGATGGTGATGAGTATGTGATTAACGGCTCGAAAATGTTTATCTCGGGTGCCGGTGAAACCGAAATTTTAGTGGTGATGGTAAGAACCGGCGAAGCCGGGCCAAAAGGCATTTCTGCGGTAGCCGTGCCTGCCGATGCCAAAGGTATTATTTACGGTAAAGCCGAAGAGAAAATGGGCTGGAACGCTCAGCCTACGCGTTTGGTCACCTTTGAAGATGTGCGTATTCCTGTTGATCATTTATTAGGTGAAGAAGGCCAGGGTTTTACCTTTGCCATGAAAGGCCTGGACGGCGGCCGCATTAATATCGCCACCTGCTCAATTGGTACAGCGCAGCAAGCGTTAAACACGGCCAAAAATTACATGCAGGAACGTGAGCAGTTTGGCAAGCCTTTAGCAGCATTTCAGGCACTGCAATTTAAATTAGCCGATATGGCGACTGAACTGGTTGCGGCACGCCAAATGGTGCGTTTAGCGGCGTTTAAACTGGATAATAACGATCCTGAAGCCACTGCGTATTGTGCGATGGCAAAACGTTTTGCTACCGATGTCGGGTTTAAAGTGTGTAATGAAGCGCTGCAATTGCACGGTGGCTACGGTTATATCAAAGAGTATCCACTGGAGCGCCATATGCGTGATGTGCGCGTTCACCAGATTTTAGAAGGCACTAATGAAATTATGCGACTGATTATCGGTCGAAGAATTCTATCTGCCGATGCCGGTGACCTGCTTTAAGGAGAACATATGACAGATAAAGTCATTTTTGAGGAGTTATCTGCCCATAACGGTAAAAAAATTGGTTATGCCAGGTTAAATAAAGTGCGTTCACTCAATGCGCTGGATCTGGATATGATTCAGGCGTTAATGCCACAACTACTTGCATGGCAAAACGACAGCACTATTGCGGCCGTTTTGCTTGATGGTGAAGGCGATAAAGCCTTTTGTGCCGGTGGTGATGTGGTGGCAATGCACGATGCCATGGTTAAAGCACCAAAAGTCACACCAGAAGCGGTGGAAGTCTTTTTCAGTGAAGAATATCGCCTCGATTATTTGATTCATACCTTCCACAAACCTTTTATAGTCTGGGGCAATGGTATTGTGATGGGTGGCGGTTTAGGGCTGCTGTGCGGTGGCAGTCATCGCATTGTTACTGAGTCTTCGCGTATTGCCATGCCGGAAATTAGCATCGGTTTATATCCTGATGTGGGGGGGAGCTGGTTTTTAAATAAAATGGCACCGGGTGTTGGTTTGTTTTTGGGATTAACCGGCGCCAGTATTAATGCGATGGATGCCTTGCATGTCAAACTGGCAGACCATTTTATTCCCCATGAGCAAAAAGCCGGTTTTATCGAACAGTTGCTGACATTGCCTTTTGGTGAAACGGTCAGTCTGAATCATCAAAAACTGACTGATCTGTGTCAGCAGTACCATCAGCAACATTTAGCTCAGTTGCCGGCGGCTAATGTCAAACCTCACGAGGCATTAATTCAGCAATTAACCGCCAGCGACAATATTGCTCAGATTTATCAGGCTATTTTGAATCATGATTGCGGTGAAGATAAGTGGTTAGCTCGCGCGCAGCAGACGTTAAACAATGGCTCTGCCTTAACTGCCTGTTTGGTATTTGAGCAATTAAAACGCGGTGCGTCGAAAACACTGGCGGAATGTTTCCGTATGGAACTAATTATGTCGTGCCGTTGTGCATCCACTGGCGAGTTTCAGGAAGGTGTGCGCGCCTTGCTTATCGATAAAGATCAGAATCCAAATTGGCAATATGCCTCGGTAGCAGACGTGCCTGCAGAACTGGTTGAACACTGTTTTACGTCGCCATGGACAGATGAAGCGCATCCGTTAAAAGGCATAGGAAAGTAGGAGATTTAGAATGAGTCAAACCATTGCATTTATCGGCTTAGGTAATATGGGTGGCCCCATGGCGGCCAATCTGGTCAAAGCCGGATTTAGCGTCAAAGTCTTTGATTTAGTAGCCAGCAGTGTTGAAACTCTGGTTAAACAAGGCGCGTTGGCCAGTGCAAGTGCGAGCGATGCCGCCAAAGATGCGGATGTTGTTATTTCGATGCTACCTGCTGGTAAACACGTGAAAAGCCTGTATTTAGCTGATGATGGATTAATTCATCAATTAGCTAAAAATACCCTGGTGATTGATTGCTCAACCATTGATGCGGCTAGTGCACAGGAAGTGGGAAAGGCATTAGAAGAGCAGGGGATTGCCTTTATTGATGCACCTGTCTCTGGTGGTACCGCCGGTGCAACTGCCGGCACCCTGACCTTTATTGTGGGTGGTGATGCTGAGAATGTAGCGCGCGCTCACCCTGTATTATCGGCGATGGGTAAAAACATATTCCACGCCGGTGAAACCGGGGCGGGGCAAATTGCCAAAATCTGCAACAATATGTTGTTATCGGTGTTAATGGCAGGTACCGCAGAAGCATTGCAAATGGGTATTGATAATGGCCTTGATCCTAAAGTATTAAGTGACATTATGCTGCAAAGCTCTGGTCGTAACTGGACACTGGAGCTGTATAACCCATGCCCGGATGTGTTGGAGAATGTGCCATCATCCAAAGGTTATCAGGGTGGATTTATGGTGGATTTAATGAAAAAAGACTTAGGTTTAGCGGTTGATACGGCTAACAAAAGCCAGTCTACCATTCCTATGGGATCGATGGCGCAAAGCCTTTATAAATTGCACAGTCTGGCGGGCAACGGTCAGTTAGATTTTTCCAGTATTTTTAAAATGTATAGCGCAAAACAGGATTAACCCATGCAACTTAAAGATAACGTAATCGCAGTAACAGGTGCTGCGCAGGGATTAGGAAGAGCAATGGCTGAAGCCCTTGCAAACGAAGGCGCGCATATTGCGTTAATCGATTTGCAGGAAGATGCGCTACAAAACGCCGTCAGCGAATTACAGCAAAAAGGCATTCAGGCTGAATATTTTGTGATGGATGTTACCAACGAAATGGCGGTTGAACAGGGTTTTGCGGAGATTGTTAAACGTTTTGGCCGTTTAAATGGTTTGATCAACAGTGCCGGTATTATGCGTGATGGCATGTTACTCAAAGTAAAGGACGGAAAAGTGGTAGGCAAAATGTCGGCTGACCAGTTCCAGTCTGTGCTTAACGTCAATGTTACCGGCACTTTTCTGTGCGGGCGTGAAGCGGCGGCTGCGATGATTGAGACTGGCAGTCAGGGCGTGATCATCAATATTTCCTCAGTGTCGCGTGGCGGTAATATGGGGCAGAGTAATTATTCAGCCTCTAAAGCGGCGGTTGCGACCATGACAGTGACCTGGGGTAAAGAACTGGCGCGTTTTGGTATTCGTACCGGTTGTATCGCGCCGGGATTGGTTGATACCGCCATGGCTGCGCAGATGCGTCCGGAAATGAAAGAAAAATTCCTGCAAAGCGTACCTTTGCGCCGACTCGCGCAGGTGGAAGAGTTAGGTCATGCGGCCAAATTCATTTTTGAAAATGATTATTTCACCGCCCGTACGTTAGAGCTTGATGGTGGTACCCGCGTGTAATCCCCATTTGTTTTTAACATGCTAAAAGCCTGCAATCGCAGGCTTTTTTTATGGCTGTTTGGTATGATTGGGTTTTATTGTTTTAGTCAATGATGCTTATGTGGTCCTGTCCTTCCTGTAAAAGTCCTCTTTATCTTCATCAGCCAAACTCTAATTCGCAAAGAGTCTTACGTTGTGACAATGGCCACAGTTTTGATGTGGCAAAGGAAGGGCATGTCAATTTGTTACTGGCACAACATAAAAACTCACGTGATCCCGGTGACAATAAACAGATGGTGGCGGCACGTCGGCGCTTTTTGGATAGCGGTGCCTATCGGCCCCTGGCGATGAAATTAGCCGACATCATAGTGCAACATTGTCAGCACACCGAACTCAATCTGTATGATGCCGGGTGCGGTGAGGGTTATTATCTCGGGCAAATAAGTCAAACGTTATCAACTGCGGGTAAAACAATAACAGCAGCAGGCAATGATATTGCTAAATTTGCGGTGCAGAAGGCGGCTAAACGTTATCCGGATGCCAATTTTGCAGTGGCCAGCAGTTTTGACCTGCCGGTTGCGGATGGCTCGCAGGATGTGGTTATTCAAATCTTTGCGCCAGCTGATGAAAATCAGGTTTTACGGGTACTAAAATCACGGGGACTCTGGATCCAGGTAAATCCGGTTGCTAAACATTTATGGCAGTTAAAACAGGCGCTTTACGATACGCCGCTTAAGTTCGATACCCCAAAACGCGCAGAAAATGCAGAACTCATGCAGCAACAAGTACTTGGTTTTGATATTGATCTCGAGGAGCAATCATTGCGCGAAGATTTACTGATGATGACGCCATATTACTGGTCTACCCCGCAAGCTAAAAAACAAGCCGTGATAGATGCGATGCAACATCTTAGCATTGAGTTTGAAATTTCCATTTATCAAAATAAGCCGGCTTAAAAGGATATCCACTGCGAATGACCAAAGTGGATGGTATATAAATTGCTCTAAACGCATACAAAGCACAGTGACTTTTAATTAAAGGACTAAGCTAATATGCAAATTAATAGCAATAATCCAGTGAATCGCTTGTATAACAGCGTTTTCACCTTACAAACACACGAAACAGCTAACAACCAGTTACAGAAGGCTAATCAGACGACACAGAATGTGACTGCAGATAATGAACAAGCGGAATGGCAACAAATTGCCGCGCGTTTTGATGTCACTAATATTTCCACCAGTGAGCGTGCTGAACTTGCCGGGCAACTGGCAGAGAAAGGATTGATATCCTCTGAAATGCAATTGAAGCTGGCTGCACCTTCCAGTATGAATGATGATTTTCAAACTAAAACCAATTTTTTAGCCGAAATGCAAAACAGCCAACAAGTTCAGCAGGGGGATCCGCTGGCATTGAAAACACTCAAGGTTTTGCAACAGTTAAATGGATTTTCCACCGGGAGCGATGGGAGTCAGGTTTGGCAAGGTTATGCGCAAGCATAAATTTTGAATTCTGTAAGGGAGCCTGCCGGTAAACCCCAGGAGATTTACCGGCCTGCAATCGAAAGGCGTTAAGTTATTTGGCGATAAAACGGCTTAAATGCTTAATGCCCTGACTTAATACACTGGTGTTTAAGTCCTCTGATAATTCGGCTCCGGTCTGGCGATCAAATATCTTGTGGTTACCGTTGGAGTCCACTTCTATGCGACGGGTCGGATTCAGTAATACAATTTTGTCACCCAGGCTGGTCACCATCCAGTCACGCTTAAGTTGCATCAGGTTTTGTCCTGTGCTGTATAACTCAGTATTGGTTGAACAGCCCATCGCATTTAATAAAGTGGGGGCAATATCTTCATGTCCGGCAACACTGACCTGATCAACCCCCTGCAAGTTTGAATAAGTTGACACCTGTGAATCACTTTGCAACCCGGTAATCACAATTTGTCCGGCAGAAAAGTCAAAATGACTGAGTAGTTCCTGTGCTTGCTCAGGGCTGACAAAAGCGATAGCCAAACGGGCAGAATGTTGTGCAAACTGTTGTTTAAACGCGTCCCAACTGCTGTTGCCGTATTTAAAACCGGGTGCATAAACATAAGTTTCAAGCCCCAGTTTAGCCGGTAAATCAAGCAGTACTGGTGTGATGGGATACATCACATGCTGATACATTTCGGGTAAACCATATAAAAGACTGAACTGACCCGCGACCGCACTTGATGACAAATCATAGTAGTTATTGATTTTACTTACTGGCAATTCAGCCACCAGTGCATCGATATCACCATGATTTAACACCAGCAAGTTGACATTGCTTTGTGGGTTGATAGAGCAATATAACGCCGATGTGGGGTAATTTACGCCCTGAATACGGCGTTCCAGTTGTAATTGTTTGCGTTGTTCATAGCTGTCACGATCCAATAAATCGTACTTCGACATCAGGGTTTTAGCCGTTGCCGGATAAGACAGCGGGAACATGTCGTCCTGCTCGACAATAGGTTGATACAAGTTGGCATCTGCCCATATGTGGGTTGCGTGGCTGGTAACAAAACAAGCAATAAAAAACAGCGCCAGAGGTTGTGCGTATTTGCGTAACTTAAAGCGTTCAGTGCGTTTCCATAAGGCATTCGCCAGTATCAGCTGGAAACTCAGCCACACAATAAATAACAAGGCAAAAAAGCCCCATTGCTGCCAGCCAAAATTGGCAATTACATTGCGAGTTTCATTACGCAATAGTTCGGCTGAACTGAAACTAACATGCAGACCATACTTGGTATACACCAGCGCATCAAAAGCCAGTAAGGCCAGACCCACTGCGGCCACAACCGACGCAATGGCTTTGACTACTTTGACGTTTGGCAGCAAATAACACAGTGGTAAAATTAAGATAACAAAACCAATAAAGGTTAAAAAACTGATATGCCCAAACCAGTTAGAGAACAGGTAAACGGCGCCCAGAGCAGTATCAGGTAAACGGGAATTAAAGGTATAAATTGAGGCGATAACAATGGCGATCAAAATATTGAAAAAGGCAAACCAATGGCCCCATCCAACTAATTTTGTCACCCGCTGACGCCGGGGTGTTTCGGTTAAAATCATAGCGCTTGTCTTTTTTATTTAATTTTTACTGACTGGCTTTAACACTTTTTATTAAAACTTGGGTAAACTGCGCGACCATTTGCTCACGGTTGTCCGGTTTTACCTGATGCTGAAAAATGTTGGTCAGGATATTGCCCAATACCATTAATGACAAATCGCGATTCGCCTGGTGTTTTTCCAGCACATCGATAATGTCATGGGTCAGGGCTGTAAATTGTGAATCGGTATATTTAGACTGTTGTGGCATGTGTATTGGTCTTATTGAGTAATATGCGACATAGTAGCAAGTAAATGCAGGTAGCTCCATAATAACTGCGCCATGCTGGTGCAGTTGTAGAAACTACCATCAATAAAGTCGAAAAAGAGGTTGGTTCGCCCCATGAGTGCGATTATTCATCATTTTGTTGTTCATCAATTAGCAATTAACGAAGCGCAGGAACTGACGTTGGTTCCGCGTGAAAACTGTTACCCGGTTTCAGCTCAAATCGAAGGGTTAGCAGCACAACTTAACCAGGTATTTGCCGGTAAGCCAGGCAAAGGTGTTGGTGGTTTAATTGATGCAGACGAAGACAATTTCACCGGTGTTTTACAACAACTGGGTGAAGACGAACAAAGCTTTTACGACTTTAGTGTGGCGACAGCCAATATCCTCAAAAATACCCTGGTAGAATTTGGTCGGGCCGATACCGGCTTTTTGATTTTTTGTCAGTACCAGTTTTTAGCCACTGACTATATTTTTATTGGTTTGCTCAATACCAAACAACATGTGGAAATTAATCATAATCTGGAATTGAATTACAGTACCCATCTGGATTTAGCCAAGATGCAATTGGCCGCGCGTATCGACTTAACTGAGCGCCGTATTAATCCGGACGCCAATCGTTACGTAAGTTTCATTAAAGGTTTGGCCGGACGCAAAGTGTCTGATTTTTTTCTGGCGTTTTTAGGCTGCGAAGAGCTGGTTGATATCAAACAGCAAAATAAACAACTCGTTGCTGTGGTGGATGATTATTTCCAGAGTGAACAGCTCGACCCGCACGAAAAGCAACAAGGCCGTCAGCAAATGGTCGGTTACTACAAAGAAAAAATCGATGCGGGTGAAGATATTACCATCGAAGAACTGGCCGATCATTTACCTAAGGGTAATGCCAGTTTTGTTGATTTTGCGCGCAACACCGAACAACCCATGGAAGAAAAGTTTCAGGCCGATCCGGCTGTGATCAAAAGCCTGAGTAAATTTAGTGGCGGCGGAGCAGGATTAACCATTAGTTTTGAGCGCAAATTACTGGGCGAAAGGGTACAATATGACCCGCATTCCGATACCCTTTTAATTAAAGGCGTGCCGCCTAATTTGAAAGATCAGTTACTTAAGTCTGGTAATTAATCGTCTATTTTATTCATTTGGAGAAGTTACACCACCATGCAGTTATTTGTTAATGATCTCACCGTTATGGATTTTTCTTATCTGTGCCCACAGCGCGGTATGGTAGGAGAGTCCTGGATTGTTGATGTGATTTTAAACGGCGATCTCAACGAAGAAAGCATGGTTTTGGATTTCTCCAAAGTGAAAAAGCGTTTAAAGGCGCTGATAGATCAGTATGTTGATCATAAACTGCTGATCCCGGCTGAACATGCGTTTACCCGCATAGTGCCGCATGCACAAACCGATACCATTCAGGTCGATTTTAATCGCGAAGATAATAAATCTATCCATCTTAATTGCCCGGCAGAAGCCTATGCTTTTGTGTATAGCGATGCGGTGACCATGGAATCGGTAAGCCAGTATCTGAAAGACATTATTGCCACCCATTTACCGGAAAATGTCGCAGGGCTCGAGCTGTCTTTACGTGCAGAGCAAATCGATACCCCTTATTACCACTATACCCACGGCTTAAAGAAACATGACGGTAATTGCCAGCGAATTGCCCACGGGCATCGCTCAAAAGTGATCGTGTATCAGGATGGCGCTATCAGTGATAAATGGCAGCAATACTGGGCCGAGCGTTGGCAGGATATCTACATTGGCACAGAGGAAGATATTGTCACGGTGCAAACGCTGGGCATGACTGATCTTGCGGGTGAATTTGCCGACCATTATTGTTTTGCCTATGAATCCTCTCAGGGGCGCTTTGAGCTGATTATTCCAAAAGCAGAAAGCGACATAGTACAAACCGATTCTACGGTGGAATGTTTAGCGCAATTTATGGCAGACGAACAAAAACGCTTAGCGGCTGATGCAAATTACCGTGTATTTGCTTTTGAAGGTGTGGGCAAAGGGGCGATTGCTGATGCGTAAAGTGTGCTTGTTGTTATTAATGTTGTTGCCGTTGTCACTGCAGGCCATTGAACTTAAAGGACAAATGACGCAAGGCAGTATGATAGTTGGCAAAGTCGAGCCGGGTACTTTGGTTTGGTTAGATGACAAGCCATTGAAAGTAGCAGCAAACGGCGAGTTTTTATTTGCGTTTAGTCGTGAAGCAGAGCTATCCCACACGCTAAGCTGGCAGCAGGCGGGGGAGGATAAACAATCTCAATCCCTGGCGCTTAAAAAACGTGAATACAAAATCGACCGCATTGATGGTTTGCCGCCTAAAATGGTCACGCCAGATCCAAAGGTGATTGCGCGTATTCGTGAAGAAGGCAGGCGCATCTCCAAAGCCAGAACCCGCGACGATGACCGTACCGATTTTGCCATGGATTTTATCTGGCCTGCCAAAGGACGTATTAGCGGTGTATACGGCAGCCAGCGTGTATTAAACGGCAAACCCAAAAATCCACATTACGGTGTGGATATCGCTAATAAAGTGGGTACAGCTGTTGTAGCACCTGCCGATGGTATTGTGACTTTCTGGATGCCGGATATGTATTACTCTGGCGGTACTATGTTGATTGACCATGGCCATGGTATTACCTCCGCTTTTTTGCACCTTAGTAAAAGTGAAGTAAAGGTGGGTGACATGGTTAAACAAGGTCAGCTTGTGGCTCGCATTGGTAAAACCGGACGCGCCACAGGTCCGCATCTGGACTGGCGCATGAACTGGTTTAAAGTGCGTTTTGACCCGCAGTTATTAGTTAAAGGTAAACCCTGATTCAGGCAGTGTGAGTGCTCAGCGCCTGCTCAAAATTGTCATAAAAGGCTTTGCTGACTTTATTAAAATCCGTCCAGCCATCCATGTTGACCGCAAAATCCAGCGCCGAGCGACAACGTGCAATTAAGTCCTGCCAACCGCTGGTGGACCACTGTTGTTCCGGTAAGGGGGCGGTTTTAGTGGCAACACCATCAATTTGAAAGCCGTAAACCATGTGATGCATGTGAAATTGCATCATCATTTTGTCTGATTCGCTCATGTCGGCAGTCGCTTCATCCCATGCCTTTTTTACCCATTCTGGCGCGTTCGCCGGAGGGAAAGTAATAGTTTTGGCTTCACCGTGTTCAACAATACCATCGTTATTTAAATCTACCAGATCACTGCCATCTGGCTGAGCAAACAGGTTTTGTGCTCCTTCTTCAGATAACATGCTGGTGTTGATTGGATTAGCCAGGGAGTTACCCTGTTGCAGTAATTTAAGTTCGTCGGCGGACAAGCCTTGTACTACTTGTTTATAGCTTAAATGCTGCTCTTGTTGCTGAGCCTGGGCTTTAGTCAATAAGGCAGAAAAATCACTGACCTGCTGCTCACTCAACCCGCGTAGCTGCAGCAGTGACTGGGATTTTGTACTGAAATCATTTTGTATTTGCATGGCGTGATATGGTCTGTTGGCAAACTGTTATTGAGCAGATAGTACAAGTTATGTGCCAGAACGCGACTCACGTGTTTTATTTTATAAAGTTGTAATTGCGCAAGTGATGTCAGGTTTTTTGCGGCACAATAACGCAATATTTTGTGCAGTGTATTCAGTAAGTGAAGCAGATTATGCAAGTAGTTTCATATTTAAGTCGCTTTGAGAAGGTGTGTGCTTATATTAACCAGCATTTAGAGCAGCCATTGCGCTTAAGTGAATTGTGTGAGCTGGCACATTTATCTGAATTTCACTTCCACCGGCAATTTTCTGCCCTGACAGGTATGCCGCTGCGGCAATATATTCGCTTGCAACGTATGCACAAGGCGGCGTTCTATCTGATGTATCGAAATCATAGTGTGCAAAGGATCAGCGAAATGATTGGCTTTGAAAATGCGGAATCATTTTCACGTGCATTCAAACAGCAGTATGCACAATCGCCAACTGATTATCGAAAACATGCCAATACGGTACCCGTGTCTGTGCAGAAATTGCGTTTTACATCCCAAATAACGGAGCACAAAATGCAAGTTGAAATAACCGAATTACCTTCTTTAACCCTGGCGGTGATTGAGCATCAGGGGCCGCAACAACATTTACCCCAATCCATTGCTAAATTAATTCAATGGCGCAAAAAACAGGGTTTGTCGCCGGATAAAAGCCGTACTTTTAATGTGTTTTATCACGATCCTGACGATGTTAATCCTGCTGAGTACCGTATTGATGTCGGAGTATTAACCGATATCAGTCCCGAAGGCAGTGAATTGAAACAAAAAATCATTCCTGCCGGTCGTTATGCCTGCCTGCGTTATATGGGGGCCTGGCATCATATGCGTAGTGCGGTGGAATATTTGTATGGCGAATGGTTAACTGAATCCGCAGAGGAGTTAGCAGATTTTCCCTGTTTTTGTGAACGGATTAATCTTTATCCGGAAACCCCGGAACACCAGCTAATTACCGATATTTATTTACCTTTGGCGTAAAAGCATCAAATAGTTGCTGGTGATTTAACCAAGTCCGCTAATTTGCGCACTTTTTGTCACCGCAGCTATTGTTCATATTACAAAAATATTTAATAATTAATAATAATTATTATCATTTGAGGTAAGCAATTGTTTATGACCTTGTGGGACATCAAAGTAAAACAAATCGCACAGATCCATAGTTTAAGCTCTATGTTAAGTAGTGCGGTATCTCAACGTCTTGATGAGATGGGATTTAACCCCGGTCAGAATGTAATTTGCTTGCGTCGTTCTCCGCTTAAAGGCCCTGTTGTAGTGCAAATTGGCGACAGTGTTTATTCACTGGAGCAAAACGTTGCCAATAAAATTCAACTGGCATAAGTCAGCTGAATTCTCACCTTCTTATTTGCCTTTTTGGGTCATCACAGGTAGTTGAATGAAAAAGATTATTTTAGTCGGTAAACCAAACTGCGGGAAAAGCCTGTTATTTAATCAGTTAACCGGTCTGCGTCAAAAAGTAGCCAACTTTCCCGGCGTGACGGTGGAGTTGAAAAGCGGTCAGTTTAAACAGTTTGAAGTGGTTGATTTTCCCGGTACTTATTCTTTACAAACACTATCGCGCGATGAAGAAATTGCCATTAGTAAGTTGCATGAATCTTTATTGGATGATGACACCGCTCTGATGGTTTGTGTGCTGGATGCAACACGATTAGAGCGTAGCCTGGTGTTTGGTTTACAGGTTCAGCAACTGGCTAAAAAACACAATAAAGCCGTCGTATTTGTACTGAATATGATTGATGAGGTACAGCGCTATGGTTTAAAAATTGACACGGATGGATTGCAACAGGCTTTGGGTTCTCCCGTATTTGCGTTATCCGCCAAGGCACTGGTCGGATTGGCGGAATTTCAGCAAGCCTTGCCTGAACTGGCAGATAATCCACAGCAGCATATTCCTGATATTAGTGAAGAAACAACACAACTGAATGTATTGCAACAGGCAAAAACACTTGGCCAGACATACGGTATCAATGTGGATGTTATGCTGAAAAAGCAAAACCGTATTGATAACTTCCTGCTTAATAATGTATTCGGCGGCCTGGCCTTCCTGTTTATCATGTTTTTTCTGTTCCAGAGCGTATTTACCTGGGCGAATCCCTTAATGGATGGGGTTGAAGCATTGGTGGGGGAGTTGGCCGCTGTTGTCACCTCGTTTACCGGTGAAGGCATAGTCACAGATTTTCTTAATGATGCCATTTTTGGTGGTGTGGGGGCTTTTATTACCTTCGTACCGCAGATTATGGTGTTAACCCTGATTATCGGTTTGCTGGAAGACAGCGGCTATCTGGCACGCGCTGCGCTGATTTGTCATAAACCCTTAAGTTATTTTGGCCTTTCCGGCCGAAGTTTTATTCCATATTTGTCCGGTCATGCTTGTGCTATTCCGGCCATTATGGCTGCGCGTACTATTGAATCACCGCGCAAACGTCTGATTACCATGATGACTATTCCTTTAATGTCGTGTTCAGCCCGTTTACCTGTTTATGCGTTATTAATCGCCGTCTTGATCCCAGAAGATCATACAGTGTTAGGCATTTTTAACCTGCAGGGTGTGACCTTTTTTGGTTTATATCTGTTTGGCATTCTGATGGCGTTAGTGGTCAGCATAGTCATGAAACATGCACTACCACAACAAGATGATAAATCTGATATGCCTTTTATTCTGGAGTTACCTACCTACCGTTTACCACACTGGAAGCCTTTGTCCCAAAGGGTGCTAAACAGCGGTAAGCAGTTTATAAAACGTGCTGCTCCGGTGATTTTTGTGGTGTCAGTTGTGATTTGGTTTTTGGGGTATTTCCCACAAGGAGGAGGCTTAC
Organism: Neptunicella marina; assembly: GCF_014270035.1. GTDB lineage: Bacteria > Pseudomonadota > Gammaproteobacteria > Enterobacterales > Alteromonadaceae > Neptunicella > Neptunicella marina. The sequence goes on along the minus strand of NZ_JACNEP010000001.1, from coordinate 389,899 downwards.
AAAACTCCTGGTTGGGTACAATTGGGCATGTGATTGAACCTGTCTTTGCACCGTTAGGACTGGACTGGCGTTATGGTGTGGCAATATTAATGTCGTTTGCAGCACGTGAGGTCTTTGTTGGTGCTCTGGGAACTATGTTAGGCATTGATGGTGCAGATGAAAATATCGGTGGACTGGCGGCGCAAATTCAGGCCGATGGTCTGGCATTAGGTGCCGGCATTGGTCTTTTGCTGTTTTATGTGGTTGCTCTGCAGTGTGTGGCCACCGTGGCGGTATTACGGGCTGAAACCGGGAAAAGCCGTATAGCATGGGGATTATTTGCTCTTTATGGTGTGCTTGCCTATTTCATTGCCATGACGACCTATCAAATTATTGGCTAAGTTGCCGGCAAAACAAGCCTGAACCAAAAACGCCGCATTTATCTGCGGCGTTTTTATTGGGGATTTAATTCGGCAGATGCTGATTTAAATTGATTTTGCCAGCCATTTATCGGCTAAGTCTTTGTCTTTAACTGTCAGATAAATACTGTCTTTTAACGCTGCTACAGGGCTAAACGTCAGTTTAAGCAGTTTGCCACGTCTAAAGACTAACAATGTTGTCTTAGCCGTTAATTTATCAATAAGACTTTGTAAATTGCTGGCCGTTATTTGCCATTCACCCAGTGCGACCAGTACATCTCCTTTGGCTAAACCTGCTTTGCTTGCGGGGGAGTCATTGAGTACCGAGGTGATTTTAACGCCGCTAGGTTCCGCATTATAGGTTGCACCAAACTGATGTTTAATGGCGCTGGTCAGCTTTTTACCACCTTTATCCTGATAATTATTAGCTGCCTGATAATTCACTTCTATGCCTTGCTGGTTTAGTAAATTATCAACAGGTAATGGGTCGGTGCTGTATAACATCTGATTCAACAGGTTGTCGGCATCAATCCCCATTTGTGTGCATAAATCGTGAATAACGCGCGGGTGCGTGCCATTAGGGGTTAACCCGTATTCACGCCACAAGGTTTGCATTAATTCGACCAGTGTCAGTTTCTGTTCACTATTTTGACGAATATATAAATCCAGACACAACGCTATTATCGCGCCTTTGCTGTAGTAACTGACAATGGCGTTGTTGGCGTTTTCATCTTGCTGGTAAAAGCGTGTCCAGGCATCAAAACTCGATTCGGTAACCGTTTGTTTAAATTTACCCAGATTGCGGTGCACGCGGGTTAACATCTGCCCCAGTAATTCAAGGTAACTCTCTTGTGAAACCACGCCACTTCTCACCAGTGCATAGTCATCAAAATAAGAGGTGATGCCCTCAAATATCCACAATTGTTCGGTGTAGGCTTCACGCGATAAATTTGCGTTAATATGTTCCTGTGGGCGAATACGTTTAACCAGCCAGCTGTGGAAAAATTCATGACTGCATAAGCTTAAAAATGTGCGATAGTTTTCTGATATTTCTTTGTTATCAGTCGGCGAGGGCAGATCATTGCGTCCACAAATTAGCGCAGTAGATGCGCGATGCTCCAGTCCGCCAAAACCGTTGTCTGTTACCATGGTCATAAAGACATAACGGTCAATATCCAGGCCATTGCTGAACATAGATAGATGATGATCACATAATTTACTGACATCATCTGCGATGCGCTGTTTGTCCAGTGATGCTGCACCAACAAATACCATATCAAACTGAATGCCATGTTGTTCAAATTGAATAAGATCCAAGTTACCCATCATTACCGGATGGTCAATTAATGCCTGATAATCTGGGGCCTGATATTCACCGAAGGCGTAAAGTGGGGTAGTGTCACTCAGTGGTAGGCTTGTGGCGACTTTCCATTGGTGAGTTTTGGCATGTTGACTTTGATTTAACGTTACTGCAACCGCCTGTTCTTGCTGGCCTTCGACCTGCATAAACACACTGGTTCCGTTGAAAAAGCCAAACTCCTGATCAAGGTAAGCCCCGCGAACAGAATAATCAAAGGCGTACACTTTGTAGTCTATTTCGATACTCTGCTGGCAGGGCTCGACTTTCCAACGTTGTTTATCCAGCTTAGAGTATGACAGAGCATCGCCATTGCTATTTTTTGCCGAAAATTCGCCAATATGTTTGCAAAAATCCCGAACCAGATAGCTGCCGGGGATCCAGGCAGGTAAGCTGAGCACTTGCCCATTTTTATCGGGGGTGGGGATGACAATCTTTACGCAAAATGTGTGGGTATTTATCTCGTCATGGCTAATAATATAATGCACAGAGGGAAATTGTTGTGTCATTGTTTTTGTTTCAGCTCACATAAAGTTATGGACAGATGGCAAAATTTTACAATAATTTGGCTTTAGAGTGTGGTGAACTTTGTAATTGGTTTTATGAAACCTGATTGTGTTTTTCTCTAACAGCAGCAAATGTGGCGTGGTTATTTGTATCAAAAATAATCAGCCAATGAAAAAACATTGTTCAGGAATTTAATACACCCATAAAAATCAACATGTTGTTAAATGTTTCTCTATAATCAACAGGTTATTAAATATACACGGACGTTGGTATTTTTAACTTACAGTTTCTTGTCGTACAAATTTAACGATGTACCTCAGTGTATTACGGGTGATAAAGATTTAAATGGCAATCCTTAAGCAAACTCAACGTCTGACATTAGAAGATTTAAAAAAGCTGCATGCGATGCATCCGGGCATGGCCGTTGATATGCAGTTAAAAGGCCCTAACGCCGCTAAAAGAGTGCGTTCTGAATTTATTGGCCGTGATGGTAATAAAATGTTGATGATAAAATTTCCTGATGAGAGCAAATGGGGAAATTTGCGTGACATGATTTTTAACGATGCGAACATTGTTGTGCGTTATATCCTTGAAGAAGATACCGGTGAAATTGTAGCATTTCAGAGTAAGGTTATGTTTGTGCTTACCAAACCTGTGCATATGATCTTTTTACAATTTCCAGGCAATATTCAGCTGCATGGTTTGCGCTCTACTAAACGCGCCTCAACCAGCATTCCTGCCAAAATTTTTAACGGCGACAATGAAAAATATTTAAAAGAGGGTGTGATTGTTGATATGTCCTCGACAGGTTGCCGTATTAGTGTAAAGAAGATAGGTCACAGCGAACAAAAACTGGAGAACGGCGAAATCTTTGTCCATATCGAAAGTAATCGTAAAGAGCCGCATATGATTAAAGCGATGATTGTAAATAGCAGAACTGATGGCCTGAGCTTTTATTATGGTATAAAGTTTGAACAATCAGCAGATTCTGTGTCTGAAATACTCGACGATTTGCTGGTCGCCATCTGATAAAACAATAATGACAGGCCACAGGCCATTTCGGAGAGCATGATGCGAAATATTGACCGATTAATGCAGGAATATTCAGAGAGTCATCAAAACCCTACCAACAAAAAAATCCACAACATTGCGGTGCCGGCGATTTATTTTGTCACCGTTGCGTTGCTTTACTGTATTCCGGTACTACCCATTATGGAAAAGTACGACTTTACCTTTGCGCATGTTGCAATTATTCCGGTACTTTTTTATTACTTTAAATTATCGGGGCCGGTGGGCGCCGCCATGACAGCTCTGAGTATTTTGGTATTCTGGGGCATTAAATGGCTGGAATATATGGATGTTTCTGTTTGGCAATTTAGCCTGATTTTATTTGTCGTGATGTGGATCCTGCAGTTTATTGGTCATGCTATTGAAGGTAAAAAACCCTCTTTCTTTAAGGATGTACAATTCCTGCTTATTGGACCGGTATGGGTTATTTCCGGTTTTCTCAAAAAATTAAATATCCAGTATTAATTCGTATTTAGTACTGCGACAAGTCAACACCGACTTAAGACCAGTGGCCGTGATTACCTCACGGCCCGCTTGATATAATCACTCGTTAACATTTCTAAGCGGATAAACACGTGACGATCAATAAGTGGTTTGAAGATAAGGAACGTTTTTTCTGGATCCTGCATACCGGTGGCTGGGCCGGTTTTGTGCTGGTGTATTATCTGGGATCGTTTCTGCACGATATGCGTGCTGTGTTTGTTTTGGTTATTGTGCTTAATGGTATTGCGGGCTGGTTACTGACTATCCCTCTGCGTTATCTCTATCGTCGTATCTGGGATTTTCAACCACTGGCATTAATTGGCAGCATGTTACTGGCTTCCTATTTAATTGCACTGGTATGGACGGTGATTAAAAACCTGCATTATTGGGAAATTTATAAATTTGGTTATGTGCCCGAAGACTGGATTTATTATTTCACCAATAGCCTGGCTTCGTTTTATATCATTTTCAGCTGGAGTGGGCTGTATTTTGGTATCAAGTATTACCAGATGCTGCAGGCAGAAAAACGTAATGTATTAAAGGCGTCGAGCATGGCACATCAGGCTCATTTGAAAATGCTACGCTACCAGTTAAATCCTCACTTCTTGTTTAATACCTTAAACGCCATATCTACTCTGATTTTGGTTAAAGAAAACGATACTGCCAATAAAATGGTTAGTCGATTAAGTGACTTTTTGCGTTATTCACTGGACAAAGATCCGATTAAAACGGTGACATTAAAGCAGGAAGTTCAGGTGGAAAGTTTGTATCTGGATATCGAAAAAGTACGCTTCGACGACCGTTTAACAGTGCACTTTGCAATCGATCCTGAAGTGGAAAATGCGTTAGTTCCCAGTATGTTATTGCAACCATTAATTGAAAACTCGATTAAATATGCCATTGCTGCATCTGAACAAGGTGGTACTATTTGGATATCAGCAAACGCATTTGGCAAAGATGTATTGATTGAAGTCGCAGACAACGGCCCCGGTGTGAATTTGGATGAATCCTCTATGTACCGTAGCAAAGGCGTCGGTTTGCCAAATATTAAGGAGCGTTTGCAGTCATTGTATGGAGACAATTACTCATTTGATATTGCTAAAAATCAGCCCACGGGTGTTAAAGTCCGCATAAGGCTACCATTTCAGGAAAAAAAACGTGGAAAGGAAAATTAAAACCCTGATAGTAGATGATGAGCCGCTGGCCAGGCGGGGATTATCGGTTCGTTTACAGGATTTTGAACAGATTCAATTGGTGGGTGAATGTCATAATGGCAACGATGCAGCCAATAAAATAGTCGCGTTAAAACCTGATTTGGTTTTTCTTGATATCCAAATGCCGGGTATGAATGGCTTTCAGCTGATTCAGTATCTGGCGCAAAATCATCATCCTCTTCCCCTGATTATTTTTGTCACGGCTTACGATACCTACGCGATTAAAGCCTTTGATGTGCATGCGCTGGACTATGTGCTTAAGCCGGTGGACAACGAGCGTTTAGGTCAGGCTATTAATAAAGTGATGCAACATTATCAGTTGCGCGAAGGCGAACAACAAAAGCGTCATCTGGCTTCTTTGGTGGCCAATTTCACAGGTGAAGATTGCGAAACCATATTGCAGGACCTGGCCGAAGGTAAAAACATTAATATTAATCCTTATCCGGATGTACTGGCGGTTAAAGATGGTAATGAGGTTACCCGGGTGGCGTTATCTGATATTAAATGGATAGACGCTGCAGGAGATTATATGTGTGTGCATTCGGTGAATGGTACCCATATTATGCGCAGTACCATGAAGGAGCTCGAAGAATTACTCGACCCCAGACATTTTGTGCGTGTGCACCGTTCAGCTATTGTCAATATTCGGTTTGTGACCAAAATGGTAAGTCATGTGAGTGGTGAGTATCACCTTATTTTAACCTGTGGTAGCGAGCTTAAAGTCAGTCGTAGTAATAGGGATAAAGTGAAAACCATGGTAGGTGTATAACACATTCGGTCATCAATGTAGTTGGGCGGTTATGACAACATCCTGTAGACGCTTTTATCAGTTTTTTCTTGCGGTGAGCCTATTGCTTGCAGGTTTTGCTGCGCGAGCCAGTGTCGTTGATGTTTTGTTTACCCACGCAAGGGTGATTGATGGTAGTGGCAGACCTGCTTTTATTGGTGATGTTGCGGTGACGGGAGGGCAGGTCAGCTTTGTTGGAGACGCCGCTAAACACAATATTATCGCTACGCAAACTATTGATGCGGCGGGTAAATATTTAACCCCTGGGTTTATTGATTTACATGCTCATGGCAATCCGGTTAAAGATGGTGCTTTTACTAACTTTATTAGCATGGGGGTTACCAGCGTTGTACTGGGACAGGATGGTTTTAGCCCGGCTATTAGTGGTATCCAGAGCTGGCAACAGCAGTGGGATCCACAGGGTGTTGCAGTTAATATTGGCATGCTGGTTGGTCATGGTAGTCTGCGCCGCTATGTTGGAATAGGAAACGTTTCCAACGTATCTGAAAAGCAAATCTCAGCAATGGAAAGTGTGTTAAACAACGCACTTGATACGCATTTTGGTTTATCAACCGGTCTCGAATATGTGCCTGCAATCCATGCTCCCGAATCAGAGCTCATCGCGCTGGCCAAAATTGTTGGTAAAAAACACCGGCTGATCATGAGTCATATGCGTAGTGAGGACGATGACAAACTTTTTACCTCAATTCATGAACTGGCGCGTCAGGGCAAGTTTGCCAAAGTACATATTTCGCATATTAAATCTGTTTATGGCCAGGGCGCTGAGCGTGGTAAGGACATCGTGGCGCTGCTGGAGCAATACAATAACGAACGTATTCATATTACAGCGGATATCTACCCCTATACGGCAAGTTATACCGGTTTAGCCATATTATTTCCGCAATGGGCAAAAACCGATGGCATGATGCAGCGGGCAGTGCAGACCCGTCGTAAAGAGCTGGAGCAATATTTATTAAATAAAGTGTTATCCCGCGGAGGGCCGGGCAGCACCTTAATGGGGACCGGCAAATATAAGGGAAGAACGCTGGAAGAAGTCGCCACCTTGCTGGAAAAGCCTTTTCAGGATGTATTAATTGATGATCTGGGGCCTGAAGGTGCCTCTGCCGCTTATTTTATTATGGACGATGCACTTCAGGAAGAATTGCTGAAAAGCCGTTTGGTGGCAATTGGTTCCGATGGCAGCCCGACTATGTATCATCCGCGGGGCTATGGCAGTTTTGCAAAAGTTTTGCAGCAATATGTTAAACAACAGGGTCTGTTAACCATTGAAAAAGCCATCTATAAAATGACAGGATTGGCTGCGCAGATCATCGGGTTACCGAAACGAGGATTGATTCGCGAAGGATACAGCGCTGACCTGTTGTTGTTTGACCTTAATCAGATAAAAAGTCATGCTGACTATCAGCATCCTCATCAGTTAGCCACCGGATTTGAATGGGTGATGGTTAATGGTAAGTTTGCTATTGAGCAAGGTAACGTTAATTTAAACAGACAAGGACAATTATTATTACCAGCTTCTTACAATCAAGAGCATTAGTTGCACTGGCAGTTATTTTCGCCAGTCCTTTGCTCCGGGCTGAACAGCCGTCACTACCTGCTGATTTTTCCAGTGTTAATAAACTGATCCCCAATGCAATTTATCAAATGCGTTATGCCACCCGTAATAATTTTGTTGGCAGTGTGGTTGATGGTTATCAGGCACGGCAATGTATTTTGAAAACGACCGCGGCAACGTCATTGCAATTGGTGGCACAAGCAGCAAAGACTCAGGGGTTAAAGCTGGTGTTATTTGATTGTTACCGACCACAGCGCGCGGTAGATCATTTTGTGCGTTGGGTGAATGACATTGAGGATACTAAAACCAAAACCGAATATTATCCTAATCTCGATAAAGGCGTTTTGCTGGGTGACTATATCGCGGAAAAGTCCGGCCATAGTCGTGGTTACACCATAGACTTAAGCCTTGCGCAGAAAAATGAACAGGGTCAGTGGCAATTGCTGGATATGGGGGGGCAGTTTGATTTGTTTGATCCTCTGTCCAATACCGATAACCCGGAGGTTACGGCTCAACAAAGAGCTAACCGTTATACCCTCAAAAATTTAATGGCAAAGGGCAATTTCAGTAATTATCCCATGGAGTGGTGGCATTACACCCATGAACAGGATAGCCAGCAAACAACGAAACATTATTATAACTTTCCGGTGTTAGCTTATTAATCGAGGCGCGCAAGGCAGTTAAACGCATATTTTCACTAATGATAACAGAGCCAGAACGGAGAACGAGAGTGGCTGGAGAAACCGATTTAGAGCATATTCTGGCAAGTTTATCGCCAGTATTATCTGAGCAGGAATTTGTATTTTGTACCTTTGTGCATGGACAAATCGGTGACTTTTTGGGCATGGAGCCTATGGCACATTTTGTGGAGCCAGAAGGTATAACCCTGATTGTTAAGCGTGAAACGGCGGAGCGGTTTGCCGTGGATTTTGAGGGGGTATTTAAGTGTATCACGCTTAAAGTGCATTCTTCACTTGAGGCCGTCGGATTAACGGCTGCGATAAGCCAGCATTTAGCGGCTCATCATATTAGTGCCAATGTGGTAGCAGCTTATTACCATGACCATGTATTTGTGCCGGTAAAACTGGCCTATAAAGCCATGCATGTATTAACTGAATTATCGGAACAATATCAGCAAAAGGCAGGTTAAGTTAGTGGCTAAAACCCAGTGTTAGACCGGGTTTTTAACCAGATCAAAAAAGTCCTGCTGGATTTCTACTAAATATGGATCCAATGGTTTTTTGCTGCTACGTGTTTGTTCCAGAGGTATCTCAACTACATTGTGGTTTTGTTCCCCAATCATTATCAGGTGCTTGCCATCACGAGCGGCTTCAACAGCATATGCCCCGAGTTTTGTCGCGAGGATCCTGTCCATGCTGACCGGTGAACCACCACGTTGAATGTAACCCAGAATGACGGGTTTACAATCTACATTCATTTCTTCGGTTAATTTGGTCGCCAGTGCGTTTGCGCCGCCGGGATAAAGGTTTTCTGTAATGACAATAATGTAACTGCACATACCGCGTTTTTCACGAGTGACTTTTACATGACGCATGATTTGCTTTAAATCGATAGCGTTACCATCGTCTACCAATTCTGGTAACAACATTTGTTCGGCTCCGGAGCCTATTGCCGCATTTAAGCCAATAAATCCGGCATGACGGCCCATTACCTCTATCAGAAAAATACGCTCAAATGCATCAGCGGTATCACGCACTTTGTCAATTGCTTCCAGTGCCGTATCTATCGCCGTGTAATAGCCGATAGTGCCGTCGGTACCGGTAATGTCATTATCGATAGTACCGGGCAGGGTAATTATTTGTCCGTCCCAGTGACGGCCAAGGTGTTCAGCCCCCATAAATGAGCCATTGCCACCAATTATCAGCAATGCATCGATGTGCATGTCATTAAGATTTTGTGCTGCACGTTCTGCGGATTCGGTGCTGACAAATTCAGGGCAGCGGGCACTGCGTAAAATGGTACCGCCACGCTGAATAATATTGACCACATCACCTGGGTGAAGTGGCTGATATTCGCGTTTTAATAACCCGTTGTATCCGTGACGATAACCAATAACCTCAATTTGATTACGATGCGCAGTTAATACGATGGCGCGGATACATGCATTCATACCCGGAGCATCACCACCTGATGTTAACACTGCGATACGCTTCATAATCTTTTCCTTGCGTTGGAATGAATTTATTAAAAGTCAAAAATGCCACATTTTTTTAACAGAGCAAAGGAAATTCATTTTCTGTAACAAAGCGTTAGTAAATAATTGAAGCCAGAGCATAATCCCGGCAGGATGAATAAATATATTCATCAAAAGGTTGATTCTTATGCGTCGTTGGGCAGGGATACTGGGGTTGTTGCTTTTAGTAACTGGCTGTAGTTCAAAATTCGCCTACAACAATCTGGACTGGATAAGTTACTGGTACATTGATGACTATATCGATTTAAGCCGTCTGCAAAAACAGCAGGTGGATAAAAAGCTAAATCTATGGCTTAGCTGGCATCGTAAAGAAGAGCTGGCTCGTTACAAGCAGCAACTTGAAACATTAAAGTCACTTCGATATCAGGGGCCACTCACCGCCGGGCAGTGGTTAGAGCAATTTGAGCAGGGCCGGGAGCATTGGTATCGTTTTCGTGACCGGGTGATTCCTGATTTAGTATCGTTAGCACATCTGATCAGCGATGAGCAGGTTGACTCCATATTTGCCGAACTGGATAAGCAAAATAACAAATCGATAAAAAGACGTCAGGACAAATCTGCCAACGAGAAGCTTGAAGAGCGGATAGAGGATACCAGGGAAAATATCGAAGAGTTTGTCGGTCATTTAAATGCCAAACAGCTTGATATGATTCAACAGGCAGCTCCACAATTTAATTCTGCATTTAAAGCCTGGATTGCTTACCGGCAGGCTTTTCAGCAAGCATGCAAAGAGATGTTGCTACAACGTGAAAAAATGGCTGATTTTGACCAACAATTTTTACATTTACTTGGGCATCCGGAAGAATTTCAGGATCAGTCGTTTATATCTCTGGTAGAGCAAAACAGGATGTTGTACGCTCGCCTCGTCGCAGATATTGATCAAACCCTGACCCCGGCACAGGTGGCGAAATTAAATCGTGAACTGGATGATTTAATTGAAGACCTGGATGATTTAATCCAGCACTAAGTGGCATTCAAGGCGGGTAAGCGACAGCAGCACATTGTCTTTCCTGTTTAAGTAGAATTTATCTGATGCAAAACCAATATGAAGTGCGCCATTGGTATGGCTTTTTTCTGGCGTTAACCACCGCAATCATGTGGGGAGTATTACCGGTTTTCCTAAAACTCGCATTGCAAAAAATGGATCCGGTCACTATTACCTGGTACCGCTTTATGGTGGCGGCTTTATTTGTGTTTTTGTTGCTGTTACGCCAAAACAAATTACCTTCCTTAGCACAGTTGGGTGGACAGCAGGCCAGATGGTTGTTTATTGCCTCTGCGGGTTTAATTGTTAACTATGTCTTTTATTTAAAAGGGCTTGATTATCTGAATCCCGAAACGGCGCAGGTTCTTATTCAACTGGCGCCGTTTTTAGTAATGTTGGGGGGGATATTTCTTTATAAAGAAAAGTTCAGCCGGCTGGAGTGGCTGGGCGCTTTTATTTTGTTTAGTGGCATGTTGTTGTTTTTTAATAACCGACTGGATGAATTGTTAACATCGGTAAACCGCTATAGTCTGGGGGTATTGATGATTATTCTTGCCGCTGTTACCTGGGCTGTATATGGCTTATTGCAAAAACGCTTGCTTAAAAGCATGAATGCTAAACAACTGACGTTGATAATGTACACAGCCGGCGTTGTGGTGTTATTGCCTTTTTCTACCCTGTTCACAGTGCTGGAGATGAATCAATTACAATTTTTGGCACTGTTGTTCTGTTGTGCCAATACCATTATTGGCTATGGTGCTTTTACGGAAGCCATGGCTGTATGGCATGCCTCCAAAGTGAGTGCGGTGATCGCTTTAGCACCATTAGTGACCATTTTTAGTATGTCACTCGCGGTAAAATTCTGGCCACAGTATTTTGCTCAAAGCGACATTAATCTGTTGGCTTATGTTGGCGCAGGGTTGGTTATGCTCGGATCTATTCTGGCATCGATGGGCAAAGCTCGTCCGGGTGTAAAAGCCAAATAGGATTACAAACAGGGAATTAAAATGAAAGGACTCGAGCGGGAATGGTTATTGTTACAACAACAATATGAAAGTTATGAACGCTTGTCGTTAAGCATTAAAGTGGTAGCTGTGATTGTAACAGCACTACTTTATGGGTTTCAGATAGCTTATGGAGCGATATTTGTGGTTTTGCTGTTGTTGATAGACTGTATGCTTAAAACCTTTCAACAACGTTTGGAATCCCGTTTACTAACGGTTGAACAATTCATTCAGAATAATAGTCAGCAAGGTGGCTTTCGTCTGTATCTCGAATGGCAAAATCAACCCCGTGGACTGAGTGTTTTGCTTCATCAATATCTGAGGGCGGCGGTCAGGCCGACCCAGGCTGTAATTTATCTTTTGCTACTGATTTTTTGGGGACTTGTGCAGGTGCAGTGGTTTTAGCCGACATTCTCAGTAATTTGGCATCACTACCGTCGGTTAATAAATAAATACTGCCATCGGCGGCAATATGCACATATCGCATGCGCTGATTGAGGTGCCTTAACAAGTTTCGTTGCTGCATGACCTTATTTTTTTGTACTTTCAACCAGCGTAATGCCCGGGTTTTTAGCGTGGTAACCAGTAAATCCCCATTTATCTGTTTAAACATGTCACCGTAATAGATTTGCATTGAAGAGGGGGCTATGGACGGCGTCCAGTCTACTATTGGTTGTTCCATGCCAGGATATTGCTGATAGGGGCTGATCATGGCACCTGAATAATCCATGCCTTTGGTGATCACTGGCCAGCCATAATTTTTGCCTTTTTCAATCAGGTTTACTTCATCGCCACCTGCCGGGCCATGTTCGTGCTCATATAAAACATGATGTCTGGGATCATATGCCAGTCCTTGTGGATTACGATGCCCAATGGACCAGATATAGGGATCCACAGCAGAATCATCTGTAAAAGGATTATCATCCGGCACGCTGCCATCATCTTTCATTCTAAGCAATTTCCCCATTTGACTGGATTTAACCTGTGCCTGTTCGCGGTAATTAAACCCCTCACCAACCGTTAATATCAGGGTTTTGTCCTCTAGAAAAAGCAATCGTCCACCATAATGAACGGGTGTATCCTTGTCCGGACTGGCGCTGAATATAACTTTTTGATGTTGTAAATGATTTCCGGACAGTTCAGCCTGCATCACGCTGATATGATTGTGACTGGCTGTTCCCTGGGCAAAGCTAAGGTAAATTAAGTGATTTGTGTGAAAATCAGGGTGTAATACTATATCCAGTAATCCACCCTGGCTGGCGTAATAGACATCTGGTACACCAGTTACTTGCGCCACAATTTGACCTTTTTCGAGGCGTAACAATTGACCGGGTTTTGTGGTGATTAAAAAGGTTTGGGGGGCGATTTCCGCCATCGCCCACGGATGGTTAAGTGAATGCGTGATGACATCAAGATTATATGCCGGAAAAGTGTAACCTGTTGATGTTTCCGGTGTGGCAATGCTTTGTGCCATGATGAAATACAGTCCTGATATGGCCAAATAGCGCTGTTTTACATTCATATATGCATTCCGTGGCGATTTGAGTCTCAATTCAAATTATTGTATAAAAAATAATAACCTATCCTAACCTGCCTTCAGTGGCAAGGGAAGGTAATGAGCCGGGCGACCACATAACAAACTAAAGATTAACTTGCCCTAATTGCAGGACGCGCCACATGAAAAAAATCCATCGCAGATTGATTAGTTATTGTTTTGCCACAGTGCTGACCTATTTATTGGCGAGTACTTTTCATACTTTATTGGTATTAGGTGCATTAACGGATGTGGGGGTAAATCTGCCATCGGATGTATGGCTGCGTTCGGTTATTAGTGACTGGGGAAATTTGTTGGCAGGTTTTGCCCCCATCGTTGCTGCCGCATTGTTGCTGGCGTTTGTTGTGGTCTCTGCATTGCGTTTTCAGGTTTCTTCCTATGGAAAGCGTGTGTCTTACTGGATATTTCCGTTTGCCGGGGCGCTTAGTATGTTGATTGCGCATCTGTTAATAAGCGCAATATTTGATATTTATCTTATTGCCGGGGCCCGGGGCGTTGTGGGGCTTTCCACTCAGGTATTTGCGGGGTGGTGTGGTGGTTTAGTGTATGCCTCCACGATTAAATATTTACGCTTACAGAGACAAAAACGCCGCCTAAGCAGACGGCGTAATCACTATGATTCAAACAAACAAGCTGCTATACGGTAATAATTTTACAGCTGTTAGTTGCACCCACGGTTTCCATATTATCGCCATAGGTCATGATCAGTTGATCGCCGGGTTGCACCAGGCCTTTTTCCAGTAGACGGGCTTTAACATCAAATGCTAAACGACCCGGCTGGCAGTGTTTGGAATCAAAATAAACCGGCTTCACTCCACGATAAAGTGCCATGACGTTGAGAGAGCTTTGGTGGCGGGACAAGGCCAAAATAGGCAGCGAACTGGTAATACGAGACATCAGACGTGCAGTATCACCGGTTTCTGTCAGTGCAACAATGGCTTTTATTGACGACAAATGGTTGGCTGCGTACACCGCTGACAAGGCAGTAGTTTCGCTAACGGTGCTAAAATGCTCATCTATTCGGTGTTTGGAAATTTTCACACTTGGATGTGTCTCTGCGCCTTCACAAACACGCGCCATTGCTGACACCGTTTCAACCGGGTAGTTACCTGCGGCGGTTTCCGCTGATAACATCACCGCATCGGTACCATCCAGTACAGCGTTTGCCACGTCCATGACTTCAGCACGGGTGGGCATAGGGCTGTCGATCATGGACTCCATCATCTGAGTCGCAGTAATAACCACTTTGTTTAACTGACGTGAACGCGCAATCAGTTTTTTCTGCACACCAACTAATTCAGCGTCGCCAATTTCCACACCCAAATCACCACGGGCAACCATAACTGCATCTGATGCTTCGATAATGTCATCCATGGCTTCATCGGTCTGAACTGCTTCAGCACGTTCAACCTTGGCGCATATTTTGGCATTACAACCGGCGGCAACGGCCAGTTCACGTGCATAACGCAAATCGTCACCATTACGCGGGAAAGATACCGCCAGATAGTCCACATTCATTTTGGCTGCGGTTTTGATATCTTCTTTGTCTTTTTCGGTCAGAGCATCGGCTGACAGGCCACCACCTAAACGATTAATACCTTTGTTATTAGACAGTTTGCCACCAACGGTTACTTCGGTCAGGACTTTGTTGCCATCCACGCTCTCTACCCGCAGCTGGATACGACCATCATCCAGTAACAGGATATCGCCGGATTCAACATCCTGAGGCAGCGCTTTGTAGTCAATACCCACGCAATGCTGATTACCCGCGTCACGATCCAGACCTGCATCCAGAACAAACTTATCGCCAATTGCCAGTTTAATACTACCTTCGACAAAACGAGCTACGCGGATTTTGGGACCCTGAAGATCGCCCAGAATGGCAACATATTTGCCCAGCTCTTCTGCTGCTTCACGTACACGTTGAGCACGGGCAATGTGGTCTTCCGCGGTGCCATGAGAAAAGTTCATTCGCAGAACATTTGCACCTGCTTTGAGAATGGCGGAGATTTGTTCTTTGCTATCTGTTGCAGGGCCGAGAGTGGCAACAATTTTAGTTCTTCTTAGCATCATAATTGAGATTAGCCTGTAGAAATCGAAGTTTGTTGTAATTTAATTACAAAATATTAAAGCACTATGGCAAAAATGTGAAACGATTCCCGCTTTTATGCGGCCATTTAATCAATGCTCGTACCAGTGCTTCACTAATTAGTCGTAATATTAACAAAAAGGAGCCATTTGGCTCCTTTATGTTTTTTCATTTACTTGTCATATCGGGACCCGCGCAGGGTGTCTTTGACTTTCTTCAGGTTTTCACGGAATTTTGGTCCGCGGCGCAGGGTAAAACCAGTGGCCAGGATATCAATCAAAACCAGCTGAGCAATACGGGATGCCATGGGCATATACATATCGGTATCTTCCGGTACTTTCATTGAAATGACATGGTTACATTCATTGGCCAGCGGGCTGCCTTCACTGGTTAAACCCACTACGGTTGCATCATTAGAGCGGGCAATCTGCGCCACATCCACCAGTGATTTAGTACGACCGGTGTGAGAAATTAACACCACCACATCCCCTTCGTTACAGTTCATACAGCTCATACGCTGCATTAGAATGTCTTCAAAATAGGTAACAGGCACGTTAAAGCGGAAAAACTTGTTTAATGCATCATGGGCGACAGAAGCTGAGGCACCCAAACCAAAGAAAGAGATTTTTTTGGCCTGAGTCAGCAGGTCAACGACACGGTTGACTGTTTGGATATCAATAGACTGACGTGCAACATCCAAAGAGGCCATGGTTGATTCAAATATTTTACGGGTGTATTCATCCGCAGTGTCATTCTCTTCCACGTGACGGTTAACATAAGGCGTACCATTGGCCAGGCTCTGCGCCAGATGCAATTTAAAATCAGGGAAGCCTTTGGTATCTAAACGTCGACAAAATCGGTTTACCGTTGGTTCACTTACATCCGCCAGTTTTGCTAACGTAGCAATACTGTAATGGATAGTGGATTTGGGGTCGTCAAGGATGGCATCTGCCACTTTACGTTCCGATTTACTGAATTGATTATGATGGAGCGTTATTTTTTCTAAGATATTCATTATTGCTATTGTTCTTTATGTAAGGTCAAAAGTGGTAAGTCATCCGTAACTTTTTGACAATTAAGCCAACAGAAACTGGTGAATAGGCTACACCATTGCCTAATAAGGTCAAAATAAAATCTATTCTGTTGTAAAATTACTACAAATAAGTTTTACTAGTGTTAGTAAAACGAGAATAATTCTGCTTCATATAGTAAGCTTACGTTTTTAGTTTTTAGACAACGAATCAGGTAATTACATGGTGTTGGACAATCATTCAAACCCTTGCGATTTTGTTTTATACGGAACCGGTGGGGATCTTGCTCGTCGTAAATTGTTGCCTTCTTTATATCAGTTGGAAAAAGCCAACCTGCTACACAAAGAAACCCGTATTGTCGGGGCTGCACGTCAGGAAATGACTGATGAAGAATATGTGCAGATGGCAGAGGAAAATATTCGAAAATTTAATTCAGATGCCATTTGCGAAGATACATTAAAGCGATTGCTGACGCGTCTGGATTACATCAAAATCGACTTCAAGCAGATGGATGATTATAAGGCTTTAAAACCTTATGCAGAATCCAAACGTACCATGGTGTGTTATTTTGCAACACCACCTTCCATTTTTGGTGATATCTGTAACGGTATGCATCATGCCGGTGTCATTGATCCGTCATTACGAGTCGTGCTCGAAAAACCCATTGGTCATGATTTAGAATCATCTAAAGTGATCAATGATCAGGTTGCTGAATACTTTAATGAAGATCAGATTTACCGTATCGACCATTATTTGGGTAAAGAAACCGTACTAAATCTGATTGCATTGCGCTTTGCTAACTCAATCTTTACCAATAACTGGGACCATAACTGTATCGACCATGTGCAAATCAGCGTGGCAGAATCGGTGGGTATTGAAGGTCGTTGGGGCTATTTTGATGAAGCCGGCCAGATGCGGGACATGGTGCAAAACCATTTGTTGCAAATCCTGACGCTGATCGCGATGGAACCCCCCGCGACACTGGAAGCCAGCAGTATCCGCAATGAAAAAGTCAAAGTACTCAAAGCACTGCGTCCAATCAACAGCACTAATGTTGAGGAAAATACCGTTCGTGGTCAGTACGTTAACGGTTTTATCAATGGTAAAGAAGTACCGGGTTATCTGGAAGAGCCAGATGCTAATACTGTTAGCCAGACTGAAACTTTTGTTGCATTAAAAGTCGAAATTGATAACTGGCGTTGGGCTGGGGTTCCGTTCTATTTACGTACCGGTAAACGCTTGCCATCAAAAGTGAGTGAAGTGGTTATCTACTTTAAAAAACAGCCTCACAACCTGTTTAAAGACAGTTTCCCAAGCTTGCCACCCAATAAATTAACCATTCGTCTGCAACCGGATGAAGGTGTTGAAGTCACGGTAATGAATAAATTACCGGGCTTAACAGGCTCAAAAGGCATGGATTTACAAAAAACCAAGCTAAACCTGAGTTTTTCTGAAACCTTTAAAGATGAACGTATTGCCGATGCTTACGAAAAACTGATTCTGGATGTGATGTTAGGCAACCAGACATTATTTGTGCATCGTGATGAAGTTGAACAGGCATGGACCTGGGTCGATGGCATTATGGATGCATGGCGTGCCAGTAATGAACCGCCTGCACCTTATCAGGCAGGTACATGGGGACCCGTTGCATCGATTGCATTACTGGCTAAAGAAGGTCGTGCCTGGTACGAGGGCAGGGTGACTAAAAAATGAAACAATCCACTTTTGAATCTGCCGAACAGTTAAACAGCGTATTCAGTCAGCGTATTGTTGAATTACTGGAGCAGGGTATTGCCAAAAAAGGCCGTGCCAGCATTCTGGTTTCTGGTGGTCGTACGCCGTTAGGTTTATTTAAAGCTTTGTCTGAGACCAACATGGACTGGAGCAAAGTGGATATTAGTCTGGCCGATGAGCGTTGGGTATCCACTGATGATGACGCCAGCAATGAAAAACTGGTGAGAAATAATTTGTTGCAAGGCTACGCCAGCAAAGCCAGTTTTTATTCTTTGGTGGCAGATAAAGCCGATGCTGCAGATGCCATTGATGAAGTGAGTGCACGTGTAAGTGCAATGTCACAACCCTTTGATGTATTGATTCTGGGCATGGGCGAAGATGGCCATACTGCTTCTTTATTCCCGTGCTCAGCGCAAATCCAACAGGGATTGGATTTGAACACTGATCAGCAGTTAATTGCGGTAACGCCCACAACCGCACCTCACCAGCGCATTTCATTTACGCTAAAAGCGTTGTTAAGCAGCCAGAATATCTTTTTGCACCTGACAGGTGAAAGCAAAAAGCAGGTTTTGGAGCAAGCGCTGGCTGGAGATGACGAATTTGCCATGCCAATTCGTGCCGTGTTGTCACGTGCCGATGTCGAACTGATGTGGGCAGCATAGGAGATATTATGAATAAAACGATTCAGGCGGTGACCGACAGGATCATCGCCCGCAGTCAGAAAACCCGTCAGGCTTATCTGGATAAAATCGATAAGGCGCGTCGTCAGGGACCACATCGTGGTGTGTTGTCATGCGGAAATCTGGCGCACGGTTTTGCTGCCTGTAATCAGGACGATAAAGCCTCGTTACGTAGCATGACGAAAGCCAATATCGCGATTACATCTGCCTATAACGATATGTTATCGGCACACCAGCCCTATGAAACCTATCCTGCCATTATCAAGGAAGCCGTTGCTGAAGTGGGCAGTGTGGCACAGTTTGCTGGCGGTGTACCGGCCATGTGTGATGGTGTGACTCAGGGTAATCCGGGCATGGATTTAAGTCTGATGAGCCGTGACGTGATTGCGATGGCTACCGCTGTTGGTTTGTCTCACAATATGTTTGACGGCAGTCTGGCACTAGGTATCTGCGATAAAATCGTTCCGGGATTATTAATTGGCTCTCTGGCATTTGGTCATTTACCTACTGTCTTTGTGCCTGCTGGTCCTATGCCATCAGGTATCCCCAATAAAGAAAAAGCGCGTGTGCGTCAGGCTTTTGTTGAAGGCAAAGCCAGTCGTGAAGAATTACTGGAAGCCGAAGCCAGTTCTTATCATGCTGCCGGTACTTGTACCTTCTATGGTACAGCTAATAGTAACCAGTTAGTGGTTGAAGTGATGGGCCTGCATTTACCGGGTTCTTCTTTTGTTAATCCGGGCACACCACTGCGTGATGCCTTAACTAAAGCAGCCGCCAAACAAGTTACCCGATTAACCGATTTAGGCGGAAATTACATGCCTATCGGCCATATTGTTGATGAAAAAGCGGTTGTGAATGGATTGGTGGCATTGTTAGCAACCGGTGGTTCAACTAACCACACTATGCATTTGGTGGCGGTTGCACGTGCTGCCGGCATCATTATTAACTGGGATGATTTCTCGGAAATTTCCAAAGTAACACCATTGCTTACGCATATTTATCCAAATGGTTCAGCCGATATTAACCACTTTGTAGCGGCAGGTGGTATGGCGTTGTTGTTTAAAGAATTATTAGGCGCAGGTTTGTTACACAATGATGTAAACACCATCTGTGGACATGGGTTAGAGCAATACACCAAAGAGCCTGTACTGGTGGATGGTGAACTGGAATGGCGTGACGGGGTAAGCGTATCCGCTGATCCTGACGTGGTTGCCAGTGCCTCTAATCCGTTTAAACCGGATGGTGGTTTATCGGTACTGGATGGCAATTTGGGGCGTGCTGTAATGAAAACCTCAGCTCTGCGTGCTAACAAAACCAAAATTAAAGCGCCGGCGGTGGTATTTGAAGATCAGTTTGATCTTAAACAAGCCTTTGAAGCCGGTGAACTGGATAAAGATTGTATCGTGGTGGTGCGTTTTCAGGGACCAAAAGCGATTGGTATGCCAGAGCTGCATAGCTTAACACCACCTATGGGCGTGTTGCAGGATCGCGGGTTTAATGTCGCGCTGGTCACCGATGGCCGTATGTCTGGTGCATCAGGTAAAGTACCAGCAGCGATTCATGTCACACCTGAAGCCTATGATGGTGGCTTGTTAGCTAAAGTGCAAAACGGCGATATTATCGAACTGGATGCTGAAACCGGCACTATTGAATTACTGGTTGATGAGGCAGAGCTGGCACAACGTGAAAACGTGCTGGCACAAATTGACCATCACCTGCAAGGCATGGGACGTGAGTTATTTGGCGGCATGCGCAGTCAGCTTACAGGTGCTGAGCAGGGAGCCTGTTCATTGTTTGTAACACAGGAGCAGGCTCAATGAGTGAAAGGTTTGTCGCGGATGTAGGAGGAACCAACATCCGTCTGGCGCGTGAGGTTAATGGCAAGCTGGCAGATATCAAAAAATATCTGTGTAAAGATTTCGCCGATATCGCAGACGTGATCAAATTATATTGCGATTCATTGCCAGAATATCATTTTGTGGCTGGCTGTATTGCGATTGCTTGTCCGGTTAATGGTGACTTTATCAAAATGACCAACCATGACTGGCAGTTTTCCATTGAGATTACCCGTAAGCAATTAGGTCTGGAACATTTGCTGGTGATTAATGATTACACCGCCATCTCCATGTCCTTGCCGGTATTAAATGACGAGCAGAAAGTCAAAATTGGTGGTGGTGAACCAACCGAAGGTCAGCCAATGGCAGTATTTGGCGCTGGAACCGGATTGGGTGTGGGGCATCTGATCCCGGTGACTGAAGGCTGGAAACCTATCCCCGGTGAAGGTGGCCATGTGGATTTTGCGCCCATCGATGATACCGATCTGGCCATTTGGCAATACCTGCGTAAAAAGCACGGACATGTGTCAGCCGAGCAACTTATTTCCGGGCCTGGTCTGTTGCAAATTTACCACGCGTTAGCGGCGTTAAATCAGGTGACACCAACCTGTGCTTCTCCGGCAGAAGTTACCGAACAGGCATTAAGTGGAAACTGCGCAGTATGTGAACAAACCCTGACCCAGTTCTGCAAGGTGATGGGAAGTTTTGCCGGCAATATCGCGTTAAATATGGGCACCTTTGGTGGTGTTTATATTGCCGGTGGCATCGCTCAGCGATTTGTGGATTTTGTATTAAATAGTGAATTCAGAGCGCGCTTTGAAGATAAAGGCCGCTTTAAGCCCTACATGCAGGCCATTCCTGTTTATCTTATTACCGAAGCCGACCACGGCCTTATGGGTGCCGCTGCGTACCTGGAACAGAATCTTAAGGAAGTATCATGACACAAAATTGGGCTTTATCTCCGGCAGAATTATTTGCCAAAGGGCCGGTAGTACCGGTGCTGGTTATTAAAGAACTGGAACATGCAGTGCCGCTGGCCAAAGCGTTGCTAGCGGGTGGTATCAGCGTACTGGAAGTGACGTTACGTACGCCGGTCGCCCTGGATGCAATTAAAAAAATTGCTGAAGAAGTACCTGAGGCTTGTATTGGTGCGGGCACAGTGACAAACGCGGAACAGCTGCAACAGGTGACTGATGCAGGGGCTAAATTTGCTATCAGCCCGGGGTTAACCACCAACTTGCTTGAAGCGGCCAATAATGGCTCTATTCCATTAATTCCGGGGGTATCATCAATTTCTGAGCTGATGAATGGTCTGGACAAAGGATATGACCATTTTAAATTTTTCCCGGCGGAAGCATCCGGCGGTATCAGTGCCATTAAATCTATCAGTGGTCCGTTCCCGCAGGTGACGTTTTGTCCTACTGGCGGTATTGGTCCGAAAAATTACCGTGATTATCTGGCATTGCCTAATATTCACTGTGTGGGTGGTTCCTGGGTGGCACCGGATGATGCAATGAATGACGGTGACTGGCAGCGTATTACTGATTTAGCGGCAGAAGCTGTGGCAGGTGCTAAAGCTTAATTTACTGAATAGCAATGTTTAAAAGGCCGCGACAAGCAATTGTACGCGGCTTTTTTTATTTGGGCGTGATGATCTTTGTTTTATTGATAAATTGAACCTAATCTTAATTTGCACATTCTCATATTTATAAAAATATGCGGTATCACAAGAGGTTAGGGTGAAAAGGACGGAACAAACCTTATTGGAGCAGTTGCAGATTAATGACGTGGAAATAGCCAGACGCAAGGAGTTGCTGGGTCTTACCACTGAATCACTTGAGCAACTGGCCAGTCATATGCCGGTAATCGAAGAAAAAATCGATTTTATCGTCGATGAGTTTTATCAAAAACAAACTGAAATTGATGAAATTTCCCTGTTGATTGGTGATGCCGATACACTTAAACGCCTGCGTTCTGCACAACGGTTTTATGTCATGGACTTATTTGCGGGCAACTATGGCACCGATTATGTTAATAATCGCCTGCGAATTGGTATGGTGCATAAACGCATTGGGGTGGAACCCAAGTTGTATTTATCTGCGGTAATGACCTTAAAGGAAACGCTGTTTAACGCGCTGAATGACGCCATTAGCGACAGCACTAAATGCATAGAAATCAAACGTATTCTCGACAAGTTAATGTGTTTTGATACCACATTGGTATTTGATACCTATATTGACAGTTTATTAAGTGAGATTGAGAGCGCCAAAAGACGTACTGAAATCTATGCCAAAGGGCTGGAAGACAAGGTTGCAGAACGCACTCGTCAACTTGAAGAGCAGACCAGGCGCGATCCATTAACCGGTATTTTTAATTTTCGAGCTATGCAGGATGTGATTCAGCGTGAGATAGCGCTGGCGAAACGACGGAATGTCGCAATGTCGCTGGTCTATATCGATGTGGATGATTTTAAGGAAATCAACGATGAATACGGCCATTTAATTGGTGATGAAGTACTTAAAAATCTGGCCAGCTATATGTTGCGGCATATTCGGGAAACCGATGTGGCCTGTCGTTATGGCGGTGATGAGTTTTGTATTATTTTTCCAGACTGCCATGTAAAGCAGGCAAAAATCATCTGCCAGAAAATTATTCGATCTTTTTCAAGCACTTATCCGGATTATTCATTAAGCATGGGTATAAGCGAACTGGACGTATCAAAAAATACCAGCGTAGATGAATTTATTAGTTTGTCAGACGGTAAAATGTATCAGGCCAAAGAGCATCAGGGTAATCGTATCGTTTGCTGATGTGTACGTAATGATACATTTTTCGTTGATCCAACTAATGATCATGGGCGCATGTTCCGTTATAGTAGCCAATCAACTTTGCAAGAGATCCCGGGTTAATCATTAATGAGTAAGCGCATATTCTTCCCTTTGTTATTGTTAGTGGCCTCCATTCAAGGATGCAGCAGCTCTTCTCAACAGCAATTTCAGGCAGCTTCACATAATAACGCTAAAATGGGGAATTTAGTTCTGGCTGAGCCTGCACCCGTGAATATTCGCAGCCAGATGGCTTTAGCGCGCCTGACCGATATTCTAAGTCGTGTAGAAGTACCGGATAATCAAAAGGCTGAGTTTTTGTATCAGCGTGGTGTACTGTATGACAGCGTGGGCTTAAGTGGGATGGCGCAATACGATTTTAATCGTGCTCTGCGTTTAAATCCGAACATGGCCGAAGCACATAATTTTATGGGTATTCACTATACCCAGAATATGGACTTTATTCAGGCTTATGATGAATTTGATGCCACGCTGGATATTGATCCTGAACATGATTTTGCTTTTTTAAACCGTGGGATAGCGCTGTATTACGGTGGTCGTCCTGAATTGGCGGTTAAAGATTTATCCAGCTTTTACCAAAAAGACAAAAGCGATCCTTATCGTGCGTTGTGGGCCTTTATTGCAGAAAAAGCCATTAATGAAAAAGCCGCATTAGAAAAATTACGTGAAGTGCGTGGTTATTTAAGTGACCAGAATTGGGCCACCACACTGGTGGACTTTTATCTGGGCGAAGTCAGTGAATCGCAGGTCTTGTCGGATTTAATGAGCGGTGTCACCAACCAAAAACAACTGACCGATAAATTATGCGAAGCGTATTTTTATTTAGGAAAATATCACGCCGATAAGGATCAAAAGGGCATTGCAGCCAATTATTTTAAACTGGCGCTAAGCACTAATGTATATTCCTTTGTTGAGCACAGATACGCGCGTTTAGAGCTGGAACTGATGCGTGAGCGTACCTATCAGGAAGAAGATATCGTCGCTAACTAAGTGCCGATGAAACCTTTTATTGGCATTGTGCTGCTGTGTCTGTTTTTACGCAGTGATGGCAATGCCAATATCGCTTCTATCTCTTTTTACAGTAAACAATTTCAAAGCAGCTTTAATTATCTGTGGGCACAAGCTATTGCTGATGCCCCTGACCTCGCTTATACGCACTTAAGTCAGTCAGATGAAATATACTGGCTAACCCTGGCCGCACAACATCAAAATGCTGACGCACAATGGCGCTTAGCCAATAAATTGGTGGGACAAAAACAACAGGACTTCTGGTTACAGCAGGCTGCGCAAAATGGCCTGTTGCAGGCTCAGCTTTTGTTGGCTAAGCGCTGGAAAAAGAAACATCCACAACTGGCTCATTACTGGTTAGCACAGGCGGCACTGCAAGATGCCAGTGCTGCGATGCAACTGGCCCAATTAAACTGGATGAATATAAATAATACGCCGGAGCATAGTGCAGGCTTAGCGCAAGTCACGCACTGGCTGGAAGTTGCAAAGCAATCTGGCTCCGCAAAAGCCTCCCGGTATTTAGCGCAGATTGAACAAAGCACACCATATTTTTTACCTTATTCAAGGTATCAGCAATCAGTATCGAATGCATATCACCCGTTAAACTGTGCCATGCAGATTCAACCTGTAGTGAGCTCTCTTGCGCAGTGGAGCAGGGTATCGGCCTATATTCAACAATTTAAAACTGACGAATCGCTTCAAAACTTGCCTGTGTGTTTTAATGCGCCCGTGGTTATCAGCGAGCAGCAACTGCAATGTGACAAATTTAGCCAAAATCAACAGCGTATCTTGTGTGATGAATATCAACTGGCAACCATGTTATCGCCTGTCCCGTTTAGTCATATCCTGATAATGAGTCAGCAAGGCAAGGCGAATGTGCACAACGGTATTTTGTATTTGGATGAGCAGGATAGTTACAAGGTGATGTTGCACGAATTAGCGCATTTTGCCGGCTTAATTGATGAGTATCCGTTATCCCAGGGGTTAGCTGCGCAGTTTTGCAATAAGGAGCAGGTATTACCTAACTTACTGATTGTTAAAAAATCATCCTCAACTGAGCAAAAAATACCTAAGTGGCCTCAGCAGTGGAGCGCCAGCGCAGATGAAAAACTGTATAAAGCCCGTACCTGTGACAATACGCCTTATCAGGCTTACAAACCGTTTGCAGGGTTAAGTTTTATGGAGTTTTATGATGCAGGTACAAAACCACACTGGTATATGGCGGCGTGGGCTCAGCAAATAAATCATCGTAAAAATCTAATTCCGGCCTTCGTTAATTTTGCACAATCTGCCTCAGAACAAGGAGATAAAACAAGTGCGGACTTATGGTGGCAACGTTATCAGGATTATATTAACGAATAAACATTACTCCACGCGTTGCCAGACCTCATATTCGACGCGTGTTTCTCCCTCCCAGCGAGAGTTGTACCAGATGTTACCAACCAATTTGCTATCGAATGTAAACTGACTGCCTTTGCTTTGCCCAAAGGAATTAAAATTAAGGGTTTCCTGGTATTTGCCATCGGCAAATTTATACGTACCAGAGCCTGCCGCCCAGAAACTATCACCTTTGACTGAGGTAAAACTAAAATGAGATTCTGAGAGAACTTTAAGGGATTGAAGGTTAATTGACTGGTAACTGGTCAGCTTGCCATTTTGATCAATATATTCACCGGAAACCAGTTTCCAGGCGCCTTGTAACTCGCTTGCTACACATGTATTCGCCGAACAAATTAATAGCAGTAAAATCCATTTTTTCATTTGGTGTCTTCCTTATGTTTTGGGTGTTACTAACGAAAATAATTCAGAAGTTAATTTTTACTGTATAGCTTAAATGGTTGTTGGTTTGTTTACTTGCTTTTGATTTATAAAAAATGTTTAGCAGATATAACATTTAAATGCCCAGTAAAATATCGACGCTGCGACAAAACTCCGGCAACCAATTTGGCGCAACTGAGTGAGGGTACAAACTCAGGTGCACAACATCATAAATACCATGAGCCATAAAACCAATGGCAAAAAATGCGATACCTACAATGCCTCCATTTATCAGCGCGCCAAAATCGAGTGCATAAAGCGCAAAAATCCAATAATAAACAGGGAAGGTCGCCAACAGCACAACATAGGCTTTGTGGCGTTTGTAGGAAGCGTAATGATTAAACTTGTAAACGATAAGGCAAGTAGTAAGAAAGCCAATGACCAGGGCTGTGATGTTCATTGATGATAATTACCTAATTGTGGCAAAGGGTTCTAACGCTTGCCTAAACGGTGAGCGATAGCGAGTTCGGTGGAGGCCAAACATCTGTGGCCGGAACGGATTTAAGTGGCTTGTTAGGCATATTCTTAGCTGATACCAAGCTTTTCGAAAAATACTCTATTTCGCATACGGGCATCATTTAGTGCTTTATCCCAACTCCAAACTTCAATATAGAGGTTTGCACTACCGTGATGCTTGAAGTACCCCAATCTGTCTGGTAGTGGTTTGAAATCTTTAATTTCCTCTAACCAGTCTTCAACTTTCTGATTTAGTTCGCAGATGACATATCCATAGAAAGGGGTGTTTTGCTCGATTTGCATTTTTCTCCCTTTGGGAGTTTTGTACTTTCCTTTCCGGATTTGATTTACGTATCGGATAATTTGCTCTACGGGGTCTTCTTTTGAAGAAGGGTTTACGAAGTCATCTCGCTGAGGTTTCTTGAATTCAAAAATCGTAACTGGATTACTAGCCTCGTTTCCGCCTCGGAAACCAATACGCTTGTCATAGGCCAGTATGTCAGGGCGATCAGAATTTGGCCCATTCAATTCTTTATCTGATGATAGGTATTCAGTGAAATTGAGCCGTTCATCAATAATCCAAAGATTGTGATCCCTAAATGGAGTTTGATCTGAATCTTTTTTAACAGGGAAAATGATGTCATGAACAACGTCTTCTGCTGAGTATTTACCATCAGGCCCACGCTCTAAACTTTTTTCGAAAATATCCAAGACACTCTTGCGCAGAGAAATGTAGTGAGCCAGCTCGTTCTTACTTCTATCGGAGACTTGCCGTGCGATTTCGCCTGCTTTCTCCTTTAGTGATTCTACATTATCGTCAGCCAGCAACTTTCGCACTTCACCTTTAACCCTTGCTTCTTCTCTATATTCTTGCTGATGAAGAACTGAGTCTATTTGTGATGGGGAGGGGTTATGCGGAATAGATGAATAATCAAGTTTCGTAAGAGCTTGACGGTGCCATGGAGCATTGTCTCGGACATAATCTTCTATACGACTAATTTTCCTAGATTTTCGATCTTCCACATCGGAGTCGACTGCTTTTTGTGAATATATGGCTGCTTTTTCTTCAATTTGCCTCTGTGCGATATAGTGAACCATATCCGGTTTTTCTTTTGGAAAATCGAAACCACCTCGCTCCAGAGAAACATTTTTGTCTAGGTAGCTCCCGGTGACGTATGAAACAACTATGAAATTTCTATCTTTGTCCCGCTCTCCGCTTGCGGCGTTGTCAAAAAATTCTTCCGAAAATTCAGGAATGTATTGGTGCAATGATGTTGCAGTCACTTCTCTGCGATGAGCAACAAGACTTATTCTACTTCTTGAAGTGGCTGGCGAATAAATCTTAAACGTTTGAACGAAGAATTCGTTTCCGGGTTCTAGAGAGTTGGATTCAACTAGAAATTCTCCATTAGCTTTTTTGACTTCAACAATCAGTGCATCAATGCCACTTCCAAGGTATTCATTGAGAACTATGGCATCAGAACCATCTTGCTCCGCCAATACCACTTTTGGGCAGCCTTTATCACTTATAAAATATGGCAATAGCTTTTCAACCAAACGCCGCGCTATTTGGGGGAGGCTCTTCTCAGGAAAGTTTTTTATAGGATTGCTCAGTTTTACTGTTGTACCTGTTGAGTTCTCGTGAGATGGGGTCACGCCTTCATCGACAATAATTTCCTTCTCTTTGCCCATGGAAAATGAGCGGTTATAAAAGCTTCCATCCTTGTGATAAGTACTAATGTAATTCACATCTTCGTAGTACTTTAGACAAGTAAAACGACCGAATCCCTTGCCGCCTTCTTGGATTTTATGTGCGGTGTATAAAGTGTCGAAAGACTCCCGATGTTCATCTGTAAAACCGACTCCGTTATCAATAACCGTGAACCCATTGATCTCGGGTGCTGAATCATCAAGATTAGCTTGCCTCACTCGATCCGCTCTAATTTCAACAAGTCCATCGGAGTTTTCCGTTTCTTCAATGGCTTGAATTGCATTCACAACAACTTCTGTGATTGGTGTGTAAACGCTTGTTCCAGAGCGAATATTGTCTACGGCTCTTTTTATATTGAGATTGCTCATGAATTCTCAGTTTCCTCAAATATGCCTAACAATTTAATAGTGAGCGATTGGGTCGTTTTTCTGTCGCAACCTGTCTCGTTTTTGTCCTTTGACTTATTAGTATCAGATTAATAAAAGCTTTACCAATTAAAGGGTTAGTGAGTAGCTGTATTTGAGTATCTTCAATAAACTTTCTAAATCGTCCCTGATGTTTTCACGCCCTTCCCGGAGGCGCGACCCTGTTTTGAGGCACCAAAACAGGGGACAAATTTATTCGGAATAAATTTGAACGCACGTTAGTGCGGCCCTAAGGGCGGAGGACAGGAAGTCCGTAGTAAAAGTGCTGAACTCCACCAACTTGCTAATCTTGTTCCGGTAAAACTTGTTTATTTGAACCGGTGCGAGGCAGCTATCCGTGCAAAGCACGCACCTCGGGAAAACGTCCTGTTTTCCCGTTCGAACAAGTTTCACCTACACAAGGCAAGTTGGAGTCGCGATTAGCCAAACTGCGTTTGGCCGCTGTCGCTGATAAGTCTGAAGGTTTGGTTTTACCTAGTCAGCCAACGGCTGACTTAGAGCGACTCTGACTTTTAGACAAAACCGAGCTGGCTTTCGAATGGCCGAACAGGACGTTCGGCCAAGGCCAACGTTTTGCATGGATAGCTGCCTTTGGCCGCTTCGAATTAAAGACAGTTTGGTTTTGGCGTTAAGAAAGTAAGGGAGCAAAGGAGCTTTCGCCTATTTGGCTCCATCCAAATAGGCTCGCGTCCCCGAAGGGACGTGAAATAAAAGATGTTCGTGGTGATGAAATCGCCAAAAGTATTGCTGTCGCCAACGCGACGCCCAAACCTAACGTTTATGACAAAAGGTTAGTGCGAAGCAAATACGCCAATACTCAGCTATCAGCAACCAACGCAGAACCACAAGACCGACACATATATGTCATGCCCTTTAGGGCTTTATTATGCCGACGAATAGTCAGCTTATGCTGCTGGCAATGGCAGCGATAGTTAAAGGTTTTGCCTTGTACCTTGCTAACATCCATTTGATGACGGGTTTGCGGGTGTAACCCATACACCTGTCGCATCATTTGCTGCCATTCATAACCATGGGGTTTTACCCGCCCATATAACTGATGGACCAGTAAATGCGAGACTTCATGCGGCACCACATCGGTTAAAAAATGCTCGGGATTGTCTTTTAACAAGGTTCTGTTAAAACGTAATTCGTTAAGTTGCAAACGCGCGCTGCCGGCTATTTTACCGCGTTGATTAAAACCAACCACAGGACGAGGAAAAGGTTTGTTTAAGTGTCGTTCGGCCTGCTGATAACAGTGTTCAACCTGATCAACGATTTGCTGTTCCAGTGTTGTTTTAGCGGGATAGCTGGCGGTAGTGGATTTAGCTAAGGTTGACGGGATATTGCCAGAACAGGCAGGCGCCGCAGTGCGACGCCTGAACAGATTATTTAACTTCTTCACCTGCAGCCTGTTTATCTGCATGGTAACTGGAACGTACTAACGGACCACATGCTGCATGGCTAAAGCCCATGGATTCTGCTTGTTCGCGCAGATAATCAAACTCATCCGGGTGTACATAACGTTTTACCGGATAGTGGTGACGACTAGGCTGTAAATACTGACCCAGGGTTAACATATCTACCTGATGTTCACGTAAGTCTTTTAAGACTTCGAGCATTTCTTCCTTGCTTTCACCCATGCCCATCATCAGGCCGGATTTAGTCATCACCTCAGGATGCTGCTGCTTGAATTTTTGTAGCAATTGCAGTGACCACTTGTAGTTTGCACCCGGGCGACATTCACGATACAGGCTGGGAATGGTTTCCAGATTGTGGTTAAACACATCCGGAATACCGTTTTTAAATATTTCCAGCGCACGATCCATGCGGCCACGGAAATCCGGCACCAGCACTTCAATTTTGGTCGAAGGGCTGTGTTCACGAATGGCGTTAATGCAATCCACAAAGTGTTGCGCACCACCGTCGCGTAAATCATCACGGTCAACCGAGGTGATTACCACGTATTTCAGTTGCATTTCAGCGATGGTTTTGGCCAGCTTAATAGGCTCTTCGGCACTCGGAGGAAGCGGTTTGCCGTGAGCCACGTCACAGAACGGGCAACGGCGGGTACAGATATCACCCAAAATCATAAAGG
Source organism: Neptunicella marina (assembly GCF_014270035.1). Taxonomy (GTDB): domain Bacteria; phylum Pseudomonadota; class Gammaproteobacteria; order Enterobacterales; family Alteromonadaceae; genus Neptunicella; species Neptunicella marina. Next base: position 359,022 of record NZ_JACNEP010000001.1, on the reverse strand, counting down.
TGGCGGTACCGTGGTTAAAACATTCTGCCAGGTTAGGGCAGGAGGCTTCTTCACACACCGAGTGCAATTTGTTTTTACGCAAGGTTGATTTGATGTGATCGATGCGATCGGAATGCGCAGGTAATTTGATTTTGATCCATTCCGGTTTACGCAGCATTTGCTCACGCTCGGTTGGCACAATCGTAATTGGAATATGCTCAACTTTGCGTGCATCACGCAGCTTCTCACCGGCTTGTATACGTACTTTACTCATCAAAACCTTCCCGAAATTCTATGTGTTCAATGCCTATTTGCTGACAAAATAGTTTGACCAGCGCAGAGGAGGCATCTTCTAAAGTTTGTGGCCCACCTAAACGATGACAATCCGTCATCATTAAGCCTGCATAACCACAGGGATTAATGCGATTAAAGGGCGCCAGATCCATATTAACGTTGAGTGCTAACCCATGAAAAGAACAGCCTTTGCGAATACGTAATCCAATGGAGCAGATTTTATCACCATTCACGTACACACCCGGCGCATCGGCTTTGGGGTAGGCATCTATATTAAAGGGTTTTAGCAGATTAACTATGCTGTTTTCCAGCTCGGTTACCAGCTGACGTACACCTAATTTGTTGCGTTTTAAATTCAGCAACACATACATCATTTGCTGACCGGGCCCGTGATATGTCACCTGACCGCCGCGATCAACTTGTACCACAGGAATATCACCCGGGTTTAATAAGTGCTCAGCTTTACCGGCCTGCCCCTGAGTAAATACAGCTTCGTGCTCTACCAGCCAGATTTCATCTGTCTGGTTGTTATCGCGGTTATCGGTAAATGACTGCATCGCCTGCCAAATGGGCAAATAGGGTTGCCGACCAAGCTGGCGAACAATTAAATTGGGGTTATTCAATACCTGACTCTTTGTCTAATTACAGTACAACACGTACCAGTTCTAATTTGGCTAACTCGGTGTAAATGGTTTCCATATGTTCTTTACTGGTGACTTTTACACTGACTGAAACAGAATGATAGTTACCTTTAGTGCTGGGTTTAACTGTTGGGCTGTAATCACCAGGTGCATGGTCTTGCAGACAACCTATAACATGATCGGGCAGGCGTTCATCGGCAATTCCCATGACTTTGAAAGTCTGAAAGCAAGGAAAATCGAGTAACTGATCAAATTTGGTATCCAAAGGTGTTCTCCACGGGGTAAATCAACGGGCGGCATTATATACCGAGATGGAGGCAAAATGTATGCTTTCAAGTAAAGTGGGCAGTAAACATAATTTACCGTTTACACCGGGGAAATCACCCAGCATTAAAAAAGGAGCCATCGAGCTCCTTTTTTCACTGTTTAAATGGGGTGTACAGCGTTACTCACCCAGGCCCATTTGCAGTTTAATATAATCCACCATGCGCCCGAAGAATCCACCTTCCTGTACTTCCTGCAAGGCGACCAGAGGGTAAGTAGCAATTTCTTCGCCCTCCAGTTCAAGGTGAAGAGTACCTACAACTTCGCCTTTGGCCAGCGGTGCTTCCAGCTTTTTATCCAGCTTGAAGTTAGCTTTGAGGTTTTTGCGCTGACCACGGGGGATAGTGATCAGGGTATCGTTCATAATGCCCAAATCAACGGTATCTTTGTCACCCATGTAAATACGCTGAGAGGCAAAGCTTTCGCCAGCAGCATACGGCGCGATGGTTTCATAATAACGGAAGCCGTATTTTAATAGCTTTTTGTTTTCGATTTTACGTGCACGTTCGCTTTCCGTGCCCATTACTACCGCGATTAAACGCATATCGCCCTGAGTGGCTGATGATACCAGGCTGTAACCTGCGGTAGAGGTGTGGCCGGTTTTGATTCCGTCAACATTCAGGCTTTTATCCCACAACAATGAATTGCGGTTGTACTGTTTGATATCGTTGTAGGTGAATTCTTTTTCAGCGTAAATTTTATATTCATTGGGTAAGTCTGACACCAGATGGCGTGCCAGAGTCGACATATCGCGTGGCGTGGTGTAATGATCAGGATCATCCAGTCCATGACTGTTCATAAAGTGGCTGGCAGACATACCCAGTTTTTCAGCATAGGCATTCATCATATCCGCAAAAGCACTTTCACTGCCGGCGATATATTCGGCCATGGCAACACAGGCATCGTTACCTGATTGCACAATAATGCCCTGATTTAATTGCTCTACCGGGATTTTAGAGCCTACTTCGATAAACATCTTCGATGAGTCGGGAAAGTTTTTCGCCCAGGCATTTTCTGACACTGTCACTAAATCAGTATTTTTAATACGACCATTTTTGATTTCGTCACCAATAATGTAACTGGTCATCATTTTGGTCAGACTGGCAGGTGCCAGTTGAATATCTGCGTTCTGTTCTGCAATCACTTTTCCGGTGTTTGCATCAAGCAAAATATAACCTTTGGCGTTAATAGTCGGAGAAGGGGGAATGATAACAGCAAGTGCTGTGGCGCTATTAACAAGCAAAATCGCCGGGACAACTAATTTAGCGAGAAGCGTTTTTATTTTGAGCATTATTCTTCCAATTTTGAGTTTGTGACTGGTGTATTTATAAACGCGCAACAATATATCATTTTTGACGGTAAATATGAGGTTTAGCGCATGTTTTTTTTACGACTCATTAATTTGCTAAAAGTTTAATTTTTATTGCGGTGCGCTTAAAGTAAAGGCGTTGGGATAACCGCCTTGTTGTACCTTTTTAAGTAACTGCTGTGCGCTACTGGTATCTTTAAGCGGGCCTAAGCGTAATCTGAATACACCATTTTCTTCCGGCGTTTGGGCGCCAATCTGATATAGTGCCGCTAGCCCTTTGGCAAGTTTGTTAATTTTGCTGCTGTCACTTAACGCAGCTACCTGCACGTAATATTCGGTTTGTAATTCTGGCGCGTTTTGTTGTGGGGTTAACGGTTTTCCGGCGATTAACATTTGGCCGCTTTCATCTAAGGTCACAACATCCAGCTTAATATTAGCGACACCATGATTAAGCATATCCAGTTTTTTCGCTGCGGCGTAGGACACATCAATCAGGCGGTGACCATGGAAGGGCCCTCTGTCGTTCACCCGAACAATCACTTGTTTATCGTTTTTCAGATTGGTCAATCGTACATAGCTGGGTAAAGGCAAGGTTTTATGGGCGGCGGTCATCTGGTACATATCGTACACTTCGCCATTGGCAGTCAGATGACCATGAAATTTTTGTCCATACCACGATGCTTGCCCTGTGGCCGAGTAGGTCACCGCTTGTTGCGCGCTCATGGGCTGATAAGTGCGGCCTAAGACATTATAGGCGCGTAAACTGGCAGGGTAATAAGGTTCTACTTTGGGAACTGCATCGTGCATTGCGATATCGTGTGGGACTTCATGTGCCTGAGGCGCGGAATCGTTGCGTTGCTGATAACGTCCGTAATTGCTGGAACAGGCTGATACCAACGTCAGTAACAGCAGCAACAAAAATGTTCTACCTGTGACATTAGTGTTTGAAATTGTTTTAGTGTGTTGCTGACCTTGCTTCATTATCCTGAGTCTGAATTATTTTTATTCCCGCGATAACAGGCGTTTTTGGGTACCAATAGCCATTAAAATACCAAAACCTGCCATTAAGGTCACCATGGATGTTCCTCCATAACTCACTAACGGCAAGGGCACGCCAACCACAGGTAAAATACCGGATACCATGCCCATATTCACAAAAACATAAACAAAAAAGGTCAGTGTGATACTGCCAGCCAGCAATTTACTGTACGCATCCTGTGCGCGCATGGCGATTAACATACCGCGAAAGATGATAAACAAATACAGCGACAGCAGCAGTAAAATGCCAATAAGGCCAAACTCCTCGCTAAACACTGAAAAGATAAAATCGGTATGGCGTTCAGGTAAAAATTCCAGTTGTGACTGCGTACCCTGCAACCAGCCTTTACCTTGCAATCCCCCCGAACCGATAGCGATTTGTGACTGGATAATATGATAACCGGAATTAAGTGGATCACTCTCCGGATTCAAAAAGGTGAGTACCCGCTGTTTCTGATAATCCTGCATCAGGAAAAACCACATAATCGGTGCAAAGGCGGAGCCCATCACCGCCAGACTGCCGAGTAGTTTCCAACTCATACCCGCCAGAAAAATAACAAAAATTCCTGAGCTGGCAATCAGTAACGACGTACCTAAATCCGGCTGTTTGGCAATTAACAGGGTAGGGATGGTTACCAGCACAAACCCGATAAATACGTGTTGTATTTTGGGGGGTAAGTTAAAGCGACTGATATACCAGGCCACCATCATAGGCACGGCCAGTTTCATGATTTCTGATGGCTGAAAACGCATAAACCCCAAATCAAGCCAGCGCTGTGCCCCTTTACCTATGGTACCGATAACCAGCACAGCTACCAGCATGGCAATGCCAACCAAATAAAAATATATCGATACTCTTCGATAGGCCATAGGGGGAACCTGTGCCATGACCACCATAACCAACAGGGCAAAGCCCAGACGTAATAACTGGCGGTAAATCAGGTCCATATTCTGGCCGCCCGCTGAATATATTACTGCCAGACCAACTGACATGAGTACGGCTAACCCCAGCAATAACCAGCCATCAATATGCGCCCGGGCAAGTGGCGTTTGTTCATTTGGGTTGAGTTTGTTACGTACCATTATTTTTGTTCTTCTTGTTCGTGAAAGTGGTAATCCATTAATGCACGCGCAACTGGCGCGGCTTGCGAACCACCATGCCCGGCATTTTCTACTACCACTGTAACCACCATTTCAGGGTTTTCATAGGGGGCGTAACCCACGTACATGGCGTTATCACGTAAATGCGCAGCGATTTTGGATGCATCGTATTTTTCATCTTCAGCGATGCCAATGAGCTGAGCGGTACCGGTTTTACCTGCTGACACATAAGGCGTTTTGCGGAATGCTTTAAAGGCGGTGCCACCTTCGCGGTTTACTACGCCATACATGGCATCCAGTACGATATCCCAGTATTTTTCATCACCCATATCAACCGGATAATTTTCACTGGGCGGGTAGACAATATAATCATCGGCGTTATCGACTTTTTGTCCGCGTATCACCTGAGGAGTGAAGGAATGGCCACGATCCACCAGTTTGGCTACAGCCGTGGCCAGTTGCAGTGGTGTCGCCGTCCAGTAACCCTGGCCAATGCCTACCGGAATGGTATCACCTATGTACCAGGGTTTATTGAATCGTGCACGTTTCCAGCCTTCATTAGGCATATTAGCGTCAGATTCTTCATATAAATCGATGCCGGTAAACTGCCCAAAACCAAAGGCAGACATGGAACTACTGATTTTTTCTATACCCATCTTATAGGCTAAATCATAAAAGAAAGTATCGCAGGACACTTCTATGGCTTTGGTGACATTCACCCAGCCATGCCCCCAGGGTAAATAATCACGCCAGGTTCGTGGACCGTTTTTTATTTGGTAAGTGCCGGGATCATATACCCGGCTTTTTTCGGTAATGACCCCTTCGTTTAAACCTGCCAGCGCCAGTAAGGGTTTGATGGTCGATGCAGGCGGATATTGCCCTTGCGTGGCACGGTTAATTAGTGGACGGTCTGCAGAACTCAATAAACGTCGGTAGTCTTTACTACTGATGCCATGCACAAACAGGTTAGGGTCGTAACTTGGATTGGAATACAGCGCAATTACCCCGCCATCCCGCGGATCAATCACAACGACCGAGCCACGGTTATCCTGCAAGGCCCGCTGCGCAACCATTTGCATATTAATATCGATATTCAGCACAATATCTGTGCCTGGAACCGGAGGCTGAAATTTAAGGGTGCGGATAATTCGCCCCTGGCTATTAACCTCTACTTCCTGATAACCCACTTTCCCGTGTAACAGGGTTTCGTGATATTTCTCCACACCCTGTTTGCCAATATCGTAGGTAGCGGCATAGTTGGCGTCCTGACCGCTTTCTTCGAGTTTTTGCAAATCACGTTTATTGATTTTGGCCACATAACCCACTACATGGGTGAGTGTATCGCCAAAAGGGTAATAACGTTTTAAGCGCGCCTCAACACTAATGCCGGGGTACTTGTGTTGATTAACCGAAAATATCGCCACCTGCTGCTGGGTCATATTACTGATCAATGCCACAGGTTTAAAACGGCGCTGACCTTTTAATTCACGATTAAAACTCTCAATATCCGATTGACTGATATCAAGTAACTGGCTTAGGTCGGCAACCGTTTGCTGGATTTTATCCTGTTGCTCAGGGATGACTTCCAGACGAAAAACCGGTTTATTTTCGGCCAGTAATACGCCGTTCCTGTCGTAAATCAATCCACGGTTAGGCGCTACCGGTAATACCTTAATACGGTTGCCGTTAGAGCGGGTTTGATAATCTTCATAACGGGTAACCTGAAGATAATACAGGTTGCTAATTAATATACCCAGTGCCACCACGATAATCAGCATGGCAATAACCGAGCGCCGGGCAAACAAGTTCGCTTCTGCGGTGTGGTCTCTTATTGTTATTCTTTTTGGAGGCACAAAAACAAACCCTGTTGTAATTATTCTCTGTGGTACGGGTGGTTATTATTCAGTGACCATGCACGATATAAACTCTCAGCGACCACAATTCTGACCAAAGGATGCGGAAGGGTTAGAGCCGATAATGACCACTTTTGTTCCGCAGCCGCAATACATTCTGTTGCCAGACCTTCCGGACCTCCGATTAGCAGGCTGACATCGCGTCCATCCATTTGCCAGGCTTGCATATGTTTCGCCAGTTGAGGCGTATCCCAGGCTTTACCTTTTACTTCCAGTGTAACAATACGATTGCCTTTGGGAATGGCAGCCATGGTCAGCTGTCCTTCTTTTTGCAGAATACGTGAAATATCCGCGTTTTTACCGCGTTTCCCTGCAGGTATCTCAATTAACTGTAGCTGGACGTCAGTATTTAAGCGGCGGGCATATTCCTGATATCCCTGTTCGACCCATGCTGGCATTTTACTGCCAACAGCAATCATCTGAATACGCATTTCAACGTCCTTTAAAGGTTAACCCCAGAGCTTTTCCAGCTGATAAAAATCCCGGGTATCATCCTGCATTACATGCAGTACCACATTGCCTAAATCAACTAGCACCCATTCGCCTTCATCATGGCCTTCGACACCCAGCGGTGGTTCGCCAGCGGCTTTGGCTTGTGTCACCACATTGTCTGCAATAGAGACTACGTGACGTTTTGAATTGCCCGAGCAGATAATCATACAGTCGGTAATGGTGGATTTATTAGTAACATCTAAAGTGACGATGTCACGGGCTTTGAGATCTTCGATTTTATCGATAACAAATTGACTAAGTTGTGCGTTATCCAACAGTGTTTCCTTCGAACAGGTTAAGGTTTTATTACAAAGCTAAGTTTACCACGAACTTAGCGTTATTCTCTATTTTGGTATAGCCGGTGTTGCTGGATGTATTCAGCCACTGCATTGTCTAATAGCGTAAAGGGTGCCTGACCACTCGCTAATTGCTGACGTATATTGGTAGCCGCGCAATCAACCGGACTTACTTCGGCAATATAAATACGTCCGTGATTGTGCTGAGCGAATGCTGCTCTCGCTTGTTCAGTATTGGTGATAATGCGTTTTTGAATCACGGGGGGAACGTCTTGTTGATAGCCGGGGCGTGCACAAACCACTAAGTGGGCCAGGTCAAGAATATCCTGCCAACGAAACCACTGAGTAAACTGATTAAGTGAATCCATGCCCATAAAAAAGCATAAGGTTTTTGCCGGGTATTTTTGTTTGAGCTGACTTAATGTTTCTACTGTATAAGACGCGCTATTGCGTTTTAATTCAGTATCATCGGCTTCAAATAATGGATGATTTTCACACGCCAGTCTGACCATTTCCAATCGTTGGCTGGCAGTTACTTCTGGTGTTTCACGGTGTGGCGGAATGTGGCACGGCATTAAAAGTACTTTAGATATACCGAGTAAGTTTGCCGCTTGCTCCGCCGGCAGAATATGACCTGAATGTATAGGATCAAACGTGCCACCTAAAATACCCAGCATTATTGGTAATCCAGTTCTATCGCGCTGAGGGATACCGGTACAAAGAGCAGGCAGATATGGCTTAATTCAATAAAGGGGCGGGCAATGGCGCTTTGTTTGAGCCCGGCATCCAGCGCTGCGATTTTTGTTTGCATTTCGGTTAACTGAGCCATGGACAAGCGACGAAGTGCATTTTGATAACCGGCTTGTTTGTTTTTCCATATACGCAACTGGGTAAAAACGGTATTCAGAGACTGGCCATTGTCGGTAGCAAATTTCATTTCATACAGATTTTGCCATTCACGGTTAAGCGCCCACAACACCACAACCGGCTCTATGCCTTCACTTTCCAGGCGATACAGCATTTTTATGGCTTTTTGAATATCACCGGCCAGTAACACATCTACTAACTGGAATACGTTAAAACGACTGTGATCACCCATGGCCTGTTGCAACTGCGCGAAGTCAATTTTTCCATCGGGAAACAATAGAGGTAGTTTGTCAATTTCCTGCTGCGCCGCTAATAAATTGCCTTCACAGTGTTCTGTCAGTAAGTTGATCGCTTCATTGGTGGCCTGCAACCCTTTGTTTTGTATACGATTAGCAATCCACTGGGTTAATTGGCGTCCTTCCACCGGATAACAGGGCACATAAACTCCCAATTTATCCAAAGCCTTAAACCATTTACTGTTTTGTACATCACGGCCAATTTTATCGCCATGAATAATAAATAAGGTATCGGGATTAGGATTTTCAGTTAACGATACTAAGGTTTTGCTGCCTTCTGTGCCGGGTTTGCCGGTGGGCAACTCCAGTTCGATTATCTGGCGACTGGCAAACAGAGACATCGACTGACTGGCTTCAATCAGACTAGACCATTGAAATGAGGAATCGGCGACCAGACTTTGGCGTTCATCAAACCCTTGCTCACGGGCGGCCTTTCGTATCAGTTCAATGCACTCAATTTTTTGCTGTGGCTCTTCACCAAAAATCAGATAAAAAGGTTTTAGCTGACCTTGGAGTCCGGCGGCAAAACGATTGGGATAAACCTGCATATTAGCGGGTTATCTCATTGGGATTGGCAAGTTGACGAATAATCTTATCCGCCGCCTGGGTACGCATTTCTTTTAAAATCAAATCCAGTTCGCGTGACTTGGCCAGTACCGCGTTAGGGTCATCCTGATATTCACGTACAATATCAAACTGGATGGCTTGTGCTTCCTGATCCGGTAACATCAGTAAGTAGTTTACTGTATAAACCAGCTCATATTCTGCCACCTGCCCTGAGGTAAACAGTGACAGCAAGCGGCGCTCTAATTCATCTTTAACCAGTCGGATGGTTGGCACACTTGCCAGACTATCTGTACTGACTGTTACCTGATGATTTTGCAAGCGTGTTTTAACAACCTGATACAGAGCATCATAATCGCTGGTGGCCTGCAATTGGATCTGTTGCATTTGTGGTGGCAGGCTGTTGCTGCCACGTAATTTAAAACCGCATCCTGTCAGCATCAGTGACAGGCTACAGATTAACAACAGACTCAAATGTTTCATGCAGGCTCCTGTGATGTATTGTTGACGCTAATGACCACTAGTTAGCGACGATATTAACCAGTTTACCCGCGACGTAAATCACTTTGCGCACGGTTTTGCCGTCAGTAAATTGTTTTACATTATCTTCATCCTGTGCTTTTTGTTTCACGCTTTGTTCATCGGCATCTGCTGCCACGGTGATTTTTGCACGTAATTTGCCGTTTACCTGCACGATGATCAGTTTTTCATCTTCAACCAACGCTTTTTCATCTGCTACTGGCCAGCCGCTGTATTCAACATCGGTATCAAAACCTAAGTCCTGCCATAACTGGTGACAAACATGCGGGGTTACCGGTGTTAATAGCTGAACCACTGCGATTACTGCTTCACGCATAATGGCGTGATCCTGTTCGCTTTCCTGCGGCGCTTTCTGCAGATGGTTTAACAGCTCCATAATCGCCGCAATCGCAGTATTGAAGGTTTGGCGGCGGCCAATATCATCACTGACTTTAGCAATGGTTTTATGTACTTCACGGCGCAGGGTTTTCTGCTCGTTGCTTAATGCATCTGCGTTAATGTCAGCAATTACGCCGCTATCAATATGGCCTTGTACCAGTTTCCATAAACGTTTAATGAAACGGTTAGCACCTTCCACACCCGATTCAATCCATTCTAAGGTTTGCTCCGGAGGCGCAGCAAACATAGTGAATAAACGAATGGTGTCGGCACCGTATTGGTCAATTACCTGCTGTGGATCGATACCGTTATTTTTTGACTTGGACATTTTGGTCATGCCGCCATGGCTAACTTCCTTACCATCAGCTATTAATGTGGCTTTAACGATACGGCCCTTGTCGTCTTTTTCTGTTTCCACATCAGCCGGGGAGAACCAGGTGGTTTTGCCATTTTCGTCGGTACGGAAATAGGAATCAGCCAATACCATGCCCTGACATAACAGACGTTTGAAAGGCTCATTGCTTTCTACCAGACCTTCGTCACGTAATAATTTGTGGAAGAATCGGGAATACAACAGGTGCAAAATGGCATGTTCAATACCACCCACATATTGGTCAACCGGCAACCAGTAATTGGCTTGAGCCGGATCTAACATGGCATCGCCATTTTGTGAGGAACAATAACGGGCGTAGTACCAGCTTGATTCCATAAAGGTATCGAAAGTATCGGTTTCACGTAGCGCCGGCTGACCGTTATAGGTGGTTTTGGCCCACTCGGGATCGGCTTTAATCGGTGAAATGACACCGTTCATAACCACATCTTCTGGCAATTCAACCGGTAACTGCTCGGCTGGAACCGGCACGGATTCGCCATTCTCCAGATTTAGCATCGGGATAGGTGCACCCCAGTAACGCTGACGGGAAACACCCCAGTCACGCAAACGGTAATTAACCTTTTTATTGCCTTTGCCTTCGCTTACTAACTTTTGGCTAATGGCGTCAAACGCCGCAGTGAAATCCAGACCGTCAAATTCGGCGGAATTCACCAGTTTGCCTTTTTCGGTGTAAGCCGCCTCGCTTAAATCTGCTTTTTCGTTGTCATCAAGCGGTGCTACTACTTGTTTAATTGGTAAATTATATTTTTGTGCAAATTCCCAGTCTCGTTGATCGTGACCCGGAACTGACATCACCGCACCTGAGCCGTAACCCATCAATACAAAGTTAGCGGCAAAAACCGGCACCGATTCACCGGTTAAAGGATGAATCGCTTTTAGCCCGGTGTCACAACCTTTTTTCTCCATGGTCGCCAGTTCTGCTTCGGCGACCTTGGTGTTTTTACATTCATCGATAAAGCTGGCCAATTCCGGATTCGATTTGGCGGCTGCCAACGCTAAAGGATGTTGCGCAGCAAGGGCAACATAGGTTACGCCGTATAAGGTATCAGGGCGGGTGGTGTATACATCAAACTGGTCGTTGCTGCCTTCAACATGAAATGTAATTTCTACGCCTTCAGAGCGGCCAATCCAGTTTTTCTGCATGGCCACAACCTGTTCTGGCCAGTCAGTTAATTCATCCAATTCCGCTAGCAGTTCTTCGGCGTAATCAGTAATTTTGATGAACCACTGTGGAATCTCTTTTTGTTCAACCAATGCGCCCGAGCGCCAGCCACGGCCATCAATAACCTGTTCGTTGGCCAACACTGTGTGGTCAACCGGATCCCAGTTAACTGTGGCGTTTTTCTTGTATACCAGGCCTTTTTCATACAGGCGGGTGAAGAACCATTGTTCCCAGCGGTAATAGTCTTTTTTACAGGTGGCGACTTCTCTGTCCCAGTCATAACCAAAACCCAGCGATTTCAGCTGGTTTTTCATGTATTCAATGTTGGAGTATGTCCAGTTAGCCGGCGCAGTGTTGTTGGCGATAGCCGCATTTTCAGCTGGTAGGCCAAAGGCATCCCAACCCATTGGTTGTAATACGTTTTTGCCCTGCATGCGCTGATAACGACTGATCACATCGCCGATGGTGTAGTTGCGCACGTGCCCCATATGCAGGCGTCCGCTGGGGTAAGGGAACATCGACAGGCAGTAGTATTTTTCTTTACTGGCATCTTCTACGGCTTGAAAGACTTTGTTCTTTTCCCAGTATTGCTGGACGGATTGTTCTATTTGCTGGGGATTGTACTGTTTTTCCATCTTAAATGAGTTTCCACAACGGTTGGATAATTTGGACTTATAACGATCCTAATAGAATACCTTAGCGCTTAGGTAAGTCACAATAGCAGGGCCGACTTATCATCGAATTAAATCGGTTAGCTGGTTAAACCCTGAGCAATTGAAGTGGTGAAGATTTTAATAAACCAGATATGGATTAGCGAAATCGCCAATTTAAGCCGACTATGACAACATATTCGATCTAGATAATGTCTTTTAATCAATAAAATAGGTTAATAAATGAAACAAAGACAACTTGGACACAGTGGTTTTGATGTGAGTGAAGTTGGTTTGGGTTGCTGGCAGCTGGGTGGCGACTTTGGGGTTGATTTTGACGATAAACAAGCCTTTGCCATTTTGCAGACTGCTGTAGATAAAGGTGTGACCTTTTTTGATACAGCAGATGTATACGGTGCAGGCAAAAGTGAAAAGTTTATTGGGGATTTCTTAAAGCAATCCAGCGCCAGTATAAGAGTAGCGACTAAGTTTGGACGTGGTGGCGATGTATTCCCCGATAACTATACTGAAGACGCGTTGCGTCAGGCTATTGCTGCATCGTGCGAACGTCTTGGTGTTGAACAACTGGATTTACTGCAATTGCACTGCGTTCCTGTTGATGTACTCAAACAAGGTGATATTTTTAACTGGTTACGCAAGGTGCAGGATGAAGGTTTAATTCGTTATTTTGGTGCCAGTGTTGAATCGGTGGAAGAAGCGCTAATTTGCCTGGAGCAGGATGGCCTGCAGTCTCTACAGGTGATTTTTAATATTTTTCGTCAAAAACTGGTAAACGAATTACTGCCTAAAGCGCAGCAAAAAGGCGTGGGTATTATTGTGCGTTTGCCGCTGGCCAGTGGTTTGTTGTCCGGTAAATTTAAAACCGGCACTACCTTTAGCACCACGGATCACCGAAACTTCAATCAAAATGGTGAGTGTTTTAATGTGGGGGAAACCTTTGCTGGTTTACCCTTTGCCAAAGGTGTCGAGCTGGCAGATGAATTAAAAGGTTTATTGCCACAGGACATTAGCATGGCGCAGGCATCGTTGCGCTGGATTTTAGATCATCCGGCAGTAACCACGATTATTCCGGGTGCCAGTTCCGTAAAACAAGTGGCAGACAATGCAGCGATTGCGGATTTAGCGCCACTACCTGAATCAACACATCAACAATTAGCTGCGTTTTACCAACATAAAGTCCAAAGCCATATTCGCGGGCCTTATTAACGCTGTTTTGCCAGCCGGTTTAACGGTTTTAAAATTCTGAAACAAAAAACGCCATCAATTGATGGCGTTTTTTATGGGATTTTTACGTGGTTCTGGCAAAATTGTGCGCAATGTCGTTTTGAGTGTTTAATCTATTTATGTCCATCCAACAACAACTGGCTAATTTAAAGAACAATCGTATTTTCGAACTATTTGTCGTATCGGTCATTATTATTTCGGCACTGGAAATTGGCGCTAAAACCTACGACTTGCCACCCATTGCAGCAACCATTACTTACTTTTTAGATTTATTTATTACCGTGTTCTTTTTATTTGAGATCACGGTACGTTTTGTTACTGAGCCGGATAAAAAGCGCTTCTTTAAATCTGGCTGGAATATCTTTGATACCTTAGTGGTGTTAGTGAGTTTGATACCGATACAGGACAGCGAAATGGCATTATTAGCACGTTTAGTTCGTGTGTTCCGCGTGCTGCGGATGGTGTCGATTATTCCTGAATTACGGATTTTAATTAATTCACTTCTGCGCGCCTTGCCCCAACTGGGTTATGTGGTGCTGCTGATGTTTATCATCTTTTATATGTACGCCGCCGTCGGTAGTTTTATGTTCAAAGAAATCAATTCCGATTTGTGGGGCAATATAGCTATTTCCATGCTGACCCTTTTCCGCATTATGACCTTTGAGGACTGGACCGATGTGCAATATGAAACCATGGAGGTGTATCCGTTAAGCTGGATTTATTATCTGACATTTATCTTTTTCACTGCCTTTGCGTTTTTAAATATGGTGATTGGCATAGTGGTCAATGTGATGGAGCAGGAGCACAACCGCGCCAATGCCGAAGAAGCAGCAAACGAACCTACAATGGCGGAGTTAAAACAGGAATTAGCAGAAATTAAGCAATTACTACAAGCACAAAACAAGGTTAAATTGTGATGTGTCAATGACGCAGGCTATTGAAAATCAATAAAAAGATTGATTTTAATGGTGAAAAATTTGGGTGGTTAAGCGCTGTCGTTTTACTCCGATATTTGGTAGCTTAGCGTCAGTTAATAAATTATCAGGCAGATAAATCATTATGTTTTGTCCATTTTGTTCCGCACAGGAAACCAAAGTGATTGATTCACGACTGGTTGCCGAAGGGCATCAGGTAAGACGCAGACGCGAGTGTATTCGTTGTCACGAGCGTTTTACGACCTTTGAGACGGCGGAACTGGTGATGCCTCGCGTGGTAAAACGCGACGGTTCACGTGAACCTTTTAATGAAGACAAACTGCGTGCGGGCTTGCAGCGTGCACTTGAAAAGCGCCCGGTGGATACCGAAAAAGTCGAAGAATGTATTAACCGCATTAAGTCGGCACTGCGTGCCACCGGCGAACGTGAAGTCACCAGTGAACTGGTCGGCAATCTGATTATGGATGGCCTTAAAGAACTGGATAAAGTCGCCTACGTAAGATTTGCCTCGGTGTACCGCTCATTTGAAGATATCCGTGAGTTTGGGGAAGAAATCGCCCGACTCGGAGACTGATTTTATGGCCACTTTTACTGCCCATCAGCAGCAAATGATGGCGCGCGCGCTGCAACTGGCAGAGCAGGGATTATGGACAGTATCACCTAATCCTGCTGTGGGTTGTGTGATTACCGATCAGCAAGGCAATATTATTGGCGAAGGCTGGCATCAACGTGCTGGCACACCACATGCCGAAGTACATGCTTTAGCCATGGCAGGCGATGCCGCAAAAGGCGCAATTGCTTATGTCACCCTCGAACCTTGCAGTCATTATGGTCGCACACCACCGTGTGCCGAAGGCTTAATTAAAGCCGGTGTCAGTGAGGTGATTTGTGCAATGCAGGATCCTAATCCCCTGGTAGCCGGTAAAGGTCTGCGCATGCTGCAGGATGCAGGCATTAAAACGCAAAGCGGGTTACTGGAAGCACAAGCCAATCACTTAAACCGTGGGTTTATCAAACGCATGGTTAATCAACGTCCTTTTGTCACGGTGAAACTGGCCTGTGGCTTAGATGGTAAAACCGCCATGGCCAATGGCCACAGCAAGTGGATCACCTCTGCTGCCGCGCGTAAAGATGTGCAGCAATTTCGCGCCCAAAGCTGCGCCATTTTAACCGGTGCCGATACGGTACTGGCCGATAATCCATCCATGAATGTGCGCTATAACGAACTGAGCCATAAGCCCGCTCATATTGATCAACAATCGCTGCGTCAGCCACTGCGTGTGGTAATCGATGGCGATAATCGTTTATCCGCTGATTTAACTATTTTTAATCAGCCGATCCCCGTGTTGCTGGTCAATAAGTCGTTTAATAAGGCCGTGGGTGAATCTGAATATGTTAAGCAGTGGCAAGCGCCGCTGGCGCAAAACAACAAAATCGACTTAGATGCCTTGCTGATAAAACTCGGTGAAATGAATATTAATAATCTGTGGCTTGAAGCGGGGGCAAGTCTGGCGGGGGCAATAATAGACACTAAATTAGCCGACGAGCTGATTGTTTATCAGGCGCCCAAATTAATGGGACATAGTGCTAAATCCTTATTGAATTTACCGGAATTTGAACACATGCAACAGGCAATTGAGTTACAATATCTGGATGTACGCATGGTCGGGCACGATATTCGTATAATTGCAGTGCCTCAGTACCAGTAACCATTCTATTTAACACTAAGGTCAATATGTTTACAGGAATCATTGCTTCTACGGGTGTGGTACGTGAATTAAGCCGCAAGCAAACTGATGTTCGCTTAACCGTTGATGTTGGCAAACTGGATATGAGTGACGTGGCATTAGGTGATTCAATTGCCACTAATGGCGTTTGTTTGACTGTGGTGGCCTTTGATAGTCAGTCATTTAGTGCAGATGTGTCGGCCGAAACCATCGCTCGCAGTGGATTTGCCCATTACAGCATTGGTCAGCGGGTCAACCTGGAAAAAGCCATGTTACCCACCTCGCGTTTTGGCGGTCATATTGTCAGTGGACACGTTGATGGTGTGGGTGAAATCCAAAGCATTGAAGATCATGGTAAAGCCGTTGAAATCTGGGCAAGTGCCCCCATTGAGCTAGCCAGATATATTGCAGAAAAAGGCTCTGTCACGGTAGACGGTGTTAGCCTGACCATTAATCAGGTGGATGGACACCGTTTTCGCTTAACGCTGGTACCACATACCATGCAGGAAACCATTATTGGTGATTATCAAACGGGCACCAGGGTTAATCTGGAAGTGGACGTGATTGCACGATATCTGGAACGGTTGATGTTGGGCGATAAAGCGGCGCACAGTGAACAGAAACAAGACATTAGTCTGGCCTTTTTGGCAGAAAATGGCTTTCTAAACAAAAAAAGATAAACAGGCTCTACAGATGTTAAACAGCACCGCAGACATTATTGAAGATATTCGTCAGGGTAAAATGGTTATTCTGATGGATGATGAAGATCGTGAAAACGAAGGCGATCTGATTATGGCGGCAGAACATGTGACGCCTGAAGCAATCAATTTTATGGTGACACACGCGCGTGGATTAGTGTGTTTACCTATGACCGAAGAACGTTGCCGTCGCCTTAATTTACCGTTAATGGTGACCAACAATGGCGCGCAATTCAGCACTAATTTTACGGTGTCGATTGAAGCAGCTGAAGGTGTAACCACAGGTATTTCAGCCGCAGATCGTGCCAGAACCGTGCAAGCGGCTGTGGCCGAAAATGCTAAAGCGAGCGACATTGTGCAGCCGGGTCATATATTCCCATTAATCGCCAAACAAGGTGGCGTATTAAATCGTGCCGGTCACACCGAGGCGGGTGTTGATTTAGCCCGTTTAGCCGGCTGCGAACCCGCCAGTGTGATTGTCGAAATTCTGAATGAAGATGGCAGCATGGCACGTCGTCCAGAGCTGGAAGTGTTTGCCGCTAAACACGATATTAAAATTGGTACTATTGCCGATTTAATTGAATACCGTAATTTAAACGAAACCACCATCGAAAAGGTGGCGCAGTGTCATTTACCCACTGAATACGGCGACTTTGAGCTAATTACCTTTAAAGATGTTATCGACAATCAGCTGCACTATGCACTGCAAAAAGGCAAAGTCGAAAAAGACCAGCCCACATTGGTACGTGTGCATTTGCAGGATACCTTCAGCGATATGCTGGGGTCAGTGCGCTCGGTAGAACGTAGCATGAACTTACCTTGTGCCATGAAAGCCATAGGCGAGCAGGGCGGTGTATTGGTTATCTTGGGTAAAAACGAATCTGAACAGGATATCCTGACTAAAATTCATCAGTTTGCAGCAGAAGATCGGGGCGAACAACCAACCGGAGCGACCTGGCGTGGCAGCTCACGTACGGTAGGTGTGGGTTGTCAGATTCTGGCTTCCTTAGGTGTAAACAAAATGCGTTTATTAAGTAAGCCGAAGAAATACTCAGCCCTGTCGGGTTATGGACTTGAGATCGTTGAGTACGTTTCTGATTTATAAATTTAACCTGCCTGAGCGGTAAATTAAGTGCTATAATGCGCGCCGCATTTTTTAAGGCTCTGAAAATTAACTCGTTTTAGCATTGGTTTAGCTCTGCTTCTACAGGAAGGCATTATGAATATCATTGAAGGTAATATCCGTGCGACCGGCAAAAAATTTGCTGTGGTTGTTTCCCGTTTTAACAGTTTTGTGGTTGAAAGTCTGGTTGAAGGTGCACTGGATACGTTAGATCGCCACGGTGAAGTGAACGAAGCCGATATTACGCTTATCCGCGTTCCTGGTGCCTATGAGTTGCCATTGGTAGCCAAAAAAGCCGCTGAAAGCGGAAAATTTGATGCAATTATCGCCCTGGGTGCGGTAATCCGTGGTGGTACACCGCATTTTGATTTTGTTGCAGGTGAATGTAACAAAGGTTTGGCACAAGTATCTCTGGAGTATGGTATTCCTGTGTCGTTTGGTGTGATCACCACAGACAGCATTGAACAGGCGATTGAACGCTCTGGTACTAAGGCAGGCAACAAAGGATCTGAGGCAGCGCTGGGCGCACTGGAAATGGTTAATGTTGTTGATCAGTTAGCCGGAGTATAAAAGATGAAACCAGCCGCGCGACGTAACGCCAGAGAACTGGCGCTTCAAGCGATTTATTCCTGGCAGATGACGGGAAATAACGTCAAAAGCATAGAGCTACATATGGCAACCACCAATGACATGACAAAAGTGGATATGCCGTATTTTCAGGAATTACTGAGTCAGGTCGTCGCGCGAGTGGATGAACTGGATAGCAAAATTAAACCTTATTTGGGCCGTTTGCCTGAAGAATTGGATCCAGTAGAAAAAGCCATTATCCGAATTGCTACATACGAATTACAGCATCGTGTTGATGTACCCTACAAAGTCGTGATTAACGAAGCCATTGAGTTAGCGAAATCTTTTGGTGCTGAAGAAAGCCATAAGTTTGTTAACGGTGTATTGGATAAAGCCATTCATTACTTCCGCAAGCACGAAAAAGCAGATTAATTTTTATTGTGAAAGAATTCTCAATTATTGATAACTACTTCAAAAAACGTAGTTATCAACGCAAGGATGTATTAATTGGCATCGGTGACGACTGTGCTGTTAGCTCAGTCGCGGCAGGCCAACAACTCGCGGTGACCACAGATACCTTGGTCAAAGGTGTACATTTTCCTGAAGATGCTGCCGCACAGGCTATTGCCCATAAAGCTGTTGCGGTAAATTTAAGTGATTTAGCCGCCATGGGCGCAGAGCCTGCATGGATCAATTTATCGCTGTCTGTACCTGAAGTGGATGAAAACTGGTTAGATGCGTTTTCGCAGGGCATGCGTGAGTTGTGTGAATATTATTCTGTCCAACTGATCGGCGGTGATACGGTACAAGGCCCGTTATCGGTCACTATTACAGCCATGGGGTTTATCCCTGAAAATCAGGCATTAACCCGTTCCGGGGCTAAACCTGGTGATTTGCTGTATGTCACAGGCACATTAGGTGATGCCGCTCTAGGCTTAGATGTAGCACTTAATCGTGCTGAGGTGCCTTACCAGCATCGTGATTACCTGACCAACCGTTTGCACTTCCCCACACCTCGTGTATTAGCTGGCACGACATTACGACGTATTGCAACCGCCTGTATTGATATTTCTGATGGTACCTTGGCGGAACTAGGTCATTTATTACGTATGTCTCAATGTGGCGCCTTGTTACACGTTGAAAAATTACCTTTGTCGCCGGCTATGATGGAAAGTACCACCCCAGAAAAAGCGCTGGATTATGCATTAGCGGGTGGTGACGACTACGAATTATTGTTCTGTGTGCCGGAAGAGTTAAAAGGCACACTGGACAGGGCTTTATTGCATTCAAACGTGCCTATTACCTGTATTGGACAAATGACAGGACAGGCGCAAAAACTTGAAATGCAGCTTAATAAACAACCTTTTCAGTATGAACGAAAAGGCTTTGAACACTTCAGTGGTTAATCTTGGATACATTACTGCGTAGCCGTATTTCGCTTAAAAATCCGTGGCACTTTTTGGCATTGGGTTTTGGCTCAGGTTTAGCCCCTGTCGCGCCGGGCACCTTTGGCACTCTGGCCGCCATTCCGTTTGTGCTGGTGTTTGCTTTACTGCCTGATACCTGGTTTGCGGCATTAGCGGTATTTTTTGCGCTAGCTGGGTTTTATATTTGTGGTCGCACTGCACGGGATATGCGAGTGCATGACCATTCCTCAATTGTGTGGGATGAAGTGGTCGGTTACATGATTGGCATGATTGCTGTGCCGTTATCGTTTAATACCATAGTTACTGCATTTGTGCTCTTTCGCTTCTTCGATATCGTTAAACCCTGGCCTATTAGCTATTTGGATAAACATATTCATGGCGGAGTAGGGATTATGGCTGATGATATTTTGGCTGGGGTGTTTACCTTCATCTGCATGCAGGTGTTGTTATATTTGCAATGGCTGAATTAATTTAGTTCTTACTCGTTTTATTCTACACGCACGTGTGTGGGGCCCGCCTATTTGGATTTTATAGCTATCCTTAGCTTTTTTCGTACGACATCTATGTCGCCCAAGCCCCCCTTTAGAGACATTCAAAGAGGCGACAAATTTGGCTGGATCAAATTTGAACGTACTTTTATTCACTACCTCCTTGTAGCTCACCTGCGACACAGGCTAGCTGAAGCTATTCCAATGGGTTACTTACCCATTTGTGTGCGACCTGAAAGGCGAAGGACAGGAAGCCCGCAGTAAAAATCCTTCAATATTTAATCGTACTGTAATCATCCCTGATGTTTTCACGCCCTTCCCGGGGCGCGAGCCTATTTGGACAGACCCAAATAGGCGAAAGGTCTTTAACTCCGCCAACTTGCTTATCTTGTTCCTGCAAAACTTGTTTATTCGAAACGGTGCGAGGCAGCTATCCGTGCAAAGCACGCACCTCGGGAAAACGTCCTGTTTTCCCCGTTCGAACAAGTTTCACCTACACAAGGCAAGTTGGAGTCGCGTTTAGCCAAACTGCGTTTGGCTGCTGTCGCGGTGAAGACTCAACGTTATGGTTTTCCCAGGCAGCCAATGGCTGACTTAATGCGACTCTGACTTTTAGACAAAACCAAGCTGCCTTTGGCCGCTTAGACATAAAGCCAGTTTGGTTTTGGCGTGAAGAAAGTCGGAGGAGTGAAAGACCTCTGCTGCGGGCATCCTTCTCTTAGTCTTTCAGGCCGCACCGAAGGTGTGTGAAATAAAAATACGTCAAGCGCTGAAAAGTTTGCACTTCTACAAATCCAACAGGTTACGGTAGTTACAAAAAAGCGGCATAAGCCGCTTTGTTCAAAATCAATCTGTCATCAACACTATGCGTAAAATTGCTTAATTTTACTCACAATCCCAGCAGTATCTAATCCAAGCTCAGCATACATTTCCTGCTGTGTGCCTTGCACAATAAACTCATCGGGTAAACCTAACATCAGCAGTGAAGACTTATGCTGTTGTTGATGCAGATATTCGCTCACTGCGCTGCCAGCACCGCCCATAATGGCATTATCTTCCAGTGTTACAATCAGTTCATGTTCACTGCACACTTTATCCAACATGGCTTTGTCGATAGGCTTAATAAAGCGCATATCCACTAAAGTTGCATCGAGCTGCTCTGCGGCATCGATGGCGTACCCCATTAGTGGACCAAAATTGAGGATGGCGGTTTTGCTGCCTGAACGACATAGTTTAGCTTTGCCTAACTCAATTTCATTCATGGTTTTTTGAATGTCGGTGCCAATGCCGCTGCCTCGTGGGTAACGCACTGCTGCTGGCCCCTGATATTTATAACCTGTGTAGAGCATTTGACGACATTCGTTTTCATCACTTGGTGCCATAATCACCATATTAGGAATACAGCGCATAAAGGATATATCAAACGCACCCTGGTGAGTGGGACCATCGGCACCGACAATGCCCGCGCGGTCGATGGCAAACAGTACATCCAGATTTTGCAATGCCACATCGTGAACTAACTGGTCATAGGCACGTTGTAAAAACGATGAATAGATAGCCACCACCGGTTTTAATCCATCTTTGGCCATACCGGCAGCCAGTGTAACGGCATGTTGTTCGGCTATGGCAACATCAAAATACTGTTGTGGGAATTGTTTGGAAAACGCCACCATGCCTGAGCCTTCACGCATGGCTGGGGTAATCGCCATCAATTTGGTATCGCTTATCGCCATATCGCACAACCAGTCGCCAAAAATAGCTGAAAAGGTCGGTTTTTGACTGCTCGATTTAGGTAATGAATTTTCTGATGGATTAAATTTGGGTACCGCGTGGTATTTAATCGGATCCTGCTCGGCTTGTTCGAAACCTTTACCCTTTTTGGTGATGACGTGTAAAAACTGCGGACCTTGCATATTGCGCATATTACGCAGGGTATCCACCATGCCTTTTACATCGTGGCCGTCTATCGGACCAATATAGTTAAAACCTAATTCTTCGAAAATGGTGCCAGGTACCACCATGCCTTTTATATGTTCTTCCGCTCGGCTGGCAAACTCACGGATGGGGGGCAGGGTATCCAGCAGCTTTTTACCGCTGTTACGAATGCTGTTAAATAAATCGCCGGTAAGTAATTTAGCTAAATGGCTATTCAGTGCGCCAACGTTTTCTGAAATCGACATGTCGTTGTCATTGAGAATAACCAGCATGTCTTTACGAATGTCACCCGCATGATTCAGCGCTTCAAAGGCCATGCCCGCCGTTAATGCACCATCACCAATGACCGCTACCACTTTACGGTTTTTCGCTTCTTTTTCTGCCGCAATCGCCATACCTAATGCAGCACTAATTGAGGTAGACGAATGGCCTACTGCAAAGGTGTCATAGGGGCTTTCAGGTGGCCAGGGGAAGGGGTGTAATCCACCTTTTTGACGTATAGTGGTCATGCGCTCCCGGCGGTCCGTTAAAATTTTGTGCGGATAGGCCTGATGACCCACATCCCAAATTAGACGATCAAAAGGGGTGTTATAAACATAATGCAGTGCAACTGTGAGCTCGACTGTACCTAAGCCCGATGCAAAATGGCCACTGCTGATACTAACCGCAGTTAACAGATACTGACGTAATTCCGCAGCAAGTTGCGGTAATTTATCTTGTGGCAGTTTTCGCAGCTCTTCCGGGGTATTTGCCAGTGCCAGTACCGGATAATGCTCTAAATTTAAGCTCATGAATTTATAGTATTTTTAATGATCGCGTTGAACGATATACGCAGTAAATGCCTGCAGAATATCCGTATTGTAAGGTAAAGTTTGTAAAGCGTGTAGTGCTTGCTGATAAAGCTGTTGGGCTTGTTGTTGCGCTTTCGCTAATCCGAGTAGGGAAGGATAAGTAGATTTGTTAGCTTGTTCATCTGACCCCTGGGGTTTACCCAGCGTCTGAGTGTCAGCTGTCACATCCAGAATGTCATCCTGTACCTGAAACGCGAGGCCAATTGCATCAGCGTATTGTAAAATAATCCCAATTTGCTGAGCCGTTTGCTGACCGACAATCGCGGCCATATGTAGCGCAGCCTTAATTAAGGCACCGGTTTTTTTATTGTGCAGTGCTTTTAATTGTTCAAAACTGATCTGTTTATCAGTGCTGGCCAAATCCATCGCCTGACCACCACACATGCCAGCATAGCCCGATGCCCGACTAAGAATTCTGATTAATTCAATTCGAACCGTTTCGAGATGCTCTGATAATGGTTCGTGGCATAAAATCTCAAACGCTAAGGTTTGTAATGCATCTCCTGCAAGAATGGCTGTGGCTTCATCAAACTGTTTATGGCAGGTTGGATGACCACGACGCAAATCATCATCGTCCATTGCTGGCAAATCGTCGTGAATCAATGAGTAGGCGTGAATGCACTCTACTGCTGCTGCACAAACATCCAGATCGGCTTGTCTGACATCGCATGCATCGCCCAGCGCGTAGACTAAAAAAGGCCGCACACGTTTACCGCCCATAAGCAGCCCATATTCCATCGCTGCTTTGAGATGTGGTGCATGGTTATCTAATTTTGCTATGTGTGATGCCAACAGTTGATTGATTCTGTCCGCATAGTGCTGTTGCGCGTGTTGCCAGTTCATTCCTGTCCTTGCTGTGGCGCGTCAAAGTCGAATAGGTCTTCCTGTCCTTGCTGTTCCAGCAGTATTTTTACTTTTTGTTCTGCTGCGGTCAGTTTTTGCTGACTTTGTCTGGCCAGATGAATACCACGCTCGAATTGCTTGAGTGCCTGATCGAGTTCCAGATCACCCTGTTCCATCTGATTAACGATGCTTTCCAGTTCCTGCAAGGATTGCTCAAAGGTAAGATTTGAAGATTGTTTGCTGGTAGTCATAATACCCTCTTAATGCTGAGCGCACCTTACCCGAGGGGACAAAAGGGGTCAAACAATTTTACTGCATATTATCGCTTTAGCTTTTGGTGTTTGGGTCGATAAAATGATGAAATAACTCAGCTACTTAACTACAAATTAATCAGTGCATTTTGCAATGCAAAAAACGTGGAATGGGTTAGTATATTGTCTTAATGTTCAGGCAGGCTAAGATTAAGCCTTTGATCTGTAGAGTCATTTTGCTGCAATTATGGAGAAAGTGTAGGTGGATTTAGCAACCATTATCGGCATGATTGGCGCCATAGGTTTTATCGTAATGGCGATGTTACTGGGCGGCGAAATGAGCATGTATATCAACGTGCCATCTATCCTGATTGTATTTGTCGGTTCTTTTTTCGTCGTTATGATGGGCTTTACTTTAGGGCAGTTTTTTAACGCTGGAAAAATCATCGGCAAAGCTTTTATGTTTAAATCTGACCAGCCGGAAGATTTAATTGCTCAAATCGTTTCTATGGCAGATGCCGCACGTAAAGGTGGATTTTTAGCGCTGGAAGAGGTGGAAATTCAATCTCCCTTTATGCAAAAAGGTATCGATATGCTGGTAGATGGCCATGATGTGGATGTGGTGCGCGACACGCTGGCTAAAGATATTTCCATGACTAGCGAGCGTCACGAATTTGGTTCTTCGATTTTTAAAGCGCTTGGTGATGTTGCGCCGGCCATGGGCATGATAGGTACCCTGGTAGGTTTGGTGGCTATGTTGTCGAATATGGATGATCCAAAATCTATCGGGCCTGCCATGGCGGTAGCATTATTAACCACTTTGTATGGTGCATTTATGGCTAACGTTATTTGTATCCCTATCGCAGATAAATTAAAAAACCGCGCCGCTCAGGAAAAACTCAATCAATCGCTTATTCTGGATGGCGTGGTCGGCATTGCTGATGGTCAAAACCCGCGTGTTATCGAAGGTTTATTGAAAAACTATATCGCTGAAGGTAAGCGCATTACCGAGCCAAAAGAGTAGAGTCGTTAGATATGGCCGAAGAAGAATGCCCTAAATGTCCCCCTCCCGGTTTACCGGCGTGGATGGGCACATTTGCCGATTTAATGTCGTTGCTTATGTGTTTCTTTGTATTGCTGCTGTCCTTCTCGGAAATGGATGTACTCAAATTTAAGCAAATAGCCGGTTCAATGAAGTTTGCTTTTGGTGTGCAAAACAAAATTGAAGTTAAAGATATTCCAAAAGGCACCAGTGTTATAGCCATGGAGTTTCGTCCAGGACGTCCCGATCCGACGCCCATTGAAAATATCCAGCAACAAACCATGGAAATGACTCAGCCAACACTGGAGTTTAAAGACGGGGAAGAGCCTAATTCCGGCGGCCAGCAAAATCAGCGTGGTGATCAAACGGGCGGTCAGTCGCAACAAACCGCGGTTGATCAATCCGCAGCACAAAGTGAAAGCACTGCCGATAATGAGCAAGTGTCGGAGCAAATGAAAAAAATAGCCGAGCAGCTGCAGGAACAGATCCTCGATGGCGCCATTGAGCTCGAGTCACTCGGTCAGCAAATTATTATCCGTATTCGCGAGCATGGTTCTTTTGCGGCTGGTTCAGCATTTTTGCAACCACAGTTTAAACCGATTATCCGTAAAATAGGCACTTTGCTGGCCGATATGCCGGGCGAAGTTTATGTATCCGGTCATAGTGATAATCAGCGTATTTCCAATGAACTGTACAGTTCAAACTGGGATTTATCTGCCAAAAGAGCAGTGTCTGTGGCTGAAGAACTAAGAAATGCCCCCGGGTTTGATGAAGGTCGTATGGTGGTTATTGGCCGAGCTGCCAGTCAACCGCTTGGACCTAATGCGACAGCAGAAGAACGCAGTCGTAATCGCCGGGTAGAAATTGCAGTCATGCAGGGCAAAGCCAAAGAATCCAAACCCATCTCGTTAACGCCTCCGACCGAGTAGGCGTTATTTTTGCAACTCAAAGTGGCTCAGGTATAATCCGCAGCCACTTTAGCTGCACGAACATCCTTTCATGAAATTTATCATCAAACTGCATCCGGAAATCACCATAAAAAGTAAATCGGTGCGCAAGCGTTTTACTAAAATTCTGGAATCTAATATCCGCAATGTTTTTAAACCTTACGACTTTAAAGTCGGAATAAAAAACAAGTGGGATAAACTGGAAATGTCGGCGCGTACCAAAAGCGAAGCAGACGCCCGGTTGGTGGTCGATCAGTTGCAACGTATTCCCGGTATTGAGCAGGTGTTGCAGGTACGTGAAAGTACTTTTACCGATTTGGATGATATTTATCAGCAAGTTAAACAAGTGTGGCAACACAAACTTAAAGGGCTGTCGTTTGCCGTTCGAGTCAAACGCCGTGGTAAACATGAATTTACCTCGCCAGAAATTGGCCGTTATGTGGGCGGTGGTTTAAATCAATTTTGCGAAACCGGTGGGGTTAACCTGAGAAACCCTGACGTGATCGTGCCTTTAGAAGTTGAAGACGACCGTTTATTTATGGTCGAGCAGCGCCTTAGTGGTTTGGGCGGTTTTCCTATCCCTACTCAGGATGATGTATTGTCACTGATGTCGGGAGGATTTGACTCAGGTGTGGCCAGTTATCAGATGATCCGCCGTGGCGCGCGCACGCATTACTGCTTTTTCCGTTTGGGTGGTGAGCAGCATGAAATTGGCGTGAAGCAGGTCAGTCATTATTTATGGCAGCAATATGGTGCATCACATCGCGTAAAATTTATCACGGTAGATTTTGCCCCTATCGTCGAAGAAATTCTGACTAAAGTTGAAAATTCACAAATGGGTGTGGTGTTAAAACGCATGATGCTGCGTGTGGCTTCACGTGTTGCTGAACATTTTGGCATTTCTGCGCTCGTTACCGGTGAAAGCTTAGGACAGGTATCGAGCCAGACCTTAGCTAACCTTTCGGTTATCGATAAAGTGACCGATATGTTGGTATTACGTCCACTGATTTGTGCCGACAAGCAGGAAATCATTAATACCGCACGCCAAATTGGTACCGAGGATTTTGCCCGTACCATGCCGGAATATTGTGGTGTGATTTCGAAAAAACCAACCGTTAAAGCGTTATTACCTAAAATCGAAGAAGAAGAAGCTAAATTCGATTTTGCATTGTTAGATGCAGCCTTTGACAAGGCGCAGATGATTGATATCCGTACCATTGCTGAACAGGCTGAGCAGGAGGTTAAAGAAGTCGAAACCGTTGCTGAGTTGCCACAAGGTGCCGTGGTAGTGGATATTCGCTCGCCTGAGGAAGAGGAAGACGCGCCGCTGGAATTAGACGGTACCATTGTTAAACATATTCCGTTTTACAAATTATCGACTCAGTTTGGTGATTTAGACTCGTCAGCGAATTATTATTTGTATTGTGATCGTGGTGTGATGAGTAAATTACAAGCCTTATTGCTGCACGAGCAGGGCTTTAACAATGTATTTGTGTACCGTAAAAAATAATTCAAATTTGGGGTGAAGCGCGGGCTTTATGTTATCGCTTCACCCTGCCTCTCTGTTAGCTCTTCTAATCCATTGTTATTTAAATAAAATCAGGTTAATTTCTTAATCTGATGCTTATTCATTGCTGAGATTTATGGCGAATTCAAAACAACAAAACGGCTCAGGTTTAGCGGGCTTTAAACAACAACTAAAACGACTTTATTTTGGTTCAGATAATGTCGCCAAAAGCTTTCGCTGGAGCCTGTTAGGTTTTGATGCCATCACTATTATCTATTTTATTGCTGCCTCATTTTTACATCATGTGGATGACTGGCGTTGGGTGGAAATTATCATTGGTGCCGTCTATCTGCTTGAGTGGCTTGCACGCATGTGGCTTAGCTCGCATAAAATTAAAGAGCTTTTTCATCCGGTTGGTCTTGCTGACCTGATCGTGATTTTCTCTTTGTTGGCGCCATCACTGGCCGAAAACTTTAGTTTCCTGCGTATTGCCCGTTCATTGCGTTTATTGCGTTCCTATCACATGTTAAAAGCATTTCGGGAACAGTCACGTTTTGTCAGACAAAACGAAGATATTCTGTTCAGTGTGGTGAATCTGGCGGTGTTTATTTTTGTGATCACCGCCGTGGTGTTTGTTAGTCAAAAATCGAGTAATCCAGCGATCAATGATTATGTGGATGCCTTGTATTTTACTATCGCCACGTTAACCACCACCGGCTTTGGCGATATTACGCTGGTGGGGACCAGCGGCCATATTCTGGCAGTATTGATAATGATTTTTGGCATCTCGTTATTTTTGAGATTGATTCAAACCATTTTCCGTCCTAATAAAGTTAAATATGAATGTCCGGCATGCGGTTTAAACCGTCATGACGCCGATGCCATTCACTGCAAACACTGCGGTAAACTGATCCATATCGATACCGAGGGGGCGGATTGACCCGCCCTTAAAATTGACTTTCTAATTGTTTGATTTGAGCAAATAACGCCTGATTGGCGGGAACCTGAATACCTAACGTTGCCGCCTGCTGAATGATATAGCCGTTGATAAAGTCGATTTCGGTCTGGCGTTTAAAGGCAATATCGCGGTTCATCGATGAGTAATTCTCAGCGGTATCACTGACAACCTGCATAATGCGCTCAAATAATTGCAGCGGCTTTTGCATGATGCCATTGCCCAGCATAACATTGGCTACTTCCTGACAAATTTCACTGATAACCGGTAAAAACTGGCTTTGGTTTAGTGCGCCATTTTTGACCTGATGAATCGCTGTTAACGGATTAATCACCGCATTGACCGAGAGCTTATGCCATTGTGCTTGCGAAATATCCTGTCGCCATATACAGGGGGGCAGAATGTTTGAAAATAAGTCCGACACTTGTTGTTGAATAGTTTCATCTTCATTCGCTAGCCAGCCCAGTTCTATTTGACCAGTCGCTGTCTCGACGACATCACCATTATCTTTGCGATAGGAACCATAGTTGGTAACCCCTGCAATAAGCGGGTTGTTTGGCAACAGCGGCGTAATGGCTTCGGTGATTCCCATGCCATTGTGGATCACCACTATGGGTAAACCCGCGGGCAACCTAATTCGCTGAAAAAGCTCAGTCATATAAAAGGTTTTTAGCGGCACGATTAATAATTGTGCGTCTGACAAATTATCAGTTTTGTCAGGATTTAGCTTTATGGTTTCGCCAGATGCCAAATGTTGATAGCTTAACTGGCGTGCTGACTGATGACGGGTGAAGATCTTAAACGCTTGTGCCTGCTGTTGACACCTGGCGGCAATCACAGATCCAATCGCACCTTGCTCAACAATAACAACCTTATCCATGCTGATGACCCGTGTTTTTAAGTTTTAATGCCGGCCAGTTAAGTTGCTCCGGGTGCTGAAAATCACCAAGTAATTCTTGTTGCTGCATTTGTATAAACAGCTTACCGGATTGAGCCTCACATTGGCTGGTGATAATTTGATCCTGATAGTTAAACTTTAGCGCAAAAGCATGTAAATAGGCTCTGTCGGCAGAGGTTCCGCCATACAGTTCATCACCTAAAATCGGGGATGACAGGCTTTTTAGCATGACGCGGATCTGATGGGTTTTACCTGTGTGAGGTTTGATTAAAATCAGGCGCTTGCCATCAAACAAACCTTTGCTCATAAACTGGCTAATGGCGGGGTTTTCAATGGTACTGGTTAACATCCACTGAGCGCTGCGCGCTTTTTTCATATCGCCAATGACGCTACCCATTTTCTTTTTCGGTTTTTTATCTGTGATAGCCAAATAGTATTTTTGTACTTCACGCTGTTTAAACAGGTTCGAGAGTGTCGCCGCGGCCTCTGCATTTTTGGCCACAAGCAAACAACCTGAGGTGAGGGTATCTAAACGATGCACCAGCCACAGCTGTGTTACCCCAAGCTGAGCACATAACAACGGAATAATGCCGGACTTTTCACCTTCCTGATGTACACCGATACCAGCAGGTTTATTAATGATTAAAAAGTCGTTGTGCTCATGCACAATCGGAATAGTCAACATGCAATCCTATATCGCACCAACACAGCGGCCGATTAAACAATTGGAAACAATTTTATATGCCAATTGTACGTTTGTTCGGGTAATTAGTGCAATTTTGGCTTGGTTATCAAATGATTAGTGCTAACCTAGGCCTTTTGTTGTTTTTCAAACTCAGGATGGTGAAATGCATTCGCGTAAAACTCTTCTTAGCCTTGTTTGTATTTTTTCTTTAATGGGCTGTCAGCCTGATAATAAACAGGCGATTGTTACACAGCAGCAGGCTTTGCCTGACGGTATCCATCTGGTTAATGTGCATAAAGCCGAAGCCGGAAAAGTGTCCATCCCTTATCGCAAATACAAGCTGGATAACGGCCTGACACTGGTTTTACATCAGGATAAATCTGATCCTATGGTACATGTGGATGTTACCTACCATGTCGGTTCGGCGCGCGAAGAAGTGGGCAAATCAGGTTTTGCACATTTTTACGAACATATGATGTTTCAGGGATCTGAACATGTGGGTGATGATGAGCATATGCGCATTGTCACCGAAGCGGGTGGCAGCATGAACGGCACCACCAATAAAGACAGAACCAATTATTACGAAACTGTACCCTCTAACCAGCTGGAAAAAATGTTATGGCTGGAATCAGATCGTATGGGCTTTTTGTTAAATGCGGTCACTCAGGAAAAGTTTGAAATACAACGCGCTACAGTTAAAAACGAGCGTGGCCAAAGCATTGATAACCAGCCCTATGGGTTAATGGAAGAGCGCAGCGCCGAAGCGTTATATCCGGTGGGACATCCTTATTCCTGGCAGACCATTGGTTATGTTGAAGATTTAGATCGTGTCACCGTTAATGATTTAAAAGCCTTTTTTAAACGCTGGTATGGTCCTAACAATGCGGTGTTAACCATTGGTGGTGATATTGATGTATCACAAACACTGCAATGGGTGAAAAAATATTTTGGCAGCATTCCGCGAGGGCCAGAAGTTGACATGCCAGCCAAACAACCCGTTAAGCTTGATGAAACCCGTTATGTCACGCTTGAAGACAGAGTGCATTTGCCATTACTGCGTATGACATTCCCAACCGTTTATGCGCGCCATGAAGACGAAGCGCCACTGGATGTACTAGCAGATATTTTAGGTGGTGGTAAAACCTCCCTGTTTTATAAAAATCTGGTCAAGCAAGGTGTGGCTGTGAACGCCTGGGCTGGGCATCCCTGTGATGAACTGGCTTGTGAGTTTGAATTGTCAGTACTGGCAAATCCGGCCAAAGTATCGCAGTTGTCCGATTTAC
Source organism: Neptunicella marina (assembly GCF_014270035.1). GTDB lineage: Bacteria > Pseudomonadota > Gammaproteobacteria > Enterobacterales > Alteromonadaceae > Neptunicella > Neptunicella marina. Next base: position 327,377 of record NZ_JACNEP010000001.1, on the reverse strand, counting down.
AAAAAATTGTCGAGCAAACACTAACTGAGTTTGAAGAGCGTGGTGTGCAACCTGACGATTTAAAACGTACTAAAACCTCAATTGAATCAGGTTTAATTTTTGCACTGCAAAGTGTGCGTGGCAAAGTTTCAACCCTTGCTGCCAATGAAACCTTTACCCACGAGCCCGATCGTGCGCAATACGATATCGACAGATATAACAAAGTCACGGCACAGGATGTGATGCGGGTTTATCAGAAATACATTAAAAATCAGCATGCGGTAGTGCTGAGTATTGTGCCTAAAGGCATGGCTAAACTTGCCGCACATGAAGCCACATTTGAGATGAAAAGCCGTGATTTGCCAGCCGATTTGCAAACGGTTAAGACCGACGTAAAAGCACCGGTCATTCATGATGATTTTGACCGTAGTATTGAGCCACAGGCTGGCCCGGCCAAACTGCCACCAGTGCCTGATTTCTGGCAACAAAAGCTCGATAACGGCATGGTGGTTGCCGGATTTGATTCCGACGAAGTACCGATCATTTCATTTAATATTGTGCTCGAGGGCGGTCCTTTGCTTGAATCAAGCGAAGATGCGGGGTTAGCTGCTATGACCGCGGATTTGATGAATGAAGCAACTGCCAGTTATTCCAATGAAGAAATGTCTAACCAGCTAGCATTAATTGGCAGCTCGATTTCGTTTTCAGCGGCAGGGCGCAATACCATTATCAGCGTATCCAGTTTAACTAAGCACCTGGATAAAACGCTGACTTTATTGCAGGAAAAACTGTTCCATCCGGCGTTTTTACAGCAGGATTTTGATCGCATCATGCAACAAAAGATTCAATCGATTGAACATGCGAAAAGCAGTGCGGATGCATTGGCATCACGCGCGGTATCGGAAGTGCTGTTAGGCAATAAAAATCGTGTTGCTCTGCCAGATGAAGGTACCCTGGAATCACTGAGCCATTTAACGCTGGATAAAGTAAAAGGCTTTTATCAACGTTATTACAATCCAACTAAAGGCATGTTGATTGCTGTTGGTGCGATTGATCAGAAAAGCCTGCTGCAAAAACTGGATTTTATTAAAAACTGGCAAGGCGAGGATTACGATATACCTGCTATTGGTGATATGCCGCCAATGCAAAAACCGGTAATTTATCTGGTTGATAAACCCGGGGCCGCCCAGTCAGTATTGCGTGTGTTTAAACATGGCTTAACTTACGATGGTACCGGCGAGTATTTCCGCGCCAATATGATGAATTTTGCACTGGGGTCAATGTTTAACAGCCGTATTAATATGAACTTACGTGAAGAGCATGGATATAGCTATGGTGCCTGGAGCCGTTTTAGTGGTGGCAAATATTTAGGGCGTTTCAGTGCCGGTTCCAGCGTAAAAATTGATAATACTGGTGATGCATTGAAAGAAATGCTCGGTGAAATCAATCTATATCAAAGTGAAGGTATGACCGAACAGGAATTGGCAATGACCAAGTCTGCTTATACCCAAAATGATGCGTTGCGATTTGAAACGCCGGGACAGAAGGTTGGTTTTATTTATAAGTTATTAAGTTATGGACTGGACAAAAATATTTCAGAACAGCAACTTAATATTATCAAAACCATAGGTCGTGATGAGCTAAATGCCGTGGCGGCAAAAGAACTGCAAACCTCTCAAATGCAAATAGTGGTAGTAGGGGATAAACAAAAAGTGTTACCTCAACTTCAACAATTTGACAGGCCTGTAGAAATGTTAGACGTGACGATGTAATTATTGGGTGTCTGCATTAAACAGCTCAGCGAACATAGGATAACTTGTACGTTTGTACTGTTTGATGCAGATTGAGATAAATTTTTTGTGCGGGTAAATCTTGAATCCAAATGCTTTTACCCCACATACAGGTTTAACCCCACTAAATGGAATATCCCTTGCCGAATTTTGATTTAACGTTCGAGCAACAGCTCGATTTATTTTCCTCTCCGGAACTGGCAAAAACCCTGACCGGTATCAGACATGGCATAGAAAGAGAAGCTTTGCGAATAAATCCAAATGGCAGTTTATCGCAGCAGCCTCATCCACAGGCATTGGGTTCGGCTTTAACCCACGAATTGATCACCACCGATTTCTCAGAATCTCTACTTGAATTTATTACGCCCGCTGAAACTGATCCCGATGTCACCATGGCACAGTTAACGGATATTCATAAATTTGTGCTGGAAAATATTGGTGATGAAAAGTTATGGCCAATGAGCATGCCGTGTTTTATTAAACATCAGGATGAAATTCCACTGGCTGAGTTTGGCACATCCAACGTTGGACGTATGAAAAACCTCTATCGTCGCGGACTTAAAAATCGCTACGGCAGCATGATGCAGGCGATAGCAGGTGTACATTTTAACTTTTCCTTGTCAGACGAATTTTGGCAACTATGGCTGCAAGGACAGGGGAAAACTGCAGACCGCGACAGTATTTCCGCCGCTTATTTTGCCATGGTGCGCAATTATCGACGTTTCTGCTGGATGATCCCATACCTGTTTGGGGCATCACCCGCCTTGTGTGAATCTTTTATCAAAGGTAAAAACTCAAGCCTGCCTTTTGAACATTTGGGTAAAGGTACGGTTTATTTACCTTACGCAACGTCATTACGCATGAGTGATTTGGGTTATACCAACGATGCGCAATCGGGTTTATATATTTGTTACAACCAGTTAGACAATTACATTGCTTCATTGCGAAAAGCCATCCGCACACCATCAAGCCATTTTGCGCGCTTTAACGGCAAAGTTGATGGACAATGGCAGCAACTGAACGCCAATGTACTGCAAATCGAAAATGAACTGTATTCGCCCATTCGTCCTAAACAGCCTACTCGTTCACTGGAAAAGCCGACGGACGCGTTAGCGGATCGTGGTGTCAGTTATATTGAAGTCAGGGCACTGGATGTGAACCCGTTTAGCCCGATTGGTATTGAACGTGAGCAGTTTTATTTCCTGGATGTATTTTTACTTTATTGTCTGTTAACACCATCGGCAGAGTTAAACACTGATAAATATCAGGAAACCGAACAAAACCTGCGTACTGTGGTTGAACGGGGTCGGGAGCCGGGTCTTGAACTGTTGAGAGAAGGTGAATCAGTATCGATGCAGGCATGGGCGAAAAGTATGTTTGAAGGTTTTAATAAAATTGCCGCGTTGTTGGATGCGCAACACGGACATAAACGCTTTAGTGAAGCTGTGGCGCGTCAATGGAGCAAATTTGTTAATTCAGAAAATTGCCCGTCGGCCAAAATACTCTCCATGTTAAAAGAGCAACAGTTGGACAATGCGCATTTAGCCTTAAAAATGTCAGGAGAATACAAGCAACAGTTCTCTCAAACTGAATATCGTCATTATTCGGTTGCAGATTTGCAAGGGTTAGCTAAAACGTCAATACAGCAGCAGCGGGATATTGAGGCTGCAGATACTCAAAGCTTTGATGATTTTTTATTGGATTATTTTGCTGACGTAACGCCAAACGAAGTTGCCAGTTAAATTTTACAGGCAAAAAAAAAGCCTGACTAAAAAGTCAGGCTAACTAAACGACCAGGGAAAACACAAACACATAACTAATACGTTAATTAAGACGCGAGCCATAAAGGAAAGTTCAAATCTTTTTATAAAAAATTTATACTTTCACAGTATTTTGTGATTTTCGTAGTTAACTTGTTGTTTAGTAAAATAAAAATTTTTAGAAAATTTACCATTAAAATGGGAACAGTTTTATGAAATGGGGAAAAAGTCGTAAATTGTCATCATTCATAAACTGTATGCTCTTTGGATTGGCAATAATCACATTGCAGGGGTGCACTGTGGCTCCGCCAAAAATCACCAGCAATATCTGCGAAATTTTCCGCGAGAAGCCTGATTGGTATGATGCCGCTGCCGATATGCGTTCCAAATGGGGAGTGCCTATCCATGTGCCCATGGCCATGATGTATCAGGAGAGTTCGTTTAAATCGGACGCTTTACCTCCGCGTGACTATATATTATTTGGTTTAATCCCCTGGGGCAGGGTCAGTTCTGCCTATGGCTATTCTCAGGCAAAAACACCAACCTGGAGTGATTATATCCGCGAAACGGATAATAACTGGGCATCACGTAATGATTTTGAAGATGCGATGGATTTTATGGGCTGGTTTATTAACAAAACTTATAAGATCAATGGTGTATCTAAGTGGGATGCCTATTCTCAGTACCTTAATTATCACGAGGGCTGGGGCGGATATAAACGTAAGAGTTATAACAAAAAACGCTGGTTAGTGGCTGTTGCCAAAAAGGTAAACACCCGGGCCTCTACTTATTCCTCGCAACTTAAAAGCTGCGAGGAAGAATTTCAGCATGGCTGGTTGTACCGATTCTTTTTTGGTTAATTATAAATTTGAATTACACCGTGCCTTTGGCACACTGACGATCATATCGTTGGCTGGAAAACGCGAAAGGGCTGGTGAGTTTAGCGGGGATAATCTTTGATGCAGGTTGGCCTGTATCTAAATCATGTAACCACACATAAGCAATCTTATCCTTAAACAGTCGATAAATTGCAACGTGTTGACCCGGTTTTAAATCTGCTTCAATTAATGCATAAGCGCCGGCAATAGGGCGTCGGTTTACCACGGGGTCTAGCTCTGATGTTCTGTTAGCCCAGGCGAGATTAACCGCTCTTACCCACAGTTTATGTTTACCTGGTTCAATTTGGCGGCCTTTCTCACGGTAGGGCGCCAAATGACGTTTAAAACACATTAACTGGGCGACTTCTAACGTGGCATCATTTTCGTGTTTAAAGTTTTCAATGGTGACCATATTACTATCATCAGCCTGTACACCTGAGATTAAAAACACATTTAACATTGCTGCAATGAAGGCACTGCTTTTCCAGTAAGACTTACGCATAGAGATATATATCCATCATATTTATTCGAGTTTTAACGTTACGTTATTAAAATGACATTGTCGACATAACAACATGGCTGTTCACGTTGGATTCAGTCTTGTTGACTGAATTTGACGCAATTACGCCCATTATCTTTTGCCTGATATAAAGCGTGATCGGCTGCAAAGAGAACGTCGCTGCTGTCTTTATCCTGTTTACTAAAGCTGGCTACACCAAAACTGGCAGTGATGGTGAGGTTGACATCGCGGGTGATGATCAGCGGTGTTTGTTCAATTGCAGTGCATAGCTTTTGCGCCAGCTTTCCTGCCTGTTTCTTACTGGCATCACGTACCAGTATGGCAAATTCCTCTCCACCCATTCGACCAAATACGTCTGATTTACGCAGATTGTCGCTTACCAACTGGGTTACATGGCATAACACTTTATCCCCTGTCGCATGTCCATGTTTGTCATTAAATTTCTTGAAAAAGTCGATATCAAGAATGATAACCGACGCTGATAAGTCAATCTGGCGCTTAAACAGGCTCCACTCTTGCTCAAGATGCTGCATAAAAGCACGGCGATTGGCAATACCGGTTAATTCGTCGGTTAGTGCCTGGTTCTGGAACTTGATCTCCAGCTCTTTTCGCTCGGTTATATCCTGAAACGTACCTTCCAAAATATCCGGGTTGTCTGTGCTTGAAGCCCTGAGGTGCAGCCAGCGAATACTCGCGTCGTTATACACGATTCGATGTTCCAGATTAATTTCTCCTTTTTCACGGGCCAGATTGAGTTGACGATTGAGTAAATTGATATCGTCCTCGTGTGTGGCTGCCAGCCAGTTAGCCAGAGAAAGCGGTTGCGATTGAGGTAGGGCAAAGAGTTCCTGCACCACCGATGCACAGTCAATATCACCCGATGTCAGGTTAATTGCGCAATATCCGATATGACCTGCCTGCTGCGCATTTTCCAGTTTGTTATTTACCTGACGTAACGTATCTTCCAGCCCTTTTCGTTCCGTAACATCACTTAAGTAACAGTGCCAGATGACACTACCATCGTTAAGTTTATTGGGATTGGCATGAACTTCACGCCAGCCCTGTTTTGGTTTGATCACCCGGTACTGACTGCGTAACTCAGTTAATGAACGGTATGACTGTAAAAAGTCGTTTTTAAGACGTTTAAAGTCTTCGGGGGCAAAAGCGTTATAGATTAAGTTGGGTTCCAGTTGCAGTTGTGTGGGGGTAAAACCCAACATTTGTCGTATGCCTTCGTTAACATATAAAAATGACGGATTAAGTTGAGCATCAAGTTTAAACTGATACATTGCCCCCGGTACCTGGTTGGATAATTGCCGCAGTAGCTCATCTTGTTCGGCGATGGCTTGTCTGGATTTATGGATCTGGGATACATCTCGCTGGGTGATAACAAAATGACTAACCTGACCATTGTCATTTTTTACCGGGTCGAGTATTACTTTTGCCCAGTAAGCATAGCCGTTTTTATGATAGTTTTTTAAAGTGGCACGGTAGGGAGTTTGTTTCTGGATTGCATCAAATAACTGTGCCATTTCATCGGTCAAATCATCTTGTTTGGTAAAAAAATCATAATGTTTACCAATTAATTCCTGTTTACTATATCCACTGATTAGCTCAAAGGCATGATTGATATATTTAATTGGGTAGCCGGTTTGATTATGCAAAATCATTAAGCCAACTTTGGCTGAATCATTGGCGCGGCTAATCAGCTTCAGGGTTTCTTCGGTATGAATCTCCTCGGTTACATCTACATGGGTACCACAAACACGCACCGCATCTCCGTGAAAGTCACGTTCAATAATCGAGCCTGTGGTCAGTATTTTTCGCCACTCACCATTTGCGTGTTTTAATCGAATTGTATGTTTGAACTGTTGTGTGTGGCCCTGTAAATAATCATTAATCGATTGTTGTAAGCGGACTAAATCATCGGGATGAATTAGTTTTTCAAAAATGTCGACTTTGTGGCGCTTTCTCTGAGGTGTATGACCGAGCATAGTGAACCAGGTATCATTAAATTCATATTCATCTGCGGTCAAATCCCAGTCCCAGGTGCCGATATCACTGGCACTAATAGAAAATTGCATTTGATTGGCGAAACGACGGGATTCGGAAAAAAATACTGCAGTAACAAGTGAAATAACACTCAAACCTACAATGTAACTCCATACGCCCACCAGTGGCTCAGGTAGATTAGTAAATATACCGTAGTTAAATTTTCCGGAGGCCCACGCCAGTGATGAAAACATTAAAATCACTAATGACGTACTGGGTAAATCTGTGCGCATTGCAATCCAGAATACAGCCAGTAACGGTACAAGTATAAATAAAGGACTGTATACACTGTGGCTAAACCACAACACGTCAATGCCAAATATCAGCATGATGATCAGGGCCAGTATGGTATCCACTTTCATTAAATGGGTCAGCATGGCACGACTGAAGGTTAAAATAGGAATGGCGAAAACCAATACACCTGCAATATCACCCAGAATCCAACTGAAGATAGTTGTGATGGAAAACTCATAATTGGTTGAGAATGCAGTCAGTACTATTATGCCCAGTGCTGCAGACAACAGCGACAATACCAGCACCCCCAGGTTGCCAAATAAGATGAAGTCACGCAGGTGCGATAGTTTGTGTTGGAAGTGATGTTTACGTAACAAATAGCTGACTAAATAAAGCGGTGCTGTTGCTGCGACAGCGAGTAATACCGGATATAAAATATTATCGTTGAGGTGTTGTAGGTTACTGAACAGGCTAGCCAGAAAAACGGCCGGCCAGAGTATAATGTCAAATCGAATTAGAAAGGCAAGTGCGATGCCGATTGGCGCCCAGTTCAAACAAATGACATTTTCTGTTGCCGTATAGTTCAGGCTTAGATTGCTAAATGCCCAGTACAAACTGAACAGTACTAAAAATTTAACGATATGGCTGCCCATCTCAAGCATGCAAACTGCGCTCCTCAAGTGGACCGTATTGTGGCGAATGGCGTGTCATAAAAAAGAAAGTGTTTTTAGTAAAATTATTTTTATATTGCGTCTAAGTGTATACAAAGAAAGAGATTTCGCCAGTTATTCAAGGTGATAATTATGTTACTGAGGATGTTCAATCAACACCAGTAACGCACCTTGTCCGCCCCATTGTAATGGCGCCTGATGGAACCCCAGTACGGACGGATGTTGTACCAGCCAGCTGGGCACGATTTGTTTAAGGATATGTGAGCCGATACCGTGCACAATACACACACATTCACAGTGTTGTTTTACTGCTGCACTAATTAACGCCGCCACTTCCAGTTTAGCTTGTGCTTTGGTTAACCCATGCAAATCGAGGATTAAATCGGGTGGGATTTCGCCGCGGCGCAGGCGTTTTATTTCATGGCTATCTGCACCGGGCTGTACATATTTTAACGGACCATCATGGCCAAAATGGGCTTCGAAATTATCTGAAAAATAAAATTCAGCCTGAGATTGACGCTCTATCTGGTTGATAGAGTTGGTTTTTTTCTTGATGGGTTGGCGCTTAGTCTGTATTTTGTCCTGCTTTAACGGTTTGATCCCTGCCACTTCCTGGCGAAATAAATCCAAATCATCGTCAGTAACAGGTGTTTTTTTGGTCATTTGAACGGCAAGTCAGGGCAATTAACAGAAACTGACCGTATAATAGCGCAAAACTTCTCTTTGTAGGCAAACAGATGGCAGATAAATATTACCTTGAAGAGCCTGTACAGGACCTGTGCAGCATTTATGACTTTGTTCGCTGGTCCGTCAGTCGCTTTAACGATGCCGGTTTGTATTTTGGTCACGGAACCGATAATCCGTGGGATGAAGCACTCAGCCTGATTTTGCAATTACTGCATTTACCACCGGAAGGTAACGAACAAATTTTGCAGGCGCGCCTGACCCGCAGTGAAAAACAACTGATTGTTGAAAATGTACTGGAGCGGGTGCAACGTCGTGTGCCTATCGCTTATTTGACCAATCAGGCCTGGTTTTGCGGCCATCCTTTTTATGTGGATGAGCGTGTATTAGTGCCGCGCTCACCGATTGGTGAACTGATTGAAAAACGTTTTGATAGCTGGCTAACTGAAGAACCACAGCATCTTTTAGATATGTGTACCGGTAGTGGCTGTATCGCTATTGCCTGTGCTATGGCGTTTCCCGAAGCTGTGGTTGATGCGGTAGATTTAAGTGAAGACGCCTTAGCCGTGGCGGAAATGAACATTCAGGAATATGACCTAAGCAATAGAGTATTTCCCATTCAGTCCGATTTGTTTAACAATCTGGGCTCGCAGCAATACGATCTGATTGTCAGCAATCCACCTTACGTGGATGTGGAAGATATGGATAATCTGCCGGATGAATTTCGCCACGAACCGGAAATGGGGCTGGCCGCCGGTGATGATGGATTAGATTTGGTGCACACCATTTTAACCCAGGCTGCGTCGCATCTGACCGACAAAGGTTGGTTGATTGTCGAAGTGGGCAATTCACAGGTACATATGGAATTACAATATCCGCATTTACCACTGCAATGGATCGAATTTGAGCGCGGTGGTCATGGCGTATTTGCTATCAGTAAAGCGGATTTAGTTAAACATTTAACGCAGGTATAAAAGAACAATGTCGGGAAACAGTTTCGGAAAAATCTTCACCCTCACCACCTTTGGTGAAAGTCATGGACCGGCCATTGGTGGCATAGTAGACGGTTGCCCACCGGGACTGGAATTATGTGAAGAAGATATGCAGGTTGATCTCGACCGCCGCAAACCCGGCACTTCCCGTTATACCACGGCGCGTCGTGAAGACGACGCGGTGAAAATTTTATCCGGTGTGTTTGAAGGTAGAACCACTGGCACCTCGATTGGCTTGTTGATTCAAAATACCGATCAACGCTCGGGTGATTATGCCAATATCAAAGACAGATTTCGTCCCGGCCATGCTGATTATACCTATACCCAAAAATACGGTAGCCGCGATTATCGCGGTGGTGGTCGTTCATCAGCTCGTGAAACTGCGGTTAGAGTTGCGGCCGGTGCCATTGCTAAAAAATATTTAAAGCAAGCCCATGGCATTGAAATTCACGGGTTTTTATCGCAATTAGGGCCAATCAAAATCGAGCAGGTTGATTATGCTGAAATCAACAATAATCCGTTTTTCTGCCCCGACGTAAGCAAGCTCGATGCGCTGGATGAATACATGCGCGACCTGAAAAAACAGGGTGATTCGATTGGTGCCAAAGTGACGGTGGTAGCCACTAATATGCCGGTGGGCTTAGGTGAGCCGGTATTTGATCGCCTCGATGCCGATATCGCCCATGCCATGATGGGTATCAACGCAGTCAAAGGCGTGGAAATGGGTGACGGTTTTGGTGTGGTAGAGCAAAAGGGCAGTGAACACCGCGATCCGCTGACGCCGCAAGGCTTTGCCTCTAATCATTCTGGTGGTGTATTGGGCGGTATTTCTTCTGGTCAGGATTTGTTGGTAAGCATGGCGTTAAAGCCAACATCCAGTATTTCCGTACCGGGTGAAACCATAGATGTCGATGGCAACAGCATTGAGGTGGTGACCAAAGGTCGTCACGATCCTTGTGTGGGCATTCGTGCAGTACCCATTGCTGAGGCGATGTTGGCGCTAACCCTGATGGATCATTTATTAAGACATCGTGCGCAAAACACCGGTGTAAATTGCACCACTCCTGTTATTCCTGCACAAGTTAAATAGTTAATGTCTGCAACTCCACAACGCGCCACCCTGTTAAGGCTGGCGCTGGTTTACTTTTTGTATTTTGGCCAGCTTGGCATTATGACGCCGTATCTGGGCGTTTTTCTCGACGGGCGTGGTTTTGATTCGATTGCCATTGGCCAGCTAATTGCCTTTATTACCTTGACCCGCATCTTTGGCCCCAATCTATGGGCGGTGGTCGCCGATAAAACCGGTAAGCTGCTGCCGATATTGCAACTGGGTAGTTTGTTATCGGTACTGGCCTTTGGCCTGTTGTTTGTCTTTGACGATTACTGGGGCATCGCGCTTAGTCTGGGATTAGTGATGATGTTCTGGACGGCAGTGTTGCCGCAGCTTGAAGTCATCACCTTAAACACAGTGCACAGTGATTCAGGCAAATACAGCCGTATTCGGTTATGGGGCAGTATTGGTTATATCGTGTGTACCGTATTGCTGGGTAAAGCACTGGATATTTTTAGTTCCGAATCGGTGATCTACGCCAGTATGCTGGTACTGGCCGGGCTGACTATCGCTACCTTGTTTTTGCATCAGCCACCCATTATGCAAAGCCATGAAGAGCAGGGCAGTATCTGGGGTAAATTAAAAGCGCCGGTGTTTATTGTGTTTATCCTGTCGGCGATTTTATTGCAGGTTAGCTTTGGGCCCTTTTATGGTTTCTTCGCGCTTTATATGCGCGATTTGGGTTACAGCGGGCAGCAAACCGGCTGGTTAATCGCGCTGGGCGTATTGGCTGAGGTGCTGCTGTTTTTAGTGGCAGGTAAAATTATCAGTCGGCATGGCATTAAACGCGTACTGGTATTTTGTTTGTTTATTGCAGCTATCCGCTGGTATTTACTGGCATCCGCCGCGCAGTATTTTGCGGTGCTGATCTTGGTGCAACTGATGCACGCAGTCACCTTTGGGTTAGCCCATGCTGCCTCAATGCAGTTTGTGCATGGTTTTTTTGGACGTAAATACCAAAGCCGCGGACAGGCAATTTACGTGAGTATTTCCTTTGGTGGTGGCGGTGCGATAGGTAATTATGTGGCGGGCTATTTATGGCAAATGGAGGCTTATTATACCTTTGCCTTTGCGTCACTGTCGGCCCTTGTTGCGGGCGTTATTGTTTTAACCTTGCGTTCTAAAGAGTTTGTATTTAAATCTTAATTTCACGTCTGCTTCATACTCTGTATTTCATTATTTGTTATTTTGACGGGCTTTGTGCCAGACATGGGGCGAAGGATTAGACGTACTCTAAATTAATAACAGTGCTTTATATATTCAGCGTTATTTAAACCTTTTTAGTTTTTGGCTCGACTAACATGACTTAAAAATTAATGCTATCAGGGGAATGAATGAAAAATTCGATTAGGTTATTGGTGTTATGCGTATTTTCAATAACTGCCCAAGCCCGGCAAGTTGAAGTTAGTCAGCTTGAACCGATCACTTTAGCGGACAGGTTTGAGATTAAGTCGGAACGGCTTAATGAAAAACGTGAGTTTTATATTTCTTTACCGAAAGATTATCAACAAAGTCAAAAGCATTACCCGGTATTGTACTTATTAGACGGTGATCAAAATATTGCTCAGGCGGTAGCCAGTGCCAGAATGTTAGCGCAGTGGCGTGGAATTCCTGAATTAATTATTGTCGCCATCCCTGCACCTAATCGGATCCGTGATTACACCCCCACTAATGTGGAGGCGTATTCAGCGCAAAGTGGCGGTGGTGATAACTTTATGTATTTTATTAAACATGAGTTAACCCCTTATATTGATGCACATTATCCAACCCATCCGTACCGTATTTTATTTGGACATTCTCTTTCAGGATTATTAGCAGCCGATGAATTACTGAAGGGCCAAAGTGACTTCAATGCATTTATCATTACCGCACCTTCTCTATGGTGGAATGACTTTGCCATTCTTAAGCAAGCTAAAACTGAGTTTAACAAAAGGTTTGTAACAGACACTGCGGTCTATTTTGGTATTGGTGCGCTGGATGGTTATGGCATGCAACAGGAATTAAAGCAGTTTGTTGATAGCCTGGCGGCGGCCAAAAATTCAAAAATTCGTTTTCAGCATAAGGTTTATCCTGATGAGGGGCATATGTCCGCGCCTATGTCGGTCACCTATGATGGCTTGGTGTATGTCTTTTCCGATATCGCCTACACAGAGGACAAATGGCAGGATTTCAGCAAGGATGGCTTTATGCAGCGTGAACAAACATTGTTAAACAAATATGGTGAAACTGCGATTCAAACTGCTGAGAATTATGTAGGACTAGGCAATTATTTGCAGAAAAAAGGTGACTATGCCGGTGCAGTGGCAGTGTTTAAAATTAACGCGCAGGCTTATCCGGGGTTTGCGCCTAATAATTCTCGATTAGCCAATGCCTATGTACTAGCGGGCGATACGGATAATGCGCGTAAAGAATATAAACGGGCATATGAAATAGCAAAAGCATCGATTAATGGTCAGGGTAACGCAGAGCAATATCTACAACAAATAGCATTATTGGATAATCCTGTTAGCGTGAGTAACGAAATCCTGGATACATATAATGGTTGTTATTCATCGGATGATGCGACTTTCTACATCGTTAGCAAAAATGGAACATTGCTGGGAAAACGTCAGGGATGGCGTGATTTTGAGTTGTTCCCCAAAAGCAATGAACAGTTTTTTATGCGTGTTTCACCGGGATATGGATTTAGCTTTAAGCAAACTGATATGGGGTATCAACTCATTTTAGATGTGTATGGTACCGAATATATATTGCCTAAACATGAGTCAGCTTGCGAAACATTAAATTGATAGCGGAATAGTTCGTCAGGAGATGACAGGCCTGACACATCAGGCCTGTATCAAATATTGTGCGTTTTTATGGTTTTACAGGAAGCGGAATAACCTGACTAAAGACATCACTACCGTTTACATCTTTTAAAGTCAGAGTGATGGCTGGATGCTCTAACCAGTCGATTTTGACCACACCGTAATTGGCATGGGCAAAACTTTTGCTGATACGATGTTGGTTAGGGCTGACATCGTGCCAGGTTTCAGTTAAGCCGGATGAGGTCATCTCATATAGGGATTGACCGTTTTTACGGGTAATTTTAGACAGTTCTCCCCAGTGAGTATCGCCACTTAAAATCACCAGATTATTAACCTGATATTTATCTAACAAATCCATCAAGCGCTGGCGATCTGCCGGAAAGTTCGCCCAGGCTTCCCAGCCTGTAAATTCTGGCAGTAACTGTAAACTGGAGCCGATAATACGCACCTCAGCAGGGACTTGTAATTGCTGCTCCAGCCATTGCCATTGTTTTTCACCCAGCATAGTTGCACCCGATTCGGTGGTGGGCAAATAAGGCCCCATGTTTTTCGGTGCTTTTTGTGCCAGATACTCCACTTTGCTTACGTGATTTATCGCATCGCGATTCCAGCGTAGGTCGGGCAAAATAATTTGCACCCGATGTGGCGCCTCACCATAGACATAGCTAGTGTATATTCCGTCTGCACGGGTGCGTCTTGCACTGTCTTTGGCTTCATTGAAATAATCGAGCATCAACTGGCGAGAGGCTTCTTTACTGGGGTACTCTTTACCACCGTCATTTACACCAAAATCATGGTCGTCCCATATGCCGATTAATGGCATGCGTTGACGCTGCGTAGCAAAACCTTCAACTTGCCATTGTTTTTTATATTTGGCGGCTAATACGTCCGGATCTTCGCTATCTCCATAAATATTGTCACCGAGCAACATAAACACATCGCCCGGTTCGCGATTAATCGCATTCCAAATCGGTTGCGGTTTATCCTGATGTAAACAAGATCCATATAACAAGGTAAAGCTTGTTTGATTAGCCAGAGTTGAATAACTGGCGATTAGCAGCAAACAGCCGATGAATCTGGTGACAGACTTCATTTTAAAATCTCCGTTACAGGTTTACCGATATCGCTGGCATAGTTATCCGGATTTATTTTTAGTGTATTCAAGGCCGTTGCTGCGATTTGGTTTAAATAAAGAGTAGGAGCATGTTGCCATTCACCCATTTTTTTAATGTCTGGCCCCATGGCAGCCATCCAGATTTCATTCGAGCCAACAATGGCACTCTCATCGCCTTTGAGTTCTTTCATGTAACCTTTAATTGCGTCCAGACTAGCGTGATGTTGCCAGGTGTGTTCGTTATTACCACGACCATGATCACTGGTAATAATAAGGTTGGTGTTATTTTTGTATTGGGGTATCGATTGCAGTTGCTGCCATAAATCAGCAATTAACTGGTCGTAATGGCCATCGTGAGCAAAATCGTCGGTTTCACCTAAGGCTAAATAAATGACGCGCGGTTTATGCTGGGCGATATATTCACTGGCAAAACCTGCGGTAAAGGCATCTAACCTCACGTTGTGCCATGGGCTTGGGACTTGTTGTTGTAATTGATTTAACCACTGGGCCTTGGTGCTTAACCCCGGCCAGTTAGCGGGCATAAAACCGGCGTTAATCATCAATTTGCTGCGGCTCTGGTTAATAATTGCCGGAAAGACATCCCAACTGCCAAATACCGCCACCTGGTATTTAAAACCGGATTGCTGATTAAGCCACTCTAACATGGTCACATTTTTATTATCGATGGCTTGATTAGAGTTAATACGGTTGTCGGCTTTGCCAGTCAGTAATTCGTTATAACCGGGATAAGAGAACCACCAGTTATTGGAAACTAACATGGAAGAACCTGCGTTTTGATTGCCGGTGATGACGCCCTGCTGAACAACCGTGTTCCACAAAAATGGCATCAGTTTTTGGCGTTTTAATTCATTATTCTCTGCATCGAATGTTGATTTGATATTAAAACCGTCGCGGGTAAATTTCTCATTATTAGTTAAAACCGGATCGATGCCGTTGAACACTTCCTGCCAGCGCATGCCATCCATAGTAACAATAACCAAATTATCGGCGGCAGTGGCCGACATTGAGCTGAGATAAAGGCTTAGCAATACAAATAAAATAGCGCGCATTGTTGTTATCCTTACAGGGTTTAAAAACGAAAAAAGGCAGGATCACCTGCCTTTATTTTTTCAAGTTTATATTAGAAGCTCATGCTCAGGTTTAAAGCAGCAGAACGTGGTGATCCAATCCATGCGGCCTGACCAGCAATACCACCTAAATAGCTCTTATCAAACATATTGTTGATGGTCATACGCACGTTGATTGACTCAATGCCCTGAACCGGAGATTCAACAGCAACACCAGCGTAGAAATCCGTCACAACATAGCCCGGCGCAATCTGGGTATTAGCGGCATCAATATAACGGTCATCGACCCATTTGGTTGAACTACCGGCAAAGTAGTTACCGTGTGTGTAATCAACAGAGACAACTGCCATGTTTTTCGCAGAGCCAAATACCTGATTACCTTCCGGATAATCACTCAAACCACCAGTGTATTCAGAGGTATTATGCGTATATGAACCATACAGCGACCAGCGTTCGCTTAAATCAACGGTTAACGAAGCTTCCACACCCTTAGATTCAATACCACCTACGTTAATGTAAGCGCCATTGTTTTCATCCAGGTAGTTAACACCATCAGGTGAGTCCGGAGAGATAAAGGTTAGGCGGTTTTCGAATTTGATATCATAGTAGGTGATACTGGCGTTAACGCTGCCTGACACAAAACGTAAACCCGCATCGATATTATCGGCGGTTTCTGGTTCGATATCTTCCAGTGCAGAAGCTTCTTTTTCTAATACCGCGTCTTTGATCGCAGCAAAGTTTTCGGCATAACCGGCAAATACTTCCAATCCATCGATGCCGGTTTGCACAACCACACCACCCGAAACTAACAGATCAGAATCTGAGTTAACCTCACGGTGTTCACCTTCACCAAAGTTGTCGAAACGCTCTAAGTCGACAAAAAACTGTTTTACACCCAAACGGAATTTGGCAAAGCCGGTATCCAATTCATCTTCGGCATAAAACATGGTGGTGGTAACCGGGAAGCGGTTATCGTACTGCACCCAGTAAGGCGTGTGGTCAAATTCGTAGCTGGTTTTAGAATCAATGATTTTATGCCAGTCACGGGATTCCTGACGCTTGTAATCTTCATACCAGATTCCGCCTCGTAATTCGTTATCCATACCATTTAAACGGGTGTAGTAAACAAAGTCAGCATCAAAACCTACACGTTCTTTTTTGTAGTGGCTGTGACGATATGAACCAACAGGAACGGCACCATCTTCATAACAGTTTGGATCGTAATCTGCACCAGCTCCACCGTATGGGAATACGATTGAACTTTGACAACCGTCAATTGGACTAAGTGCCATACCGTTAGAATCAACAAACTTTATTTGTCCTAATGCACTGCCGCCATAATAAGTATTACCTGAAACCAGTTCAGAATGTGCCTGATTGTCACCATCGGCGTGAACATCCACTACATACTGAGGAACCCAGTCACCACGGCCTTCATTATGGTGATAATAAACATTACCAGAGAGCTCTAAATCACCCACCTGATAAGACGCTTTTAAGTAACCAAAAAGGTTTTCACGCAGAGTAGACCAACCGCGACGATAGACCTGGTCTACGTAAGGAATACCTGTCCATTCCGAGGTTAAATTATCTGATTCTGGATTTTGAATAAACTGAGCCAGGCTTACACGTTGGTAGTTATCTTCGTGGGTATCATCCCAGCTAACGTAAGCGGTGAAATCAACACCACCAATGTTGGATAATACTTTAGCTGCTAAGTGATCACGTTTGTTTTCGG
The DNA here is from genome assembly GCF_014270035.1 of Neptunicella marina. Lineage (GTDB taxonomy): Bacteria > Pseudomonadota > Gammaproteobacteria > Enterobacterales > Alteromonadaceae > Neptunicella > Neptunicella marina. The sequence continues at coordinate 309,959 of NZ_JACNEP010000001.1, read as the reverse complement.
CAACCTGATCAACCCAGTCACTGTTTTGGCTGCTGGATACACTTACCCATGCAAAGGTATCTTTAGCGATTTCACCGGTTTCGTAACGTACAAAGTACTTCTGTGCATCAAAACTACCTAATGACAAACTGGTGGTCATGCGCTCAGTCACGCCTGGATCATAAGTAGTGAAGTTTAATGTACCGCCTAACGCTTCGTTAGAGCGGGAGGCTACATCGCCCGTACCTTGAGATACTTCTACACGACCTAAGTTTTCGGTGTCGATATAACGGTTGGCTTTGGCACCACCACCATAGTTTGAGTTACCGTTGGCGATGCCATCGATGGTAATACCGATTTGCTGTTCATCGAGGCTTAACTGAAAGCCACGAATAGATACAGTGGTAGACCAGTCGTCAGAACCAAAGGTATCACCTTCGTTGATAAGTACACCAGGTAGATTATCGATAACAGCCAATGCACTGGTGAGTGCCGTTTGCTGTTTAAGCATCGAATCATCAGTCTGGTTGTTCGCATAAGAAACACTGCGTCCCACGACAGTGATTTCTTCCAATGTGGTTTCTTCCTTGTTAGCTGGTGCAGCTTCCTCTGCCATGGCTTGTTGGGTTAACGCGCACGCAATGCACATTGCGAGATGTTTGTAATGTCCTAATTTCATTAGCGGTTCCATTATTTGTAGTTGAGTGTGTTGTTTTTATAAGCGCGCTAATGTGCAGCAGTTTTGTGAAGAGAAAGCGGCAAAAACTTGACAGTTAATTGATGTTTTTACGACTTTTTTATGACAGGATTAAATGGTAATTATTTTGTAATTTCTACGTAATATGAGTGGCTTAGGGCATCGATAAGCCAAAGTTTGAGGACGAGGTTATGAACGGAAAACGCTTATTTCAAATTGTGCTTATTACATGCAGTTTAGCGAGTTTGGCGTTTGTGCCCTGGAATATCATCAGTATCTGGATTGCACCTTTACCTGACACAGTACAACAACAATTAGAACAAGGGCTTGAACATGGATTTGATGGTGCGATTGCGTATATCGACGAAGCTGGGCAACCACCGCAATTATTAGCCGCAGGCTGGAATAACCGCAAAGACAAAATTCCGGCTGATCCTCACGCGTATTTTAAAATCGCCAGCATCAGTAAGTTATATATCGCGGTTGCGGTGGCTAAATTGATTAACCAGCAAGTCTTGCATCAGGACGATACCCTGGCTGACTTGTTACCTGCTGTTGCCAATAAAATAGAAAATGCCGATACCATCGCATTGCGCATGTTGGTGCAGCATCGCAGTGGTATTTACAATTACAGCGATAATCCTGATTTCCCCTGGGATAACCCACCGGATAATCAAGGCGCCTTGGCACTGTTTATCAATAAACCGTCGAATTTCCCCCCGGACAGCGATTACGAATATTCCAATTCTAATTACTTGTTGTTGGGTGCAATCATGGATCGCGCTCTGGGTTACAGCCATCACCAGTTTATTCAACAACAGATAGTGCAGCCGCTTGGTTTAACCCATACCTTTAGTTTGCTTAAGGAAGTGAATCTGGAGGATGTTACCAGCGGTTATTTTCAGGGATATGAGCCGGATATCAAGGGCAACGACTTTGTGAATCCTGGCGGCTCTATGGTAGCGACGGCTGAAGATGTAGGCATTTTTATTCGGGCGTTAAATGATGGTTCACTATTAACTGATAGCGAACAAACAATTTATTCATCTCTTTATCAATATGGTCATACGGGGTTATTGCCCGGTTATTCGAGTATTGCGCGTTACCATAAAGATATTGATGCAGTGGTGGTGTTGCTGGTGAATACCAATGGCGGCGATAGCTGGAGTATTCTGGAAATTGTTTATCAACGTATTGTTGATATTTTACTTAGGCACAAGCAGGCTAGTTAAGCATATCAAACGGACTGGGGTATCTAAGTTCTAACCCCAGCTTTTGACAGCTTTGTTGTGCATCTATGAGTTTACCCTGATCTTTTGGGGCATAGTTTGATTCTTCAAATTGAGCTGGTGGCAAACCTAACGTGTCACACGCCCACTGGTAATATGCCTGACGCGTGGGATGGTCGTGACTGCATAAATGATAAATATCACCAAAAGCATGGTGTTGAATAAGACTGTTGATGGCATTAATCACATCGGTTTGATGCACTAAATTAACCACGTGTTGGCCGTTTGCTATATCTGTTTTACCGGCTAAATAGCGGGCAGGGTGTCGATTTTCTCCTACTAAACCCGCTAGTCGCATGACTGCACCCGCTTGCGCAAAAACATCGAATACCACTTGCTCGATTAATTGATGACATTGGCCTGATGCTGTTGTGGGCTGTAAGGGCGATGACTCTGTGATAACCCCGGTTTGCTCGCCATAAACTGACGTGGTGCTAATAAATAACAGCTTTTTAGTTCCTGCTGTTTTGGCTTGCTGAATGAAGTCGGTCATGTTTTTTACAAAGGCTGTCGCATCAAGTTGTTTTCGCCCGGGTGCGATATTTAAAATTAATACGTCGCAATCAAATAAGGTTTGCAGCTCGCTTGAGGTGATGTCATCACCCAGTGAATACAGCACTGTATCTAAATCTTGCTGTTTTAGCTGGTGTTGTTTGGCGGCTGTACGGGTTGTACCAATTATTTGCTGACCCTTCTGCTGTATATGCAGCGCCAAAGGCAGTCCTAACCAGCCATAACCACAAATTGAAATTTTCATAAAACTCGAATCGTTATACGTTTTGTTGAGGTTACCACAGGCAAGTTGATTGTGGTTCGTGACTAAGATCAAAAACAATTAAAAAGCCTTAAAAGCGGTACTTGATTGTCTGAGGGTGACAGGTAAAATGCCCGCCCTATGAGCAGCACTCTTTCCCCTATGCATAATGACCATCAGAGTAATGATGCGTCTGCTAGCAAACGTCATCAGTATCAGGATCTGATCACTATTTTTGATCGGCTGTTTGCTGACAGCTTTAATACGCGGTTGATTAAAGGTACGGACGAACCTGTTTATCTTCCTGCAGGTCATGGTGCGCACTACGCGCAAGTCGTATTTGCTCATGGATTTTATGCCAGTGCCTTACATGAAATTGCCCACTGGTGTTTGGCCGGGGATAAAAGACGCGAAAAAGAAGACTACGGATATTGGTATTGCCCCGATGGGCGCAATGCCCAGCAACAGGCAGAGTTTGAAAAAGTTGAAGTGAAACCACAGGCTATCGAGTGGGCGTTTTGTCTGGCGGCAGGAAAGTCGTTTCAGGTCAGCACAGATAACCTGAATGGTGCCGAGCCTGATCGTGAAGGTTTTCGCGACAAAGTCCAGCAACAATTAAAAGACTATTTGTTATATGGTTTTCCTCCGCGCGCGCAGCAGTTTATTGATGGTTTAAAAGAGTTTTATCAAACAGATCCGATACCTAGTAAATCCTGTCCGGTAGATTTGCATGTCGTTTAAGCTTGGTTTGATCATCAACCCCTGGGCCGGCATTGGCGGCGCTATGGCACTTAAAGGCAGTGACGGTAAAGAGGTGCGTGAACAAGCACTTGCCATGGGAGCTATACCCAAAGCGCAACAACGTATGCGTGAGGCGCTGGAAATAATTCTGCCGTACAAAAAACAAGTTCAGATTATTACCGCAGCGCGCGATATGGGCGAAGCGCTCGCACATGAAATGGGCTTTAACGTACAAGTGGTGTACACACCAGCGCATCAACAAACCGAAGCTATTGATAGTGAAAATGCCGCTTATGCCATGTTAGACACCAAGGTAGATTTGCTGTTATTTGCCGGTGGCGATGGTACCGCACGTAATATTTGCAGCATAGTGCATACTGCTATGCCTGTGCTGGGCGTGCCTGCGGGATGTAAAATCCACTCAGGTGTCTATGGCGTGAGCCCTAAAGCCAGTGGAAGGGTGGTTGAAAAAATGCTCTGCGGTGAACTGGTAAGCGTGGATACCGCAGATGTTAAAGACATTGATGAAGAAAAATTTCGTCAGGGTAAAGTGATTGCCAAAATGTATGGTGAAATGCAGATACCGCTTGAGCTGCGTTATATTCAGGCCACCAAGTCAGGTGGTAAAGAATCAGAAGAATTAGTGCTGGCTGATATTGCTGATTACATCAGTGAATTGATGGAAGACGAGTATTTTGTAATGGGTTCCGGCTCAACTGTTGCCGCTGTGATGCAATCTCTCGGTTTGCCCAATACCTTGCTGGGGGTCGACCTGGTTAAAGAGCAGCAACTGATTGCCAGTGATTTAACCGCGCAGCAATTGCTGGATAGCATCGATAATCAACCTGCAAAACTGGTGATTACCTTAATTGGGGGGCAGGGCCATATTTTTGGACGGGGTAATCAACAACTTAGCCCGCAACTTATAAAACAGATTGGCAAAGAGAATATCTTGCTAATTGCCACTAAAACCAAATTACAGGCGCTGCAAGGTCGTCCACTGTTAGTGGATACCGGTGATGCTGAACTGGATAAATCCTTAAGCGGATTTTTGCCAGTGATCACCGGCTATCGTGACCAGGTATTATATCCAGTCGCTGCGCCCGGGAATGAATAATGTCGTTATCTTTTGATCAATATGTAGATGTAATTGAATCACAATTTGACGCTGCCGTAGAAAACGGCAGTGATCAGGAACTGTTTATGTCTGGTTATTTACATGGCCATTTTTCACTGGTGGTGAGTCAGTGTGAACAAAGCAACAACACTTCAGTACCGGCGTGCAATGAAGCGATGCTGGATAGCCTGCAACAGGCTTTTGATAAAAAAGAACTGGAGCCAGAGGATCAGCAACAGGTACTGGATTACTGGCACGCGCTACACCAAACCGCACTTAACTAAGTTTTGCCACATCAGTCTCGGAGCAACAGGCTCTGGTTAATCAGCCTGAATAAGGTGTGTCGCGGCGAGTTAATGCCCGGATTAAAAAACGATTTGGGACCAGCGCATTGATTAACGTTTGTGGAAGTGGCAATGGCTCATTGGCAATTAAACTTGCCACATAGTCGGCTAATAGTGGCGCAGTGCACAGTCCGCGTGAACCTAAAGCACTTAAACTGTACAGATTTGGCAGGTTAGCCGCCTTAGCATATTGCGCTGCTGGCAAGGCTTTATACAGCGCCTGATAGTCTTCAAGTTGTTGTTGCCAGTTAGCGATGTGTCCGGCAACAGGCAAATGATCCGGCGTGCTGCAACGTACAGAGGCACGGCCTTGTTGCACTGCTTTAACCTGTTTAACCCAATCACACTCGCTTAGCGCTTTGTTTAACACGGCAAGGTTGGTGTTTTGTTCTTCAAGCCGGTGCTCGGTTGCCGTATCGTTTTTGATATAGGTGGAGCCCAGCGCACAATCACCATGCATGGCAGGGGTTAAATAGCCTTTATGACATAAAACCGTTTTTAACTGTGCCAAAGCGCCAGCAGCAGGCACTTGTTCCACCTGACCACGTACTAAACGATAAGGAACGCCATTTAGCTGCTTGATGTTGTGGCTGCAATCGCCGGTAGCTAACACAACAATATCAGCTTGCTGTACAGCTTGATTATCAAACTGCATGCGCCAGCCATTATCCTGTTCTACTAAGTCAGTTAAAGCATGATTTAGATGAACTTTGGTGCCGGATTGTTTAATCAGCGCCTCAACCAAACCCGCAGGATGGATCCAGCCGCCTTTTTTAATATGTAAAGCCGGATAGGGCATAGTAACGCCAGCAATTTCAGTGGCGTTTGTAGCATTAATTAATTCCACTAACGAGCCCGGCCATTGTGATTTATCGGCCAGTTGCTGATAACGAGTTTGAATCGCGTTGGTAAAGGCAATTTGCAACACTCCACAAAACTCATGGGCAAATTCGACACCTTGTTTTAACAGCGTTTGATAACGACGTAAGGCGAAACCAAAAGCCAGTGCCTGAATATCGCTGGCGATATTTTTTTGCACATGCAATTGCGGGTAAAAACCGCCCTGACGATTGCCGGAGGCGCGCTCTGCCACTTCACTTCCGGCCGAATACATCTCGACCCGATAACCACGTTGTGAAAGTGAATAAGCCAGATTAGCACCGGCTAAACCTGCGCCAATAATCGCTACCTTATTGCCAGTGGCAGGGGATTGGGTAAACCATGGGGTTAAAGTTTGGTTATTGTCAGGTTTGATTTTCAGGTTCAGTTTGCCTGCCAGCATCTCACGTTTTTGACCAAAACCTTTGACTTTAACAGCGTCAAAACCGGCTTGTTGCAGGCCACGGCGTACAAATCCTGCCGCGGTAAATGTAGCAAAAGTCGCATCTGCTTTGGCAAGTCGGGACATCTGGTCGAACAAGGTTTGTGACCACATTTGTGGGTTCTTAGATGGGGCAAAACCATCTAAAAACCAGGCATCAACAATACCGCTTTGCTGATTGTTCATGGCAGGAAAGACATCAGCGACATCACCAAACCATAAATCGAGCGTGACATTGTCGAAAACTAATCGATGACATCCTTCGACTAAATCTGGGTATTGTTCAATTAATTGCTGGCTAAATGCAGTAAGTTGAGGCCAGGCATTGAGTGCGGTTTCTAAGTCGTCTTTATTTAACGGAAACTTTTCTACGCTGATAAAGTGCAGTTTTTTAAGTGCACAGGAACCATTAACGTTATCTTCTTGTCGCAGCATTGTTTGTTGAAACAGCTGCCAGCAAGCTAAAAAATTAAGACCAGTACCAAAGCCAGTTTCAGCAACGGTAAAATGTGCTGATGGGAACGTTAACCAGCGCTTAGGAAGCTGGTTGTTTTTAAAAAAAACGTATTCTGTTTCCTGTAGTCCACTTTGATTTGAAAAATAAATATCGTCAAACTGGTCTGTGAAGGGGGTGCCATATTGGTTAAATTGAATATCGGCGGCTTTAATAGACAAAATACACATTCCTGAGATAAAACAGCATTATTGTACGTGTTAGCTGTTAATATCAGAATGCTATACAACAAATTTTTATAAAAAATTGCCACTTTTTTGTAAAAAGCAGACCACTTTACAGGTCAAAATCATTAACATGTGCGGCAATTTTTCGGAATAGGGTTTTATATGAAAAGAGCAGTGATAACTGGTATCGGTGTGGTATCCAGTATTGGCAACAATAAACAGGAAGTGTTGGAAGCGCTGAGAGCCGGTAAGAGTGGCATTAGCTACAGCGAAGAATTTGCTGAACTGGGACTGCGTAGCCACGTAAGTGGTGATATTAAACTGGATGTCAGTGAACATATCGATCGTAAAACATTGCGTTTTATGGGCGACGCTGCAGCCTATGCACACATTTCGATGCAACAGGCAATTGAGGATGCGGGGTTAACTGAAGAACAAGTGTCTAATCCGCGCACTGGACTGGTGGCGGGATCAGGTGGTGCATCCTCTAAACATCAGGTTGATGCGGCTGACATTTTGCGGGCTAAAGGCGTTAAACGGGTTGGTCCCTACATGGTAACCCGTACCATGAGCAGCACGGTTTCTGCTTGTTTGGCCACGCCATTTAAAATTAAAGGCATTAACTATTCTATGAGTTCTGCTTGTGCCACCAGTGCGCATTGTATTGGCCATGCGGTAGAGCAAATCCAGTTAGGCAAACAGGACATTGTTTTCGCCGGTGGCGGTGAAGAAGTTCACTGGACACTGGCGATGGAATTTGATGCCATGGGCGCGTTGTCAACCAAATACAATGACAACCCAGGTGTTGCATCGCGTACTTATGATGCAGATCGTGACGGTTTTGTTATCTCTGGTGGCGGCGGTATGGTTGTAGTCGAAGAGCTGGAACATGCGTTGGCTCGCGGCGCCAAAATTTATGGTGAGATTATTGGTTATGGTGCGACTTCAGATGGTTACGATATGGTTGCACCATCAGGTGAAGGTGCAGTGCGCTGTATGCAGCAAGCGATGCAAGGTATCGATGCCAAAATCGATTATTTAAATACCCATGGCACTTCGACACCGGTTGGTGATGTTAAGGAACTGGCTGCTATTCAGGAAGTATTTGGTGGTAATTCCCCGGCTATTTCTGCTACTAAAGCCATGACTGGACATGGGTTAGGTGCAGCTGGTGTGCAAGAAGCGATTTACTGTTTAATTATGATGGAAAATGGTTTTGTCGCCCCGTCAGTGAATATCGATAATCTGGATGAAAAAGCAGAAGGTCTGGATATTGTTAAACAACCCCGTGACGCTGAGTTAACCACAGTTATGTCAAACAGTTTTGGTTTTGGTGGCACCAATGCCACATTAGTGATGCAAAAGTTCCAGCAATAATCCTGCAAATGGCAGCTTTAGATTTTTTGATGGTCTAAGGCTGCATTTTTCTCTTCAAAACCCACTCATTTCTCAATTCATTGTATGGCATAATGCGGACACTTTTTGCCAGCCTATTCTGCTAAATCATGAAAATATACTACGAAGATTCAATGCCTTACGCTGAACGTTTTTTTTCTCAGTGGGGTGAATGTCAGGCTTTTTCTGGTAAAACGGTTACTCCGGCACAGATTGCTGATGCAGGTATGCTGTTTGTACGCTCGACAACCAAGGTTAATCAGGCTTTGATAGGCGAATGTAAAAATCTCAAATTTGTTGCAACAGCCACTGCAGGTTTCAATCACATCGACATCGAGTATCTGAATCAACGCAATATTCCGTATTACGTAGCCGCCGGCTGTAATTCTGTGTCAGTGGCGGAATATGTCGTGAGTTGTTTGTGTGAGTTGGCTCGGCGTTACAACTGGCATTTGCCGGATAAAACCGTTGGTATTGTTGGCGCGGGGCAAGCGGGAAGTGCATTAGCTCGTAAGTTGGATGCGTTAGGCATGCGTTATCTGTTGTGTGACCCACCAAAGCTGGCAGAGGGAGATCCACGTAGCTTTGTGGATATGGACGCCATCATGCAGTGCGATATCATCAGTTTGCATGTGCCTCTGGTCACAGCCGGTGAGCATCCTACGCAACACCTGTTCGATGCGAAACGTTTAGCTGAACTAAATGAAAATCAGTTACTCATCAATGCCTGCCGGGGAGAAGTGCTGGATAATAATGCCTTGTTAGCTTTGTATCAGCAGGGTGCACAACGCAAAGTTGTCCTGGATGTGTGGGAAAATGAACCGGATATTGTGTATGAACTGATCCCTTATGTGGATATAGCAACTGCACATATAGCTGGCCATAGCGTGGAAGGTAAAGCTAATGGTACCGAAATGGTATATCAGGCAGCGGCTAAACACTTTTCACTACCAAACTCGATATCATTACAACCCATGTTACCTCAACCAGAACATGCTGTGATTGAGCTAAGTAACCAACCTCTTGATTGGTCGGATTTGTATGCTGTCGTTAAAAAATCCTATGACGTTGCTTTGGATGATAAAACCTTTAGAAATAAGGTTGTTAGTGCAACAGATTTTGAATATATCCGAAAAAACTATGCTATAAGAAGAGAATTTGCAGCGCTGCAGGTAAATGCTGGCAATTGTGCGCTTTCACAGGCAATCTACGGGCTGGGTTTTTCAGCAAAACCTTAACTCATACTTTTACACAATGGAGATTACAAATAATGTCACAAGCCTTTGATGTTGCGGTATTAGGTGCAACAGGTCTGGTTGGCCAGAATATAATTGAGATTCTTGAACAACGGGAATTTCCGGTTAACACACTTTATCCACTCGCCAGTGCTCGTTCAGCTGGTGAAAAGATTAAGTTCAAAGGCAAGGACGTAACGGTACTGGATGCAGAAACCTTCGATTTTTCTAAAACCCAGATCGGTTTTTTCTCCGCTGGTGGCAGTACATCAGCTAAATATGCGCCTATAGCTGCAGAAGCCGGCTGTGTTGTTATCGACAACACCTCGCAGTTTCGATATGAAGCTGACATTCCGCTGGTGGTACCAGAAGTAAATGCCCATGCCATTGCTGATTTCCGTAATCGTAATATCATTGCTAATCCAAACTGCTCGACTATTCAAATGATGGTTGCATTAAAGCCTATTCAGGATGCTGTAGGTATTGCACGTATTAATGTTGCCACTTATCAGTCGGTGTCGGGTGCCGGCCGTTCTGCGATTGAAGAACTGGCAAAGCAATGTAATGCACTATTGAGTGGTCGCGAACCTCAGGTAGAGGCTTTTAGTCGCCAAATCGCATTTAATGTTATCCCGCAAATTGATGTATTTCAGAATAATGATTACACCAAAGAAGAAATGAAAATGGTGTGGGAAACCCACAAAATTATGGGTGACGAAAGCATTTTGGTTAATCCAACCGCAGTACGGGTACCGGTATTTTATGGTCACGGTGAAGCGATTCATATTGAAACACATCAGCCAATTGATGCCGAAGAAGTCAAAGCCTTATTGGCTGCCGCACCTGGCATCACTTTGATGGCGAATCGCGAAGATTTTCCAACTCAGGTAGGCAATGCCAGCGGTAAAGATGACGTGTTTGTTGGTCGTATTCGTAACGATATTTCGCACCCCAATGGCATTAATATGTGGGTGGTTGCGGATAATGTGCGCAAAGGGGCGGCAACCAACAGTATTCAGATTGCAGAGCATCTAATCCGGGATTATTTATAATCGATTATCATGCTATACAGAATATGAAGGGGTGATGGTTCACCCCTTTTTTATATCTGCACAGAGAGTTAACTCAGCGCTTTTTATTGGCAAAGGCCTGTTTTTACCACAATAATTAGCGCTAAAAGCGAAGTCGCTAATGCCGTTAAACTGGATAGTACTAATATTCACCAATAAGTCGTTTTACCATGCGTTTTAGATGGTACAAGTTGATGATTTATAGTAACTTTGGAACGCGTCTTGCAAAAGAAATCCCTTAGGTAGGGAGTGTCAATTAATCTGACAAAACAGCATTAAGGTGCTGTGCAGTGCTGGTCAATATAGCCAAAATAAACAACCAGTGTTACACATGTGCGAATAACTACATGACGTTGATATACGATTTAGGGGCAGGAAAGGACAATCTATGAATTTGCGACAGTTATTTTTGATGTTGGTTGTCCTGACACTAAATTGCCCTGTTTCTGCGCAATCCACTTTGCTTAAAGGGCCAAAAGGTCAGGAGCAACAATCCACTGGCGGTGCCAGACTAATGGGGCCTCGTGGAGCCTCAAATCAGCCCGCTCAGTTCAACCAGTATGCCAATGAGTTCACTTACGGACCGATCCGTAGTAGTGATACTTTGTGGCAAATAGCGTCGCGTTATCGCCCCAGTACTGATGTGACAATGTATCAAATGATGGTGGCGATTTATCAGTTAAACCCCACTGCATTTGAAGATAACAATATTAATAATATGATCGATGGTTCGGTATTGGTCATTCCTCAATTACGTTATGTTCAAACGATCGGCCCTAAATTCGCGGAACAGAAAGCCTTAAATGATAACAAGACCTGGAATGGTGGCGAGAAATTGCCGCCTAAACCCAGTGAGATTGAGGTAACTAAACAGGCTCTGGAAAAAAGCCTGACCGCCATTGATGAAAAACAAGCTAAACACTTTGAAGCTTTGCGCGACCAGTTTGCGCAGTCTATTAATGGTGTGCAGTCCCTTATTGATGAAAATAACCGAATTTCTCAGCGTTTAGATGATGTAAACGTTGAAATTGACAAGTTGCGCTCACGCATAGGTGAAGAAGGTGAAGTGCAAAAGCAAATGGATAAATTGCTGACGCTGCAAAACGAATTATTAGCCATTTCTAAGCAAGAACAGCAACGCATTCAAATGCAGGAGCAGGAATCGCAGAAAAGCTTTTTTGCGACCACGGCAGGAGTCATAACGTTAACTACCACTCCGGTGTTGCTGCTGCTTGGTGGACTTGCATGGTGGTTGATGCGCCGCCAAACTCCTGTTCAAGCCGAAGCCGAAGCCGAAGCCGTTGCCGCTAACGTTAAATCTGCTGCCCCCGCTCCATCGGAGTCCGTGCAATTAGAACAGGATGATTTATCGGACATGCTTACTGATGAGTTATCTGAAGGATTGGACGATGATGTATTTGGTGACGACGACTTGCTTGACGAAGCGCTGGACGATGAATTACTTGATGGTGCGAGTAATGATATCAGTGAAGATGATCTGGATAATTTTGAGGATCTTACCGACGAACTGTTGGATGAAGCGTTAGATGATCTGAATGAACTCGATGAAGATACTGAATTCCAGACCGATGAGCTGGTGGATGATGAGCTTCTTGATGAAACGGATATTGAACCTGACATCTCTGAGCAGCCTGAGCAGGATATGTTGGCTGAAAATGAAGCGTCAGAGGATGTAGCTGACGATATTGTTATTGATTCTGATGACGATGTGGATGCTGATTTAGGCGAGGAAATCCTGAAACAGGGTGATTTAGATGACCTGTTTGATACCACCGATGAGGATGATGAACCGCTTCTTCCTGAGAATGCAGATGAGCAAGAAGATGAAATCGATGACGAAGATATCGTAGATGATAGTGCCGCCGAGTTGCAAACATTGGGTGACGATGAAGAGGTCTCACAAGAAGGTGATGTTGAACTGGGTAATCTGTTAAATGAAGAAGATTTACAGGATATTGAAGTTCAGGACTTAAGCCACATTGAGCCAATGGATGATGAGCGCATCGATTCACTGGATGAGGTCATTAAAGCGCGCAGTGATGAGATCGACGATTTAACCGATAATCTGATTTCCGAAGCGGAAAGTGTTGAGCAGATGAAGGAAATGCTCGCGGGTGATCCAAGTTTAAGCGCTGAAGAAAGTCGTGAGCAACCGGAAGAGTCACAGCAACAAGCGGATAGCTTGTCTAACGGAGACAGTGAATCTTTTGCTGAGCTTGATGCGCCTGAAACAAGTGAAAATTCGGCAGATAATCCGGTTGATGATTTAGCCGATGAACTATTAGCTGAACTTGAACAACAGAAAGTTGCAGATGAACCGCAGCAGGATGTTGATCTGCAAAAGCCAACTGGCGACGATGAAGTCGATGATGCTTTTATTGATGAGTTAATTGCTGAATCCGATGATGAACAACCAGAAACAGCCGCAGGCGAAGAGAAGGAAACAACTGACGTATCTGACGAGTTAGATGATGAACTAACGGATGAGTTACTGGCTGATTTGGAAGAGCAGGTTGATGAACAACCACAAACGCCCGTAGACGAAGAGAAGGAAACAACTGACGTATCTGACGAGTTAGATGATGAACTAACGGATGAGTTACTGGCAGATTTGGAAGAGCAGTTTGATGAACAACCACAAACGCCCGCAGACGAAGAGAACGAAGTTGCTGGAGTACCTGACGAGTTAGATGATGAACTAACGGATGAGTTACTGGCAGATTTGGAAGAGCAGTTTGATGAACAACCACAAACGCCCGCAGACGAAGAGAACGAAGTTGCTGGAGTACCTGACGAGTTAGATGATGAACTAACGGATGAGTTACTGGCAGATTTGGAAGAGCAGTTTGATGAACAACCACAAACGCCCGCAGACGAAGAGCATGAAACAACTGACGTATCTGACGAGTTAGACGATGAACTAACGGATGAGTTACTTGCAGATTTGGAAGAGCAGGTTGATGAACAACCACAAACGCCCGCAGGCGAAGAGCATGAAACAACTGACGTATCTGACGAGTTAGATGATGAACTAACGGATGAGTTACTGGCTGATTTGGAAGAGCAGATTGATGAACAGCCACCAACGCCAGCAGGCGAAGAGAAGGAAACAACTGACGTATCTGACGAGTTAGATGATGAACTAACGGATGAGCTACTGGCTGACCTGGAAGAGCCGGTTGATGAACAACCACAAACGCCCGCAGGCGAAGAGCATGAAACAATGGACGTATCTGACGAGTTAGACGATGAACTGACGGATGAATTGTTAACCGATCTCGAGTCGAACAGTTCAGTGCAGGACGACTTACCTGAACCGAGCCTGGACGATGATGAACTGGATGCAGCCTTACGTGATTTTGAACAACAGGATCTTGCTGAACAACAGCGTTCCGATGATGATTATGATGCACCTGGCCTGGACGAATGGCTGGAATCCGATGATCATAATCAATCTGTTTCAGATAGTGACGAAGCTTCACCTAAATCAGAGAATGATAGTGAAGGTGAAACCTCCGACTCTGAAGATGCAGTTGGCATGGATGATATTCCTGGTCTGGGTGACTGGTTGGGCAAAGACGATAATTCAAAAAATGAGCGAAATGAAGATGATGAATTACTGGATGAGATAGAAAATAGCTCATTTGAGGATATGCTTGAGGAAATGGAAAAAGAGCAGGATCCTCATGAAGAAAAAGTTGTTGAAGATATTCTGGATAATCCGGATCTTGATCTTAAAGCTTTATTTACACCGGACGACAATCAAGACTTTGTTGATGTTGAAAATTTGTTGGTTGATAGTGACGAAGAAACTGAGGAAAAACCGTTAGATATTGATTTAACAGCTATGGGGTTGCCGGAAATAGGTGATGATGATGTTGTTGATGTGGATAGTGATAGTGAAGACACAAAAATGGACTTAGCCATAGCTTATATTGAAATTGATGATAAAGAATCCGCACGCCAGATATTGCAGGAGATCATTAATAAAGATGACCCCGGGCAGGTAGAAGAAGCCAGGACGCTACTGGCTTCTTTAGATGAATAGTTTAATTGCATAACGTCTAACGTATTTATATTAAAGGCCAGTAGTAAACTGGCCTTTATTTTATTAATTTATCCTTCGGGAAAATCGCTTAAATTGAGATGACAGGTAATGATAACGTTATGATTAAAGTGGGAATTTTAGGTGCTAATGGCCGAATGGGGCGTGTTTTAATTGAAGCTGTTCAATTAAGTGATAAGGCGATGTTAGGCGCCGCTATAGTTAGAGAAAGTTCAGATTGGAAGGGAAAAGATGCCGGTGAACTGGCAGGTACAGGCCGCTTAAACAATGCAATTGTGGCACTGGATGATATTGACAATAACGATATTGACGTAATGATTGATTTTACGTTAGCACAGGCACTTGAGTGTAATCTTGAGTGGTGTAAACAACATAAAATCCCGATGGTTATTGGCACAACAGGCTTAAATGACGCCCAAAAACAGGCTTTGGAATTCGCTGCTGGAGACATTCCTATTGTCTTTGCTGCAAATTACAGTGTCGGTGTGAATTTACTGCTTAAGTTGGTCGAGCAAACTGCCAGAGTAATGGGCGATACGGCTGATATTGAAATTATTGAAACACATCACAGGTTCAAAAAAGATGCACCATCCGGCACTGCAGTTGCGTTGGGTGAGCAAATTGCACAAACTCTGGACCGGGATTTACAGCAATGTGCAGTATATGGGCGCGAAGGTGATACGGGTGAACGCGAGCAAAAAACAATTGGCTTTGCTACGGTTCGGGCCGGAGATGTGGTGGGCGACCATACTGTTTTATTTGCTGATATTGGTGAGCGCATCGAATTAACCCATAAAGCATCAAGTCGCTTAACGTTCGCCAAAGGCGCGGTAGTTGCAGCCGGTTGGGTAGTAAACAAGCCCGCCGGATTGTATTCCATGCAGGATGTCCTTTCACTTTAAACGTTATGCAGATATTTGACTAAATTGTAATTTTTAAGGCTTTTAATGTGAATTTTAATTATAAACCTTGTTTTTACATTTTTGTCTAATTCTTTATGGACGGGCAAGCTTAACTCATATACAATACTGTGGTTTTGCCAAAAATTAGCAAGTTGCTTGCAAATGGTAGGGTAAACAGTTGCTGACGGGTGTGTAGATGCCCGTTTTTCTTAAGGTTTTCCAGTATAGGAGGTTGGTTTGTCCAAATCTGCCCTTTTGGTCCTTGAAGACGGTTCTGTTTTCAAAGGCACCGCCATTGGCGCTGATGGTATATCAGTCGGAGAAGTCGTTTTCAACACATCAATGACAGGCTATCAGGAAATTCTCACCGATCCCTCTTACGCCGAACAAATAATTACCCTCACTTATCCCCACATCGGCAATACCGGCACTAACAGCGAAGATACAGAATCCAATAAAATCTGGGCCAAAGGTCTGGTTATTCGTGACTTACCGCTTGTTGTCAGTAATTTTCGTTCAGAGCAGAGTTTATCTGAATATTTACAACAACATGGTGTTGTAGGAATTGCCGATATTGATACACGTCGCTTAACACGCATTCTGCGCACAACAGGTGCACAAAATGGCTGCATCGTGGCTGGAGATATAGACGAAGCAAAAGCATTACAGGCGGCTAAAGATTTTCCTGGATTAAAAGGCATGGATCTGGCGAAAGTTGTTTCAACTGATAAACAATATAACTGGAATGATTCGGTATGGTCTTTGGAAAGTGGTTATGCTGAAGATCAGCAAAACTTGCCATATCACGTGGTTGCGTACGATTTCGGTGCCAAACACAATATTTTGCGTATGTTAGTTGAACGCGGATGTAAATTAACGGTTGTTCCAGCCCAAACATCAGCCTCAGATGTATTAGCACTTAATCCTGATGGTGTCTTTCTTTCAAATGGCCCGGGAGACCCTGAGCCTTGTGACTATGCTATTGAAGCGATTAAAACGCTGTTGGATAAAAATATACCTATATTCGGCATTTGTTTAGGTCACCAATTACTGGCTTTGGCCAGCGGCGCTAAAACGCTGAAAATGAAATTTGGTCATCATGGTGCCAATCATCCGGTAAAGGATGTGGAACAAAATCGCGTTATTATAACCAGCCAAAACCATGGTTTTGCGGTTGATGAAACCAGCTTACCAGATAACCTTAAAGTGACGCATATCTCACTATTCGATCAAACCTTGCAGGGCATCCATCGCACTGATAAGCCTGCGTTTAGTTTCCAGGGACACCCTGAAGCAAGTCCGGGTCCGCAAGATGCTGCCGCATTATTTGATCATTTCATTGAATTAATCAACGAAGCCAAAGGATAAGTGACCGATGCCAAAACGTACTGATATAAAAAGTATTTTGATCTTAGGTGCCGGACCAATTGTTATTGGCCAGGCATGTGAATTCGACTACTCCGGCGCGCAGGCATGTAAAGCGCTGCGGGAGGAAGGTTACCGGGTTATTTTAGTCAACTCCAATCCTGCCACCATCATGACTGACCCTGAAATGGCTGATGCAACCTATATTGAGCCAATTCACTGGGAAGTGGTTAAGAAAATCATTGAAAAAGAACGTCCGGATGCGGTTTTACCAACCATGGGCGGTCAAACTGCACTTAACTGTGCGCTGGATTTAAACAAGCATGGCGTGCTTGAAGAATTTAATTGTGAGCTAATCGGTGCATCGGCAGATGCCATCGATAAAGCCGAAGATCGCGAACGTTTTGATAAGGCCATGAAATCAATTGGTCTTGAATGTCCGCGCGCCGAAATTGCACACTCGATGGAACAAGCGTTTGATGTGGTTAGCCGTATTGGTTACCCCTGCATCATTCGCCCATCTTTCACCATGGGTGGCACCGGTGGTGGTATTGCATACAACAAAGAAGAATTTGAAGAAATTTGTCGCCGCGGTCTGGACTTGTCGCCAACTAACGAACTGTTAATTGATGAATCGTTAATTGGCTGGAAAGAATATGAAATGGAAGTGGTTCGCGATAAAGCAGATAACTGTATTATCGTGTGTACCATTGAAAACTTCGACCCAATGGGTGTTCACACCGGTGACTCAATTACTGTTGCGCCAGCACAAACCTTAACTGATAAAGAGTTCCAGATTATGCGTAATGCGGCGATGGCGGTATTACGTGAAATCGGTGTTGAAACAGGTGGTTCAAACGTACAGTTTGGTGTGAATCCAGATAATGGCCGTATGGTTATTATTGAAATGAACCCACGTGTGTCGCGTTCTTCAGCACTCGCATCTAAAGCAACAGGTTTCCCGATTGCCAAAGTGGCAGCCAAGCTGGCCGTGGGTTATACCCTGGACGAGCTGGCAAACGATATTACCGGTGGTAAAACACCTGCATCGTTTGAACCTTCAATCGATTATGTTGTGACTAAGATCCCACGTTTTAACTTTGAGAAATTCCCCGGCGCTAATGACCGCTTAACCACCCAAATGAAATCGGTAGGTGAGGTGATGGCGATTGGTCGTAACCAACAAGAGTCATTACAAAAAGCGTTACGTGGGTTGGAAGTGGGCGCCAGTGGTTTCGATCCCATTGTTGATCCTGCCGATCCCGATGTTAAAGCGACCTTATTACGCGAGCTGATGGAGCCCGGTGCGGAACGTATTTGGTACATCGCTGACGCCATGCGTTATGGCATGAGTGTGCATGAAATTCATAGCCTGACCAAAATCGACATGTGGTTCCTAGTACAGATTGAAGAAATCATTCAGCTCGAGCAACAAATTGCAGCATGTGGTTTGGCTGGCATTGATCAAAACTTAATGCGCACGTTAAAACGTAAAGGTTTCTCTGATTTACGAATGGCTGACTTAACCAAAGTTAGCGAAGATGATGTACGAGAAGCGCGCCGTAATATGGGCATTGTACCGGTTTACAAACGTGTTGATACCTGTGCTGCCGAATTCTCAACGGATACGGCATATATGTACTCAGCTTATGATGAGGAATGTGAAGCCAATCCAAGTACCAAAGATAAAATCATGGTGTTAGGTGGCGGACCAAACCGTATCGGTCAGGGCATTGAATTTGACTATTGCTGTGTGCATGCTGCGCTGGCGTTACGTGAAGATGGTTACGAAACTATTATGGTTAACTGTAACCCTGAAACGGTGTCTACCGATTACGACACCTCAGACCGTTTATATTTCGAACCTGTTACCCTGGAAGATGTATTGGAAATTGTGCGTATCGAGCAGCCCAAAGGTGTGATCGTGCAATACGGTGGTCAGACACCACTTAAATTAGCTCGAGCTTTGCAAGCTAATGGTGTACCTATTATCGGTACATCACCGGAAGCGATAGACCGCGCGGAAGACCGCGAGCGTTTTCAGCAGATGGTTCATAAGCTAAATCTGAAACAGCCGGCAAATGCCACTGTCACCAATATTGAACAGGCGCTGGAAGAAGCTGAACAAATAGGTTTCCCACTTGTGGTTCGTCCATCTTATGTATTGGGTGGTCGTGCGATGGAAATCGTTTATGACATCAGCGATTTAAAACGTTATCTGAACGAAGCAGTTAAAGTGTCAAATGACTCTCCAGTATTATTGGATCGTTTTTTAGATGATGCCATTGAAGTTGATATCGATGCCATGTGTGACGGTGAGCAGGTGCTAATTGGCGGTATCATGGAGCACATCGAACAGGCTGGTGTTCATTCCGGGGATTCTGCTTGTTCGTTACCGCCTTATTCTCTGAGTAAAGATATTCAGGACACCATGCGTGAGCAAGTTAAAGCCATGGCGCTGGAGCTGGGAGTGGTTGGTTTGATGAATACTCAGTTTGCGGTAAAAGATGGTGAAGTGTATCTGATTGAGGTTAACCCTCGTGCTGCGCGTACTGTGCCATTTGTATCTAAAGCCACAGGCATGCCGCTGGCTAAGATTGCTGCACGTATCATGGTAGGTAAAACACTTAAGCAACAAAATATTGCTGCTGAGATTATTCCTCCTTATTACTCCGTTAAAGAAGTGGTGCTGCCATTTGCCAAGTTTATGGGCGTGGATCCTTTATTAGGTCCGGAAATGCGTTCTACCGGTGAAGTTATGGGCGTGGGAGACTCGTTTGA
This sequence comes from Neptunicella marina, assembly GCF_014270035.1. Lineage (GTDB taxonomy): Bacteria > Pseudomonadota > Gammaproteobacteria > Enterobacterales > Alteromonadaceae > Neptunicella > Neptunicella marina. The sequence continues at coordinate 290,201 of NZ_JACNEP010000001.1, read as the reverse complement.
AGAGGCCTATGCCAAAGCTAATTTAGGTGCCAGTGCTCCTATCCCTAAAGGTGGAAAAGCATTGTTATCGGTTCGCAATAACGATAAACAGCGTGTTGTAGAACTGGCTAAAGCGATGATTGCAAAAGGATTTACTCTTGAGGCTACAAAAGGAACGGCATCGGTACTTGAAAAAGTCGGCGTAAGCTGCAATGTTGTTAATAAGCTTTCGGAAGGTCGTCCAAACTTAATGGACGCCATCAAAAATGGTGAATACAATTACATTGTTAATACCACCGAAGGACGTCAGGCGATTACCGATTCGGTATATATCCGCCGGGCAGCGCTGGTTAATAAGGTAACCTACACCACAACATTGAATGCCGCATTTGCTACGATTAATGCAAATGAAGCCGATGACAGAGCGAAAGTCACCTCTGTTCAGGAACTACATACAAGAGTTAATTAAAATATGAGTCAGTATCCGATGACTGCTCATGGCGCAGAATTATTGCGCCAGGAGCTGAATGAATTAAAAACGGTTAAGCGCCCGCGTATTATTCAGTCTATTGCTGAAGCACGTGAACACGGTGATTTGAAAGAGAATGCTGAATACCATGCTGCTCGTGAAGAGCAGGGCTTCTGTGAAGGGCGTATTCAGGATATCGAAGGTAAATTATCAAATGCGCAAATCATCGATGTCACCAAAATGGCCAACAATGGCAAAGTGATTTTTGGCGCGACAGTGACAATCGTGAATACTGAGTCTGGTGCAGAAACGACTTATCGGATTGTGGGCGAAGATGAAGCCGATATTAAAAATAATTTAATTTCGATTACATCACCGATTGCCCGCGGTCTGATTGGCAAAGAATTGGATGAAGCCGTAAATATTCAGACGCCAGCAGGATTGGTTGAATATGAAATTGTTGATGTACAATACGTTTAACATCTAAAAATTAATATAAAAAAACGAGTCCTTGGACTCGTTTTTTTATGTCTGCAATTTAGCGTTTCGGTATGTCGATCTTTGCTTCTTCACTCTGGCGATATAATACAAGGATATGGCCGATTACCTGAACTTTTAAAGCTCCGGTCTCACGTACAATCGCATCCATCACTAGTGCTTTTTCTTCCCGATCGATACTCGGAACTTTGACTTTGATTAATTCATGATAGGTCAAGGCAGCATCGACTTCAGCCAGTACTCCTTCCGTCAGGCCATTTCCACCTAGTTGAACAACTGGCTTCAGTGAATGCGCTAAGCCTTTTAAGTACTGCTTTTGTTTGTTTGATAGATTCATTTACAAATTAAATTGGTTATTTGAGATTGAAAAACGCTATTCTAGCGCCATCTTTGCAGTATTCCTAATTCAGTATGTAAATAGATGATAAAAACCATCCTGTTACAACGAAATCATAATGAATATTTGGTTGATTGGGTTGGGTTTGAACACAAAAACAGTATTTTTCGGGGGGAAGAATACGCAGGCTAAAATAATACAGGCAATCTGTTGGTTTTATTCTTGACGGAAATAGATTTAGCCGAGCTCACAACCGTGCTACTTGCGGGCAACTATGGTAGCGACGGAGGTGAAATTATAGTAGTCTTGTTTTAGTTAACTATTCGCTTTACAACCTCGTGAAGCGTGATTGATAGAGGTCACAACATTGAGTGATATGGCAAAAAATTTAATCCTTTGGTTGGTCATCGCATTGGTGCTGATGTCCGTATTTCAAAGTTTCAGTCCGGGTGATTCATCCAGCAGACAAATGGATTACACCCAGTTTGTACAGGATGTTCAGCAAGGTCAGGTGCGCGAAGTGCGCATTGATGAGCGTGAAATCAAAGGGTTTAAACGTTCTGGCGAAAGCTTTGTGACCTATATCCCTTATTTCGATGATAAGCTGATCGATGATTTGATTAAACACGATGTACGTGTAGTGGGTGAGCCACCTGAAGAGTCATCATTTTTAGCTTCTGTATTTATTTCGTGGTTCCCCATGTTGCTGTTGATTGGTGTGTGGATTTTCTTCATGCGTCAGATGCAGGGTGGCGGTGGTCGCGGAGCGATGTCCTTTGGTAAAAGCAAGGCACGTCTGTTAGGTGAAGATCAAATTAAGACTACATTTGCCGACGTAGCCGGTTGTGATGAAGCCAAGGAAGACGTTGCTGAGCTGGTTGATTTCCTGCGTGACCCATCTAAGTTCCAGAAATTAGGCGGTAAAATTCCTAAAGGGGTTTTGATGGTTGGCCCGCCAGGAACAGGTAAAACCCTGCTGGCTAAAGCGATTGCTGGTGAAGCCAAGGTCCCGTTTTTCACCATCTCTGGTTCTGATTTTGTTGAAATGTTTGTTGGTGTGGGTGCATCACGTGTGCGTGATATGTTCGAGCAGGCAAAAAAATCAGCACCTTGTATCATTTTTATCGATGAGATTGATGCGGTAGGTCGCCAGCGTGGTGCCGGTTTGGGTGGTGGTCATGATGAGCGTGAGCAAACCCTTAACCAAATGTTGGTTGAAATGGATGGTTTTGAAGGTAACGAAGGTATTATTGTTATTGCTGCCACCAACAGACCTGATGTATTAGATCCCGCGTTATTACGTCCTGGTCGTTTTGACCGTCAGGTCACTGTCGGTTTACCTGATGTACGCGGACGTGAACAAATTCTTAAAGTACATATGCGTAAGGTTCCACTGGGTGACAATGTAGAAGCCTCTGTGATTGCGCGTGGTACCCCAGGTTTCTCCGGGGCAGATTTGGCCAATCTGGTCAATGAAGCTGCATTGTTTGCTGCGCGTGGCGGTAAACGCTCTGTTTCTCAGGAAGAGTTTGATAAAGCAAAAGATAAGATCATGATGGGCTCAGAACGTAAGTCTATGGTGATGTCTGAAGATGAAAAAGCGATGACGGCTTATCATGAAGCAGGTCACGCGATTGTCGGTCGTTTAGTGCCTGAGCATGATCCCGTTTATAAGGTTTCAATTATCCCTCGTGGTCGCGCTTTGGGTGTAACTATGTATTTACCAGAACAAGACAGATACAGTCATTCTAAACAGCATCTGGAAAGCATGATCTCCAGCTTGTTTGGTGGCCGCATAGCTGAAGCGATTATTTATGGTGATGAAAAAGTTACCACCGGTGCGTCAAATGATATAGAGCGTGCTACAGATATAGCACGTAAAATGGTAACGCAATGGGGCTTATCGCAAAAAATGGGTCCGATGATGTATGCTGAAGAGGAAGGGGAAGTTTTCCTTGGGCGTAGTATGGCAAAAGCCAAACATATGTCCGATGAAACGGCCCGGGCAATCGATGCCGAAATTAAATCAGTGATTGATAGTAACTATGATCGTGCAGAACAAATTTTAAAGGACAATATCGATATACTGCACTCAATGAAAGATGCTCTGATGAAGTATGAAACTATCGATGCACATCAGATTGATGACTTAATGGCGAGAGTCCCGGTAAGGGAGCCAGCTGATTGGTCTTCCCGTGATGACAACACTCCAAAAGGTGGTGCCGCAACCGGGGATGATGATAAGGCGGTGCAAAGCCCATCAAATAAGCCGGGCGATATCCCGGGGTAATAAACTGTAAAAGGCGCCTTTGAGCGCCTTTTATTTCATCTGTATTTGTTCAAGTAAAATATCTTCATGCAATTTTCTAATAAATTTGTCGATTTGTCAGTGCCTCGCATTATGGGCATTTTAAATGTAACTCCAGATTCTTTTTCCGACGGCGGTAAATATAATCAATTGGATCGAGCCTTGTATCAGGCGGAAAAAATGTTGGAGCAAGGGGCCGAGTTTATCGATGTTGGAGGCGAATCTACGCGTCCAGGCGCCTCAGATGTAACATTGGATGAAGAATTACAACGAGTGATTCCTGTTATCGAGGCAATTCATAAACGTTTTGATTGTGTTGTTTCAGTCGATACCAGCAAAGCACAAGTCATGAGTGAATCTGTTAAAGCAGGAGCCGGGCTGATAAACGATATTCGTGCGCTTCGTGAAGACGGTGCATTGCAGGCGGCTGCATCTGCAAATGTGCCTGTATGTTTGATGCATATGCAGGGACAACCTCGTACCATGCAGCATAATCCTGTTTATGGGGATGTCGTGCGTGACGTTTATCTGTTTTTGGCTGAACGCATCGAAGTTTGTGTAAAAGAAGGCATTGGGAAAGAGCAAATATTGCTAGACCCAGGCTTTGGATTCGGTAAAAATTTGCAACAAAATTACCAACTTCTGGCAAATCTATCAGAATTTCATCAATTCGGTTGTCCGTTATTAATCGGTATGTCACGTAAAACCATGATTGGAAAGATAACGGGTAAAGAGCCTGATGAACGGCTGGCAGGTAGTTTAGCCGCAGCAACTATTGCGTTTATGCAAGGGGCGCAAATTATGCGGGTACATGATGTCGCCGAAACAATTGATGCGTTGAGAGTGGTACAGGCAACAATGGAATGCAAAGGAAAAGAATAATATGACACGACAATATTTTGGTACTGATGGTATCCGTGGAAAAGTAGGTGAGAGTTTAATCAATCCGCAATTTGTCACTAAACTTGGCTGGGCAGCAGGTAAAGTGTTGGCCAGTCGCGGAACCAGTAAAGTACTTATTGGTAAAGATACGCGTATTTCGGGTTACATGCTTGAATCTGCCATGGAAGCTGGATTATCTGCGGCCGGGATTAATATTGGTCTGTTAGGTCCAATGCCTACACCAGCCATTGCTTATTTAACTAAAACCTTCCGCGCAGAAGCCGGGGTTGTAATTAGTGCGTCACACAATCCTTATTATGATAACGGGATTAAGTTTTTCTCCAGCGATGGTACCAAATTAGATGATGACATTGAGCTGGCTATCGAAAATATGATGGCGCAGGACATGGTATGTGTCGCGTCAGATAAATTGGGTAAAGCCTATCGTATTGATGATGCAGCAGGTCGGTATATTGAGTTTTGTAAGGGTAACTTCCCGACGGAACTGTCTTTAAATGGTATGAAGATTGTGGTCGATTGTGCTCATGGTGCTACCTACCATATTGCTCCTAATGTACTGAAAGAGTTAGGGGCTGACGTTATTGAAATTGGTACAAAGCCAGACGGTTTAAATATCAATGACAAGGTGGGGGCTACCTCGATGGAAGCGATTCGTCAGCGTGTGTTAGACGAAAAAGCTGATGTTGGTTTTGCTCTCGATGGTGATGGGGATCGAATTATGCTGGTCGACCATAAAGGGAACGTACTTGATGGTGATCAGATTGTTTATATCATTGCACGTGAGTCATTAAAATCCGGTCGTTTACATGGTGGTGTTGTTGGCACCTTAATGAGCAATCTTGGTCTTGAATTAGGATTAAGTAAGCTTGGCATCCAGTTTGAACGTAGCAAAGTGGGTGACAGGTATGTCATGGAGTTGTTGCAGTCTAAGGGGTGGAGCATAGGCGGTGAGAGTTCTGGTCATGTAATTAACCTTAATGCGACGTCAACCGGTGATGGTATTGTGGCTGGGTTGCAAGTATTGACCGCCATGTTGCGAGCTGAAATGTCACTGTATGAACTGAGTCAGGGCATGGAGAAATTCCCTCAAACTTTGGTTAATGTTCGTTTTGAGGCTGGCTGTGATCCATTAAGTCAGCCAACAGTCCAGCAAGCGGTAAAAACGGCAGAACAGGAAATGGGCGAGAGTGGGCGTGTTCTTTTGAGAAAAAGTGGCACAGAACCTTTGATCCGAGTGATGGTAGAGTCCCGTGATGAGACTGTTTCGGATAAATGGGCAAACCATATCGCTGAAGAGGTTAAAAAATCGGCAGCCTGAAACGAAATACAGTATAGCTACTTGTAACTTTTAAACGGGTCGGATAATATCACGCCCGCTCTTAGGTGGAGTCATGAATAAACCGCAAAAAAGAAAAATTCTGGTTGCCGGAAATTGGAAAATGAACGGTAATTTGGCATTAATCGACAGTATGTCGCAGACATTTGCAACGCAGGATTTTAAGCATGTAGATGTTGTGGTATGTCCTCCGGCAGTTTATCTATCATCATTTAATGAACCGGATTTTGCCATTGGTGCGCAAAATGTCAGTCATTTGGATGGTGGGGCATATACCGGTGAAGTATCAATTTCTATGTTGAGTGAGCTTCCGGTTAAATATGTAATTGTAGGGCATTCAGAACGTCGGGAGTATTTTAATGAGAGCAACGAATTAATTGCTGAGAAAGTTTATAAAATACTGGAATGTGGATTGACTCCAATTTTTTGTATTGGTGAATCTGAACAAATACGTGAAAGTGGTAAATTGTTTGGTTTTCTGGCAGAGCAGTTGGATGCAGTAATAAACCGTATAGGTATTCAGGCATTTAATCAGCTAATTGTTGCTTATGAACCAATCTGGGCGATTGGTACAGGCAAAACGGCAACACCAGAGCAGGCGCAGGAAGTTCACCACTTTATACGCGAACATTTAGCCGGTCATGATGCTAATACGGCATCCGGCGTAAGAATTTTATATGGCGGCAGTGTTAATGCTGCCAGTGCATCTGCCCTGTTTTCTCAACCCGATGTGGATGGGGGATTAGTGGGAGGTGCAAGTTTGAAACCAACGGAATTTGTTAACATCTGCTTAGCAGCAGAGCAACTGGGGTAAAGCATGCTTTACGAAGTATTATTAGTTATCTATTTAATTGTGGCCTTATTACTGATTGGTATGGTGTTGATCCAACAGGGTAAAGGTGCCGATATGGGCGCTTCTTTTGGTGCGGGTAGTTCAAATACTATGTTTGGAGCCTCAGGCTCAGCAAACTTTATGAGCCGCACAACTGCAATTCTTGCCACCTTGTTTTTTGTAATTAGCCTTATCCTCGGTAATTTATCCAGTAATCAGGTTAAGCAAGGTGATGAGTGGGAAAATATTGAAACACCTGCCGCGCAAACTCAAATGGCTGATGAAGCTCCTGCTCCAGCAAAAGAGCAGCAGCCGGAAAATACTATCCCAGAATAACGTTTTAGCGGACGTGCTGAAATTGGTAGACAGGCAGCGTTGAGGTCGCTGTGAGCGCAAGCTCGTGTGGGTTCAAGTCCCACCGTCCGCACCATAAATAAAAAAAGCCGCACCTAGTGCGGCTTTTTTATCTTTTATCTCATCGAGATACCGCTCACTCACTCTGCTATATATGAGTACTAACCAAATGGTTACCTACATGAAGCATAAAGATCAGCACGCCCTATTTGTTTGCGCTTGATCAAATTTGCATGCATCGCTTCCTGTTAATATTGCCTCAAGTGTATTAAAGGGGGCTCTATGTCGTATAAACCATTAATTAATCCAGACGTTTTAGCGCGCTACAATGCTAATGGTCCTCGCTATACTTCTTACCCAACAGCATTAGAATTTCATGAAGACTTTGATTATTTTGATCGCATTGAAGCGGTTAAGCAGTCAACATCACAAGATTTGTCTTTGTATGTGCATATCCCATTTTGTCATAGCCTTTGTTACTACTGTGGCTGCAATAAAATTGTTACTCGTCACAGCCATAAGGCTGATCAGTATTTAGATGCATTGATTCAGGAAATAAAAAGTCTTAGTCAGGCTTATATTCGTTATTCGGTGCGCCAGTTGCATTTGGGAGGCGGAACGCCAAGCTTCCTGACGCAAAAGCAGATGGCCAGATTGCTTAGTGCTATTCGCCAGCATTTTAATGTTGTCGATGATATTGAAATGAGTATTGAAATAGATCCGAGACGTTTACCTGATAATTATATGGCAGAACTAGCCGAACTTGGGTTTAATCGTCTTAGTATCGGCGTACAGGATACCAATACCGATGTTCAACTTGCTATTAACCGGGTTCAGGATACTGCCTATATTACAGGCCTGGTAAAGAAGGCTCGTGAGCTGGGGATTAATTCAGTTAATCTGGATTTAATTTATGGTTTACCAATGCAGTCAACGACAGGGTTTGCCAAAACATTAAGTGATGTTATTGCCATGGATCCTGATCGTATCTCTTTGTTTAGTTATGCACATTTACCCTCACGTTTTGCAGCGCAGCGTAAAATCAAAGACGCCTGGTTGCCTGATGCCAAAACTAAGTTAGCTTTGATGGAGCAGGCGATAAATGTTTTTACTCGGGCAGGTTATCAGTTTATTGGCATGGATCATTTTGCCAAACCTGAAGATGAACTTGCAGTTGCGCAGCGTCAGGGAAGGCTTAATCGCAACTTTCAGGGATATACCACTACTGCAGACTGTGATTTGCTGGGATTGGGCGTCTCTTCAATTAGTGCCGTTGGACCTTCCTATAGTCAAAATGTAAAAACGCTGGCGGAATATTATCAATTAATTGCTGATCAGGGTCATGCGCTGGAGCGTGGTGTGACGTTAACACAGGATGATAAAATTCGTCGTTGGGTGATCAGTCAGTTGATGTGTAATTTTCAGTTAAACACCGATATCTTTAGGCAACATTTTGCACTGGAGTTTGCTGAGTACTTTTCGGATGAGCTGAAATCCCTGAGTGAATTTATTCAGGATGACTTAATTACTGTGAGCGAAAAAGGTATTGTGGTTGAACCTCAGGCAAAACTGTTGATCCGAAGTATATGCATGAAGTTTGATACCTATCGCCAGCAGCAACAGGAATTACGTCAGTTTTCAAAGGTTATTTAACCTATTGGTACAGACTTTTTCTAAAAGAGTGATTATTGTTTAAGACCTGTATGTCGTTTCAGGTTTTTTATCGCCTATGAAGACAATTCAATTTAATGGCAAGTCATTCATACCTTCAAAAATTGTGTGCATTGGCCGTAATTTTGTTGCGCATGCGCAGGAATTAGGCAACGAAGTACCGCAACAAATGGTTATTTTTACCAAACCCAATAGCAGTATTTCAGATGAGCTCCACTCGTTTAACCTCGAACCTTTGCATTATGAAGCTGAGCTTAGTTTTTTGTATCAAAATGGGCGTTTTATTGCCGTTGCATTTGGTTTGGATTTAACCAAACGTCAAACTCAGGCTTTTTTAAAAAGCAAAGGGCTCCCATGGGAGCGGGCTAAAGCGTTTGATGGCGCCGCTCTGTTTAGTGAATTTGTTCCAATTGAGTCGATCTCTGACTCAATGTCGCTGGAACTTTATATTGACAATCATCTGGTGCAAAAAGGTGATGTAGGCCTGATGATTAATAAACCTTTAGCCATTTTAAATGAAGTGAACGCATTTATGAGTCTGGCTGATAACGATGTAGTGATGACAGGTACACCTAAAGGCGTTGGCGAAATTGAAAAAGGCAGCGTGTTTTGGGGCAGAGTCGTTTCACAACAGCAAGTATTGGTAGAACATCGATGGACCGCGCAGTAAGAAAGTACATACTTTTTACGACAAATTAACTGGTTAACTGTTGATGACTTTGTCATGTTATGAACTTTTAAATAACAGGACAATACTGGTGAATGAGCAGCAATCGAACCAGAAAGCAAAATTAAATCAAAAACTGCAAGCTATCAGCACATTGTTAACTCAGGTAGAAGTGCCTGAAAATGAATGGCAGGTCATTGAAGAATCCGTTAACGATCTAGCAATTCGTCTAACTGCTCTGGGATTTAGTCAGCAAATGAAATCAGATGAAGAATTTGATTGGTTTTAAATGGTTAAACTTTTATTAAACAAACCGGATTAAGCTAATTTTTGCACATTAAAGTTGGTATATTGAACGGTTTGTTTAAATAGTCGGCACTTAAACAATATTCATGGCTTTTTTACAGAATTAGACTTGCGCTAACAAAGCTGCTCTGTATAATACGCAGCATCTTGAGACGGGGTGCTAAGCCAAGTCTGCAAAGAAAAGATTTCAAGCGCGGGATGGAGCAGTCTGGTAGCTCGTCGGGCTCATAACCCGAAGGTCGTAGGTTCAAATCCTGCTCCCGCAACCAAATTTTAAAAGTTGGTTTTATATCAACTTTTAATTAAGATTGGTGGACAAGGGTCCAGTATCAAAAAAGCCCCGCTTAGCTCGGGGCTTTTTGTTATTCGTTTTTGCGATACTTGTATTGTTAATTGTCCGGGCTTAATGCCCTTTTTTTGTTTTTGGAGCTGAGATTGTCACAGCTGGAATTAAAACTCACAAATATGTTAGAGCCTGCTGTTGTTGCTTTAGGATTCGAACTGTTAGGTGTCGAATTTGTGGCAGCGGGAAAGCATTCTATCATGCGTGTTTACATTGACCATGAAGATGGGATCAGTGTGGATAATTGTGCTGATGTAAGTCATCAGGTTAGTGCCATTCTTGATGTTGAAGATCCTATTTCAACAGAATATTCCCTGGAAGTATCATCACCAGGGATGGAAAGACCGTTATTTAAAGAAGCGCATTACCAACAAGTGGTAGGTGAAGTAGTGCAAGTCAAATTAACGGTTCCCATGGATAACAGACGGAATTTTAAAGGTAAACTTGTGTCCTGTGATGCAGGTACCATAGTCGTTGAAGTTGATGGACAACCCTACCAACTGGCGATTGCAAATATAAACAAAGGCAATGTAGTTGCTGTTTTTGATTAAGGAAGCGAGGCGAGCGGGCAATGAATAAAGAAATTCTATTAGTGGCAGAAGCCGTGTCCAATGAAAAATTGGTTCCCAGAGAGAAAATTTTTGAAGCTCTGGAATTCGCGATTGCCAGTGCAACTAAAAAGAAAAACACCGGTGACATCGAAGTGCGCGTAAGCATCGATCGTAATACGGGTGATTTTGATACTTTTCGCCGTTGGCAGGTGATTCCTGACGACCAACCGCAAGAAAATCCTTACGCAGAGATTACATTGTCTGCTGCACAAGTTGAGCAGGAAGATATTCAGGTTGGTGATTACGTTGAAGAACAAATCGATTCGATTTTATTTGATCGTATCACTACCCAAACCGCTAAACAGGTGATTGTACAAAAGGTACGGGAAGCTGAACGAGCGCAGGTTGTTGCAGAATATGAAGAAAAAGTTGGTGAACTGGTAACAGGTACAGTTAAAAAGGCCAACCGTGAAAGTGTCATTATTGATTTAGGTAATAATGCTGAAGCGGTCATCTACCGCGATGATATGTTACCTCGCGAAACATTTCGTCCGGGTGATCGTGTGCGTGGTTTGTTATACGCCATTAAGCCTGAAGTACGAGGTGCACAATTATTTGTTAGCCGCACGCACCCAGACATGCTGGTAGAATTGTTCCGTCTTGAAGTGCCGGAAATTGCTGAAGAAGTGATGGAAATCAAAGCGGCAGCCCGCGACCCGGGTTCACGTGCAAAAATTGCGGTTAAAACCAACGATAAGCGTTTAGATCCGGTTGGTGCTTGTGTGGGCATGCGTGGTTCGCGTGTTCAGGCAGTTTCCAGCGAGCTGGGCGGTGAGCGGGTTGATATCGTGTTATGGGATGATAATCCTGCACAATTCGTAATCAATGCGATGTCGCCAGCAGAGGTTGGTTCAATCGTGGTTGATGAAGATAGTCGTTCAATGGATGTCGCTGTTGAAGCTGATAATTTAGCGCAGGCGATAGGCCGTAATGGTCAAAATGTTCGTTTAGCCAGTCAACTGACTGCGTGGGAACTGAACGTAATGACAGTTGATGAGTTGAACTCAAAACACGAAGAAGAAAACACTAAAGTACTGAAACGTTTTGTTCAGGCGCTGGATGTGGATGAAGATTTAGCAGGCATTCTGGTTGCAGAAGGTTTCAGCACATTGGAAGAAGTTGCTTATGTTCCGGTTAGTGAATTATTAGCAATTGAAGAATTTGACGAAGATATCGTTGAAGAATTGAGAAATCGCGCAAAAGGTGCCTTGACGACTCAGGCATTGGCCAGCGAAGAATCTCTTGAGGGGGCTGAGCCAGAAGAAGACCTCCTGAATCTGGAAGGATTGGATCGACATGTTGCGTTTGTGTTGGCTAGTCACGGTATTACCAACCTTGAAGCTCTTGCTGAGCAAGGGGTTGATGAAATTTGTGAACTGGAAAATATGGGCGAAGAAAAGGCCGGAGAATTGATCATGGCCGCACGTAACATTGTTTGGTTTAACGAAGAATAACATCAGCATGAGGAGCCGCTAGAAAATGGCAGAAGTATCCATACAAAAACTTGCCGATGACATAGGCACAAACGTTGAAAAATTGATTCAACAGTTTGCTGACGCCGGCATTAAAAAATCAGCTGATGAGCAAGTTAGCGAAGAAGAAAAGAAGACATTACTTGATCACCTGAGCAAGCAGCATGGTGGTAAAGGTAATGATGAGCCTAAGCGTATGACGCTGAGCCGCAAAAGTACCAGTACTTTAAATGTGAAGTCGTCAGGTAAATCTCGCTCTGTCACCGTAGAGGTGCGTAAAAAACGTACCTATGTAAAACGCAGTGACGCTGAAATTGCTCGCATGGCTGAAGAAGCTAAGAAGGCTGAAGAATCACGTCTGGCTGAAATTGAGGCAGAACGTAAAGCCGCAGAAGAAGCCAGAAAAGCGGCTCAGGAAAAAGCACAGCAAGAAGCCGAAGCCAGAGCGAAAAAAGCCGAAGAAGAAAAAATCGCGCGCGAAGCAGCGAAAAAACGTGAGCTGGAAGAAGATAAACACTTAACGCCGGAAGAAATAGCCGAGCGTGAACAAGCGCGCAAAGAAACAGAGAGGCTTCGTCAACAGCAAGAATCAGAAGCTGCACGCAAGTTGGAAGAAGAAACACGTAAAGCCGAAGAAGCTGCACGTAAACTTGCTGAAGAGAACGAACGTCGCTGGCGTGAAGAAGAAGAAAAACGCAAAAAACTGGAAGAGGAAGAAGTTCATTTGCACTCTTCACGTTATGCACAGGAAGCAGAAGATAAAGAAGATTTACAGATTGAGCGTGGTAACCGTCGTCGTAAATCTAAAAAGAAAAAAGATGCAGGTGCGGGCCTTCAGCACGGCTTTAACAAACCAGCTGCGCCAGTGGAGCGTGTTGTTCGCATCAGTGAAACAGTAACCGTGGGTGAACTGGCTAACCGTATGGCGGTTAAGTCAAAAGAAGTTATCAAAACCATGATGAAAATGGGTGAGATGGCGACGATTAACCAGGTACTGGATCAGGATACTGCGGTACTGGTGGTCGAGGAAATGGGCCACAAGTATGAGCTGGTTAACGAAAACGCGTTAGAAGACGAATTGCTGGCTGAACAAAGTAATGTTGATAAGTCCACTCGTGCGCCGGTTGTTACCATTATGGGTCACGTTGATCACGGTAAAACCTCACTGCTGGACTACATTCGTAAAGCCAAAGTTGCTGATGGCGAAGCGGGTGGAATTACCCAGCACATCGGTGCTTACAGTGTTGAAACCGATGGTGGAAAAATTACCTTCCTGGATACACCGGGACACGCGGCGTTCACAGCAATGCGTGCTCGTGGAGCTACGGCAACAGATATTGTTGTATTGGTGGTTGCCGCGGACGATGGCGTTATGCCGCAAACCAAAGAAGCGGTTCAACACGCTAAAGCTGCTGGAGTTCCATTGATTGTTGCTGTCAACAAAATGGATAAAGAAGCTGCTGATCCGGATCGTGTTAAAAATGAATTATCTCAGCTGGAAGTTATTTCAGAAGAATGGGGTGGTGAACACCAGTTTGTTAACGTGTCCGCTAAAACCGGTTTGGGTATCGATGATTTATTAGAAGCGATTAACCTGCAGGCTGAAGTACTGGATTTAGTTGCATCGCCAACAGGCGCTGCTAAAGGTCTGGTTATTGAGTCACGTTTGGATAAAGGTCGTGGTCCGGTTGCCTCTGTTCTTGTTCAGGAAGGTGAACTGAAGCCTGGCGACATTATGTTGTGTGGTCTTGAGTACGGTCGTATTCGTGCCATGAAAGATGAGAATGGCCATGATGTAAAAGTAGCAGGTCCTTCTACACCGGTAGAAATTCTGGGATTATCCGGTGTTCCTGCGGCAGGTGACGATGCATTGGTGGTATCTGATGAGCGTAAAGCGCGTGAAGTTGCGAATAAACGTTCAATTAAACAGCGTGAACTGAAACTGGCACGTCAGCAAAAATCCAAGTTGGAAAACATGTTTGCCAACATGGAAGCGGGTGATGTGAGCGAGTTGAATGTGGTTCTTAAAGCTGATGTTCAAGGCTCGGTAGAAGCGATTGCAGACTCTCTGACTAAACTGTCTACTGATGAAGTGAAAGTAAATATCGTTGGCAGTGGTGTTGGTGGTATTACCGAAACCGATGCAAGTTTGGCTGCTGCTTCTGGTGCAATCCTTGTTGGTTTCAACGTACGTGCTGATGCAACGGCGCGTAAAGTGATTGAATCTGAAGAAATCGACTTACGTTATTACAGTGTCATCTATGATCTGATTGATGAAGTTAAAATGGCGATGAGCGGTATGCTGGCGCCAGAATTCAAGCAGGAAATCATTGGTCTGGCTGAAGTTCGTGATGTATTTAAATCACCTAAGCTGGGTGCCATCGCAGGTTGTATGGTTACCGAAGGTATTGTTAAACGTAGCAACCCAATCCGTGTACTGCGTGAGAACGTGGTTATTTACGAAGGTGAGCTTGAGTCATTACGTCGCTTTAAAGACGATGTTCAGGATGTTCGTAATGGTATGGAATGTGGTATCGGCGTTAAGAACTACAACGATGTTAAAGTCGGCGACCAAATCGAAGTCTTTGAAATTGTTGAAGTAAAACGTCAGCTGTAGCCATAGTTACCAGACGTCATAATCTAAAATGCTCAACCACGGTTGGGCATTTTTGTCTTTAATGACAACAGGAGAAACCTCAATGTTGTATCCGATGTATGCCATGGTGTTGCTGGTATTAATAGTGGCACTATTAATGGGTAAAGCACGTTTTGGTGCGGTGAAACGCAAGGAAGTTCAGGTTAAATATTTTTTATATAACCGCGGTTATGACATACCTGAAAAACTGGCAAAACTGGAACAAAATTTTAGTAATTTATTTGAAGTGCCAGTACTGTTTTATGCACTTTGCATCACCATGCTGGCATTAAATATACACAGTCCGGTTATTGAAGCACTGGCCTGGGCTTATGTTGGATTGCGCTATCTGCATTCCTATATACATATTACATATAATCATGTACTGCACCGCTTTACAGCATTCTCAATTTCAACATTCTTGTTAGTGGGCATGTGGAGCTGGGTAGTGTTTCAGCTAGTCTGATTCAGAGTTTAACGAGGTATTATTATGGCCAGAGAATTTAGCAGAACCGACCGCGTCGGCCATCAGATCCACAAAGAAGTTGCCAGTATTCTACAAAACGAATTTAAAAATCGTGACCCACGTTTGGGCATGACAACCGTGTCAGGTGTCGAAGTCTCACGTGATTTGTCTTACGCAAAAGTATTTGTCACTTTTTTTGAAAATGATAAAGAAAAAATTGCAGAGTACATTGAAATCCTTAATGAAAATAAGGGGTTTATTCGCACCTTATTATCCAAAGCCATGCGCATGCGTGCGGTGCCAGCATTACGCTTCCTGCAGGATGCATCCATCACTGAAGGTATGCGTATTTCTAACTTAGTGAGCGAAACACTAAGCAGTGATCGTGAGCGTGCTAAAGCGGCTGGACGAGACCTGGACGACGAAAGTACACAGGATTAATGCATGGCGCGCAGAAGTAAAGGCCGTGCCATTAACGGTATTGTATTGCTGGACAAGCCGCTTGAGATTTCATCCAATCAGGCACTGCAAAAGGTAAAAGGGATCTTCTTTGCCAATAAAGCCGGACATACCGGGGCTTTAGACCCGTTGGCAACTGGCATGTTGCCCGTCTGTTTAGGTGAGGCGACTAAGTTTTCACAGTTTTTACTCGATGCAGATAAAACGTATCTGGTGACAGCAAAACTGGGTATTCGCACGGCAACGTCAGATGCCGATGGTGAAGTGGTGGAAACCCGCGACGTCAATGTGACCGAACAACAGTTTTTAGACGCCTGTGAGCAGTTTAAGGGCCCGATTAAACAAGTACCTTCGATGTTCTCTGCCTTAAAACATCAGGGCAAGCCATTGTATTATTATGCGCGTCAGGGCATTGATATTCCTCGTGAAGCGCGAGATATCACTATCTATAAACTGGATGTGTTGCGTTTTGAAGGTGATGAAGTGGATATGCAGGTGCGCTGCAGCAAGGGCACCTATATTCGCTCGTTAGTTGATGATATCGGCCAGTTATTAGGTTGTGGGGCCTATGTCGCCAAGTTACATCGTACCGAAGTAGCCGATTATCCGGTGGATAAAATGGTTAGTTTTGAGCAGCTTCAACAATTACGTGATGCGATTAATGTTGCCGATGATGGTGACTGGTCATCATTAGATGCACACCTTATCCCAATGGACACGGCCGTTGCGGCATTAAATGCGGTTAACTTGGATGAACAGCAAGTGCACTTTTTCCGTCAGGGGCAGGCGGTATTGTCAAACCATGCGCCTCAGGATGGATTTGTAAGGGTTTATCATCAGCAAGAGTTTCTTGGTGTCGGGCAAATCGATGAGCAAGGTAAAGTTGCACCGAAACGCTTAGTTGTAGCTTAAGTTAAACACCCTAAATATCGCTTCGCAATTACATTCCTATTTTATTCATTGGGTTGGTCAATATTGGCCAACCTGTTGAAATATCAAATTAAACCTCAATACATATAATTATCACCTGTACTTTTTCAGACAGATTTTTCTGCCAGCAACGAACAAATAACTTGATTGGAAGATTGATTTGATGACGGGTGAATAATGATAAATGTCAGAGGAGAACAACATTTCTGTACAAAAACGCAAACCCAGAATTGCGGTGACCGGGCCGGATAAATCGGGATTTACTGCCTGGTTCTTTACCTCGTTAAATGTTCGTCTCGCAGGTGGTGAGCCCGTTAGAGTTCAACCCAGTACCTTTGACGGTGAGATTGATTATGACGGTATCATTATTGGTGGTGGCTCTGACATCCATCCTGAAAATTTTGAAAAAGAGCCTGCACCGAAAGCGAAACGTGATAGTGGTTTGCGTTTAAAAGAGTTATTGCTGTATCCGATGGAGCTATTAAGCGCGTTAAGCGGAAAAGGAGCGTATGACAAACCACGGGATGAGATGGAAATTCAGTTTATCGATTATGCACTGGACAATAACAAGCCTATTTTAGGCATATGTCGTGGCCACCAGTTACTCAATGCAAGATTAGGCGGCTCGATGTACGAATCTACCATGCCACTGCTTGAGCATAACCTGCGTATCCGCAGTCCATTTCCCCGCAAGAAAGTGATTTACACCAAAGATGATTCATTGATTTCAAAAATAGCAGGTGATGATCCGATTAAAGTGAATGCCATTCATTCGCAGGCGGTGGCTAAAACGGGTGACGAAATGGAAGTGACGGCCAAAGAGAAAGCCGGTATTAATCAGGTTATTGAAAGCAAAAACAATCAAAAGGTTTTGGGCGTGCAATGGCACCCTGAATATCTGTTTTATATGCATGTACATCGCCGTATTTTTGAATGGTTAATCCATAAGGCTAAAAATGAAAAAAAAGAATCAGTATAAATTCGTGGGTGGCATAGTTGCGGTTGCTGTATTGCTGGCGATTTATTTTTTAACACCAGTAAATGAGTATTTATCGGTAGACAAGGTTACTGAACTCACCAGTGATGTGCCGGAAAATATGTCGACCGCGCTTATTTTTTTAGGCCTGTTTTTTATTGGTGGCGCTATTTTGATTCCGATCCCATTAATGGCATTTGCCGTGACTATGGTGTTTGACGTCGGTATCAGTTTGTTGATTTGTTTACCTGGGTTTCTGATTGCCAGTTTAAGCGGTTATCTGGTGGGACGATTAATTGGTACCGATGGGTTTGGCGAGACAATTAGCCACCATATAAACAACATTCGACATAAAGTGGATGATAAAGGTGCATGGGCGTTACTTGCATTGCGTTTAGCACCAACCCCCCCATTTACTGTTACCAGTATTATTGCGGGCTCTATGTCATTAAATGTATGGAAATATGCATTAGGTTCAATGGCTGGTATTGCTCCACTGGGCCTAAGTGCCATCTTTTTCGGTAAAGGCGCATTGGAAATGATGAAAGAGCCATCGGCACTGGCTGCTTTATCGATTGTTGCAGCGGTGATGTTATACGGGCTTTATCGGGTCATAAAACATCAGCAAACTCAAAATGCCTGAGTCTGAAGCCAGAAAAGTGTACTGACGAGGGAATTTACTTGCGTTCGTTCGTTAACTCGTTATAATGCGCGCCTCTTTGGCTTGGCTGAATTAGTGATTGGCTAAGTCTTTATTCATCCTTAGGAGAAATTTATGTCACTAACAGTACAAGAAACAGCAGCAGTTGTTGCTGAATACGCAACTAAAGAAGGCGATACAGGTTCACCTGAAGTTCAGGTTGCTCTGTTAACTCATAACATCAACAAATTACAAGGCCATTTCAGCAGCCATAAAAAAGACCACCATTCACGTCGTGGTTTATTACGTATGGTTAGTCAGCGTCGTAAATTACTTGATTACCTGAAAGGTAAAAACACTGACCGTTATGCTGATCTGATCAAGCGTTTAGGTCTGCGTCGCTAAGATTTACTGCAGTAAATAATCGTTTTAAGAAACGGGGAATTGATTATCAATTCCCCGTTTTTTTATGCTTTTAAAATATGTTGGCACCGCTGGCAGTATTTTCTTCTGGAAAATTTGTTAAATCTTTTTTCAATCGAGCAAATTCGGCTTCAAAGCCTGTTATTGATGATGCCATACCGCTATACTATGCGCCGCGATTAAAAAGCGAAGATATTAAATTGAAAGGAAATTTAAGTGACTCCGATTACTAAAACATTTGAATACGGTAAACACACCGTAACATTAGAAACTGGCGTAATTGCGCGTCAGGCAACGGCCGCTGTTATGGCCAGCATGGACGATACCTCTGTACTGGTTTCGGTTGTGGGTAAAAAAGATGCAAAACCTGATCAGGACTTTTTCCCGTTAACCGTTAACTATCAGGAAAAAACCTACGCTGCAGGTAAAATCCCGGGTGGATTCTTCAAACGTGAAGGTCGTCCTTCAGAAGAAGAAACCTTGATTGCACGTTTGATCGACCGTCCAATTCGTCCGTTATTCCCTAAAGGGTTTAACAACGAAGTTCAAATCATCATCACTGTGGTATCTGCTAACCCGGAAATCCCAGCTGATATCATTTCATTAATCGGTACTTCTGCCGCGTTAGCTATCTCTGGTATGCCGTTTAACGGTCCGGTTGGTGCTGCACGTGTAGGGTACATGGATGGTCAGTATGTACTGAACACCACTTACAGCGAGCAAAAAGAAAGCCAGTTAGACCTGGTTGTTGCCGGTACGCAAAGCGCCGTACTGATGGTTGAATCTGAAGCTGACATCTTATCTGAAGAAGTGATGTTAGGTGCGGTTATGTTCGGTCATGAGTCTATGCAGACTGTGGTTGACGCCGTAAATGATTTTGCACAACAGGTTAATACTCCTAGCTGGGATTGGCAGCCAGTTGCAGAAAACACTGAATTAAAAGCCAAGGTTAAGGAATTAGCTGAAGCTGATATGACTGCTGCTTACCAGATTTCAGACAAGTTAGCGCGTAAAGACGCTGTAACTGCTGCTACTGATAAAGCTGCTGCAACTATTTTAGAAGCTAACCCAGAGCAAGACGAAAAAGAATTGCACGAAATGCTGCACAACCTGGAAAGTGACGTAGTACGTTCACGCATTCTGGCAGGTGAGCCACGTATCGATGGTCGTGATCCTGAAATGATCCGTGCCTTAAACGTTGGCACTGGCATTTTACCGCGTACTCACGGCTCTGCGTTATTTACCCGTGGTGAAACTCAGGCCTTGGTTGCTGCAACTTTAGGTACTGAGCGTGATGCACAGATGATCGACGGTTTAAACGGTACTGAAAACAGCCGTTTCATGCTGCACTACAACTTCCCTCCATTCTGTGTGGGTGAAACAGGTTTTGTCGGTTCGCCTAAACGTCGTGAAATTGGTCATGGTCGTCTGGCTAAGCGTGGTATTGCTGCCGTAATGCCGAGCGAAGAAGAATTCCCATACGTGGTACGTGTGGTATCTGAAATCACCGAATCTAACGGTTCATCTTCAATGGCGTCTGTTTGTGGTACGTCTTTGGCTCTGATGGATGCTGGTGTACCAATCAAAGCCTCTGTTGCGGGTATCGCGATGGGTCTGGTGAAAGGTGATGACAGCTACGTTGTATTGTCTGACATCTTAGGTGATGAAGATCACTTAGGTGACATGGACTTTAAAGTAGCCGGTACCTCTACTGGTGTAACTGCACTACAGATGGATATCAAGATTGAAGGTATCACCAAAGAAATCATGCAAAAAGCGCTGAAACAAGCGAAAGAAGCACGTTTGCATATTCTGGGTGTTATGGATCAGGCTATCGGTACTCACCGTGAAGAAATGTCTGAATTCGCACCTCGTATCTACACCATCAAAGTAGATCAGGACAAGATCCGTGATGTTATCGGTAAAGGCGGCGCGATGATCCGTTCTATTACTGAAGCGTCTGATACCAGCATCGAAATTGAAGATGACGGTACGGTGAAAATCTTTGCTACCGAGCGTGCTAAAGCTGAAGTCGCTATTGGCATGATCGAGCAGGTAACCGCTGAAGTAGAAGTGGGTAAAACCTATCACGGTGAAGTTAAACGTATCGTTGATTTCGGTGCCTTTGTTGAAGTATTACCGGGTAAAGAAGGTCTGGTACACATTTCACAAATCGCTCACGAGCGTGTAAACAAGGTGTCTGATTTCCTTGAGGTTGGCCAAAAGGTTGACGTTAAAGTGATGGAAATTGACCGTCAGAACCGCGTGCGTTTAAGCATGAAGGAACTGATTGAAAAGCCTGCTGCAGAAGAAGCGCCAGCAGAGCAAGCGCCTGGCGAAGAGTAAGTTCTAAGCAAAGCAAAAAAGGAGCCAGCAGGCTCCTTTTTTATTGTCTGAATCTTGGGTTTAAACGCAGTCTTTTAACGCCTTTAATGCTTTAGAATGAAATTCGCGCTGATACATAACCAGCACTACCAGAACCGTAGTAAACATAAATAAGCGTGAATCAATAAACCAGGCTAGTGTGGATAACGACATATAAAGTGCCCTTAATCCATAGTTAAGCGAATGTCCGGCCTGATCAATCACCTTCGCTGTGCGGTTAGCATAGGTCTCAAGCTGTTCCTCCGGGATGCGGTTACCGTTTGGCGCAGCGCCTACCAATGCACCACCAAAACCGTATTGCCTGAGTGCCCAGGTAAACTGAAAAAAGGCGAATACAAAAATACAAACCATTAATACCAGTTTGAGTTGAATTTGCAGGGTGGTTTGCGGCAATCCGGGAATAACCTGATGCAATACATTCGAGAGCTGTTCAGCCGAAGACAGGGCCGTTAATAAACCCGCGATAATAAGCAGCGCACTCGAGGCAAAAAAGCTGATGTTACGCTCCTGAGCAGCGATGATCGCCACATCAGCAATACGGTTTTCCCGTAATAACATTTGCAGCATCCAGTTATTGCGCTTTGCCCTCAGTTCACTGGCTAAACATAAGGTTGTACGAGCCCGTTGTTTGGCAAACAGGGTATAGCCTACCCATAAAACTAAAAACCAGACCAATCCAACAATATCAATCAGGGTCATGCTGCAATTTTTCCTTAAGCGCAAATTAGGTGTTGATTGTATGCCTATTTTGCTACACTTCGCGCCCATTTTTAAGACACCTAAGTAAATAAGAGATAACACTTTTTATGGCAATCATGCTGGCACCAATGGAAGGGGTGGTGGATCACCTTATGCGCGACATGCTGACCCGAATCGGTGGTTTTGATATGTGCGTAACCGAATTTGTGCGGGTAGTCGATCAATTACTGCCAGCCAAAGTGTTTTATCGGTTGTGTCCTGAATTGCACAATGAAGGTAAAACCCCGGCAGGCACCCCTGTGCGTGTACAGTTATTAGGGCAGGAGCCAAACTGGCTGGCAGAGAATGCGGTGCGCGCCACCGAATTAGGCTCGTACGGTGTTGACCTGAATTTTGGCTGTCCTGCCAAAACTGTGAATAACAGTAAAGGTGGCGCGGTATTATTGCAGCATACCGACAGTCTGTATCAGATAGTGTCAGCAGTGCGCACAGCGGTGGATAAAGCTCATATTGTCAGCGCTAAAATGCGCCTGGGGTTTGAAGATAAATCCAAAGCAATCGATAACGCGTTAGCTATTGAAGCTGCGGGGGCAGATTTACTGGTTATACATGCACGTACCAAGGTCGAAGGTTATAAACCCCCTGCGCACTGGCAGTGGATTGCCAAAATTAAACAGCAGGTAAACATCCCTATTATTGCTAATGGCGAAATCTGGGATGCAGACGATGCCAGATGTTGTACTGATGCCTCAAATTGCCCGGATTTAATGTTGGGACGCGGTGCATTAGCCATGCCCAACTTAGCGCGTGTAATCGCACATGGTGAGCAGCCGATGCCCTGGCAGCAGGTTATTGAGTTATTAATTAACTATTCTGGTTATGAAATATTTGGTGACAAGGGGAAATATTATCCGAACCGGATTAAACAGTGGCTGGGCTATCTGGCCAGGCAATATCAACAAGCTGATGATTTATTTGCACAAATTCGACGATTAAAACAGTCCGAAGAGATAGTGCAACAACTTGAACAAAATTTAACAGCACATTAGTCTATATCCCAAATAATAACAGGGATAAAAATCTAATGTTTAAAACCTCGCTCAAATCACCAGTGCTGCTTGGCACGCTGGTGGTGGCAACTGGGTTGCTAAGTGGTTGTGGTGATGATACCAAGCCACAACAAGCACCTTTTGTCGATATTAATCAAAATCCTTTCCCCAGTACCTATAAGGCCCTGCCTTCACAAAAAATAGCATTTACACATGTTAATTTACTCGATGGTTTAGGTGGGCAAATCGCTAACGCCACTTTGTTAATGGCTGATGGAAAAATTCAGCAACTGGGTGAATCACTGGAAATTCCAGACGGTTATACAGTTATCGATGGTAAGGATAAATGGTTAACCCCGGGTATTATCGATGTGCATTCACACCTTGGTGTTTACGCATCGCCATCAACCGGATCTCACTCTGATGGTAATGAGGCGACTAATCCGGTAACTGCACAGGTGTGGTCAGAGCATTCAGTTTGGCCACAGGATCCCGGCTTTGGTCGTGCGTTAGCTGGCGGTGTCACCGTATTACAAATTTTACCCGGCTCGGCAAATTTAGTGGGAGGCCGTTCGGTTACGGTTAAAAATTTGCCTAATCGTACCGTGCAGGATATGAAATTCCCCGATGCGCCATATGGATTAAAAATGGCTTGTGGTGAAAACCCCAAACGGGTTTATGGTAAAAAAGGCGGACCTTCCACACGTATGGGTAATGTTGCCGGATACCGACAGGCCTGGGCTGACGCACAGGATTATCAGCGCAGCTGGGATAAATACACCGAAGAATATAAAGCCGGTAAAAATCCAAAAGCGCCAAAACGCGACTTACGTCTGGAAACGCTGGCTGGCGCGTTGAAAGGTGACATTAAAGTACATATGCATTGTTATCGCGCCGATGATATGGGCACCATGATGGATGTAATGAAAGAATTTGGTTACCAGATAACTTCGTTCCAGCATGCGGTAGAAGCCTACAAAATTGCTGATAAATTAGCTGAAAATAAGGTCTGTTCGGCGATGTGGGCTGACTGGTGGGGCTTTAAAATGGAAGCCTATGACGGCATTCGCGAAAATATTGCCATGGTAGACAAGGCTGGCGCCTGCGCTATTGTGCACTCAGACAGTGATTTAGGTATTCAGCGGTTAAATCAGGAAGCGGCAAAAGCGTTAGGTGACGGACAGCGGGCTGGTATTAATATAAGCAAAGCCCATGCATGGCAGTGGTTATCATCCAATCCGGCAAAGTCTCTGGGGATTTTTGATAAAACCGGTTCGCTGGAAGTGGGTAAAAATGCCGACTTGGTGTTATGGAGCACTGACCCTTTTTCTACCTATGCACAAGCTGAAAAAGTCTATATCGATGGAGGACTGGCTTTTGATCGTGATGATCCGTCGCGCTGGCCGGTATCGGACTTCGAATTGGGCCAACCGGGTGAGGGAGACAGCAAATGAAAAAACTAATCATCAGCCTGACACTCACTTCGTTGTTTAGTGCAAGCGTACTGGCGGAAAAAGTCGCGATTGTAGGTGGTACGATGCATACCCTGAGTAAACAGGGTAGCGTAACCGATAAAGCGTTATTAATTGATGGCGAGCGTATCAAAGCTATTGTGGATATCAATGCAATACCAAAGGACTATCGTCAAATTGATGCCGCGGATAAAGTTGTCACTCCGGGGTTAATTGGTGCACAAACCCAGCTGGGTCTGGAAGAAGTGGGCAGTTGGGCCGGTACAGTGGATGCCAGTGTGTCGCCATCAGATTACTCGCCTTACGGTGCCGCACTGGATGTGAGTTATGCGCTTAATCCGGCGTCAAGTTTAATCCCTGTTGCTCGCATTGAGGGGGTTACCAGTGCTGCGACCAGCATTAACTATACCCATGCAATGTTTAAAGGGCAGGGGGCAATTTTGTCTCTTGGTGAAGGGGACAATTTAGTCAGGCCTCAGGCATTTACCCGCATTGATGTATCAAATAATGGAGCAGATGATGCCAGTGGTAGTCGCGCGGCATTATGGCCGGTTTTGGAGAATGCGTTAGCGGAAGTGGAAGCGCGTAACGGTAGAAAGCTTGCGTTGTCTGCCGAATATCATGGGCAGCTCAATCCGGCAGATATCAACGCACTACTGGCTGTTGTCGCGGGTGATGAGCCATTATTGATTGGCGCACATCGTGTTGCAGATATTAAACAAGTGATAGCGCTTAAACAGCGTCATCCTAAGCTTAATGTGGTTCTGCTGTATGCAACAGAAGGCTGGATGCTGGCTAAGGAAATTGCTGTTGCAAATATTCCGGTTATTCTAAACCCGGAATCGAATCTGCCATATTCCTTTGACCAGTTAGCCGCCACTATGGCCAATGCAGGGCGTTTAGCTGATGCAGGCGTTATGGTATCCATTGGTGTTGAGACCCATAATATTCGCCTGATGACCCAACATGCAGGTAATGCGGTGGCCAACGGCCTGAGCTGGATTGATGGGTTAGCAGCTCTTACCATAAATACTGCAAAAATTTATGGTATCGATAATGACTATGGATCGCTTGAAGCCGGCAAAGTGGCGGATGTGGTGATCTGGAATGGTGATCCACTTGAAGTGATGAATGCCCCTGAAAATGTAATTATCCATGGCAAACAGATTGATATGGTGAGTCGTCAAACTAAATTGCGCGACAGGTATCTTAATCGCGACGCGAAACTGCCAGTGCAGTTTCAACATTAATTAACTTAAAAGGCTCCGATTGGAGCCTTTTTCATCATTATCTGTAAGTTCTTCGGCCCCGAATCTGCTCAGGTTTCTTCTTTGGGTGTGCTTTTAATAGTGTCTATCCTGACTTTTAAGTTGTGAATACGTTTTTCTAACGCGGTTTTTTGTTCTTTATCGGCGTCCGCTAGCAGCTGATTTAGCTGCTCTAATCGCGCTTGTAAGTTAGTTAATGATTTTTCCTGTTGTTCGGCTTTTTCCGCTTTATCAAATACGATATCTTCAGCCACTGATTCGCTGGCATCGTCAGTCACATTTAACCCAGAGCGTGGAATTTTTTTCTGAACGTGTTCGCCAGCATGCTGGCTGACAAATGTGGGAGACATTATTTCAATGCCTTGCTGGTGCAAATAATCGAGCACATTGCAGTATAAATTTGAGCGCGTAGTTAGCAGACTTTTAACGTCAGTTAACAGGCCACTGATCTTATAGGTCACCGAGAAATTGCCAAGTTCTGTTATGTGAACATAAGGTTCTTCCAGTCCCGTTTTCAGTGCAGCTTGTTTCAGCGTTTCTTCAACTTTGCCGTGATGAATGTCATAGCCTAAAGATAAGCTGACAGAAACAATGGTGCCTGAGCTGCGGGTAACCGTAATTGGGCTGTTGATCATTAAATTATTCGGAATGGAAATCAGGTCACGATTTTCAGTCTGGACTTCACAATCAAATAATCCACGCTCCGTTACCCGGCCAAAAATATCATTCACCCTGACAAAATCACCGGTGCGAAATGGCTGAGTAAACCGCATTAATGCACCAGCAACCAGATTGCTAAATACCGTCGTAGAGGAGAAAGCCAGCAAGCCCGACAGGACTAATCCCACCAAACCTAATACCTGAGTTTCGGTGGAGTCACTTAATGGCAGGGTGATAACGATGGCGACCATCGTGATTAAACATAACAACAACATGGTAAATTGGCGGGCGAAACTATTGTTACTACTGGTGTTTTTATTGCGTTTAAACAACAGCCAGTTGGCAATCCAAAGTACAAAAGCGAAAAAAACAATCGTGGCAACAACGGGTAACCATTGTTGAATAAATAACTCATTATTCATGTTGTGACATCCTTGTTTTTGTCTGCTTTGGCATTTTGAATCATATGTCGGATAGTGGCATTGATAACGCAATTATTAACAGTAGCACGATATAGGCGCAATCTGATTGTAGGTTGAGATGATCAATAGCAGAACAAGTAAAGTGTTAAATCACAAACGGGGTTGTTACCAACCTTCTTAAACAAAAAAGCCACCTGCTAAGAGGTGGCTTTTAAAGTTAGCTATTAGCAATAGCGTTATTTTTTAGCATTGGAGTGCACGTCTTTCATCGCACGGCCAGATGGGTCAGCATTGTTTTTAAAGCTGGCATCCCATTCAAGTGCCTCCACCGTACTGCAGGCAATCGATTTTCCACCCGGTACACACTGTGCTGCACTTTCCTGCGGGAAGTAGCTTTCAAAGATAGTACGGAAGAAATAACCTTCTTTGGTATCTGGTGTATTAATCGGGAAACGGAATTCAGCGTTTGCCAGCTGCTGGTCTGATACTTCCGTGGCAACATATTCCTGTAATGAATCAATCCAGCTGTAACCTACGCCATCGCTGAATTGTTCTTTCTGACGCCATAATACTTCTTCTGGCAGGTATTCGCCGTTATCAAACGCTTTACGTAATACCCATTTTTCCATTTTCCCGTCAATACACATCTTATCCTGTGGATTAAGACGCATCGCCACATCCATAAACTCTTTATCGAGGAAAGGCACACGTGCTTCCACGCCCCAGGCTGCGGTGGCTTTATTGGCGCGTGCACAGTCAAACATATGTAAACGTTCAAGTTTACGTACGGTTTCTTCATGGAATTCTTTGGCATTTGGTGCTTTGTGGAAATACAGGTAACCACCAAATATCTCATCGGCACCTTCACCGGATAACACCATTTTAATCCCCATGGCCTTGATTTTCCGGCTCATCAGGTACATAGGTGTTGCCGCTCGAATGGTGGTTACGTCATAGGTTTCAAGGAAATAAATTACGTCACGAATGGCATCCAGACCTTCCTGAATGGTGAAGTGTACTTCGTGGTGCACCGTGCCAATCATATCGGCTACTTTTTTGGCTGCCACTAAATCAGGTGCGCCTTCCAGACCTACCGAGAATGAGTGCAGGCGAGGCCACCAGGCGTCGCTCTGGCCTTCGTCCTCAATGCGCTTGGCAACATACTTAGCCGCCACTGCAGATACCAGTGATGAATCCAGACCTCCGGACAATAACACGGCATAAGGCACATCTGACATCAGGTGTGAACGTACCGATTTTTCGAAAGCTGTTTTTAAATCATCCAGACTGGTGGTGTTGTCTTTAACATTGTCGTATTGCATCCAGTCGCGCTGATAGTATTTTTTCAGCTCGCCGGTTTTGCTCCACAGGTAATGCCCGGGAGGAAATTCCTTCACCGTTTTACACACGGGTACTAAGGCTTTCATTTCTGATGCCACATAGAAGTTACCGTGTTCATCGTAACCGGTGTACAGCGGAATGATACCGATGTGATCACGTGCAATCAGGTAGGCATCTTGCTCTGCATCGTATAATACAAAAGCAAACATACCCTGCAGGCGATCGATAAATTCAACACCTTGTTCCTGATATAAAGGAAGGATCACTTCACAATCTGATTCGGTTTTAAAATCGTAAGGGGCAGCTAGTTCTGTTCTAAGTTTCTTATGATTATAAATTTCACCATTGACTGCCAGAATGTGATTATTATTGGTATTGGTCAGAGGTTGGGCGCCATTATTTACATCAACAATGGCCAGTCTTTCGTGAGCCAAAATAGCATTATTATTATTCCAGATACCTGACCAGTCAGGGCCACGGTGACGTAGCGTCTTGGAAAGTTCTAATGCTTGCGTCCTCAACTCTGTAACATCAGTTTTGATGTCCAGAATACCAAAAATACCACACATATATGTTGTTCTCTCTCAACGTTTGTTAATTTAATGTTTCCGGTTTTGACCGGCATAAATACAGGCTCAATATAACCGAGCCAATCTGCATGACACCTTATTATTTTTATGACTTGGTGCCGACGAGGGTATTCTTTTCACTCTTTTACCTGAATGTGCCAGCGTGGTAGAAAAATGCAAGTGAAAAGCGCAAGAATTTTGCTATTACATATAAAAAAGCCCGTATTTTTACGGGCTTTATCTTAAATTTTAGCGTTGGCGCTGAAATTCACTGGTTTTAGACCATTTAGGCCAGTCATCTGAACTGGCAATATGATAGCCAACATCAAATAACATCCGGGTATCTTGTTGCACACCACTGAAGTCCCATTTGTCACGAAATTCATCACATACCTGATGATAACAGCCGGTGGTGATTAAGCTCATACGTTTACGGTAATCTGCGGTTTGTTCATCAATTGGCACGGTGCCGCCTTCACTGTATAAGGCAGGAACCCCTTTTTTAGCAAAGCTAAAGTGATCTGAACGATAGTAATAACCCGCCTGAGGCTTGTCTTCGCCTTCTAAATAGCGGCCCTGTTTTTTCACCGCTGCATCCAGATAATTTTCCAGTTCAGACTTACCTTTACCCACAACGATAACATCCTTGGTTTTACCCAGAATATTCATGGCATCCATATTAATATTGGCTACTGTTTTATCCAGTGGAATAACCGGATGTTCGCTGTAGTAATAAGAGCCCAGTAAACCTTGCTCCTCAGCGGTAACAATCAGGAATGAAACGGAGCGCTCAGGTTTATTGGCCAGACTCATAAAGGCTTTGGCCATGGTTAGTGACGCTGCGGTACCAGTAGCATTGTCCTGCGCACCATTATAAATCTGGTCGCCGGTTAAGCTCTCATCTTTACCCAGATGATCCCAGTGCGCTGTATAAATAATGTGTTCATCCGGCTTGGTTGTACCCGGTACCGTTGCCAATACATTGTAACTGGTGGATTTTTTCAGTTTGCTGTGAATACTGGCTGATGCTTTTATGTTCAGGTCTCTGGCGTAGGGGCCTTGCAGTGCTTTGGCTTTTTCCTGACTAAAATCAAATCCGGCGCGGCGGAACATATTTTGTGCCACTTCCAGCGGGATCCAGCCTTCGGCTGCTACCCTGTCCATATTACCGTTGTCGGTTACCAGGCCATACTGAGGACCACTCCAACTGTTTGCAACCACAGTCCAGCCATAAGATGCAGGTTCGGTTTCATGTACTATAATTGCTGCTTTAGCGCCCTGACGACTGGCTTCTTCATATTTGTAGGTCCAGCGCCCGTAATAGGTCATGGTTTTACCCTGAAACTTGCCACTGTCCGGATTTTCAAAACCGGGATCATTAACCAGAATAATGACGGTTTTGCCTTTTACATCTACATTGGCGTAATCATTCCAGTCGTACTCAGGGGCATTAATACCGTAACCCACAAAAACGATATCTGAATCACTGAATTCTACGCTTTCCTGTTCACGTTTGGTGCCCAGCATCATGGTATCACCATAGGTGAGTTGTTCATCACCTAAAGTCAGGCTGACATCCGGACTGGCCGTAATTTCCAGTAGCTCCACCGGCTGCAAAAAGCTGTCGCCATTACCCGGTTGTAATCCCAGTTTTTGAAGCTCGCTGGTTAAATAATCAAGGGTTTTCTTTTCACCCAGGCTGGTGGGTAAACGTCCTTCAAATTCATCAGAGGAGATAACTTTAGTGTATTCACGTAAATCATCAGCACTAATCGATTGATAGGCCTGCTCGTATGTGTTCCCGGTGTTTGTTGTTTGTTCCATTTTACTGGTGGTTTGTGATGCGTTATCACAAGCGGTTAGCGCAACAACCGGTACCAGCGCCATGAGTTTAAGATAGTTTTTCATTATAATGCTCTTGTTTTTATTGAAACCCCAACAGTATAAGGAAAACCGTTGCACAACTCTAATCTTACGCAATGGATGCCACAAATCTGGCGACAAGTACCTTTTTCGCAATTTCAGCGCTTTAATTTCGAGGCGTTTGAGCATTGGCCGACAGTCGATTGTTTAAATGGCTTTACCAGCGCAACTAAAAAATTTGTAGATGATAATGGGCAATTTGATCAGGATTTGTATTACGAACAGATTATCTTTCAGCAGCATCAGATCCCGACCCGTATCCATAGCTGGCATGACTGGTTTAATGCCTGTATCTGGCTGGCGTTCCCGCAAAGTAAAAGCCTGATTAACCAGCAACATATTGAGGATATTGACCAGTTTGGTTTAAACCCCCGCACGAAAAGGCGTAATCATTTAACCCATTTAGACGAATGTGGTGTGCTTATCGTTCATAGTGATTCAAATATTCCGGATTTGTTGCGTGAACATCAGTGGCATCAGGCTTTTTGGCAACAAAGAAAACAGTGGGGGACCCAAATTAGCGCGCTGGTTTATGGTCACGCCAATCTGGAAATGTTGCTTAATCCTTTTATCGGTTTAACCGGAAAATGGGTCGAAATTAAAGTAGAGGCTGATTTCTGGCAACTGGAAACAGAGCAGCAACAACATATAACTGATAGCTTATTGGCCGAAAAGCTAAAGGCTAATGCGTTTGCGCAAAAAGGAGAGCTGTGTCCGCTACCTTTACTGGGCGTGCCGGGCTGGAGTGAGTTGAATTTGCGTGAAGACTTTTACGCTAACCCACAATATTTTATGCCCAGGCGACGTGCGCAGAAATCAAAAGGTTAGACAGGCTTAACGCTGGGTATTTAGGTTAAACCTGTTATGAAATGTTTAATTATTCCTGCATATCGTCATGTAACTCACATGACCAGTATCCAAGATTAAGCCATTGTGTTAACAGTTGAGTAAGCGCGGACAGGTCTTCACCGGCTAACTCTGTCGCTAACAAATCGTCGCAATAACACCATTCAGTCGCACTGAATAAAGACTCAACAACAGGTAATAAAGATTGCGTCAGTTCAAAATGGCTGTCTCCCATGTGTATCACAACCTTGTCTGTGCGTGATTCGCGCCAAATTGGTTTTACATCTAAGCGCCGGTATACAGGGCCGCCTTCACAAATATAACCATGTACTTGTTGCTGATTTAATAACGGCGTGGGAGGACGCAGCGTATCATTGGCAAAACTGAGATAACTGGCCAGCCAGTGGTCACATTCAGGGTCATCCAGTGCGCGTTTCATCATGGCTTTTAATTGAGTTATTTCGGTTAATTTAAGTTCGCCAGCTAATTTACGTGTTGGCAAATCCGGGTCCTGATAACGTTCATTAAAATAATTTTGCTGAATGAGCGCATAGTCTGCAAAATCACTTAACAGCGCTTTTTGATCGGGTGCTCTGAATCCCACTGAATAATTCAGGCAGTCAGTGATGGCTTCACCACAGTGAGGGAAACCAGGTGGAATATACAAAATGTCTCCTGGTTGCAGTACTGCATCGATAATCGGCTCAAACGCTGCTACCTGAGATAATTTAGGGTGGGGCAGTAAAGTTTTATGCTGACCTTTATCTCCCACCTGCCAGTGACGCTTACCTTTGCCCTGAATAATAAATACATCATATTGATCCAGATGCGGGCCGACGCCAGCACCGGGCACAGAAAAACTCACCATTAAATCATCCACTCGCCAGCGCGGGATAAAATTAAAGGCATTTAACAGTGAGCTGGCGTCATCAATATAACCATCAACATTTTGTACCAATAATGACCACTGACCTACACACAGAGCGTCAAAAGATTCGAATGGCCCCTGAGTAAGATGCCATTGACCGTTGATTTGGCTGACTATGCGCGCATCAATATCTTCTTCCATCGCGAGGCCAGCCAGATCGTGTTCATCAAGGGGATCGACAAAGTCTTTAAATCCCTGTCGGATAAGCAGTGGTTTTTTTTGCCAGTAATCACGTAGAAAAGTTTTTGGTTCAAGGTGATGTAATGTGAACATAAGTAACCGACTCGGCGGGTTAATTGGGCAGGCGCGTACCCTACAAAAAATTGCCTGGAATTCCCAGTGTTATAACACTATTTCGTTTGACGTATACGTTCCTGTTGCTGGGCAAACTGTTCTAAAAACGCAATGGTTTGTTCGCGGTAAACCGGCTCGTAAAGTTTGCGCATACTGCCATCAAGATAGGTCTGTTCCAGTGCCAGTTGCCAGCGTTCTAATCGTTCTCTGGGGATGTCTTTTGAAAAAGCCAGATACAATTCGTTGGCAGGAAAATGCATAACCTCAACTAAATTGACATGATCTGGCAAGCGCTGAGTGACCTGTTGTTGTGCGCGCTCGTTTAAAGGGGTTAAGTCAATACGTCCCTGCAGCAGCATGGGCGCACACTGATCATCATTGGTTGTCAGTACCAGATTTTTACCTTCGATAAACCCATGGTCTGTCAACTGGCTTGCTAAAAATGAGCCACGCGCTGCGCAGGCAATAAAACCCTGATTAATTTGTTGTTGCGACAGGTTGGCTGGCAAAATATCGTCACGCCCATATAGTGCGGCATCATAGTGCTTAAGTGGGCCTACCCAGTTAAATTGTTTTTCCCTTGCCTCGGTGCGGGATGTTTCAAATAACACCGTATTCTGGCTGGTTTGAGCGATAGCGAGTGAGCGAGCCCAGGGTTGAATACTAAAACGACCATTTTCATCCAGACGCTGCATGATCAGTTTAATCAGCTGAACCGTGGCACCTGTAGCCTGCCCATTTTCATCCAGATATTCGCCGGGAGGGCTGTGCTCTGTTAACAATAATAATGGAGGGACGTTTTGCTGTGACGCTGAACCCGACGCACAATGTGCCGCGACACTGAAAAACAGTATCGCTGCAGACAAAAGATATAAAGGGTTAAATTGCTGCATCCGTGCACAATAACATTGTTTTATCAGGCCTTAAACCAGCTTCACTATCAGCCAAATTCCCCAGATGAGTGCTGTAGGGATAATAGCAATCATCCAGCATTTGCCATTGGAAAGCTGTGTCCAGCGGCTTACACCCACTGCAGTTAAATAAATTGACCAGAACGATTCCAGACGAATATTGCTGGTTAATCCGTACCAGTCTGAATTCATAGGCAAAGACAGCGCATAAGACAGCGTAGTCGGGGAGAGGGCCGTGGGAGGAATTTGATGATCACTTGCCAGCGCCAGCATTAATAAACTAATAAGCCCACTGATAACAATTGGCATATTGGTCCACCAGGTAAAGCCATACCAGTCGGTGAAGCCATTTACATTGTTATCGTCCATTTTGGCCATGGCATTGAGGTAAATAGCAACGATGGCGTTGATCACAATTAAACCGACAGTAACACCGATAATTGAGAAAATTTTCACCTGTTCAATGCTGAAATTATCGCGAAACGATTGTTGTTCGGCGGGGCTTTTATCTGCCATCTGTATCTGAACCAGAAATTCCTTATACCAGTCAAAATCGACAAAGCCGAAATACAAATAGGTTGGCAGTATTGCCATAAATAAGATCAGAAAAAACGGGATCCATGACCAGTTGTGTTTTTCCTGTAAGGTGGCAAAAACGCGATTGGGTTTTACAAACACCTCGCTACAAGCCTGAAAGGGATTAGTGATAGTTTCCATTAGGGATTCCCGTTGGTGATACATTTCGCAACAAAAGTATCTTGTCCGTGTAATTGCATTAACATTGCGAATACTATGTAATATCGTGGTTAATTTCCAGAGCAAATATAGGATTAAAAACAAGGATTTACTTGATGATAGAGATCAAAAAGCTCGCTAAACGGTTTGCAGTGGATAACCCTAAAAAACTCAGTGAGCAGGAGCGCAGGGACCCTCGCTTAAAGGGACGTTTTTTTCACTCTGTACAGGATGTCAGTTTCAGCTGTGATAATGGTCAGGTACTGGGATTACTGGGCCCCAATGGGGCGGGTAAAACCACCACGTTACGTATTTTATCTACGGCGTTAAAAGCGGATTCTGGTTCGATATTTATCGACGGTGAAGATGTGTTGCAAAATCCGATTGTTGCGCGCAAAAAAATCGGCTTTCTATCGGGTACTACAGGTTTATATGGCCGTTTAAGCGGACGTGAAAACATTGCTTACTTCGGTCAGCTGCACGGCATGTCTAAATCACAAATTGAACAACGCATTGACGAGTTAGCAGACTTGCTCGATATGCACAGTTTTTTAGACAGGCGCAGTGAAACCTTCTCCAGCGGCATGAAACAAAAAACTGCAATTGCACGTGCGGTAATGCACAAGCCCGCGCTGGTTATCCTGGATGAACCTACTACCGGTCTGGATATCATGGCCACCCAGACTGTGCTTGAGTTTATTCAACGTTTAAAAGCGGATGGCACCCCGGTTATTTTCTCGACCCACCACCTGGATGAAGTCAGTGAATTATGTGATCGCGTGACAGTGATTAATCAGGGCACCAGTTGTTTTGACGGCAGTCTGGATGAATTTAAACAGCTATCAGACGGTAACCTACATCATTCATTTATGCAGGCGTTGGCACAAGGAGAGTCATATGTGGCAAGTGTTTAATAAAGAAATCAAAGAGTTAATTCGCGATAAAAAAACATTATTTTTTATGATCGCGTTACCTGTACTGCTGTTTCCATTAATTATTGGTTCGATGGCGTTTATTTCCGGCAATGCCATTAAAGAAGCACAAAACAAAGTATTAAAATTTGCTATCACAGGTGAAGCCTATGCGCCGGGTTTATACGATGCGCTGCTCGCAGCCGAAGACAAATTCAGCCTGGTTGATATCAACGGCAGTGACGATTACGCGGCATTGATTAAAGCGCAAAAAGTAGATTTTGTGCTGGTGATCCCCGAGTCCTTTGAACAAAATTTATTTGATGCTGGCCAGCAAAAATTGTCGCTGTACCTGAATGATGCATCACTTAATATGGTTTATAACCGGGTAAATGAACTGGTTGAAGATATTGCTAAAAACCGTCAGCTCCAGGCTTTTCAACAGCTGGGAGTGACTGACGTACAACAAAAAGCCCTGCTTGAACCTATTGTGCTGGAAAAACAGGATGTGGCAGACAAACGCGAGAACTGGGGCGAAAAGATTGGCGGTATGGTGCCTTACCTGGTCTTTTTATTGTGCTTTCAGGGGGCGATGTACCCGTCATCTGATATTGGTGCCGGTGAAAAAGAGCGCGGTACCCTGGAAACCTTATTAATCTCGCCCATCGCACGTTATAAACTGGTGTTAGGCAAATTTTTAACCATTGCCTTTGCAGGTGGGGTTTCAGCATTGATTACCATCTTGAGTATGGCGACCTGGGGCGTGATATTGAGTCAGGGCATGGCGATTAAGTTTGTTGCAGAATTTATGTCAGCAATTAGCGCCCTGGATTTTATTTTAATGTTTCTGATGTTGTTGCCCGTAACCGCGATTTTTGCCTCTGTGCTGTTGTGTTTGTCTATATATGCCCGTAGCTTTAAAGAAGCACAAAGTTATATGGGCGCGCTGGTTATTTTTATTATCCTGCCGATTATGGTGGCTATGTTGCCTGGGGTTTCTCTGGACGGTGGCTGGGCCTGGGTACCCATTACCAATGTGGCGTTAGCCATGAAAGAGCTGATTAAAGGCACCATGGACTACTTTGCATTGTTCAGTATTTTTGGTTCAACCGTGCTTATCGCCGGTGGCTTAATCGCCTTTTGTGTGTACTGGTTTAATCAGGAAAAGGTGTTGTTTAGGTAGGAGAGAACACAGCATCGAGTTTCGAGCGGTGAGCTTGTATCTGAACGATGCGCACTTATAAAAGAAAACGCAGACTTATTGTAGAAAAGTAACTACTTGGTCTGTGCTTTCATTTTGTTAAGTTGAAAAAGGAATTACATCAAGCATGGCTGGATCAAAAAGATTGTTAGAAACGTATGAAAAGGAACGTCAGCATAAAGAAGAACAATTACTGGAGCTACCAGCTATGTTGGTCAACGCACACGAAGAAATTGGAGTATTAAGAGCTGAGTTAAAACATGCAAACTCATTTAAATCTAAACTTCCAGACTATCTTATTGGTGGTCTTATTGGTGCAATTATTGGCTTCACTTTGACCTATTTGTTTGGATGAAACGTGTAAAACACGGTACTTAAAAGTATGGTTTTTGCGTGCTGGATTTTATTTGTGGATAACTACATGTGAGGTTGCTCGTAAGTAAAGAGGTGATTTAAAAAAATGTCTGTAATATCAAAGTTAATGGAAGCAACAGAAGCAGATACAGATGTTCTTCGAAGATTAAATTCTGATGGCGATGACTTTAAAAAGTTTAGAGAAGTTGATTTTACGTTTAAATGCGGAAGCAAAGATAAAGCTGAGACCGTTGCAGGTTTCCTAGATGACTTTCAGTATGGAAAATCAAGTGTATTAATTGAAGAAGAACAATACATAGTTCAACTTTTAATAGACATGCCAGTAACTCAGAATATTTTACTGTGTGTGTCAGGATTTATGACTTGTATTGCAGAGTTATATAACGTTGAGATCGATGGCTGGGGTTGTATCGCGCAAAACGGTAAATAGAAATTAATTCAAAAAGCCCAAGGAAATAATCATTTAATAAAAATGCCGCTTTTTAGCGGCATTCATCATTTATCATTCTGTTCGCAACTCGCAACTCGCAACTCGCAACTCGCAACTCGCAACTCGCAACTTAGGTTCGGGTCACATCCACAAAGATTTTCAGTTTTTGCCCCGGTTGCAGGTATTTCTTCACGTTTAACTGGTTCCATTTGGTGATATCGCTCACCAGTACTTTAAAACGTTTGGCTATACGTGCCAGTGAGTCACCATTTCGTACTGTGTAGGTGAGGGTGC
Organism: Neptunicella marina; assembly: GCF_014270035.1. GTDB lineage: Bacteria > Pseudomonadota > Gammaproteobacteria > Enterobacterales > Alteromonadaceae > Neptunicella > Neptunicella marina. The sequence goes on along the minus strand of NZ_JACNEP010000001.1, from coordinate 252,873 downwards.
GCATAATCGAATTGTCAGTTTGGTTGGCGCTCACCTTATTGACCCAAATCACCAGTTCTTTGCCTGGCATTAAAGGATCAGTGGGTGCCATGCCATTCCATTTGGCCAGATTGCGCATACTCACTTTGTATTTGCGACTCAGATCCCAGAAGGTATCACCACTGACAACATAATGGGTAAGCTTATTGGCACCGTGCGGGCGAGACTGTAATTTTTCGATGCGTTGATCCTGTGACAGGGCATAGGAATCAAGTGATTTTAACGCCACCGGGACTAACAGGTGATCACCGGCAACAATCACATTACCTTTGATTTTGTTGATATCACGAATGATATCCACGGTGGTGTGGTATTTATGTGCCAGTTTTAACAGGCTGTCGCCACTTCTGACTTTATGACGTACCCAGTTCAGGCGTTTATCATCGGCTGTTTCTGCCAGTTTTTGACTAAAAGCACCGACTTTTTCTACCGGCAGCAATAAACGATGGGGGCCATCCGGATCGGTTGCCCAGCGGTTATACCCCGGGTTTAGTGCATGTAGTTCTTTAACCGGCATTTCTGCTAACTCAGCAGCCAGAGCCAAATCGATTTGTGAACCAATATCCACCACTTCGGTAACGGGTTGATTGGCAATGGGATACCAGTAATCTTCACGTTTGTCGGTATTTTTCAGAATATCTGCCAGCGCCAGTAATTTGGGCACGTAAGCGCGGGTTTCGCGTGGTAAATCCAGATGCCAGAAATCGGTAGATTTACCTTTTTTACGATTATGCTTAACTGCTCTTAATACACGTCCTTCGCCACTATTATAGGCTGCAAGCGCGTGTAACCAGTTACCGTCAAACATCTTGTACAAATAGGTTAAATAATCGAGCGCGCCCTGTGTGGCTGCAACAACATCACGGCGACCGTCATACCACCAGCCTTGTTTTAAACCAAAACGCTTGCCGGTGGCGGGAATAAACTGCCACATGCCTGCGGCGCGTCCGTGTGAGTATGCAAAGGGATCAAACGCACTTTCCACAATAGGTAATAAAGCCAGTTCCAGCGGCATGTCACGTTTTTCAATTTCATCCACAATCATGTACAAAAATGGTGTAGCACGTTTGGTTACACGTTGCATGTATGTGGGGTGTTCCAGGTACCAGTTACGCTGATTGGCAACACGACGATTGTCAGGGATAGCGAAATGCAGCTGATCACGTACACGCTCCCAGACATCTGTAATTTCTACCGGTTCTTCGATGGCTTCTTCAATTACAGCCTGATTGGCTTGTAACTCAATATCGACTTCTTCGCTGGGATGATTTACCGGGATAACACCGCTGTGAGCTTGTTCACAGTCCTGCGAATCAATATCGCTGGTGTCGCCTTGTTCACACTTTTGCACGATTTTGTTGGCAATCAGGTGCTCTTCGGTTTGTTGTTGCTCGGTAATGTCGTTCCAGATGGACGTGGTGGCACAGCCATTTAGCACAAGTAGAAGAGGGAGGCTAAGTAATCGCTTCATAATAATTGCAAGAATTCCTTTGTTATCGAACTGCTGTTTTTATTCGGTTTCTGACCAAAGCGCAGGATGTTTCGGTATTGCCTGCATTTATGTGTATCGCACCATTAAAACATGAGTTGAGTCAATGCGTCATCATTGTACGGGTTAAAAATTATCTTTCCAGCTTCTCAATGCAGCAAATACGTCATTTTCAGAGCTAAGTGGCTGTTGTGAATGCTGTTTTACGTTGTTAATTATTTCCTGTTCAGTACAGCGCAAAAAGGGGTTTATTGCCAGTTCCTGTCCAATTGAACTGGGAAGAGTTGGTTTTTGTGCAGCACGTAAGTTTTGACAATGTTGCTGATAGGCCTGTAATTGCTGATTATTCGGTTCTGCTGCCAGCGCAAATCTGATATTTGATAAGGTATATTCGTGGGTACAATATACTGGCGTACTGGCTGGTAGTTCGCTTAGTTTTTTAAGTGAATCAAGCATTTGGTCGGGCGTACCTTCAAATAAACGTCCACAACCAGCGGAGAATAAAGTATCACCACAAAATAAACCGAGGTCACTGTAAAATGCGAAATGGTCACGTGTATGACCGGGTACCGACAGCACCTCAAATCTCAAATTGAGTTGCTCAATATCAACAGACTGACCTTGTTTAACAAGCTGAGTGACACAAGGTATACGGCTGTTATCACCAGCAATGACCTGAATGTCAGGGTACTTTTCGACCAGCGTTTTTACACCACCAATATGATCGGCGTGATGATGGGTAATTAATAGTGCGACTGGCGTAAGGTTATGTGTGTTTAAATGGGTTAATACCGGCGCTGAATCGCCCGGATCGACTACAATACAATGCTTGTCCAGCTCAATACACCAGATATAGTTATCACTGAATGCCTCGATAGGCGTGACATTAAAATTATTTAGGTTCATTATTCCAACTTCATTTCTGAATTGTATATAAGTAGATTAGCTGCTTGCATGAAACCTGCTTTACTCGATAATAAACTGCATTATCCCGACAACTGGCAGCAAATGCCAATGGGAGAGCGTATTCTTCAGTTGAGTAACGCCCATCTGAGTGAAAAATGCCGCCAGTTTTTTGGCTATCAGCTTGTACAATTAGGCCAGTTAAGTTGCCAGCTTGATTTAACCTGTTGCCCGATTAAACATCAGATTTTACAGACCACCAAAGCCTGTGAGGGTTCCACTCTGGTGAGCAAAGCCACCAGTTTGCCTTATCAGGAAAACAGCATTGATGCCTTTGTGCTGGCGCATGAACTGGATTTCGCCCGCGATCCACACCAAATATTGCGTGAAGTACATTATGCACTTATCCCCGAAGGTCATGTGGTGATCAGCGGATTTAATCCCTTTAGTCTGGCTGGATTACGTCGTTTAATTCCCTTGAAAAAACACCCGCTGTTACATCAGGCGCGTTTTTTTCGCGCAGCACGAATTAAAGACTGGTTACAGTTACTGGGTTTTGAAATTTTATCAGACCAGCGTTTTTTATTTGCGGAAATGCTCTGGCCTAAACTGGCAGAATCAGATGGCAGAATTCAGCGTTTTAGCGAACGTTATTTACCACTTCTGGGCTCGGTTTATATGATAGTGGCGCGCAAGCGAGAGTCGACTCTAACCATGATCAAACCCAAATGGCAGATGAGCCGCAAATTCTCGCCCGTGGGCGCCAGTGTGCAGGCCTTGCATCGCGAATCACGTTGATATCCGCTATAAAGAAGCCCGCTTAATGCGGGCTTCTTAGCAAATAACCTGGAATTATTTAACCTTCATACCCGGTTTAGCACCAGCGTGTGGTTCCATAATCCATAAATCTTTACCACCCGGGCCTGCCGCTAACACCATGCCTTCAGATAAACCAAAACGCATTTTACGCGGTGCCAGGTTGGCAACCATCAGGGTATGTTTGCCAATTAAATCTTCTGGTGCGTAAGCTGATTTGATGCCGGCAAATACCTGGCGGGTTTCGCTGCCTAAATCGAGTTCTAAACGCAGTAATTTTTCTGCGCCTTCAACATGTTCTGCGTTAGCAATCAGTGCTACACGCAAATCGACTTTGGCAAAGTCATTAAAATCGATGGTTTCACCAATTGGATCTTTCGCCAGTTCACTGTCCGGATCGATGGCTTTGTCTGCGGTTGCCTGTAAATCTTCTTTCGAGGCTTCAATTAATTGTTCGACTTTTTCCATATCCACACGTTGCATTAATGGTTTGAACTTGTTGATGGCATGGCCGGTTAACAGGCTGGAGGCACTGTCCCAGTTTAAGTTATCGTTGAGGAATTCTTCTGCTCCCGCAGCCATGGTCGGCAATACCGGTTTTAAGTAAGTCACTAAAATACGGAACAGGTTAATGCCTAATGAACATACATCATGGGTAAACTGCTGTTTGTTTTCATCTTTGATCGTAACCCACGGGGCATTGGCATCGATAAACTGGTTGGCTTTATCGGCCAGCGCCATAATGTCGCGAATGGCGCGGTTGTACTGTCGTTTTTCAAAGTATCCAGCAATCGTGGCACTTGCCTGTTGGAACTCAGCAATTAATTCAGGTTCAAGTACGTTGTCAGACAATTTGCCATCAAAACGCTTGGTGATAAAGCTGGCACAGCGACTGGCAATGTTGACCACTTTACCCACGAGATCGGCATTTACTTTTAACACAAAATCTTCAAAGTTTAAGTCGATGTCGGTCACGCCATCATTTAATTTGCTGGCATAGTAATAACGCAAATACTCAGGATTTAAATGATCTAAAAAGGTACGGCCTTTAATAAAGGTACCTTTTGATTTAGACATTTTGGCGCCATTCACAGTGACAAAACCATGCACGTTCACCCCGGTTGGTTTACGGAAACCCGCACCTTCTAACATGGCAGGCCAGAACAGGCTGTGGAAATAGGTAATGTCTTTACCGATAAAGTGATACAACTCGGCATCGGAATCTTTATTCCAGAACGCGTCAAAGTCGATATTTTCGCGGGTACACAGGTTTTTAAAGCTGGCCATATAACCCACTGGCGCATCTACCCAAACGTAGAAATATTTACCCGGTGCACCTGGAATTTCAAAACCAAAATAAGGCGCATCACGGCTGATATCCCATTGCTGCAGGCCATCTTCAAACCATTCCTGTAATTTGTTGGCCATTTCGGCCTGTACAGCACCACTTTTCATCCACTCCTGCAACATGTCGCCAAACTGCGGTAAGTCAAAAAAGAAGTGCTCAGAATCTTTTAATACCGGAGTGGCGCCCGATACTACAGAACGTGGGTTTTTCATCTCAACCGGTGAATAGGTCGCACTACAAACGTCACAGCTGTCACCGTTTTGATCTTCTGCGCCACATTTAGGGCAGGTACCTTTAACAAAACGATCCGGCAGGAACATTTGTTTTTCAGGGTCGAATAACTGGCTGATGGTGCGTTTAACGATATAACCCGACTCATCAAGACGGTTGTAGATCAGTTCACACAACTCGCGGTTTTCATCCGAGTGGGTTACATAATAGTTATCGTAATCGATGCCAAAGTCCATCAGATCCTGATGGTGTTCTGCGCGGGTACGGCTAACCATTTCTTCAGGGGTAATGCCAAGCTCCTGAGCTTTTAACATTACCGGGGTTCCGTGTGCATCATCGGCGCATACGCTGTAACATTGATGCCCGCGCATTCGCTGGAATCTTGTCCAGATATCCGTTTGAATATGCTCAAGTAAATGGCCTAAGTGAATAGAGCCGTTGGCATAGGGAAGTGCGCTGGTAACAAGAATTTTACGGTTTGTTTGGGACATAATAGAAACAGCAGACCAATTTAGTTAAAGGTTGAAAAATAAGGGCGGAATCTTACCGAAACTCGCGCCCGTTTGCATCGTTAAATTTGGCGATATGCACTACCTATGGAGAATTATATGTTTTTTGGCAAAAAGCCGCTGTCGGAAACATTGTTAAACGCGTTAATACAACAGGTAGCTGATTTTTATCAGCTGCCAGCCAATTCAGTTAAAAACTGGTTTAGCCAAAATAAACAACAACTTGAAATTCATTTGCCCTTTGCCGCAAAAACGGACGTTGAACAACTGCAAACTGAGCTACAGCAAATATTGCTTGAGCATGATGAACACAAGGTTTCACTCGCATTTCATACACAAATAAAACGTCTGCAAACCAAACGCCCGGCCATAAAAGGTAGCGGCAATATTATTGCGGTGTCCTCTGGTAAAGGTGGGGTGGGTAAGTCTGCAACAGCAGTAAATTTGGCTTTTGCACTGATGCAGCAAGGTGCAAAAGTGGGCATTTTAGATGCCGATATTTATGGCCCGTCGGTGCCGATTATGCTGGGTAATAAGGCTGCATCGCCCGCATCTGAATATGGCAAAATCATGCAGCCGATCGAGGCGCACGGCATTGTCGCAAATTCAATTGGTTATCTGGTACCCGAGGATGACGCTGCGGTATGGCGTGGCCCTATGGCCAGTAAAGCGCTGCAGCAATTATTAAATGAAACCGAGTGGCCGGATTTGGATTATTTGATTCTGGATATGCCACCGGGCACAGGCGATATTCAATTAACCCTGGCACAAAATTTACCGGTGGCGGCTGCCGTGGTGGTGACCACACCGCAGGATTTAGCGTTAGCCGATGCCACAAAAGGCATAGCCATGTTTGACAAAGTCGATGTGCCGGTGCTGGGGATTATCGAAAATATGAGTTATTACCTGTGCGAAAATTGCGGACACAAAGCCCATATTTTTGCCAGCCAGGGTGGTGAAAAGCTCTCGCAAAAACATGCACTGCCGTTATTAGGGCAGTTACCGCTTGATTTACATATTCGTCAGCACGCCGATGAAGGTAAACCATTGTTAATTGCCGAGCCAGATTCATCTATTAGTCAGCATTACCGGGAAGTGGCCAAATCCATCAGCAAAGCCTTGTATCAGGAGATTTTGCACTCGGGTGAAGCCATTGATGTATTACTAGTAAGATAATTCAGTAAAATCGCTGCGATTAACTTGCAGGCGGCTAAGGGCATGGGGTTTAATATAAGCCCCTGAAATTTGAGTATAAAAACCATGCGTTTGTGCGACAAAGACATTAAAAAATATCTGGATGAAGGCAAAATTGCCATCAACCCACCACCGGCAGAATCGATGATAAGTGGTGTGACTGTGGATATTCGTCTGGGTAATAAGTTTCGGGTATTTCAGGACCATCAGGCACCTTATATCGATTTAAGTGGCACCAAGGAATCAATGCAAAAAGCGTTAAACTCGGTCATGAGTGACGAAATTGTTCTGCCGGAAAATGAAGCGTTCTTTTTGCACCCGGGTGAACTGGCGCTGGCAGTCACCTATGAATCCGTTACTCTGCCTGCCAATATCGTCGGCTGGCTGGATGGCCGTTCATCGCTGGCGCGTTTAGGTTTGATGGTACATGTTACCGCACACCGCATTGATCCCGGCTGGTCGGGCAATATCGTGCTGGAATTCTTCAACGGTGGAAAACTGCCTTTGGCGTTGCGTCCCATGATGAAAATCGGTGCGGTCAGTTTTGAAGTGATGTCGGATTTTGCTGAAAAACCTTACAACAGCCGCACCGATGCTAAATACCGCAATCAGGATGGCGCCATTGCCAGCCGCATCGATGCTGATGGCAGTGAAGGCAATAAATAACCCTTTTTCGAACAGGCGGCATATACAATTTGATTATGCTTTAGGCAAACAGACCAACATGCGTGTCTAAAGCATTGCAAAGCAAGGATAAATGAGTACACTATGCGGCTTCGGTCGGTATGTAGCGCAGCTTGGTAGCGCACTGTCATGGGGTGTCAGGGGTCGGAGGTTCAAATCCTCTCATACCGACCATTTAATCTCCCTTTACGATTATCTCTAATCGTACAATCCAAATACAGAATCCAATTGAACCTTCGACATAAGCGCGAAGCGGTTACGTCGGATTCACTAAAACGCTGGGAGCGTTTTAGAACGCACTTTAGTGCGGCCCGAAGGGCGGAGGGCAGGAGCCCGGAGTAAATCCTCTCATACCGACCAACTTTTCTATTCCTTTTCAAATAGTTAGCTTATTTTTCCTAACACCCTTACGAAAGCCGTGGTAACGATGTGGTGAAAGTGCACAAAATAATATTTAGGCAACTGGTTATCAACTATGCAGGTTTCTGAAACTCTTGTCTCTCTTCCAGCCAGCTTCGCAGAAGGTCAATTTGAACGAAATCAGCTGCAACAGTGTACGGAGGAGAATACATCCACCAGTAGGTATTCTTACTGACGTATAATTCATTAACAGTTAGCTCCGATTGGCCTTGCGGCTCCGGCCAACCAAGAAGCTCTCGCATCAAATTATGATTCTCGTTAAGAAAATTGGTTTTTTTCTTGATCTTACAAAAGTGACTATCATCGCGGTTGTTCTTGAACATTTTGTCTCTAAGTCTTTTTGAGTCTTTAAAACAAAATGGGGGCTGGATGTACTTGCACTCTATAGTCAGCCATATGTTTGCTTTCGGCCAATACGCTAGAACGTCGTAATCGCCTACATCTTCAAAATTGTGTTTGGGAAACCTGCGATAGAAATCTATTCCTCTAATTAGGTATGGCGCAAAGTCTTCAGTAACGTTATGAGCCAGTATTTCCAGTTGAGTTTCAAGGAATTTTTTAATTTTTCGAATAGCATCATCTATTTGACTTGAGCCAAGATCGCACGGCAAATAGCCTTCAATAATGGAGTTTTGCCATATGGTCAGTGCAATTTTTGCGGCATTAGCACCCCATAAAATCTCTCCATCACTGTGGGCTACAATAGGGCGAATCGTATAGCGATATGGCCTTTTGTTGTGTTCCCATATTGGAACATCAGGTTCTGATGATGTTTTACCCAACAATAGGCGTGTTTTCGAACCGTCTAAAGTAAGGAATGATATTGCAGACTCAACAATTTCTTTGGAGTTTTCTGACAATTCCTTACAAAGAAAATCAATTAAACTTTCTCTATTGGCTGTATACGAAAATGCAGCGTTAACATCCTCGTGATAAAAACTCCAAGTAGAGAGAACGTCTAATATATTTAGTAGTAATGTGAATTCGAAACCAAATTCACGCTTAAATGCTGAAAATAACTCTTCAAGTTGTTTTGCGTCAGTAACTTTTAATTCTTCAGAACTGTTTGAGCCTATTCCGAGTTTGTAATTAGCGTCACTCTTTCTAAACTCAAGTTCCACGCTCTTTTTTACTTCAGAAAAAAATACTTCGGGTACATAGTCGCCAGCAATATTAATTCCTCCCACATCTATACCGTAATGCAATGTATCACTTGCATCATAAAGAACGATCAACCAATCAATCCTCCCTAAAAGCATTTGGAGATCATTTTCAGTGGGAGTTTCGCCATCATTAGTGTCTAAACTCATAGTAAACTCAACTAAGTATCGCAAGTTTCTAGAGCTTCTGGTTTTTTCGGTTGATGATTTAGAATACACCTCAGCTCTGTCATAGCTCACTTCATGATCTAGGCTCATTTTCACACGCCGCTGATTAGTGTCGAAGTGTGTAACTAACCTCTCATGACTCTCTATAGTTAATTTGATTAACTCAATTTTTTTATATTGCTTTATTAGGTTATGTATAGCGTCCCGATAGATTGAAATTGCATCGTTCATTATACTTTTTGCTTCAAGCAGCTGATAAGTTCCGGGCGCAATACCTAATCTCAAAAACGTGAATGCGAGGTCTTTTCGGGCTTCTTTGTAGAATCTTGGAGATACCCCGCGGTAGTTTGCTATCTCTGGAACTGCGACGTTTTGTTGGATTTGCTTAATTCTCATACGTGCGGGTCTAGAGGCTGTTTTCCGGATAGTCTCCATTACAGTATTGTCTATTTCGAAGTTCAAAAGATCAGATAGACTTATCAACATTTGTTCAAGGCAATTCGCCTGAGCAGATGAACCCTTTGCGGAGTCAAACTGTTCAGCAAATACATTGATATTTACTTGTACTTTTACTTTAGGAAAATTTTCACTGGTTTTGGGTAGAAACCAGTTTTCGAAGAGAGCATCACTAACAAAACTATCTATTGAGCTTTCGTTTTTATATTCAGAAATAAGAGAATCGGGATTAGCTTCGCAGAAAATATGTGCCTGCTTATTCGAAAATATCTTTAGATCCTTGATTATTTCCTCACATTGTTTGCACGCATCAGTAAGACATTCTGTTGCTAACCTAAGAATTCTGAAATTGTTAAGATCCAACTTTTGGTTGCCAAACGAGCAAATGAAATGAATTTCACATTTTCCAACCTTTGTGAACCATGACATATATCTGCCAGTTTTAGTTACTATAGATTTAATGCCATCATAATCGTTCTCTACTAGCCATTCTTTGTTTTTAATCGGAAAGTAATTTGGAGCCTTTTCCCAAAAATCTAAAAGTGTTTTATATCTCCATTCACAACCATAGTGTGGGTCTAGAAATATCTTGTTTGGCTGATATGTTCCTTCAATCAAAACTGAATTTGAGTCTTTGTAAGCGGCTAATCTATCAATTAGACCTGTCATCGGACCAAACTGATGATCCTTTTCGAAACTTAAAATATCCAAAAGACTGTCATCCCTATCCCACGAAGATAACAAAGACACTAGGTCACATAGAGGAACTAAGTAGGATGGTTCAGTCGGTGATTCTAAGAACCTCATCGACATTGAAGCTTCCATTAGAATAAACAGCAGCTTCACGTTTTGATTCTGAAATGAAAATTCATCAAATAATTTAAATGAGGCCGTCCGATTGAGACTGAAAAACTCAACTTCTTCGCAGCTTTCAAAATGTGAATAGATTGAATCTGCTATCTTTGTGACGTTTTCCAACTGCTTTGCTGTGATAGGAATTGGCAAGAAGAAGATTTCTGAGGAGTTTATCAGGCTGGTCAGAGTTAGAGGTTCTTCAAGGCCTGCTACCTCTAGAATACAAGGTCCCGGAGTGTGTGACTCAATATTAGATGTAACTAGGCTGCTTACTTTGCTGTAATGTTCAAAATCCAAAATTGATTTGGTTTCTTTTCTGTCCCAATGATCTATTACGAAACTTGGAAAATTCCTAAGTGACACAGGGTATAGCGTGTCAATATTCCTTAAAAACAAGAACTGTTGAAATGTTCCTTGCATAATGCTGTCGGAAAAATTTGACGAATTTTCTGGAATTTCATTATTCCCAATGTCAACTATGAAGCTCTCTTCGATGGCAGCCTTATCAATAGCTTGATTAAATGACTTCAATGCACACTGAACCAACATCCAAAAGCGTTCCGAAGGAATAGAAACATGGCCGGGCCTAACATAGTTAGTACTACCAGCCAAATTTTTGCTTATTTCCAACAGAAAATGTTGTTGAGTATTTAGTGCAAGTTCCATATGCAAGTCTGCATCTGGACAAGTACAGTGTAATATTTCAAAAGCCTTGATGAAGTCAGTGATTCTCTCTATGGAGCCACCAAAAAATACTGGGTAAACGGTGTTAGAGTATAAGCATTTGATTTCGCCCCAATCTGCCTGAGGAACGAAATCTTCTAACATGGGGAAAGGAGGAATCAAACTAAATAATGTTCTGTGAAATGAGATGAAGTCTTGAAAACTATTTAGTTGTTGTCTTCCTTTGAAATCATCTGCCTTGATTGTCGCTAATACTCCCCAAGCGAGCTGGTGTTTTACTCCACTAGACCGATTGGGAATCCATAATTCTGATGTCAGAAGTACAAGCGCGACGTCCTCAAATTTGTACTGGGTAAAGAGACGCTTGAGCGATTCGATTGCTCTGAAGATGTCATCCTGATTTTTCGTACTCTTGTTTTTACGACCTTTGCGAGATTTAGCCATCCTTGCTCCAAACGCATTCTGTTTTAGACTTTGGTTATAACTGTAGAAAAATTAAAATATATAATATGTTTGTCGATGCTCTTTTTAATTTTGCTCAACTGGACCAGTAAGGCATCTAAACAGCTTTATTACTTTTGCACCAACCTCATTTCCCCACCCTCAACCATCACTTCTAACCCAATATAATTCTCAACATTAACTTGCTCACCGTTAAAATCCTGATGGTGGGTTTCGGTGATCACCACTAAATCACTGCCTGCAGCATGAGCGGCTTTAATGCCTACTTCGGCATCTTCAAAAATTAAGCTTTGCTCAGCTGTTACACCTAGTTTTTGCATAGCGGTCAGGTAGCCATCTGGTGCTGGTTTACCGTTTTTAATGTGATCAGCGGCAACCAATACTTTAGGAACTGGCAGGCCAGCTGCTTCAATGCGGCGTAATGCCAGTTCATAGGGAGCAGAGGTAACAATGGCCCATTGCTTATCAGGCAACGATGCTAAAAATTCGGCGGCACCGCCAATGGGGGAAATACCTTCTACATCGTCCATTTCCCATTGCGTGATTAAATCGGCTTCTTTAACCGGATCAACCCCAGGTAAATTTAATTTGCCAATGGTATCAACCGCGCGGGCACCGTGAATGGTCGGAATAAAACGTTCAAGAGCCAGTTTGTGCTGTTTTGCCCAACGTGTCCATACTCTCTCGGCTGCGGCGATAGAGGTTAAAATGGTGCCATCCATATCAAATAAAAACGCGCGGTAGGCTTTTTGCTCAAACATGTACTGCAGACTCCTTTAGGGCAAATTAAATCGGGGAAAGGGTTACCTCATTTTTTGACGGGCATAACTTAACAGGCCAGTCAGGCTAAGCCAAGCCAGACCTAAGCCAGCAAACATTATGAACAATTGGTACCAGTCATTAATGCCATAACCGCTGTGCAGAGGGTAAAGCTGATTTATCAGATTATATTGCCATGTTACTTCATCCGAGCGCGCCGTGACGTTTATGCGATTTGATTTGGCGTACACGTTAACAGATGTTCTGCCGTTAGAGTGCCATTCATCCGGTAATCGAAAACGGAAGCGATAAAAGCCGTTGTCGCCTTTGGCAAAACGAATATAGGTAAGAGCACCATCCGGGATCTGTTGTTGTGCCAGTGCTAATGCATCTGAGGCTGACTTTTTGACGGGTTTAGCATTGTGTTCTGCTGTGAGCTGTTGCATTGCTAATGGGTTGAGCAGCGGCTTCACCTGTTTTTGCCACAACATAATGCTGCCGGTAAGCGTAATGATGAATAAAACCGGAAAGACAACCACACCGCTATGACGATGAAACTGCAGTACCATGCGTAATTTAAATGGCCAGGGTTTAACAAATTTCCAGCGGAATCCTTTGCGGCCGGGCCACCACAGCACACAACCGCTGATGAGTAAAACCAGTGCAAAACTGCCGGATACTAACAATATCCACTGGCCGGTTTTTTCCAGCAACAATTTTGTGTGTAAATGATGAACAAATGCGTAGCTATCAAGTAACCATAAATTTGACTGATAGGGCGTTAAATTATCAATCGACAGCAGCAAATGTTGCTGGTTTTTACTGGTAATGGTCCAGTAAGGTTCCTGTTCGTTGGGTGCTTTGGCTCTTATGGCGCCGCGCTGATGCAAGATTGTTTCTATCTGGTCAATCTGCGTAAGTAAGCCCTGTTGTGAAAAATCTGCCGGTAGCTGTGCATTATGGGTAACCAACAGTCGAATCAACGGCTTTTTATATACTAACAGCGTACCAGTTAAGGCTGCGGTGATTAAGGGCAGAATAGCGATAAGCCCCAGCCAGCGGTGCCAGAAGCGTAAGCGGAAAAACTCAGATCGTTTCATTCAGACTAAATGTGTTTCTTGTGGTGCTCTGCTTTTTACAGAGCACCAACTGATGATTAAAAACTTAACTGATACGAGGCGGAGAAACTGCGTCCCATGCCTTTAAAGTTACGTTTATCATTCGGGTTAGATTGCGAATAGTAGGTATAGTAATCGGTATTGGTCAGATTCTGAATACCCAGCGTAATCACACCGTTAAAGGCTTCAATATTGGCGCTAAGATCAACTGTGGTATAACCATCAAACTGATTAACAATACTGTTGCTATCGTCTTTTTGATCGCGATCCTGCAAATGATTGATCTGTAAGCGGGTGGTGATGGTGTCTGTCCAGGCACGATCCCAGCTTACATTAATGCGATCAGGAGCAATATTAGAGCCCCCTAAATCGCTGTCTACCGAACCATCCTGATCTGAGTCATAACGCCCATCAGACGTTGCCAGACGGATACCAAAGGTATCCAGAGACGTCGCTACCCAGTTTAAGCTGAATTCTATTCCGTCGACTTCGGTTTGTTCGCGTTTTACGCTGTAGATACCATCTTCATCGCGCTGTAAACGCTGACCAAAATCAGAATCTGAGGTGTAGTAGGCCAGTTGTGCACGCAATACGTCAGCTGTGTATTCCAGACCTAACTCGGTGTTTTCGGTGAGGATAGGTTTTAAATCCAAAAAGGTCGCAACACTTTGGTTAGGCACATTAATACCACGCAATACCCGGCCTACATCCGGCATCGAAAAGGCTTCTGAATAATTGGCAAATACTCGCCATGTTTGGCTTAGTTTGTAAGTTCCGCCCAGATTAAACAGGGTTTTGGAAAATTCCGGATCGCCACCTTCTACAAACTGGCTGCCATAAGAGGCAAGGGTAGTGAAATCATCGACCTGCAATTTAGATTTCTCGTAACGTACACCTGCTGTCACTGATAACGGCGTATTGCCTGCATATTCCAGTTGCGCGTAGGGGGCATAGTTACGGTATTCCGTGGGGGGAACCCAGGCTCGACCGGTCTGGATAAGTGCCTGCCAGGTTTTGTCCTGCAATAAATCCAGACCATAAACTAAATCAACCGGCAAACCCAACAATGCGTTGTTGACCAGGGTGATTTTTACCCCGGTTTTTTCTGAATTATTTTGTGACTGGTCGATTAAATCATCGCCATAATCCGGGTCCTGAAAGGTTCTGATTGGCGTGGCTTCTGCGCCATAAGTGCCGGCAAAATCCTGACGGAAAAACTGTACCGATAGCTGCTGGTCAAAAAAGTCCTGATTACTGTAACTTAAACTTACTGTGGTGACTTTATTTTGTGCCGCTTCGCCATCGGGTGTGCCTTTTTCGGCGCTGCTGGGAATATCGGCATCGACGTCACCTGCAACCGAAATCCAGTCATTTTTGCCTTCAATCTGATAGCGGTTAAACATCACTTCTACACGTTGTTTATTCCATTCATAACCCGCTTTGATAAAACCATCAAAGGTGTCGGCATCCATGGTGTCACCCTGAGTATTATCAACACCGATTAAATTGCCGTTGGCATCGTAAGCCATGCCTGTGGTGCGATAAGTGATTGCAGCCAGAATGTCGCTGTTTTCAAAACGATTGGCTAATGAATAATTTACGCCTAAGGTTTTTTCAGATAGTTCTTCCGTTTGAAAGCTGGTATCGAAACGAAGTTTTTGTTCAAGGCCATCACCGGGCTTTTTAGTGATAAGGTTAATAATACCGCCAGCGGCACCTAATCCGTGAATGGCATTGGCACCGTGTAGTACTTCAACTCGTTCTAGCAGGAAAGGGTCAATCGTATGGCCATCACGACCACCACTGCGTAATGGATTAGATTGTGGGATGCCGTCGATAAGGTATAAGGGTTTTCTGCCGCGTAAACTTTCACCCGCACTGGTCATCTTCTGGCGACTGGGCGAAAAGCCGGGTACTAAATTACCTAACACCGTGGAAATATCCTGTTGCACCGCCAGTTGCTGTGCCAGTTGTTGCTGGTCAATTACCGTAATGGTGTTTGGAATTTGACTTAACGGCTTTGCGGTTCGTGATGCGGTGACCACCACGGTTTCTAGCTGATCTTCATCAGCGTAAGCAGGAACAGTCAGTAATTGAGCAGCTGTTAAAGCAAAACAAAGTTTTGATAACGGGAACGACATCAGGTTTTATCCTCGTTGATAACAAAAAATGTTGGTTGAAAATCTAAATGATAATAATTGTTATTAAAATATCATGAAGGAGGGCGGATAAACAGAGGGGCTTTAACTATTTTATTCAAAAATGCATATTGATTTTGCTGGTTTTAAATACCTTATGTGCTGTGTTGAAAGCATTAGGCCACAACTGGCTGCTGATTTTCATTTTTAACAGGCGTATTATGCACTTAGAGCAGAAGTGGCAATGTGGATTAAACATCAGTGGCTGAATCACAACCGGATAAAATTACACCTTGTCGTTGTGGTGGTGCAGCTTCGGGTTTGGTAGCCATAAAGGGTTGCACTGATCGCTGGATGATCAAATGCCAGGTTCCTGAATGTTTTGCTAAAAATACCGGGCAGGGCAAAGAAGATGTGATCACGGGATGGAACCGCCTGAGTACCTCTTTTTATCGTTAATATCACAATACATAATTGTGAACACCGCAGATGTGTCTTGATTGGCGCTGTGAATCGCATTACATTCTGCGGATTAGTCGCATTTAACTAATGAGTCGGAAGCATGGCCTCCATTAAAATATTACTGGTTGATGATCACGACCTGGTTCGTACCGGGATCCGTAAAATTCTCGATGATGAAGCGAATTTAAAAGTTGTGGGTGAAGCCTCAACCGGTGAAGAAGCCATTAAGTTCTGTAAAGACAATCCACCTGATGTGGTATTAATGGATATGAATATGCCAGGCATGGGAGGCTTGGAAGCCCTGAAAAGGCTTATTCGACTTGATTTAGGTACCCGGTTAATTGTCTTGTCTGTGGTAACGGATAATCCGTTTCCGGGCAAAGTTATGCAAATGGGGGCGGATGGTTATCTGACCAAAAATGCACCGCCTGCGGAAATGATCAAAGCGATTCATCATGTTTATCATGGGCAAAAATATATTTCGCACGAACTGGCGCAGCAAATTGCTATTGGTCAGTTAAGTCCCTCAGCGAATGATCCATTTGCGCAACTTTCTGATCGGGAAATGCAGATTACCCTGTTGATCACGAAGGGGAATAAGGTTCCGGATATTGCAGCGCAGCTAAGTCTCAGTGCCAAAACTGTGAATACCTATAAATACCGTTTATTTGAAAAACTAAATGTCAGTGGAGAAGTTGAGTTAACCCATTTAGCGCTGCGACATAAACTGATAGTGATGGACACTCTCTAACGGCATGTCAGGTGAACAGTCGCAGTTTGACTCTAAACAGTTTTTAAAAAATCTGACCAATCAACCCGGTGTGTACCGCATGTACAACGCCGCAGGTGATGTTATTTATGTCGGTAAAGCTAAAAACCTTAAAAAAAGGGTGAGCAGCTATTTCCGTAAAAATGTCGATAGCATTAAAACTCAGTCGTTAGTTCGGCAAATTCAGCAGATGGATGTGACGGTTACTCACAGCGAAACCGAAGCGTTTATCCTCGAAAACAGCTATATAAAACAATACAAACCGCGCTACAACGTATTGTTGCGTGATGACAAATCTTATCCATTTATCTTTTTATCTGCGCATCGCCATCCGCGCTTAACCAGTCATCGTGGTGCACGCAACAAATCCGGTGAATATTTTGGCCCTTATCCCAGCGCGTGGGCGGTACGCGAAAGTTTAAGCATTATGCAAAAGCTGTTTCCGATCCGTCAGTGTGAAGACAGTTATTATCAGGCGCGTACGCGTCCTTGTTTACAGTATCAGATTCAACGTTGCGCTGGCCCTTGTGTGGAGGGTTTAGTGAGTGATGAGGAATATCAGCAACAGGTAGATTTAGCCCGTTTGTTTTTGCGCGGGAAAAGTAATCAGGTGATCCACACACTGGTGGAAAAAATGGAACAAGCCAGTATGGCGTTGCAGTTTGAGAAAGCGGCGCAGTATCGTGACCAGATAGCATCACTTAAAAAAGTGCAGGAGCAGCAGCATGTAAGTGGTAATGAAGAGGAAATGGATGTCTTTGGTTTCGCTTACCGTAACGGTATTGCCTGTATTCAGGGCATGTTTATTCGCGATAACAAACTGCTGGGTAGTAAAGCCTATTTCCCTAAAATTCCCAAAGAAGCAGGCGAGCTGGAAATTTTTCAGTCATTTCTACTGCAGTTTTATTTAACCGGTGATAAATCTTTGCCGGCACACATTGTTATCCCTCTGGCTATTGAAGATCAGGACAGTATTGAAACGCTGCTAAGTCAGAATGCCGGGCGCAAAATTAAGCTGTTCCGGGGGACAAGGGGTGAGAAAGCCAAATATCTTAAACTGGCCAATACTAATGCTGATAACGCACTGGAAGCGCGCCAGAATCAGCATAAATCCATGGTAGCTCGCTATCAGATGTTAGAGCAGACTTTAGACAGACAAACGCCAATTCAGCGCATGGAATGTTTTGATATCAGTCATACCTCCGGTCAGCAAACGGTAGCATCCTGTGTGGTATTTAATCGGGAAGGGCCTTATAAAACCGATTATCGTCGTTACAATATTGAAGGCATTACACCCGGGGACGATTATGCTGCGATGGCACAGGCGCTAAAACGCCGTTATAAAAATGCTACCGACGCCGAAAAAATTCCTGACATCTTGTTTATCGATGGTGGAAAAGGCCAGTTAAGCCAGGCTGAAGACTTTTTTGGCGACTGGCCGCTGGAGAAAAAGCCCTTGTTAATCGGGGTAGCAAAAGGGGCAAGCCGAAAAGCCGGACTCGAAACCCTTATCTTGGGTGGGAATCGTGATACTATTCCGATGAGTGCCGATTCTGCAGCGCTGCATTTAATTCAGCATATCAGGGATGAATCGCACCGTTTTGCTATTGCAGGACATCGAAATCGTCGTCAAAAAGTCAAAAAAACGTCTAAGCTCGAATCTATTCCGGGAATAGGCGCCAAACGACGTCAAAGTCTGTTGAAATACATGGGCGGGCTGCAGGAAGTACTTAAAGCCAGCGCAGATGAGCTCGCAAAAGTGCCCGGTATAAGTAAAGAGCTGGCACAAATGATTCATCAGCATTTAAATCAATAATATTAAAAGTCAGGCTATATGTGGACCATACCTAATATTTTAACCTGTGTTCGGGTGTTGTTAATCCCGGTTTTTGTCATTGTGTATTTTCTTGATTGGAAATGGGCACATCAGGCTGCTGCCTTTATTTTTTGGTTTGCTGCAGTAACGGACTGGCTGGATGGTTATCTGGCACGTAAACTACAGCAAAGCACACCGTTTGGCGCATTTTTAGATCCGGTAGCTGATAAATTAATTGTTGCCGCCGCATTATTGATGATTGCGCATACTTATCAGGATCCCTGGATTACCATCCCCGCGGTATTGCTGACCGCACGGGAAGTGTTTGTTAGCGCATTACGTGAGTGGATGGCAGGTAGTGGCCATGAAGACAGTGTGCAGGTTTCATTTATTGGTAAAGCCAAAACCATGGCACAAATGTTAGCTTTAATTGGACTCTTGTCGGAATTACAGGAATTTATGGGAATTCCTATCTATTGGGTGACTTTGGGCTACATATTGCTGTTAATTGCAACTGTGTTGTCTGTATGGTCGATGACAGCCTATTTAATTGCGGCATGGAAATACTTAACTATTGTGCCAGAGGCTAAAAAGTAACTTTCAGTTGTATAAAACGGCGCTTTTGATTGAAATTACGACGTATCTGTCAAAAATCAAGCAATCAAACAAAAAGTGTCATTTTTAGTGTTGACAGAAAAAAGCTTGGCTGTAGAATGCACCCCACATTGAGCTGAGGCGTCAATGTAGAGAAAAATGCGGGAATAGCTCAGTTGGTAGAGCACAACCTTGCCAAGGTTGGGGTCGCGAGTTCGAGTCTCGTTTCCCGCTCCAAACTTTCTCTGGCGGGTTGGCAGAGTGGCTATGCAGCGGATTGCAAATCCGTGGACCTCGGTTCGACTCCGGGACCCGCCTCCATGTTTGGCTCCCCGTGAGTCACATGACTTCACTTAATAAGCTGAAAAGCTTACATCCGATGCCCGGGTGGTGAAATTGGTAGACGCAGTGCAGGATAGCACCAGTGTCGACCGAGACAGGATGTCGAAAGGGCGACCACAAGGATTTACGCGAAGCGTAAACAGAACAACCTCACTTTATAAGTCTCTATGGCTTACATCCGATGCCCGGGTGGTGAAATTGGTAGACACAAGGGATTTAAAATCCCTCGAAGGTAACTTCGTGCCGGTTCAAGTCCGGCCCCGGGCACCAATTCTTATCTTAATTTCATAGTTAGTTTTTAATTCTGCGAATGACGCATTATTTTGTTTATGGCCGTCCTTAAACCGATGCTTCGCATGCGGTTCAGGTATGCGCACCATCTATGGTGCTTACCCTTCGGGCCATCGTCGCATGCTCCGATGTTAAAAATGGTTCCAGACGATTTTTTCCGGCCCCGGGCACCAATTCTTATCTTAATTTCATAGTTAGTTTTTAATTCTGCGAATGATGCATTATTGTGTTTATGGCCGTCCTTAAACCGATGCTTCGCATGCGGTTCAGGTATGCGCACCATCCATGGTGCTTACCCTTCGGGCCATCGTCGCATGCTCCGATGTTAAAAATCGCTCCAGACGATTTTTTCCGGCCCCGGGCACCAATTATTGCCAATAAATTCATAGTCTTAATCAGAGCCTGTATTATCTTGGGGTTGTAATGGGGTCATTTTAAATAAATTTGATACATTACTTGCAATATCAGGCATTTCAGAATCCATCCAGTGCGTATACCCTGTTGATCAATTCATATTTTTTCGAATATAACTCTATAGTCGGTTAGTGGGACTTTTTGACTGCTTGCTTCAAACAATCCTGACGCCACAAACATTTCTCTTGATCGCAAACCCCCTGATAGGCAGTGGCAAAACAATCGAAGTTACCTTCATTACGCTGGATGAGGTGAATTAATTCGGCTTTCCTGATGTATTTGGGTTTGATGCCATATTGTATGGCTATTTCGCTGATTTGCTTCATGTTCATTCTGATTTCCTCAAAAAATAAAGAGCCGGGACTATTTCTATTCAACCTTGTTCAGGGCGTCGAATCCGCCGATCAAATCAAACAGTTCTTCGTCTATACCGGTTTGTCTCAAGCGATGAAACGTCTGGTGTAAATTGGCCTGTAAATCATCGATATTTTTTTCTGCGCGGCGCATTGCGGCCAACCGGCTGGCATTTTCACTGGCCAACGACTCTGCACAGGCTTTGAACAAAGACATAAACAAATATTCACGCACCAGTGCCGGGAAAGTTGTTTGCATTGCGCCAAGTAATTGTGGAAGTTTGTTAGTTGGCCAGCGAGGTAACACAATATCTTGCAACCAGCGTTGATCCAGCGGTAATAATTGTTGGCAAACCGGCTTATAGCTGGAACCGGACTGAGGCTGGTGATTGACCAGACAGACTTGTTCAAGATTGCCCTGCTCAAGCTGAACTTCCAGCTCCCGTAAAATGTCATCAATCAGGGCAGTAATAGTGTTAACTGAATTGGGTAATTTAAAATGCATGGCAACATTGGACTGGTCGCCGGGTAGATGGGTGTTAATTCTTTCACCAACCAGCCATAATGCCCCCGGTTTGCTTTGTTGGTTTATCACCGACTGGACAAAACTGGCCATGCGTTGATTAAATTGCCCGACCAAGCCTTGATCGGAGCCAAATATAATAAAAATTCCCGGTTGTTTAGAGTTAGCCGACTCCCATCCTGAAGTGAGTTGACTGTTGTTCATCACACAAGCGGTTAAACCCAGTTGTACTGTTCGATAGTAGTCATCCAGTGACTTAACCGCATTTTCATATTGGCTGATATTGCTGGCGGCAATGGCTTTCATGGTGCGCACAACCGACTTTAGATCTGCCGCGCTGTTTATTTTATGGTGCAAACTGTCCATCGAATCATTCATGGCCTGTTCCCTGAGTAGTCGCGGTTTGTTCAAACTCTGTCAGCGCACGCCTGGTAATATTTATAATATTGAGTTGATCAGCCTCAGTTAAAGGATCGGTGCCAGCCAATCTGTTCAAAAGCGCAGAGGGCATTTGTTTGCAGGTCATGCGTACAGCATGTTCGGCGTTCGGCATTAAAGACAATGGTATTGGATCAAACAGGCCTGCTGTTAATGCCAGCAAGACTGAAATTTGCTCGGCATCGCTCATAGGGCTATTGGCTGATTGCTTAAGGCAAGCCCGGATCCGTTGCCCCCGATGCACTGTCTTTAACGTATCGTGGTCCAGTTGGGCGCCAAAGCGGGCAAAGGTTTCCAGCTCTTCAAACTGGGCGTAGGCTAGTTTTAGATCACCGGCTACACTGCGAAAAGCACCATGTTGGGCTTTTCCTCCTACCCGGGATACGGATTTTCCCACATCGATGGCGGGTAAAATACCGAGTTCAAACAGGGTGGGTGACAAATAAATTTGCCCGTCGGTAATCGATATCAGATTGGTCGGGATGTAGGCCGACATATTTTGCGATTCGGTTTCCAGTATTGGGAGTGCCGTTAAAGACCCCCCACCCAAAGCGGCTTTTAAATGGGTAGCCCGCTCCAGCAGGCGCGAATGAATATAAAAAATGTCTCCAGGAAATGCCTCACGGCCAGGGGGCCTGCGTAGCAATAAAGACAACTCACGATACGCTCTGGCATGTTGAGTTAAATCATCATAGACAATGAGGACATCGCGACCTGCTTGCATAAAGTATTCAGCAATACTGGTTGCGGCATAAGGGGCGATATAGTTAAACCCAGGGGGATCGTTGCCTTCTGACACCATCACTATGCTGTAGTCCATTGTGTTATTTTTACGCAATATGGCCAGAGTCTTGGCCACCGATGCTGCTCGCTGACCAATCGCGCAATAAATACAGATAACGTCTTTACCGCGCTGATTTAGCATGGCATCAATGGCAATTGTGGTTTTACCGGTATTTCTGTCACCCATGATCAGTTCACGCTGACCCCGTCCGATTGGGAGTAACGCATCGATCACTTTCCAGCCCGTTTGCAAGGGGCGATTAACGGCTGCACGCTGCATTATTTCCGGGGCAGGCCGTTCCACTGGTATTCTTTCGCTAAGTTGTGGCGGTTTTTGTCCATCCAGTGGACGCCCCAAAGGATCAATAACACGCCCCAATAATCCTTCTCCCACCGCGACATCCATCACGCGCCCGGTGCGTTGTACTTCGTCACCGGCGCTGAGTTGTTCAAACGGGCCAAGCAATAAGACACCGACGAGTTCTTCATCAATATTGAAGGCTATACCATAAATGTCATGGGGAAATTTAATCAGTTCTTCATAACCCACACCAGGCAAACCACTAACCGTAGCGATGCCGGTGGAAACACTGATGATATAACCCACTTCCTGAACAGATAGGTCAGGTGACACTGTTTCCCGTAACTGGTTTAACAGTTCATATTGACGGTCAAACAAGTTGTTTAATTCGAATTCGGCGTTGGATTTCAAAGGGAGGCTCCGTTGGCGCCGTTGTCATCAACATTTACAGGGGATTCTGATGCTGGTTGAGTTGTATTGGGCAAAAGTTGTTTGGCTAACTCACTGGCTCGTTGTTGTAATTGCTGCAGATAATTGGCACTGCTCCAGGCAAGTTTCCATCCACTAGTACTTATTTCTATGCCACACAACAAGGCTTCGGAATGTTGGTATTCAACTTGTGATGTCAGCGTAGTATCAGATTTTAATGATTGTTGTAAGCATTGTTCAATTTGTTGTTGCTGTTGCTGCGATAAGGCAAAGCGACTGCGTACCAGAATCTTGTTATGTTCATCCAGTCCAACCAGCGGGTTTGTTGTCATATTGCTGCACGCGGCTGTTAAATGTTGAATAAACAGCGCAAACATACTTTCTTGTAAAGATTGACTGGCTAACTCCGTTAATACCTTGTTGCTAATGGCAAACACTTCAAGCAGGTTTTTGGTGGCGATGTCCTGTTGTATGGCAATGAACTCGTCAGATATGGATGCCAGATGCTGTTGCGTTAGTTGTTGAGCATCCTGATTGGCCTTGTTGAGTAATCGGTCTCGTATTTGATTGGCCTCATCAGTGGCTTGTGTGATTAAGGCTTGCCGTTGTTGCTCGAGTAATTGGTTATTTTGCTGATAGATGTGCAACTGGTCGCTTGCTTCGCGTTTGATTTTTTCAGCGTCGTTGATAATCTTTGCTGTTTCCCGCTCGCGGGCATCAATGGCATTGAGAATTGGTTGATATAAAAAATGTTTTAACAACCACACCAGTAACAAAAAATTAAGTACCTGAGCACCCACAGTAAACCAGTCAATCAGCATGAGTTAGTGTCCTGCTGCAAGAGCAATAAAATAGTTCCAGAACGGGTTAACGAATAACACGATCATCGAGACTACAAAACAATAAATGGCGGTAGACTCAATCATGGCTAGTCCTACAAACAGGGTGCGGGTAATTGTTGCTGATGCATCCGGCTGTTGTGCTAAAGCAGTTAGTGCGGATGCGACGGCCCGACCTTCTGCAAATGCCGGTCCCAGAGCACCAAAACCAATGGTAATACCGGCAGTTATGATCGAAACGACTGAGATGTAAGTCAAACTATCCATAAATATGGCCTTATTTCTTAGTGGGTGAATGTAGCTGAACGGAACTGTTGGCTACCGGTTTAGATTGTCCGGCAGATGTCTGGGTTGCTGCGGCGATATAAACGGCAGCCAGAACAAAAAATATATAAGCTTGCACCATACCGGTGAGCAGACCCAGTGCGGTCATAACCAGTGGAAAGATATATGGTGAAATCACCAGCAATATTGCCATGATCATACTGCCACTCATCACATTGCCAAAAAGGCGCACAGCCAGTGCCAGGGTCCTTGATAGTTCACCAATAATATTAAATGGCAACATCATCCACACAGGTTCAGTATAGGAAGCTAAATAGTTAAATATCCCTTTTTGGTAAATGCCATAGATCGGTACGGCAAGAAAGACACATAATGCCAGTGCCAGGGTGGTAGACAACGAACCCGTTGGCGGCTCGTAGCCAGGAAACAGGGTAAATAGATTGGCACAGGCTACAAACAGGAAAAGACTACCCAGAAAGCCAATGTAGCGACGTGGATGGCGCAGGCCAATGCTTTTTATTTGCTGTTCAATACTGGTAACAATTATTTCCAGTAAATTTTGCCAGCGGGAACGGTTTAACTGGCCGGTTAGGTTGCGAGTGATCAGCTTCGCTCCCAAGGTCAGTACCAGCATTAATACCCAGGTAAAAACGATAGTAGCATTGAGTTTGATAATGCCGTATTGCCAAAAAATAATGTCATCGGGACTAAGGTGCATGATGAACCCCGGACATTACTCTTTGTTCGCCCGACATCCGTTGGATTAACTTATGAACCAGTTGTCTGCCCACAATAAACCCACATAAACTGATCAACAGACGTTGCCAGTCTCCTGCCGCCAGAATGTAGAACAGGCTTAAACTTATTCCCGTGCGGACGAGCATACCCAGTACAAACCACAGGGCAGGATTGCCCGATTTCAGCCCTTTATGTACAGTGATCCATAAGGTGGCAAAGAAAAATAGTCCAATGCCACAGCCAGCCAACAATGGCGGTAAGTATTGGTCTATGAAGGTTGTCAAATGGATCAGCCAGTTAGTTGTCATCATCTGTGTTTTCCTTATGTATACAGCGGGTTTCGTTAGTGACCCAGTGCCAGGCGATGAAACAGCCAACGCACAAGCCCGCCATAAGTAATGCCAGCGTCCATGAGCGGGGGCCCGTATCTATGCTGTCCAGCCACATACCTATGGCAATTCCCAGCAGAGTCGGAAGCGCTACGGACCAGCCAATTAGTCCCATCATTCCCAGTCCAAACCACACCTGATTATGTTCATCCCGGCGCGCGTTAATTTTGCGCCTGGCTTTATCGTCGATTAGCTCGGCCAGTTTTTGTTGCCGATGATGACGGGAGATCTTGTTACGCATATTAGATTTTGGTCAAACTGAGAAAACGTCGTAAGAAGCCCGTTTCAAGTTTGGCCAGCACTTGTTTTGTGTGCAGGGCTGCGTCATCTGCGGATAAAAAATCCTGTTTTACCTTGTCACGTAACTCATTCAGGTGATTACCCGCATTGGCATGACGAACCGATATCACTACCTGTTCATTGGTTTTGACCAGCAAACCTTCATCCACAGCCACAAAAAACTCGCCTTGTTCTGTGGTGTAACTCAGAATGCCAGGAACCAGCACCGCCACACAGTCAAGGCGTAATGGCAGCAAGCCAAAAGCACCTTCTGTCGTTTCCACGACGATACGTAACACGTTGGTGACGTTGGTAAATACGGCAAAGGGTTGCAAAATTTTCAGCTGCATCCTGTTTGTTGTCATCGTCCCTTTGTTATCAAATTTGTTCATTGGTTTATTCATTGTTATTTGCTGCAACTGAAGCTGATGATGCAATGTGTGCTTCATCCACGGAGCCAATCATATACAGTGCGTTTTCCGGGAATTGATTAAATTCCCCGTTTAAAATTCGTTCACAGCCATCCAGTGTTTGTTCAAGCTGCACCGATTTGCCCTCCAGACCGGTAAATGATTCGGTCGTTACAAAAGGTTGGGTGAAAAAATGTTCCAGTCTGCGTGCCCGGCTGACCACTTCTCTGTCGGTTGCGGATAATTGATCCAGTCCTAACATCGCAATGATATCCTTGAGTTCGTCATATTGAGCCAGTGTACGGCGTACATCCTGAGCTATCTGATAATGCCGTTCACCAATTATGCCTGGTGTGGCAATTTTGGAACTGGACAATAAGGGGTCAATTGCCGGGTAGAGTCCTTCGCTGGCTCGTTTACGCGATAACACAATGGTGGAAGATAAATGAGAAAAGGTATGCACTGCCGCCGGATCGGTAAAATCGTCAGCGGGCACGTAAACCGCCTGAATGGAAGTAATTGCCGCTTTATCTGTATTGGCAATCCGTTCTTGAAGACTTGCCAGTTCAGTTGCCATCGTTGGCTGATACCCCATACGTGACGGCATTTGTCCCATTAATCCGGATACTTCGGAACCGGCCTGAATAAAGCGGAAAATGTTGTCAATTAATAACAGCACATCCCGTTGTTGTTTGTCCCGAAAATACTCGGCCATGGTTAAGGCTGCATGGCCAATTCTAAAGCGGCTTCCGGGCGGTTCGTTCATTTGGCCGAACAGCATTACCATATGTGGCAGAACGCCGGCTTGTTGCATGTCCCGGTATAGTTCTTCACCTTCACGGCAGCGTTCACCAATACCACAAAAAATACTTACTCCTTGCTGATGGCCGAGCATATTGTGGATCATCTCTGACAACAGCACTGTTTTACCCACACCAGCACCGCCGAACAGGCCGGTTTTCCCCCCTCGTTCCAATGGCATCAGAACATCGATAATTTTTATCCCGGTTACAAACATTTCTGTTTTGGTTGAACGTCTGGATAAAGGCGGTGGAGATGCATGTACACTTTGCCAGCTAATCTGACTTGGAGTTGGACGACCATCAATACTGTGACCGAAGACATTAAACATCCGCGATAAGATATTATCACCCACCGGTGCCATCAGAGGAGCCCCCGAATCTTCGATTAACATGCCCCGGGCAAGGTGTTGGGTAGGGGTAAAGGCGACAGTTCTTACTTTTTGCTCATCAAGTTGGGTTTGTACTTCAAGCACGATTTTTTTATCGGGGCTGAAGAGCAAATTGTAAATTGCCGGCAATTTAATCGGAAATCTGACATCAACAACACTGCCACGAATTGCAGTTACGCTACCTGTATTTTTTGTAGCAGAAGTAGTGTCCATCACAAACCCATTTCGGCTTACTGTCTAAAAAATATAAGTGACAGATTTAATTAACGCATCATGAAGTAGGTATTGTTATGCGTTTTTTGCCTGATTGTTGTTGATGTGGATCAATTTTTGTACAAAATGAAGGGCGTTAGCGTCAAGACAGATTTAATCGCTGATTTAAGCGGGATCACAAACATATAGTCTGTGATCGAACCGCTTGTTAAAAAATATTTTTATTGTCTAACTGTTAGCAGGTGAGGGGAGCCCAAAGCTTATACCCATTGCTAGCGCGCTTTGGAAGGTTAAGTCATGCCCGTCAACTTTTTTGCTTTGAGTTGCGACCTGTGCCAGAGGCACGCTGCTTAGTTGGTTATTCTGCATAACAACCAGTTTTCCAAATTCACGGTTTGCAACTAACGATGCGGCATAACTACCTAACTGGGTGGCAAATATACGGTCAAACGCGGTAGGGGAACCTCCCCGTTGAATATGTCCCAGACAAGTTGATCTCACTTCAGCATCAATTAGGTTTTCTAACTGGTGTTTAAGCACATTCCCTATGCCTCCCAGGCGAACCGGATCGGGGCTGGTATCCAGTGATTCTCTGATGGTCATATGACCACCTGAAGGCATAGCTCCTTCAGCAACAACCAGCACCGAATAATGTTGTTCACCCATACGATTTTTACAGGCTTTGGCGACTTCTTCTATGGAGTAAGGAAATTCCGGGATGAGGATCACATCTGCTCCCCCGGCCATGCCTGCATGTAATGCAATCCACCCGGCATAACGGCCCATGGTCTCCAGAATCATGACTCTTCGGTGTGACTGACCTGTCGTGCGTAGTCGATCAATGCCATCGGTGACGATACTTACTGCGGTATCAAAACCAAAGGTTCTATCGGTACACATAAGATCGTTGTCGATAGTTTTAGGCATACCCACTACATTTATGCCTAACCCCGCAAGGCTATGGGCAATGGCCATAGTGCCGTCACCGCCAATAACAACCAGGCCGTCGAGACCAAGTTTGTGATAGTAATCAAGTACCTGAATCGATACATCCTGACCTTTATAGTTGAACGGATCTGCACTGTTATGAGTGCCCAGTATGGTGCCACCCATATTCAAGATTCCGCTGCAATCAGCATAGCTTAATGGCCTTACCTGCTGCTCAATTAAGCCCCGGAAACCTTGTTCTATACCAATAATCCGGGCTTTGTGATTGAGTATTAAACTTTTGGCTACAGCCCGTATTGCCGCATTTAATCCGGGACAATCCCCACCCCCTGTGAGTATTCCTATACGCATGTTGTGCCTCTGTGACTGGACTTATGTAGGTTGTTATTAGTGTTATGCGTCATATGTCACCACCTTCTGAATGACAGCTTTTATGATTGTAAAACTGACAATTTAGTCAGGCTTCATAATTAAAGGCATGACCGTCAGAGCAATAAGTATCGTTATGACCATAACGGCGGCTATTAGTCTTGTTCGTTGCCAACGCAAGTTGTTGCCAGCAATAACTGATTTTATATAGTGAACATGCATTATGAGATGTAAGACAAGGCCAGTGATAAACAGCATTGACAGGTAAAAATGCACGTCACCCCATTGGTGTCGGTTCAGTGTCCAGACTGTGAGTCTTCTACTCCCTGGCGGTAGTGTATTGGTCAACAATAGCCCTGTGAACGTCAGAACTAACACAAGTAAAACGAGCAGAATATCTAACACGACAGTCCATTTCATGATTTCACCGAAGCGTTGCTGTTTTAAGTTATTTTAGTATTGATACATTATAAAACCTTGACTGGGATCAATATTGTTTATTTCAAACACTGCAATCTGTTGATTACTATCTGGATGTTTGATGATTCGGGTTGGCATCTTTAGCGACAATCTTGATATTCGGTGTTTTATCTTCTGAAATGATTAGGGCTGTAATTTGGTTAAAAATGGGTCAGTACAGACCCTGAACGTTAGGGTAAGGCATACCATGCAATGACACCGTAATGAATAAGGGCATTAAGTGTAACCACCGAGTTATCAGCTCCGGAAATAAGCCGTATACATCCGGAAGGTATCGATAAATGACTAACCTTAAGTGGAGAATAATATGAATAGTTATCAAAAAGTTCTTGTTGCTATAGATCCCTACGCAACTTATGAACCTGTCCTGGAAAGGGCCTTGAAACTGGTGGAGACACCTGAGCAATTAAGCCTGATTTACGTGGCTTATCCATATCGGTACTACGGTCCTTATGGAGGTGATGCCTTTGGCGCAGAGATGTTAACTGAATGGAGAGAGCAGGCTAGAGAGAAGTTATCGGATATTGCTAAGCAAAACCACATCCCGCTAACGCAAGTCTACACGTCTGAGGGTGAAGCTGCCGATGAAATTCACCTGAGGGCTAAGGAAGATCAATCCGACTTGATTGTTATAGGAACTCACGGTCAGAAAGGTCTTAAATTGTTATTAGGTTCCACTGCTAATGCGGTATTGCACGGTGTTAAATGTGATGTGCTGGCAGTGAAAGTGTGATTTTGGGGAACATAAAATCAATCGCAGTTAAGTTAAATTTGATACAGATCCATGTCCTAAAATTTGGCTATGGTCTGGTGTTTTACTACAACAAAATATAAAGGCGTATCATCCATGGCAACTGTCAGATTTTTAGGTGCAGCTCAAGAAGTAACGGGTTCTTGTCATATGATCGAATCTCCGGAATTGGGGCGGATTTTGCTCGATTGTGGCATGCATCAGGGGGGCAACGCAGCCAAACGCCTGCCTGATGAGTATTTTGAATTCGCACCAGCTAGCATTAACGCAGTGGTATTGTCTCATGCCCATCTGGATCACAGTGGTATGCTGCCAAAACTGGTACATGAAGGGTTCAACGGCGTTATTCATGCTACTTCTGCGACAGTGGAGTTACTGGAAGTTATGCTGCTTGATTCAGTCAATTTATACTTAAGCGATTTGGAACGCACCAACCGTCGTCGTTTGCGTCGCGGTAAAGAGCCCCTTGAACCTATTTACACTGAACAGGATGTAGCCAAAGTCTTATCCCTGAGTAAAGCACATCCCTATGGACAACCATTTAAAGTAGCAACCAACGCCAGTGTGACATTCCATGATGCTGGGCATATTTTGGGATCCGCTATCACAGAGTTTTGTATTGAGGAAAAAGGCAAAAGCCGTACATTGGTTTTTTCCGGTGATTTGGGTAATAAAAGTGCAATTTTGATGAATGATCCCACAATTCTGGAAAAAGCTGATGTGGTGTTAATGGAAGGCACTTATGGTGATCGTAATCACCGTCCAATTGAAGACACGGTGGAGCAGTTACGCACTATTATCCGCGAAACGGAACACAAGGGCGGTAACATTATGATCCCCGCTTTTGCAGTTGGGCGTACTCAGGAATTATTGTTTTATTTAGGCCAGTTATACAAACAGGGAGACCTGCAAAACTGGCAGGTGATTCTGGACAGTCCAATGGCCATTGAGGTTACCAAAGTTTATGACCACTGGTTTAATCAACTGGATAAAGAGGATATTAAATTAGTACGTCCTGCGGCCCATTCAATTTTAAAGGACTTTATTCCTCGTCTGTTACTGTCCTCATCACCTCAGGACTCGATGGCGATTAATAAAATCAGTAAGGGGGCGTTGATTATTGCTGGTAGTGGCATGTGTACCGGGGGACGTATTCGTCATCACTTTAAGCAACGTATTTGGGATTCACGCAGTACGGTGATATTTTGTGGTTTTCAGGCGCGCGGGACGCTGGGTCGACTTTTGGTTGACGGCAAAAAACATATCAAATTATTTGGTGAAGATTATCTGGTGAAAGCGCGTATTGAGACATTAGGGGGCTTTTCAGCTCATGCCGGACAATCTGAGTTAATTGAGTGGGTCTCACATTTTAAAGGTTCACCGCGAATCATGTTGGTGCATGGCGAGTCAACTGCACTGGATACTCTATCCAATAAACTTTGGACAGATAAAAATATTGAAGCTGAGATTGCGGTACAAAACCATTGTATCGCGTTTTAACGCCTGAAGTATTCAGCCATATTGCTGACGCTATTAAGGGCGTTGGCTCTGCTTTTCACTGGTGTCTGGTTGTTGACCAAAGGCAACCTGACGCAAATGCGTCTGCATCAAATCTTATGTTGCAGAGTCGTTTTCCGCGGTGCTGCGGTGATTGATCCCTTGTTTGTCGATTCGGTATTGAATTGTGAGGCTAAATAAACCGCTGTAATTGAGCTCGTAATTGAGCATTTTCCCGTAGCAGTTGCTCTTTTTGTTTTAATAAGTCAATGACCATACACACTGCCACCCAGTCAATTTCCAGATCCAGATACAAGCGTGCGGCCTTTTTCAGCCAGTGTGCACTGTTGGTATCAAACACCCAGTCCTTAGCACTGGCACCTTCAATCGGGATGACGATGCCCAAATCCACAGCTTCGGTCACCAATTTGGGGGTGATATATTCAACGGCATATAATTCTGTGACCGAAATTTCAATTGTGGTTTCTGCCATGTTAGTTGCTCCATTCTGTTCTTGGATTGAATTGGCTGCTATCCGCCATTCGTTGCCATAATGTTTTGGCTTCCTCACTGTTGGTTTGCGGCATAACGACTTTCAGGATCACTAATAAATCACCGGTGACTGTTTTAGTTTTCAATCCTTTGCCTTTGATGCGTAGTTTTTGTCCGGTCTGGCTATTGGGGCTAATCGTCAGATTGATTTTGCCGCTTAGCGTCGGTATGGTAATTTTTGCTCCTAGTGCCGCTTCCCAGGGACTTACTGGTAAAGTTAACAGCAGATTATGGCCCTGCACATCAAATAAAGGGTGAGGAACCAGGCGGATATGAAGATACAGATCGCCATTAGGTCCCTGTCCATGACCCGGTCCAGCCTGACCTTTCAGACGAATACGTTCTCCATCCATGACACCCATCGGGATTTTCACTTTCAGGGTTCTTTTAATGTGTCTGATTTGTCCGCCTTCATAGGTCGGTATACTGAACTCAATATTACGGGAATGTTGGGCAAGAGTATCTTCCAGAAATATTGGCACTTCGATTTCAGCGTCCTGGCCTTTAAAAGAAAAAGCTTCATCAGACGCTGAATGACGCGCCTGATTGAAACCGCCGCCAAAAATGGAATTGAAAAAATCAGAAAAATCCTGTCCGGATGGTCCCCGGGCATTTCCGTCAAAGCCCTTACCCTGTTGCCAGTCAGGAGGGGGCTCAAAGCCTTTAGTGCCACCATAACGACGCAACTCGTCATATTCAGCCCGGCGCTCGGCATTTTTCAATACCTCATAGGCTTCGGCCACTTCCTTGAATTTTTCCTCAGCCCCTTCGTCGGCGTTCATATCCGGATGAAAAGTCAGGGCCAGTTTTCGATAGGCCTTTTTGATCTCTTTCAGATCCGCGTCTTCCCTGACCCCCAGAATCGCGTAATAGTCTTTAAATTCCATTTAGTTACCCTAGCAGGTTTTACCAAAATTAAGTCAGAGTGAACTAACAAGGTGTCAGGTACACCTGATGCGAGTCAACGCGTGTTGACGCTTCAGAATGCCACCTAATTCAACCAAATACTGCACTATTTATAATTTTATATAACAACCTTGATTTAGATCATGTGCAGGGTGGACAAATTTAATAGTGCGACAAATACAAACTGGGTTGTAACTTAGCTACAGCCTCAACTGTTATAACGATTTGTCCGGTGTTGGATATCTGCTTTATCTATTCAGTAGTTTCATTTTACCTGCCTGGGAAATTCAGGTTTACCGATAATGACTGGTCTGTCCTTTGGTTTCTGTATGATATTTTACTCTTTTTTTACACGTATATGCTCACTCTAAATCAATGTTTTATGTTTTGAGTAAGTTGAGTTTCTGGTTATTAAGTTAATTAAAAACAGTTACTTATAATCCCGTTGGAAAGCAAACGTAACAATTGGTTTCATTATGTAATTAATATGATAAATATGCGTTTTTTACATACAATTAACTGGTGTATAATCGCGCGCTTCTGGTGAACCGGCTTAGTCAATGCCAAACTGTTGTAGCTTTTGGATATTTGGGTTGATTTCTTTTGTCTGATAGTAAAATTTTTTGTGTTATCTCTCCGAGATTGATGTTCAGATGTCAAGGCTGGAATACGCTTTTTGCTGCATTGTTGATGTTGTTTTGCAGTCTGAGTTTTGCCAATCCCATATCCACTAAATATCGTTTTTCTACTTTGACGGCCAGTCATGGTTTGCCTTCTGTTGAAGTGCTGGGAATTTATCAGCAAAAATCCGGGTATATCTGGATCGCAACAGATTCTGGCATTAGCCGTTATGACGGCAAACATTTTAAAACCTTGTCTTATACCCACGGCAGCAGCAAAGGGTTAACCAATAATTTTGTCACCTCTATGGTTGAAGACAGTCAGGGAAATTTGTGGGTGACGACAGAAGACGGCTTAAACAAAATTCAGTTAAACGGACACATTAAACACTTTCTTCATTCAGAAGATCCCGACTCTATTCCCACCAATTGGCTGTTAAATGCGTTAGTTGTTCGTCCCGATAAGATTTGGATTGGGAGCGGCAATGGATTGATTGATTTTAATCCCGTCACTGAACAGTTCACATCAATGCCGGTAGATGACAAGTTTAATATGTCTATGGTGATGTCTCTGGCGCAGCAAAATGATAATACGTTGTGGGTCGGTACCAGCGAAGGGTTGGGATATTTGTCTGAAGACAATGGTAAAGTCCAGCCATTTTTTAGTGGCGATGAGCAGCTGGATAAGTTGTTATCCCGACCGGTTTATAAATTATTAATTCATCAAAATACGTTATGGGTAGCGACAGAAGGTGCGGGATTATTTGCAATTGATTTGAACAACCACAAGGTTACTCATTATTCGACCGACACAAGTTCGCCACTGATATTAGCCGAAAATAAAATCTCGTCGCTGGTTGTCGATCGCTACCAGCGCTTATGGCTGGGGTATTTTAACAAGGGCATCAGTGTTATTGATTTAAATAAAAACAGCATTATGCATTTACAGCATGATGCTTACAGTGATGCTTCAATACCTGGTAATCAGGTTAATCATCTGGCCGTCGATAGCTCGGATTTAGTCTGGGTATCCACCCATAATGGCGTGGCGTTTTATTCGCCGGTGAAAGAGGGTACAACGCTTTATTATAAAACGTTGAATAATAA
Source organism: Neptunicella marina (assembly GCF_014270035.1). GTDB lineage: Bacteria > Pseudomonadota > Gammaproteobacteria > Enterobacterales > Alteromonadaceae > Neptunicella > Neptunicella marina. The sequence goes on along the minus strand of NZ_JACNEP010000001.1, from coordinate 218,350 downwards.
GGGGTTGGTATCGAATAACGTATGGGGCAGTGAAGTCAGTAACGGCAATATCTGGGTTGCCACGGATATGTCTCTGGAGCGCATTGATCCAAGCCAACAAACCGTGACACATATTATCGATTATAAAAATGACTCCGATACCCAGCAAATCTGGAATGTATCGGTGCATCGGGGAAAACAGGACTCAATCTGGGTTGCTCAAAATGACGGGATAAGCCAGATAAATCCCAGTACCGGAGAAATTGTTCAAACTTACAGTCTTAAAAATGAACCTATCCAAGATGGGGAAGTTTACGATATTGTGCAGGATGGTGATTATCTGTGGCTGGCTAATCGTTATACCGGACTTAGTCAGTACTCATTGATCGAAAAACGCGTGGTTAAGCGTTTTTTATACCAGGATAACGATCCTTACGTTATGGCTGGAAACTTTCCTTATCAGTTAGTTCAGGCTAAAAACGGTGATTTACTGATTGCGGCCTCCAACGGTATGTACCGGGTTGATCCGATTCGTGAAAAAATCTTTCATGTACACTTGGGGGACAATGGTTCGCAGACAATTCGTGTTAATAGTATTACTGAGGATGATACCGGCGCTGTTTGGATTGCAACCCAGGGCATGGGGCTGGTTAAAGTAACATTCGATGCCAAAACACATGAGCCAAATGAACCCAGCTATATCACACTCGCCGATCCTGAAATTGATACACGTATTAAAAATGTGTATTACACCCAGCATAATCAGCTTTGGTTTACCACAGTGAACCAGGTTGGCAGCATCGATACTCAGAATCATAAGCTGACCGTCTATTCCAATATTATCAATATGCCTAACTGGCAGTTTCTTGAGGCATCTATTAGTGCCATGGGGCAGGCATTATATATTGGTTCAAATAAGGGATTGCTAAAGATCGATACGACGCGGGATTACAACGAATTTTTTGATGCACCTGTTGTTATTACCGACATTGAAGTCTCAAATAAAATTCTCACCAGTCAGGTTATAAATCAGGGTGAGCGAATTGATTTTGAATCCGATCAAAATGCGTTGCGCTTTTCGTTTGCTGCACTGGATTACACTGCCCCCACCAAAAACCGCTATCGATACAAGTTAAATGGTTACGATGATAACTGGCAGGATATTGGCAACCGCACCGAAGTGTATTTTACCAATTTACCGCCGGGTAACTATGATTTTCAGTTGCAGGGAACTAACAGCAACGGAGACTGGAGCGTTAGTAGTGTTGAGTTTGCTTTTAAAATAAATAACCCCTGGTGGTTATATGTTTTTTACTTGTTGATTTTGATTACCACGATATCGATAGGCTGGATTATTTTTGTTCGTCAGTTACGAATTAAAGAGCTAAATCAACTGGCAAACTACGACCAATTAACGGGTCTGGCCAATCGTCGTTTGTTTAATCATTACCTTACTTCAATGGTAGATGATCCAAACAAAAAACCGTTTGTATTGCTTTATCTGGATTTGGATCATTTCAAGCAGGTGAATGACTTGTGGGGGCATAATGCCGGAGACGAATTGTTGTTAATGGCGGCAGAACGACTGAATGAAAATAAAGGTTCTGAGGACAAACTGGCCCGTTTAGGCGGAGACGAATTTGCGTTAATTATCAATGGCGATGTTAACAATCAGCAGGTTAAGGCGAAAATTAGCCGTATTAGTACAAAGTTATCCAGTGGATATCATATTAATAAACGTTGGGTGAAAGGGTCTGCCAGTATAGGTATTACTGCGTTTCCACGTGATGGCCTGGACAGTATTACCTTGCTAAAAAATGCGGATACTGCGATGTATGAGGCCAAAAAAGGCGGACGAAACCGGTTCCATGTTTATAATCCGGAATTAAGCCAGCGTGTTACATCACGAATTAATATGGAAGCACGGCTGCGTCATGCACTTAATCATGGGCTGCTTGATTTATACTTTCAGCCTAAAGTCCAGTGTAATGGGCGTGGTGTCTGCGGTTTTGAAGCCTTGTTGCGCTGGAATGACGCCGAAAATGGCTGGATCTCTCCTGCGGAATTTATTCCGTTAGCTGAAGAATCTGATTTGATTTTAAAGTTGGGAGAGTGGGTAACCATCAATGCTTGTCAAAAAGCGGCAGAGTGGTATCACCGCGGACTACTGAAAAACAGTTCGGTGGCGATTAATGTCTCAGCGCCACAATTATTCCGTTCAGATATGTTCAAATTATTACGTACTCAGTTAGATAAATACGATATTCCAGGTAACTGCATTGAGCTGGAAATCACGGAAACGTCTTTGCTTGAGCATGTTAAACAAGCACGTCAGATCCTCACCGAGTTAAAAACGCTGGGCATATCTATTTCACTGGATGATTTTGGCACCGGGTTTTCTTCTCTTAATTACCTGACGACATTACCTATTGATGTATTAAAAGTAGATAAGTCCTTTATTGATACGATACTGACCGACAACAAAACCGCAGTGATGCTGAAAAATATATTTAATCTGGCACGGGAATTAAATATGAAAGTGGTCGCAGAAGGGGTGGAGAGTGCTGACCAATTTCAGGAGTTATTGGTGTTTAACTGTGATTTAGTGCAAGGATTTTTATTCAGCCCGGCGGTAAATGCTCATCGGGCTGAACAAATGTTATTGGGACACGACGATCAATTACGGCTGCAAATCAGGCAAGTAATGCAGATTAGTTAAAGGTCTAAGTGCATCGTTTACCATTTTTTCTTTGGTGCAAACAGTTCATCCAGCTCATCTTTATCAGCTTCAATGCGGCGCTCTGTGTCCTGCTGGTTGGCATTTCGCATCGCTTCCTGAATATTTGCCAGTTGATTTTCAAAGTCTGCTTTACGCCTGATGACATAGTCATCCTGTGAAGCCTGTTTTTTTAAAGCGCCTATGCCTTTTTCCAGATACTGGCGGGCAGAACCTGGCATTTGGGCTTGTAGAGAACTTTGAATGCGTTTTGCCAGCGTTTCTATGTTAACCATTAACTGATAACGTTCGAGATATTTATCCTCGGCACTAAAAATATCATTGCCAATATTACCTTTTTGCAACTCACTACGCAGTATCATGCGTAGTCGCTTTATCCCTTGTATAAGAACGATAATTTGCTTTTCGTGATCTGGCAGTGTGAAGTTAAAGTTATTGGGATCGGTTGGGGTGACCGTATGTGCAGCTTTTATGTCTTGTACTTCACTAATACGCTTTTGGTATTCGGGAATGCCCGGGCTTACTTTTAGCGCCTCACTCATACCATTAATCAGACGTTTATAAATAATCTCTTTCATTACACTGCTAATCGGCAGATATTCGGCCGCTAACAGCGTGTCTTCTGCTTCATCAATAACGATTTTTAATCGATTTAATTCATTTCGCTTTTCTGCTTCAATGTTATTTTTGTACTGTTGAATAGCGTTAATAATAACGGCAATCACAAACAAAGCAGCAAGCAGAATTATAACAATACTGTACATCAATTTAGGCGTTCCCCGGTGCAGTTGTTTGAGAGCAAACAGGTTTATTATTTAGTTATCGGCTCTATATTAGGGCAATTTTAATCTAAATACACTTCCACCGTAATACCCTCCATTTTCCATCTCAATCGAGCCCTGAATTCCATTGCGTTCATGTGACATGGCAATCATGCGTGCAAAATAAAGCCCCAGCCCGGTTCTGCCTGTGCTGAGGTCGAAATCCTGCATCTCAGACGCGTTGGCATCAAGCATACTTTGTGGATAGCCATTTCCATCATCTTCAACCTGAATACATAACTGGTTATTGTCTGTGTATACACTAATGGCGATATTCTTTTTACTGTAACGAATGGCATTGATTAAAATATCATTGAGCAACAAACAGACGAGCTCGTTATCAAGATACCAGCTTAAATCGTCCTGAAGGGTGATATTGAGCGCCATTTTTTTACGGTCAATGTACATTTGATTGGTTGCGACCACTTCGTCAATCAGGTCATCCATGTAATATTCGTCAATATTTATTGGTAGCTGCTCACGCCCGGCACGGTATAACGACAAAATATGCATTAAACTGGTATTAAGCCGTGATGCTTCGTAATGGATACTGGCTAATTGTTCAGATACACTGTCATCCATATCAGCCACTTCGGTGGACAGGGTTTCGATAGATTGAAGCAACAGACACAAAGAGTTTTTCATATCGTGCACGGCAGATGCTAATACGCTGGAAAAATCTAACATCGATGATCCTCTTGTTTTTCTATGCTTTTATTGTCGTTAATTCGTCGCGGTATTGCACCACTTAATAATAAAAAAGCGACTTTTTATAAAATTATATGGAATTAATTTCTTGAAAGGTATATATATTTAGAATAAGTGAGGCATTCTCCACGGGCAAAAGTGCCGCGTCAGAGGGATAACAATTCGTTAATTGATAACAGGCAGGTTTACTTCCACCATGAAACTACAACAACTGCGCTATATCGTTGAGGTCTTAAATAATAATCTGAATGTATCAGCTACTGCAGAGAGCTTATACACCTCGCAGCCGGGGATCAGTAAGCAGGTTCGTATGCTTGAAGATGAGCTGGGTGTGCAAATTTTTGGACGTAGCGGCAAACATCTTACACATGTTACCAGCGCGGGTCAGGATGTGATTAATATTGCTCAGGAAATTCTGGCGAAAGTTGAAAGTATTAAGGCTGTATCCCGTGAACATACTTTGCCTGATCGTGGCAAATTAAACATTGCCACTACCCATACCCAGGCTCGTTATGCTCTGCCTAACGTAATCAAGGGGTTTATGGATAAATTCCCTAAAGTGTCTTTGCATATGCATCAGGGGACACCATCGCAAATTAGTGATTTAGCGGCTAAGGGCGAAGCCGACTTTGCGATTGCTACGGAAGCGCTACATTTGTATAACGATTTGGTGATGTTGCCGTGTTATCACTGGAATCGCAGTATTATTGTGCATCGTGACCATCCGTTAGCCAAAAAATCCTCAATCACGATAGAAGATATTGCCCAGTATTCTTTGGTGACGTATGTGTTTGGTTTTACTGGTCGCTCTGAATTGGACGAAGCGTTTGGCCGGGCAGGGCTGGAACCTAAAATTGTATTTACTGCGACCGATGCTGACGTAATAAAAACTTATGTGCGTTTAGGTGTCGGTATTGGTGTGATTGCGTCCATGGCGGTTGATCCTAAGCTGGATGCAGATTTGGTTAAAATTGATGCGAGTCATTTATTTGATTACAGCACAACCAAAATAGGTTTCCGTAAAGGTTCGTTCCTGCGCAGCTATATGTATGATTTCATTGAGCGTTTCGCACCGCATTTAACTAAAGATGTGGTTGAAAGAGCGATGATGCTTAAAAATAATGATGAAATTGAAAAGATGTTCAAGGGCTTAACCTTACCGGTAAAATAAGTGGCTACGAGCTACGAGCTACGAGCTACGAGCTACGAGCTACGAGAGACACTCTGTAGTCGCAACCCGTACCTGAGCTGATTAACACTCAATAATATTGACAGCTAAACCGCCTCGTGCGGTTTCTTTATATTTGGCTTTCATATCATTACCCGTATCCCACATGGTTTTGATTACCTTATCCAGCGATACCTTGTGATCACCCGTTCCACGCAATGCCAGACGGGATGCATTAATGGCTTTAATGGCACCCATGGCATTACGTTCAATGCAGGGGACCTGCACTAAACCGCCTACAGGATCACAGGTTAAACCCAGATTGTGCTCCATACCAATTTCTGCTGCATTCTCCACTGCTGATACGCTGCCACCTAATATTTCAGTCAGAGCACCAGCTGCCATTGAACAGGCAACGCCCACTTCGCCCTGACAGCCTACTTCAGCGCCTGAAATAGAGGCATTTTTTTTGTATAAAATTCCAATGGCGGCGGCGGTTAGCAGATAGCGCGCGGCAGTATCTTCATCCACTGGCTGTACAAACTTATCGTAATAACGCAGAACTGCTGGCAATATTCCAGCTGCACCATTTGTTGGTGCGGTCACTACACGACTACCGGCCGCATTTTCCTCATTAACGGCCAGAGCGAAAAGGTTTACCCAATCCATGGTAACCATGGGATCAGTGGTTTTTTCGTGCTGCAGGCGACGATATAAAGCCGGAGCCCGGCGGCTAACTTTTAAGCCGCCAGGCAAAATACCTTCGGTATGAATGCCTTTTTCAATGCACCCTCGCATCACTTGCCAGATTTCCCACAATTTAGCCTGAATCTGTGACTGAGGCATAAACGCTGTTTCGTTTTTCAACATTAAAGTACTGATACGAAATCCATTATCTTTACACTGCTGTATTAATTCTGCAGCGGTTTCAAAGGGGTAGGGAATTGGTTTCTTTTCTTCTTCAAGCGCGATAAATTTTTGTTGTTCAAAATCCTGTTCGCGAATAATAAAACCGCCACCTATGGAGTAATAGGTTTGCTCAAACAGTAATTCATCATCTTTATAAGCAAATAATGTCATACCATTGGCATGTAGTTTGAGTGTTTTTCGACGGTGAAAAATAATGGCATTCTGACGGGGAAAGTCTATTAACTTTTCACCATTTAAATTTAGTCGCTCAGAATGGTCTATATCAGTCAGTGTGGACTCGATAATATCGACATCAATGGTTTCCGGAGCAAAGCCGCACAAACCTAAAATTACTGCTTTTCCTGTGCCATGACCTTTGCCTGTCTGGCCAAGCGAACCGTATAGTTCTGTTTTTATGGTGTTTGTTTGTTCAAAATGGTTGTGTTGTTTTAGGGCATCGATAAATGCCAGCGCAGCACGCATCGGGCCCACAGTATGTGAGCTGGAAGGACCAATTCCAATGCTAAACATGTCAAATACACTGATCATTATTTACTCTTATTATGGTTTTAAAACACAAAGGATTAACTATGGCTAATTGTGGCAGAGCGTACAAGCTGACAAAAGTAATGGGATGAATTAGTTTTTCTATGGAGTGTAAACAAATTTTTAAGTAGAACAGCATCATTTTGATCCTAATGCTCTTTGGCTATTAATGATTGAGTATTGCACTTAAATTCAAAATAAAAGCTGCAGTTAAGCCCCATATTGATTGATTTCTATATTGAATTAGATTGACAGGGAAACGTTGACCGTTACGCTGAATATGTTCCACTAAATGGTTTTGAGGATTAATAAGATAAGCTAATGGTACCTCGAATGTGTCTTCCACTTCACCCGGATCGGTTTGCAGCGTCAGAGGAGGCTTTATCAGGCCTACATAGGGTGTCACCTGATAGCGACTGACTGTTTTAAAACTTGGAAGCTGGCCAATGACATTAATCTGTTGCGCGTCAAGGCCAATTTCTTCCTGTGTTTCACGCAAAGCGGTGTGTTTTAAACTTAGATCATTGGGCTCTGCGCGCCCACCGGGGAAACTGATTTGGCCGGGATGATGTTTTAAATGCGCAGCGCGTTTGGTGAACAGCAGTGTTAGTTTGTCACGTTCAATAACCGGAATTAATACAGCAGCCTGACGCGCTTGCTGCTTAAGCGGGTATTCAGGCTGCCATTGCTGAGCAACCTGTGATACAAAACGGCTTAGGAACTGCGCTTTATCCAATTAAAGCTCCTTTAATACCGGCAGAATTTTTGCAACTTTATCTAAAGTTTCCTGATATTCAAGCTCTCCATCAGAATCAACCACCAGACCTCCTCCGGCCCAGCAATAAACATGATTGTTTTCACACAGTAGCGTACGGATACAAATACTGGTGTCCATGCGTTTGTTCAGGCTGTAATAACCGATACTTCCGCAATATATATTACGAGCATGGGGCTCCAGTTCATCAATAATTTGCATGGCCCGGATTTTGGGAGCGCCCGTAATTGATCCACCGGGAAACGCCCCCTGGAGTAAATCAAGCGCATCATGGCCGGTTTCGAGTTCACCTGTTACGGTCGATACTAAATGGTGCACAGCGGCAAAGCTCTCAATGGCAAATAGTTCAGGTACTTTTACACTGCCGGGCAAACAGTGTTTACTAATATCATTACGCAATAAATCCACAATCATCAGGTTTTCGGCGCGATCTTTTTCCGATTGTTGCAATTCGTTTTTCATTGCGCAGTCTTGCTTAGGTTCTGAAGCTCGTGGGCGTGTGCCTTTAATCGGACGGGTCTGCACATGCGTACCTTTTACTTCCAGGAAGCGCTCCGGAGAAATGCTGATAATGCTTGATTCAGGTAATTTTATAAAGGCGGAGAAAGGTGCCTGGTTTTGTTGGCGCAGAGTCAGATAAGCTTGCCACTCATCTCCTTGATACTGTGCTTCAAAGCGTTGAGCCAAATTTACCTGATAACAATCACCTGCCTGAAGGTAGTCCTGAACCTTATTGAATTTAGTCAGGTAGTCGGTTTCAGTCATATTTGAGCGCCAGTTATCGGTAAGTTTGAACGCTTTTACGTTACTGCTAACGTCACTGTTCAATAAATTTTCTATCTCAGCGCTGTCCGGTGCAGAGTAGTCAGAATGCGAAACCAGATAATATTCACCCTGATGATGATCTTTAATCACAGCCCAGCTGTAGAGTCCTATCGCCATATCCGGAGTTCGGTACGGGTTGAGTGCGACGTCTGGCAGCGTTTCAAAACGTTTGCCTAAATCATACCCCCACATTCCTAATGCCCCGCCACAGAACGGCAGAGTTGTCTGAATCTCAGGGGTGCCAAAACAATGTTCTAAATGTTTCCTGACCAGTGAAATTGGATTATCGCTGCTTTGGGTGATTTTATTTGTTTCAGCGCGCCAGATATGTGTTGTGTCCCCTTGAGTGGTGAGCGTCATAATCGGCCCGGCAACCATAATATCGTAGCGGGCATGTTGATGCTGGCTGGTACCTGAATCGAGCAGCATTGACCAGTTTTTAGCTGAATAATGCTCAAAAAGCTGACAAATGTCGGTTTGTGGGGAAATATTAAGCTGTTCTACATTCACGCTCATGCTTCACTTATAAATTATTATTTGAATTTACGCGGTTTTTATTTTGCTTCGGCTTGGTGTGGCAGGCCGGAGCAGGGTATCATAATGGTAATTTCAAAAAGATAAATTTATTCATTTCGGATAAGTTTAAACCAAATTTTACGGGGTAACGTATGACCGTTATACGTCAGCAAGATTTTATTGATAGCATCGAAGATGCATTGCAGTTTATTTCTTATTATCACCCGCTGGATTATGTGCAGGCAGTGGAAAAGGCCTATCACAAGGAGCAGAGCCAGGCTGCTAAAGATGCGATGGCGCAAATCCTGATTAATTCACGTATGTCGGCAGAAGGTCATCGTCCTTTATGTCAGGACACCGGCATTGTCACTTGTTTTGTTAAAATTGGTATGGCGGTGCAGTGGGATAAAACCGATTTAACCGTTCAACAAATGGTGGACGAAGGTACACGTCGCGCCTATACCAACGCCGATAACCCCTTACGTGCGTCTATCGTGTCAGATCCTGCCGGTGAGCGTAAAAACACCAAAGATAATACGCCAGCCGTGGTGCATATCGATATGGTTGAAGGCGATAAAATCGAAGTCATGATTGCGGCCAAAGGTGGCGGCAGTGAAAACAAATCCAAAATGGTGATGTTAAACCCAAGCGATTCGATTGTGGACTGGGTGGTTAAAACTTTGCCCACCATGGGCGCGGGTTGGTGTCCTCCTGGCATGCTGGGCATCGGCATTGGTGGTACGGCTGAAAAAGCGGCGGTACTGGCCAAAGAATCACTGATGGATCCGGTTGATATTCACGAACTTCAGGCTCGTGGAGCCCAAACCACTGAAGAAAAACTACGTTTAGAGTTGTTTGAAGCGGTCAATAATTTAGGTATTGGTGCGCAAGGTTTAGGTGGTTTAACCACAGTGGTGGATATCAAAATCAAATCACTGCCGACCCATGCCGCATCAAAACCGGTTGCGATGATCCCTAACTGTGCGGCTACGCGTCATGCACATTTCTATTTAGATGGCAGTGGTCCGGCGGAGCTTAAAGCGCCTAAACTGGAAGACTGGCCACAAGTCACCTGGGAAGTGGGTGAACAAACCCGTCGGGTAAATTTAGATGACTTAAAACGTGACGATATTCTGGATTGGAAAGCCGGCGAAACTGTGTTGTTATCTGGCAAAATGCTGACCGGGCGTGATGCAGCGCACAAACGTATTCAAACCATGCTGGATAACGGCGAAGGCATGCCAGAAGGCGTCGATTTAACCAACCGCTTTATTTATTACGTTGGGCCGGTTGATGCTGTAGGTGACGAAGCGGTGGGTCCTGCGGGTCCTACAACGGCGACACGTATGGATAAATTTACCGATATGATGCTGGAGAAAACCGGTTTAATTGGCATGATAGGTAAAGCGGAGCGTGGTCCGGCAACGGTAGACAGTATTGCCAAACACAAAGCCGTTTATTTAATGGCGGTAGGTGGTGCTGCTTATTTAGTATCTAAAGCGATTAAAAAGGCCCGTGTTGTGGCGTTTGAAGATTTAGGTATGGAAGCTATCTACGAGTTTGAAATTGAAGATATGCCGGTGACGGTGGCAGTGGATAGCACAGGTAATAATGTTCATCAAACTGGGCCTGCCATCTGGAAAGGCAAAATCGCAGAAATGAATAAAGCCTGATTGCCCAACAGGAAAAATTAGCGGAATTAAAAAGGCGTCATTCGACGCCTTTTGTTTTTGTATGGTTTAATCAACAAAATAGTTGAAGGACAGCATAATAATGAATTTGGAATTAAGTGCGTTACATCTGGCGTTAATGGCGGCTTCAGCAGGTGTGGGAGTTATCGCAGGCCATGTGTTGGCAAAGCGAAAATTATCCCAACAATTAAACGAAACTGAGCAGCAAAACGCCGTGGCACAACAACAGTTGCAATTCAACAGTCAGCAACTGGCGCAAAAAGAACAACAAATAGAGCAGTTCCATGTGCAGCATAGTCAGTTACAAGGTGAGCTGGGGCAATTGCGTCAGCAGGCTGAACAATTAGTTGAATTACGCGCCGAAAAACAGCAGTGGCAGGATAAATATCAGCAGGCACAACAGCAACATGCTGAGCTCAATAGTCGTTACTCTGCTCAGCAAGCGGCGTTCGAGCGTGAAAAACAATCCTTCGATGAAAAATTACAAACGTTGCAAGACGCTGAAAGCCGCTTAAAAGAGCAGTTTGAAAATCTGGCCAATAAAATCTTTGAACAAAAAACACAAAAGTTTTCCAGTGAGAGTAAAGAAGGACTCAATTTGCTACTAAATCCGCTTAAGGAGCAGATTGAAGGCTTTAAAAAACAAGTGACCGATCAGTATGTAAAAGAAGGCCAGGAGCGGGCGTCGCTTAAAACGGAGATTTTGGGATTAAAAGAACTCAATTTACAGATTACTCAGGAAGCAGCGGCCTTAACCAAAGCCTTAAAAGGTGATAACAAACAACAGGGTAACTGGGGCGAGTTAGTATTAGAGCAAATCTTAAATGAATCAGGATTACGTTCCGGGCACGAATATCACACCCAGAATCAGTTTAAAAATGAAGAAGGTAAAGCCTACAAACCCGATGTGATTGTGCACTTGCCTGATAATAAAGATGTGATTATTGACTCAAAAGTATCGCTGACAGCTTACGAAAAATACTTCCATGAACAAGACGAAGTACAACGTCTACAATATTTAAATGAACATATTCTGTCTTTACGTAGTCATATTAAAGAGTTAGGTAAAAAAGATTACCAGAAACTCGAAGGTGTAAAGACACTGGATTACGTGCTGTTATTCATTCCAATTGAACCGGCATTTCTGTTAGCCATGGATCAGGCTCCGGATTTAATGAAGTTGGCGCTGGATAACAATATTATGGTGGTTAGCCCAACTAACTTATTGGTGGCATTACGCACAATCAATAATATCTGGCGTTACGAACACCAGAATCAGAATGCTCAGGATATTGCCAAGAAAGCGGCGGCCTTGTATGACAAGTTTGTTGGTTTTACCCAGGATTTAGAAGGGCTGGGTACCAGTTTGCAAACGGTGCAAAAACGTTATGATGCAGCGATAAATAAACTGAGCACAGGCAAAGGTAATATCGTGCGTAAGGTAGAAGAATTTAAAACTTTAGGTGTGCAAACCAGTAAACAACTGAGCAGTCGTTTGACTCAGAATACTGACGAGGATTAATTCACTAAGCAGCAGGAGAATATGCATGAAAGTACATGAACTCATGACAAAACGCGTAGTAACGGTGGAAATGGATGATCGACTGGATGTGGTTTATGAGATTTTTCGTAAATCAAATTTTCACCATTTGTTAGTTGTTGCGGATAAAAAACTGCTTGGGGTGTTAACCGACAAAGATCTGTTCAGAGCAATCAGTCCACGCATTGGTACCAATATGCAAAATGAACATGATTTGGCATCGTTAAATAAGCGGGTTCATCAGATTATGTCGCGGCAATTGATAACCATTAATCAGGATCAGGGAGTGATTGAAGCTATTAAGCTGTTTAATGCTAAAAATGTTTCCTGTTTACCTGTATTAAATAATGAACAAGAATGGGTTGGTATTTTGAGCTGGCGTGATATTTTAAAACATATTGAATTACTTAAAGGTCAGGCGGTTGTCAAAAAATAACTATGACAGAAAATAACAAAAATTTACCCAGCTGGTTTACGTTGGTTGCCAGCATTGCATTGGTTTGGAATTTACTTGGTTTGATGTCGTTTGTTGCGCATTTAATGACATCTACTGAAATGCTGGACGCGACAATGCCAGCTAATGAAGCGGCATTGTTTAAAGATTACCCGATGTGGGCTACCTGGTCATTTGGATTAGCGGTTATATCAGGATCTTTGGGGGCGTTAGCGCTGCTATTAAAAAAACGCTTATCCCTGATCTTATTTATGCTGTCTTTTATTGCCGTGATTGCACAAAATTATCATGCCTTTGTTTTGGTGGATTCTTACGCGGTATATGGTGCAGGTAGCTTAACTATGCCAGTTCTGGTTTTAGTAATAGGCGGTTATTTAATTTGGTTGTCGGTAAAAGGCAGCAAAGAAGGTTGGTTAAAATAACGGCTTTCACATAAATGTTTAAAAGCCCACGCAGCTGGGCTTCTATAGATCTTTACCTGTCTTTTTCAGCAATTGGGCTGTTTTTTGGAGTTAGCGAACAATACTTTTAGCGTAGCTATCCGTATGCATATCTGTTATTTCCACCGTCAGCGAAATATTGTCTAAGCCCAGTTTTTGCAACGCATTTAACATTTCAGTTGATAGTTGTTTTTTGGCAGTGTCACTTCTTCCGGATAACAACCTGATATTGACATGGATAAAATTTAGTTTGTTCAGACTGGTAAAATGGTCATAGCCTATCGCTCTGGATTTAATTGATTCAATTGAAAACAGTCCGGATTTTTCTGCACAGTGATGTACCGTCGCAACAATTTTTTGGGGATCAATAAGGTTCGTCAATGGATTTGCATATTCAACAATACAGTGAGGCATTTTTTTCTGCGGTCAGAGCTAACAGGGAGGCCGAGAATAGCATGTTTTATATCTAATCCTAATATTAAAAATGCGCTGGTATTTAGCTGATTTGCAATAGGGGAATATCTGCTTATCTTAAGATAGTTTTAAAGTGACAGCAGTAACACGAGATCAGTTACGTTGTAGATATTACTTTTTGTTGCAGTTTTGTTAAAACGAGTCGATATATACAGATAGCAGAGTAGTATTAGTATTGATCAATATTTAGCGAGCCTGGTTTTGAGTCTGGGCTGGATGATTTTTAACCACAGCAGACGTCAGATTACTGGCCAGGTAAATAAAATGGGCAGTAGCTTGAGAAAGATCAACACACTTTGCTTCCAGTACACTATGCTTATGTCACTGTGCTTAAGCGGTGTGCCAGCTCAAGGTTGTTATAGGAGAAAGGTAACAGCATGAATTTTAATAACTTATCCATTCGTTCCAAGTTTTCAATTCCACTTATTGCCATCTCTGTACTGACTCTGATAGTGAGTGTATTGAGTATCACCAGTAGCTCAATGCTGGCATCTGATACAAAAAAGCTATCTGATGTTTTTATTTACGCAATTGATACTGGGTTAAACGCAGACCGAGATCTGTATCAGGCGTTAACCGCCAGTCAGGCCTATGTGACCAAACGAAGTCTCGGTGCGTCGGACTACGCACAAGACAGAGACAGCTTTGATGAAAATGCCAAGCAGGCGCTTGACCGAATGCGGGCGGTTGAAAATGCAGTAAAGGATTATCCGGATATTTTAGCGGTTAACCGAGGTTTTGATAACAGTTACCAAACCTGGCTTACTTCCGCTAAAAAAGTGTTTGAACTGGCTGATGCCGGACAAATTAATCAGGCGGCAGAATTTAATTCCAGTGAAGTGATGCGCAATTTTAGTCAATTGCGTAAATATTACGACGACATAGGCAGTAAGTTAAAGCAGGTGGCTGATCAGGTTTCCACCGATGCAGAAGGCTCTGCTCAGCGACAAAGTGCCATTCAGGTGTTTGTGATCCTTCTGGTTGCGGCTGCGAGTCTGGCCAGCATCATTCTGGGACCAAAACTTATTACCACCCGGGTAGATGAGCTAAACCGTGTGATTGGAGCAATTAGTGAAGGAGATGGTGATCTTACCGGACGACTGGATGCCAGTGGTCGTGATGAGCTCTCACAACTTGCTGCAACATTTAATGGTTTAATGACTAAATTACAGCAGCTTATATCACTGGTTAAAGGAGATGCGTCAACACTGGATAAAACAGTATTAGTGCTAAATGACTCGGCTAAACAAACTCAGCATATATCTAATGATCAGAGCAGTAGCCTGGAGCAGATCGCCACCGCGGTAAATGAGTTGAACCAGGCCGTACGTGAAGTGGCCAATAACTCTCAGTCTGCACTTGAAGAAACCCGTGACGCGAAAGATAAAGCATCACATTCGTCGGATGTGGTGGGGCAATCTGTTGATAGCATTAACAAACTCACCTCGGCGGTGACGTATGCCAGTGAAGTGATCAGTAAGCTGGCCGATGAATCGAAAAACATTGTGCAGGTATTAGATGTTATTCGGGGGATCGCAGAACAAACAAACTTACTGGCGTTAAATGCAGCGATTGAAGCGGCGCGGGCAGGAGAACAAGGGCGAGGTTTTGCTGTGGTGGCTGATGAAGTGCGCACCCTGGCTAGTCGTACTCAGCAGTCAACAGAAGACATTCAGCGCATGATTACCGGACTGGAAAGTGGGGTTAATGACGCAGTCAATGCAATTGAAACCGGGAGAAGCCAGGTGGATAACGTGGTGGATGCCTCCGGGAAAATCCAGACCGCGTTACAGCAGGTGGATGATGCCGTTTCCACCACCAATGAGATGATTTATCAAATTGCCACGGCAACCGAAGAACAGAGTCAGGTGGTTGATGAAATTAATCGCAATGTCACTATGTTAAATGACTTGTCACAGCAAAGCCTTGAACTGACTAAGCACACTAAACACGCATCTGATGATATTGCATCTATAGCAGGCGGGCTTAACGAAAACGTGGGGCGCTTTAAAGTTTAAAGCGTCAAACGTTTACTGGCTAACTTAAATACTCAAGGCTGGTTACCGTAAAAATGGGTTTAATAACCGCGTAAATAAACCGGTGAATTTGAGTGGTGCATCGGTTACTGCAAAGCAGATACAGGCTTGGTAATCTGATGCTTTGGGCTGGTGGATAATACTGGGGTCCGTCTGAATAAAATCGCCGGCACGATAGCAACCAGCATTGTCAGAAAAACTCCCCTGCATCACAAAGGTAAATTCATTACCTTTGTGCGTGTGAACTGGTAGCAGTTTGTTGGGGGAAATTTTATACAATTTGGCACTGTAGTGCCCGTTTGAAAATCCTAACGATATTTCTTTAATGCCTTTGGCAAATCCACGCCATTTAATCTGACTGAGTTTGCATGGTATAAAACGCCGAAGAGGACCGGGGATCGCGCTGTCGGAAACAGGTTGAATGGTCTTTTCATCAGGCAAAGGCTGGTCCAGCTTTGCCAGTGTATCTTCGAGTAAATCTGCCTTCACAGAAAGGTTAGCGGGACTAAGTTCATCGTTCTGTACCAGCAATTCACCACCGAGTTGATCATAAACCGCTATTTTTTGCTGACACTGAGTACATTGCTCAATATGACAAGCCACAATAATACCTAGTGCGTTTGGCAGCTGGCCAGCACTATGGCGGATTAATAAGTCGTCAGTAGGATGATGATTAGCCATGACATATGTTCTTTCGCAAGTGAATCCAGTTTATTTAACGCCAGCCTTAAGCGCGATTTAATTGTGCCCAGCGGTAAATCCATTTCGCTGGCTATTTCACTGTGTGATTTGCCTTCAAAGTACACCTGATACACAATTTGTCGCTGCTCATCTGGCAGATACTCTATTAGTGTACGGGTGAATTGCGCAGTCAGATCACTTTCCGCATCAATTTCTAATTCTTCACCACCATGGTCTGGAAATAAATCGAATGATTGAATTTGATCTGGGCGAGATTTCCTAACAAAATCAATACGTTTATTCCGTACTATTCTGAATAGCCATGTTGTAGCAGCTGCAGTTTTAGGATTGAATTGACTGGCTTTGTGCCACACGCTTATCAGGGCTTCCTGAACAATTTCCTCGGCATCCTGTTCATTCGCGCCACAACGGATCGCATAAAACTTTAGTTTCCCGGCCATTAGATTAAATAACTGAACAAAAGCTTGTTTATCGCGATGCTGCGCAATTGCTTGTATCAGTGATTCTAGTGTCGGAGATGATTCGATTGGATCCTGATTCAACCGTGTGTCTCTTTTGATAGTGCGCTAGCGCAGTTTATTTCAAGTGAACCAACATTTTAGGCATATTCACTGTCGGTCTGCAAATTCCGGTTAACATTAAAATTTATTTAATTGCATTTTGGGTGATCCACATCAGGCAAGCCAGCGTATACCGGTTTAAGCTTTCTGGAGTGATAACACATGACACAATCAATTAGCGCAACAACAGATAACAAACCTGTACTGGGTATAAGTGCCTGCTTAACCGGTGCGGAAGTTCGTTATAACGGTGGGCATAAACTGTCACGTTATTGTAACAACGTATTAAGTCGTTATTTTGAATTTAAACCCATGTGCCCCGAAGTAGCGATTGGTTTGCCAACGCCCCGGGCCGCTATTCGGGTGGTCAGTGTCGGGGGACAACATCAGGTTCATGAGCGACACGATGCCAGTAAGAATTATGCGCCAGCGTTGCAATCCTATGCCGAGACACAAGCACCATTTTTACAACATCTGAGTGGATTTATTTTCATGCAAAAATCGCCAAGTTGTGCTGTTGGCAGTGCAACTTTGTACACAGACAAAGGCATGCCAATGGCGAGTACTCATGGTGCATTTGCGGAAAAGTTAATGCAATTAATGCCTTGCTTACCCGTGGTTGAAGCGGGGGCGTTGAATGACAGTCGTTGTCGGGAAAATTTTTTGCTACAGGTGTTTGCTTACCATGAATGGCAGACTACGGTTTTAACAAATCCCACATTGCTTAATATCCAGAGGTTTCATCACAGATATAAGTTGTTATTACGCAGTCATAGCGAATCGGTATGCAAGATGCTAGGCCAAAAACTGGCCAGAACTGCTGTGCAAGACGCAGAGGTACTGGTAAATGAATACATTGTTGAATTTATGCAGGCGATGAAAAAACTGCCTAAACCACAACATCACGCCAGTTTACTTATGCGTATTTATAAAGGACTAAAACAGCAGTTAAGCGGGGCTGAGCGACAGCAATCCATTACCTATATTGACCACTACCGCAACGGTATTGTGCCTTTTATTGTGCCCATGACACTGCTGAATGTTTTCCGCGAGAAATATCAGTGCCGCAGTGACTCAGCTGTATGGGATGCTTATCCCTTTGAATTAGGTTTACAAAATGCTATTTAACGCCGATAAGGCTGCCATGGTCTTTTTTATGTCTACGCAAGGATAAACACATGAATCTGATGTGGTTTCGCAGTGATTTGCGTATAGATGATAATCCTGCACTGTCAAACGCAATGCAGGATGGAGCGACTGCTGCTGTTTATTTTCTTACTCCGGAACAATGGTGTAAACATGATTTTTCCCCCGCGCGTTTGTCTTTAATGGCACGGCAACTCGATGATTTAACTGAGCAGCTTGCATCACTTAATGTGCCGATCATTATTCGAAAATGTGCTGACTTCTCTGCGGTACCTGCCGCCATGGCAGAGCTGATTGTCGAACTGGGAGCGTCAAAGCTTTATTTCAATCATGAATATGAAGTTAACGAAATGGCGATGAGCCGTAATGTGGTTAAAAAAGTGCGGCAGCTGACATTGCAAACGGTTGCCTGCCACGACCAGTGCATGATAGAGCCGGGCAAAATTAAAACCGCTCAGGGTGAATGCTACAAAGTGTATAGCGCGTTCAAACGCGCATACATCAAAGCGTTTGACCAGTATTGCCGCGATTATTATCCCTGTCCGCAGCCTCAGAGCGAGATTATGCTGCATAGTGATAAACAGGCGTTGGATATTTGGCTTGCTGAGTTGGAGCGCGACCTTGTTGATTGGCGGTCTGTGTGGCCAGCAGGGAGAGACGCGGTGCAAAATCAGCTAAATGAGTTTTTGCAACAGGCCGTGAGCGATTATCATGAATATCGTGATATTCCTTCTATTAATGGTACCAGCGGACTGTCGGCTTATATAGCAGTAGGCGCAATATCAGTACTTGAGTGTTTCCGCGCAGCAAGACAACTAAATCATGGTGAAATCGATACCGGACAACAAGGGCCAGTTAGCTGGATAAATGAACTTATTTGGCGTGATTTTTATCGCCATTTACTGATTGCCTTTCCTGACTTATGCCGTCACAAACCCTTTAAACTGGACACTGATAAACTTCCCTGGAAAAAAGATCGACAACTTTTTGAGAGATGGTGTCAGGGCAAAACTGGCTATCCGCTTGTAGATGCTGCTATGCGGCAGCTCTTGCAAACTGGATGGATGCATAATCGTCTCAGAATGGTAACGGCGATGTTTTTAACCAAACATTTATTTATAGACTGGCGCTGGGGTGAGCGTTTTTTTATGCAACATTTGGTTGATGGGGATTTTGCGTCGAATAATGGGGGATGGCAGTGGAGTGCGTCGACCGGCGTGGACGCTGTGCCTTATTTCCGTATTTTTAACCCTACCCGACAATCAGAACGGTTTGATGAAGATGGCAGTTTTATACGACGCTATGTGCCGGAACTTGCTCATTTAAGTGCCAAAAACATTCATCAACCCAGTAAAGAGCAAGCGATTCAGGCTGGTTACCCTTTGCCTGTTGTTGAACATAAAGTGGCAGTTGCACAAACCAAAAGCTGGTTTGCTGATTTGACCCAACAGGTAAGCTAACAAGCACATCAAAGGATATGACTATGCAACCCTCACCACAGCATGCCAGTGAGCTGATCCACAAGCTGGAAAATTTATTTGAAAAGCTCGATAAAATCAGCTTTCAACCGCAATTGTTTGACGAAGTGTATGCGCAAAATATGTGTTTTGAAGATCCGTTTCACCGCATTGAAGGACGAGATGATTTCAAGCATTACTGTGCTAATTTGTATGAAAATGTAGCCTATTGTCGGTTTACCTTTTTGTCACGTTTTATGCAGGAGTCTCAAGCTGTTCTCCGTTGGCGGATGGATCTGTCCCACCCAAGATTAAACAAGGGACAAAACATAATATTGGATGGCTGCAGTTATCTGGAGTTTGAGCAAAAAATAACATTTCATCGGGATTATTTTGATGGCGGACAAATGTTGTATGAGCATCTCCCGCTGTTAAAGCATGCCATTGCTTTAATTAAAAACCGCATGGTGAACTAATGTCATTGAATGAGGTTAACCGTATCTGGCTGGTAGGGGCTTCCCGGGGGATTGGAAAAGCGTTGTTTCACGAACTTGATAGAGATGGTCGGACGTTATTTATTTCTGCCCGGGATGAAGCTGCTCTGAATAATTTGTCTCAACAATCGTTGGCGGATGTACAGCCTTTACCTCTGGATATTACCCAGCCAGAACAAGTTGAACGTGCCGTTGCGGACATAGCCGATCGTATACCACAGTTGGATTTAGTCATTATTAATGCCGGCAGTTGTGAATATATCGATAGTGAGCAACCCAGTTTGTCGGCTTTCGAGCATATGATGAAGCTTAATTTTATGGCGCCGTTAACGGTGCTTAAACAGGTAATGCCACTGTTAAAACATGAAGATAAAAAACGTTTGCCAACCTGTGTTTTTATCTCCAGCAGCGTACATTATTTTGCCTTGCCCCGTGCTGCCGCTTATGGTGCGTCCAAAGCGGCACTCAGTTATATGGTCGAGTCTTTAGCTACAGACTTACAACATCGCAATTTACATTTGGCATTGGTACACCCTGGCTTTGTCAAAACTGACCTTACAGACGCTAATGACTTTCCTATGCCATTTCTACTTAGCGCAGAACAAGCAGCAAAACGTATTGTTAAAGGACTGGGAAAAGGCCAGTGCAATATTAGCTTTCCACGACGCTTAATCTGGCCATTGCGCTTATTAGGGATTTTACCGGCAAATATGCAACGGCTTATTGGCGGAAAGTTATCCAGACTCAGACAACATAAGGAAAAGTAGTAATGACCGCAGGTAAAAAGATTGCAGTAGTGGGTTCGGGGATTTCAGGTTTAACTGCGGGGTACCTTTTAAGTAAAAAACATCAGGTCAGTTTGTTTGAAGCCAACGATTACTTAGGTGGTCATACGCACACGGAACAAATTGAGATTGATGACACGATTTATCCGGTAAATACCGGCTTTATTGTGTTTAATGATCGTACTTATCCTAACTTTATTCGTTTGATGGACGAGATTGGTATTAAAAGTGAAACGTCAAATATGAGTTTCAGTGTGCGTTGCGAAAATACCGGTCTTGAATACAGTGGCACCAGCCTCAATAGCTTATTTGCCCAGCGGCGAAACCTGTTACGTCCGGCGTTTTGGAAGATGGTTGCAGATATTTTGCGTTTTAATCGTGACGCGTTAGCCGCACTTGAAAAAGGTGATATATCTGCCAGCCAGACAGTAGGAGAGTTTCTGCAACAAGGCGGATATGGTCGCTGGTTTCAGGACTATTATATTATTCCTATGGGAGCGGCTATCTGGTCAGCTTCTTTTGACATGATGCGAGATTTCCCGCTGTTGTTTTTTCTGCGTTTCTTCAAGCACCATGGATTGCTTAGTATCAATAATCGTCCGGTATGGCATGTATTGACCGGTGGTTCCAGCAGTTATGTCGAGCCTTTAATTGCTCCGTTTAGGCAGAATGTTCACATAAATTGTGCGGTAAAAACCATTGAACGTGACAAACAGGGGGTTACCTTGTGTTTTTCCGATGGCCATAAACAACAATTTGATGAGGTTGTTCTGGCATGTCACAGTGATCAGGCGTTATCTATGCTGGCACAACCAACCATGCAGGAACAGGCGGTGCTGGGTGCTATTGGTTATCAGGAAAATGATGTAGTGCTGCACACGGACCGGCGTTTTATGCCGAATAAAGATCTGGCGTGGGCCAGCTGGAATTATCATCTGCCCCAGTACACATCTCATATGGCGATGCTGACCTATTACATGAATTTACTGCAAAACTTCGAATGCAAAACACCGATTTTAGTTACTTTGAATCGTACGCAGGATATCGATCCCGCAAAAATATTGAAGCAATATCGTTACAGTCATCCTGTGTTTACTCTTGATGCGATGGATGCGCAACAACGTTTTAGCCAAATTAATAATCAGCAACATACTCACTATTGTGGCGCATACTGGTTTAACGGTTTTCATGAAGACGGCGTTAACAGCGCCATCCGTGTGGTTAAGCAGCTGGGGATCGACTGGTAAATGGGCTGGCGACAACAAAATTGTGTTTACAGTGGAACCGTCCTGCATAAGCGGTTTGTGCCTAAAAAACATAATATCAGTATGGATATGTTTATGTTGTATCTGGACATTGATGATATTGATCAGCAGTGTCTGAATCAGCGGTTTTTGTCGTTAAATAAATTTAATTGGTTAAGCGTTTATCGTCGTGATTATTTTGCGCCACAGAATACTTCGTTGAAACAGGCGGTGATTGACAAGGTCAGGTGCGACTGGCCTGCAAAGATAACGTTGCCAGAGATTAAACAGGTATTTGTACTAACACAGCCACGTTTTCTGGGCTATGTGTTTAATCCACTGTCGTTATATTACTGTTTTGATGCTAATAATCAATTATGTGCAGTGTTAGCCGAAGTGTCTAATACCCCCTGGAATGAACGCCATGCTTACGTTATTCCCTGTACGGAGCCTTCTGACAAGCCTAATCAATCCATACAGTATGAGCACGATAAAGCCTTTCATGTGTCACCTTTTCATCCCATGAATATGTGTTATCAATGGCGTCTTACTCAACCGGCTAATAATGTGCAGGTCAGTATTGAAAACTGGCATAAAAGTGATCATAAGAAGCACTTTGTTGCGACATTTTCGTTTGATGCTTCTCCTTTATCGGACGGCGTTGGGCGTTATATCTGGCGGTTTCCATTAATGACCGCCAAAGTTGTATTAGGCATTTACTGGCACGCATTACGCTTATGGCTTAAAGGATTAACTTTTTACTCTCATCCATTAAAAAAATAACGTTTTTCTGATCCAAATATTTGCCGGGTACGTAAAAGGGAAAAACACAAAACATGGAGTGCTAAATGGCAAACTCAGATATATCCCTGACATCCAGTAAGTCTTCTAATTCTTTTGTTCAGTCAGTCTCACGTAAACTGGTGTTTGCCAAGCTAAACGCTTTACGTTTTGGTCAGCTAACGGTTAAAGAAGGTAGCGAAAAATTTCAATTTGGCAGTGTACAATCTGACTATCCGCATTTAGTGGCAGAAATTGATGTTGCAGACAACAATTTTTATGTGGAAGTGATGTTAGGTGGCAGTATTGGTGCAGCGGAATCTTACATGAGTGGGGACTGGCGCAGCCCAAATCTGGTGGCGTTAGTTGAATTACTGGTGGCCAACAGTGATGCGTTAGATGGGCTGGAGAAAATAACCGCCTTGTTTACACAGCCATTAGCCAGGCTCCTGCACTGGTATCGCCGTAACACCCCAAAAGGTTCTCGCCGAAATATTGCCGCACACTACGATTTAGGTAATGAATTTTTTAGCTTATTTCTTGACCCGACCATGATGTACTCGGCCGGTATTTTTCCGCATGAAAATGCCACCATGCAACAAGCATCCGAACACAAACTTAAAGTTATTTGCGACAAACTTGAACTGAGTGAAGAAGATCATCTACTCGAAATTGGTACAGGTTGGGGGGCAATGGCGATTTATGCGGCAAAACATTATGGTTGCAAAGTAACCACCACAACCATATCCCAACAACAATACTTGCATGCCAAACAATGGGTTGAACGAGAGGGGTTAACCGACAGAATCACCTTATTACAAAGTGATTATCGTGATTTACAAGGTCAATTCGATAAGCTGGTATCCGTGGAAATGATCGAAGCGATTGGCTGGCGTTATTTACCGGTGTTTTTTAAACGTTGTCATCAGTTGATTAAGCCCGGTGGGCTGATGCTGCTGCAGTCGATAACGATTGCCGAGCAACGATATGAAAAAGCCAAATTCCGGGTCGATTTTATTCAGAAATATATCTTCCCGGGTGGTTTTTTGCCATCGGTACAGGCATTACTTACTGCCATGCGTGATGCCAGTGATTTTCGGCTGGTCAATCAGCAGGATTATGCCGAACATTACGCCAGAACACTGGCATGCTGGGAGCAGGCGTTCCATGTTAACCGCGATAAAATAAAGGCGCTGGGTTTTAACGATGAGTTTATGCGTATGTGGCATTTCTATCTGGCGTATTGTCAGGGGGGATTTAATCAACGCAGCATAGGTGTCAGCCATGTGTTAATGGCGCGTCCATTTGTTGCCTGAGTTGTATTTTCCGGTAAAAAGAGCTTGGTATGTTAGTAAAACCAGTCATTATTGTATTGTTATCCCTTGTCGTATTGCCACTGCAAGCACAGCAGCAATTGGCGATTGAGGGTATTGCCAAAGACCCGGACAAGGGACAAGTGCTCTATCGTGAATCGTTAAAGATAACAACTGATTCAAAGCAGCGACTTGTGGATGCAACCGTGAGTTATTTTTATACCGATGATAAAGCGTTTGCGATTAAATCCTTAACTTATGGTGATGAGCCATTAATGCCAGACCTTATCTTTAATGATTTTCGCAATGATAGTCAGACCCAGGTGAGGCATGATAACAAGCAGTTGTATGTTAATTATCGTATAAAAGATGAACTTACCAGCAAAAAGCTGCCCCTGCCCAGTGATAAGCCTGTAGTGGTGGATGCCGGTTTTGAACGTTTAATTCAGCAGTACTGGTTACAATTAGTTGCGGGCAACGCCATATCCTTTTATTTTCTGGCCATTGACCGGGCTAAACTGGTGGAATTTACCTTATCTAAATTAAATCAGTCAGCTGATACAGTGGTATTTGAAATAAAACCGGATAGCTTTTGGGTGTCACTGGTAGTGGATCCCATCACGCTGGTTTTTGACAAACAACAGAGACTGCTGCGGTTTTCGGGGTTAACCAATATCGCAGCGCTGGATGACACAGGTCAGGTGGCTAATCATAATTATCAGGCGACTATCCAGTACCGTTATCCCTGATTGTTATCCATATGATACAGCTTCAGTAAGGGTGTGCCAGATGCAATGGATCGAGAAGTTTGTCCAGTTGTTGTTCAGATAAATTCGTTTCCTCCAGTGCAATTTGCTTAACTGTTTTACCTTCTTTATCCGCTCTTTTAGCTATGACAGCGGCTTTTTCATAACCAATTTCACCATTAAGTGCGGTGGCTAACACCGGATTTCTGGCCACAGTTTGCAGCATCGACTGCGTATTTACCCTGAATTGTTGAAACACTTTATTTGTCAGGCTTTCCATTGCATTACTGAGCAACCTGATACTGCTCAGGGTTTTATCACCAATAATTGGCAACATCACATTTAATTGGAAATTACCGGATTGTGCCGCGACCGTCACGGTGGTTTCATTGCCAATGACTTCGGCGGCGATCATGGCTACCGCTTCCGGAATCACCGGGTTAACTTTACCTGGCATAATAGAAGAACCGGGTTGTAATGCCTGTAACTGAATTTCCTGTAATCCACCAATGGGACCAGAATTCATCCAGCGCAGGTCATTGCTGATTTTAAGTAAGGCTACTGCCAGTGATTTTAGCGCAGACATGAGTCGTAACTGGTGATCCTGAGCGCTCATAAGTAGCGCCGGGTGAGGGGCGTTTTCCCAGAGGGAATGATCTGACTGTTGTAAATATTTTACACATAGTCGTGCAAAATCAGGATGGGCATTAATACCGCTGCCAACTGCAGTGCCTCCAAGGGGTAATCGACAAAGTTCCTGTTGACTGAACTTAAGTGCATTTTGTGCTGCAATAAGCTGTTGTTGCCAGCTGGTTAATTCCTGTGACAAGGTTACCGGCATGGCATCCATTAAATGGGTACGGCCATTTTTGACTGTCTGTTGATGCTGTTGTGCCAGATTGCGGAGCCGCTCAGTCAGAGCCTCCAGTTGTTTATACAGTGCCTGAAGTGTTGTTACTGATGCCATTTGAATGGCGGTAGGGATCACGTCATTACTGCTCTGGGCCATATTGACATGATCATTCGGATGTATCTGAAGCGATGATTTTTCTGAGGCCAGTGTTGATATCACTTCATTAACATTCATGTTGGAGCTGGTGCCTGAACCAGTTTGAAATACATCCAGTGGAAAATGCTGTTTTTTGTCGAGAGATTTGGCCTGTGTGCAGGCTTCAATTATCGCGTTGGCAATTGATTCAGGTAACTGCCGGAGTTCTTTATTGGCGTGCGCTGCCGCTGCTTTAATGTCGATAAGGGCATCGATGATTGCTGAATCCATGGGGCGATTGGAAAAGGTGAAGTTATCGTGTGCCCGCTGGGTTTGTGCCTGATAATAGACATTGGCAGGTACTTCAACGTCGCCCATACTGTCATGCTGTACCTTGAATTGTGTCATTTCGCCTCCAGTAATAGTGTGAGCCACCAACTATTTTGTCGGTGATTAATAAATAGATGGTGATCTAAATTAATTTTTAAAGGAGTAATCATTCGTGGCCAATCCTTATCAACAGCTGGATCAGCTTTCTGTTGCACAAACCTCATTTAATTATTTTAGTTTTGCCCCTTTACAGCAAAAGTACGATTTAAGCCGTTTGCCATTTGCTGCAAAAATTCTACTGGAAAATCTAATCCGTCACGCCGATCAGGAATTTGTTGATGATGACGATATTGTCACTCTGGCCAGATGGGATGTGGAAAACTGGCAGGATACCGAGATTGCTTTTGTTCCTTCCCGGGTGATTTTACAGGACTTTACTGGTGTACCTGCAGTGGTCGATTTGGCCACCATGCGTGATGCCATTGTAGAGCTTGGAGCAAAAGCGGACGCTATTAACCCGCTTAATCCTGTTGAACTGGTGATTGACCACTCTGTGAT
The DNA here is from genome assembly GCF_014270035.1 of Neptunicella marina. GTDB lineage: Bacteria > Pseudomonadota > Gammaproteobacteria > Enterobacterales > Alteromonadaceae > Neptunicella > Neptunicella marina. The sequence continues at coordinate 191,628 of NZ_JACNEP010000001.1, read as the reverse complement.
GGTAGATGTGTTTGGTGTACACGATGCGCTGCAAAAAAATACTGCGATTGAAATTGAGCGTAATCGCGAACGTTACCAGTTTTTGCGCTGGGGACAACAGGCCTTTGATAACTTCAAGGTTGTGCCTCCGGGGACAGGTATAGTGCATCAGGTCAATCTCGAATATCTGGCCAGAGTGGTTTTTGCAGACGCAGAGCAGGATGCGCCGCTGTTGTACCCTGATACTTTAGTCGGCACCGATTCTCACACCACCATGATCAATGGGTTAGGTGTATTAGGTTGGGGAGTCGGTGGTATTGAAGCCGAAGCCGCGATGCTAGGTCAGCCTGTGACCATGTTGCTGCCTGAAATCGTCGGGTTTGAATTACGCGGTGCGTTACCGGCCGGTGCTACAGCTACCGATTTGGTTTTAACAGTTACAGAGCAATTGCGTAAACGTGGTGTGGTTGGCAAGTTTGTTGAATTTTATGGTGACGGGGTAAAACATTTGTCGCTGGCAGATCGTGCCACCATTGCCAACATGGCACCAGAATATGGTGCAACCTGTGGCATTTTCCCGATTGATGAGCAAACCATGCAATATTTGCAACTTACCGGGCGCTCAAATGCTCAGTGTGAGCAAATTGAACACTACCTGAAAGCCATGGATATGTGGGGCACAGAGAGTCAGAAAAATGCGGTTTATCACGATACTCTGCAGTTAAATTTAGCCGATGTTGTTCCCAGTATTGCCGGTCCTAAACGTCCACAGGACCGAATTGCACTGGATAAAGCCGCCAATGCCTATCAACAGTGGTTAGATTCACAAATTCCGGTTCAACAACTGGATGATGAACAGGACAAAGCTGGATTTGAAAGTGAAGGAGGGCATCCGTCTCCACAAAATCCAGTACAAAATGGTGAAGCAGGCGTGCCTTGTGAATTCCGTGGTGAGGAGTTTGTGTTACAGGATGGTGCAGTGGTCATTGCCGCCATTACCAGTTGTACTAACACTTCAAATCCGTCGGTATTGGTCGCCGCCGGCTTATTGGCGCGTAACGCCCGCGAAAAAGGGTTGTCGGTTAAACCCTGGGTTAAAACCAGTTTTGCGCCGGGCTCGCAGGTTGTAACCGATTATCTGCACAAAGCCGGTTTAAATCAGGATTTAGATGCGCTCGGCTTCCAGTTGGTTGGCTATGGTTGCACTACCTGTATAGGTAACTCAGGACCATTACCTGATGAGATCAGTGAAGCAATTCATACGGGCAATCTGTCGGTAACGTCGGTGCTTTCGGGTAATCGTAATTTTGAAGGCCGTATTCACCCAGAGATTCAGGCAAATTATCTGGCGTCACCACCGCTGGTTGTTGCATACGCGCTGGCAGGAAATATGAAAGCAGATCTAGCCGCAGAGCCTCTGGGAGAAGATAAAAATGGGGCGCCGGTGTACTTAAAAGACATTTGGCCATCAAATAAGGAAATTCAGCAGGCCGTAGCGGATGTAGTAGACAGTGATATGTTTACAAGTCGCTACGCAGACGTATACAAAGGCAACGAAGACTGGCAATCGCTCGACGTTGCACAAAGTGCCATATACGACTGGCCGGATTCGACTTACGTTAAACGTCCTCCATTTTTTGAAGGAATGTCTTTGCAGGTGCCGGACGTTGAACAGATTAAAGGGGCGCGCTGCTTACTTAAACTGGGCGATAGTGTTACTACCGATCATATTTCGCCAGCGGGCAGTATCGCGATTGATAGCCCTGCTGCCAATTATTTACAGGAGCAAGGTGTCTCACCTAAGGATTTTAACTCGTATGGTTCCCGACGTGGTAATCATGAGGTGATGATGCGTGGTACCTTTGCCAATGTCAGATTGAAAAATCAACTGGCTCCGGGTACGGAAGGGTGTTGGACGCGACTGATGCCTGATGGAAAACAGATGAGTGTATTTGACGCTGCAATGCATTATCAGCAACACAATGTGCCAAGTATTGTATTAGCTGGCAAAGAATACGGAACTGGAAGTTCTCGTGACTGGGCAGCGAAAGGACCTTCATTATTGGGTGTTAAAGCCGTGATTGCGCAAAGTTACGAACGAATTCACCGTTCCAATCTGGTGGGAATGGGCATTTTACCTTTGCAGTTTAAAGAGGGTGAAAGTGCTGACTCTCTGGGATTAAGCGGCGAAGAAACTTTTGATTTCGCGCCTGTTACGCCAAAAAGCAAATCCTTAACAGTGATGGCGACGTCTAACGAGGGTAAAACCACAGAGTTTGAGGTAACCGTGCGTATAGATACGCCAAATGAATTCCATTATTACCGCCATGGCGGTATTTTGCATTATGTATTGCGTAATCTGGCCAGTTAAGCGTGTTCGCTGAAAAATGAAAAAGGGTCAGCAGTTGCTGACCCTTTCAGGATTTTAATCACTATCAGGCATTAAGTAAGCGTACCAGCATTTCTCTTACTTCGGCAGGCTCAAAGGGTTTGTCACATAATGCGTTTACCCCGGTTTGTTGTACGTTACTCATATGGGCGGTATTGGCCTCTGAGGTCACCATAATGATAGGAATATGCGAGGTGGACTGATTAAAGCGGATAAACTCCGCCAGTTCACGACCATCCATTTCCGGCATATTGTAATCTGTGACGACCAGATCAAAGGTTTCATCTTTTAAGCAGGTGACAGCATATGCGCCGTTTTCTGCTTCTTTGATGTTTCTTAATCCCATACTTTCAAGTACCCGGCGAATATGATTACGTGCCAAACGGCTGTCATCCACCAGCAAGACTCTTACATCAGCAATATCAAATAAATCCAAATCCACTTCGACGGTATTGATAACATCCAGCGTTGCCATTAATGCACGTGTTAAATGAATCGGTTCAAATGGTTTAGGTAATATGGCCACCACACCTGATTGTTTAAATTCTTCCAGTTTAGCTTGTCTGAACTCACTGGATACCAGCATAAATGGAATGCTGTTGGCATTGGATTGCCCTTTCATTTTTTGCAATAAATCCAGCCCGGTTCCATCGCCAAAATACATGGCGCTTACCACTAAATCCACTGCGTGTTTGTCCAGCTCGGCTAATGCATCACTCACGGAGCCGACGGCAATAATTTGTCCAACCTGCTCTTTTTCGAGCATGCCGGAAATGATTTTTTGCTGAGTATCGGACGGCTCAACCAGCAAAATACTGAGTTCAGATAAAACGACTTGATGTTCCATTGGATTCCTGTTGAATTTTTTGCTTAGCCACCGGCAAGTTTAACGGTAAAACCCTGTTTTTGCAGAATTTCCATCACTTTTTCACGGTTATCCCCCTGAATTTCGATAATGCCATCTTTCAGGGCTCCACCGGTTCCACATTTCTTTTTTAGCTCAGTACAGATTTTTTTGAGTTCGTTATCATCCTTGTCTATACCGCTAATGGTGATTACGCCTTTGCCTTTACGGCCTTTGGTTTCACGACGTATACGAATAATTCCGTCACCTTTAAGACGCGTTTGTTGCTGTTTGGGCTCCTCAATTCTTCCGCCATCCGTGCTGTATACCAGTTGGCTGTTTGAGTCTTTCATTGACGCTCTCTACGCATATTATTTAAAGGAGGGATTTTAGTAAAAATTTGCTGCTATGCCTATGTTTATCAACGTAAAACTGTATGAAAAGTTATCACATTTTCAGGATTGAAATTATCGATTCAGCCACCATTATTAAACCTAAAAGATAAAGAGAGATAATTATGACAACAACAATTCGCCGTGCGACTCCTGATGATATCAATGCTTTGGTAAATTTTAACCAGGCGATGGCGCATGAAACCGAAGGTAAAGTGCTGGATAAAGACACTTTGACGCAAGGCGTAGCAAGGTTAATTAATCAACCGGAGTATGGCTTTTATTTAGTGGCTGAGACTGATGGCGAGATAGCGGCTGGATTAATGGTGACCTACGAATGGAGCGACTGGCGTAATGGTCTGTTTTGGTGGATTCAAAGTGTGTACGTAATGCCGGATTTTCGACGTCAGGGTTTATATACTGCTCTGTATAATGAAGTTAAAGCTCTGGCAGAAAAACAAACGGGTGTGTGCGGATTCCGTTTGTATGTGGAAAAAGAAAATATCGCTGCGCAGAAAACCTATCAGGCACTTGGTATGCAAGAGTGTGAATATTTTATGTATCAGAATAAATAGTGTTTAAACCTGATGGGAACCATTCCGGTTCCTGTCACTCACACTTATTATGATTTCATGTTAAAGAAAAAGGAGACTCTTTTGCTCAACAAGCTTTTACGTTGGTTTGAACAGAATCTCAATCCGTCTCAGCAATCCTCATCTGAGCACACTCTTAAAATTGCCACCGCAGTCATGTTTTACGAAATCATTCGTGCAGATCATAAAATAGATGAGCAAGAGTTAACCCTGTTACGTCAATTACTCTCAGATTCTTTTAGTCTCTCAACTGATGAATTAAATGAATTAATGCAATCAGCTAAAGATTACGCTGAAGAAGCGGTTGATATGGTTCAATATACACGCGTAATCAACGAGCAATGTAGCCGGGAGCAAAAACAGCAGTTTATTTTGCAGCTTTGGCAGCTGGCTTATGCTGATCAAGCTCTGGATGGTCATGAAGAACTGCTTATCCGTAAAATTTCTGATCTAATCTATCTGAATCATAGTGATTACATTCAGGCTAAGTTAAAGGTAGTTCCAGCCTGATTGTGAATAAGATACTTTTTAACGACACCGTAACTAACTGAAATTAAATATATTTTCTTTTCCTTTGCAGGAGCTGTTGCAAATTTGCTACAGCTTCTGTGTTCTCATCACCTTTTTTACATCTAAATCTAACGTATATAATTGATTTTAAATAAAAATATATTCTTGGCACTAACTTTGATTAGTTATAAACACGTTACTCACCATAGTGGTGAAACGACGTGTAAGCTGGGAGATTAGGATGAACAAAGTCGTATTAATAAGTGGATTGTTAACAGTGACCAGCATGGTGTTTGCTGACAACGAAAAAATGCCTGATGCACCAAAAGTTAGTCCGGAAAAGGTTGCCGCAGTTAATCATTGGATTGCCAGGCTGGATCAGGATGAAGACGGTAAATTAACGATCAAAGAAGCCATGGCCGACCCTGTGTTACTGGCGTCATTTGGTAAAATTGATACCAATGGCGATGGTCAGTTGAGTCAGGCTGAAATGGATAAAGCCCAGTCATTTTTGCAAGGAAGTGATAGTTAATTAAGTGATAGCCGAATCTGAGTGAGCTTGCAGCGTTCGGCTTTTCATTTGGATGCAGTACCTGTATGTTTACAGGCAAAAGGACAGCTAGATAAAAGTATGCAATTGCGTCTGGGTTCGCTACGACAACTAACCTTAGTCAGTTTTATGTTTGCGCTGTTACCGCTGGGCGTTTTGCTTTGGCAAAATCAGCGTATGTTGAGTGATCTGGGGAATCTGGCCGTCACACAAGCGCGCCATGCCGTGGATTTAACCCGCTCTGTAGAGTCACTACAGGACAATGCTAACGATATAGAACGCCTTGTCCGTCAATACCGGGTGTTAAATAATCCTGATTTGTTACCCGTTATCCAAAACTACACACGCTTGTTTAGCGGTGCGTTGACTAACAGCTGTAATAAAACCGATTTATCTCACTTGTGTGTGGAAATTCGCCACCATTTACAACAGATTGTTAATCTGGATGCAGAGCTCGATACGCAATCGGTAGATCTTGAGTTACGACAATTCCGTCAGTTACTGGTCAATTTTACCGATGCTGCGTCAGCGCAACTTGATGCCAGTTTGGATCAGCAGCGCCAACATGTATTGCAAACCCGTGAGGAAATTACCTGGCAGACGCTTATTTTGGTAATTATTACAATGATGTTGGTGTGGGCTGCCAGTCAGGTGGTGGTAAAACCTGTATCAAAACTGGAACGTCTTATTCGTGCAATTGGCAATCAAAATGCCAATTTGCCAGCAATGGAGTTTAATTATCCTCGTGAACTGGTTGATTTGGACACTCGCTTACGCTGGCTGGCAAAACGTTTAACTCACCTGGAGTCTATACGCCATGCAATGTTGCGTCATGCATCACACGAACTTAAAACACCATTGGCCAGTATTCGTGAAGGTTGCTCGTTACTGAGTGACGAGGTTGTAGGGCCTTTATCGGAAAAACAGCAGGAAGTGGTATCACTACTGGATATTGGTGCCAAACGGTTAACCCAATTAGTTGAACAATTGCTGGATTACAACCGTTTATTGCAGCAGAGCAATGCTAAACCGGGATGGATTAATGTAGCTGATTTATTTGAACAAATATCTGAACGGCACAAATTATCCGTCGCGCAAAATAAACAGTATTTACAACTGGATTTACAAATTAAGCGGTTATTTGCCGATGAACAACTTTTGCAACGCATTTTGGATAACCTGATCAATAATGCCGTGGCGTATGGCTTAGCGGATTCAGCCATTGATATTGAGTTAACCCAGCAGGATTCTCATTATTGTCTTACCGTCAGTAATGCTTGTCGGACATGGGATACTGATAGTGCAGAACAATTATTTCAGCCTTTTCAGCGTGGTGAACATAGTCAGCGTAACGATGGTTTATCTGGTTCAGGTTTAGGTTTGTCTATCGTTGCGGATTGCGCACGTATGATGGGCGGTGGTGCTCACATCGTGCCCGGTGATCCCCGGCAGTTTAGTGTGCGTATACTATTACCCAACAACAAGGGAACAGAATGAGAATAATATTAACCTGCGGCTTATTAACCTTGTTGGCGGGTTGTCAATTGTTACCCCTTGAGGGCCGTGAGCCTGCGGAAATAAGTTATGCCTGTGCAGATAGTGATAAGTTAAATTTATCCGATGAACCCTGTAATTTGCTGGGGTGGTTTAATTACCGTCAAAAAATAGATAATTTGAGTTGGCCAGAAAGAAAAAAACGCATTGCCACATTAAGTGATTCAAAAGTGAATACCTTAAAAAAAATCATATTAAGTCAAAATACCACTACACCGTATCAAAGTCGTCTGCGGGCACAGAATCAGTTAAATGAACTCAAACCTGCATTACCTAAAATGATGTCGGCTTTGATGTCAGTTTGGGTATTGCAACCCAGTCAAAAGTTGCTTGAGTTTGAATCGGCATTGGTCACGCTGGGAAAAATTAACGCACGGCAGTCGCAAACCATAGATGAACAAAAGTTACAGATTGAACAGCTTGAGCAACAACATCAGCAACAACAGGACCAAATTGAACAATTAATGAATATCGAAACCAGTTTAAGCGAAAAGGAACAACAGGATGAAGGCTAACAGCGCCCGCATATTAGTAGTAGATGATGATCCCAGTTTATTGCGCTTATTAAGTTTGCGTTTAGAAGGTGAGGGGCATGACGTGTCCACCGCCAGTGATGGTGAGCAGGCATTGCGTAATTTACAGGATGCCAGCTTTGATCTGGTGCTTAGCGATTTACGTATGCCGGGCATGGACGGCATGACTTTATTTGATGAAATTGTACGTAAACACGCAGGGATCCCCGTCATTATCATGACCGCCCACGGTTCGATAAATGAGGCCGTTACCGCTACACAAAGTGGTGTGCATGGTTTTTTAACCAAACCGATTGATCATGATCAACTCAGAAGTACGATCGAAAGTGCGCTTGAAGTGAGTCACTTTAGTAATCATGATGCCTGGCGCGAAGACATTATCACCCGTAGCAGCACCATGGAAAATTTGCTGGAACAAGCTTATCGGGTAGCGCAACGTAATGTGAGTGTGCTGCTAACCGGAGCCAGCGGTACCGGGAAAGAGTTACTTGCAAAAGCCATTCATAAAGCCAGTCCACGTAAAGATCAGCCTTTTGTGGCGATAAACTGCGGGGCTATCCCAGAAAATTTACTTGAGTCTGAATTATTCGGTCATGCAAAAGGCGCCTTTACCGGTGCGATATCAGACCATCAGGGCTTATTCCAGCAAGCGGATAAAGGCACGTTACTGTTAGACGAAATCGGTGATATGCCGATGCATTTGCAGGTCAAGCTATTACGTGCATTGCAGGAACAGCAGATTCGACCGGTTGGCTCAAGCAAACATATCTCAATTGATGTACGGGTTATTTCTGCAACGCACCGTGATATTGATGCGGCAATGAAAGAAGGGCAGTTCCGGGAAGATTTGTATTATCGTCTGAATGTCGTGAACTTGCAGTTGCCTAGTTTGCAGCAACGGGCTGAAGATATACCTGTTTTAGCCCGGCATATGTTGCAAACCAGCGCAGAACGTCAGGGTGTGAAAGTAAACCGTTTTTCAGATGATGCGATGCAAATGCTGACCACAGCGTCATGGCCGGGTAACGTCCGCCAGCTGGTGAATGTGGTTGAACAGTGTGTGGCATTAACCCAAAGTCCGATAATTGGCCGACATATGGTAGAGCAGGCGTTATCAGAATCAGGATGTATCTGGCCAAGCTTAAGTGACGCGCGTGATGCCTTCGAACGCCAGTATCTGTTAAAAGTGCTTAAAATGGCCGATGGTAACGTAACTCGTGCCGCAGATTTGGCCGGACGAAATCGCACCGATTTGCATAAGCTGCTCAAAAAACATCAGTTAAGTACCGCTGATATTAAAGCTCAGTCGAGTGTGAGCGAATAACACTCGCAAATTTTGTTCGATCAATTGGCGAGTGCTGCTTTGTGCACTCGCATCTTCAACTCGTTTGAGTATAATATTGCGCTTCTTAAATAGGGCAAAAACAGCATGGCTGTTCCCCGTGGTTTAGTACGGCATTGAGGCCGGATAATAGGATTTTTTCATGCGCACAGATTATTGCGGCAACATTAACGCTTCTTTTGTAGGTCAAACAGTAACACTTTGCGGTTGGGTAAATCGCCGTCGCGATTTAGGTGGTGTTATCTTTCTCGATTTGCGCGACCGTGAAGGCATAGTGCAGGTTGTTTATGATCCTGATTTAGAAGATGTTTTTGCAACAGCCAACAAAGTACGTAATGAATATTGTGTGCAGCTGACCGGTTTAGTACGTGCGCGTCCTGAAGGGCAAATCAACAAAGATATGTCCACCGGTGAAATCGAGATTCTGGGTAAAGAGCTGACAATTTTAAATAAATCAGCACCGCTGCCACTGGATTTCAATCAGGAAAACTCTGAAGAGCAGCGTTTAAAATACCGTTATTTAGACTTACGTCGCCCAATTATGAGTGAGCGTTTAAAATTCCGTGCAAAAGTGACTGGTGCGGTGCGTCGTTATCTGGAAGATAATGGTTTCCTTGATATCGAAACACCCATGCTGACTAAAGCCACACCTGAAGGTGCGCGTGATTATTTGGTACCAAGCCGTACTCACAAAGGCCGTTTTTTCGCACTGCCTCAATCTCCGCAATTGTTCAAACAACTGCTGATGATGTCGGGCATGGACCGTTATTATCAAATCGTAAAATGTTTCCGTGACGAAGATTTACGTGCTGATCGTCAGCCTGAATTTACCCAAATTGATATTGAAACCACCTTCCTGGATGCTGATGGCGTGATGGCAATTACTGAGGACATGATCCGTGGTTTGTTCAACGATTTACTCAATGTGGATTTAGGTGATTTTCCACGTATGACCTACGCTGAAGCCATGCGTCTATACGGTAGCGATAAACCCGACTTACGTAACCCATTAGTTTTTACTGACGTTGCGGCCATTGTTAAAGACGTTGATTTTAAAGTGTTCTCTGGCCCGGCGAATGATCCAAAAGGTCGTGCTGTGACTATTTGTGTACCTGGGGGTGCAGAATTGTCCCGTAAGCAAATCGACGATTACGGCAAGTTTGTCGGCATTTATGGTGCTAAAGGTCTGGCATGGATGAAGGTAAACGACATCGATGCAGGTCTTGATGGCTTGCAGTCGCCCATTCTTAAATTCCTGAATGAAGATGTAGCGAAAGCATTGTTGGAAGTCACTAACGCTAAAAATGGCGACATTCTGTTGTTTGGTGCAGATTCTTACAGCGTAGTCACCGAAAGTATGGGCGCTTTACGTTTAAAACTGGGTGAAGATTTAAATCTGTTACAAGGTGAATGGAAACCACTATGGGTTGTTGATTTCCCCATGTTTGAAGAAGTCGATGGCGAAATGTATGCGCTACACCATCCATTTACCTCTCCTCGGGACCTGACACCTGAGCAACTCGCCGCAGACCCTGCAAATGCCATTTCCAATGCCTACGATATGGTATTAAATGGCTGTGAATTAGGTGGTGGTTCGGTGCGTATCCACGATCAGCAGATGCAACAAACCGTGTTTAATATTCTGGGTATTGATGAAGAAGAAGCACGCAGCAAATTTGGCTTTCTGTTAGACGCACTGCAATACGGTACACCGCCACATGCTGGTTTAGCATTTGGTTTAGATCGTATGGTGATGTTAATGACAGGTGCAACCTCGATTCGTGATGTAATGGCCTTCCCCAAAACCACCACAGCTGCCTGCCCATTAACTGATGCACCGGGAATCGCCAGCGCAGAACAGTTACAGGAACTGGCGATTGCATCAACAGTGACTGATGAGCAGGATAACGCTTAAGCGGTTTTTACCGTATGGCCGTTATTCTTGGTATTGACCCGGGCTCACGACTGACCGGTTATGGCGTTATTCGCCATGTAGGTAGCAAAGTCGAATACCTTGGCAGTGGATGTATCCGGCTGGGCAGCGATGCCTTACCGGTGCGTTTACAAAAAATCTATGCTGGTGTCAGCCAGATCATCGAACAATATCGGCCTGATTTATTCGCCATAGAGCAAGTCTTTATGGCGCGTAATCCCGATTCTGCGCTTAAACTTGGCCAAGCGCGTGGTGCTGCCATTGTCGCCGCGACAAATCATGAAATTGATGTAGCCGAATATTCTGCACGCCAAATCAAACAAGCTGTTGTTGGCAAAGGTGCTGCGGATAAAACGCAGGTGCAGCACATGGTAAAACATTTATTAAAGCTGCCCGGCACGCCGCAAGCTGATGCTGCCGATGCGTTAGCTGTGGCGTTATGTCATGCACATAGTTTCCAGAGCCTGATTAATATGGCAGGCCATGCCACAAAAACCGTGCGCGGTCGGTTACGTTAACACCTCAATTCTTGTCCCTTGCTTGTCATCTATTGACAATGTGTTTATATACAGTAGTCTTGCCTGTAAATCTAAAAAATCCAATGAAAAGGGTAGTGTGTGATCGGTAGAATTCGTGGTGTCGTCATCGAAAAACAAGCACCAGAAGTATTAGTTGAAGCCGCAGGTGTGGGGTATGAAATTCAGGTACCCATGACCAGCTTTTATCAGTTACCTGATGCCGGTCAGGAAGCGATAATCTATACCCATTTTGTAGTGCGAGAAGATGCCCAATTACTCTATGGTTTTGCCAACAAAACAGAACGAGCTTTATTCCGCGAGTTAATTAAAGCCAATGGCGTGGGGCCAAAACTGGCACTGACTATTATGTCGGGCATGTCGGCAGAGCAGTTTATCCAGTGCGTGAATTATGAAGATGTCACCGCACTGGTTAAATTACCGGGCGTAGGTAAAAAGACAGCTGAGCGCTTAGTGGTAGAAATGCGTGACAGACTGAAAAATCTGCAACCTGTTATAGCAGAAGGCGGCGCGCCAATGCCGGCTAATAATGAGTCTGTGGTGGTATTGGGCGCAATGGATGATGCTAAACAGGAAGCCTTAAGTGCATTATTGGCTCTGGGTTACAAACAAGCGCAGGCGTTGCAAGTGATTAAATCCGTGTATCAGGATGAGATGACCAGTGAGCAGCTGATCCGTGAAGCCTTAAGAGCGATGGCATAATTTTATGATTGAAGCAGACAGACTGATCCAACCCCAAGCCAGTCGTGAAGATGATGCGATAGACCGCGCGATTCGGCCTAAATTTCTAGCCGATTATACCGGCCAGCAGCATGTATGCGCGCAAATGGAGATTTTTATTGAAGCGGCACGCCAACGCAGCGATGCGCTGGATCATCTACTCATTTTTGGCCCACCAGGGCTGGGGAAAACCACATTAGCTTACATCGTTGCTAATGAAATGGGCGTGAACATTAAAACCACCTCGGGTCCTGTGCTGGAAAAAGCCGGTGATTTGGCCGCGCTTTTAACCAATCTGGAAGAAAACGATGTGTTGTTTATCGACGAAATTCATCGTTTAAGCCCGGTAGTTGAAGAGATTTTGTATCCGGCCATGGAAGATTATCAACTGGATATTATGATTGGCGAAGGTCCGGCTGCGCGTTCCATTAAACTGGAATTACCGCCATTTACCTTGGTTGGGGCGACAACCCGTGCGGGTTCGTTAACCTCACCACTGCGCGACCGTTTTGGCATAGTGCAGCGCCTTGAGTTTTATAACATCAAGGATTTAACCAAAATCATCAGTCGTTCTGCGAGCTTTTTAGATCAGCATATTGGTGATGAAGGCGCGACCGAAATTGCCCGTCGTTCACGCGGTACTCCGCGTATTGCCAACCGCCTATTGCGCAGAGTGCGTGACTACGCGCAGATTAAATCCAATGGCATGATCAATGACGATGTGGCCGCCAGCGCTTTGGATATGCTGGATGTGGATAGTGAAGGCTTTGATTATATGGATCGCAAACTGCTCACCGCCATTATCGATAAATTCAGCGGCGGCCCCGTTGGTTTAGATAATCTCGCGGCCGCTATCGGTGAAGAGCGCGATACCATTGAAGATGTCATTGAACCCTTTTTAATTCAGCAGGGCTTTTTGCAGCGCACACCACGCGGGCGCATTGCTACACAACGTGCCTTCCTGCACTTTGGATTTGATTTTAATCCGCCACAAATTTAATCATTCTTCTACTCTTTTAAGCCATCAGCCTGTCCCCATATAAGTATTAATTCAATATTGGGACAGGTTAATGCAACGCAGTCAGCGATTTAAAAACAGCCTTTATCTGACACTGTTATTTGTGTGTGTGATGTGGTGGGTAAAACTGGGAGAACTATTTTGGGGCTGGGACTTATCCGTGTTTGGGGTTAAGCCACTCGAACTATCAGGATTGTTTGGCATTGTCGCTGCACCACTTATTCACGGTTCCGTTTCGCATATTTTTAGCAATACGCTGCCCACGCTTATTCTCGGTACCTTGCTGTTATATGGTTATCCAAAATCGCGCTTTAAAGTGATAACTATCGTATGGCTGTTATCCGGTATTGGCGTTTGGTGTTTCGCCCGCCATGCTACGCATATTGGCGCCAGTGGTTTATCCCATGGTATTTTCTTTTTCCTGTTGGTCGCCAGCATTTTGCGTCGTGATAAACGCTCTGTGGCCATCATGATGATAGTGTTTTTGCTTTATGGCAGCATGACCATGACCATCTTCCCGCGTGAAGAGCATATCTCTTTTGAGTACCACTTTTTCGGCGCTATGGCGGGCACAATCTGTGCGTTTTTGTTTTATCGTGATGATCCTAAACCCAGAATAAAACCTTACCGCTGGGAGAATACACAGGAAGAGGATGATCCTGTCATCGGTGACCAGTGGAAATTACCATCACAGCGTGAACATGAGCAACATACCCAACAGTCTCACTCGCAGTCTGATGACTTTATCCCGGTAAAAGCCGTAAATGATGAGCATCATCATGCACTTAGACACAGGGACAGGCATGGTCATTAGAGCGTGTTGATCTTTGCGGTATGAATTTTGTTCTAACTAAACGCTTTTTAATCGCGGCGCTTATTTGCAGGCCTAATGGATTACGTCAAAAATAAGCAACAAAGAGTAAAAAGTGTTTAGGACGAACCCTTCGGGCAACGTTTGCGCGGCATTTCTACTGCTTCAGCACTCATTTATGTAGAACAACTACACCACATTCGTGCTTCATGGTTTAAACACCGCGCAACTCGTTGCAAAAATATACTGCAAAGATCAACACGCTCTAGTTTTTCGTGGATTTTATATAAATAAAACATTATTGAAATCAGGTTGTTAACGTCAAAGCAGACAATGTTAAATATTAAAATGCAACCAAAAGGTTGCTTAATGTTGTATGCCATGCTTTACTCTTGTTCAAATTACAAACAGTAAGGACACAGACATGCAAAACGAAATTAAACGAGAAATCAGTATCAATGCCTCTCAAAAACGCGTTTATGAGGCAATTGCTAATCCTGAGTTAGTGGTCAAATGGTTTCCCGATGCTGTAGAAGGTAACTATGTTGCAGGCCAGTACACAGTGTTTAAGTTTGGCGATTGTGGTCGAACACAGATTTATGTAAAGGATGCCAAACCTTACGACTATTTTGCTTATCGGTGGGTGCCCGGTGCGCACAATTTTGACGGCGACGTACTAACCGTACCCAATACCCTGGTTGAATTTTTTGTTGAAGCGACAGGTGATAATAGTTGCAAAGTGATCCTCACCGAATCTGGATTTGCCAGTTTGCCCGCCGATATAATGGAAAACAGTTTTAATCAAAATAGTAAGGGCTGGGATCATATGATGAGTCGATTGCCGTTAAGTGTAGAAGGCGCTAAATGAATGAAGCAAATATCTATAAAGCGTTAGGCGATCCGATTAGGCTGGAAATGATTAAGCGGCTTGCACACGGTAATGATTACACCATTAGCGCACTTTCAAGTGATTTGGGTATAACCCGTCAGGGGGCGCGCAAACAATTGCAGGTATTGGTAAGTGTTAATTTGGTAAGGTTAAAACAACAAGGGCGTGAAACCAAAGTACATTTAGACGTCAAAACGCTAAATATTGCACAACAGTTTATTGCGAAGTTAGAGCGACAGTGGGAGAGCCGTTTACTCGCACTCAAAGACTTTGCAGAAAAACCGCAAGGTCATTAATGTCTGCGTTATTGCGCTAACTTTTTAATTTTGCAAACTACCAGCAGCAACTAATTTGTTTGCTGCTGGTTTATATTGAAAACATGGCTTATCGACCAACAACCACAATCTGCGTATTGGTTTTATCAACTGCATTAAGTTGCGGTTTCGATTTTGACTTTTCATTCTGTTGCAGACTCAGATCTAAAATATCTGTTCTGGCGTTAACCGGTGCAAACATGGCAATACGGTTTGCATTACGATTGTTACCTGCTTGTTGAGCAAATTTGGTAATTGAAACATCATTACATGTCACATTTCGGGCGATGTAATGTAGTGAATAGCCGGATTCGCGTTGTTTTGATACAAACGCTACTGGGGCGTCCAATGCCGCGCTAATACAAAGTTGTGTCGCGCGTGAATTGTCTCCTGCAACATAATGGGTTCCTGCAACAGATGTTGCCGACATGGCGACGCATAAAGTGAATAAAGCAAATTTACGATTAAACATTTTCCTTTCCTCATTTGTGTCAGGCGATGTGCCTGTATTCATTGTCGCGACAAATTAAGAAAAGGTTGTAGCCGTTGCCTGACGAGATGTAACAGTTGGTAAATATGAAATACTTTATCTAACCAGCTGAAAAATAAAGCAATAAATGTATATTAAATATTTATTGTGAGGAACGGTGGGGTGATTTGGGGCGTGGTCGTGATAAGTGGCGGTCCGGAACTTGGGCATTGTTTACATTTTTAGTCAGGTTGTCGTAAATATTCGATGAAAAGTGGCAATTAATTTTATGGTACTTTTCGAACACGGTTTAAGCGGGGGAGTCGGCGTAGCAACTCCCGTATTTTCAGCTAAAGTTGATAGCTTTTTAATAACTGGTTCAGTTTTGCCGCCTGATTAACAAGCTCCGTAGCGGAGTTCCCATTTGCTTCGCTACTCAGGGTTACATCATTACCTAGTTTTTCAAATTGTCCGATAGCTGAACTGACTTGCTGAACTTCCTGACCGGCAATATTGCTGATATCAGCCAGTTCGGATGTGCTGTTACTGATATGCATAATGGCTTGCTGAATTTCTGATAGTTTATCGACCGTTACACCGGCCTGATCAACTGAGTTTCTGGCTTCTTGTTGATTGGCTTCCATGGTGGAAACTGCATCGGTAATCAGTTGAATGATCTCTGCCAGCATACTATTGATTTCAGTGGTTGAATTATGAGTACGTGTTGCCAGCGTACGTACTTCATCGGCTACCACCGCAAAACCTCGTCCGCTTTCACCGGCGCGAGCCGCTTCAATTGCAGCGTTAAGGGCCAGTAAATTGGTTTGTTCCGCAATAGCTGCGATGGTGCTCACCACACCAGAAATTGAATCTCCCGCTGATTTTAGTGATACCAGCTTGTCAGCGGTTAACTCAATATTTTTTGCCAACTGGGCGATACCTTTGGCGGTTTTTTCAACTTCAATTGCCCCGTGACTAACTTGCTTTGCGCCAGATGATGCGGCTTCACTGGCATCCACTGAGCGTTGGCAGCTCAGTACAATTTGTTGTTCGAGTGTTTTCATCACCGTCAGGATTTCACTGATTTGTTGATTGAGCGTTATTACCGTCTGATTGTTGGTATCAGATGTGTGTTCAAGTTGGGTCACCGTCTGACTGATATGCTCTACGGCGGATGCTACGTCATTTAAACCACGTCGAAAGGTTGCTACAAATTCATTAAGCTGAGTAGCGGTTTGTCCAATTTCGTCCTGGCTTTCAATATTAATAGGCCGTGTTAAGTCTCGGTTAGCCGCCATAGACTGAATGTCGCCCGCTAGTCGCTGGATAGGGCTGCTAATGGTTCGGCGTGAAAACAAGTATGCCAGGCCTGAAATGATCACAATACACAGCAATAACAAACTGATTAACCAGGTTGAACGTGACATATCGTCAACAATATCGCTTGAACGTTGAGAGGCTGCAGCAGATAAATCAGTTGTATGTTTTTTTAACTCGGTATTTAGCTGGTTAGACGACTGTGTCAATGTGGCGAGCTGTTCTCGAGCTTTGTCCCAGTCAATATTGTCTTTATCGGCCAGTAAATTTTCAATTTGTTGAAGTTGCTTTTTAAATTGCTCAAGTTCCAGCATCAGCTTCTTGTCATCCATGCTGACTTCTCTGGATACTCGTTGCATGTTTTTATTCAAATCAGCCTGAGCTTCACGGAATTGTTCAATGTTGATGCTATAGCCATACAATAAATAAGCGTTGAGCTCTGCCTGTTTGATATGTTCAGCTAACTCTCTTAAATTGGCCAAATCAGGCAGGGTTTGTTCCACAAATATTGTAAGTTTTTGCTCAGCATTCTGGCTACTGGAGATCAGTGGCAGAGCCGTTAGTAAACTAAAGATCAGGATCGCGCTGTAACCTAATGTCATTTTCAAACTAATGGATTTTAGACCTGACACGTTTTATTCCTTAAGAGCACTATTTAGCGGTTTACTTACATCGGCATTAATAGCAAAAAAGCTTAAAATATATAGACAGTTAACTGCAGATTTTTATTTCATCATGCAGTTTTATATACCCATTCTGAATGACTCTGCAGCAAACGCCGCCGCGCCAGTCTGGTGTCAGGGCGGCGGTTAATCCGTTAACTTGCTCATCCATACGCGGGCAGGGTTCGGTTTCTTTACATATTTCGAGAACAAGGTCGCCAATGGTTAATCTTTTACCCACATCGGCGGCCGTGAATTCGTATCCTTCCACTAATAAATTGGCGCGACGGGTTAACCAGGGGATATCCTGCTTTAATTCATCACAGACTTTGCGCCACACTTCGGCACTTAATACTGTCACCTGACGACGGCCAGGTTTTCCTCTGAAATCACCATGAATGCCTTTTTCTGTGCACACATTTGCTTCTGCAACAGATTGCATTGGCGCGCGAGACTTTTCACGAACAGCGATACCAGTTAATTTAATCATCGGATAGCTCCAGTTTATTAATATCCAGTGTACGTTGAATATAAATGAGTCGGGCACTTAAAAAGACGGCTGCGGCAGTTAAGCCTACGATAAAGCCTATCCAAAACCCCCGAGCTTGCATCGCAGGTACGATCCAGTCGGTTAAACCCAATATACACCCTGTGCTTAAACCAATCAGCCAGTATGATATGAAGGTAATGTAAAACATTGCCTTGGCGTCTTTATATCCACGTAATGCACAACCAGAGATAACTTGAAGTGCATCAGAAAACTGAAACATTGCTGCTAACATCATTAAATCGGCTGCCATATTAATAACATGTGACTCGTTTGAGTACAGCTCAGCAATGGGGTAGCGCAATATAACAGATAGGGTTGCTGTGCATGTCGCGGTAATTGCACCTACTAACCACGCACTTTTTACCGCTTTGTTGGCCAGATCTTCGCGTTTTTCGCCAAGGCGATGACCAATGCGAATAGTGGTTGCCATGCCTAAACTGAGCGGAACCATAAACATTAGCGAAGAAAAGTTAAGTGCAATTTGGTGTGCCGCAACCACAGTGGCGCCAAACGGAGAGAGTAATAAGGCAACGGCAGCAAACAGTGATACCTCAAATAAAATCGCCATCGCGATTGGGATACCCTGTGAAAGTACTTCGCGGATTTTTGCCATATCAGGTGCAAATAAATGCGCATAAAGCTGATTGTTTTTCAGCTGTTTAGCTACCAGGGTATACACTATCGTGGCGATCATCATACAGGTAAAAACCAGTGCTGTGGCAATACCACAGCCGGCGCCACCCATTGGGGTTACACCCAGTTTTCCATAAATGAATATATAGTTAGCGGGAATATTCACCATTAAACCTATCCCCATTATCACCATGCTGGGGCGGGTTAAGGATAAACCTTCACAATAGTTTCTCGCGACCTGATATAACGCAAAAAATGGCACACCCAGCACCATATATTGCAAATATTCTGCAGTGATGGTTTGCAGTTTTAACTCCATGGGTACCAGTGCGATTAACTCAGGAATAAAACTATAGCTGCAGGATATAGGCAAGGAGATAAAAAGTGCCAGCCACGCAGTTTGTTGGGTATAAACCGCAATATTCTCAGGTGTATTGGCACCTTTTAAGCGCGAAATAATAGGTGGTAATGCCAGAATAATGCCCTGAATAAAAAACAATAAAGGAAAGATAACACTGGAAGCGATAGCAACTGCCGCCATATCGCTGGCCGATACCTGACCGGCCATAATGGTATCGGAAACCCCCATCAGGGTCTGGGTTATTTGTGCTATTAACAATGGCCAGGCAAGATGCAACAGAGCCTTTACTTCGGTTTTTAGTGACATAACAGCAGCCGCTTTAATCCTTGTAAACTGGGCGTAAAATTTAGAGCGGCTAGCTTATAGTAATTGTACGACTGTGCAATATGATTTGTGGGTTATCTGTGTGGCTTAGGAGGTTGAAAAGTCAGGTTTAATCGCAACAGCCCAATCAGGCTGTTGCGATTAATGTGGCACGAAGTGGCGCAGGATAACCTTCAATGGTGAGGTTGGAATCGTTTGGATCAAGAAAGTCTTTTAACGATTGTCCGGTCATCCATTCAGTTGAGCGTTGTTCGTCCAGACTGGTCTGGTCTTTATCCACCACTTTTATATCTTTAAAACCAATGCGTTCCAGCCATACTGTGAGCGCATCGGTAGAAGGTAAAAACCACACATTACGCATTTGTGCGTAGCGGTCACCGGCAAATAACACTGTATGTTTATCACCTTCCACTACCAGGGTTTCTAACACCAGTTCGCCACCCGGACGCAATAAGGATTTTAATTGCTGCAAAAACTCCACCGGGCTTTTACGGTGGTACAACACCCCCATAGAAAACACAGTATCGAATTGTTTTAACGCGGGCATATCTTCAATACCCACCGGCATTAAATGAATACGTGGGTCAGGATTAAAATGTTTGATGGCCTGAAACTGAATTAAAAACAGCGCAGTAGGGTCAATGCCTGTGACCAGCTTAGGGTCTTGCGCCAACATGCGCCACATGTGATAACCACTGCCACAGCCTACATCCAATACCAGTCTGTCTTTTAAATCGCTGATATGCGGGCTAACACGATCCCATTTCCAGTCCGAGCGCCATTCTGTATCCACATGAATATCGTGGATAAAAAATGGCCCCTTACGCCACGGCATAAACTGTTTAAGTAAACCTTCAATTTGTTTTTGCTGATATTCACTGATATCCGCCGCGTGACCAAACTGCACTTTGTCAGCAAGTTCAATCACAGATGGTGCGGTTTGAGGCAGTTTTTCTAACAAACGCTGCCACTTGGCAAACTCTCCATGTTGATTTTTTTTCCAGTGCGCAATTTGCGCAGGCAGGGTTTCTAACCAGGGATGTAACTCACTCGCCGCAAGTTTTTGATAAAAATCAGTAAACCAGGTTGAAGACATATCAGTCCTTAATCGCCACTATTGAGCCAAAGTTAAAACACTGGAACCAGTGCACGATATTGTTAAAGCCAGCCTGTTTTAAGCGTGCCTGATGTTGCCCGAAGGAATTGATTTTCATTACATTTTCAATCGCAGTGCGCTTTTGACTGATTTCAAGCTCGCTATAACCATTGCGGCGTTTAAATTCGTGGTGTAAATCAATCACGAGCTCATCACATTCTTTTTGCTCGTGACGCATCTTTTCCGACAAAATCAAAATACCACCCGGCTTTAAGCCGTTATAAATTGCCTGGATCACCGCATCGCGTTCATCTGGCTGGATAAATTGCAGGGTAAAGTTCATTACCACCACTGCGGCATTGGTAATCTCGGAGTGTCTGATATCGCCAAGTTTTAATTCTACTGGTGTATCAAAGGTGAACGCATTGAGGTGAGAACGGCAACGTTCCAGCATGGCTTCAGAGTTATCAATGGCGATAATTTTGCTGTTAGGTGCGCTGATAAAACGGCGCATGGATAAAGTAGCTGCACCGAGTGAGCAACCTAAATCATAATAGTGACTGTCAGGTTGTTGATAACGACCGGCCAGCTGGCCTATGGTATCTATGATAGTGTTATAACCCGGTACCGAGCGTTGGATCATATCCGGGAAAACTTCGGCTACAGACTTATCAAAGCGGAAATCTTCCACCTGCTGAGGAACCGAATAAATGGCGTCTTTGCCGCTGCTAATCATGGCCATGCCTGTGCTTAAAAATCGAAAGGCCGAATTTTACCTTAAACCATGTGCGACTGTTAACGTTGACCGTTAAATAAATTATTAGCATAAACATTAACAGATTAACTGTTGTATCGAACCTTTGCTTTCGGCTATGGTCAGTAAATTCAAAGAGTTAACAGTTTATTAAAGGGAGTCTTACATGTCTGATGACATTTTTCCGGTAAGTGAAGCGTTGAAACAATCCAGTTATGCCGATAATCAGCGGTATTTAAGCCTGTATCAACAATCCATAGATGATCCTGATGGGTTTTGGGGTGAACAAGCCAAACGCCTAAGCTGGAGCAAACCCTTTAGCAAAGTGCGTAACGCGCGTTTTACTCCAGGTGATATCAGTATTAAATGGTTTGAAGACGGTGAACTTAACGCCTGTGTTAACTGTGTTGATCGCCACGCTAAAGCAACACCAGACAAAGTAGCGATTATCTGGGAAGGGGATGATCCGACTCAGGATAAGAAAATCACCTACGCAGAATTACTGGAACAAGTCAGCCGATTAGCCAATGTGATGCGAGAGCAGGGCGTTCAAAAAGGTGACCGCGTTATTATCTATATGCCCATGATCCCTGAAGCTGCCTATTCGATGCTGGCCTGCGCGCGAATTGGAGCGGTGCATTCTGTTATTTTTGGTGGATTTTCTCCTAATGCTATTGCAGATCGGGTAATTGATAGTAAAGCCAAAATGATTTTAACCGCTGATGTGGGGCATCGTGGTGGTAACCTGATTCAGCTTAAACAAAACGTCGATAAAGCGCTGGAACGTGACGGCACGGACTCTGTTGAAAAAGTACTGGTGTTAAAAGAAGCTGGTAACGACAACCCCTGGAGCAAGGGCCGCGATTTATGCTGGCAGGATGAATTGGCTAAAGCCAGTGCTGAATGTGCAGCCGAGGCAATGAATGCGGAAGATCCGTTATTTATTTTGTATACATCGGGCTCCACAGGCACGCCTAAAGGGGTTGTGCACAGTACAGGTGGTTATTTACTGTATGCAGCGTTAACCCATCACTATGTATTTGATTATCACGAAGGTGATATTTACTGGTGTGCAGCCGATGTGGGCTGGATCACCGGCCACAGTTATATTGTTTACGGACCGCTGGCCAATGGTGCCACCACGCTTATTTTTGAAGGTGTGCCGACATATCCGGATGTGCGCCGAATTGGTCAGGTAGTAGATAAACATCAGGTTAATATCCTGTACACAGCGCCCACTGCAATTCGTGCTCTTATGGCCAAGGGCGATTTACCGGCACAGGATTCTACCCGCAGTAGTTTGCGTATTTTGGGCAGCGTCGGTGAGCCGATTAACCCAGAAGCCTGGCATTGGTATCATGATAAAATTGGTAATAAACAATGCCCGATTATGGATACCTGGTGGCAGACCGAAACCGGTGGTGTGATGATTACGCCGCTGCCGGGCGCGACCGATTTAAAACCGGGCTCAGCGACTCGTCCGTTTTTTGGTATTCAGCCAGCACTGCTTGATGCTGATGGCAATACCCTTGAAGGTGCGGTGGATGGCAATTTAGTGATTTGTCAGTCCTGGCCGGGACAGATGCGCACCGTGTGGGGCGATCATGAACGCTTTGAGCAAACCTATTTCAGCACCTATAAAAATTATTATTTTACCGGTGATGGTGCACGCCGTGACGACGATGGTTATTTCTGGATCACCGGACGAGTGGATGATGTATTAAACGTATCGGGTCACCGTTTAGGTACCGCTGAAATCGAAAGCTCATTAGTCGCGCACCCGGCAGTGGCCGAAGCGGCCGTGGTCGGTTATCCGCATGACATTAAAGGGCAGGGCATTTATGTGTATTTGCTGCCAACCGATGGCACTGAAATTACTGAAGAACTGACCAAACAAGTGCGCCAGTGGGTGAAAGACGATATCAGCCCGATTGCCGCACCGGATTTGATTCAGTGGACTCACGGTTTACCAAAAACCCGTTCCGGTAAAATTATGCGCCGCATTTTGCGTAAGATTGCTGCCAATGAATATGAGCAGCTGGGCGATACATCCACGCTGGCTGATCCTTCTGTCGTTGATGCATTAATCGATAACCGCAAAAACCGCTAAACCTGTGAATAGCTAACGCCTTGGGCGTTAGCTATTCATCTGAAATTCATGTAAAAGCCACACTAAGCGGTTACACTCAGATGAGTTGTCCTGTCTGAGTGTCACTTTTATGTTTTTGCAGTTCCTTAAACCAAATCATGTCTTTTGGCTCATATTGTTACTGGTTGTTTATGTAATCAGGCCTGCTAATGCTGTCGAATCTGAATGGCAGCTTATTGATACTAAAAGTCTGATCAAAGCCGAAAGTAACCCGGTTAGAACCTCATCACTTGAATTACGTGGGCAGCACTACTGGTTAAATGGCATCAAAATTAAACAGCTATACCGTTATTCTCCTGCATTGGCTAAAACTGCATTAGCAAAACAGGATAGTCGGATCCAATTACCCGTTAATGGCAGTTTGCGGACTTTTACAGCTAAAAAAAATCATTTGCTGCCAGAATCGTTGCAACGTAAATATCCGGCTATTCAAACCTTTGATTTATACAATCAACAACAGAAATTGGCAGGAAAATTAGAAAAAACGCCTTCAGGCATGCACGCCAGTTATTTAGTGGAGGGGCAAAAATGGATGTTAGAGCCTGATGTTAATACTGATGTATATCTGTCTTATCTTGTCAGTGAGCAGCAAAATGAAGCCTTTAGTGAGGTGACACCTCGATTGCAAAAAACAATAAATTCTCTTCAGTCACAACGCGCTTTAAAACCACAAAATAGTGTGATTCATCAGTATCGTCTGGCAATGGCTACCACGGGTGAATACAGTGCCAAATTTTCTAACGATGTTGAAGCTGTCCTCTCGTCCACCGCTACATTAATTCAGCGCATCAATTTAGTGTTTCAATCGGATTTGGCGATTGAATTTGTGATGGCCGAAAACAGTGATCAGATTATTTTTACTGACGCGACAACAGACCCCTTTAATAATAATACTGACGATATCGATAAGGCCGCAACTGTCATCAATGAGCGCATTGGTAGCCAGAATTTCGATCTTGGACATGTACTGGGAACAACGGGTGGCGGTTACGCCAGCGTAGGCGTGACCTGTGTTGCAGGTGCTAAAGCTGAAGGTTATACCGGCTATTCTGTGGTGAATAATGATTATTTCTATATTGATTTAGTCGCACATGAAATTGGCCATCAGGTTGGTGGAACCCATAGTTTTAATGGTACGTCAGGGTTTTGTAGTGGTAATCGTAGTTTTGATACAGCCTGGGAGCCGGGCAGTGGTTCAACCATCATGTCTTATGCGGGGTTGTGCAATAGCGAAGATTTGCAGGCAAATGTGGATGATTATTTTCATATCGGCACCATACTGCAATACCGTCAGGAGCTGACAAGCGGACGTTCGGGTAATTGCGGCACCTTAGTAAATTTAACCTCAGAGCAACTGGTTGCAGATGCGGGGGCCAATTACACCATTCCAGCGCAAACTCCTTTTATGTTAACTGCGTTACAAACCGAAAATAACCCAGAGGGAGTGACATACAACTGGGAGCAGTACTTTGAATACATCAATTTTACAGAGCATGATCCTACGCCATCACCCAGCGCTAGTGCGACTGAAATGGCTGAGGATGATGGCACACGTCCGTTGTTTCGAAGTTTCAAACCTGTCACCGATCCTGTGCGATATTTACCGGCGTTGGATTTGGTATTAAGGGGACAAGGCATTACCCGTAAAGGTGAAACGTATCCGACCACATCGCGTTTATTGCGTTTTGGTTTATCGGTAAGAGATAACATGGGCAGAATAGCTACCGACCAAGCAAAAATAACCACAACAACTGAGGCGGGGCCATTTATTACCATTCTGCCTGATAACAATACGCTATGGCATGATCAAAGCGAGTACAGCCTTGAGTGGGATGTGGCGAACACTGATGCGGCGCCGGTTAACTGTTCTGCCATCGATGTGTATTTATCGAAAACCGCAGATGCCTCATTCGATACTTTGTTGGCCAGCAATATTCCTAATACAGGATCGGCTAAGTTAAGTTCGCTACCATCTGCACAAACTTCAAACGCAAGATTAATGCTTAAGTGCAGTGATAATATTTTTTATGCGGTGACACCTGAGTTTGATATTGATGTGCAAAGCAATCGCTCACCAATAGCTGTTGATGATGAATTGTCGTTAAATGAAAACTCATCTGCCACAGAGATTGATGTTTTGGCTAATGACTCGGATCCAGATGAAAACGATAGTCTAAGGATTGTAGCCGTGACCTATGAGGGCCAGGGTACGGTGACATTTACCGACAGTGTAATTAGTTATACGCCAGCAACAGGATTTACCGGTACCGAAACCGTTACTTATCAGATTGAAGATGACAGTGGTGACGTTGCCAGTGCAGTACTAACCATTCAGGTTGAAAAAATACCTGTGGTTTTACCTACGCCTTCTGGTCAAAATTCTGGCAATGGTGGCGGAAGTGCCGGGGGCGTAACACTGCTTACGTTGTTATGTTGTTGGCTCGTGAGGAGGTTATATGTTGCGAACAATTAGCGCGGTTGTGCTATTGGTTGTGTCGGGTTGTGCAGTGAAAAATCAAAACCAGGGGGCGGCTGAAACATCGGCAACCGGGACTCTGGCACAAACACAATGGCAGCAGCCGCAGAAACAAGCGTTGTTGGCGATTGAAGAAGGGGACTTGTCACTGTGGGTTGTAGCAAAAAAAGGGGCTCAGGTGGCCTATGCGGATACCACCGATATCAAGATAATTGATAAAGTGTGTGGATTAAAAATAATCCCACAAAGTGGTGATGTGTACAGTAAACAAACTCATCAGCAGCAAAAAGAGATCACCCGGTTCACGCGGCAATATAACAAAATAGTGGC
This sequence comes from Neptunicella marina, assembly GCF_014270035.1. Taxonomy (GTDB): domain Bacteria; phylum Pseudomonadota; class Gammaproteobacteria; order Enterobacterales; family Alteromonadaceae; genus Neptunicella; species Neptunicella marina. The sequence goes on along the minus strand of NZ_JACNEP010000001.1, from coordinate 165,600 downwards.
ACCTTATTGTTTAGCTGAAATTGCCAAACATAAATAGCCAGATATCTGGTTATTTCACTGTTCGCCCCTTAAAATAAATTTGTTTTCAGGCTAAGCAGGAGCGCCCATGTATAATCCGGAATTACCACTTGTAGAATTACATCGTCACCTTGATGGTAATATCCGTCCTCAGACAATCTGGGAGCTCGCGCAACAGCATAATATTGCTTTGCCCGTGCACTCTCTGGACGAGTTAATCCCTCTAACACAAATCCAAACGCAAACCGCTGATTTACTCGCATTTTTAGCCAGGCTGGATTATGGCGTGTCGGTACTGGCGGATACCGATGCCTGTTATCGGGTGGCTTATGAAAACATGCAGGATGCTAAAAATCAGGGATTGGATTACGTTGAATTGCGTTTCTCTCCTTTTTACATGGCTCGCGCATTTAAGCTAAATTTACAGGCTGTGATTGAAGCGGTTTATGCTGGGGTTAAAGCCGGTGAGCATGACACCGGCGTTAAAGTGCAATTAATAGGTATTTTGAGCCGTACGTTCGGTTTACAAAAGTGTCAGGTTGAATTGGATGCCTTGCTGGCATGTCGCGATAAGATCATTGCACTGGATTTAGCCGGTGACGAACTTGGATTTCCCGCTACTTTGTTTGAGTCGCATTTTAAATTGGCACGCGATGCCGGGTGGCATATTAGTGTGCATGCAGGTGAAGCTGATGGGCCGCAAAGTATCTGGGACGCGATTAACTTATTAGGTGCGGAGCGCATTGGACATGGCGTTGCAGCTATTCATGATCAACCGTTAATGCAGTATATGGCGCAGCATAAAATCGCCATCGAAGCATGTCCTACCTCTAATTATCACACCGCAACGGTAACAGACACCGCAAATCATCCTCTTAAAATATTTGTAGAGCAGGGGATGTGTGTCACCTTAAGCACGGATGATCCGGCCGTATCAAATATTGATTTGGCGCACGAATACAACGTGGCTAAACAAACCATTGGTTTAAGTGATAAGCAATTAAACCAAATACAGTTAAATGCACTAGATGCGGCTTTTTTGAGTGAAAACGAAAAGACTGTCCTACGTAGTTTGAATAGGCGTACCATCTAAGGTGTAAATTCAATTTAAATCAAAACAATAAAAATGTTTGTCCTCTCTTGAAATATTATATAAGTGGTAATATAAATATTTATCTAAGGAGTGAATATGCAACAAACTGATTTTTTAGATGAATTAAAAGAACTGGCTCTTGGCACCCGGCTTAAACGCTTAAGTGAGCAGATGCAAGCTGATGCTGCTCAGGTTTATGCCCATTTTGGTATGCCAATACAGCCCAAGTGGTTTAGTTTGCTGGCGTTATTGCAACGTAAAAAACGTGTCACTGTGGTGCATGCCGCTGAGTCTCTTGGATTAACCCAACCGGCAATTAGTCAGTTCTCCCGGGACTTGCAAAAGCAAGGGTTAATTGATGCCCAGGCCTGTGATGAAGATTCCCGTCGGCGTTGGTTGATCCTTACTGAAGAGGGCAAACAGGCAGTTGAGAATATGCAACCTGCCTGGGATGCCGTTGAAGCGGCAGCCAGAGAGCTAAGTCAGGCGTTTGAAAATGACTTATATCTGGCTATTCAAAAATGTGAAAAAGCACTGAGACAGAAATCATTATTCGCACGTACATTGGAACATCATCATGCACAACAAAAATAAGATCACCTTTTTATCTTTTAGCCCGGATTTATCTGAAACATTTGCTGCCATTAATAAAGAGTGGATCAGCACTATGTTTGAGTTGGAGCAAACGGATTTGGATGCGTTAACTAATCCACAGCATCATATTATTGATCCTGGCGGTAAAATTTACTTTGCCAAGCATGATGAACTTGGCGTGGTTGGCTGCTGCGCATTATTACCCAAATCGGATGGTGTATTTGAGCTGACTAAAATGGGAGTAAGTTCACGGGCCAGAGGTAATAAAATAGGGGAACCTCTTTTGGCTTATACCTTACAGCAAGCGAAAACATTGCCAATTAAACGTTTATTTTTGTTAACCAATAAGAAATGTGAAGCTGCTATTCATTTGTATGAAAAGCACGGTTTTGAGCATGATCAGGAAGTCATGGATTTGTATGGCAAGAGCTATCAGCGTTGTGATGTCGCAATGAAATACCCTGCTATTTGGTCGTTATAAATGTAGTGGGACTCTGCCGCTTACTCAGCGGCAGACAAAGCCTCTATATCTGAGGAGGTGATGGCGTCCAGGTTACGGGTTATTTTTTGTGCATCCCATAACCACCAGCTTATGTGTTCTAATTGTTCGATTTGCTTTTCACTAAAGCGATACTTTATTACTTTAGCCGGGTTGCCGCCCACAATACTAAACGCAGGTACGTCTGTGGTAACTACTGATTTACTGGCGATAATTGCACCATTGCCCACTTTTACACCCGGCATTATGGTGGCGTTATAACCAATCCACACATCATGGCCAATTTGTGTATTGCCTTTGTAGGGTAGGGTGCCCGGTTCAGGTGCCGATTTTTCCCAACCATTACCAAAGATAAAAAAGGGATAGGTTGATATGCCATGCATTGCATGATTGGCGCCATTCATCATGAAGGTGACATCTTTGGCAATGGCACAGAAATTACCAATAATCAGTTTGTCACCGATAAAATCAAAGTGGTATAGCACATTATTGATGAAGTTTTGCGGGCCGTTTGGATCGTCATAATAGGTATAATCCCCAACCTCGATATTGGGGTTATCTACATAATTTTTTAAAAAGCCTACTTGTTCCACACCCTCAATAGGTGTTTTGTATTCGGGATTAGGTCCGTGCATGGTTTGCCTTTAGCGTTGACGTCGTTCACGACGCTCATCCATGGCTTCTAAAGCCTGTTTGAACTCTGAACTGTTTTTAAATTCCTGCGCCTTTTGCGGATTCATTCGATTTAAGTTGCGATAGATATTTTGTGAAATTCGGCGACGCTGGTCGCTATCTGTAATGATACTGAGGTTATTCATTACAAAGTCAGGCTGTCGGTAAGCGCTGTTTCGCAATATATTGGCATAAAGTTGCTGATTATCCACGTCACTTTGATGTTTTGCCCATTCCAGCGCACTTTGTGGATTATTCATTGCCAGTGTGCGTGCGACCACATCCAGTTTTTGATTTTTATTGCCGCTTGCGTCCTGTTGCATATACCAGTCTGCGGCTTGTTCGATATCATCAGGATGGGAATAAACCCAGGTTTGTAAACTCACCCTGCGCAGTCGGTTTAAGTCTCCGTCTACCTGTAATGCCAGCCAGTCTGTCGCTTGCTGTGGAGATTGTGTTACCCAGCTGCGAATGGCGCTTTGTTGCATATACTGATTATTCAGTTCTTTGGTTTGGTTCAATAATTGTTCAAATTGTTCACGTGTTTCCAGCGTACTACCAATGCCATTCATCGCTCTGCCAATTTGTGTGCGATCGGCACTCAAATCCTGCAATTTTTGCAGGGCATCCGGCAGATTATTTTTAGCCAGACCTTTAAATATGGCTCCCAGACCGGCACCGCGAAAAAAATTATTACCTTGCTGGGTTTTTGCATTGATTTTGTACCACTCATAAGCCCCTTGCGGATCATTTTTGGCCCAGCTGCGGATAACGCTGTTTTGTGCAGAAAATATGTTAGCTGGCTTTTGCAGGTTAGCAGTAACAAAGTTCATTGCATCGTAAGGGTTGGTCTCAGCAAATTTGGCCAGAAGTATATTCATTAGCATTGCACTGTTTTTATCGGGGGAGCTGGTTAATTGATTTAACGCTTGCTGAATTTGTTCTGCAGTCAGATTTTTAACCACTAAATACGCGTTGGCTATGGCTTCGTAGTCAGTACCGTCCTCTTTATCATCGGCTAATTGTTGTATTAACGATGCAATATCCGGTGGCGAAAGTTGTTTTTGCTCAGTAGTGGGCTGGTGTGTGATGGGAGTCACAGTTATTGTTTGTGAGCCGGGGGAAGTTGGTAACATCGCGCTGGTGTTAATCGAAGTATCTGATTGGCCAGCTTGATGAGATGTTTGCAATACAGCCTGATTAAACTCAACTGAAGAGACCGGCTCACGTTCATACTGGTAGCCTAACCATAAAGCGGCAACGATGCTTAAGGGCCACAATATTAATAGGCTTTTATTCATGTTTGATTCCCTGTAATCAACTGACTTACTAAACGATATTGTAAAGGTCGCCAATAAAAAAGCCCACTAAAGTGGGCTTTTAAAATAGGTTATTTATCGATTAATAAAATGACTTTTTGAATTCAATGCCCACAATACGTGGTTCATTGACGATACCGGTCAGGTTATTGAAATCGATGGCGCCTTTTAGGTTATCTTCATCGGTGATATTGCGACCGAATAACGCCACTTCATAGCCATCAGCGAAGTTCTCATAACCAATGCGCAAGCCACCTTCATAGTTACCATCTGTTCTGAATTCATAAGATTCATATAAGAACAGGTTAGTTTTACCTTGCCATGCCCAATCGGTATAAGCGAAGAACTCTCCGTCATTACCTACTGGAACAGTGTAACGAGCCGTTACGCTCAACGTTGAGCGAGGTGCCTGAGGGAAAGGATTACCATCAACATACGCTAAGCCGTTTTCCATTTTATCCAGTGGAGAACACATACCAGAACCACAAGGGGCAACTTTTAAATTGTCATCCTGAATTTCTGTGTGGTTGTAGCTGTAACCGGCTGTGATGGTTAGATAGTCGGTTGCAACCCATTCCAGGTCGGTTTCAAAACCAAAGCCAACACCCTTATCGGCATTAACCAGTTGCGTCAGGTTATCAACACCACCAATGGCTGAAAACTGCATGTTATCCACCTGGTAGTAGAAAGCGGCAGCATTAACACGTAGTTTGTTGTTAATCAGGTCTGATTTGATACCTGCTTCAACAGAATCAATGGTTTCTGAATCGGCGACAGAAGGCGCCGATTCAAACGCCACATCACGGCCTTGAATAGTTTGCGCGCGGAAACCACGGGCTAAACGAGCAAATACGCTGGTATCAGACGTAACACGATAGTTGGCGCTTAAATCCCAGCTTACTTTACCGTCACTCACATTAATTGGGTCGTAGTCCTGAACAGATGCAGCACCAATGACCAGTGCAAAACCGTCAACGTTTTGCTCACCAACGTCTAAAGACTTCTTATCGTGGGTATAACGAATACCTGCGCTGATGTTTAATTTATCAGACACATCGTAAGAAGACTGGCCAAATACCGCCCAGGTGGTGTTGCTGTGAGATACAGTCGTGGCACCAAAGAATCCGTCAATACTGGTTACATCAAATGATGAATCAAAGTAAAACGCACCCACTTGCCAGTTGATTCCGTCTTTAGTATCAGAGGCTAAACGGATTTCCTGAGTAAATTGCTCCAGATCTTTTAATTGATCTTCAGTTACTGCATCAAATCCAATCGTACCAGGGAAGGTTAATACCGGGCCTCCCGCGTCAACAAAATTGTCGCTGGTCAAGCCATTTGGCACTGGCATGTCAACGTTGTAAGTATAAACACCACCGTCGATATCACCTAAACTGTGGCCATCGGCTTTTTCAAATGCAGTAATCGAGGTCAGTGTTAAATCTGCAAAATCGTAATCCAGTTTTAACGATGCTCCGGTGTTGTCATAACCCTGAGGGTTATTGTCACCTTTGTCATAATAAACAACGTCACGATCATAGTTTTGATTAATGTCGTTGCTGCCTTTAGTCAGTATGTTGGCGCGGAAGATAGATGCTGTACCATCCAGAGTACGATCATGTACATTTAACAAAGCACTGAAATTTTCGCTTGGCTCAAATAAAACCTGTAAACGCGCAGCTTTTTCATCAAAACCGCCCATTGCATCTTTTTCGCCGGTGTAACCATTGTCGATATAGTCATCTCTGTCTTGTGATAAAACAGACAAACGCGCAGAAACCGTATCGCTCAGAGCTCCGCCAACAGCACCTTCGATATTGACAGTTCCGTAACTACCGTAACCTGCTTTGATGAAAGCATCGAAGGTTTGTGATGGACGCACGGTATCGAACTTTACGATACCCGCAGTAGTATTGCGTCCAAACAGAGTACCTTGCGGACCTCGAATCACTTCGACGTTTGCCACATCAAATAATGGAAAGCTTTTTAATACAACGTTTTCCATGACCACATCGTCCATCACCACAGAAACAGGCTGCGATGCGGCTAAGTCAAAATCGGTGTTGCCTAAACCACGCATGTAAAAGCGCGGGGCAACCCGTCCGTTTGATGATTCAGCATATAATCCAGGAATGCGGGTCGCTAATGCTAAAACGTCGTCACCGCCAGAAAAAATAGCGTTAAAACGTTCACCATTTAAGGTTGCAATAGAAATCGGAACTTCCTGTAAGGTTTGCGTTCGTTTTTGTGCAGTAACTGTAATTTGCTCCAGACCAGATTGTTTTTCGTTATTATTCTGTTCTTGCGCAAATGTTACAGGGGCCAGCATTGCGGCATGGATGCATAGTGCGAGTGAGGCTTTCTTCAAAGTTTTCATTATCTGTACCAGTTGATGTGCCTAAGTGTAAGTGTGTGTGGTCATTTGAATGACGTAAGTCAGTTGTAGACCATATGTGTAAAGCGCTCAAATGTCAGAGCACGTTGGACGGTTGAATATTTTACCAGCAAATTTAAATAAAGGATCATTAAATTGTAAGAAATGCTTAACAATGAGTAACTTTGCTCTGAAAGCATTGTTTTTAAACTGGTCTAACCTTTGTAAATTAATTGTGAAATAAGCAACATGCCTATTACACGTTGCTTTTGCAGTCCACTCGTGTGCCTTTATGGTTAATTTTCAGTTAAGGTAATTTCAGATTTAGATAATTGAATTTTGCGTTGCTTATAAAGCTGACCAAGCGCTTTTTTATAAGCATTTTTACTGACATTAAATGTTTGGTAAATAACATCGGCATCCGCTTTGTCGGTAATATTACTGATACCGTTGTTTTGGCGTAGGTGTTGCAAAATCTGTTCTGTCAGTGAATCACGTGCTGATTGATCGTTAAATTGCAGACACAGATCCATACGACCATCATCCCGGATATGTTTAATAAATCCATCAAGCTTTTGGCCAATATAAAGTGGCTTGAACGCTTCATCTTTAAACAGCAAACCTAAATGGGTGCCATTAATCACTGCTTTATAGCCCATAGGCGTGCGGGCATAGATTTGTAGTTTTACCGGTTGTTTTTCTTCAAAGTTATCTGCCGTTTCTGCGAGAAAATAATGTAACCTGGAAGAGGCGACAACACGTCCCGTCACTTTATCCAGATAGATATAAACCAGATAATTTTTCCCTTCCTGCATCGGGCTTTCCTGCTCTTTGCGCGGAACAAATAAATCTTTTTCTATGCCCCAATCCAGGAATGTGCCGACTGGCTTGGTTGCTACTGCACGTAATAACGCTATTTCACCTAATTTGGCCTTGGGATGCGACGTGGTGGCGACTAACTCGCTGTCGGCATCATGGTATATAAATACCTTTAGTTGCTGGCCCTGAGTTGCATCTGCTGGTACGTGTGCATTAGGAAGTAATACGCGATTACCCAGCTCATCGCTCAGGTATACGCCGTAGGGCAGAATGTCATCAATCTTTAGAGTATAAAACGTACCGGCTTGCAGCATAAAAGTGCCTTTGAAGATTACAGCAAAATGTTAAAGCCGTATTGTATAACAGTAATGACGATAATACTGATATAAAGTCCCAGCCATTAACATATGGTAAATCACCTGGATATTGCTTTGTTTACTATGGGGAATTAGCAATAACACAATGCATAAACCCAACAGTACTGATGCCGTGTAGAAATGATAAGCGTGGATTTTATTTCTGATAAGCCCGGCAGCAATTATTATGAAACCAGAGACCAGACTGAAATAGCTAATCAAGGCAATATTAAAGGCATAGCCACTCAGGGAAAACAGCAATAATAACCACAACCAATTTACACTATAGTGTCGGGGCTTTAAGTTAAGAGCCAGTAATAGAATATAACCGGTTATTCCGACGCTAATACTCAATAAGGTGGTTTGTTGTTCCAGCGAAAGCCAGGGTAATCCTGCCCGGCTTGCAGCACTAATCGCGGCGCAGACGGCTACAACAATTAACATGCTTCCTGATAATTTAATGGTTAATTGTGGTTTGGCAATCAGTTCGATAGCGATTGATATGCAGGTAACACAAAGAACAAGTGCGGCGCCGATAGCAATAATATGTTCTGGCATAAATAAGTAATTGAGTAAATTTAATCACATTATCTGACCAGAAATAATATGAAGCTACAAGTAAACCTTTTAGGGCGGATTGACCTTTGGGTTATGAATTTTGTTTAAAACCAATACCTTTTGGCCGCGACGTTGGGTTGCTGTCTCTTACTATTTAAAAAAAAGGTGTCACAAGCCAACAGCCGGTAACAAAGGGCAAAAGCGGGGAATTGACCCCTGCAAACGGCTGCAAAAATCAACGCCTGCTATTTTAGTCAGTTTACGTTTTTTATATTCCTGAATTAAATATTATTTAAAATGTTTTGATTGTGGAATATTATATCTTTAATGGTTTTCCAGGGCCTAAAATGAATAAACTCAGGCTTATGATAAACTGTCGCTGATATTAATTTTACAGGAAAGAGCACATGCGAGTAGGTCAACATACTGCTGATTTAATAGGTCAGACTGATCTATTAAAAATTCCTTCTTTATCTGCATTAAGCGGCAGCAATATTTATGTGAAGTGTGAATTTCAAAACCCGGGGGGATCAATAAAAGATCGTGCGGCTCTGCAAATGGTTAAAGATGCCATGGCAAAAGGTGAGTTAAAACCGGGTATGACTGTGGTTGAAGGGACTGCCGGTAATACTGGAATAGGTCTGGCACTGGTAGCGAAATCCTTTGATTTAAATGCACTCATTGTAATGCCTAATGATCAGAGTAAAGATAAAGAACGCATGATTAGTCTGTATGGTGCTGAACTGAAAACAGTTGCTCCTTGTCCTTTTGCCAATCAGGCGCATTTTTATCATCAGGCCAGACAAATGGCTGAACAGAATACGAATTACTGGTGGGCGAATCAGTTTGAAAATACCAGTAATTTTCGTGCACATTACTTACAGACAGGTCGTGAAATTTGGCAACAAACGCAGGGTAATATTGATGTGCTGGTATCAGTGGCGGGCACTGGTGGAACTCTGGCTGGCACATCCCGTTACTTGAAAAAACAAAATGCCGATATTGAAGTATGGTCAGTTGATCCTGATGGATCAGGTATCTTTAATTTTCTGCAGCATGGTGAATATAAAAATCAGGGTGGCTCACTGACCGAAGGCATCGGTATTATGCGTCTGGTCGAAAATTTTAAACAGGCTGAAATAGATTACGCCGTTAATTTACCAGATGCAGATATTCTGACTATTGCACGTCATGTGCAGCAGCATGACGGTTTTATTTTAGGTAGCAGCTCGGCATTAAATGTAGCTGCGGCTTTTTTAGCTGGTTTAAAACGTCCAGGTAAAAACATCGTGACTTTTGCCTGTGATTTAGGCGAGCGTTCTGCCGCTAAATTATATAATCCGGAATATCTGGCATCTCGTTCACTCGCCCCTTCTTTTGCTTCCATTGATGGTTTGATGCAGGTTTATCAGCAAAAAGAGCCGGTAAAAGTCAATTGGCGAATGAATGACAATATTGATGATTTGGTGGGCTAATCATGCGATTAAACTGTGATTTAGGTGAAAGCTATGGTCGCTGGCAACTGGACAGTGAACAGCGAGCGATGCCGCTGGTTGATCAGGCCAATATCGCCTGTGGTTTTCACGCTGGAGATCCACTTTCGATTGTTCAAACTCTTAAACTGGCTAAACAATACGATGTGGAAGTCGGTGCTCATCCTTCTTATCCCGATTTAGCCGGTTTTGGCCGTCGATCCATGACACTGGATTCTGATGAACTCATTGCGGTTATTCAATACCAAATTGCGGCGTTAGACGGGCTGGCACAATCACAAGGCATAAATATCACCTACGTGAAACCTCATGGTGCGCTGTACAACGATATGATGAAAAATCGTGATATTTTGCGGACTGTTATGCAGGCTGTTGCGGATTATCACAAACCACTTAAGTTAATGTTACAGGCAGGCAGCGATAACAGTGATATTAATGCACTGGCGCAACATCATCGGCTAACCTGTTACTTTGAAGCCTTTGCCGACCGACGTTATACCGAACAGGGATTTTTAACCCCACGTGGTCAGGCGGGTGCCGTATTGAATGCCGAACAAACGCTGGAGCAGGTTACGTTGTTAAACCAGACCGGTGAAGTCATTACCGACAGTGGAAAACGTTTAAAATTGTCAGCTGATACCTTATGTGTACACGGTGATAATCCTCACGCTATTGCGCAATTAGCGCAAATAAAACAACTGGTTAGTAAATGAGAATTCAAGTAGCTGCAGAAAATGCGTTGATAATTTATTTTGCAGAACAGGTCAGTGAAAAAACACTGGCTCAAGTTCAGGCATATACATCGTTATTGGCTGATAAAAATCAACATAATTATGTGATTGATTTAGTACCGTCTTATACCTCGTTAATGGTGGTGTACGATGTAACAAAGATTAACCATTCACAGCTTGTGCAACAGCTGGAAACACTTGCCGTACAGAGCGTTAGTAACGGTGAGGCTGGTAGTAAAGACGTGGTTATCCCTGTTTATTATTCATTAGACACGGGGCCTGATTTAGAGCGTATTGCAACGCATCATCAGATTGATGTTGAAAAGGTGATTGAATTACACCAATCACAAAGTTATCTGGTGTACGCCATTGGATTTGCCCCCGGATTTGCTTATTTAGGCAGCGTGCCGCCGCAAATTGCGATGCCAAGATTAAGCACCCCACGTAAGCGTGTACCCAAAGGTGCAGTGGCTATTGCTGATCGTCAGACTGCGGTATATCCGGCAGCCTCACCCGGAGGCTGGAATATTATTGGCAACAGCCCTATGACGCTGTTCGACCCAAGTGCCAATCCGGTTATGCCCTTTAATGTTGGTGACAGGGTGCGTTTTGAATCTGTAAATTTAAGCCAATTTAAACAACTGGGAGGCCAACCCGATGAGTTTTAATCTGGTTAAACCCGGTATGTTAACTCTGTTGCAGGATACCGGACGTTTTGGTTATGCCCATTTAGGATTAACCCAGGGTGGGGTGCTTGACAGTCAAAGTGCGCGCTGGGCGAACCTGTTGTGTGGTAACGATGAAAATGCCCCTTTACTGGAAACGACCTATGGCGGTGTTGAATTGGAGATTACCTCGGATTGCACACTCGCGATTACTGGAGCTCCGGCGATTATTCGCGTTGATAATGTTGAAGTGCCACAGTGGTTAACCTTTAAGGTTAACAAAGGGCAAAAAGTGGTCATTGGCAGACCTGTGCGCGGGATTAGAAATTATATTGCTATCGCTGGTGGCTTTGATGTTGAGCGTGTTTTTAATAGCAGTTCGATGGTGATGCGTGAGCAGGTAGGACCTAATCATGGCCAGCCTCTAAAATCAGGCCAGAATCTGGTTGCAGGTAAAATCGCAGATCTTGCTGTCAGGCAGGCCGTGGTGCCATTTTATTTACGCCCCAGTTTTTCTCAGTTTGTGACTTTACGTGTGGTGTTAGGGTTTCAGCACGAACAATTTTCTAACCACCATAAACAGACCATGTTTGAAAGTGTGTATCAGGTTACTGAATATTCAGATCGCATGGGCTGTCGGTTACAAGGGCCTGCGGTGATACCTGCATCTGAAAATATGGTGTCGGAAGGGATCCCATTAGGTGCCGTGCAATTGCCCCCCGATGGACAACCGATAGTGATGATGAATGACCATCAAACTATTGGAGGTTACGCCAAAATGGGCAGCGTATTGTCGATAGATTTAGCTTTGTTAGCCCAATGCCAGCCGGGGGCTCAAATATTATTTGAGCCAATAGATATTGAACAGGCGCAGCAAATTTTGTTACTTGAACGGCAACGCTGGCAGCAACCACAAGTCAGAATACTTAATTAAGCGGAAATTGTTACTGAAATTACATTTGCAGAAGTAACAAAATCTTTTAGTATGCGTGGCCTCGGTACTCAATGGATTGAGGCGCGTTAACCTTTTGTTTTTAGTCGGAATAAAAAATGAGCATTGCCTTTTTAAATGGTGAATTTTTACCTTTGAGCGAAGCACGAATTTCACCGCTTGATCGTGGTTTTTTATTTGGTGATGGTATTTACGAAGTGGTTCCATCTTACCAGGGCAAACTGGTAGGTATGGTTCCTCACATTGAGCGCATGCAGTCTGGATTAGCGTCAATTGGCATTAAATTCGACTGGAGTATGGATAAATGGCAAACCGTGATTGACCAATTGCTGGAACAAAACGGTAAAGGTAATCTTGGCGTGTATATTCACGTATCACGAGGTGCCGATACCAAACGTTTCCATGCTTATCCTGATAATGTTGAACCAACGGTATTTTTGTTTTGTTATGATATTCCGTCGTCTCCTACCGCTGATGCAAGTAAAACCAAAGGTTTAAAAGTGAATACGCAGCAGGATTTACGTTGGCAACGCTGTAATATTAAATCGACGTCTTTGCTTGGCAATGTGATGCATTTTCAGCAGGGATACGCCAACGGTTATCACGAATCTTTGCTGTTTAACGAAAACAATGAACTGACTGAAGCCAGTAGTTGCAATGCTTACATAGTAAAAGATGGTGTTGTGATCACTCCACCTTTGGATAATCAGATTTTGCCGGGTGTGACCCGTAAAATTCTGCTGGATATTTTGCGTAAAGACGGCAGTATCACTGTTGAAGAGCGAGTGGTGAACATGCACGAAGTAAAAAATGCAGATGAAGTGTGGATCACCAGTTCCAGTAAAGATATTGCCGCTGTTATTGAAGTCGATGGTCAGCCTGTGGCAGATGGTAAAATTGGCCCTGTATGGCAAAAAGCGATGCAATTGTTCAGTGAACAAAAGTTTAATTATTGAATGAGTCATTCTGTTTACCGTAGCCGCCCGGCCAGGGCGGTAATTGATTTAAATGCCATCCGTTGCAATTATCAGCTCGCCTGTGAATTTAGCGCTGGCGGCAAGGTTTTAGCGGTGATAAAAGCGGATGCCTATGGGCATGGTGCGATTGCGGTGGCGAAAGCCTTATCCGGTTTAGCGCCTGCGTTTGGCGTTGCCTGCGTGGAAGAAGCTATTGTATTACGTGATGCGGGTATAGCAGAACCGATTTTATTGCTCGAAGGCCCATTTCATCCCAATGATATTCAACTGGCGGCCAAATATGGGTTCTGGTTGATGTTGGAAAATACCACTCAGGTAGATTGGTTTTTACAGGCAGATATCAGCGCAAAAGTGGGTGTCTGGCTAAAAGTTGATACAGGAATGCATCGTCTGGGGTTATTACCGCATCAAGTGGTTGATTGTTATTCCAGGTTACAAAACTGCAATAAAGTGGCCGGTGATATTGTATTAACCAGCCATTTTGCTTGTGCTGATGAGCTGGATAATCCGTTTACATCATCTCAATTAAGTCAATTTGAATCACTCGAACAGCAATTATCAGGCCCCGCAAGTCTGGCAAATTCTGCCGCTATTCTGGGCTGGCCGTCGACACAACGGGAGTGGGCGAGAGCGGGTTTAATTTTATTTGGTATCTCACCTTTTGAAGATCAGCGTTTTAGTGAACAACTCAAACCAGCAATGACACTGGAGTCTCAAATTATCTCGCTACGCACGATTAAAGCGGGTGATGTAGTGGGGTACAGTGCCAGCTGGCAGGCAGAAAGAGATACAGTGATTGCCACTATTGCCATTGGTTATGCGGATGGTTATCCACGTGTGGTATCAAGCGATACTCAGGTGTTAGTTAATGGTCAGGCCGCCACACTGGCAGGCAGGATATCGATGGATATGCTGGCCGCCGATGTCACCCATATACCAAATGTCGCGATTGGTGACAGGGTTGAGTTATGGGGCCGCAACTTGTCGGTTGCAGAGGTTGCAGCCCGGGCTACAACCATTAGCTATGATTTACTGGCTGCGATGCCTGCCCGAGTTCCGCGTGAATATTTACAATCAGCCTGCTGGCATCAATAATGACTTGTCATTAATGCCCATGGCTGCGATAAATTAGCTTATTTTTAAGTTTCTCATTCTCAAGTCGGAGGTTTACTTCGCGGTACAAAATAATATTACCTTTTAAATTCACATCTGAGCCTATGCTCAGAATATTTTTTGATAAACGCTGGTTACCCCAAAAACTTTTTTCCGGTCGGCGGATAATAATATCACCACCTATCTGGCTGTTTCCTTCCAGGGTGATATTGCCATTCACCACATCAATATCGCCATTCATCCGAACTGAATCTAAATTTATATTGCCGTTAACGGCTTCAATATCCCCATTAATCTGAGTTTCACTTCCCAGACTGATATTACCGTTAACCGTTTCTACACCATGCGTTATATTCACTTTTTGTTTGACGTCTATATCACCATTAACAGTACTCGCAGAGCGGATCGAGGCGCTGTCACCAACATCAATATTGCCGTTGACGCTTTCGAGGGATAGCGCCTCACCGTATGCGGGAATGGTGATATTTTCATTCACCGTTGAGATATTTGTTATATGTTGCGCGTCAAATTTATCTGAGCTGTTAACGCTAAATTTTCCGTGATTAGGTGTGATTTGCACAACACAGGCACTTAAACTCATAAGTGCACCGGCAACCAGAAGAGCACGTGTTGTTTGGTATTGATTCAGAATTGGCATGATGTGTTCCTGTCATTATTGTTTAGTAAATTAATGACAGGTTAATTAGCAATTCATTTGCCAATATTTAACTATTTGAAATTTAAAGGAATTAAACTGGTTATTAATAGTTTTAATGAGCTAAATACTAATATTTAGTGAGTTTTACTACATATTGTCTTATTTAACGCTGTAGCCAATTCTGCTTATTTGGCATAATAGCACTACTTTTTATGAGGAATTGTGAGTATGTCAGTAAATCCTGTTTTATTAGAGCGTAGTGGTCATAAGTGTGAGCTTTGCTCCAGTGAACAAAACTTATCCAGTTACGAGTTGCCGGCTTCCGGTGATCGCACCGATTGTCAGGTAGTGGTATGTGAAACCTGTTTAGCACAAATTGAAGGTAATAAAGACATGGATGCCAATCACTGGCGTTGTTTAAACGACAGTATGTGGAGTCCTGTGCTTCCAGTGCAGATTTTATCCTGGCGTTTACTGAAAAAACTAAGCAACAGCGAAATGTGGGCACAGGATCAACTTGAAATGATGTATCTGGAAGATGATGACAAGGCCTGGGCAGAAGCGGGAGCCTATAGTGATGATTCCATCGTGCATAAAGACAGTAATGGTGCGGTCTTAAAAGCAGGCGACACCGTAACCATTATTAAAGACTTAAACGTGAAAGGTACCAGTTTTGTTGCTAAACGTGGCACGGCCGTGCGTGGTATTGGTTTAACTGACAATCCAGAACATATTGAAGGGCGTGTAAATGGTACCCGCATCGTTATCCTGACACAGTATGTTAAAAAATCTTCCTGATATGCGGAATATTCTGCGCTTTGCTGCTGTTATTCTGTAGTAGTAAAGTGGAATTCTTGTTTAAAACTCTCCAATAAAAATTGTGTCAGGGCCTCAACGGCTGGCCCTGCCTCTGACTGTGCGGTTTTAATCAAATAAATCGGAATATGAGTGTCCATATTTACATCGGTGTCGAGTTGAACAAGCTCTTGTTTATGCAGTGGCTGCCGTATCCTGTCTCTGGGTAATTTAGCGAATCCCAAGCCCGCTTTTGCAGCTTCAATACTGCTGTTTAAGTGAGAAAAACTCCAGCGCTGCTCCGCGCCTAACCAGCCTGCATCGCGTTGGCGTTTAAGTCCGGAGTCTTTAACCACTATCTGGCGATGGCGCTGTAAATCAAGCGCTGTTATTTTTCTGTCTAACTGACCGAGTGGGTGAGATGGTGAAGCGACATAAACCAGATCGGTTTTACTTAGAGGGATGCCAATAAATCCGGTCACAACTGTCGGGCTTAAGACGATATCTGCTTTACGAAACAGTACAGCCTCATCAGTGCCGGATAATACACTTTCTACAATATTGATTCTTGGTTCAGGATGTGCAGAGGAAAAACGCTGTAATGCACAAAATAATGGGTCTTGAGGTACTACTGCGTCTAACGCAAGTGTTATTTCAGTTTCCCAGCCTGTGGCAAGGTATTTCGCTATATTTTCAATTTCTTTCGCCTGGGATAATAAGTTGCTGGCATGACGATAGAGTAATTTTCCTGCTTCAGTTAACTCTGATTTTCGTCCTTGTTGCACTAGTGCAGGCACAGGCAGCTGTTGTTGCATACAGGAAACAATATAACTGACACTTGATTGACTCTTATTTAATCGTTCAGCCGCTTTGGCAAACGAACCTTCTTCAACTACTGCTTTAAAAGTAGCCCATTGCTCTAAGGTGATTTTAGGAAACATGATTAATCGAAAAAGTTGTTTGATTGATGCGAATATATCGCACATTAGATTAAATATTAAGGATTATTATATAAGCACAAATTAATTAGGAGTGTTTAATCATGAAATCGTCTCTGCTTTATATTCAATCTAGTATTTTTGGTGACAACGGTGTGTCCACAGGTATTGCACGTAATTTAATTCAAAAACTGACAGAAAATGGTGACGTTAATGTTGTCGAACGTAATGTTGCCAATGGTGAGATCCCTCACTTCTCGATGGATACCATTGCCGCTATTGGTGAAGGCAATGCTAAACTGGCGGATACGTTAATTAAAGAAGTGCAAGACGCAGATACATTAGTACTGGCTGTGCCTATGTATAACTTCGCTATCCCCACTCAGCTTAAATCCTGGTTCGATCATATTGCACGTGCAGGTGTAACCTTTAAATATACTGAATCAGGTGCAGTTGGCTTGTTAACCAACAAAAAGGTTTACATTGTTATTGCGCGTGGTGGTGTGCACAAAGATCAGGGAACAGATTTGGATAAATCCTACCTGACAACCATTTTTGGATTTTTAGGTATTACTGATATTGAATTTATCTATGCTGAAGGTGTTAATTTAGGTGATGAAACGCGTCAGCAAAGCATAGAGCAGGCTAATAGAGAAGCATTAGCCATAGCGAGCTAAGGTTTTTTATGAATACATTTAGTGTAATCGAGCAATTAAAAGCAACCCCTGCCTCGGATGGTGCAGGGGTCAAATTGCTTCGTGTGTTTGGCGGGCCCGGTCCGGAACGTTTTGATCCATTTTTAATGTTGGATGAATTTGGCTCCGATAAACCCTCTGACTATATTGCAGGTTTTCCTCCTCATCCACATCGTGGCTTTGAAACCGTTACCTATATGCTCAATGGCAAAATGGAACATCGGGATCATTTAGGTAATGTTGGTTTATTGCAGGAAGGCGGCGTGCAATGGATGACTGCGGGAAAGGGGGTTATCCACTCAGAAATGCCAAAACAGCAGGAAGGCCTTATGCGTGGCTTTCAGCTGTGGGTGAATTTGCCAGCTAAAAATAAAATGACACCAGCAAACTATCAGGATATTGATAGTCAGTTAATTCCTTTAAAAGAAACCGATTTTGGTTGGGTTAAAGCTATTGCAGGACATTCTGTTATTAGTGGGCACTCAGTTAAAGGATATTTTGATGTAGCAGACACACAAGTTTTGTATCTGGATATATCAATTAATGCTGGCCAGCAGACCACTGTCGACATTGCCAAAGGGTTTAATACTTTGGTGTATTGTTTCGAAGGCACTGTTGCCATTGGTGAACAAAAAACACCACTGCCAAAACAAAATCTTGCCCGTGTTCAGGGGCAGGGGACTTTATTGTTAACTAATGACAGCGACGTATCGCTGCGGTGTTTAGTGATTGCGGGTAAGCCAATTGGTGAACCTATTGCACAGTATGGTCCGTTTGTAATGAATAACGCTGCAGAAATTGAACAGGCTATTCAGGACTATCAGGCAGGGGTGCTAACGGATTAATATTTAGCTGCGGACTGGGGGAGTTCATCCTGATGCTGTTTGTCACCGGGGGAATCCAGTTCGCGGAAATGTTGTGATACCCGGTTACGTCCCATTTTTTTTGATACATACATGGCTGTATCAGCGTCTGCCAGTAAAGCATCCAGAGAGTAGCCTGATAAACGCGATGACGTTACGCCAAAGCTGGCCGATACATTAAAATGATGTCCAGTGTCAGCCGTTACTATTTTTTCTATTTCCTTTCGGCAGGTTTGAGCAAAGTTTAGTGCACCAATCAGTGGTGTGGCAGGCATGAGCATGCAAAATTCTTCACCACCTATACGACTTATGATGGTTTGTTGCGGAGCCTGAGCCAGACATAAATCGACCACAGTTTTTAATACCCAGTCGCCTGAAGAGTGGCCAAAAGAGTCGTTAATATTCTTAAACTGATCTAAATCGAATACAATGCAGCACACCTCCTGCTCAGTGTGATTACAATATTCCAGTGTCGATTTGGCTATTATTTTGAAGTGTGCGCGACTATAAACGCCCGTTAGTTCGTCATACTCAGCCATTAGTCGCAATTTCTCATGGCTGCGTTTTATTCGGTAAGCCCATGAAAAGGCAATAACTAAACCGATAAAAAGAAGAATCATCATTAGTTGGTTGCGATTGGCATTGGACTGAGATAGTTGCTTTTCGACAGTTAAAAGTTTGTTCTGGTGGTCGAGCTTTTCTATTTTATTTTGTTGTTCAATATAATTTTGTTGGCCTAGCTGAAAAGCGATTTGTTTGGCTTTTATTGCATCAAGATTCTTTTTGTCTGCGATTGCATACTGGATGTGGTATTCGAGCGCTTTTTGATAGTTATTTTGACGTTGGTTTATTTTATAAAGTACATGATAAGCCCGGACTTTTGGTTCGGCATTACCTAATTCTTTACCTGTATTTATTGATTTAAGAGCAAATTCTTTCGCTATTTGCATGTCGCCCGACATAAAATACCCCTCAGCCAACATGGAATAAAATTCACTGATCACCTTGTTGTATTTGGTCTGTTCAGCCTGAGCAAGAAATTGGTTTAGGTACCTTATCAGTTCTTTGTAACGTTGATGTTCTAACATCTTTTTGGCTGCTTCTGAGCGTATTTCACTCACTTCAAGAGACTCGTTTGCTTCGTTGCACAAGGTGATAGCTTTGTCAGTTTCAGGTCCAAATTCATATATTTGATTTAGATTTAACTGGGCCTCAACCATCAATTTATGTGCAAAACATATGTTTCTTGGTGATTTGGCGATAGATAAAAGATTTTTTGCGTACTCATAACCTAATTCGTATTGGTTCATTCGGTTGTATGTCACGGCGACCGCCATCAATATCACGGTTTTCGTTCTTTCATCTGTAACCTGAGACACTTCCGTTACGACTTGGGGCAGTATCGACATAACCACGCTCCAGTTTTCGGCAATGGCTGCCAAATTCACAAGGGTGGCGGCTGCCCGGTGTCTTAAATTGATTGACACATCTGCGTTAGAGATATCCCTCAATATTGCTTCTGCTTCAAGTGTTTTACCGGTGTAAGCCAGGTTATATGCTTGCAGATAATTTAAGTAGTTCTGTTGCTCAGTGGTGAGCTGATGTTGGATTTGACTGATATCTGACAGCTTTTGTCTGAATTTTTCGATATCACTACTGCGGATTAAGTCTGCGTTTTCTAATGCCTGGTTAATTGAAGAAGCACTATCCAAACTTTCAGCTAATGAAAGTTGGATAGCGCTAAAACTAAAATAAAGTCCTATTATAATCGGACGAAAATATTTCATTGAAAACTAGAACTTCATTTATTCAGTTTTATTTATCATCCCCATCTTTGTCATCATCATCATCGTCTGGTGTTGCAATGGTTGATGCCATGAATACCGGGAGATCAAGCATATCTTTTAGCTGTGTGTTATTTTTTTCAAGTAAAACTTGTTTTAATGTTACATCAATATCCGCGTTTTGAATTGTTTCATTAAATTTGTCATCTGAATTACAACCAGCATCAGATGCGATTTTTTCTAATACACTTACAATAGACATAATATAATTCCTTTAATTGTATGCAATTTCAGGTTTTATCCGAGCGAACTAATGACTCGGACGCCACAGTGATACCTTATTGTTTGCTGAATAGCAATTGTTATTATTGCGCTGCATCTAATGACGTTAGTAAATCCATAACTTGCTGATTTTTAACCAGTTCAACCGCAGGGGGAAGCACAAGTGTTGTGGCTTGAGTTAATTCGGCCGTGAGTAAATCTTTTAACTTGATAACCTCTTTGCGCACGGTATCAATAGGTAAAACGGCTGCTTCATATAATGTAATCAAATGGTCTGCCGGGTAGTGTTGTAGTAACAAATTAATCAACACTTCGCGATATTGCTGCCCGGTTGCGTATCGGGTGAGTTTTCTATCTCCCGCTACAGCCACTTGCCATAAAATAAGGTAGCCAGCAGTATCAACATTACGTTGATAAAACATAAACTGGCTGGTTTCGAAGTGCTGACATCCATATTTACCGGGATCGATGCCTAGATCGGCATATAAACAACTTTCAGCTGAAATGCCTGGCTCCATATATGCAGGTAATTGCTGTGCGTGAGCCTGTTCAATGGCATCATGTGCAACCCGCGCAAATACGCCCGGATGGCCATAAAATGCAGCCACGACTTTTTTACCTGACTTTACCTCTGCAAGTATCGCTTTAACCATTTCTTTGTAGGTTTGGTAGCGGGATTTTCCTTCTGCGTAGTAGGGTTGTAAGCTTCGTACATCCGGGTTCATCTCATTGACCCACATTTCGAACAAGCTGTCTGCAGCTGCACAAAACACTACGTCTGCCTGTTCTATATGACTACGGCAGATAGGGCTGATATGTGCGCCCAGTTTCATGCCTAAACCCACACATACGAGACTTCCCGACATACGACATCCTTTTATTATTTTTATTATCAGCTATGGTCAATTAACACTGATAAACGTATCTTAATCGTTACAACAACGGTATATTTACCTTAAATTATTGCAAGCCAATTACAAGTTGTTATTTCAAAAATTATGTATCCAGTCAACAGGTTAACACCACAACAACTCAGTGCTAAACCCAGTCGTAAACTTATAAATGATGCACTAAAAAGTGAAGAAACCCTTTCCGCCACTTTTATTGGCCAGCACCGGGCTCGAACGGCGCTTGATTTCGGCCTGGGTATCGATGCCAGCGGTTACAATCTGTATGTGATGGGGGAGCCCGCCACCGGCCGTTTTACACTGGTGCATGAATATATCGCCAAACATCTGAGTAATAATGTGACACCGGATGATTGGTGTTATATCAATAATTTTGATGATGAAAGGGTACCTATTGCGATTCGTTTGTCAGCAGGGGAAGCCAAAAAGCTGGCACGAGAAATTGAATACTTAATAGATGAAGTGATCGACACTTTTCCAGCAGCTTATGATAACCCGGGCTACCAGCGTAAAAAGGCGGCGATAAAACGTCAGTTTGACCAAAAATATAATAATGTCATTGATGAGTTAGAGCTGTTTGCCCAGCAACATCAGGTTGCCTTGTACGAAGAAAATAACACCATCAGTTTTTCACCTATCATTGACGGTAAACCGATTAGTGATGAAGACTTCAGTGGCATGGATGACGAACAGCGTCAGCATTTCTATTCGCTTATTGAGCAGCTCGAAAACCGCTTAAATGAACAATTGATTGAGTTACCTAAATGGAAGCGAGAATCTTCAGAGCAATTGCGCCAACTTAAGCGTCAGGAAGCTGAAAGTGGCATCAAGCCTTTATTAAAATCCCTGGAACATAAATACGCATCAGAGCTGGGTATTGTTAAGTTTTTGCATCAGTTAAAACCGGATTTAATTGATACCGTCATTGATTTACTGGGTGAAGATAAAAAAGAAGATAAACAGGATGAGCTGACCAAGTCGGACAAAAAGCAAATTCTTGAGCAGCAATACAGCCCTAATATTCTGGTTAACCATGATGTGGATGATGGCGCGCCGATTGTTTATGAAGCGAACCCAACCTATCAAAACTTATTTGGCCGCATTGAATACTCCAGCCAGCAAGGGTCCGTTTACACTAATTACCGCATGATACGACCAGGTGCCTTACATCGTGCCAATGGCGGATACTTGCTACTGGATATGGATAAAGTCATCCAGCAATCCTATGTTTGGGAAACACTAAAGCTTGCTTTAAAACGTGGCGAAATGAAAATGGAGTTACCCCAGCAGGATGTGGGCATGGTGAATTCCATGACGCTAGAGCCACAAGCTATCCCTATAAAAGTAAAAGTGGTCTTAATGGGGTCGCGTGATCTTTATTACTCTTTACAAGACTACGATGATGAATTTGATGAGTTATTCAGGGTGCTGGTGGATTTTGACCATGAAATTCCTTTGGATAAGCCAACCTTGTTTGATTTTGTCGGTAAAGTACGGAATCAGGTTAAGCAAATCGGATTAAAAACAATCTCCAGCAAAGCTATGTATCGTCTGGTGGAATATGGTTTGCGTCAGGCCGAACATCAGCATCGCTTATCGGCAAGATTTGCCGATATTATCGAGTTGCTTAATGAAGCCCGTTATTTTTGCCTGCAAAGCAAACAATTAGAACTCGACGTACAACACCTAGAAGCGGCTTTAGCGGCTAAAACCTTGCGCAGTGGAAGAATCAGTCAGTCTTTATTAGATGATATTAAAGAAGGGCAGATTCTGATCGCTACCCAGGGGGACGCCGTGGGTAAGGTAAACGGCTTAACCGTGCTTGAAATCGGTGACAGTGTATTTGGTACGCCGGCCAGAATCACCTCTACTGTTTATGCGGGCTCCAATGGCGTCATTGATATTGAGCGTGAAGTGGATTTAGGTAAATCCATCCACTCAAAAGGCGTTATGTTACTTAGTGGTTATCTGGGCTTTAAATATGCGCAGTTATTTCCATTAACTTTATCCGCCAATATCGCACTGGAACAATCCTACGGTCAT
This sequence comes from Neptunicella marina, assembly GCF_014270035.1. Classification (GTDB taxonomy): domain Bacteria; phylum Pseudomonadota; class Gammaproteobacteria; order Enterobacterales; family Alteromonadaceae; genus Neptunicella; species Neptunicella marina. The sequence continues at coordinate 142,401 of NZ_JACNEP010000001.1, read as the reverse complement.
ATTGATGGTGACAGTGCCTCATTAGGCGAACTCATTGCCTTGTTATCAGCATTAACCGACATTCCGGTTAATCAGGGCATGGCAGTGACTGGTTCGATTAACCAATATGGTGAGGTGCAAAGTATTGGTGGCGTAAATGAAAAAATTGAAGGATTTTTTAAACTGTGTGAGCATCGTGGTTTAACCGGTAAACAGGGGGTGATTATTCCACGCTCTAATCAGGTAAACTTAATGCTGGATACCAATGTTATTCAGGCTGTTAAAAAACAGCAGTTTCATATCTATGCTGTGGATACAGTTGATCAGGCGCTGGAGATAATGATGGGTCGTGAAGCCGGTCAGTTATCTTCCCGGGGCCGATATCCTAAAGGTTCAATTAATTATCTGGCAATCAGTCGTTTGTTAAATATTGCCAATATTGTTAACGGTGCGGATGACGAATAATGGTTACTCCGCTCGTTTCTTTTGCTGGTAATACACAAGCAATAACAGGATTAAACATAAAGTGAAGGGCAGGCTGTTACCTAATAAGCGGTAAGGCGTCATGCTTTTCACATGTTCAAGCGTTGCAGTAATGCTGGCTTCCTGATACTGCGGTGCTTGAATGATAAATTCGCCTTTATGATCCACCAGCGCCGTGATGCCATTGTTGGTGGAGCGTATCAAAGGTAACGCAAACTCTTTAGCTCGTACCCTGGCGATTTCCATATGTTGGGCAGGTCCATGTGAGTCGGCAAACCAGGCGTCGTTGCTCAGGGTAATGATAAAGTCGGTATTGTCCTGCAGATTGGCGCGTACCTGATCGGCAAATACAATTTCATAACACAACGCGGAATCCAGGAAATAGCCATTAGCTTCTAAATTGGGTTGAATATAGTCGCCACGCGAAAACGATGACATGGGCAAATCAAATAGTGGGGCTATGCCACGCAACCAGCTCTCGAAAGGAATAAATTCACCAATCGGTAATAAATGGTGTTTGGCGTAACGATTGTCATGATTGTATTGATAATGTCCTTCAGTATCATCGGCGTTGCGTTTGCCCAAAACTATCATGCCGTTGTATGCCTGACGACTCTCAAAATTGTAATTTAAGATTCCTGTAATTAACGCCGTATTACTATCTGCAGCGGTTTGATTCAGTTGCTTTAAATATTCCTGCGACAGAGGTTCTAGTTTAGGAATGGCCGCCTCTGGCCAAATGATGATGTCACTCTGCGCCCACAAATGCTCACTCATGTGCTGATATTTCTGCATGGTGGGTAGGTCATTTTCCGGCACCCAGCGCAGGCTTTGGGCTATATTGCCTTGAACCAGACTGACTCGTGCTGGTTTTAAGGTTTCGCTTACCCAGTTGTATTGATTTAACGTCCAGCCAGCAAGCAAACTAACCACTAAGACTATTAGGCTATTTTTATAACGCTTTTGAATAATCGACTGGCCAATAAAACTGCCTATCAGGATAAGCAATGCGCTAACGCCAAATTCTCCCAGCACAGGTAGCCAGCCAGCAAGTGGGCCATCAATTTGGCTGTAACCTAACGATAACCACGGAAATCCGGTAAATACATGCGCCCGTAACCATTCACATATTAACCACACACCGGGCGCTGCCAGTGGCCAGTAGGCTTTTTTCACATATCGATTTAATAAATAAGTAAATAGAGCTGGGTAGAGCGCAAGATAAGCGCTAAGTAATAACATGAGCGCCAGTGAACCAATAAGTGGAATGCCGCCATATTGATCAATACTAACATGTACCCAGCTTATACCGGCGCCAAACCAGCCTAAACCGAAAAACCAACCGAGTTGCGTTTTGCTTTGGGTCGAGGAATTTAACAGAACAAAAAACAGCGAGACAAACACCAGGCTGAGATACCATTGGGAGTAGGGCGCATAACTTAGGGTCAGGCCTGCCCCTAACAGTATCGACAGCAGTTTGTGCATTATTTTCCGTATTTATTTATTCGTTAGGAGAATCGTTTTCTGACTCTTTAGGAACACTGACTTTTAACTGAATTAAACGACGTTTATCTGCATTCGCAACACGGAATTCAAAGCCGTTAATCGATATTTCTTCATTACGCTCCGGCATATGGCCAAAGGCATTGAGTACAATACCGCCAATGGTGTCGGCTTCTTCTTCATCAAATTCAGTATTAAAGAACTGATTAAAGTCTTCTACTTCCGTTAACGCTTTGACTAAAAACGTATTTTTATTCAGAGGACGGATATCTTCAGCGTGGCTTTCATCTTCGTCGTGTTCATCTTCGATTTCGCCGACAATTTCTTCGAGGATATCTTCGATGGTCACTAATCCTGATACGCCACCGTATTCATCCACCACAATCGCCATGTGATAGCGCTTTTGACGAAATTCTTTGAGTAGAACATCCACTCGTTTGCTTTCTGGCACAATCACAGCAGGACGCAAAATGTCTTTTAGAACCACTTCTGAACTGGATGAAAACATATATTGCAGTAAATCTTTGGCCAGCAATATGCCTTCAATGTGATCTTTGTCTTCACTGATAATCGGGAAACGGGAATGAGCCGATTCGAGCAGAGTAGGCAGAAAATCTTCTACGCTGTCGTTGATATTGATGGTTACGATTTGTGCACGTGGGATCATGATGTCCCGTACTTTCATATCTGCAACATCCAGTACACCTTCAATCATTTCGCGTGTACCTGGGTTGATCACTTCGCGTTGTTCTGCGTCGTTAATTATCTCAACCAGTTGCTCTCTGTTTTGCGGTTCCCCGGTGAAGGTCTGTACAAATTTGTCCAGCCAGCCACGTGAAGAACCGTTACTAGAGTGGGGGTTGTCGTCGCTCATAAAGTCCTGATTTTTATCTTTTTACTTAGCTAACGTTTATTTTATCTGAATTATATAAAAGCTTTTTTACACATTTTCAAATAGGCGAAAGGTTATGATTCCTTAATTTGATAGGGATCGTCAATTGCTAATTTGTCTAAAATGCGTATTTCCAGTGTTTCCATTTCCTGTGCGTCCTCGTCATCTATGTGATCGTAGCCCAGTAAATGCAGAGTTCCATGAGTGATCATATGCGCCCAGTGGTCCCAAAGTTTCTTTTTTTGCTGGCTGGCTTCAAGCGCCACCACTTGTGCACATACGACTAAATCACCGAGCAAATTAATCTCAATGCCAGGTGGCGCCTCAAAAGGGAACGACAATACATTGGTCGGTTTTTCTTTACCACGATAAGTGTGATTCAGATGCTGACTTTCGTCTTCATCGACTACCCGGATAGTTAATTCCGCATCACTAATATTCAGATGCGCTAAACAGTTATCTACCCAGGTTTGAAATTGTTGTGTGTCAGGTATATCGCTAAAACGTGATGCCAGTTGCAAATCGATCAGGTTACTCACTTATTGTCATTTTCCTGTTGTTTTTGCTTTTCAACCATACGGTCATGATTTTCGTAGGCTTGTACAATACGCGCCACAACTGGATGACGTACGACATCGTTAGCATTAAAGAAGTTAAACGAAATGTCTTTAACATCCTGCAGTACCTCGATAACGTGACGTAAACCAGAGCGCACACCACGAGGTAAATCGACCTGGGTAATATCACCGGTAATCACCGCCTTAGAATTAAAACCAATACGGGTCAGGAACATTTTCATTTGTTCAACCGTGGTATTCTGGCTTTCATCTAAGATGATAAAGGCATCGTTTAAGGTACGTCCGCGCATGTAAGCCAGTGGCGCAACTTCAATCACATTACGCTCAATCAGTTTTTCCACTTTTTCAAAGCCCAGCATTTCGAACAATGCGTCGTATAAAGGGCGAAGATACGGATCCACTTTTTGCGATAAATCACCGGGTAAGAACCCCAGTTTTTCGCCGGCTTCTACCGCAGGGCGAGTTAAAAGAATACGACGAATTTCCTGACGTTCCAGCGCATCGACAGCGCAGGCAACGGCTAAATAGGTTTTACCTGTGCCCGCAGGGCCAATGCCAAAGGTAATATCGTGATTAACAATATTTTTAACGTACTGTGACTGATTGGTATTGCGTGGTTTGATAATGCCGCGCTTGGTTTTAATATGGACTTCTTTGCCATATTTACCGGATTCTGCCTTTTCCAGACATTTAGCTTCCTGAATCGCAAGGTGGACTTTTTCCGGTTCTAAATCCGGGATCTTGCCTTTAACCGGCTGTGTTTCAATGTACAGTAACTTAAGCAATTCAATCACAGCATTGGCTTGTTGTGATTCGCCTAATACCCGGAACTCATTTGCCCGGTAGCTTATTTCGACGCCTAAACGACGTTCAATCTGCTTTAAATTGTCATCCAGTGGACCACATAAAGAGGATAAACGTTTGTTATCACTGGGCTCTAAAACAATATCGTTACTGACTAGCTGGTTTGACAAGTTGTCACTCTCCTTACTGAGGAATAAATTGGCCTACACCCAGTTCATTGGGTTGTGCGGCCGCTTGTTTGGTTAAAATTTGTTGTGGTGCAGTATTCACCCGCAGGTCCATTTCTTTCTCGGTGCGTAATACATCGCCACGCAACGAGTTGCTGTATACGTCGGTAATTTTCACATCAACAAACTGACCAATCATATCCGGTGTACCTTCAAAGTTAACCACGCGGTTATTTTCGGTACGACCACTGAGTTCCATTGGGTTCTTTTTCGATGGGCCTTCAACCAGAATACGTTGTTCTGTATCTAACATGTTACGCGCAATGCGCAATGCTTGTTGATTGATGCGTTGTTGCAATAATTGCAGACGTTGTTTTTTGGTTTCTTCCGTCACATCATCTGGCAAATCTGCCGCCGGCGTACCAGGGCGTGCCGAGTAGATAAAGCTGAAGCTCAAATCGAAATCGATTTGCTGAATTAGATTCATGGTGGCTTCGAAATCATCGTCGCTTTCGCCAGGGAAGCCGATAATAAAGTCAGAAGACATGCACAAATTAGGACGAATCTTTTTCAGTTTGCGAATTTTTGATTTGTATTCAATTGCCGTATGGCCACGTTTCATCAGGTTCAAAATGCGGTCAGAGCCGCTTTGCACCGGCAAGTGAAGATGATCTACCAATTCCGGGATGTTGGCATAAGCCTCAATAATATCGTCGGTAAATTCAACCGGATGTGAGGTGGTGTAACGGATACGGTCGATACCATCAATCGCAGCAACCAGTTCCAATAACTCTGCAAACGTTGTGATACTGCCGTCGTCGTTTTTGCCACGAAAGGCATTTACGTTTTGACCTAATAAATTTACTTCTCGCACGCCTTGTTCGGCTAACTGCGCAATTTCATAGATAACATCGTCCGCCGGACGGCTCACTTCTTCGCCACGTGTATAAGGTACAACGCAGAACGTACAGTACTTAGAACAGCCTTCCATAATCGACACAAAGGCAGAGGGGCCTTCCGCTCTTGGTTCTGGCAGGCGATCAAACTTCTCAATTTCCGGAAAACTGACGTCTACCACAGGTGATTTATCACTCTGAACACTGTTGATCATTTCCGGTAAACGGTGCAGAGTTTGCGGACCAAAAACGATATCCACAAATGGTGCGCGTTGGCGAATGGTGTCACCTTCCTGAGAAGCCACACAACCACCCACACCAATAATTAAATCGGGTTTGTCATGTTTTAATGTTTTCCAGCGACCGAGCTGATGAAACACTTTTTCCTGTGCTTTTTCACGAATCGAGCAGGTGTTAAGTAAAATTACATCCGCATCTTCAGCTTCTTCAGCCAGCTGATAACCATGGGTAGAATCCAGTAGATCGGCCATTTTCTCCGAGTCATACTCATTCATCTGACAGCCCCAGGTTTTTATAAAAAGTTTTTTAGTCATTCGGAAATTTTCAATACACAGTCAACAACAAAATAGCCGCGAATTTTAACGTTTTTTCAGCAGTTGTGCCAGCGTCAGTTTATGCTTGTTGTATCTTGCTATTTATTATTCGCATTGCGTGTTGTGGCTGGTTAGAATGGCAAGCTCAACGATAAGTGATGTAAACCTCTGTTAGGTCTGTTTAATTTCAATTAACCCTTGAGCTAAAACAAATTATGCAAGGTGAAAATACATTAAGGTCACACCTAAGTTATCTCAATTGCCAAAGTCGGTTCGTGTGGCAAAGCATGTTTTACAGGAATATGAGTAGTGAGTAATCAGCCTGAAGTTTTTGATGTTATTGTTGCTGGCGGCGGCATGGTCGGTGCAACGACTGCAGTTGGACTGGCAAAATCAGGCTTGAACGTTGCTGTTATCGAAAAACACATACCCGCTGATTTCGATGCCAAACAGCCACCGGATTTACGTTTATCGGCTATTAGTATTGGCTCTGAATTGCTGTTACGTGAATTAGGTATTTGGCACCATGTTGAGCAAATGCGTTTATGTCCTTATAAACGTTTAGCTGTGTGGGAACAAGGCAGTACACGTACCGAATTTACCAGTGATGATGTATCACAACCGCACCTTGGACATTTAATTGAAAATCGTTTAATTCAGCTGGCTGCGCTTGCAGAATTGCAGACTTACGAAAATGCCAGTTTGCTGATTGAGCCTGATATAAACATCCTGAATTATCAGGATGAGGTGCGCGTTTCTGTCTCTGGTGGTAAACAACTCAAGGCTAATTGGTTGATTGGCGCCGATGGTGCAAATTCGGCCGTTCGACAACAAGTTGGTATTGGTTGTACTGGCTGGCAATACCAGCAGCAGGCGCTTGGCATCATTATTAATACTCATAAGGCTCAACAGGATATTACCTGGCAGCAATTTACCCCCAATGGCCCACTTGCGTTTTTACCTATGTATGATGGTTTTGCCAGTCTGGTGTGGTACCACAACGCGGATGCGATTAAAAAGCTTGCTGCGATGAGTAGCGCGTCCCTTAAAAATCAGGTTCAGCAATATTTTCCGAAAGAGTTGGGCGATTTCGACATTCTCGATAAGGCATCGTTTGTACTCACTCGTAGTCATGCGCAGCAATATTTTTCCCATCGCGCGGTTTTGTTAGGTGATGCGGCACATACGATAAATCCCTTAGCCGGGCAGGGGGTTAATCTAGGTTTTAAAGATGTGAAGAGTTTACTGGAATTATTGAGTGAAAAGGGGCTTGTGCAAAACCAGTCAGATATCGAGCGTTTATTTACTCAATATCAAGGTGCTCGTCGTAAAGATAATTTATTGATGAGCGCTGGCATGGACTTTATTTATAAAAGCTTTAACAATCATCATTCGCCGGTTAAAACGCTGCGTCAATTAGCACTAACGGCCTCTGAAAATATTAAACCACTTAAGAAAACACTGACTAAATACGCGCTTGGACTTTAAATTTTAAAGGTGGCTGATATATCGCCTAAAATTAATAAAGGCCTCAAATGAGGCCTTTATTGGTGAAGTTGTTATTGGTCGTTACCAAATACCTTTTTCGGTAGAGCCCTGAATAGGACACTGGCCATCTTTGTATTCAGGTAATTCGTTTTTATCCCGACTGTTAAAGTAGTCTTTGGTAATTGAAACGATGGTGGGTGTCAGCCAAACAATGGCGATGACGTTAATCACTGTCATTAAACCCAAAGCAACATCAGCCATAACCCATACACGAGGTAATGATGCGGACGATCCCCAAAGCACCATAATTAAATAGGCAGCGGTAAACGCAATGCGTCCAATTTTATTGTCCATTTTGAACATATGCAGGTTTGACTCTGCATAGGCATAGTTGGCTACCACTGAGCTAAACGAAAATAGACAAATCGCGGCAGCAACAAAATCGGTGCCACCGGCGCCGATGTGATAGTTCATGGCATCTTGTGTCATGCGAATGCCTTCCATTTGCTCTTCCGCGCCGCCGCCAGCGAGTAAAATGATAAAAGCAGTACAACTACATAAAACGATGGTGTCGATAAATACACCCAGCATCTGAACCATACCCTGGGAAACAGGATGATTAGGGTAGGGGGTTGCTGCTGCAGCAGCTTGAGGTACGCTTCCCGAACCTGCTTCATTCGAATACAACCCTCGCTTAACACCGTGTTGAATCGCTGCACCTAAACTGCCACCTGCGGCTTCATTCAAACCAAAAGCAGAGCTGATAATGTTGTAAAACACGTCAGGAATAGCCTGGATATTCCACAGCGTAATCGCAATGGTAACCAGCACATAACCAAGTCCCATAAAAGGCACGATTACTTGTGAAAAATTAGCGATACTTTTTAAGCCTCCGACCACGATGGCACCTGCCACGATACATATCACCAGTCCTGAATAAAATGGCGGGATATTGTAGGCATGATTTAACGCATCGGTAATGGAATTGGCTTGTACTGAACTGAAAATCAACCCATAACCCAGAAAAATACAAACTGAAAATGCGATTGCCAGCCATTTTTTGTTGAGGCCTTGCTGGATGTAATAAGCTGGGCCACCACGAAACTCGCCATGATCATCACGAATTTTATAAAGCTGGCCAAGAGCACTTTCAGCAAACCCAATCGACATGCCCAGTAGCGCGATTACCCACATCCAGAATATGGCACCGGGACCACCGACTGAAATGGCTACAGCAACACCAGCAAGGTTACCTGTGCCAACACGTGCAGACAAACTGGTACATAAGGCGCCAAATGAACTAATGCCGGATTTATTACCATGTGTGCTGCCACGCATCACACTAAACATATGGCCAAAGTATTTAAACTGAATAAAACCCAAACGGGCAGTAAACCAGAAACCCGTGGCAACCAGTAAAACAAGTAATACGTAATAGTCCCACAGGAAAGTGTTAATTATCTGGAAGAATTGATCGAGCAAAGCAGATCCTTATAGCGCTGTTATTGTTCTAGTTAAGCGATAATGTCTTTTGCAGCGGCAGCTGTCCAGTGCCAATTCGACTAGAAGGGAGATTTAGCCGTTGATTGGTTTATTTGAGATGGCACAAACAAAAACGCCCGCATAGGCGGGCGTTTTTGTCTTTTTATTGGCTGGGGTAGCTGGATTCGAACCAACGCATGGCGGGATCAAAACCCGCTGCCTTACCGCTTGGCTATACCCCAATAAAAAGGGCTGATAAAAATTATGTCATCTGAGTAGCCATAATTTTATATCAAAAATAATGGCTGGGGTAGCTGGATTCGAACCAACGCATGGCGGGATCAAAACCCGCTGCCTTACCGCTTGGCTATACCCCAGCAGATGGTGCGGAAGGAGAGACTTGAACTCTCACGCCGTGAAGCACTGGAACCTAAATCCAGCGTGTCTACCAATTTCACCACTTCCGCATAAATTGTAAAACTCGAATGGTGGCTACGGCGAGATTTGAACTTGCGACCCCATCATTATGAGTGATGTGCTCTAACCAACTGAGCTACGTAGCCTCCGAGTGGCGCGTATTATGCTTATCCACCTATTCATCGTCAACCCCTTTTTTACGCTTTAATGAATGACTGATGACTATCTAGACAAAAAAGAGAAAAAATGAGCATGCATGCATGTTTCATGTCCAAGTTTACGCAATTTAAATTCAGATTTCTTAAAAAATAATGGCTCCACACATCAAAACGTAGACAGATATTTTAATGTGAAACCAGGATATTTAAGCGTTTCATACTATAAAAAAGCCCGCATTACGCGGGCTTTTTTATAACATCAACGTTTTACATCAAACGTTAAAACGGAAGTGAATCACATCACCGTCCTTTACAATGTAATCTTTTCCTTCTAAACGCCATTTTCCGGCGTCTTTCGCGCCTTGTTCACCATTAAATTCAACATAGTGGTCGTAACCTACAATTTCGGCGCGGATAAAGCCTTTTTCAAAGTCGGTGTGAATTTTCCCGGCTGCCTGTGGTGCGGTTGAGCCTTCAGGGAAGGTCCATGCACGAACTTCTTTAACACCTGCGGTAAAATAGGTTTTAAGATTTAATAAATCGTAACCTGCACGAATTACACGGTTTAAACCTGGCTCTTCCAGCCCCATTTCATCCAGAAATTCTGCTTTATCCGTATCATCCAGTTCTGCAATTTCAGACTCTATTGCTGCGCATACGGCAACCACAACTGCGTTTTCTTTCTCTGCAATGGCTTTTACTGTGTCAAGATGTGGATTATTTTCAAAGCCGTCTTCATTCACGTTAGCGATATACATAACCGGTTTAAGGGTTAACAGGTTCATGTAACTGATTAAGGCTTTTTCTTCTTTAGATAAATCCAATGCGCGTAACAAGTGACCCTGATTTAATTCCGGTACCAGCTTTTCCAGTACTTTTAATTCGGCTTTTGCATCGGCATCGCCACCTTTAGCGCGTTTGCCAACACGAATTATCGCTTTTTCAACACTGTCTAAATCAGCTAAGGCTAATTCGGTATCGATAACTTCTATATCACCTTTAGGATTCACTTCACCGGCAACGTGAACAATATTTTCGTTTTCGAAACAACGTACAACATGACCAATGGCTTCCGTTTCGCGGATATTGGCTAAAAATTTATTACCTAAACCTTCGCCTTTTGACGCACCTGCAACCAAACCTGCAATATCGACAAATTCCATAGTGGTGGGCAGAACCCGTTGGGGATTAACAATCTCTGCCAGTTTATCTAAACGTGTATCCGGAACTGGCACAACGCCGGTATTCGGTTCGATAGTACAAAAAGGGAAGTTGGCCGCTTCGATGCCTGCTTTGGTTAATGCGTTGAACAGGGTAGATTTTCCAACATTCGGCAATCCGACAATGCCACATTTAAAACCCATTTTGTTGTCCTCGTAAAATCGAATAGAGTGATTATTCAGCTTTGAAACTGTGCAAGCGATTCATGGCTTTGGTTAAGCCATCTTTAAACAGAATATCAGTGCAACGCACTGCTTCATCAATTGCTGCATCAATTTTTTGTTGATCCTGTGCTGAGGCTTTACCTAACACATGACCTGTTACTTTGTTTTTATCGCCCGGATGGTCAATGCCAATTCGCAAGCGATGAAAATTTTTATTGTTTGCCATTTTGGCAACAATATCGCGAATACCATTTTGACTTGAGCTGCCACCCGTTTTAAATTTCGCCACTCCTGCAGGTAAATCCAGTTCATCAAATGCTACCAAAATATTTTCAGCAGGAATTCGATAAAAGTTCGCCAGTTTCGATACTGCCTGTCCACTTAAATTCATATAGGTGGTGGGGATCATTAATCTGACTTCTTTGCCCTGAATAAAAACACGGGCTGTACGTGCCAGGAATTTGTTTTCTATGGTGAGGGGAGCGTTATGAATGCGGGCCAGTTCTTCAACGAACCATGAGCCGGCATTGTGTCTGGTATGTTGGTATTCGGGGCCTGGATTACCCAGGCCCACAATAAGTTGTATCTCAGACAAAAGAGATGCCTTTAAACTTATTCTTCAGAGGTTTCTTCTTCCGCTTCTTCAGAAGCAGCGCCACCTTTGGCTAACTTAACTGTTACAACTGCTAAATCGTGAGATTCACCTTTAGCCAGTTCAGTTAAACTAACGCCTTTAGGTAGTTTGATATCTGACAAGTGCAGCGTTTGACCTAATTCGATATCCATTAAATCAACTTCAAGGAACTCAGGCAGATCCGCTGGCAAACATGATATTTCTACGTCAGCCATATGGTGTTCTGCGTGACCACCGTGAGTTTTAATCGCTGGCGCAGATGCTTCATTGATGAAGTGCAATGGAACTTGAGTTGTTACTGCTTGAGATGCATCAACACGTAAGAAATCGATATGAGTTACTTTTGGCTTGTATGCGTGACGTTGCATATCTTTAACCAAAGCTTCTACTTTTTCACCGCCAATATTTAAAGTTAATACGTGGCTGTAAAAGGCTTCGAAATCCTGTGCCTGAATGACTTTGTCGTGATCCAGAGTTAATGCAACAGGGTCTTTACCTGCACCGTATAAAATAGCTGGTACTTTATTTTCGTGACGTAGGCGGCGGCTCGCACCTTTCCCTAAATCTGTACGAACTTCAGCATCCAGATTAAAAATAGCTTCAGACATAATTTACTCCAATAAAATAAAGATAGTGCATTTTTGCGACCAAAATGCACTCGGTCCCCTAAAAAGGGCGGCGAATTCTACCATTGGGAATAAACCACCACAACATTTAATCTTGCGAAAACCTGTAGTAATGCTAGTTGCTGTAAAATGGGCACAAAAAAAGCCGGGCATACCGGCTTTTTCCTGACACACGTTAATTATACAAACATGGCCGAAATGGATTCTTCGTTGCTGACGCGGCGAATAGCTTCAGCCAGCATATTAGAAAGGGTTAACTGACGAACATTCGGTAACTCTTTGATATCTTCACGTAACGGAATACTGTCGGTAACAATAAACTCATCAATCACAGAATCTTTAATGTTCTGATAGGCATTACCTGAGAAAATCGCATGCGTGGCGTAAGCAAATACGCGTTTTGCGCCATGGCTCTTAAGCGCATCCGCTGCTTTACATAATGTGCCACCTGTATCAATCATGTCATCAACGATAATACAGTCACGATCCTGTACATCACCAATAATATGCATAACCTGAGCAACGTTAGCTTTAGGGCGACGTTTATCAATAATGGCTAAATCCACATCATTGAGTAACTTAGCTAAAGCACGTGCACGCACTACACCGCCGATATCAGGCGATACAACAACAGGGTTGTGGAATTCACGATTACGCATGTCTTCTAATAAAATTGGTGTGCCAAACGCATTATCTACCGGTACGTCGAAGAAGCCCTGAATTTGTTCTGCGTGTAAATCTACGGTTAGAACACGATCCACACCAACGTTAGACAAAAAGTCGGCTACAACTTTTGAGGTAATAGGAACACGAGCTGAACGAACCCGTCTGTCCTGACGCGCATAACCAAAGTAGGGGATTACCGCAGTAATACGACCGGCTGATGCACGACGCAACGCATCGATCATCACGATAAGTTCCATCAGGTTATCGTTGGTCGGTGCACAGGTTGACTGGATAATAAATACATCTGATCCACGCACGTTCTCGTGGATTTCCACACTGATTTCACCGTCACTGAAACGCCCAACGCTGGCATGACCCAATTTAGTGTAAAGACGATCTGCCACTTTCTGGGCAAGTTCTGGTACCGCATTACCAGCAAACAGTTTCATATCTGGCACTTTAAAAGCCCTCGGAGGTGAATTTGAAAATTATGGCCGATTAACTTTGCAAACCCAACAAAGTTATCAGTTGCTTTTTAACAGACGACCGCAACATTTTAGCCAATATTTAAGGATTCGAGCAGGGAATGCACAGGAGATTTATTCACTCCTTTAGCCATAAAACCGCTTAAAAATGACGGTAATTCGGCCAGACAACGTCGTGCAGATGCTTCATCTTCAAACATGGCAAACACGCTGGCGCCTGTGCCTGTCATCCTCGACGGCGCGTATTCTATCAACCAGTCAAAGGCTTTTGCAACAATGGGATAGCGTGAAAAAACCAACTGCTGGCAGTCATTTTGGGTCTGTTTGAACTGATAATTATTAAAATCTAACGTTGCTGTATCGCGCGGTAAATCTGGATGTTGAAAGATTTCTGCAGTGCTTATGTGACAGTCTGGCGTCACTACAACATAAAAATGTTGTTTTAATGACACAGGAAAAAGTTTTTCACCCACACCCTGTGCAAATGCGGTTTGGCCCTGTACAAAAATGGGTACATCTGCTCCGAGTGATAATCCGATATGCGCTAATTTTTCTAAAGGCAAATTCAGTTGCCACATGTAGTTTAATGCGACTAATGTGGTGGCCGCATTTGAGGAGCCGCCGCCAATACCACCGCCCATGGGGAGTTTTTTGTTCAGTATGATATCGGCGCCTTGTTTACAGTTACTGGCTTGTTGTAATGCTTTTGCAGCCCTGACGATTAAGTTTTGCTCATCAGGCACGCCTTGTATCGGGGTCAACAGTTTGATTTCGGACGAGTCTTTTATTGTGAAAGTTAATTCATCACCAACATCTAATAGTTGAAACAGACTTTGCAACTCATGGTAACCATTGGCTCTTCGGCCTGTAATATGTAAAAACAGATTGAGTTTGGCCGGAGCTGGCCAGATTATTGTTTGATTTTCCATTGATTGATTCTAATGACGACGCGCTTTTGTTGTTTGCTTAAGATTATGTTGTGTGGCAATGGAACATTGTTGACGTTGCGATAACCACTGAATGTCGCATTCCATCCCGCATAATTGAGTGATGATAACCAGCCTTGTTTGGCAAAGTCAGCTGTTTCATTGCCTTTAATCTCTCCCTTTATCCAGGCACTTAAAGCCGATACAGGAATATGCCATCCCGTCAGGTTATATAATAAAAATTCTGCGCGACTGTCCTGATACTGTTCACCATCCATTTCCAGAGTCGCACCATTTGAATTTTGTTCTAAATGTAAAACGCTGGTGCCAATAAAACTGCGTAAATCCAGTTCTAAATCATTTTTCTTCTGTTGCCAGGTGAGATTGGCGCTATGCTTCTCTTTACCTTCTAGGTAGGCAATGCGTCCTTCAATTTGCCAATGTTGGATCTGGTGTAATAATTTTTGATGTGCAAGTGTATTAACCGATTGCTGACTAAGTGGCGGTTTGCTGACACAGGCACTTAGCGCAATACACACCAGCAGAAATAAAATTCTCATGCATTATCTTCTTGTTTTGAATATCAATATAGGAACATACACCGTACAGTGCTTTCAATAGTTTTTGCTTTTACGTACAATGCTGCGCTTAATTGAACCACTATGTCTGTATATTTCATCCGGACACCTTTCGACAGCATTCAAAAACACGTTGCATGAGTTTATTTGTATTCGGTATTAATCATAAAACAGCAGCCGTTGATATACGGGAAAAGGTTGCATTTTCTACCGAGCAACTTCTTGAAGCCTATCATAGCCTGCAACATCAAACCGGTTGTCAGGAAGCGGTGATTTTGTCTACCTGCAACCGCACCGAAGTGTATTGCTACAGCGACAATGACTCTGATTATTTAACCCAGTGGATGGCGGACTATCATCAATTGGAAGCTGCGCAATTACGTGATGTAAGTTATTTGTACCGTGATGAACAAGCGGTTAAACACGTTATGCGGGTTGCCAGTGGTCTGGATTCAATGGTGTTAGGCGAACCTCAAATTTTAGGGCAGCTTAAACAGGCTTATTCCAGTGCCAAAAACAACGGTATTGTTGGTAGCTTTTTTGAAAAGCTCATTCAGCAAAGTTTTTCAGCAGCAAAAAAAGTACGTACTGATACTGATATCGGCGCAAATTCGGTGTCGGTTGCTTATTCGGCGGTTCAGCTGGCAAAACATATCTTCGGCTCGTTAAATCAAACTAAAGTATTGCTGATAGGGGCGGGTGAAACTATTGAGCTGGTCGGGCGACACCTGCATGAGCAGGGAGTAGAAAAAATGACGGTGGCCAACCGGACGTTAAGCCGAGCAAAGGAAGTTGCGGGTTTGTTTAACGCCGAGGTAATTACTCTGGCGCAAGTGCCGTCTTTGTTATGTGATGCCGATATTATAATTAGTTCTACCGCCAGTCAGTTACCTATTTTGGGCAAAGGTGTGGTTGAACGTGCGTTAAAAGACAGACGCCACAAACCGATGTTTTTGGTTGATTTGGCCGTTCCACGGGATATAGAGCCTGAGGTAGGGGATCTAAATGATGCCTATCTCTACAGTGTGGATGATTTGCAACAAATTATTGAGCAAAACATCGCCAATCGTCAGGAAGCTGCGCAACAAGCGGAAAAGATTATTGAACTGCAGGTAGAGCAGTTTTTGCAGTGGAATCGTTCGTTAGATTCTATTGATGTTGTAAGGGAATATCGCCAGCAAAGTGAACAAATTAAACAAAAACTACAAGAGCGGGCACTAAATCAGCTCGCTGACGGCCAGCCACCGGAACAAATCATTCTGGAACTGGCAAATAAATTAACTAATAGCCTTATCCATGCCCCGACCAAAGCCATTAAGCAATCGGCTGAAAAAGCTGATTATCAGGGTGTTGATAGAATAAGACGTATTCTTGGGCTGGATACCGACTAATTCAGGAACAGTATGAAAGATTCTGTAAAACGAAAGCTTGAATCGCTGATAGAACGATTCGAGGAAGTACAAGCTTTATTAAGTGATGCAGCTGTTATTGCTGATCAGGAACAATTTCGTAATTTATCAAAAGAGTATGCACAGTTAGAGCCTACCGTGAAATGTTTCCGTCAATATATGCAGGCTCAGGATGATGTGGATTCGGCCCGAGAAATGATGCAGGAAGACGACGCTGAAATGCGTGAAATGGCGAAAGAAGAACTGCAGGATGCAGAGCAACGCATTGAAACCCTGGAATCTGAATTACAAATTTTATTGTTACCTAAAGATCCTAATGATGATCACAGCTGTTTTCTGGAAATTCGTGCAGGGGCAGGTGGTGATGAAGCCGCGATTTTTGCTGGTGATTTATTCCGTATGTACAGCCGTTATGCTGAAACCCAACGCTGGAAACTGGAAGTTGTTAGCTCAAACCTGGGTGAACATGGTGGTTACAAAGAAATTATCGTGAATGTGGTAGGGGATGGTGCTTACGGTGTTCTCAAATTTGAGTCCGGTGGTCACCGGGTGCAGCGTGTACCAGAAACCGAATCTCAGGGGCGTATTCATACCTCGGCCTGTACTGTTGCCGTGTTGCCGGAGATTCCTGAATCGGAAGCCATTGAAATTAATACCGGGGACTTACGTATTGATACCTTCCGTGCCAGTGGCGCTGGTGGTCAGCATGTAAATAAAACTGATTCTGCGATTCGTATCACTCACTTACCGACAGGATTAGTGGTTGAATGTCAGGATGAACGGTCACAGCACAAAAATCGTGCTAAAGCGATGTCGGTACTACAGGCGCGTTTAAATCGCATGGAGCAGGATAAGCGCGATGCAGAAGAAGCATCAACACGTAAAAGTCTGGTGGGAAGTGGTGATCGTTCAGAGCGCATTCGCACCTATAACTTTCCACAAGGTCGCGTAAGTGATCATAGAATTAACCTGACATTGTATAAGTTAGATGAAGTCATTGAAGGTGATCTGGATCTGATATTTGAACCTATTCGTCAGGAATATCAGGCTGATCTATTAGCGTCATTATCGGATGAATAATATTCAGTCATTGCTGGACTGGGGCAAAAAAGAGCTGGGGGAGAGCGAGTGTCCGGATTGCCCTGCAACGGATGCCCGAGTCTTACTTTGTCATGCTCTGCAATGCAATCAAACCTACTTAATGACATGGCCGGATAAAACGCCGGCCCCTGAGCAAATTGAGCAATACCAGCTTTCTGTTGCAAGCCGAAAAACAGGCACACCAGTCGCTTATATTACCGGCTACCGTGATTTCTGGACCTTGTCGCTCAAGGTCAATCAGCATACCTTAATTCCACGTCCTGAAACTGAATTATTGGTTGAACAGGCCTTGCAATTAAATCTGCCTGATAAAGCAAAAGTTCTAGATTTAGGGACCGGTACAGGCGCTATTGCGCTGGCTTTAGCCAGTGAAAAGCCTGGCTGGCTGATATCTGCAGTGGATTTTAAACCTGAAGCTGTCGAATTAGCGAAGTTTAATGCCGCCAGTGCTGGCATTAAAAATGTGAGTTTTTTTCAAAGTGACTGGTTTAGTCAGGTTCCAATTCAACAATTTGACTTAATTGTATCCAATCCTCCTTATGTTGAACAAAATAGCCCCTGGCTTGAACTGGGCGATGTAAGATTTGAACCTAAATCGGCACTGACTTCAGGAATGGATGGGTTAAGTGATATCCGTCATATTAGCGACGTTTGTCGCTCCTATCTGCTGAACAATGGTTATTTATTGCTCGAACATGGATTTCAGCAGGCGGATGCAATAAATAACATACTGGAAACAAAAGGATTCTCGACTATACATTGTATTAAAGATCTGGCAGATTTAGACAGAGTGACTGTTGCGCAGTATGCCGGAGATAAGCTTTAATCTATAAAAGCTTATGCTCTACAAAGGGGCAGAAACTGTT
The DNA here is from genome assembly GCF_014270035.1 of Neptunicella marina. Taxonomy (GTDB): domain Bacteria; phylum Pseudomonadota; class Gammaproteobacteria; order Enterobacterales; family Alteromonadaceae; genus Neptunicella; species Neptunicella marina. The sequence continues at coordinate 124,324 of NZ_JACNEP010000001.1, read as the reverse complement.
CTTTTACATTAAGGAGTGATACGTGTCTGACGACTTCCTATTTGCTGAAGAAACAAATGATGTTGAAGAGTTTGACGGACGGAATACATGGAAAATTCTGATTGTTGATGATGAGCCTGAAATCCACACGGTAACACGTTTAGCCTTAAGTGATTTTACCTTTCAGGAACGCCATCTGGAATTTGTCAGTGCTTATTCCGGCGAAGAAGCTAAACAGGCATTTCGTGATCACAGTGATATTGCCATTGTACTGCTTGATGTGGTGATGGAAAGCGACCATGCAGGACTGGAAGTGGCTAAATATATCCGGGAAGATCTGAAAAATAACTATACCCGTATCATTCTTCGTACTGGGCAGCCAGGACAGGCTCCTGAGCGCGATGTTATTATCAATTATGATATTAATGACTACAAATCTAAAACAGAACTCACAGCACAAAAGCTCTTTACTGTCATTATTTCCACCCTGCGCTCTTACCGTGACATTGTTGTGATAGACGAAAGTCGTCAGGGGCTGGAAAAAATTATTAAATCCTCGGCAAATTTATTTAGTTTACATTCACTCGAACAGTTTATTGAAGGCATTGTGCAGCAGCTATCGTCTTTACTTGGCGGTACAGAAGATGCCGTATATATGACCTCTGCAGTGGCAGGTCCCAGTCCGATCGACAATATTGAATCCGGTGAATATCTGGTGTTTTCCGGCAGCGGTGAATACAGCCGTTATGAAGGAAAAAAACTAGCTGAGGTGCTCTCTGGTCCAAGGCTGGAAAGCTGCCGAAAAGCCCTGAGCAGTAAAAATATTGTTTATGGTGATGACCACGTTGTCGCATTCTGTAAAAGTAAGTTTGAGCGCGGCGCATTGCTGTATATGTCAGGATTGCCTCGTCGCTTAAGTGACCTTGATCGCAGCATGATTGATATCTTCGCACAGAACGTGCAAATTGCCTTTGATAATGTATTACTGACAAAAGATATTGAAGATACGCAAAAAGAGGTGATTGAACGTTTAGGACAGGCGATTGATGATGCCACTTTCCAGCAGGGGAATCATATAAAAAGAGTTATCCTGATTTCTGAAATCCTTGGTAAATCTTTTGGTTTAAGTGAAGATGAAGTTAAAACTCTGCGTATTGCCGTGCCTTTGCACGATATTGGTAAAATTGCAATTCCACAAAGCATCATTAACAAGCCAAGTAAATTAAGTGATGATGAAGCTGCTATGGTCAAAAACCATACCAAAATAGGTTACAACATTCTTAAAAACTCAAAACGTCCGGTGATTAAAGCGGCTGCTCTTATAGCGAGGGACCATCATGAACACTGGGATGGCCAGGGGTATCCTCGTGGATTAAAAGGAGAAGAGATTTCTGTTTTTAGTCGTATTACAGCGATTGCTGATGTATATGATTCGCTACGCAGCCAGCGTGTATATAAAGAATCCTGGAGCGATGCAGAAGCACAGCGTTATATGCAGCAACAACGCGGCAAGCAGTTTGACCCTTTCCTGATCGATATTTTCATGCAGAAAATAGACGATATTGAACAAATTGTGGTTGAGCTTGCTGACAAGTCAGAAAGTTAAATACATCGCTGTTTCATTGGGTTAGCTATCTAAAGTCATTTAGCTGTCGATTTTAACGTTAAATGCCTTTAAAGTAGAGCGCATAATAAGAATTACAGTCGTTGTTACTCACGGGTATTTTCATGTATTTAATGTTTAAACATCTGCATATGACTTTTGCAGTCATCAGCATTGTGTTTTTTATTGTGCGTTTTGTCTGGCGTATTACGGATAGTGCGCTGCTACAGAAGAAAATCGTTAAAATATTACCTCATATCGTTGACACTTTATTGTTAGTCAGTGCTTTTGCGTTATGTTTTGTCATTTCTCAATATCCCTTTGCAACGGGGTGGCTGACCGAGAAATTTTTACTGCTGATTGCCTATATCGTTTTTGGTGTATTTGCGCTTAAAAAAGCACAAACCAGAGCCGGGCAATGGGGCGCATTTGCTTTAGCAATGGCCTGTATTTATTTCATTGTTAATTTAGCGATTAGCAAGCAAGCATTTTTATTGTCCTAATTCATGATGCAAGATTCTATTTTAGACATGCTGGAGCATGAGGATCCCTTTTGGGCAGCGCTTGTTATATGTCAGCAACTGGAACAAGACGTCGATATTGATCATTATCATCTGTTATTGGATTCTCTGGTCGAGCAGTGCCGTATTGAATTATCAGGTAAAACAGATCTAAGCGCGTTTAAATCGTTTGTTAGTTTATTTTACCGAGAGTTGTTATTTAGCGCGCCAAGGTTATCAAAAACATCACCAGAATTGTGTTTAATGAACCATGTGCTTGAGCTACGTCAGGGCATGTCCGTTTCTCTTGCCATTGTATTTAGTTTTCTGGCCCGAAGACTGGGTTTTGACGTGCATGGTATTAATTTTCCCGGTCATTTTTTATTATGCTGGCAGCAAAATGCTACACGTCAGTTTTATCTTGACCCGCTAAATGGCAATTTGTTGTCATATGAAGACTTGGAAAAGCTGTATTTTGCCATAGTTGATGAAGACGAATTTGATAACAATTTGCTCACACCTTGCGACACAAAGCAGGTAATTGTGCGGCTACTCAATAATTTAAAAGTTGCGCTAATGGACGAACAACATTTTTCATTAGCCCTCCAATGTAGTGATTTACTTATTGCGCTATGCCCAGATGATCCTTATGAACGTCGTGACCGCGGTTTTTTGTTGCATCAATTGAATTGTTTTCAGGTGGCATTGGCTGATTACCGGCACTTTATCAAAGAGTGTCCCACCGATCCTGCGGCACAAATTCTTAAACTGCAGCTTAAACATTTGCAACCATTGCCGGTTGTGTTTCATTAATGCGTCAGATTGTCGGTTTGTTGTATTAATACCGGCAATTTTTGCGTTAGGCCAGTCAACACTTCTGCAACTTGTGTTAAAGTCCACACATCTAAATTTGTATCGAATATTCAACAGGTAATGGTCGAATGAACAACAAACAATTGGTCGGTTTTTCTGGCATTGAAGTGGCAAACGATAAGCCTTTTGTGCTGTTTGGTGGCATGAATGTGCTGGAGTCACGCGATTTGGCAATGAAAGTTGCTGAATATTATAAAGAAGTTACCACGCGTCTAAACATTCCATATGTGTTTAAATCATCTTTCGACAAAGCTAATCGTTCATCTGTTCACTCATACCGCGGGCCTGGATTGGATGAAGGATTAAAGATTTTTGAAGAAATCAAATTAACCTTTGATGTACCTGTTATTACCGACGTTCATGAACCCTGGCAAGCGCAACCTGTGGCTGATGTGGTTGACGTTATCCAGTTACCTGCCTTTTTAGCGCGCCAGACAGACTTAGTGGTCGCCATGGCTAAAACGGGGGCCATTATCAATGTTAAAAAACCACAGTTCTTAGCTGCACATGAAATGCGTCATATAGTGACTAAATTTTTAGAAGCCGGTAATGACAATATCATTTTATGTGAACGAGGTTCCTGTATGGGCTACAACAATCTGGTGGTGGATATGTTAGCCATTGATGAAATGACCCATATGGCGCCTGTTATCTTTGATGCAACACACGCCCTGCAAAAGCCGGGTGGGCGCAGTGATTCTGCCGATGGACGCCGTGCACAAGCCGCGCAATTAGCCAGAAGTGGTATGGCGCTTGGCATCGCTGGTTTATTTATCGAAGCTCACCCGGATCCAAATCAGGCCAAATGTGATGGACCCTGTGCATTACCTCTGGATAAACTCGAGCCTTATTTACAACAAATGAAAGCCATTGATGATTTAGTTAAATCGTTTCCGGCATTGGATACCAGCGCAAATAACTAATGGCACAACGTCTTCCTCCGCTTAATTCGCTTCGTGCATTCGAGTCTGCAGCCCGTCATCTAAGTTTCACCCGGGCAGCGGAGGAGCTGTTTGTTACCCAGGCTGCGGTTAGCCATCAAATTAAAGCGTTGGAAGAACACCTCGGTATAAAACTGTTTTTACGAAAAAACCGTAATTTGTTGTTAACCGAAGAGGGGCAGGGATATTACCTTGATATTAAAGATATTTTTAATGGGTTACATGATGCAACCCAGCGTTTATTAGCCCGCGGTGCTAAAGGTACGATTACGGTATCCTTGCCGCCGAGTTTTGCAGCGCAGTGGCTGGTTCCACGCATTCATGATTTTGCCAAAGTACATCCTGATATTGACGTGCGCATTAAAGCGGTGGATTTCGACGAAGGTTTTTTGACCGACGATGTGGATGTGGCCATTTATTACGGACGCGGAAAGTGGCCGGGTTTGTACTGCGAAAAATTACAGACCGAATACCTTACCCCCATGTGTTCACCGATTTTGTTTCAGGGTGATAAACCATTAAACAGTCTGGATGATTTAAAACATCATACATTATTGCATGACCATTCAAGACAAGGCTGGAAAGACTGGATTAAACATTTTGATGTGTCTGGGGTAAACGTAAATCATGGCCCAATATTCAGCCACTCTATGTTGGTATTGCAGGCAGCAGCGATAGGACAGGGAGTTGCGTTAGGTCATAGTGTTTTAGCCCGCCCTGAAATTACTTCCGGACGTTTAATTTGTCCTTTTGCGGAAAAAATGGAAAGTCGTCAGGCTTATTATTTTGTATGTCATCAGTCTCAGGCTGAATTGGGAAAAATTGTGCATTTTCGTGACTGGTTAATGTCTCAGGTAGAACAAGAACAGGATATTTATGGTATTGAATAATCCTGTGGCAAGAGTGTTGTTGGCTCATGGCGCAGGCGCCGGAAGTGACAGTGACTTTATGCAACAAATTGCAACGTTATTGCGTCAACATTCACTCGCAGTTGAGTCGATTGATTTTCCGTATATGCAACAGATGCAGCAGACCGGAAAACGCCGTCCACCAGATAGAATGCCAATACTCGAACAGTATTTTAATCAACAAATTGCGCATTTTTCGAGTGACTTACCCTTGTTTATTGGTGGTAAGTCTATGGGAGGTCGTGTGGCAACACATGTGGCGGATAATATAGCCGTTAAAGGTGTTTTTTGTTTGGGCTACCCTTTTCATCCACCGGGCAAACCAGAAAAACTACGCACTCAACATCTGGCGACTTTTGAAAAACCTTGCCTGATTTTACAGGGCGAGAAGGACACCTTTGGTAAACGTGATGAGGTTGAACGTTATGCTTTGTCAAACAGTATCCAACTACAATTTTTCGCCGAAGCCGATCACAGCTTAAAACCACCTAAACGAACGGGCTTTACCCAGCACGACTATATGCGTCAGGCGGCAAATAATATTGCTCAGTTTATACAAGGTTTAGTATGAGATTCTATTTAGTTATGGCAGCGATACTTGGTTTAACTGCCACGATTTTCGGCGCATTAGGCGCTCATGCCTTAAAGAGTGTGTTAACTGCAAGCCAGTTGGATAGCTGGCAAACCGCTGTTCGGTTTCAGTTTTATCATTGCTTCGCCATGTTTATTACGGTGTTGTTACATCGACATCAAATGAGTATTTGGTTAAAACGTGCTGCGGTTTTATTTTTAAGTGGCACATTTGCATTTAGCGGCAGTATTTATTTGTTGTTGCTTTGTGGATGGTCATTTCTGGGGCCGGTCACACCTTTAGGTGGATTATTATTGATGGCCGGTTGGTTGAGCCTGCTTATCTTTGCATACAACGCAAAACAGGAAAATTAAATGGCAGGGGTGATCCTTTATTGTCGCGCAGGTTTCGAAAATGATACCGCCAATGAAATTCAGCAAAAAGCCGCTGAGATAGATATTTATGGTTTTGTAAAACTAAATGCCAATAGTGGTTATGTGCAGTATCAATGTTATAACCCCGAAGATGCCTTTCGTCTGATTAAACAGTTACCGCTTGATGAACTGGTTTTTGCGCGTCAGTTTTTTGCCTACAGTCAACATTTGCAGGATTTAGATCCTGCTGATCGTATTGGACCCGTTATTGAAGCGAGTATGAGCTTTCCTGGTTGTGGTGAATTAAGAGTGGAATACCCTGATACCACCGAAGGGCGCGAGCTATCGCGTTTTTGTAAAAAGTTTACTGTGCCTTTACGTCAGGCGCTGCGTAAAACCAGCCAGTTAAGTGACAAACTTAATGTTTATGTGCCGGTCATGCATGTGTTTTTTGTTGACGGTCGCAATGCCTATGTTGGATACAGTTTCAGTAATAATAATTCACCCTTGCCTTTAGGCATTATGCGTTTGAAATTTCCTAATGAAGCACCCAGCCGTTCAACGTTAAAACTGGAAGAAGCCATTCATGTTTTTCTTGATAAAGAAGAGCAGGAGTTACGCTTTAAATCGGGCATGAATGCGGTGGACTTAGGGGCTTGTCCGGGAGGATGGACCTATCAATTGGTTAAACGTGGATTGTTTGTGCAAGCTGTCGATAATGGTGCGATGGCTGAAAGTCTGATGGAGAGTGGTCAGGTAAAACATTTTGAAGAAGATGGCTTTAAATTCCGCCCAAAAAAGAAAAACGTACACTGGTTAGTGTGCGATATGATTGAAAAACCGGATAAAGTCGCCCGATTAATGGCGCGTTGGTTACGCGATGGAGACTGTAAAGAAGCAATTTTTAATCTGAAATTACCAATGAAGCGCCGTTTTGAAAGCTATCAGCAAGCAGTAAAGATCATTCATGATGAATTGCAGGGAAAAGACCCCGTTCGCTACAGATTAAAAGCAAAACACCTTTATCACGATCGGGAAGAAATTACTCTTCATTTGCGAGCTCTGTAGGGCTTACAAATTCATATTGCGAAGATAAACACGCCCCAGCGCTTTTAGGCAATTATTAATAAAGATTAACTTTGGCTTGTTCTTAATACATGCTTAAGTTGCTTCAATTCAGCCTTTAATCTTTTAGGCGACATGGAGGGCTTTCCTGCATATTGATAATGCATGTAATTATTATGCAGGCGTTTAAATACATTGAATACCGGTAACGGACTGCTGGTTTTTATTTGTTGATAATAGTCCTCAGGTCCCTGCGAGTATTGGCGTTGGTAGCCATGTTTTTTCAATATTTTAAGTGCGTGTAAATAATACTTAACGGCGACAGGTGACGTTGATTTAGGTTTGTTTTTCCAAATATATACGGCAACTATAAATAAAATAATACCAAGCGCACCCAGAGTAAATAAACCAATATTGGTTAGTGTTGCAGAGCCAAATATTGCGGAAATAATAGATAGTTGCTGCCGCTGGTTAAAGCCTACCACCCAACTGTTCCACCAATAGTCCATCTGGGCAAAAGCGAGTCGTAACTGATTAAGCCAACGCACAGATTTAAATTTCATTAGAGAAAAAGGCTGTTCAGTCAGAAAGCTGTTTTCGTAGGCTACAGCTTGTTCAAGGCCGTATAACAATCGTTCTGGAGAAACGACCGCTGTTGGATCATATCTTACCCAGCCTTTATCTTCATGCCAGGCTTCAACCCAGGCGTGTGCGTCAAACTGATAAACATTAATCCTGTTACCAGATTGATTTTCGCCGCCCATATAGCCGGTGACGACACGTGCTGGAATCCCCATTAAGCGCAAAAGATACGCCATACTAGCTGCATAGTGCGCACAAAAGCCCTTTTTCTTCTCAAACAAAAAGGTGTCCACCATATTGTCTGGCATCACATCAGGTTGCAAACTGTAAACAAATGACTGTTGCTTATAGTATTGCAATACCGCCCTTATTTTTTGTTGTACGGTTGGGTTATTGGCGGCCAGTTGTTTAGCAAATGCCCGGGCTCGCGGATTTCCATTGGGAGGAAGTTGTAAATTAAGCACCAGATCAAATGAGGATGCCTGATCCAACGGTGTCTGATACCAACTGATAACTTCATAACTAATGGTACTTACAAGCGGAAATTTACTGGTTAATTGATAGCTGGGGTTAGCGATAACATCATCTGAAACAGGAGTGGCAACATCCAGTGCATAGAGCAAGTTCATGCCTGTTGGTTGAGCAACTACGCTATAGCGATAATGTTCGCCAAAGACTCTGGGATTATAGTGTTGACTAAACTGTAACTGCTGTTGTTGTCTTAGTCGATAGGGATGACGTGACCATTGTTTGCCATTAAAAACTTCCATCACCTGTGCGCGCCAGTATAGCTGAGTTCGGGTTGGTAGTTTTTGTTGAAACTCTGCACTAAAAGCCAGTTCAGCTGATTGCGCGACCCGGGACAGATCGCCTGGATTGAGTGTGTCAGATAATCCGGACTGCGCCTGATTCATGCCCGGCATTTGCCAAAGTGGGGGTAAGTGAGGTAATGCGATGAACAGTAACAGCGAAACGGGAATAGCAAAGCTTATTTGTTTAATCAGTTCAGTTGATAAATCAGGCAATGTCCGATTCGGTTGAAAGTGGCTTTGCAATGCAAATAACAGAGCAATAACCAGCAGACTGTAAAATACTACGGCAATGATTTGCTGATAGAACATAAAACCGCAGGCGATAATAAATAAGGTACTTAATGACAGTTGTAGAAAATCTTTGTGGTTTTCGAGCTTTATCAGTTTAAATGCGCAGGCCAGAACTAATAAATTAAGCATGCTGTTCATCAGACCAATTTGCCAGCCATACCAGAACAGCACGACCAGACTTAGCACCGCCAGTAAATTAAGTGTACGTTGGGTAATAGTGTGTTTTTGAGTGTGTCTCAACAGAGATATGCGAATAATGCCACTAATTATGAGTAACCCGCTAACCCAGATAAGTAACACATCAAATAATGCTATGCAGGATAATAACAGGCAGCAGGTTAATAGCAGTTGTTGACGATTAGATGCCATCGTTTTGTTTCCATGTAGCAAGTGCTTTTAGGCAAACCTTGCTATGCCATTCAGTGTTATCCGCGTCGAAAAATTTATCACCAAGTTGCAGGGAAAATGGCTGCTGTTGCTGGCTTAATATTAAAATGATGAAGGTTAATTCACTTAAATGTTTTTCCAGCGCTAAGCCTGTTAATTCATTGGGTACTATGAGCCGGATATTCTGACTGCTATAGCCGGAAAATTGTTTGGTAAGCGTGCCACGTCCCATAGCCATCTGTTTCCAGGCAATATGATGCAAAGGTTCTCCTGTTTGATGTGGGCGCAGTTGGTAATACTCCTCTTTGTCCTGTGTGGGTGCTGACTGGGTTTCGCCCTGCTTGAGTGTGGTCACATCTGCAGCAGGTATGGGGCACTTAACAGGTGCTGGATACACCAACAATGGTTGATCTGAGGCAATCATACTCCAGCAGTGAAAAAGCCCCAGCGGGTAAAAACTTTCGATTTTTATTCTGGGACACTGCGTTTGCCCGCGATATGTAGCCAACATTTTTGCTGCTGTGGTTATATTTGAATTACCAGCATTAACAAAAACAGCTGTTTGGTTGTTTATACTCATTTTGATTTGTCCCAGCGTTGATTCCGCCTTTATCAGCAATGGGATGGTGACAGTTTCTCCCACAAAAACAGGGGAGGCAGATTGTATGCGTAGTGTTAAACCAACAAAGTTCTGATAGCAGCGGAATAAACTAAGAAGAAAAATACCTACCAGAAAATAGCAAAGTAAAAGCATCAGGTTATTTTGAAAGTTGGTTGCCATCACAAACAATAAAATACACAACCCAACGTAGCTGGCGCCAAAGCGACTAGGCAGAATAAATATATGGCGGTGAGATAAGGTGATTTCGTCCTGTCTGGGAATTCGTTTATTTAGCCAGTGGTTGCTAAAAAAACGCCCATTTTTGAATATTTTCAATGCGATTAATCCGAGACAGGATCGACACGTTCAAGCAATAACTGGCTATAAGGAGTGGTTTGCTGACTTAGTAGCTGATTGTGGCGTAAACGGTGTTCAGCGACAGCACCTAATACAGCCTGAACATCTTCCGGGATGACATGGTCACGGCCAGCGATATAAGCCCAGCTTTTACTGCATTTTAAAATAGCTTTAGACGCTCTGGGAGACAAAGGGTGAGGAAAATCAGCAGACTGACGACTTTGTTGCACCAACTTTAATACATAACTGATAATCGCGTCGCTGGCATGTAAATTAGCGGTAGCCTGTTGTGCCTGATTCAATTTTTCAGGTGTAATAATACAATCGAGTGCTGGCTTTTCTCCGTTTATTTGTTCCTTCAGCATTGCTCTTTCAGAAGCCTCGTCCGGATATCCCAGTTCTATTTTCATTAAAAACCGGTCAAGTTGTGATTCGGGCAGCGGATAGGTGCCTGATTGATTTACCGGATTTTGGGTGGCAATTACAAAAAAGGGCGAGGGGAGTTGATGCGTTGTTCCATCAACACTAACCTGGTGCTCTTCCATAGCCTCCAGCAACGCACTTTGGGTTTTGGGGCTGGCTCGATTTATTTCGTCAGCAAGTACCAGATTGTTAAACAGTGGCCCCTGATGAAATTGAAAACGTTGTTTTTGGGGCTCAAATATATTTACCCCAAGTAAGTCAGCCGGAAGTAAATCTGAGGTAAACTGAACCCTGGAAAATTTAAGACCCAGTACTTCAGCCAGCGCATGGGATAAGGTGGTTTTTCCCATGCCAGGTAAGTCTTCTATCAATAAGTGTCCACCGGCCAGCAAACAGGTTAACGCCAGTTTTATTTGATGTCGTTTGCCAATAATTAATGAATCGATATTTTCCAGTGATTGATCTATAAGTGCAGAAAAAGACACAATTTCTCCGGTAACAAGATTCCTTTATTTACGATAACCCGACTCTACCTTGCACAACCTCAAGCTTAAACGTTGGCAGATAATCATAGGTATTAATTTGACTATCTAAACCCAAACCATTGTCCTTGACACTAATAATGTATGCCGCGTTTAAGTAAATTTTTAATAGTAGTCTCATCAACGGGTTTGCTAAAGAAAAATCCCTGAACATGGCTACAACCGAGTTTTTGTAAGCTGTTCAGTTGTTGTTGGGTCTCCACGCCTTCTGCAACCGTTTGTAGCCCCATTTTTTGAGCCAGCGACACACTGGCTTCAACAATCGCTTCATCACGGCTGTCGCTGGTGATGTCGCGAATAAATGCCCTGTCTATTTTAAGCGTATCTACCGGAAATAATTTAAGGTAAGACATAGATGAATAACCCGTGCCAAAATCATCTATGGCAGAACGTACCCCCATGGCGCGCAATGCGTTTAAGATGGTAGTGGTCTTTTTGGGGTTTTTCATCATCAGGTTCTCTGTTATTTCCAGCTCGAGCATATGCGCTGGCATTTGCAACTCCTGTAACGCACGTTGAACCCGGACCAGAAAGTCTTTTTCAGCAAATTGCACGGTTGAAACATTGACTGACATACGAACATGGTCGTATCCCATGCTACGAAATTGCTGATGAAGCGTACAGGCCTGACGCACCACCCATTCGCCCACGGGTACAATTAATCCGGACGATTCAAGTAGTTCAACAAAGTCTGCGGGTGATACCAGACCAAAGTGTGGATGTTGCCAGCGGATTAACGCTTCCACGCCAACGATTTGTTGGCTATGTAAATCTATTTGGGGTTGGTAATAAAGTAAAAATTCATCGTTATCCAATGCGCGTTGCAAGTCTGCTTCAAGTTTTAATATTTCATGGCTACGCGCATTCATATTGGTTTCATAAAAACAATAATGGCCTACACCGAGCGATTTTGTTTGATGTAGCGCGGTATCTGCACAGACAAGTAAATCTTCTATGTCTTTGCTGTCATTGGGATAAATGGCTATTCCAACCCGGAAAGTGATAAAAAATTCATGTTCAAGTGTGTTTAATGGTTGTTTGAATGCATCTTTTAAGCGTTTAACGACCTTGTGTGCTTCTTCTGGTTTGTTCAGATCACTCAGTAAAATGGTAAATTCGTCACCACTCTGGCGTGAAATAAGGTCACTGGGTTTAAGTTGAGCAGACAGTCTGTTGGCAATCTGAATCAGTAAATGATCCCCTTCAGCGTGGCCTAAACTGTCGTTAATGCGCCTGAAGTTGTCAATATTAAGGGAAAATACCGCGCCATATTTATTAAAGTGATTATTTTTATCCAGCATCATTTTAGCGTTACTTAATAAAAAGAAACGATTAGGTAAGCCGGTCAAAGCGTCGTGAGTACTGTGATGCTGAAGTTCATTTTCAAAATATTTACGTTCGCTTATATCTCGAGCGATTAACGAATAATACTGAATCTCGCCATTATTATTGGTATGAGACAACATTACAGCCGAAACGGGCAGGCTTTCTTTATTTGCGGTGATAATCTGGGTTTCACCTGTCCAGACACCAAACTCTTCCACAACCGATTGCATGCTGGCGACCATTGAATGGGCATTTGTCGGAGAAAATAAATCAACCAGATGATTAAGCCTGATTCCTTCATCGTCGGTTAGAATATGTTTGGCAGCTGCATTTATGTAATCAAATTCACATTGTGGAGACATGGTAACAACAATATCGGGTGAGGCCTCTAAAATAGAGGATAACCGCCTGGTCGACTCTTCCGACCGCAAGCGCGCGGTTATATCGCGGCTGGTACAAACAAAATGGTCTGGCTGGCCTTTACTGTTTTTCAATGGGGAAATCACCAGCTCTTCTGTGCTTTGACTTCCATCTTGGTCGGTGCGTTTTAGGTAGCCTTGATAGGTATATCCTTGCTGCAGCAATTTTTTTACATCACTGATATTGTCTTCGCTGTGTTTTTCATACCAGTTAAAAAAACACTGACCAATTAAGTTTGAATTGTGACTTTTGTTGTGGGCTTCAAATGCGTGGTTTACATATTCCACTACAAAATCTGCATCTGTGATAATGACACTATCAGTGGTTTGTTCGATGGCAGCAGTTAACTTTTGAACCATTTCTTCAGATAAACGGTGCTTTTGAGTCCGTTCGCGTTCCTGCAGTTCACGTTCTAACGAAGGCAGTAACCGTCTAAACTGGCCTTTAATAATAAAATCCTGAGCCCCATTCCTGATTGCGTCAACGGCGTGATCTTCACCCATGGAACCCGACACAAATATAAAAGGAATTTCGCGGGTACACTGGCGCACAATTTTTAACGCATCCAGACCCGAAAATGCGGGCATGGTGAAATCTGAGAAAATAATATCCCAGTCTTCATGTAATTTGGTTTTGAGTTGTTCCGGGGTGTCTACGCGCACCCAGTTCAGCGAATAGTCAAAGCGTTCAAGATAGTCGATTAAAATAATCGCATCATCTTCCATATCTTCAATAATCAGTGCTTTGATATGTTTATCGACTTTTTCCTGGCCGGACTTCATTCGTTTAACTCCTTGCAAAACGCGTATCAATCAGATGTTGCTCGCTTACCATCTTGGTAATCAGTGCTTCTGATAACATTGAATTCATGGCTTTTTAAGTTAGACACCTACCAACTAGTGTTACAATTTCAACAGTATAGGAAGCATTTGCGTGCTTTTCTTGTTTACTGGCATTTTTTTGATTGCATCCAGTTGTTATTTGTCAGACGACATATGATTATTCTGTGAAAGTGTAAAATAAAATGTGCTTCCCTGATTAATCTGGCTTTGTGCCCATATTTTCCCCCCATGTTTGCGAATTATACGGTGAACTGTCGCCAGCCCAATTCCGGTTCCGGGGTAGTCTTTGACGGTATGTAAACGCTGAAATGGCTGAAATAAACGCTCTGCGTAATCCATATCAAAACCGACACCATTGTCCCTGACAAAATAAACAGCAGTGTTATCTATGTAGTGGGATAGACCAAAAGCAATAACGGGTTGAGGCTGTTTGGCCGAAAACTTCCAGGCGTTTCCTAACAGATTATTTAGAACTATTCTGATAAGTGCCGGATCTGTCTGACATATCAGGTTTTCTTGCACCGACACCTGTTGTTTGCCTGGAAACTGCATTCGTAACTCATTAACAACGTCTGTCGCAGTCGACGATATGTTCACCTTTTGTCGATTTATAGTGGCACGTGATACTTTGGCCAAATCGATCAAAGACTCAACAAGCTCGGCCATGCGGCCGGCAGCTGAACGGATGCGTTTGAGTCTGTCTATCCCTTTATCATCCAGCCGGGACTGATATTGTTCGAGTAACGTCTGACTAAAACCATCCATAGCCCTTAGTGGTGCGCGTAAATCGTGTGATACTGAGTAACTAAAGGCCTCCAGCTCATTATTTGCAGCTTCAAGTTCTTGTGTATAGCTATGTAGTCGCTTATTTAGCTCTTTAATTTTTTGGTCTTTTTGTTTACGTATACTGATATTTTCGATAGTGCCATCGATGAATTTGATACCTTCACTATCTGTTTTAACCGCAGCACTGATACTGGCTGCAAAATATTGGTTATCCAAACCACATAATTCTACTTCCATGGCTGTTATTTTGTGTTCGTCGTGCAGAGCTTGTTCCAGACGGCGCCAGTCTGATGATGATTTAAACCGGTTAGCAAAGGGCTGTCCGAGTAATTGGGTATTATTGCCGGCAGCAAGGATCTGAATCACTGAGGGGTTAACTTCAGTAAAACTTGAATCAAAAAAACGACAGCGGAACACCCCAATGGGTAAGTTGTCCACCAACGAGTGAAAGCGTTTTTCCGCATCCAGCTTTTGTCTTTCGATTTTTTTTCGGTTGGTTACATCACGTAAAATACTAATGGTCAGTAACTCCTGTTCAACCTGAATCGGACTCAAGCTGATTTCAACAGGAATTTCTCTGCCATTTTTATGTACAGCAAATAACTCCAGTTGGCCGCCCATTTCTCTGACAACAGGTCGGGATGTGTAGCTTTTACGATGTTTGATATGCTGTTTACGTAATCGCAGTGGTAATAGATGTTCAACAGGCAGGTTGTTTAACTCTTCTTTGGAATACCCCAGCGTTTTTTGTGCATGGGAGCTACTTAAAATAATCCGGCCTTTTTGATTTACTATAATTATGGCGTCTGGTGCTGCGTCAAGTAATCCTCTGAACTTGGCTTCACTTCGACGTAAATTTAATTGAATACGACGGTTAGCCATATTTTTACTGGCAATAATAAGTGCAATTAAACTTAAAATAAGTGCGTATAAAATAAAACTAAACAAATTATTGTTAAGTTTTTCTGCAGTTAATCGTGACCAGGTTTTTTGAGGAAGAGCCGAAATTAGAATCCAGGTTTCGGCATGTTTGCCTAAGGGGGAAGATTCACCGTCAATTCTTTGGTAGGTGAAAGTATAGGCAGGTCCCTGAATTTGTCCGGTTGGCGGGCCAAATAACATCTTTTGCCAAACGGTAGGGTAGATAGTAGCGAAATTACTTACTGTGGTCTGGTTGTGTAAAAATCCCCACTCCATTAATTGATCGTCACTTAATAACCAATATCCATCATGATTAAGTAACCAGAATTCACTTTGACCGTTTACTGTCAGCTTACGTAACTTATCGAGTAAGGTGTGTGCCTGATAATTTAAAATTAATAAGCCCTGTAACTGGTTATTGTTGTTAAATATTGGTGTGGAAACTCTTATTACCGGTGAGTAGGGAATTTCAATTTCTTGCTGCTCAATATTTAATGTTAAATCAGAAACGTATATATCGTCATTATTCAACACCAATGTATCGGATACATAATGGCGATGACCTTTGTATTGTAATTGTTCATCCGCAACCACCACGGCAATATTATTATCATTATTGACTCTTATTGCTTCATTACCGTCTTTGTCTATAAAACGAATTTGATCATATATTTTTCTATGTGTACTAAATGTTAGCCAGTCCTGTTGCAGACTTTTTCGATTGGAGTGTGGATTATTAATATACTGGCGGAATAAAGGCTGGTTTTTTAAATATTGTAAATCACTAAGGACACCACTTAACTCGAGGTTAATACTTTTAGTTGCCAGTTTGACTGTGTGAGATTCATCAATAGAAATGATTTGTTTTAATGATTCAACTTCATTGCGATAAAAAATACTAATAGCTAACGCAAGGACAACCAGTGAGGGCAGGACTAACTGAACAAAACTACGCACAAACCCGCGTTGTATGCCCTGTACTCCCGATATACTCATGAAATTCAACTTCCTTTATTGAACAGCGTGCTGTTAAGTATAGGAAGGATTTTGCTGCTGTATAAAAAATTAAGCCATTAATTGTTAAAAAAATTAATGGCTTAGCTATGCAGTAAGGCGTTAAATACTGAAATCTTCCAGAGATTTACCTGCTTTTAAGGCTTTGGTAAATACAACAGGCATTCTTCCTATACCGGTCCATTCTGTTATTTGGCCATCATCACCTTTAATGCGATATTTTACCGGACGCTTTTTCTGAGGTTTTGCTGGTTTGCTGGTTTTACCATTTAATGCTTCAAAGTCTGATAAATCGAGACCCGCATCTTCAATTTGTTGACGTAACTCTTCGATTTTTTGTTTTTTCTGTTGCTGCAATTGTTGTAATTCAGCTTCTTTCTGTTGTCTTTTTTCTATAATGTTTTGTAGCTTTTCTGCTACCAGTTTTAACTCATCCAGAGGTAGTTCCTTCACTGCTCCTTGTAATTTTCTTCCGTGGGTTAATGTTGCTAAAAATTCACTCATTAATCGTAGTCCTGTAAAAGAAAGTTTTAAGCAGGACTCAATAATAGTTTATTTAAATTAAAAAAGAAAAATGTAATTAAAAATAAAAAGTTTATCCTTAAACTTTTTACTGTTCTTTTTACATGTTGGGATAATTGGGGCCACCTGCACCCTCAGGAACTATCCAGTTAATATTTTGTGACGGGTCTTTAATATCGCAGGTTTTACAATGAATACAGTTTTGTGCATTAATCTGTAATTGAGGTTGATTATTTTCTTCCACTATCTCATATACCCCGGCAGGACAATAACGCTGAGCTGGCTCATCGTATAAAGGTAAATTTTGAGACACTGGAATTAAATTGTCTTTTAAACGCAAATGACAGGGCTGATCTTCCTCGTGATTAGTATTGGAAATAAACACGGACGATAATTTATCGAAGCTTAGTTTGCCATCTGGCTTTGGATAATTAATTTTATTGCACTCACTGGCTTTTTTCAGCTGTTTATAATCCACTGAGTTGTCCGTTAAATGGAAAGGACTTTTACCACCAAACCAGTTTTGCTCAATGGTATTAAATGCTCCACCTAAAATACTTCCCCATTTATGCATGGCCGCACCAAAATTACGTGCCCGATACAAATCATCATATAACCAGCTCTGTTTGAAGGTGTCTTCGAACTCGGTTAAATCAGCAGACACTTTTTCATCTTTAATTGCATTGAAAATAGTTTCTGCCGCCAACATGCCGGATTTCATCGCGGTATGATTACCTTTAATCTTGGCAAAATTAAGTGTACCTGCATTGCAGCCAACTAACATTGCCCCTGGCATTGTGGTTTTAACCAGCGAGTTTAAACCGCCTTTAGCAATGGCTCTTGCGCCGTAACTTACACGCGTGCCGCCTTCAAGATACTGAGAAAATACGGGGTGGTGTTTTAATTGTTGAAATTCATCAAACGGACTTAAGTGTGGGTTGGCATAATTTAAATCAACAATTAATCCAACCAGTACCTGATTATTTTCCGCATGATATAAATAGCCACCACCATTGGCGTCAGTTAACGGCCAGCCACCAGTATGAATAACTAAACCGGGTTGATGTTTTTCTGCCGGAATGTCCCAGATTTCTTTAAAGCCGATACCATAGTGCTGAGGTTCGGCGTTTTTATCTAATTGGTATTTTTCGATTAACTGTTTACCTAAATGGCCACGGCAACCTTCTGCAAATATGGTGTATTTAGCTTTTAATTCCATGCCAGGCATAAAACTGTCTTTGGGCTGCCCGTTAGCATCAACGCCCATATCACCGGTTATTATTCCACCAACACTGCCATCTTCATTATATAAAACCTCGGCAGCCGCAAACCCCGGAAATATTTCAACCCCAAGTTGTTCAGCTTGCTCTGCTAACCAGCGACAAACGTTACCCATACTGACGATATAGTTACCTTTGTTATGCATTGACTTAGGTGTCGCGAAGTTTGGTAAGCGGGTTGCTGTGTGCTGATTTTTTAACAGATAAATTTGATCTTGCTGAACTTCTACGTTCAGAGGAGCTTGTTTTTTCTGCCAGTCAGGGAATAGTTCATTTAGGGCGCGGGGTTCAAATACGGCTCCGGATAAAATATGCGCGCCTACTTCAGAACCTTTTTCAACCACACATACCATTAGTTCCTGTTGCGCTTCCTGTGCTTGTTGCATCAGGCGACATGCAGCAGATAACCCGGCTGGACCAGCACCAACGATTACTACATCAAATTCCATTGATTCTCTTTCCATCGGGGTCTCCTCATTGTTTTTGTCAGATAAAGTGTAAAGATTTATTCCCTGAATAGTTAATTTCAGGTTAATTAATTCATTTGTGGATAGGGTAGTGTTGGTTGACGTTTACGTCAACAGGAAGTACATTGCTCCCAACATAAGCAACTGTCATACACTATAACTTAGTCATGACAATTTGATCGTTGAGGAATGTATGAAAATTCTGGTGCCGATTAAGCGTGTAATCGATTATAACGTGAAGGTTAGAGTTAAATCTGACAATACCGATGTGGATTTAACCAATACAAAAATGGCAATGAATCCCTTCTGTGAAATTGCGGTCGAAGAGGCCATTCGCTTGAAAGAGCAGGGAACCGCCACTGAGGTCGTGGTGGTGTCTATCGGTGATAAAGCGTGTCAGGAGCAATTAAGAACCGCTTTAGCATTAGGCGCTGATCGTGCTATTCAGGTTGAGACCGATGCAAAACTGGGTTCACTTCAGGTGGCGAAATTGTTGCAGCAGGTGATGCAAAAAGAGCAACCGGATTTGGTGATTTTAGGCAAACAATCCATTGATTCGGATAATAACCAAACGGGTCAAATGCTTGCCGCATTAAGCAAGTTACCACAGGGAACTTTTGCTTCTAAAGTGGACGTCGCTGATGGAAGCGTTGCCGTTACTCGTGAAATTGATGGTGGTTTGCAGACGGTTAAGCTGTCACTTCCTGCGATTGTGACCACAGATTTGCGTTTAAATGAACCTCGCTACGCTACCTTACCCAATATTATGAAAGCCAAGCGCAAACCGCTCGATATTATTGCTGCGGCCGACCTGGGCATCGCTCTGGAATCGAATGTGAAAACGCTTAAAGTAACGCCTCCTGCACAACGTAGTGCCGGTATCAAAGTTGCCGATGTAGCCGAACTGATCGATAAACTGAAAAACGAAGCAAAGGTGATTGCATGAGCGTACTGATTATTGCAGAGCATGATAACCAGCAACTAAAACCAGAAACCTTAAAGCTGGTTAACGCTGCGAATAAACTTGCTGAAAATATTCAGCTATTGGTTGTGGGACATGATTGCCAGGCTGTTGCAGAGCAAGCTGCCAAAATAAGCGGTGTACACAAGGTTATACTGGTTTCTGATGAAGTATATGCACACCAGTTACCTGAGAATACTGCTGATTTGATAGTTGATATGGTGACCGGAGATATTACTCATATTTTAGCTGCGGCAACGACAACAGGTAAAAATGTGTTGCCTCGTGTTGCAGCTTTGCTGGATGTTGAGCAAATTTCCGACATTATTGACGTTGTTGCAGAAGATACCTTTGTGCGTCCCATTTATGCCGGTAACGCGATTGCCACGGTGCAAACGACAGACAAAGTTAAAGTATTAACGGTACGAACGTCAGCTTTTGATGCTGCAGAAACCGACGGCGCTGCGAACATTGAGACGCTATCCAATGTAAAAGCGAATAATATCAGCGCGTTTGTCAGCGCTGAACTGACAGAATCTGAACGTCCTGAGTTAACCGCCGCGAATGTGGTTATTTCCGGTGGCCGAGGCATGCAAAACGGTGACAATTTTGCATTACTTGAAGGCATTGCTGATAAATTAGGTGCGGCGATTGGTGCATCTCGCGCAGCGGTTGATGCGGGGTTTGTGGCAAATGATATGCAAGTAGGTCAAACAGGTAAAATTGTGGCGCCAGACTTGTACATTGCTGTGGGGATTTCCGGTGCCATCCAGCATTTAGCCGGCATGAAAGACTCTAAAGTGATTGTTGCCATAAATAAAGATGAAGAAGCGCCGATTTTTCAGGTGGCTGATTATGGGCTGGTTGGGGATTTATTTGAGATCTTACCTCAGTTAGAACAGGCACTTTAAAACATAAACTCGCGTCCTTTAGAACAAAAAAACCACCTTTCAAGGTGGTTTTTTTATCGTTGTTAACCGGTTATATAAGTTTACTGGTTTTAGTTACTTTCGCGTTGCCAGCCATTATCTTCAAGTGACCAGTGTTTTATTGGCCAGTAATAAGGGTCCTCGCGTAAACGAAACTCCGCAATTCTGAAGTTGTTATTCATTTCAATAGTCTGTACACGAGTGTAATCACCCGCCTCTTTGTCCTGGGTAATATTCACAATGTCATCAATAGTTTGTACTTTTTTACCGTCTATCGCGTAAATGCAGCTACCGTTGGTAATGCCAGAGCTATGTACCGGACTACCAAAATAAAATACGCTAATTCGCAGGCAGCCTTCCACCGGACCTTCTGGCAGGTTGACTTTATCATCTACTTTATGAATAACAGCCCCTCCCCAGAACACCACATCATGAAAAGCGTTAAAATCTTTAAAACGTGCTTTTGCAGCAACCGTTTGTACCTTGCCATTACGTAAAATACTCAACGTGGCCTCAGGGTGATGTATGGCGTTATATATCTGGTTAATTGCGGAAACACTTTTATCATTCACTTTTAAAATAATATCACCCGGTAACAGGTTGCTGCCGCCTAACGATTCCACACTATAAACGCTGACCACACGGCTGGTATTGTTAACTTTTACCTGCTCAATTCCCAGCTCCAGCGCATCGGCGTAACTGGTGTAACTAAAGTTACTTTCGAGTATATACATACCATCTTTTTGTCGTTTGACTGCATGAACAAAGTCCATTACCAGTGAGGCAGGGATGATGTCATTCATGCTGGAATCGTCGTATTCAAAATGGGTATTTACAGCGACAACCTTTTGTTTTTCAGTCAGATACAAGCCAAAACTATCTGAAAGAGGTGAGTATTCAAAGCTATCGTGGTAGGCCTCGTTATAAATCACAATGGGCCAAAGTGCCGCTGCGTTTATTTGAAAATCCAGCATCGATGATTTACCGATAAAGTGATAGGGCTGGCCAGGCTGAGCCTGTGTATCATCCAGCACCGGCAGAATGTTCTCTTTAAATGTAACACCGGATAAGTCGGTTTTTATCATCGCCAGGTTTAAAAAGGGATGCACTGCAACAACCGTTGCTGGCAAACTAACCCCATTGTTAAAGGTGATATTGACCATTGCCAGCGAACTGTCAATTACGCTTTTATCGGTCAGAATCAACCCTGCTTTTCTATCTACTATGGCACCTTGTCCGCGGCGATTAACATCATTTTGGCTGTTAACCAGTACCGGGCGGAAAACATTGATGTCCACAATCGGAGAAGTAACCACCTTGTCGGAGTCAAAATGGTATTTACCATCGGCATTGGCTTTTTTATGCAGTGTTTTACATTGCCAGTGACGTTCACCGTTTATATTTTTACAACGCTGATTATCAAACCAGTCCGTGTAATCGGTTAATTGTTTATATTGTTGAACGGCAACATCAAATGGATAACGGTATCTAACGCTAAATTTGGCCCCAACAGCAATATTACTAAGCAGTTGTTCCACATCATCCAGATCATTCACTGCCTGATTATTAATTTCTTCAATCAGCGCAAAACGTTTGATGTTCTGGCTACCAAACAGAGGCCCCGCGTCGGCCAGAGTTACGCCTTTTACGGGAATATTAAACAGACGCGCTAAGTTGATGCCAACAGGAATGATACTGGCATTTCCATATTCGATAAACTCACTGGGCGTCAGAGCAAACAGGTCATTAACTTTAATTTCGCGTTGCATTTTATCGCCGTTACGATAAAAACTGACACTGATTGTTTTGTTAACATGACCATTTAACAGGGTTTCAAGTTCGAAAAAAGTTGAAACCGGCACCAAATTAATACTGAGTAAAATATCACCCGGCTCAAACACACCATCGGCAGGCCCCTGAGGCAACACATGCGATACAACTAACTTGCCGGTAGAACCTGGGGCGCGTTTCATTTGCTGGTTTACGGTATCTTCGTCCATTCCCAGCGTACGCAGACGATTAAACGGGGTATGCGAAAATTCAGTTTGCAATGTGCCGCGCGTTACCTTTCGCTGGTGTCTTAGTTTTTCTACAGTGGGAATAATCATCTGCATCGGCAGAAAAAAAGCCGTGTCGGCATCCCGACGGGCACCGGCATTAATTGCGATTGCCTGATTTTCACTGTTTAAAATGGGCGAACCAGATGAGCCACCGCTACTTCCCAGTGCCGCCTGATAATAAAAGGTATTAAAGTCGGTATTGGTATTGCGGTAATCCGGGGCGGGGCGGTCAATTCGTGATAATACCCCTTCAATAATGGATAAATCTTCCCCCCCGTCATTGCCATATAAACGAATAGGTGAACCCACGCTTGCTTCGCTGTTTAATTCAATAGCACTGATGATCAGCCCATCAAGTTCATCGGGATCGTATTTGAATACACCAAAATCATGTACCGGGTCGCGGTAGATTGGAATAAGTTCAATTTGTTTTTTATTGGAAAATTCGGCATATGCGACAACGGGACCGGTTTCGACAATATGTTTATTGCTTAAAATGAGTCCCTGCTCTGCATCAATAACAAAACCCGTCCCCAGGGTGGCGTTATTGTAGCTATCGTCCCAGGCCCGGACCTGATTAACGTGAATATTCACAACGGCATCTATTACTTTTGCTTCATTCGGCTGCGCAATACAAACGACTGAAAACATCGTTAAAGCAAACAGCTGTAATAATTTTGTGATAGGCATAGTGCGCAGGTTTTCCTTAAATATTGTTATTGGTGTAACGGAAATATCAGTGACATACGTTTGATACAGACCGATTAATCATCCATGTTATTTTTAATTTTTTTACGAAGTAGTGGTGCATCGCCGATATCTTTACCGGCTGTGGTATCAATACGTTTTTTGGGGCGAATAACCTGTTTGATTTTATGTTTTGCTGCATTTTTGCTGTTTGTGCTACTTGATGGACGTTTTTTAACCTGTTTAAAACCGCTAAATGTGGCCTCCAGTCCCTGTAGTTCGCTAAACGCAATTTGTTGATCCAAAAAAGAACGAATGGCAACAAAACTTTTCCAGTCTTTTGGTCCCACCAATGATACCGCAGCGCCTTTATTACCAGCACGACCCGTTCTGCCAATACGATGCACATATTCATCGGCCAGCTTAGGTAAATCAAAATTAATTACTAACGAGACATTCAGTAAATCGAGACCGCGTGATGCGACGTCGGTTGTGACCAGAATCTGATGCTGACCACGGGAAAAGGCATTCATAATATTATTACGCTGCGACTGAGTTAAATCACCGCTTAAAGCGATACTATCAAACTGCAACTCTTTCAGTAACGCCGATAACCGTTCACTGTCTTCCCGTGTTGCAGTGAAAATAATTGCCTGATTAAAATCCTGTTTATCTAACAGGGCTTTTAATAATTGTTCCTTGTGGGTGAGGTGATCAGCAAAATAAAACTGCTGAACGATATCTTTGTGTTCTTCGCCCGCGCTGCCAATACTAATGCGTTGTGGGGCTTTTAACATGGTTTTGGTCAGATAGTGTAACTCGGTATTGTCCATGGTGGCGGAAAACATCAGTGTTTGACGTTTACGATGATCTGCCATGGCATTAATAAATTTAAGTTGTTCAGCAAAACCCATATCAAGCATACGATCAGCTTCATCCAGAATCAGCAATTCCAGACCATTTAAAAACAGGGATTTATCCTGCAAATGGTCGGCAACACGACCAGCCGTGCCCACCACAAACTGAGGATTACGGCGCAGCGCCTTGACCTGATCATTAAAATTTTCACCGCCTAAAATCAGCACGGCATTGGTTGACATACCATCTAATAATGCCCTTAGCTGCAAAAATACTTGTTTAGCCAATTCGCGGGTTGGAGCCAAAATTAATACACGGGGATCTTTTTTGCTTAAAGAGCGGGTTTTAAGTACGCGTTGCAAAGCGGGGATTAGGTAAGCCAGTGTTTTACCAGAACCTGTTTTAGATGACGCAATTAAATCTTTGCCCAGCAAAGCATGTGGAATTGCCTGACTTTGAATATCGGTCGCGTTTTGAAATTGTTTGCGAGACAGAAAATGTAAGATGCGATGATCTAGCGGTAAATCGGTAAAAAGCAACGAATAACCCTCAGGATAAATTTTCGCGAGTATAGCAAATGCGGCGCAGAAATAAGCACTTTATTCGTTGTTGCCTGTGACTATTTTGTATCAGAAAATATAACCGGAATTACTCAATAAAAAAGGAAGCAACGGCTTCCTTTTTTACATCGTGGTTTATTTTAGCCCAATTCGGCTAAACACATTTCTTCATGGATTTGCTTACACCACTGTTTCACACGTGACTCTGTCAGTTCTGGCTGGCGATCTTCGTCAATACCTAACCCCACAAAATGGTTTGGGTCAGCTAAACCTTTGGACGCTTCAAAGTCGTAACTTTCGGTGGGCCAGTTTCCAACGATTATCGCACCACGGGCTTCAACGATGTCTCGGATCATGCCCATCGCATCGAGGAAGTATTCGGCGTAATCTTCCTGATCCCCACAACCAAAAATGGCAACCAATTTATCAGTGAAATCAATTTCTTCCAGTTCCGGAAAAAAATCATCCCAGTCGCACTGCGCTTCACCGTAATACCAGGTTGGAATGCCAAATAATAACAGATCAAACTCTGCAATCTGCTCTTTGGTACTTTTGGCGATATCTTTTACATCAATCAGGTTTTTGCCCAGTTCTTTCTGGATCATTTTGGCAACATGCTCTGTGTTACCTGTGTCACTACCAAAAAATAGTCCAACACTTGCCATATGCGTTTTAACCTTTCAACTAGTTTTTACGTTACAATTTTTTGTTGCTTTAGTTTGCCAGTACCAGCTTAATGATCCCTTTAACTAAAAAGCCGAATGCGCCAAACATCAGTACGCCAAAGGTAATGTAGCGGCCTATTTTTGGCACATCGTTCTTTTTCAGAACATCATGAATAGCCATACCCATTAAAGCAAACAATACTACTAAACACAGATCGAGAGAAATGGCATCAATCTGTTCATAATACTGACTTAACACGTTACAGACGCTCTTTGGACGATTAAAAATCGGCGCGGACTATAGCATAAAGCGTGGTCTAATGCACTTTATGACTGGATAAATTTGTCCACGATACGACTGAATTGTTGCGGTTTTTCGGCATGTAGCCAATGCCCGCAATCCTGCATTATTTGCGCTCGTGCATTTGGAAATAGTTTTTCAATCGCACTGCGATATTCTGCGCGAATATAATCAGAGTTTGCGCCTTTAATAAAGAGTACGTCACCGGTAAAAGGCTGATCTGCATCAATCTCAGCGCTAATTCTATCGTAGTCTCGCTGTAATAATGGCAGGTTAAAGCGCCAGGCAAATGTCCCATTGTCCGTATACAAACTTTTTAACAGAAACTGACGAACGCCTAATTCTTTGATATGCGTTTGCATCATCTGGTCAGCCTCGTTGCGGTTGTTAATGTGTTGAAGATTAACCGCATTTAATCCGGCAAATACCTTGGTATGGTGCGAACCGTATTTTACTGGGGCAATATCCGCAATAATTAACTTTTCTATTAAATCTGGCTGGGTAAGGGCAATATTCATTGCGACTTTGCCGCCCATTGAGTGTCCAAGAATTGTCGTACGTTGAATGCCAATGTGATCAAGCGTTTGCATTACTGCACTGGCATAGGTGTCATAACTAAAGTTTTCGGTACGAAAAGACTGACCATGATCCGGTAAATCTATTGAAATTATCTGATATTTATCCTGCAATTCACGGGCGATCATGCCGAGATTTTCAAGACTACCAAATAAGCCATGTATCAATACCAGTGACTGGCCGCTTCCTGTGATTTTATAGTTAAGGAAATTCAATTTTTATCCGTTATTTACAGAGTGCTTGACTTCATTGTGCATATTGGTAATGGTAATCAAATCAGCAAGTTGAATTATATAAACGCAGTTTACACCAATCTGTATGCAGGATCTCATATCCTGGATCAGATAAGAGAATAAAATGACACATCACCCGGAGAGGATAACTTGAGTATTCACCCTTTGGCCGGAAAGCCAGCCCCGCAGCAGCAATTAGTTAATGTACCTGCGTTAATTAGTCGGTATTACACTTTCAGGCCAGATGTGTCAGACGTGTCACAACAGGTGGCGTTTGGGACGTCCGGGCATCGGGGGAGTTCTTTAAACAGCAGTTTTACCGATACACATATCGCGGCTATATGTCAGGCACTGGTTGAATACCGTGAACAGCAAAACATTACCGGTCCTTTGTTTATCGGCAAAGATACTCACGCCTTGTCAGAAGCTGCTTTTAGTACCGCTGTGGAAGTATTAAGTGCCAATGACATTAAACTGGTTGTACAAACGGATAACGGTTATACCCCAACGCCGGTTATTTCACATCGCATTCTTCAACACAATGCCACTCAAAGTGATAAAGCCGATGGTATAGTGATTACGCCATCACATAATCCACCTGAAGACGGTGGTTTTAAATATAATGCGGTGCACGGTGGGCCAGCTGAAACCGACATTACCAGTGTTATTCAGCAGCGTGCTAATCAGATTATTGCCAATGGTAATAAGGAGGTAAAACGTCAGCCTTTTGCCGACGCATTGCAACAGGTCACACAAGAAGATTTTTCAGAGGCTTATATTGCAGACCTTGCTAATGTGGTCGATATGCAGGCAATCGCCAATGCTAAGCTGAAACTGGCTACCGATCCTCTCGGTGGTGCAGGTATGGCTTATTGGGCCAAAATCGCCGAAAAATACGGGTTAAATATTGAGGTGGTGAATGAAAAAGTCGATCCCACGTTTTCCTTTATGCGCCTGGATAAAGACGGAAAAATCCGCATGGATTGCTCATCTCCCTACGCGATGGCAGGTTTAATCGATTTAAAGGATGGCTATGATTTGGCCTTTGGCAATGATCCGGACTTTGATCGCCATGGTATTGTCGATCCGCACCTTGGTTTAATGAACCCCAATCATTATTTAGCGGTGGCGATTGATTATTTATACCGCCATCGCCCTAATTGGTCCGACAAACTGAAGATAGGCAAAACGCTGGTTTCCAGCAGCTTAATTGATCGGGTTGCTAACGGATTAAACCGTGAACTGGCCGAAATGCCTGTTGGGTTCAAATGGTTTGTGGATGGTATGTTAAACGGTACCATTGGCTTTGCTGGTGAAGAAAGTGCAGGGGGGATTTATTTGCGCCGTGACGGTAATTGCTGGGCCACAGATAAAGACGGCATCATTTTATGCCTGCTAGCTGCTGAAATTACTGCAGTAACAGGCATGACACCGGGGCAATATTACTTAAAACTGGTCGAACAATATGCCAAGCCAAGTTACAAACGTATCGATGTGGCGGCCAGCCTCGAGCAAAAACAGATCCTATCTCAGTTGAACAAACAAGACGTCAAAGCCACCGAACTTGCGGGTGAAAAGATTGAAGCGGTTATGACGCATGCACCGGGGAATAACGCTGCAATTGGAGGCGTGAAAGTGTGCGCACAAAATGGCTGGTTTGCTGCCAGACCGTCAGGTACCGAAAATGTTTACAAAATTTATGCAGAGAGTTTTCTGGGAGAAGATCATCTAAATCAATTGGTTAGTGAAGCGGAGCAACTCGTCAGTCAGGTGTTTGAGCACGCCGGAGTGTAAAAAAATCATTGCACTTTCTTTCAATAACGGGGCGGCATATGTCGTGAACGGGCAAGTAAATGCTTTTATTTGTAGAAAAAATCAGTAAAATCCCGGCCCTGAGAGAGTGAGGTCATGAAGTACTCGATGAATCTGGTTTATCAATCATTAGCTACAATCCCAAATCGCTACGCTTTTTTAGACCGCATAGAGAAATCCGTCAGCCAAAATCCTGACGTGTCTTTGCTGTTGATCGACGTTGTACGATTTTCAGATGTGAGTTCCAGCCTTGGTTACAGGGCAGGGGACTTTATCCTGTCTGAAATTGCCTCACGTATTCAGTTATTGCTTGGCGAAAATGTCATTCTGGGACGTGTTAGCGGTGATATTTTTGGCGCAGTGTTACCGGGACGATTTTCAGTTCAGCAGTTACAGGAACAGTATTACTATCTGGTACACCATTTTAAAACCCCAATTGCGTTCGATGACCATTCTTTTATTGCAGATTTCAATGTGGGGGCTGTAGCCAATAGTCCGGGCAACCACAACATTCACGAACTATTTTCGCGAGCAGAAGCTGCATTAAAGCAAGCCAAACAAAATAAATACGATAACTTCCATGCTATTGAATTGCAGGAACGGCTGGAAACCAGTCGTCGGTTAACCTTAAAGGCTGATTTAAAACGCGCTTTTGAGCAGAACGAGTTGGAGCTGTATTTTCAGCCGAAAATTGATTTACGTAATTTGCAAATTACCGGTGCTGAGTGTTTATTGCGCTGGCATCATCCGTTAGACGGTGTGATCTTTCCGGGTCCATTACTCGAAGCGGCAGAATCGTATAATATGATGAACGAAATGGGTTACTGGGTACTGGAAAATGCAGTGAAAAGCCTGCTGGAATTTCAGCAACGAGGTATCAATATTCGTTTATCAGTCAATATGTCACCTACTCAGTTATACGATTCGAAATTTGTCGAAAATCTTAACTTATTACTCGCGACTTATCAGGTGGATGCCAGCAATATCGAGCTCGAACTAACCGAAGATATTGCTTTATCAAATTCGCTAATGGTTCATAAGCAGCTTACCGAGCTGCGAAGTTTAGGGTTTCACATTGCTATTGATGATTTTGGTAAAGGATACTCCAATCTTGCCTATATGCGCGATTTAGAAATCGATACCATTAAAATCGATAAAACCTTTGTGATGAATCTGGATGATAACCCGGTCAATAAGGCCATTATTCAGGCAACCCGTTTAATTGCAGAATCCATGAACGCAGATATTGTGGCGGAAGGTATCGAAAGTCTGTCGCATTTGCATGAATTACGGGATATGGGCATTAAAACCGGACAAGGGTTTCTGTTTTCCAAAGCGGTATGTCTGGAAGATTTTGTTCAGCTGACCTACAGCGATATTATGGTCGGCGACTCTTTGTCTTTTCAACATCGAAGAGCCTAAAGCTTTAACAGTTTTTCATTTCTAAATTGGGTACAATAGACACATCTTTTTATTGTTATTAGTGTGTTATGCCCATCCAGCAATTAATAGAACAAGGCGCGTTTTTAAACTTAAGCCGGACTTCACCTGAATATTTTGAACAAGCTTCTCTTTTTTGGATTTCTGATCATACCGAAGTGACGATTTGGGCACCGGGTATTATTCAGTTTGAGCCCAAGTCTCCAACTAAAAGCATTGTATATTCCTGTGGCATTCACGGCAATGAAACTGCGCCGATTGAGATTTGTGATGCGATGGTCAGAGATATTCTGACAAGCAAACTTCGTGTGCAACATCGCGTCCTGTTTTTATTTGGCAACCTGCCTGCAATGGATATTGCGGAACGATTTGTTGAGGAAAATATGAATCGTTTGTTTAGCGGTGCACACGCGCAAGGTGGGGTAGATAATGCTGAGCGACAACGGGCAAAGTTGTTGGAAGAGCTGGTCGAACAGTTTTTTACTAAAAATAATTTACCGCGCTTTCATTACGATTTACATACCGCCATTCGCGCATCTAAAAATGAAAAATTTGCGGTTTATCCTTATTTGCATGGCAAAAAATGGAACCGATCACAAATCGAATTTTTACAGGCATGTGGCGTAAATACCTTTTTATTATCCGGCTCGCCTACAACTACGTTTAGTTATTTTTCATCACATCAGTTTGGCGCGCATGCCTTTACCGTTGAACTGGGTAAAGTTAAACCCTTTGGCCAAAATGACATGAGCCGCTTTGCGGCTGCCGATCGTTGTTTGCGTCGTTTGATATGTGAAATTACCCCAAATTTCGCCAGTGACGTTGATGAGACAGCTCTTTTATACAAAATCAATCAGGTGATAAATAAAACCCATCCGGACTTTAAATTGCACTTTTCGGATGATATTCCTAACTTTACCGACTTTGCTAAAGGAACCGTGCTGGCCAGTGAATCCGGCAATGAATATTGCACTGAACAAGATGGTGAGGCGATTGTCTTTCCCAACGCCGATGTTGCGTTGGGTCAACGCGCGTTATTAACCGTGATTCCGGTCGACCCGGTTCAACTGGACATGGAATAGTGGTCATGGAATTTAGATTACACCCGCAACTGGAACGAGACAGTTTACCGATTACAACCCTGCCACTTAGCGAGGTTCGTTTAATTAATGACAGCCAGTACCCCTGGGTTATTCTGGTACCGCGAGTGCCGGATATTAGCGAGTGCATCGATTTATCCGCAGAGCTGCAACAGATGCTATTTTGGGAATCCTCTTACATTTGTCAGATGTTGCGAACTGTGTTTAAACCTGACAAGTTGAATGTGGCGGCGATTGGCAACATGGTACCGCAATTACATCTTCATCATATTGCACGATATAAACAGGATGCAGGCTGGCCTAAACCCGTATGGGGGCAATTGCCAATGCAGGCTTATTCCTCAGATGAAGCCAGACAGTGCATTTATAAAATAGAGCAGTACTTTCAACATAATAACTTTGACCAGTACAAGGAAAACAGATGATTATTGCAACAACCAATACGCTTCAGGGAAAAAACATTGTTGAATATAAAGGCGTTGTCGTCGGAGAGGCGGTGATGGGCGCTAATATGTTCCGCGACATTTTTGCCTCTATCAGTGACATTGTTGGTGGCCGTTCTGGTGCCTATGAAAATGTGTTCACCCGCGCGCGTAAAATTGCGTTTCAGGAACTGGAAAATGAAGCCATGAGTATAGGTGCAAATGCGGTGATTGGTGTGGATATAGATTATGAAGTAGTAGGTAAGCATGGCAGTATGTTAATGGTGAGCATTAATGGTACTGCCGTACGCTATGAATAATTCATAAATGGGTGATATTTCTGGTAACACCGCTGTTACCAGTCATCATCTTTTCTATCTTCCTCGTCCCACTTTTTGTTGTTGGATTCATAATCCTTAAGGCTTGGCATTTTAGTTTTTGCGGTACTTTTTAACCACAATAAGTTACCGACGATAACGCCAAATATTAAAACAACAACAAGAATGATAACGGTTGTGCTCACAAGTTTATCCTCTTTTCTGGTTAAGATGCGAGAAGCTCAACCAATACCTGATAATAAATATCGGCTAACTGATATAACTCTTTTATTGCAACTTGTTCGTTAATTTTGTGAATAGTGGCATTTTGCGGACCCAGTTCCACTACCTGAGCCCCGGTTGGTGCAATAAAGCGTCCGTCCGACGTGCCGCCAGCGGTGGATAATTCGGTATCCAGTCCGGTTACATATTTAATGGCATGGCAGGTTGCATCAACCAGACTGCCTTTATCGGTTAAAAATGGCAGGCCATTGAAGGTCCACTTAATGTCGTAATCAAGCTGATGATGATCCAGAACCTTTGTCACACGCTCAATGAGTTGTTCCGCAGTGGTTTCCGTGGAGTAACGGAAGTTAAAGCACACATCCATATGACCGGGGATAACGTTTCCTGCACCCGTACCAGCATGAATATTAGATATTTGAAAGCTGGTTGGCGGGAAATAATCGTTACCCTTGTCCCATTCTGTTGAAGCCAGCTCATCTAATGCTTTTGCTGCAATATGAACCGGATTTCTGGCGAGGTGGGGATAAGCAACGTGGCCCTGTATGCCCTTAACCACTAAATCACCTGTTAACGAACCGCGTCGCCCGTTTTTAATCACGTCACCCAGCTGATGCGTGCTGGAAGGTTCGCCCACTATACACATATCAATCTTTTCATTGCGTGCTTCCAGTGTATCGATAACCCGTGTTGTACCGTTAATAAAGGGACCTTCTTCGTCGCTGGTAATTAAAAATGCGATAGATCCTTTATGGTCAGGATAATCCAGTACAAATTGTTCAGTGGCAACTAACATGGCCGCCAGGCTGCCTTTCATATCGGCAGCACCGCGTCCATATAAAATGCCATTTTTTTCGGTGGCTTCAAAAGGGGGCGTATCCCACTTTTCTGCAGGACCAGATGGCACAACATCAGTATGTCCCGCAAAACAGAAAACCGGTTTTTGCTGACCTCTGCGTGCCCACATATTGGTGGTGTCATTAAACACCATTGTTTCGATATTAAATCCAGCCGCTGTCAGAATATTGGCCATCATTGGTTGGCATCCCGCATCTTCCGGAGTGACCGAAGGACGGTTAATCAGATCTTTGGTGATTTGCAGTACATCTGTTTTCATGCAAACAAATCCTGATATTGTTCGGGTTTAAAACCTAACTGGTAAGTGCCTTTGCTGAGCAAAAGCGGGCGTTTTATCATGGCGGGATACTCAAGCATAAGTTCAATAGCTTTAGACTGGTTCATATCCGATTTTTGTTGGTCTGATAACTGGCGGTATGTGGTTCCACGTGTGTTCAGCAAGGCTTGCCAGTCAACGTTGTTACATACATCCTGTAGCCAGCTTTTATCAATACCATCTGCGCGATAATCATGAAATGTATATTCGATATTTTGTTGTTCCAGCCATTTACGTGCTTTTTTTATGGTGTCGCAGTTTTTGATTCCGTACATTGTTGTCATGATACATCTCGTTGTTATAGGTAAAAATTATACAGTCACAGTAAACAGGGGATCCTGGCCGGCCATCACTGTGTGGTAGTGCGGCAAAATATCAGTCAATTTATGGCTGTTCAATATGGTTATGGCACATATTATATCTGAGCTGTGTTGTTTTAACTGATGCAGATTAAACTCAAATAACCGCTCACCGCGCTTGATGTTAGTTTGTTTTTTTAATTGAGTGTTAAGACCTTCACCGTGCTGGAAAGGTTGATTAATCCCAATCTGGATCTGCATCATCAGGCCATTTGTTGCACGTATCTGCACACAACGTTGCACTAAGGACAGATTGCTTAATTCGCCATTAAAAGGTGCGATCAGAACCGAGCCACTAAGTTTTAGTCCGACGCCAAAGCCAAGAAATTGCATGCCATACAAAGGGTGATCCAGTTGCTCAATATTGAACACAGTGCCGCTTAAGGGACTGAGTACAATGGATTTGTTGTTAGCCAATACACAACCAGTAAAATAAGTCAGTTATTATGGCTGGCATGTTATCTCAGATTAATATTAACGTGAAATACGCAGCTGTGATTAATTTGTCGTTTATCCACTAAAGCTGTGGATAAAGTTGTTGAGTACTCATGTATTGTTTTATAAGGCGTTGAAAAATATAAATATAATGGCTTGTTTTTATTTTGTTCAGCACAAAAATCGAGCTGATTGAAGTCTGATCAAAATGCATAAAAAGCCTTCAGTGTGGGTTAAATATCAACATTGTGGTTAAGAAGTGTGCTGGTTAAAGTTTAACTGTTAATAACTTTGGGTAAAATGACGTTTTAATGGTACTTATGCACAATGTATAGTGTGATTCTGTCGCAGAATGAGTTGATTACTGGGCCATTTAAACGGGTGACAACGGATTTGAGGAAGATAATTTGTCTGTTTTAGATATATATGCAGGTCCTGCTGCATTAAAACGTATCAGGGAAGAAGGTTTCCACCCGGATTTGTTTGATTTTATGCTAGGGGCGTCAGGTGGTCCCAAATGGTTTGTTTTAAGTGGTATAGATCGCATTATGGTGAGCGACTTTTTTGCAGGTCGTTCGACACCTCTGGATGTTGTGGGTTCATCTGCCGGCTCTTTCCGTTTTTCCTGTTATACCCAACAGAATCCTCAGCAGGCAATCGATAACCTGGCTTACCATTATTCACATACGGTATATTCTGATAAACCTACCACTCATGAAATTAGTCAAAAAGCCTGGCAGTTACTTGAGGAGGTGTTGGGGGACGATGGCGCAAGGCAAATTGCGCATAATAAGTTGATTCGTGCACATTTTATCGTAGCCAGATGTTTAGGTTTAACCGAAAGTGAAAACAAGGCTAAACAATTAACCGGATTACTGGCCAGTGCGGCAGCCAATAAGTTAAGTCGTAAATTACTTAAGCACTTTTACCACAGAGTGATTTTTTCTGCATCCGGACACGCTTTAGAATTTAAAGACCCTTATAAAATACCAACTGAACAGCAGTGGATAACAGAGCAAAACTGTCAGCAGGCATTGGTGGCATCGGGCGCGATCCCGCTTATCCTTAAAGGCGTTCAAGACATTACCGGCGCTAATCCCGGCATGTACCGTGACGGAGGCATTATTGATTACCACTTTGACTTACAGCTTATTTCTAATCAAAACGGGTTAGTGTTGTATCCGCATTTTTTTAAGTATCCCGCACCGGGTTGGTTTGA
The DNA here is from genome assembly GCF_014270035.1 of Neptunicella marina. Classification (GTDB taxonomy): domain Bacteria; phylum Pseudomonadota; class Gammaproteobacteria; order Enterobacterales; family Alteromonadaceae; genus Neptunicella; species Neptunicella marina. Next base: position 89,586 of record NZ_JACNEP010000001.1, on the reverse strand, counting down.
TAAAAGCAGTAAACGAAAAGTACATGCATCCAGTTACGACAATGTTGTGATGCTGGTGCCTTCGGATAACTTTATTCAGCAATTGCCTTATAACAAAATCCCTGACCGTAAGGATTTTGAAACCATGACCGCGGACATTCGCATTCCCTACTGGCAGGAGGTGATAAAACGTTCGGAACAGTTGGGAGAGGCGTTGTGCCAAATGAAATTGCAGCGTGATATTAGTGCCATGGTAAAACCGATTGGCTTTTGCTGAATTCGGTTGACAAACAAATTACAGACAGTAGCTTGTAACCTACAGAAAAATAATAATTTTATTTGGTTACGGTGCAGTCATAATTAGTCTGTCTATTCAGACCCAAAGCCGGTCTGACAGTGGATAAAATTATCCTGATACCGCACAATGTCAGTAATCGAGGCGAGATAATGATGGGATACACATTTGACGCGCGTTAATACCTATTCGCATCCTTGCGTAATGTTAGTTATGTTGATGCTTGTTTGCATGCCATTGAATGCAGCATCGTTTCACGTTCAGGATCAACATGGCAATAGCTTAGCCCATGCTGTTATTGAGTTGGCTGGTTCCAAACAGGATACAACGAAGTCTCAGCTGCCCATTGCCGTTATGGATCAAGTAGATAAACAATTTGCTCCCCAGGTATTATTAATTCAACAGGGGCAGTCTGTTCAGTTTCCAAATAGTGATGATATTCGTCACCATGTTTATTCTTTTTCGCGAGCTAAACCTTTCGAGCTGAAATTATATGCGGGAAAACCCAAAGCGCCGATCCCGTTTGAACATGCAGGTGTGGCTGTACTGGGCTGTAATATTCATGATTCTATGGTCGGGTACATATATATTGCTCAGTCAGAACATGCCGTTATGACTGACTTAAATGGTGATGCTCAATTGGATGCCGATCCAGACCAAAGTGTTTATGTGTGGCATAGTTTAAGTGTAAATGGCGCAGAGAGTCGTAAGAAAGTAACCTTGTCTACACTCAATTCAAAAGAGGGCGCGTACATCTTAATCTTAAACACTGCCGAGCCCAAAGTCCGTGATACGTTTGGTGATAAGTTCCAGTTGCAATGACATTTCAAACCAGTCTTAAGAATCAGATTATTTTATTCAGCGCCATTGTGGTGCTAATTACTTCTGTTACCAGTCTTGCCAGCTTTTGGTGGTCGACCAGCGAATATAATGAAAAACGCATTGAAATGGATATTGATAACGCTGAAAACGTGTATGAACAATATCTGGCAGCTAAAGAGAACTTACTGATCACTGCGGCAAGAGTATTAACCGCTGATTTTGGTTTTAAAACAGCGGTGGCTACCAACGATGCCGAAACCATTGCCAGTGTGTTAACTAATCATGGTCAAAGGATTCAGGCCGATTTGATGCTATTGACGGATTTGCAGGGCAGGTTGGTGTCTTCCAGTTCGCAGGAATTTATCGCCGGTACGGATATGGCAAATGTGGTGAAAACTTTATTAGCCAGCGATTTCCACGCACGTTTTATCCAGTTTGATAATGTGCTTTATCAGGTGATTATTTTGCCCGTTAAAGCTCCCAGAGCGATAGCATTCAACTTAATTGGTTTTCGTATCAATCAGCAGGTAACTGACGATCTAAAACAAGTCACGGGTCTGGAAGTCAGTTTTATTGGTCCTCAAAAACATGTATTTAGCAGTTCACTGGAGCGCTCGGTTGATGGAAATTTGGTTGACTATTTTACCGAACACAAAGTCAGAGGTTTGCTGGGGCAGCGCGTCGCATATGTTAACCGAACCATTGCACTTAACAGTTTACCTGAGGAGCCGGTTAGCATTTTATTAAGTGCCAGTTTGCAGCAAAATTATGATGAATTTGATCGGTTGTTACTGACCTTCGTTGCACTGGCTGCTGTAGCAATGGTGTTATGTTTATTAATTAGCAGTCTGCTCGCCAGAAACTTAACGGTTCCTTTGTCCAGATTGGTGGTGACTGCACGCCGCTTTGCTCGGGGGGATTATGCCAGCGAGCAGGAAGATAATCGCAACAGCAGTGAAATTCGTGAGTTATTTGCTGCGTTTTCCGATATGGGGAATGAAATTCAGCAGCGTGAGCAACAAATTTTATATCAGTCACAACACGACAGCTTAACCGGACTGTTTAATCGCCACGTTATTCAGCTTCATATTGAGAAGCTGGTTGATGCTGCCGAGCCGTTTTGGGTGTTGGTGTTGGACATTAAAGGCTTGAAACAGATCAACGACAAACTGGGACCTCAAATAGGCGATGATTGTATTCAGGTATTAGCTAAACGACTGGTTAATTTCTGTGATGGTAACGAGGAACATAATGCCAGAATCGGTGGTGACGAGTTTCTGATGGTACTGCCGGTCGCGTCTTTGCATAATCCCGATATTCAGGTAGATAATTTATTAGACAAGCTGGCACAACCTTATCGTGTGCGCGATTTATCCCTTTCTTTGCAAATTAGTTGTGGGGTGGTTAAGTATCCACAGGATGCTGCAGATGCTAAATCTATCTTAAGACGTGCCACTATAGCCTGTGATGCCGCGTCCAATGCCAATCTGCCTTTGCGTTTCTATCAGGCCGGTGAGGATGAAGCGCATCTGGAACGTATCGCCATCGTTGAAGACCTGAAAAATGCCATTGAAATGGATGATGGCCAGTTATTTATGGCGTATCAGCCAAAAGTACGTGCGACAAATGGTAAGGTGGAAAAGGTTGAAGCGCTTATTCGTTGGATAAACAAGGATGGGAAATTTATCCCGCCAGATGTGTTTATTGAATTGGCAGAACAGGCAGGTCTAATTATTCAGTTAACCCAATGGGTGATTAATACGGTTGTCGCGCAGATCAAAAGCTGGCAACAGCAGGATGTGTTTATTAATGCCTCAATTAATGTCTCTGCACAGGACCTTACCCATGCAGATTTTCTCGAATATCTGCAAAGTTGTATTGAGTTCCATCAGCTTGATGCAGGTTTTATTACGATTGAACTAACCGAGCGCGATATGATGGAGGACGAACAAAAAGCTCTGGCAGTGGTCGAGCAATTAAAGTCGCATGGGTTTACATTGTCGGTAGACGATTATGGGGTTGGGCAATCATCACTATCCAAATTAAAGCAGTTGCCACTGGATGAATTAAAGATCGATAAAAGTTTTATTTTAACGCTTGATCAAAGTCCGGGAGACCAGATTATTGTCAAATCAACTATTTTGCTCGGCCATGAACTTGGTTTTACTATGGTCGCTGAAGGGGTTGAAAATCTCGCTTCATACAATTTGCTGAAAGAATTTGGTTGTGACCAACTGCAAGGTTATTTTATTAGTCGTCCGCTCAGTGCGGCCGATTTTATACAATGGTTAGCGAATTATGAAAATCACTAACACAATTTGCATCATTCTGGGCATATTGGGCTATTGTGTGTCGGCGATGGCTGGGCAGGGAAAGATTTTGGCCACGCCCGGTGTATCACAAGCAGAAGGAGCTGGTGGTGGAGGTATTGTACCCTGGGCGCAATTAGCCGGGTACGCCTCGCGTGATGAAATCGCGGTAAATGGCTTTTGTAGCCGTGCGGGATTAGATGACTATCAACTTGACGTATGCGGCGCTCAGCTTAATTTGTATGACAGGGTAGAATTGTCGGTCGCTAAACAAACCTTTGATGTGCCTGCACTTAATATGCAGATTAAACAGGATATTGCAGGGGTTAAAGTCAGGTTATATGGGGATATCCTGTATTCGGCACTCCCTCAGATTAGTGTTGGATGGCAACATAAATCACTTAAAGATGGCACGATTGCAAACTTATTAGGCGCAAAAGATACCCGTGGTGATGATTTCTATGTAGCCGCCAGCAAATTGCACCTCGGTGCATTGGCGGGTTATAACTTTTTTTGGAACGTCACTGCTCGTTATACCGACGCCAACCAGTTAGGTCTGTTAGGTTTTGGCGCTGAGGGACAACATCGGAGTATCCAGCTTGAGGGAGCTGCTGCGGTTTTTCTAAATCCGAATTGGGCGGTGGGAACGGAATATCGTCAGAAGCCCGATAATATGGCCATTAAAGAAGATGACTGGCAGGATGTTTTTATTGCCTGGTTCCCCAATAAGCACTTTACTGTGACGGCTGCATGGTTAAATTTGGGTGATATCGCAGGTGCTGAAAAACAAACTGGCTGGTACCTTTCGATATCGGGAGCCTTATGAGCATGTGGCGTAAATGTGTAATTGGGTTGTTTGCAACTATTATGCTTGGTGGCTGTCAGAATACTCCGGAGCAAACGTTGTATCAAAGATTGGGAGGACAGCAGGGGGTTGAAAAACTGGTTGATAATTTTATTAATCAGATTGGTCACGATAAACAAATTTTTCATTTCTTTGCTGATTCTAAAATTAGCCATTTTCGTCAGGGATTTATACAGCATTTGTGTGCAGTGTCTGATGGCCCATGCCGTTACACCGGTGACAGTATGGTGGATATTCACACTGGCATGATGGTTAAAGAAGGTGATTTTAATCACGTGGTTGAATTGTTGATTAATGCAATGGACGACAGTGGAATTGAAACACCTGTGCAAAATGCCTTGTTAGCCAGATTGGCACCGTTGCGCTCCGGGATTATTTATCGTTAGTACCCGCATTACGAGGTTGAAGTGAACAAATACAGTTTTAAATGGTTGGTTACGGGAATGTGCTCGGTATGGTTGGGTCTGATGACTCAGGTCAGTGCTGAGCCGCTGGAATTGGTCAAAATCAGAGTGAATCAGCAACATCTTGAAGTAGAACTGGCTGATACTCCGCAGGAACGGGCTAAAGGCCTGATGGAGCGTAAAGATGCCAAGCCGGGCATGTTGTTTGTTTATCCTTATCCCAGACAAACGGCTTTCTGGATGGCAAATACTTTGATCCCACTGGATTTGGCTTATATTGACGAAAATGGCGTGATCACTTCAATTATTCAGATGAAAGCTCTGGACGAAACCACACATCCATCGCCGGGCAAAGTGATTGCTGCACTGGAAATGGAGTTAGGTTGGTTTGCCAAAAATAATGTCAAAGTTGGCGATAAGATCGAGTTCGATAATTAAAAATTTATGATGAAGTTAAGGCGCCGACCGGCGCCTTTTTTGTGTGGTTGAAACGATGATGTTAGAAGGTTTTATTCAGTAATTCCGCCAGACTTTTTGCTGCCTCCCGGGCAATATAATCAATGCGTGCTGGTGGATTATTGTCTGCCACTTCATAGGTTACCGCATGCACACCATAGGTATCGGCAATATATTGTTTGAATACACCACTGTTCTTTTTGTAGCCTGCCTTTCGTTGTAACTTAAGTGTCCAACGTGTGCGCTTTTGCACATCATCTAACCACTTATCGGTAAAGCCACTGGGCGATAAGTTAATTTTGTCGTCAGGCATGGTGTAAAACACATCTTCATAAGTAGAGTGGAAATCCAGTGCAAAGACGATTTTGCCGCCAGTGGTAGTGATTTGCTGAAGTTTATCTCTAATGGCTTTAGTTTCAGGCTGACTGAACCGATACCAATCCCGGTTTAAATCAATACCATTGACATTACTGCGCCAGTTGCCTTCGTTTACCCCATCGGGATTAACCAGAGGAACCAGTAGAATATTAAATTTTGTGGCGACGTTATTTTGATTTAGTAATGTTTGGGTAAATGCCTGTAATGCAATAGCACCGGTGGTTTCCGGCGGATGTTGTCTTCCTATCATCACTAGCCAATTATTGGAATCCGGCGTGGTAGAAATTAGTGCAGTGATATCCCGCCCTTTTACCGATTTGCCCAGTGAATCCTTTTTTAAATAGGGATGTTGTTTTACTAAGTCTTTCTCAAATTTCAGGTAATCCTGTTCAACCACGGGCGGCTGAGCTGTAACCCAAATATCTGATTGCTCGTCATTAATGGTGAATGTCATTTTGTTTTTTTCGACATCGAATTTAACGGTGTGCCAGTTATAGCCGTTATCGTTACTTATTTTAGGTAAATAACGCGCCCGGTATTTGCCAAAATCGAGGGTTAAAGTAAGTGCTGTCTGGCTTGGTTTGTGCAGCTTAAAACTAAACCAGGGGCTGGGATTTACATCTGTTTTTTCAGGCAAAATGCTGAGTAAGTAATGTTTATCCGTTAATTTTTCGCAGTCAGATAATCTTGCTGCACTGAAATCACGATTGAATTGAATGTTATCAAACTGACATGCGCTAAAAGCACTGGAAGAAAAAACATAATTAGCTAACAGCAAAGTAAAAAACAACACTACCCGCATCAGGGATCCTTATTTCTAAGCCGGTTATATATGGCTATGAGTCAATAGCATTGATACTAGCATTGAAATAAAAGGATTTTTATCAAAGATACGACGACAGCGATGACAGTGTTTAACTTTTGAACAAAGTGTGCGGCTGTCATCGCAAGTGATGTTACATACTCGTACGTTGTTTAGATGCTAGGGTGACCAAAATGTAGGCCAGCAGACTCATTCCAACAAACCCCATCGCGATAGCGGTTACACCTGTTTCAACAAACTGGCCAATAAAAATCGCCACAGGCACGGATAACAAGCTGCTAAGTGAACCAATAATCGCAGCACCTAATCCTGCCATATCACCCAAGGGCTGCATCGCCAGCGAATTTAAATTTCCAAACAGGATCCCCACACAAAAATACATGGGGAATAATAAGCAGAGTAATTGCCACAATGGTGGTTTGCCAGCTGTATTAACACACAGCACCAGTAAAATAATACTGCCTACAAATAAACCAACCATAGCGAGCTTACTGAGTTTTAACATACCGTGACGCATGACCAGCATGCCATTGGCAAAAGAGGCAAAACCGACCGAAAACGCCAGTAATGCAAAGTATGCAGGGAATAAGTCACCGGTTTGATAAATCGACTGGAAGATAGTTTGTGATGTACTGATGTAGGCTAAAAAGGCTCCAAAAATAATCCCCATTGCCACCGTAAAGCCCATTACTTCAAAATGAGTAAGAATATATTTGCTTGATTTGGCTAAATCAGACCAACTAAATATCCGCCGTCTTTCTGGTGGTAGTGTTTCTGGTTGACGCACAAAGAACCAAAATCCCAGTGTGACCGTTATGAGTAAAAACAGAGTGAAGATATGTCGCCAGTGGAAAAACTCCAGTACGGCCTGTCCCACAACCGGTGCGATCATAGGCACTAAAATAAACACCATCATAATAAATGACATCACGCGTGCCATAGCTTCACCCTGATACTGATCGCGGATTAACGCTAAGGTGGCAACACGAGGGCCTGATACTCCAAACGCCTGCACAACACGGCCAAACAGTAACCAGTTTAAATCCTGCGACATTAAACAAATAACTGTGCCCAACAGATAAATAAATAAACCGGATAACACTGCGCGACGACGCCCTTTAGTATCAGAATACGGGCCGTAATACAGTTGGCCTAACGCCATGCCAAAAAAGAACAACGAGACAATCAGATGGGTCTGTTGTGGCTCTGGTGAATTAAGTGCCTGCCCGATTAAATCGAGGGCGGGCAGCATTGCGTCGATACTGAGCGCCACCAACGACGTCATAAAGGCCATTAACGCAATAAATTCCGGCAGGGACATCTTATTTTCCTGCGGTGTCAGTGAAGACTGAATGGGGGGCATGTTACCTCAAAAATTAAAATTGGCTGATTGCGACAGGTTCAGCCGGAAACACCTGTAAAACTAACAATGTATTAGCTGGCGCGTTCGCCACGTAAGTTCTGGCCAATCAGAGATTTTACCTGCTCAACCGGTAAGTTTTGTGACAGCAAATAATGTAACTTGGTCAGGCAGGCTTCCATTGTCATATCACCGGCCGATATCACGCCAAGCTGTGCAAGTGCGTTACCTGTGGCATAACCGGCCATATTGACTTTGCCTTTTAAACACTGAGTGCAATTAACCACCACTATGCCTTGCTCATCTGCATGTTTAAGTTGTGCTAATAAGGCTTCATTTTGTGGCGCATTGCCGACACCGTAACTTAATAAAATAAGAGCATTAACTGGCTGCTGGATGACATTACGCAGCACATCGGCACTGATTCCCGGATAGAGAGTCACTACACCGATAGGTTGCGGTGTAACTGGTGTGACCTTCAGAGGTTGGTCAATTGCTGCTTTTACTTCCCCTTTGATGACTTCAATGTTTATGCCCGCTTCCAGTAATGGTGGAAAGTTAGGTGAATCAAATGCACCAAAACCATCGGCGTGAATTTTTTTGCTTCGATTGCCGCGCAGCAATTTATTGTTAAAAAATAAACTCACTTCCGGAATAGGGTAGTTAGCTGCCAAATAGAGCGAATTAAGCAAATTGACCTGACCATCTGAGCGCAATTCTGCCAGCGGGATTTGTGAGCCGGTAACGATTACCGGTTTACTTAAGTTTTCCAGCATAAACGACAGGGCAGATGCGGTGTATGCCATAGTATCTGTACCATGCAGGATAATAAAACCATCATACTCATGGTAATTTTGCTGAACATCATCAGCGATAAGTTGCCAGTCTGCTGGCGACATATCTGATGAATCAATCAAACAAGGGTATTCATGGATAGTAAAGTCCGGCATCTCCTTGCGGTGAAATTCCGGCATATTTGCCAGCGTCTGGCTTAAAAATCCCGCTGCGGGCACATAACCTTTGCTGGAAGGTCTCATACCGATTGTGCCACCAGTGTAAGCGATATAAATGTGTTTTTTCATCGAATATTTTTTATCTGTTATTTGGCGCAGGTTAGCCCGCTATAATACCTTGTTCGCTTTGCTGTGTCTGTGAAACAAATCAGGCCCACCGAAGTGAGCCTGACTGATTTCTGTTACCTGATATTTACAGGTTAGATTTCACAGGCCAAACACCTTGCATAAATACCGTTTGGATCATTTAGCTCGGTTACCGGCTTAATATCTCCCAATACACTGTTTAGTAACTTGACCAGTGCATTTGGCTCGCTGGAAATATCGGACTTAACTATGGCTGAAGCTTTGCCAAATAACTTTTGCATAAATTTTTGCTGAGGCGACAACTCTTTTTCGATGGTTTTAGTATCGTATTTTTCCAGACCAGCCAGCTTGGCGGCGGAAGCAATCGCATCGTTGATATAACCAAGATGATCAACCAGTCCCAAATCTTTTGCTGCTTCACCAATCCACACACGACCTTGTGCGATTTGATCAACCTGTTCTTTGGTCATATGGCGGTTTTCAGCCACCATGGATATAAATTTATCGTAACCATTTTCAATTGAACGCTGGAAAATAGCACCCACTTTAGGATCGAGGGCCCGGTATTGTGAAATACCAGCCAGCTCAGTGGTGGCAATGCCATCGGTGTGGATACCAATATGTTCAAGTGAGTTTTCAAAGGTCAGGAACATGCCAAATATACCAATTGAGCCAGTAATGGTTGAGGGAGCTGCCCATATTTCATCGGCACTGGCTGAAATCCAGTAACCGCCAGAGGCTGCGACGCTGCTCATTTGTGCAACGACGGGTTTGCCTGCCGCTTTTAAGCTTTCAATTTCCTGACGGATAACTTCTGACGCAAATGCGCTGCCACCGGGTGAATCTACATAAAGCACTACCGCTTTTACGCTGTCATCCAAACGAGCTTTACGCAATAAACGGGCAGTACTATCACCACCAATGGTACCCGGTTGCTTGCTGCCATCTAAAATTTCGCCTTTGGCTACCACGATCGCAACGTTATCTGTCTTACTTTTTGATGGAAAAGGCGAGCGAATAACATCTAAATAGTCATCTAAATCGATATTAGTGTAACCACGCTTACTATCGGATTTTCCCACGATGTCGCTAATATCATTTACGACTTGCTGACGCGTTTTTAATGCGTCAACCCACTGATTATTGAGAGCATACTGGGCGAAATCACCGTTGGCTTCTTCAAGCTTGGCTAGCAAAACATCGGCCTTTTCATCGAAGTTGCTGATGTCGACATTACGCGCATTCGCAACCGATTCTTTATACTGCTGCCACATGGCAGATAACCAGGCGTTGTTGGCCTCTTTGGCGGCATCTGACATATCATCACGAATGAATGGCTCAACCGCAGATTTAAAGGTTCCGACCCGGAAAATATGGGCATTGGCTTTTAATTTTTCCAATGCGCTTTTGAAATACATGCCATAACGACCAAATCCTTCAAATAACACTGTGCCCATCGGATTCAAATAAAGGTGATCGGCATGGGCCGCCAGGTAATACTGGCCTTGAGAATAGTTGTCGGCGATGGCAAATACCGGTTTGCCACTTTGTTTAAAGTCATCGATCGCGGCAGCAATCTGCTCAAGTTTGTCCAGACCGGCGCCACGCATGTTTTCCAAATCCAGTACCAGCGTTTTAATACGCTGATCTTCCTTGGCATTATTGATTGCAAAGATAATATCGTCTAATAATTCTTCGTTTGGTGTGTCTTTATGACCGGTGGCGTCTTCGACAAAGGTTTGAAGCGGATCAACTGCCTCTTTTTGAATAACAACATTACCTTTAATGTTTAAAACCAGCGCCGATTTCACTGGCACGGTAATCTTATCATCACCGGAGAAGGCGGCGCTGATGATAAATATAACGATAACGATGAAAATAATGTTAAAAAATGCACTTCGAATGAAGTTGAGAACGTTCCATATTCCGACGAAAAGGGCTTTAGTCCAGCTATTACCTGATGCCATTTAGTACCACCTATATTTTTGCAATCCTTCATTCTAACCATATGATTAGTGATTACGAAATCCTAAATGTAATTAAATATGATCTTGCGCTTTTTATTCTGGCTATTTAGAGTAGACTGCGTCAACAGGTAAGACCAGTCAGGGTGATAACAATGTCAAACAAGGCCACAGCCATCCCGCAACCAACGTCAGTAAACAGCCATGCACTTTATCCTCATTTATTCAGACCTTTGGATTTGGGGTTTACTCAGTTAAAAAACCGTGTATTGATGGGCTCAATGCACGTAGGACTGGAAGAAGAAAAAGACGGTTTTAAGAAACTGGCTGCATTTTATGCTGAACGTGCTAAAGGTGGGGTCGGTTTGATTGTCACAGGTGGCGTGAGTCCCAATCGTCGGGGCTGGATTTTCCCTTTTGCATCAAGAATGGCAAATAAACGCCACGCCAAAGAGCACCGTCAGGTGACGGATGCAGTGCATCAGGCTGGCGGTAAAATCTGTATGCAGATATTGCATACAGGTCGTTATGCTTACCATCCCTTTAATGTGGCACCTTCTGCTATCAAGGCCCCAATCAATCCGTTTAAGCCCAAAGCACTGTCTGTACGTGAAATTAAAAGTACCATTAAAGATTACGCTAACAGCGCCAAAATGGCGCAACTGGCAGACTATGATGGTGTTGAGATCATGGGTTCTGAAGGTTATCTGATTAATCAGTTTTTATGCCCGCGCACAAATTTACGTGACGATGAGTGGGGCGGAAGTTTTGAAAACCGCGCACGGTTAGCGATTGAAACCGTCAAAGCGGTAAGAGCGGCAGTGGGTGAACAGTTTATTATTATCTACCGTCTGTCTATGTTGGATTTGGTTGAAGGCGGACATGAATGGGCAGAAGTGGTTGAACTGGCTAAATTAATAGAACAGGCAGGGGCAACCATTATTAATACCGGCATTGGCTGGCATGAAGCCAAAGTGCCAACCATCAGTACCTCTGTGCCGCGCGCAGCTTTTACCTGGATCACTCAGCGTATGATGGGGCAGGTTAATATTCCGCTCATCACCTCAAATCGCATTAATGATCCTGCCGTTGCTGAACAGGTTTTAGCTGAGGGCCATGCCGATATGGTGTCAATGGCACGTCCTATGCTGGCGGATGCGGATTTTGTGAATAAAGCCTACGCCGGCAAAGCGGACACTATCAATACCTGCATTGCCTGTAATCAGGCCTGTTTAGACCATGTGTTTGAGAAAAAACGGGCAAGCTGTCTGGTTAATCCCAGAGCGGGCTATGAAACCGAATTAAATTTTGAACCTGCAGCACAAGTTAAAAAAATAGCCGTCGTGGGGGCAGGCCCGGCAGGGCTGGCATTTAGTTGTTACGCGGCAGAGCGTGGTCATGAGGTTCACTTATTTGATAAGGCATCGGAAATAGGTGGGCAGTTTAATTACGCCAAACAAATTCCGGGTAAAGAAGAATTCCACCAAACCTTGCGTTATTTTGCCAATCGTTTATTGGCATCAGGGGTGAAGCTACATCTGCAATCAGAGCAGAGTGCAGAATCTCTGCAACGGCAAAACTTTGATGAAGTGGTAATAGCAACAGGTATTACGCCGCGTCAGTTGGACATCCCGGGCATTGAGCATCCCAGCGTATTAACCTACCTTGATGTGTTGAAATCACACAAAAAAGTGGGTGATAAAGTCGCGATAATCGGCGCAGGTGGTATTGGTTTTGATGTGGCGGAATATCTGGTTGAATCGGATTCGCTTACGCTGGATAAACAGCGCTGGCTAAAAAGTTGGGGCATTGATCAAAGCTACTCACAGCGTGGCGCATTAACGCAGCCTGATGTAGCCCCCGCCGAACGCGAAATTTATTTGCTGCAACGTAAAACCAGTCGGGTGGGTAAGGGCCTGGGTAAGACGACCGGCTGGACTCACAGAGCCACATTAAAGGCTAAAAATGTGCAAATGATTCCGGGCGTCAGTTACGACAAAATCGATGATAAAGGTCTGCATATTACTGTTAATCAGCAATCGCGTTGTTTAGAGGTGGATAATGTGATTATTTGTGCTGGCCAGCAACCTAACAGGCAATTAGCACAACAGCTTGAAGAACTGGGTATCGTAAGTCACTTAATTGGTGGAGCGGATGTCGCATCTGAACTGGATGCCAAACGTGCAATTCGCCAGGGCGCTGAACTAGCGTCCGTCATTTAATTAATACTCTTTCAAGAACAGACTGAAGCCGGACATTGTGTCCGGCTTTTTGTTCCCTCAATTACAAATTGTTCAGGTATTAAAAGCCCGGCTTGGGTATAAATAAAATTCACAAGGTTTTTTCAATTTATTCAGTAATCTGGCAACATAATACACTGGCATTAACAGTGTGCACATTAGCAACAATTCGACATTAAAGGGCATCCATTGAATCTGTTAGAAACAGCACGTTTTGCGGTGAAATCGCTTCTTGGACAACTGGTATTTATTGTGTTGCTTATTGTGAGTGTCGATAAGCTTCCCATTTTGCTTGGCCAATATATGCAAAAACTGCAATGGTTGCCGCACTCTTTGTTACTGGTCGCAGCAGTAATGTCGGTGCAATTTGGTTACAGCCGCTTGTTTATTGCTTCGTTACTGTTGTTGGCCAGTTTATATTTGCCAGCTATCCCTGCAGGGTTTATTGACCCTCTTCAAGTTCAGCATTTCCTGCCAATTGTACTGGTGACGTCTATGACCACTCTAATGTGGGATAAGGAAAGGGGTTTCAGCCCAGTGGCATTATTAAGTGCTCTTGTACTGCTGGTGTGCGCTAATGCCGCGGTTATTATTGCCAGTATGTCGTTGCATATGACGTCAGCAGAGTGGTTGAATCAGCTATTACAGCCGCCCAGTATAGCCAAAATGAAATTCAGCGGTGCTGAATTGTTGTTATTAGTGATGATTCAAATCATCGGTATTATTCGTTTTATACTGGCGCCGACCAATCGTCATGCCGCTTTGATGCTGGCGACTCTAAGTGTCTCGGGCATGATGCTGTATTTTGGCATGATTTTGCCTCAGTTAATGTTAAGCATGCTGGCTGCTGCTTTTTGTGTGTTGATCCTGCACGATAGCTACAACATGGCGTTTAAAGATGAGTTAACCGGTATTAAAGGTCGCCGTGCGTTAATGCAATATGCCGCAACACTGGGTAAAAAGTATGTTGTGGTGATGGCAGACGTGGATAAATTTAAGTCTTTTAACGATAAATACGGCCACGATGTGGGAGATCAGGTATTAAAAATGGTCGCCAGTTGCGTAGACAAAGTAGGCGGTGGTGGGCGCGCGTTTCGTTATGGTGGCGAAGAATTTACCATAGTGTTTGCCAATAAATCCGCACAACAAGCTAAAGTGTTTGTTGAGGCTGTGCGTGAAACAATTGGGGCTCGACCCTTTTTATTACGCGATCAGGACAGGCCAAAGTCCAACTCAAAACAACGTAAAAATCCACCCAAGAAAAGCCAGCAGGTATTTGTTACCGCCAGTTTTGGTGTGGCTGAATGTGGTCAGCAGTTAACAGAATTTGATGATGTGATGAAAGCGGCAGACGGCGCCTTATACAAAGCTAAGGCGGCTGGCCGAAACTGTGTTAAGCTGGCCCCGTAGTGTTGAGTAACTGAAAAAACAATGAATAAATGCCTGATTAGTCTTGTTGTCTTTGTCGCACCGGTGGTGCAGTCTTGCATTGCGGTGGCGAATGCATCTTTACCTCATCAGCTGGATAAAACACATTTACAAACGGTTCACTCACATCAACAGGATAGTACCCCGCAATCTGATATAGCTGATGGCTACAATTCACAACACAATATTCAGGATTGTCACCACTGTGGTCATTGTCAGGGTAATCACGCTAACTCTGCCATTTTGGTCAGTGCTACTTTAAATAGCAGTCCGATTAAACAAGGAAAAAGTCCTGGCTTTAGCCAGTTTATTCCGGAATATATCCCCGATAATTTACTCAGACCTCCGATTAAAAATTCCCAATCCGTTTAACCGTTAAAAGGCATCAACTGCTTTGATGTCATCGTTTAAAACTTAAAAATAGCTGGCGTTAAATCACACTTTTGGTGTGCTGCTGGCTATGGGAATTAAAAAATGATAACTGCTTTTTATAAGCCGGTTGCATTGTGTGCAATTGGTTTTATGTTTATTTACGCTGGTGCGTCACGGGCTAATGAATCACATCAGCATCAGCGGGAAAATGTTATTGAACTGTCGGCCAGCCAAATTGAGACCGCGGGCATAAAAATTCAACCCATCAAAAACACCGGCGCTAAATTAGTTTTTAGGGCACCGGCAGAAATAAAAGCCAATGGTTATACCAGCTATGTGGTTTCGCCCAGAGTCGAATCTGTGGTGCTAAAGCGTCATGTTTCACTGGGTGAACATGTGGCGGTGAATCAGCCTTTGATTACCTTGTTCAGTGACAAAGTTGCCGAAGCGCAGGCGCAATACCGTATCGCCTTTGCTGACTGGCAGCGTTTAAAAACGTTAGAAAGCTCAACCGTGAGCGAGAAATCCAGACGTGATGCCCAAACCCGGTACATTGCTGCTAAAGCGCGTTTAATCGCCTATGGACTGGATGACGATAGCATCAAAAAGCTGGTCGAGGATAACAGCACAGCGCTGGGGGAATATACTTTGCCTGCGAGGCTCTCCGGTACTGTATTAAACGATGACTTTCGTCAGGGGCAACGGGTTGAGGCCGGTCAGGCATTAATGGATATTGCTGAAGAATCGGTATTGTGGGTTGAGGCACGCATTGCTCCACAAGCTGAACTGCCACCTTTAAGTTCATTAGCTGTTTCAGTGGATGTGGCGGGCAAGCAATATAACGCTTCACTGAGTCAGCAATCGCACATTATTGATGCACAAACCCGCACCCGTATTATTCGTTTGCAGCTTGAAAATCATGGCCATCAGTTACATCCAGGCATGTTTGCCAAAGCCCTGTTTGCAGAACAGGTGTCGGGTATTTTTGTCCCGCAACATGCCTTGATGCAAAGCGACGACGGTGACTGGATGGTGTTTGTGCAAACAGAGCCCGGACACTTTGCTGCGAAAGAAGTGCAGTTGAAACGTAGCTCAGGCCAGCACGTTGAAATTTCAGGAATAGAAGTTGGTGAGTCGATTGTTAGCCAGGGGGCTTTTTTTATACAGTCTCAAATGGCCAAAAGTGGCTTTGATCCACATAACCACTAAGGAGCGGCCATGTTATTTCACAATATTATTAAATGGTCAGTGGAACGGCGCATGCTGGTGGTGCTGACAAGCTGTATTTTGTTGGTAATTGCGGCATTTCAACTACCTGATTTAAAACTGGATGCCTTCCCCGACGTAACAAATGTGCAGGTTTCGATAAACACCGAAGCGAAAGGATTAGGGGCGGAAGAGGTTGAAAAGCTGATTTCCTTTCCTATCGAATCGGTAATGTATAGTTTGCCCGATGTCGAGCAAGTGCGTTCCATTTCTAAAAATGGATTGTCTGTGGTGACAGTGGTATTCAACGATGTCACCGATATTTATTTTGCAAGGCAGCAGGTATTTGAGCAGTTACAAACTGCGGTGAATCAAATTCCAAAAGAGGCGGGCACACCCACCATGGGACCTAATTCATCCGGTTTAGGGCAGGTGTATCAATACTTATTATTAGCCGATGAGGATAGTGGTTATGATCTGATGCAGTTACGCAGCCTGAATGACTGGGTGGTTAAGCTTTTATTAATGCCGGTTCAGGGGGTGACTGAGGTATTGTCATTTGGTGGAGAAGTTCGCCAGTTTCAGGTCAATCTCAATGCCGATAAATTGCTGGCGTACGGCTTATCACAACAGGATGTGCTGCAGGCCGTTGAAAATAACAATATGAATGCGGGGGGCTGGTATATTTCAAGAGCCGAGCAACAGCTGGTTGTCCGGGGGATCGGCTGGCTGCAAGCCGGTGAATTAGGACTGAAGCAAATAGCCCAAATTCCGGTTAAAACCCTTGATGGTACCGTCGTAACTGTGTCCGACCTGGCGCAGGTGGAATGGGGGGCTGAAATTCGCCAGGGCGCTGTCACCATGACACAGCGGGATAAACATGGACAAGTGCAGGCTTTGGGGGAAGTGGTGTCCGGCATAGTGCTCAAAAGAACCGGCGCCAATACCAAAGCGACAATAGACGATATTAAACAGCGCGTAACTCTGATCCAGCAGGCGTTGCCACAGGGTGTGAGCTTCAGACCTTTTTATGACCAGTCTAATTTGGTAGAGCAGGCGGTCAATACCGTGGTTAAGGCTTTATTGATTGCCTTTGTCTTTATTCTACTGGTGTTGTTACTGTTTTTACTCGATCTTAAAGCGACCTTGTTAGTGATCCTGTCTGTCCCAATCTCTATTGCATTAGCGTTATTGGTAATGTCGCTGTTTGGTATGTCAGCCAATTTAATGTCGTTAGGTGGCATTGCGGTTGCCATTGGTATGTTAGTCGATGGTTCGGTGGTGATGGTTGAAAACCTATTAAGCCACGGCAATAACGCCCGGCAAACCGACTTTATCAATGCGGCATCAGCCGTTGCAAAACCGGTTTTTTTTGCCGCACTGATTATACTGGTGGTGTTTTTACCCTTGTTCAGTTTTGAAGGTGTTGAAGCTAAGCTGTTTGAGCCAATGGCCATCAGTATAATGCTGGCGATAGTTGCGGCTGTGGCAGTGGCATTGGTGTTGATCCCCGCATTAGCCAGTTTGACTTTACGCACCAATAAAACCCGGGTAAATCCCATTATGCTGAGATTGGAAAACGGCTATCGGCAACTGCTTTTCCGTTTAACCAGACACCGCAATAAAATCGTCTTATTAACCATGGGGTTGTTTGCACTGTCTCTGGTGTTAGCCAGTAAGCTCGGCAGTGAATTTGTGCCGGAACTGGAAGAAGGCACAATTAATCTAAGGGTCACACTTGCCCCGTCTGCCAGTTTAGATACAGCGTTAACCGTTGCGCCAAAACTGGAAGCTATGCTGATGACATTCCCCGAAGTAACTTATGCCTTAAGCCGGATAGGCAGAGCAGAAATCGGTGGTGATCCTGAGCCGGTGAATAATATCGAAATCTACATTGGATTATTGCCAGTCAGTCAGTGGACCAGCGCCACTAATCGATTTGAACTGCAACATAAAATGCAACAACAGTTGGAACAGCATCCGGGATTGTTGTTTACCTTTTCACAACCCATTGCCACGCGGGTAGACGAGTTATTATCCGGGGTAAAATCTCAACTGGCTATAAAGCTGTTTGGACCAGACCTTGAGGTGTTAGCGCAAAAAGGGCAGCAATTAGAACAGCTAGTGCTGGATGTGACAGGAACTCGTGATGTAGCGCTTGAACAAAACAAAGGTGAAGCGCAACTGATCGTTGAGCCTGACCGGGAGGCCTTATCCCGTTATGGCTTGTCGGTGGCTGACCTTATGCAGTTAGTGAGTCAGGGCATTGGTGGCGTGAGTGCGGGTTCGGTGATAGAAGGCAATGAACGTTATGATATTTATGTGCGTCTGGCTGCTGAATACCGCGATCAGATAGACGCAATAAATGCACTTATTTTACGTTCACCCAGTGGGGCCTGGGTTAGAGTGCAGGATGTTGCTCAAGTTAAAATACAATCCGGATTACCGCAAATTCGTCGGGACGATGTGCAGCGCAGATTGGTCGTTGAAGCGAATGTTCAGGGACGGGATATGGGCAGTGTCGTCGCTGATATCAGGCAAAGGGTGAATAACAAGCTGGATTTACCCGCTGGTTATTCTGTGGTGATTGGCGGGCAGTTTGAATCGCAACAACGGGCAGAAAAACGTTTAATGCTGATGGTGCCGGTGTCACTGGCATTAATAGCACTGTTGCTATTTATTACATTTGCGAGCTGGTCACAGGTGGCGTTAATTTTAATTAATGTGCCACTGGCTATGATAGGCGGCATTGTTAGTTTGTACGTATCCGGATTGTATATTTCTGTGCCTGCTTCAGTTGGCTTTATTACCTTGTTTGGGGTGGCTGTGCTTAACGGTGTGGTGATGGTGGATAGCATCAATGCACGACTTGGCAGTGGAATAGCTTTAAACGAAGCGGTGTTAAGTGGCGCAGCGAGCCGATTACGACCGGTTTTAATGACGGCCATAACCTCTGCCTTGGGTTTAATTCCGGTATTAAGTTCAACTGGGGTAGGTGCTGAAATTCAGCGTCCTTTAGCCACTGTGATTGTGGGAGGCATTGTCAGTGCGACCTTTCTTACACTGATTATTTTGCCTTTATTGTATCCGGTCTTTTCAGGACAAAAGCGGTCTAGCGGATTTTAGGTTTATTGGAGTTCGCCAGCTTTTTAGCTGCGCGAGCTTCATCTTGTTCTAACCACTTTTTTATTAATAAAGCGATGCGTTTATGGTCTTCTTCGGCCATGCTGGTCAGTAATTTACCCACTTTCTTTTTGGCGGCCACTTTAGGTTGCTGGCGCGCGAAAAGATTATGCAATGGGCTTTTTTTATCCTGACTCATTAATCCACACCTCTTTTTACGATATTTCGTGATCATTGAAAGTTTAAGGTCTTTGATACTTTCCTGTACTAAGAATAACTTTTAATCGCAGGAAGCACTATGGCGTTAATTATACGTTTGTCCCAATTTTATCGTTCGACTATTAATAACATTTCAGTTGCTGATGGACTTGCTCCCTTATTACTGCGCTTGTATTTAGCTCCCATTATGATTCAGGCTGGCTGGACTAAATATCTGGCGTTTGACGACACAGCTGCCTGGTTTGGCAACAGTGACTGGGGGCTGGGTTTGCCATTTCCTGTGTTACTGGCAACACTGGCAGTGGCTGCTGAATTAATCGGCGGTGTATTGCTGTTGCTTGGTATTGCAACACGTTTAGTCAGTATTCCACTAATGATAACTATGTTAGTGGCGATCTTTTCAGTGCACTGGCCAAACGGCTGGCTGGCAATTGCCGATGGCACTAGCTGGTTAGCCGATGGCACAATTTTGTACAACGAAAATGTAATGGCCGCTGCCGATAAATTAGCCAGGGCAAAAGAGCTGTTACAGCAATATGGCCACTACGACTGGCTGACCAGTAGCGGTAACTTCGTGATTCTGAATAATGGTATTGAGTTTGCGGCGACCTATTTTGTGATGTTACTGACACTGTTTTTTAGCGGTGGTGGTCGATTTGTCAGTATTGATTACTGGTTAGTCGGTTGGTTAAAAAAACAGGACGTAAATTAGAGCGTGCTGAACTTTGCTGTATGAATTTTGTTCTAACTAAATGCTTTTTAATCGCGACGCTTATTTGCAGACCTAATGGATTAAGTCAAAAATAAGTAACATTATGGCGTAGGGAACGCCATAAAACAGCTTTAGCTGGCCGCGAAGCGGTGAAAGACAGGAGTCTTTCATAAAGAGTGAAAAGTGTTTAGGACGAACCCTTCGGGCAACGTTTGCGCGGTATTTCTAGTGCTTCAGCACTCATTTATGTAGAACAACTACACCACATTTGTGCTTCATTGTTTAAATACCGCGCAATTCGTTGCAAAAATATACCGCAAAGATCAACACGCTCTAAAATAATAGTTGCGAACTTAATGCGCTTTTTCTAAGTTAATCAGGAATTTTAGCAATACATAAGGCCAATTATGCAAGCTCTTGAGTTGTTACTTCATCGTTCTTCTCAACCCCGATTACATGAGCCGGCGCCATCAGGTGAGGCGCTGGAAAATATAATGCAGGCGGCGCTGCGCGCGCCCGACCATGCTGCATTAACACCCTGGCAGTTTATCGTTTGCACCGGTGCGGGTTTACGCAAACTGGGGGATATTTATGAAACGGCGGCGATTGCCAACGATATGTCAGAAAAAGACATACAACGCGCCAGTGACTTACCGCTGCGTGCACCTATGGTGATTGTAGCCATTGCGAAATATGTCGATCACCCTAAAGTGCCCTGGGTAGAGCAGGTGGCATCAGCGTCATGTTCGGTGCATGCCATGCAAATGGCAGCGCTGGCACAAGGTTTTAATGGTATTTGGCGCACCGGTGCTTATGCACAAATGGATGAAGTGAAACAGGCACTTAATTTAGCGGAGCAGGATGAAATTGTGGGTTATCTGTATTTGGGTACACCCGCAACTGAAGGGCCAACACATCCCGCCAAAGATACCTCTCAGTATTTTACCTTTTGGGACTAACGTACTGCGCTGTTATTTTATGTAAGGTAATAAAAAAGCGTCCTGATGGACGCTTTTATAGTTTTAGCTGTTTTTTTATCAATTAGTAGTTGGCATTGCCCGGTGTACGTGGGAACGGAATCACATCACGTACGTTTTGTACGCCGGTTACATAAGCCACTAAACGTTCAAAACCTAAGCCAAATCCGGCGTGTGGCACTGTGCCATAACGACGCAGGTCGCGATACCAGCCGTAATCTTCTTTATCTAAGCCCATTTCTTCCAGACGCGCATCAAATACATCCAGACGCTCTTCACGCTGAGAGCCACCGATGATTTCACCAATACCCGGCGCTAATACGTCCATTGCAGCAACGGTTTTACCATCGTCATTTAAACGCATGTAAAAGGCTTTAATATCTTTAGGGTAGTTTTGCATAATGATAGGCGCACCGACATGCTCTTCCGCCAGATAACGTTCGTGCTCAGAGGATAAATCCACACCCCAGTCAACCGGGAACTCAAAGTCTTTACCGCTGTTTTTAAGAATTTCGATGGCATCGGTGTAATCCATGCGTACAAAATCCTGTTCAATCACTTTTTGTAAACGTGTGATGGCTTCTTTATTAACACGCTCAGCAAAAAACGCCATATCATCAGCACGCTCTTCAAGTACCGCTTTGAACACGTATTTGAGCATATCTTCAGATAGCTGCGCGATGTCTTTTAATTCAGCAAAAGCCACTTCCGGCTCAATCATCCAGAATTCAGCTAAGTGACGACTGGTATTGGAGTTTTCTGCACGGAAAGTCGGACCGAAGGTATAAATTTTAGATAAGGCACAGGCGTAAGTTTCACCGTTTAACTGGCCAGATACCGTCAGGTAGGTTTCTTTACCAAAAAAGTCTTCGCTGTAATCCACGTCGCCTTTGTCAGTGCGAGGCAGGTTATTCATATCCAGCGTGGAGACACGGAACATTTCTCCCGCGCCTTCGGTATCACTGGCGGTCAAAATCGGCGTGCTGACCCACACATAACCATTTTCATGGAAAAAGCGATGCAGTGCCTGCGATAAACAGTTACGTACACGCGCTACCGCACCAATAATATTAGTACGGGGACGTAAATGAGCATGTTCACGTAAATACTCGATTGAGTGGCGTTTAGCTGCCATCGGGTAAGTATCTGGATTTTCTACCCAGCCAATAATGGTGACCTCAGTGGCATCAATTTCCCATGCCTGTCCCTGACCTTGTGATGCTTTGATGGTACCTTTTACTTCTACAGAGCAACCGGTAGTCAGCTTTTTAATGTCTTCGTAGTTATTCAGTGAATTTAAGGCGATAACCTGAACAGGGTCAAAACAGCTGCCATCGTGTACAGCCAAAAATGACAAACCAGCTTTTGAATCACGGCGAGTGCGGATCCAGCCTTTAATAACCACGTCGGTACCTTCGGCAAATTTGCCAGACAGCACTTCAGCTACCGGGGAATGCGTCATGTATTTCTCCAATCGAGCGCAATGCGAATTAATCATTGTAATGTTTAAGAGTTGAGCCAGTTTTTGCTAATTAGGGATGAAATGTGTGCTTTTCAATGCCAAGATAGAGCTCAATTAACCAAACCAGTAATGTTACTTGGCTGGGCAACAGACTCAAGTAAAAATGATGCAGAATAACAATAAAAATCACAATTTTACCGACAGGCGCTCAGGAAGAGACTTTTTATACCGCGCGATGGTGGGTATTAACATCTTTGCATGGCTGATCTTTGTCATTGTGATGTGCATGTTTCACTTTGCCAGACCTGAACTGGAAACCGGTTTTGGACGGTTTTTAAATGTCTATTCCCGTACCAGCTGGAACAGTTATCTGGTGAACTGGATGTTTTTACTGCTGTGCGGCTGCGTCTTGTTGTCTACTTTGGTAATCTTAATTCGTAAACGACGGGCCCGGCGCCGAACCGACGGCGTTTGGGCCAATGTGTTTTTTCTGGTCATTACCTCAGTGATATCACTGATATATTTGTGGATAAACGCCGACGTAGACCTTTAGCGCAGCGCCTGATAAATCGCTGAGGTTAATTGAGACAGTTGCTCAGGCTGGATGATGTAAGGTGGCATAATGTACACCAGCTTGCCAAACGGGCGGATCCACACCCCGCTTTTTACAAAGGCTTTTTGAATCATCGCTATATCCACCGGCTGGCGGGTTTCTACCACGCCGATTGCACCTAATACTCTGACATCTTTCACCGCTGACAAGGTTTTGCATGGCATCAGTTCTTGTTTTAGCTGCTGCTCAATATCGGCAACCTGCTGTTGCCATTGACCTGTGGCCAGAATGTCTAAGCTGGCACTGGCAACCGCACAGGCCAGTGGATTGCCCATAAAAGTGGGGCCATGCATAAACACCCCAGGTGCACCTTCACACACGCCTGCTGCTACATCTTCGGTGCATAAAGTCGCGGCTAGTGTCATATAACCACCGGTCATACCTTTGCCTAAACATAAAATATCCGGACTAATATCAGCATGCTCACAAGCAAAATACTTCCCGGTGCGACCAAAGCCAGTAGCAATTTCATCGCAAACGAGCAGTAAGTTGTAGTCATCACATAACTGACGGCAACGTTTTAAATACTCTGGGTGATAAAAACGCATGCCACCAGCGCCCTGAACGATCGGCTCTAAAATAAGGGCGGCAAGTTGATTATGATGGCGTTCTACCAGTTCCTGCATCGGCAAAAAGTCATCTTCATTCCATGACTGGTCAAATCGGGTTTGTGGTGCAGGGGCAAAAATCTGTTTCGCCAACACATTTGAAAACAAACTGTGCATGCCATTAACCGGGTCACACACCGACATAGCGGCAAAGGTATCGCCATGATAACCATTACGTACCGTAATAAACTGATGTTTATGGCTATTGCCCTGGCAAGCCCAGTATTGCAGCGCCATTTTCATCGCGACTTCCACCGATACGGAACCGGAATCCGCCAGAAATACCCGGTTTAAACCTTGCGGTGCAACCTCTAACAGCTTTTTAGATATATCAATAGCAGGCTGATGGGTTAATCCACCAAACATCACATGTGACATTTTATCCAGCTGGTTTTTGGCTGCTTCATTCAGGGCAGGGTGGTTGTAACCGTGAATGGTTGACCACCAGGACGACATACCATCGACCAAGCGCTGGCCATTTTCCAACTGAATATATACGCCATCGGCAGATTCAACCGGGTAACAGGGCAGCGGATTTAATGCTGACGTATAAGGGTGCCAGATATGTTGTTGGTCAAACTGAAGGTCCATAACCATCCTGCTTTTATTGTTTGTTGAAAATCTGACCGCCTGTAAACCTTTTTAATACAATTAGGTTGACAGGGGCGAGGGGCGCAATAGACTAAGCCAGCATTTTCAAATTGTAAAGGTACAGTATGGCAGGTACAGCACAGATCCGTAACGACTGGACGGTCGCCGAAGTTAACGCTCTTTTCGCGTTGCCTTTTAATGATTTACTTTTTCAGGCGCAAAGCATTCACCGCCAGCATTTTGATCCCAATGAAGTACAGGTGAGTACCTTATTATCGATTAAAACCGGCGCTTGCCCGGAAGACTGCAAATATTGCCCGCAAAGCGCGCACTACACCACAGATGTGGAAAAAGAGCGTTTAATGGAAGTTCAAAAAGTACTCGACGAAGCCAAAAAAGCCAAAGAACTTGGTTCAACGCGTTTCTGTATGGGCGCTGCTTGGCGAAACCCGAAAGATCGCGATATGCCTTACATCGTTGAAATGGTTAAAGGTGTTAAAGCCTTAGGTCTGGAATCCTGCATGACGCTGGGCATGTTATCCCGTGAACAAGCGGCAATGTTAAAAGAAGCAGGCCTTGACTACTACAATCACAACCTGGATACCTCACCGGAATTTTACGGTGAAATTATCACAACACGTACCTATGCTGATCGTTTAAATACGCTGCAAAATGTGCGTGATTCCGGCATGAAGATCTGCTCTGGCGGTATTGTGGGATTGGGCGAAAGTGCAAACGACCGCTCGGCATTATTGGTGCAGTTAGCCAATTTGCCACAACAACCTGAAAGTGTGCCAATTAACATGTTGGTGAAAGTCGAAGGCACACCTTTACAGGACGAAAACGATCTCGATCCTTTTGAGTTTATCCGCACCATTGCGGTGGCTCGTATTATGATGCCGCAGTCGCATGTGCGTTTGTCGGCAGGTCGTGAAGAAATGAACGAGCAAATGCAGGCGCTGTGTTTCTTCGCGGGAGCTAACTCAATATTTTATGGTTGTAAGCTGCTGACCACAGCCAATCCTGAAGCCGACAGCGATCAGATGTTGTTTAAAAAATTAGGCATTCGTCCGGAAGCGCGTGAAGGCTTCTCTGATGCAGTGCATGAAACGGTGATAAATGACGCAATCGCCGAACAATCCGAGCCAGCTCTGTTTTACGACGCTGCTAAATAAGCGTTATGCCGTTTGATTTTATCCCGCAGCAGTTACAAAGCCGACATGATCAATTTTTATTAAGAGAGCGTCGGCTAAAGCGACATTGTGTGGATTTTGCCGGAAATGACTATTTAGGACTGGCAGCACAATCATTAAAACAGCCTGAGCTTCTTAATGAAATAAAACATTATGCTGTTGGCAGTGCTGCCTCGCCCTTAGTGTGTGGATATAAGGATATTCATGCCGGGCTCGAAAATTATCTGGCTCAAAGACTTAATCGTGAAGCCGTGCTGTTATTTAATTCGGGTTTTGCTGCCAATCAGGCGTTATGCCATGCATTAATGTTGCAAGGCGGTAGCATTGTGGCAGATAAGTTAAGCCATGCATCGCTAATTGATGGCGCAATGGCCAGTAGTGCCGAGTTTAAGCGCTTTAAACATAATGATCTGTCACATCTGCAAACCTTATTAAAAACACCATCGGATAATCGTTTAGTGGTGTGTGAAGGCGTGTATAGCATGGATGGGGATAGGGCGCCGTTGGCAGATATGGCGCATCTAGCTCAGCAACATAACAGTTGGTTAATGGTTGATGATGCGCATGGATTTGGTGTTTTGGGTGAAACAGGTATGGGAAGTATCGAACAAGCCGGGTTAGATACGAAACAAGTGCCCGTGATAATGGCAACATTTGGCAAAGCGGCAGGCTCTGCCGGAGCGTTTGTTGCTGGCTCCAAACAGCTGATTGAATATCTGGTAAATTTCGCACGCCATTACGTCTACAGTACCCATATGTCACCGGTTCAGGCAGCGATCACCTTATATAACCTCAAGCGTATTGAAAACGAACCGCAACTGCGTAATAAACTGTTTAGCAATATTGAATTGTTTAAGTCTGCGTGTGAGATAGCCGGGATTAATTTACTGCCATCCGATACCGCGATTCAGCCTGTCGCACTTAATAATGCTGAGCGCGTGCTTAATGTTTCTCAGTTTTTAACTAAGGCTGGTTTTCAGGTGGGAGCAATACGTTATCCCACTGTGCCTAAGGGGACTGACAGGTTACGCATAACAATTTCAGCCGCGCATTCTGAACAACAGATTCAGGCGCTGGTTACGGCATTGGCAGATGCAATCAAAAGGTGTGCGTAATGATGAATGTTACATCTTCAACAACTGATAATCTGCTTAAACAGCGAATCGCTAATCAGTTTAGTCGTGCCGCTGTGCAGTATGATCAGCATGCACCAATTCAGTGGCAGGTGGCAAATGATGCGCTCAGCCTATTTGATGTCAAATCAGGCATGACGGTGGACCTTGGATGTGGAACCGGCCGTATTACCCGTTTATTGTCGAAGCAAACTGAATCGGTAATCGGCATTGATATTGCTGAAGGTATGTTGCGCTTTGCCCGGGAACAAAGCATCAATGGCATTCAATGGGTAGCTGGAGACGCCGAACAATTGCCACTATTGAATGAGACTGTAAGTGGAGTATTTTCATCCATGGTGCTGCAGTGGTGTTACTCCATTGAAAACTGCCTTGCGGAAATCTACCGGGTATTAAAACCTGGCGGCAAAGCAGTTTTAGCCATTATGGTACAAGATTCATTTTGGCAATTAGCACAAAGCTGGCCGTTAAATGGCTATTCTGCGGTTAATCGTTTTATGGCCCATGAACATATTGTAAAAGCCGCTCAGCAATGTGGATTTGAGGTGAAGGCAGAAAACCGCCAGTACAATAGTGAACATCTTAATGTACGCGAGTTGCTTGGCTCCATTAAAGCGGTGGGAGCGAATGTTGTAACACAGAAAAATCATAACGCTCAGTTAACCCGACAGACTTTGAGTCAATTAAGTGAGAACTATGAATTGCTTAGAAAGCAAAATGGCATGTTGCCGCTAAGTTATCAAATTAGTATGGTACAACTGACAAAATAACAACTGGCACAATTTCAGTGAGATATTAAGAGGTTAGGGTGAAAAAACTATTTATCACAGCTACTGATACCGATGCCGGTAAAACCTTTATGGCACAAGCCATTATGAAAGAACTGGCCGACAGACGACATCAGGTAGTGGGGTTTAAACCTGTATCTGCCGGGTGTGAACAAACAGAAACGGGCCTGCGCAATGAAGATGCGTTAGCCCTGCAACAACAATCCACCATTGAACTGGATTATAAGGAAGTTAATCCTATTGCATTTGCTGATCCTGTCGCACCACATCTGGCTGCACAGAAACAACATTGCGAAATTGAATTATCTGCACTGACGCAGGCTTACGACAATTTGCTGGCCAAAAATGCAGATTATGTCATCACCGAAGGTGCGGGTGGCTGGCGTTTGCCATTAAGTCATTCACTGTTTTTATCTGATTTAGCGATTCAATATCAGATGGGAGTCGTGGTGGTGGTGCCGGTGAGATTAGGGTGCTTAAATCATGCGCGTTTGACCGTTGAGGCGGTACGTCATGATGGTTTATCTATCGTGGGCTGGGTTGCCAATGTGCTGGATAGTGACCTGCCTTATCTAAAAGAAAATATTGCGTCATTACAGCAGTTAATTGATGCACCACTATTAGGCGCTGTGCCACGAGTGGAAGATGCGGCCAGTGCCGCACGTTATCTGGATGTGACACCGCTGTTTTAGGCGGGGTTTTCTGTATAAAGCGTATTCATTTACAGATAAGCAGATAAATCACCACCCGGGATTATTTCGATTTTTTCTCCGGCTTTAAATACAAAACCCGAATGTGGTCCCATTAGCGTCAATTGCTTATCAATTCGTTGCAGTGCACTGCCTTCACAAATAGCTATCACTGGCATAGCTGGATTTAACACCATAAACTCTTCAAGGCGCTGAGCGCGGGTTTCACCGTTATGGCCAGGTGGCTGATATTCGGTGTAATGTGGGTTTAGCTGAAATGGCACCAAATTTAACGCATCAAAAGAAGGCGGCTCGATAATTGGCATATCATTCGTGGTTCTGATGCTGTTGCCCGCAATATTAGAACCTGCACTCCAGCCTATATAAGGTACACCGTTAGTCACGCTCTGGCGGATATCATTCAATAAATTGTGTTTATACAGCTGATACAACAGATTAAAGGTATTGCCGCCACCCACCAATATGGCCTTCGCCTGCTGTACCGCTTGTTTGGCATTTTGATGTTGATGAATACCGCTAATTTTAAGGTCAGGTAATGCTTGTTGCACCATTTGGGTGTAGTCATCCCAACCCACTGTGACTCCAGCGTATGGAATAAACAGTATTTCACTTATGCCATTTAAATGTTGATCAATCATAGACTGGGCGTGGCTGAGATAAGACGTTTGTTTTTCCCGCGAACTGCTTAACAGTAACAACTTGCTCATGACTTGTCCTTTTCAAATACTGCGGCTGTTTGTGCATTATACCATTGTGGCAGACATATTTGCTGACACTTTCATGACGTTGAAAATGGATAAAATTACACCATTTAACGTCATAATATTCAGCCACAGTGTGTGTTGTTAATTAACTTAGTGACAGAGGAATTTATGAAAAGGCTATTGCTGTTAGTGTTAACCAATCTGGCGGTGCTGGTGGTTTTTTCTCTCGTTCTCAATATAGTGTTTGCTGCAACCGGTATGGAGCCAGGTGGTCAAAGTGGACTATTGTTATTTGCTGCCGTGATTGGTTTTGGTGGCGCGTTTGTTTCGCTGTTTTTATCTAAATGGATGGCGCTACGTGCCGTAGGTGGGCAGGTTATAGAACGACCTGGCAATGAAACTGAACGGTTTTTACTCAGTAAAGTTGAACGTTTGGCGCAACAAGCCGGTATTGGCATGCCGCAGGTAGCCATTTACGACTCGGCAGATATGAATGCATTTGCCACCGGATATAACCGAAATAATTCGCTGGTTGCTGTTTCTACCGGTTTACTGGCTAATATGAATGAGCAGGAAGCGGAAGCCGTTCTGGCCCATGAAATTAGTCATATTGCTAACGGTGATATGATCACGCTGACCTTAATTCAGGGGGTGGTAAATACCTTTGTCATCTTTTTAGCCCGTGTTGTCGCCAATGCGGTGAATAATGCCCTGCGTGATGGTGGCAGACAATCAGATGGTTTAGGCTGGTTTACCTATATGGCACTGGTGGCAATATTAGAAATTACGTTTGGCTTACTTGCAAGTATTGTAGTGATGGCGTTTAGTCGTCAGCGTGAGTACCGCGCTGATGCTGGGGCAGCAAAGCTGGTGGGTAAACAGGGCATGATAGCCGCGCTTCAGCGTTTAAAAATGTCACAGGAATCAAATCTTGATGGCACATTAATGGCGTTTGGTATTCGAGGTAAACGCAGCTGGAGTGAGCTGTGGTTGTCTCACCCGCCTCTACAAAAACGCATTGCGGCCTTGATGCAGGAGTAAAACCATCCCCATTTAAATTAGAGCGCTATTTAGCGCTTTAATTGCAAAGCCCAACTGGTATGATTGGCGGCTACAGGGATTTTGGCCAATCAAGTGGGCTTAATTATGCATTCTTCATCTTCAGTTTTATTTGTTTGTTTAGGCAATATTTGCCGTTCACCCAGTGCAGAAGCGGTTTTTAGAAAAAAAGCAGCAGATGCCGGGCTTAAAATTAAAATTGATTCTGCGGGTACTCAGGGCTTTCATAAAAGTGCAAAACCGGATGAGCGTGCTATGGCGGCGGGGGAACATCGTGGCTACCGCTTTGATAATATCTATGCACGCAAAGTAAAAAGTGACGATTTTGAAAAGTTTGATCTTATTCTGGCGATGGATGAAAGCAACTTGCATGATTTATTGGCGCAGTGTCCTGCTGAATATCAGAACAAGGTTAAATTGTTTTTAAGTTTTGCTGAATGTGACGAGCTAGAGGTGCCAGATCCCTATTATGGTGGCAGCAAAGGCTTTGAATATGTGCTGGATTTAATTGAAATGGCAAGTGATGGTTTGCTGGTGAGCCTCAATCAGACAGAGGCCATGAATTAGAGTGCAAATGAGGTTTAATGTCGTATTAAGCGGCTTAGCGATAACCTTAATTCTGTTAAGTATCACAATATTATTACGTGATTTATCTTTGCCATTGTCATCACTGGACAAACAAATATTTGTTCAGTTACGCATCCCAATGGTGCTCACTGCTATAGGTGTGGGCGCTGCGTTGGCAGTAAGCTCTGCCATTTTGCAGGTGTTGCTGCGTAATCCACTGGCCGATCCGGGCATTATTGGTATTAGCAGTGGTGCGAGCCTATTTGCAGCCTTGTATTTAATTGCTGGCCCTGCACTGGGTTTATCGCTGGCATATTATCCTTTGCCTCTTTGGTGTTTTATCGGCGCAATCCTCTCTACCTTGCTGATTTATCTGGTGGCACGTCAATTATCTGAATTTAACGGTAGCGCCGTGATTTTGGCCGGCATTGCGGTGTCTACCGTTGCCGGTGCGATTATTGCGTGGCTGTATTTTATCGCCGATGGTCAGTCGTTACGAAACTTAACCTTCTGGTTAATGGGAAGTCTACTTCAAGCTGATCTAACCCTGATTTTATTATGTTTTCCGGCGATTGTGTTGTTGCTGATTTATGCTGTGGTGCAGGCCAAAAACCTGAACTGGTTGTATCTCGGTCAGCAAAGTGCCGTGTTAAAAGGACTGGATGTAAAAACCTTTAATCGTAAAATGATTCTAATTTGCGCGCTATTGGTTGGTCTGGCGGTATCCCTGGCTGGTTCCATTGCTTTTGTCGGTCTGCTGGTACCGCATTTTCTGCGCCAGCTGTTAGGGCATGATAATCGTAAAATTATTCCTGCAGCAGCGGTGTCTGGTGCATTGTTAATGGTAACTGTGTTGCTAATCTCAGGTTTATTTGGTGGTATTGCTGTACCTGTCAGTATGTTAACCGCCACCCTGGGTGGCCCATTGTTTTTGTATGTTTTACTCAAACATAACAGGTTGTCGCTGTGATTGAGTTACGTTGTCATAACCTCAATTGTGATTCGAGGTTGCAGCAGATTGACCTTGATTTTACTCAGGCGAATTTTGTGCATCTGATTGGGCCTAATGGTGCGGGAAAATCAACCTTGCTTGAGACGTTGGCTGGTATTATCAAACCCTCATCTGGACATGTTATATTACGACAGCAAACACTTGAGTCATATAACCTGCATCAGTTGGCAGCAATGCGTAGCATGTTAAAACAGCAGGACAGCGTGTCGTTTCCGTTAACGGTTGAAGAATTATTGTTGTTTTACTGTAACTGGCAGTACGCCATTCCAAAACAAATCGAACTTGCGCTGGAAGTGGAGCAATACCGTCATCGTCATTTACCTGAATTATCTGGTGGAGAGCAACAACGTGTGCAGCTTGCCCGGGTGTTATTGCAGATATGGTCTGTGATTGAACAAGGTGAAGGTTTATTGCTTTTAGATGAACCACTAAAAGGACTGGATCTGCGTCACCAGCAAAAACTGATGAGTTTGTTAAAATCTCTTAGCAAGAGTGGCAATAAAGTTGTGATGAGCCTGCACGACTTAAACTGGTGTGATGGGTATGCAGACCAGGTGGTTTTGCTAAAACAGGGCAGGCTTGTGGCAACGGGCACAGTGCAACAAACCCTTATTCCACAGCAGCTTTCGTCGGCTTTTGACTGCCTTATTTCCGTACAAACTAGTTTAGAAGGTAAAAAGCTGCTTCAAACGGTTGAAAATCCCTCCTAACCTCCGTATCTTTCATGCTCTGTAAGCGCGTATAGTCCGGACTTGGCGCTACCTCCACCATCATTATCAATAAGGGAAAAAGAGTGAGTCAATGGCAACCTGATAGTTGGCGTAGTAAGCCAATTTTGCAGCAACCCGTCTATGAAGATTTGCAACAATTGCAAGATGCAGAAAAACGCCTGAGCAGTTATCCGCCCATCGTTTTTGCTGCTGAAGCGCGTCAGTTGTTTAGTCAGTTAGCAGATGTGTCGCAGGGTAAAGGCTTTTTGCTGCAAGGCGGTGATTGTGCTGAGTCGTTTGATGAGTTTAATGCCCCTAAAATTCGCGATACCTTTAAAGTGTTACTGCAAATGGCTGTGGTATTAACTTATGCAGGTAAATGCCCTGTGACCAAAGTGGCACGTATGGCTGGGCAATATGCCAAGCCGCGTTCTGGTGATTTTGAAACTATCGATGGTGTGAGTCTGCCAAGTTATCGTGGCGATATTATTAACAGTTTTGAATTTACCGAAGCGGCACGCAAACCGGATCCAAACCGCATGGTTGAAGCGTATCACCGCGCATCGTCTACATTAAACCTGCTGCGCGCTTTTGCTCAGGGTGGTTTGGCTGATTTACATGAAGTTAATCGCTGGAATATGGCCTTTGTGGAAAACAACCCACTGAAAGATCGCTATCAGACTATGGCCAATAACCTGCATGACGCATTGGAATTTATGTCGGTGGTTGGCATCAATTCAGATAACCATGCGGCAATTCGTGAAACGCATTTGTTTACTTCGCACGAGGCTTTATTGCTTAATTATGAACAAGCACTAACCCGTTGCGATACCATGACTGGGGACTGGTATAACTGTTCTGCGCACATGTTGTGGATTGGTGAACGTACCCGTCAGCTGGATCATGCGCACGTGGAGTTTTTCCGCGGCATTAATAATCCGATTGGGGTTAAAGTGGGTCCAACCATGCAGGAAGATGAACTGATCCAGTTGATTGATGCGTTAAACCCTGACAATCTGCCGGGTCGTTTAACGCTGATTACTCGTATGGGGGCTGACAATTTAGCAGACAACCTGCCACGTTTATTACGTCGGGTGAAAGCTGAGGGGCGCCATGTGGTATGGAGTTCGGATCCTATGCATGGCAATACCTTTAAAGCATCAAGTGGTTATAAAACACGTAATTTCGATGCAATCCTGCGCGAAATTCAGCAGTTCTTCCAGGTACATAAAGCTGAAGGCACACATGCCGGAGGTATTCATCTGGAAATGACCGGACAACACGTTACCGAATGTACCGGTGGTGCCTATAAAATCAGCGATGCGGACTTAGCAGAGTGTTATCAGACTCAGTGTGATCCACGTTTAAACGCTGATCAGGTACTGGAAATGGCCTTTCTGGTTGCAGACCATTTAAAAGCGTAAGGTTATTAGCAGATACAAAAAACCGGCGTAATACGCCGTTTTTTTTGCCAAATTTAAAAACGTAATCCCAGTGCTTCACATAAAAACCGTTGTAAAGGTTGCGCGCGGCCAAACAAACGTGCGGTTTGCTCAGGTAAATCATCCGCCACAATAAACTGATCCGATACTGGAGTGAGCGCAATGAAATCCTTGCGTTTTATTTCATCAATCAAAGGGTGTTCTGCATCGAATCCCTTGGGAGCGCGTTGCAGTGAATTACCTGTCATCTGATAACATTCAGCAAAGGGTTGATGTTCAATCGCATCCTGATAAGGGCCGGGTTTGGTTACTATGTGATCACGATAGGCTTTTAAAGCATCGGGGGCTGGATGCCAGGAACCAACACCTAAAAAACTATTGCCAGGCTCAATATGCAGATAAAACCCTGGCGCATGCACATCTTTACCTATTTCATGACGGAACTGAATCCCTATATTGGTTTTGTACGGCGCTTTGTTTTTGGAAAAACGTACGTCGCGATAAACCCGCATTAATGATCCACCCATTTTTTTGGGAATGGCTTCGTAATAAGGCGAAATCATCTTTATCCAGCTTTGCATTTCTGAGATGTAAGCCAACGCCGGTTCCCGAACAAATTTTTCATAGTCCTGTTTGTGCTCATTGAACCACTCTTTATCGTTATGGTTGGCAAGTTGGGTCAGAAACTGAAATGTCTGTTGGCTAAAATAGTTACTCATGATGTGTCGATCCTAGTATTTACGTCGTTCTAAGCCAGTTTGTGCGAGAATTTTGGCTGATATTTCTTCAACGGAAAAAGTGGTACTGTTGAGGAAAGGTATATTTTGGCGCCGATAAAGATTTTCAACCTCACGCAGTTCTAACATGCACTGTTGCAAAGACGCATAACGGCTGTTGGCTTTGCGTTGCGATCGAATTTGATGAAGTCGTTGTGGGTCAATCGTTAAACCAAATAGTTTATGTTTGTAGGCTTTTAATACTGATGGCAGTTTTAATACGTCCTGCATGTCATCTTCAGTGAACGGATAATTAGCTGCTTTGATGCCATATTGAAGCGCCAGATACAGGCTGGTTGGAGTTTTACCTGAACGTGATACACCGGTAAGAATAATATCCGCTTCACCAAACTCTTTAAGATTAACCCCATCGTCATTAGCCAGCGCGAAATTCACTGCATCAATACGAATATCATAGGTTTTTTCATGAATACTGTGAGTGCGGTGTTTTTCTGGTTTGGCTTCAATACCTAATGCTTTTTCCAGTGGTGCGACAAACTGGTTGAGAAAGTTGTAATTAATTCCGGCCGAATCTGAGATGATTTCGCGTATTTCCGGGTTAACTATGGTGTGAAAAACCAGAGGTCGTAATCCTGTATCTTGAAAACTTTCTAAAATTTTACGATTTACATCATTGGCTTGTTCGGTACTTTCAATAAAAG
The DNA here is from genome assembly GCF_014270035.1 of Neptunicella marina. GTDB lineage: Bacteria > Pseudomonadota > Gammaproteobacteria > Enterobacterales > Alteromonadaceae > Neptunicella > Neptunicella marina. Next base: position 54,524 of record NZ_JACNEP010000001.1, on the reverse strand, counting down.
GAATGGTGTGATGTTTAAATTCAACCGGAAATAAAGACAGCAAAGCATGGCCAAATACTTCGGCAGTGATTGCAGTTCCATCTGAAATATAAAAAGAGGCGCGCATAGGGTATCCTGTTAAATGTAGTAATATTATTACGAAAATAAATAAAATTTTACTTTCTTATAACCGGCATTTTAAAATTAGCCGCGCAAAAAGCCAGCAAACATAAAAATAAAAAGTGTAGTGGCAGAAACATAAGCTGCTGGTTTTGGTTAAATATTCTGCCTGACAGTACCAGAAATTATAAATTGACCTCTACTAAGCAGGAGTACCCTACGGTGCAAGACTATGTTTTATGGTATCAACAGCTCGGGATGAGCGATGTTGAGCGGGTGGGAGGTAAAAATGCCTCTCTGGGTGAAATGATTTCTAATCTGTCAAATCTTGGAGTCGACGTTCCTGGTGGTTTTGCCACAACAGCAGTAGCGTTTAATGACTTTTTGGAACAAAGCGGACTGGATCAAAAAATTCACCAATTGCTTGATTCGCTGGACGTTGACAATGTTAACGCCTTGGCAGATGCGGGCAAAACCATTCGACAGTGGGTAATAGATACCCCGTTCCAACCTCAACTTGAACAATCTATTCGCGATAGTTATCAACAATTGTGCGGTGATGTTGGCGATGCCGCTTCCTTTGCAGTGCGCTCGTCTGCAACCGCTGAAGATATGCCTGATGCCTCATTTGCCGGCCAGCAGGAAACCTTTTTAAATGTAAAAGGCGTTGATTCTGTATTAACGGCGATTAAGCACGTATTTGCATCCTTATTTAATGACAGAGCGATTTCTTATCGTGTGCATCAGGGGTATGACCACAAAGGTGTCGCTTTGTCGGCTGGTGTGCAAAAAATGGTGCGCAGTGACTTAGCGTCATCAGGAGTAATGTTTAGTATTGATACCGAGTCTGGCTTTGATCAGGTGGTGTTTATCACCTCGTCTTATGGCTTGGGTGAAATGGTCGTGCAGGGGGCGGTTAACCCCGATGAATTTTATGTGCATAAACCAACACTGGCGGCTGGTCGTCCTGCTGTTTTGCGCCGTAACCTTGGCAGTAAACTGACGCAGATGATTTATGCCGAAAGTGCTGAACACGGCAAACAAGTTAGCATAGTAGATGTTGAGTCTGCCAAGAGTCATCAATTTTCAATTACCGATGACGAGGTGATGCAACTGGCTAAACAAGCTGTGATTATCGAACAGCATTATGGTCGTCCAATGGATATTGAATGGGCGAAAGATGGATTAGATGGCCGTTTGTATATCGTACAGGCGCGTCCCGAAACCGTGCGTAGTCGTGAAAATGTGCAGGTTATTGAGCGTTATAACCTTAAACAAACCGGCAAAGTGCTGGCAGAAGGGCGTGCGATTGGCCATAAAATCGGTAAAGGTACAGCCAAAATTCTGCAGGGCATTGAACAAATGGATCAAATAGCCCCGGGAGACGTTCTGGTCACTGATATGACTGACCCTGACTGGGAACCTATTATGAAAAAGGCCTCCGCGATTGTGACTAATCGTGGTGGGCGTACCTGTCATGCAGCCATAATCGCGCGTGAATTAGGGATACCAGCCGTAGTCGGTTGTGGTAATGCGACCGATTTAATTGAGCATGGCCAGGCCGTGACAGTATCCTGTGCATCGGGTGATACGGGGTATATCTATCAGGAAGCACTGGATTTTGATGTTGTGACATCCAACATCGAAAAAATGCCTGAAGTACCAATTAAAGTCATGATGAATGTGGGCAATCCTGATTGCGCATTTGATTTTGCCAAATTACCACATCAGGGGGTGGGATTAGCGCGCCTTGAATTCATTATTAACCGCATGATTGGTATCCACCCAAAAGCGTTGCTTAACTATGATGTTCAACCGGAAACGGTAAAAAATGATATTGATGTGATGACAGCAGGTTATGCATCACCGGTTGAGTTTTACATCAGCAAACTGGTTGAGGGTATTGCGACCCTGGGTGCTGCGTTCTCACCAGAGAAAGTGATTGTGCGCATGTCTGATTTTAAATCCAACGAATACTTTAATTTGATTGGTGGTTATCAGTATGAGCCTGACGAAGAAAACCCAATGTTAGGTTTCCGTGGCGCAAGTCGTTATATTTCGGAAGACTTCCGCGATTGTTTTGCTCTTGAATGCGAAGCGATTAAACGTGTTCGTGAGCAGATGGGATTGACCAATGTTGAAATCATGATCCCCTTCGTTCGTACTTTAGAAGAAGGGAAAAAGGTGGTTGAGTTATTGGCAGAACAAGGATTAAAGCAAGGTGAAAATGGCCTGCGTGTTATTATGATGTGTGAATTACCATCTAATGCACTGCTTGCAGATCAGTTCCTTGATATCTTTGATGGTTTCTCCATTGGCTCTAACGATTTAACCCAGCTTACTTTGGGTCTGGATCGCGACTCAGGCATCATTGCGCATTTGTTTGATGAGCGTAATGATGCGGTCAAAGCTTTGTTGTCTATGGCCATAAAAGCTGCACGTAAACGTGGAAAATACGTAGGCATTTGTGGTCAGGGGCCATCCGATCATCAGGATTTTGCCGCCTGGCTGGTTGGTCAGGGTATTGATAGTGTGTCACTTAATCCTGATACCGTCATTGAGAGCTGGTTGTATTTAGCTGAGCATCACGCTTAATTTAATTGAAATAAAAAGCCGGTTTTAAACCGGCTTTTTTGAACGCTTTTATATATGGCAGATTAAAATCGTTTATATTTACGATTTAACAAAAACCGGTCAATACGCACCGCCGATTCGCGCATGATGCGCTGACAGGTTTTAATATATCCTTTGGCTACTGGAACGTCGTAGCTGAGTATCACTAAACCTAAAAGAATCAACAGTATAGAGCCGGGTAAGATAAAAAAGGTTACCAACCCAAACAGGATCAACAGGCTACCAGCACTTATTCTCACTATTCGTTTCATTTTCTATTTAACCCTGCGGCAAATGACTATTGTCTCAGTGTATGTGTTTAGCGGCATCAACTCAAAACACAGTTGTTACAAAATTTTATGCTTTTTATTGTCTGTATCATAGTTTCACCAGCTGAATATAACTTATGCTATCAGATTGATGCTTATCCATTTTTTGGCTAAACAAGCCGTGGCTACATAGGGCTGGATTCGATATACTCAGGCCATTCAAGTCCAGTCAAATTTATCTTATATCATGCTGCCAGTTGTTAACCCTCAAGCCAGTGTCGAACAGTTATACCTCGATTTTTTGTCTAAGCTCGCTGAGCGCGGTTTTAAAGGCGATATTGAACATAGTTACGCCAGCCGATTGGCAGTGGCAACAGATAATTCAGTGTATCAGGCCTTGCCGCAGGCAGTGGTATTGCCCAAAGATATTGACGATTTGTCCCTGCTTGGCTGCTTATCGGCAGAGGTGGCTTTTGAAGATGTGCGTTTTAGCCCGCGAGGTGGTGGCACTGGTACTAATGGCCAGTCGTTAACCAGTGGTATTGTGGTTGATGTATCGCGCTATATGAATCGTATTTTAGAATTTAATCAGCAGGAAAACTGGGTAAGGGTACAGGCTGGGGTGGTTAAAGATCAGCTCAACGCGTTTTTACGTCCCTTTGGTTATTTCTTTGCCCCCGATCTGTCTACCAGCAATCGCGCGACAATTGGTGGAATGGTTAGCACCGATGCTTCCGGTCAGGGCTCATTAGTTTACGGTAAAACCAGCGATCATGTTTTAGGCCTGACTTCCGTGTTGTTTAACGGTGAGCGACTGGATAGCTACCCCATTGATATGCAAGAAGCCAGTAAACTGGCTGAAGGCTCGGGTATCATTGCGAATTTATACCGTCAGTTGCAGGAAAGTTGTGTGGGTAAACGTCAGCAAGTTGTGGAAAAATTCCCACGATTAAATCGCTTTTTAACTGGTTATGATCTTGAGCATGCCTATGATGAGGCTAAGCAACAAGTTGATTTAAGCCGTTTAATTACCGGTGCCGAAGGATCACTGGCATTTGTTGCTGAAGCCAAACTGAATGTAATACCCATTGCTAAGTTTAAAGCGCTGGTAAATATTAAATATGATTCCTTTGAGTCGGCGTTACGTCATGCGCCACAAATGGTGGCGGCACAGGCTACGTCAGTGGAGACAGTGGACAGTAAAGTCCTTAATCTGGCGCGCGAAGATATTATCTGGCACTCAGTAAAGGATATGATCAGTGATGTTCCTGGCAAAGATATGCAGGGGCTGAATATGGTGGAATACAATAGCGAATCCGAAGCCGATTTTGCTGATAAGCTTGATTCACTTAGCGCATTGCTCGATGACGATATTACACAGCAGCGTAATGGTGTCATTGGTTATCAAATTACCCGTGATAATGATCAAATCAGTAAGATTTACGCCATGCGTAAAAAAGCGGTGGGCCTTTTAGGCAAAGCGAAAGGGGCACAAAAACCCATCGCTTTTGCTGAAGATACTGCGGTACCGCCCGAAAATTTAGCCGATTTCATTCTAGAATTCAGGGCATTACTTGATGCACATGGTTTGCAATACGGCATGTTTGGTCATGTTGATGCTGGCGTGTTGCATGTGCGTCCCGCACTGGATATGTGTGATCCCGCACAAGAAATTCTGATGAAACAGATTTCCGATCAGGTCGTTGCTTTAGTGGCTAAATATGGTGGTTTAATGTGGGGCGAGCACGGGAAAGGTTATCGTTCTGAATATTCTCCCGCCTTTTTTGGTGATGAGCTTTACCGGGAGCTACAAAAAGTTAAGCGTGCTTTTGATCCGCTGAATAAATTGAATCCGGGTAAAATTTGTACCCCATTTGAATCAACTGAGCAGCTGGTTAAAGTGGACGCCAAAAAACGGGGCGCCTATGACCGTCAAATCCCTGTTGCAATAAGAAATGATTTTGCACCAGCGCTTAATTGTAACGGTAACGGGCTGTGCTTTAATTTTGATCCACGCTCAGCCATGTGTCCCTCAAGTAAAATCACGTCCGACCGTCGCCATAGTCCTAAAGGGCGCGCTGGCATGATGCGCGAATGGCTGCGTTTATTAGCTAATCAGGACGTGGATATTAAAGCATTAGAACAGCAGGCAATAACGGGCACGGTAAAAGGAAAATTATCAATCAATACCGATAAAGATGATTTCTCTCATGAAGTAAAAGAGGTGATGGATGGTTGTTTAGCCTGTAAAGCCTGTAGCAGCCAGTGTCCGATAAATGTCGATGTGCCAACATTCAGAGCGCGTTTTTTAGCTATGTATCACCAGCGCTATAAACGTCCACTCAAAGATATTCTGGTATCCAACGTGGAAAAAATGGCACCACTATTAGCCAAAATACCAAGACTGGTGAATTCCGCAATGAATCTGCGTTTAACCAAACGTATGTTGTCATCTGTGGTTGGATACGTTGATGCGCCCTTGTTATCTGTGCCAACCCTCAATAAACGTGTTGGCCAGCGCTTTGCGTTTAATCTCGAACAACTCAAAAGTTTATCTGCTGAAGATAAAGATAATACTGTGATGTTAGTGCAGGACCCTTTTACCAGTTTTTATGAAGCAGAAGTGGTAGAGGATTATCTCAACTTTATGCAGGCATTGGGTTACAACGCCGTGCTATTACCGTTTGTACCCAATGGTAAACCACAGCATGTAAAAGGCTTTTTAGCCGAATTTGCCCAAACCGCAAAAACGGCAGCTGATTTTTTAAATCAGCTTTCAACACTGGGTATTCCAATGATAGGTGTTGACCCATCATTGGTGCTTTGTTATCGCGATGAGTACGCCACAATCCTTGGTGACAAGCGTGGGAATTTTGACGTGAAGTTAATTCACGAATGGTTGAATGATGTCATTGAACTGCCGAAACTGAGTTCCACTCAATCTTATTACCTGTTTTCTCATTGTACAGAATCAACCGCATTGCCGCTCAGCGCCAAACAGTGGCAAACGATTTTTGCCCGCTGTGGTCTTGAGCTGCATTTAATCGATACCGGATGTTGTGGCATGGCGGGAACTTACGGCCATGAAAAATCAAACCTGGATAATTCAATCGGTTTATTTAGATTAAGTTGGCAACCTCAAATTGAATCTTTGCCGCCTGAACAGGTTTTGGCAACCGGTTATTCCTGCCGCTCGCAAGTTAAACGAATTGAAGGTTTTAAACCTCAGCATCCCGTGCAGTTGCTTAATCAATTAATGTCACTTACATAATCAGTGAGTAAAAAAGGCACCTTCGCCTTATTCTAATGAATGTAGCGAAGGTGGTTGATTCGATATTTTTTCACTGGAATAGTCATGCGTTGCCTGGCTATTCCTGCATCCATAAATACCGAGCCGACAGGTCGAAATCCCTGTTGTTGATAATCAATAATTCCATCTAACTCACATTGCACAGTTACAGCAGAAAACTGATGTTTTCGCGCTATTTTCATTAAGGCATCAAACAATGTTTGATAAACCTGAGTCTGACGACAGCGGCTTACAACGGCAATTCGTCCTACTTCCCCTTTTGGGGTAATTCGGCCGGTTGCGATAGCATTGTGTTTTTCATCCATCACTAAAACATGAAATGATTGCGGATCCTGCTGGTCAAATTCCACTTCTCTGGGTATCCGCCACTCACACACAAACACCTTTTCGCGCAATTGAGTAAGTTTGTCTTTAGCATTCTTCCAGTCGACGCTTTTGGCTCTAAACGTCATACAAATGCTCTCCTGATCCAAGCCGGTCTGAACACCGACATTATTCAGCATAGCCAAAGCCTTAATAAATGCGAGTTAAATTACAATCAAAGTTTTAAGCGATGAAATTCTGAGTTGATTGGTAATTTAGTTGTTAAATTTCCAAAAAATTCGGAGGGGGATTAACCAAAAGAATGATAGCGTGTTGTAAAAAATCCATTAAATGTTTAATGAATTCATTTAATTATTGGCAGTTTTACTTGAATCAGCATGTTTAATCCTCAGTGTTATAGTTAACAGAATAAAAAAGCGGTGTGGAGAATTATGATTTCATTAAGAGATAACCAGCTTATTAAACAAGGCTCTTTTATCAATGGCCAGTGGCACACGGCAGATGAATGTTTTAGTGTCACGAACCCGGTGAACGGAGACGTGATTACTGACGTCGCAAATGCTGGAGTCAGAGACGTTCAGCAAGCGGTTAATTATGCGCAAGCCGTTTTTCCCTCCTGGTCTGGAATGACCGCTGAGAATCGCAGCAAATTGATGCGTCGCTGGTTTGAACTAATGATGCAACATCAGGATGACTTGGCCATAATTCTGACTTCTGAGCAAGGCAAACCGCTCACTGAGGCTAAAGGCGAGATTGCCTATGGCGCATCGTTTATTGAGTGGTTTGCTGAAGAAGCTAAACGAGTTTATGGCGATAGTATTCCGTCAAACGATAACGATAAACGCATTATTGTTATCAAACAGCCTGTTGGTGTCGTCGGCGCAGTAACGCCGTGGAACTTTCCCAATGCCATGATAGCCAGAAAAGCGGCGGCAGCATTGGCCGCTGGTTGCACCTTTGTTGTTCGTCCTGCAACACAAACTCCCTTATCTGCGTTGGCGATGGCTGAACTGGCTAAGCGGGCAGGGATCCCGGATGGTGTGTTTAATGTGGTAACCGGTGATGATGCTAAAGGTATGGGAAAAGTACTTACCGAGCATCCGGATGTGGCTAAATTTACCTTTACCGGATCTACAGAGGTGGGTAAATCACTGATGGCACAATCGGCCAGCACGTTGAAGAAAATCTCTATGGAATTGGGGGGCAATGCGCCTTTTATCGTATTTGATGATGCCGATATAGATGCTGCGGTACAGGGATTAATTGAGTCTAAATACCGTAATGCGGGACAAACTTGTGTGTGTACTAACCGCATTTTTATTCATCGTTCAGTCAAACAAAGCTTCTCTGATAAATTAATGCAAGCGGTCAGCCAATTAACGTTGGGGGATGGCATGGATGACGGTGTGGATATTGGCCCGTTGATTAGCCGTGATGCTTTGCAAAAAGTGTCTAATTTGGTTGAAAAATCGCTGGAGCAAGGCGCGACCGTTTTAATGGGGGGCAATATTAGTGATCGAGGTGGAAATTTTTATGAGCCTACCATTATCGATAACGTGAATAATGATATGGCAATAGCCCGCGAAGAAATTTTTGGTCCTGTGTCGATACTGATTGAATTTGAATCTGAAGAGCAGGTCATTCATCTGGCTAACAATGTTAATGTTGGGCTTGCCGGTTATTTTTACAGTCAAAATATAGCACGTGTTTGGCGCGTGGCTGAAAAACTCGAGTTTGGTATGGTAGGGATTAATACTGGCTTAATTTCCAACGCCAGTGCGCCATTTGGAGGTATCAAACAATCTGGATTTGGGCGGGAGGGGTCCAAATATGGTTTGGATGATTACCTTAATATTAAGTACTTGTGCATGGGCGATATTGAAACTTAAGGCTTATTGGGAGCCGAGCGTATTAACCAGTAGCTTTGCACGGTTCCCATACCTTTTACCTCAATATTTCCACGGGGTTCACAAACAAAACGATGTTTCACCTTGTCATAAGTTTGCTGACTAATTTGAATGCGGTGGCTTTCACCACTGCTCTCAAGTCTTGATGCCATGTTGACCGATTCTCCCCATAAATCGTAGCTGAATTTATTTTTACCGATAACACCAGCAACTACAGGCCCGCTGTTTATGCCAATACGCAAGCCGTTACTTAACTGGTGACTCAGACAAAAGTTGTCAAAACACTGCTGCATTTCCAGTGCACATTCACATACAAGAATAGCGTGTTCATTATCACAATTGGGTACACCGCAAACTGCCATTATTTCATCACCAATGGTTTTTATTTTTTCCAGGCGGAAGCGATCAAGTAGCAGATCAAATTCACTGTATAAATCATTTAACAGTGTCACCAATTGCACCGGGGATTTTTGTCTGCTTAGTTCCGTGAAATTACTAATATCGGCAAACAGTATGGTTGCCTCATCAAAATAATCGGCGACCGGTTGATTGCTTTCTTTTAGTCGGCGAGCAATTGGTGCAGGTAAAATATTGAGAAGTAAGTTTTCCGAGCGCTTACGTTCGTGATTGACTTTTTCGCGGTCAATTTGTGTATTAACTTGAATGTAAAAAGCACACAACATACCGGCAATCACCAGATTGATTAAATTAGTGGTGCTGACTAATTCTACATAACCCAAATCAGCCACTGTGGTGGAGGGATTTAAAAAGCCAAATAAGATCGTAAGCAATCCAAATAAAATGATAATAGAGCGACTGGTGACAGGAGAGTCTGTTTGAAAAATAAAAGGGGTAGCGAAGACGCCTAACAGGAAAAAATAATGCACATTGGCGAGGCTGCCTAAATGTATCGCTGTGACTACTAAATAACTGATATAAACACTAACCAACGCGACGCGAGACGCAAAAGGATGTTTTAAATGGCTAAATACAGGTACCAGAGAACAACACAATATTGCAATCACATTGATAATACATTGAATATTACCACCTTTGTGCCAGAACATTGGCATAAAAGGTAATTGGGCGGTCAGGGTGAGGGCGAAGATTAAGGCAATAATATTGTTGATGCGTGTCGCACTAAAATTTTCGGCATTGCTAAATTGATTACCCGCTTTAACCCAAAGCGAAACTGTCCTTATCATGGTTATCCCTAAAAAGAAAAACAGATGATTTGCCTAAAAGTGTAGTCAAATCATCTGTTTTGTCATATCCGGGATTGTGTTGGGATTAACCTAACAAGTCATCCACAAAAGCGACAGCACGGCCAATATAAGATTGTGGTGTCAGAGTCTTAAGCTCAGCTTTAACTGCATCTGGTAAAGCTAAACCATCGATAAATTCAGCCATGATTTCCTGATTGACTTTTTTACCACGAGTTAGCTCTTTAAGTTTTTCATATGGTTTTTCAATAGCATAGCGACGCATTACTGTCTGGATTGGCTCAGCTAATAACTCCCAGTTGTTATCAAGTTCATCCAACAAACTTTGTTCGTTGATTTGTAACTTGCTGATACCTTTTAGACTGGCCTGATAAGCAATCAGAGCATAACCCACCCCTACACCTAAATTACGCAGAACGGTGGAGTCGGTCAGGTCACGTTGCCAGCGAGAAACCGGTAGTTTAGCCGCAAGGTGACCGAAAATGGCATTCGCCAGTCCCAGATTGCCTTCTGAATTTTCGAAATCAATTGGATTTACTTTATGCGGCATGGTGGAAGAGCCAATTTCACCCGCGATGGTTTTTTGTTTGAAGTGACCTAAAGCAATGTAACCCCAAATATCACGGTCAAAATCAATCAATATTGTGTTAAAGCGGGCAAGTGCATCAAATAATTCTGCAATATAATCATGCGGTTCGATTTGCGTGGTAAATGCATTCCAGTTGATGCCTAAAGAGGTCACAAATTGCTCAGATACCGAATGCCAGTTTACATCCGGGTATGCCGCTAAATGGGCGTTGTAATTACCCACAGCACCATTGATTTTACCCATGATTTTTACATCAGCAATTTGTTCTCGCTGGCGCATTAATCGGACTAATACGTTGGCCAATTCTTTACCCATGGTTGACGGGGTGGCAGGCTGACCATGGGTACGTGCCATCATGGCTACGGTTTTTGTTTCAAGGGCTAAGGACTTGATGGCCGCAATCAATTTATCACAGTAAGGTAAAATAACATGCTCGCGCGCTTCAGTTAACATGAGCGCATGAGATAAATTGTTGATGTCTTCCGAGGTACAAGCAAAGTGAATAAACTCACTTATCGCATTTAATTCATTGTTTGCGGCAACTTTTTCTTTAAGAAAGTATTCAACCGCTTTTACATCGTGATTGGTCGTTGCTTCAATTTCTTTGATGCGTGCCGCATCTTGTTCAGAGAAATTGCTTACAATGCTGTTCAATAATGCATTGGCTGTGTCGGTCAGTGCAGGCACTTCTGCAATATCTGACTGATTAGCCAGTAATTGCAGCCAGCGAACTTCAACTTGTACCCGGTATTTGGTTAAGCCAAATTCACTGAAAATCTCGCGAAGTTCAGATGTTTTGCTCCCGTATCGACCGTCCACCGGTGATATTGCAGTCAGGGCTGAAAGTTGCAACGTTGCTCTCCTCTGTTAAAAGCTTAGGCTGTTAATGTGTTTTAGTGCCCGTTGGGCATTATCGAGAATATTTTGTCGGGCGAACAATATTTGGCGACGTTTGCCACCCAGTTGTCTCCATAGCACTGCCGAACGAATCCCTGCCAAAAGCAAAGCCCGAACCTTATGCTGGTTAAGACTTAACTTTAATTGATTTGGATCACCTGCCACCTGAATTTTAGCCGCTACCGGGCTGATAACTTCGGTATAGACGCTGGCCATATTGGCTAACATTTGTGTATCAAATAAGGTATACAATGATTGCTGGCGTTGTAACTGAACAATGCGTTCACCTAATTCATTCAGGTACTTTTTATTTGAAGCAAGTTTGCGCTCAAGTTGCAATATACCGGCAATATAACGGGTGATTTCCGCATCTTTATTAACCGATTTATTACTTAATTGCCTGGTCAGGGTTTCAAAACCCAGTTTAAGGCCTTTGATCGAGCCATAAACATGTTCGGTTGAATCGGCATCAATCACCACAATCGATTGAATACTGGTTTCAAATGCGACTTCATCAAACGTTTTTTTACGGGCAATTTGTTGAACTAAAGCAGCGGTCTGGCATACACCAGCCAGCGCTAAATGTTTATCTTCAATATTCGGAGTCATCAGCGAATAAAACTCTCTATAATACCGCCACCTAAACAAACCTCGTGCAGATAAAATACTGCAGACTGTCCCGGTGTAACGGCTTTTTGTGGCTCATCGAACATAACAGTCACGGTGCCATCTGAATTGGGTGTTAATAAACAAGGGATGTCTTGTTGGCGATAGCGGGTTTTAACTGCACAGCGCATGGGTTCAGTAATACTTTCGCGATTTACCCAGTGTAACTGATTGGCCAGTAAACCATTTGAGAACAGAGCTGGGTGATCAGCACCTTGTCCCACTACCAAAACATTACGCTGCATATCTTTTCCAACCACGTACCAAGGCGCTTCGCCGTGGTCGCTTAAGCCACCAATGTGTAATCCTTTACGCTGACCTAAAGTATGATACATCAGGCCATCGTGGCGTCCGACGACTTCACCATCTGTGGTTTCTATATCACCTGGCTGAGCCGGTAAAAACTTAGATAAAAAGTCTTTAAATTTGCGTTCGCCAATAAAACAAATACCGGTGCTGTCTTTTTTGTCGTGAGTGATTAAGCCTTGTTGTTCTGCTATTTCGCGTACTTTGGGTTTTTCTAAATGGCCAATGGGGAACAGCGTTTGTGCAACATGCTCATGACTTAATGTATACAGGAAATAACTCTGATCTTTGTTACCGTCCAGACCACGCAGCAATTGCCATTTATCATCAACTAAACGACGTTGCACATAATGACCGGTGGCAATGTAATCGGCACCTAAATCTTCCGATGCAAATTCTAAGAAGGCTTTAAACTTAATTTCCTTGTTACACATAATATCGGGGTTAGGTGTACGTCCTTTTTTGTATTCATCAAGGAAATACTCGAACACATTGTCCCAATATTCTGCAGCAAAATTGATAGTGTGAAGTTCAATGCCCAGTTTATCGGCGACAGCTTGTGCATCGGCTAAGTCTTCAGCCGCCAGGCAATATTCATTGTCATCATCCTCTTCCCAGTTTTTCATAAACAGCCCTTCAACCTGATAACCCTGTTCTTTTAACAGGTAGGCTGAAACGGAAGAATCGACACCGCCGGACATACCGACTATGACTTTAATTTGGCTGTTATCTGACATGATTGAATTTATTGAATTTTCACTGAAATTAAGGGAGGCGCATACTAGCAAAAAAAGTGCGTAAAATCACCTGTAACTACATCAATCCATGTAATTTAAACTTCTATGTAATCACCACTATTGATGCCATCCAGTGTCCAGTTTCCGACACGATAACGGATAAGTCTTAACGTCGGGAAACCAACATGAGCCGTCATACGTCTGACCTGACGGTTTTTACCCTCAGTAATGGTAAGTTCTAACCAACTGGTTGGAATGTTTTTGCGAAAGCGCACGGGGGGATTGCGCGGCCACAGTTCAGGTTCCTGCATGCGTTTGGCTTTGGCGGGTTTGGTCATGCCGTCTTTTAATTCAACACCATTTCGTAGTTGAACTAAGGCCTCATCGCTGATTTCGCCATCTACTTGCACCCAGTATGTTTTACTGGTTTTGTGTTTGGGGTTAGCGAGTTTGTGTTGCAGTTTGCCATTATTGGTTAATACCAACAGGCCTTCGCTGTCTCTGTCTAATCGCCCGGCAGCATATACGCCTGGAATATCAACAAAGTCTTTAAGAGTTTGACGTTGCTGCTCATCGGTAAACTGGCACAATACATCGTAAGGTTTATTAAACAATATGACTTTGGACTCTGGATTGGTTTTGGGCCGTTGAGGCTTTGACATAAATCAGATAACTCTCTTTGAGATATAAAATAATCATTGGCGATTTGCACTTGTAACTGAATTGTTTATTATCCTTCACCAACAATAATCCGGATAATGCTACTATTATCCACACTTTATGTAACTCATTACACCGCAAAGGTGATTTTCAGGAGCTGAATACAAAAATGACAAGCGAAAATAAGCCAGACATTATCTATACCAAAGTTGACGAAGCACCAGAGTTGGCCAGCGGGTCGTTTTTACCCATCATTAAAGCGTTTACCGGTGCTGCCGGTATAAGTGTAGGAACCAAGGATATTTCTTTGGCAGGGCGTATTTTATCTCAGTTCCCTGATTATTTATCTGCGGACCAACAACAGGAAGACGCGTTAGCAGAGCTGGGCAAACTGGTAACTGAAGCCGACGCCAACGTCATTAAATTACCAAACATCTCTGCATCTCAACCTCAGCTGGACGCAGCGATTAAAGAATTGCAATCACAGGGGTATGCCATTCCTGATTACCCATCTGATGTTAAATCCGATGAAGATGCACGGGTAAAAGCCATTTATGAAAAAGTGAAGGGCAGTGCAGTTAACCCCGTTTTGCGTGAAGGTAACTCAGATCGTCGTGCGCCGCTGGCTGTTAAAGAATTTGCTAAAAAGAATCCACATAGCATGGGTGAATGGGTAGCAGATTCCAAAACGCACGTTGCCACCATGCAAGCTAACGATTTCCGTCATAATGAAAAATCAACCACCATTGAAAGCGCAACAACGGCGTCAATTGTGTTAACCACAAAAGATGGCGAGAAAATCGTTTTAAAAGACAAAGTAGCGTTGCAGCAAGGTGAAGTGGTTGATGCAACGGTAATGAATAAAAAAGCCTTGTGTGCTTTTTTGCAAGAGCAAATTCAACAAACAAAAGATCAGGGTATTCTGTTTTCATTACATATGAAAGCCACCATGATGAAAGTGTCTGACCCGATTATTTTCGGTCATACCGTTAAAGTATTTTTTAAGTCTGTCTTTGATAAACATCAGTCAACCTTTGACCAGTTAGGGGTGAATGTTAACAATGGTTTTGGCGATGTAGTGGCAAAAATCGCACAACTACCTGCCGATAAAAAAGCCGAAATAGAAGCAGATATTCAGGCATGTTTGTCTGAGCAACCCGATCTGTATATGGTTAACTCAGATAAAGGCATTACCAATCTGCACGTACCCAGTGATGTGATTATCGATGCCTCTATGCCCGCATTAATTCGTGCTGGCGGTAAAGGTTGGGGGCCAGATGGCAAAGAGGCTGACAGCAAATGTGTTATCCCGGATAGCTCATATGCCGGGGTTTATGATGCAACTATTAAATTCTGTATCAAACATGGCGCATTTAATCCGGCAGAGATGGGGAGCGTTGCCAACGTCGGTTTAATGGCTCAAAAAGCAGAAGAATATGGTTCTCATCCCTACACATTTGAAGCATCTGCGGATGGCGAAATTAGTGTTGTTGATGCTAATGGCAATGTCATTCATCAGCATAGCGTTGAGCAGGGTGATATCTGGCGTATGTGTCAGGCTAAAGATGCGCCAATTCAGGATTGGGTTAAGTTGGCGGTAAATCGTGCCCGTGCAAGCGGTAGCCCGGCTATTTTCTGGTTAGATGAAACTCGCGCGCATGACGCTGAGTTAATTAAAAAGGTAAATGCCTATTTACCAGACCACGACACCAGTGGTTTAGATATTCAGATTATGTCGCCGGTAAAAGCCACTGAGTATTCGCTTGAACGTATTAAAAATGGTCAGGATACCATTTCGGTAACAGGTAACGTTTTACGTGATTACTTAACTGATTTGTTCCCAATTTTAGAAGTGGGTACCTCAGCAAAAATGTTGTCCATTGTGCCATTAATGAACGGTGGTGGATTGTTTGAAACAGGCGCGGGGGGTTCTGCTCCGAAACACGTTCAGCAGTTAATCGAAGAAAACCACCTTCGTTGGGATTCATTAGGTGAATTCTGCGCTTTAGGGGCGTCTTTAGAGCATTTAGCTAATGTGAAGGGTAATAAGCAGGCTGTGGTATTAGCCAACGCATTGGATAAAGCGGTAGGTAAATTGCTGGATGAGAATCAATCACCTTCACGTAAAGTAGGCCAACACGATAACCGTACCAGTCACTTCTACATTGCTTTGTATTGGGCTCAGGAACTGGCTGCACAAAATGAGAGTGCTGAGTTGCAAGCGCATTTTGCGCCAATTGCAAAACAATTAGCAGAAAATGCGCAGACTATTTGGGATGAGATGATGGCGCCTCAGGGGCAGACTGTTGATTTAGGTGGATACTATCACGCTGATGAAGCTCTGGTTGCTAAAGTGATGCGTCCCAGCGAAACCTTTAATGCAATAATGGGTTAATAACCATTTATTAAACAGCAGACATAAAAAAAGCAGATGATCTTATTCATCTGCTTTTTTATTTAACGTTGCAATTATTGCTGTGGTTCAGGCGAAATGTTTGCTGCATGCAAACCTTTAGGGCCCTCTTCAACGTCAAAGTTAACCTCCTGACCTGCTTTCAGTGAACGGTATCCATCCATTTGGATTGTGGAATAATGTGCGAAAACATCCTCACCACCATCATCTGGTACGATAAAACCGAAACCCTTCGCATTGTTGAACCATTTTACTTTGCCAACCGCCATACTTCTGTTTCCTCTGTAATCCCTTGAACTATCTCTATCTTGTCCCAATACTAGTAAGCACGGGTGATGAACCAGTGTAATTGTACAAAAGTTCACTAAAACTGTAGGTTTTTTAACCTAAATGTGTCAAGTCCAATTTAATTATTTTCTAAATTGAAGGGATACAAGGTATAAATAACCTTATGAGGCAAAAAAATTGTTTTGAATAATATGAATGAAATCAGTGGTGTAGATATTAGTCACGATAAACAGCTGGAAGCGGTTAAAAATAAACTGAAACCCCCACCAATGTATAAAGTCATATTAAATAACGATGACTACACCCCAATGGATTTTGTGGTTGACGTGTTGGTACAGTTTTTCCAAATGAATGGTGAGAAAGCGCAGCAGATAATGTTAACCGTGCATTATGAGGGTAAAGCCGTTTGTGGTGTTTATAGTGCAGAAGTGGCCGAAACCAAAGTGATGCAGGTCAATCAATATGCGCGTAAACACCAGCATCCACTTATGTGTACGTTAGAACAGGCTTAATCGTTAAATATGATAACGAAATGCCAAAGTTGGATGCAGACAAGCATTAAATTGTGTACAACACTATATCAATAAGCTGTTTGCTATGCTTAGATTGTACAAACAGAGTATCGAGTCAACCGTTTACGAATGCACTTCGTTGCGCAGTATGAGGATCATGACGAATGTTAAATAAAGATCTGGAACAAACTTTAAATGAAGCTTTTATTTATGCTCGCGAGCATAAACATGAGTTTATGACGGTTGAACATTTATTATTAGCACTGCTTAATAATGCGTCTGCCTGCGAAGCGTTGCAGGCTTGTGGGGCCAATATTCAGAGCATCCGCAATGAATTAGAAGATTTTGTGCGAGATACCACGCCGATTATTCTCGACGATCAGAATAATGATCGTGAAACCCAGCCAACACTTGGCTTCCAGCGTGTTTTGCAACGCGCAGTTTTCCATGTTCAGTCTTCGGGTAAAGAAGAAGTAACTGGTGCGAATGTGTTGGTAGCGATTTTCTCTGAGCAGGAATCGCAGGCTGTTTATATTCTGAAAAAATCAGATGTTACCCGTTTGGATGTAGTGAACTTTATTTCACATGGTGTGGCTAAAAGTGATGAAGACAGGGTGAGTCCGTCTGAGTCTGAACATGAACCTCAGGAAGGTGAAGACAAAACCAGTATTCTGGAACGATATTCAAGTAACCTGAATGAAATGGCCAAGCAGGGCAAGGTCGATCCATTAATCGGGCGTGACCATGAGGTTGAACGTACCATTCAGATATTATGCCGTCGGCGCAAAAATAATCCGTTATTGGTCGGTGAAGCGGGTGTGGGCAAAACGGCAATTGCAGAAGGTTTAGCCTATCGGATAGTTAATGATGATGTGCCTGAGGTAATTGCAGACGCTACCGTTTATTCATTAGATTTAGGTAGTTTATTAGCCGGAACAAAATACCGTGGTGATTTTGAAAAACGCTTAAAAGCCATTTTGCATGAATTGGAAAAAGACAAAAATGCAATTTTGTTTATAGATGAAATCCATACCATTATTGGTGCTGGTGCAGCATCTGGTGGTGTGATGGATGCATCGAACCTGTTAAAGCCTAAGTTGTCCAGTGGTGAATTACGCTGCATTGGATCTACTACCTATCAGGAATACCAGAGTATTTTTGAAAAGGACAGGGCGTTGGCACGTCGTTTCCAGAAAGTCGATATTATTGAACCCAGTGTAGAAGATACCACCAAGATTTTACTGGGGTTAAAGAGTCGCTATGAAGAGCACCACAGTGTGCGATTTACTCGTCAGGCAGTAAAAGCGGCGGCTGAGTTGTCTGCTAAATACATAAACGAACGGCATTTACCTGACAAGGCAATTGATGTGATGGATGAAGCAGGGGCGAGCCAGCGCCTGCTACCAGTATCCAAACGTAAAAAGACGATTAACGTGGGTGATATTGAACAAATCATCGCAAAAATAGCACGTATTCCGGAAAAGTCTGTATCAGCATCTGATAAAGAGGTACTTAAAAATCTTGACCGCCACCTTAAATTAGTGGTGTTTGGTCAGGATAAAGCGATTGATTCACTGACTGATGCAATCCGTTTATCACGTTCTGGTTTGGGCAACGAAAATAAACCTGTCGGGTGTTTTCTGTTTGCCGGACCTACTGGTGTAGGTAAAACTGAGGTGACACAACAGCTGGCAAAAATTATGGGCGTTGAATTACTGCGCTTTGATATGTCTGAATATATGGAACGTCATGCTGTCAGTCGTTTGATAGGGGCACCTCCTGGTTATGTTGGATTCGAACAGGGTGGCATGTTAACAGATGCTGTTATCAAAAACCCTTATTCGGTGGTGTTGTTGGATGAAATTGAAAAAGCCCACAGTGATATTTACAACATCTTATTGCAAGTGATGGATCACGGAACCCTGACGGACAACAATGGCCGTAAAGTAGATTTTCGCAATGTGGTGTTGGTAATGACAACTAATGCAGGTGTGATGGAAACCATTCGCAAATCAATTGGCTTTAAACAGCAGGATCACAGTCATGATGCAATGGGAGAGATCAATAAGGTCTTTTCGCCTGAGTTTAGAAACCGTTTGGATAGTATTGTCTGGTTTAATCATTTGGAAATGGATGTCATTCTGCAGGTTGTCGATAAATTTATTGTTGAGCTGCAAGCGCAACTTGATGCAAAAGGTGTTTCGCTTGAAGTGGCCAGCGATGCAAGAGACTGGTTAGCTGAGCATGGTTATGACAAAGCGATGGGAGCGCGACCAATGGCACGGGTTATTCAGGAAAAACTGAAAAAACCATTAGCAAATGAGCTGTTGTTTGGCGAATTAACCGATGGTGGAAATGTATCTGTGTCTGTTAAAGACAATGAGTTAAACTTTTGCTTTCAACAGCGAGAAGAAAAAGTTAAATAGTTTTTGCTCATGATGAAAGATCAATAAAAAACCCAACCTTGAGTTGGGTTTTTTATTGTTGTAATTCTTAATTATCTGGCGCGATAAATAATGCGACCTTTAGTCAGGTCGTATGGCGTCATTTCAACAGTAACTTTGTCACCGGTCAGGATGCGGATGTAGTTTTTACGCATTTTGCCGGAAATATGCGCAGTAACAACATGACCGTTTTCAAGCTCAACACGAAACATAGTATTTGGAAGTGTATCCTGAACCGTACCTTCCATTTCAATACAATCTTCTTTCGCCATCTAAAATAAATACCTCTGTTTAATAAAATCGACAGTGTGGCTCTGCAATTGCAGTGCAAATATAACACTGTGTAATAAATTCATAAAAATGCCGCGCAGATTTTGCCCAATAAACAAGTAAGAGTAAAGTCAACAGGGCTGTTTTTTTACTATTTCGTACCATTTGTTACCAATAAAGCGCTCATGTGGATAAAAATTCGCCTTATAATTCATTTTATTGCAGTCATCAATTTGATAACCAAGGTACAAATAACGTTTATTATTGAGTCGGCATAACTCAATTTGGGTCAAAATAGAAAAAATTCCTAGTGAGCGATATGCGAGTTCAGGTGCATAAAATGTATATAAAGCCGACAAACCAGAATCCACTTCATCAATAACGGCGACAGCAACTAAATCGTTTTGAATTCGGAATTCGATAAATTGTTGATGTGTCCAGCTTTGTCCTAAAAAGCTTTCATATTGCTCTTTTGACGGTGGATACATGCTGCCATCAGTATGACGTTCAGAAATATAGTCGAAATAAAGCGAGTAATATTCTGGTTTGTTCTCGGCCGAAAGCAGAACTTCGACATCTCTATTTTTATTACTAATGCGGCGTTGGCTGGATGACGGGATAAAACGCTCTACAGGTAATCGTAGAGACTGGCAGGCATGACACTCTGTACAATGAGGTCGATATAGTTGTTCTGCACTGCGTCTGAATCCTGACTGGATAAGTAAATCATAGGCGAGACTACTATCCATTTCTGGCTCGACTAATACCGCCAGTCGTTCCTGTTGACCGGGTAAATAGGCACATTCAACTGTCTGCGTGATGCCAAACTTCATTAATTTAGCTAAGTTCCTTAGGTTGCCATATATCGTTTGTGTATCGGGGTGTTTTATTTTGAGCTTGATTCAGTTTACTAATAAAATAGTCGCGTGCAACGCCTTTAACACCCAGGCTAGACAAATGTGGGTTAACCAGCTGACAATCGATAAAAGCAAAATCATGTTGTTTTAACCATTGCACCAGATAGTAAGTGGCAATTTTGGAGCAGTCTGTTTCTATATGAAACATCGACTCGCCACAAAACACATTATTTAAACCTACGCCATATAAACCGCCAACTAATTGTTGTTGGTTCCATACTTCAATCGAGTGGGCATGACCTTGTTGATGCAAACTGATGTAGGCATCCATCATTTCATCTGTGATCCATGTGCCATGCATAGCATCATTTCTTGGAACATTGGCACAGGCTTTAATCACATGTTCAAACGCCTGATTCAATGTCACACGGTAACGTTGTTGTCGAATTTTTTTGGCCAGACTTTTTGAACATTTAAAATCAGCTAATTCCAGAATGCCTCTTTCAGACGGGCTCCACCATAAAATAGGAGAATCATCACTGTACCAGGGAAAAATCCCTTTAGAGTAAGCGGTTAATAAACGTTGATTTGACAAGTCACCGCCATAAGCAAGTAAACCATCAGGCTCAGGTAACGCTGAATCGACGTCAGGAAAAGACAAATTATGTTGGGAAAGTTGAAATAAATGTTGGGCCATAGATAAAAAAGGCCTCTAATAAAGAGGCCTTATGTTGCTTTATAAAGCGTCCAGATATTTTTCGGCATCAAGTGCAGCCATACAGCCAGTCCCGGCTGAAGTAATGGCCTGGCGGTAAATATGATCAGACACATCGCCTGCGGCAAATACGCCTTCTACGCTGGTTTGTGTTGCGTTTCCTTCGGTACCGCTTTGTACCTTAATATAGCCGTCTTTCATGTCCAGCTGGCCTTCAAATATACTGGTATTAGGTTGGTGACCAATGGCAACAAACAGACCCATAATATCGATTTCTTCAGTTTTATCTGAATCAGTGTCCTTAATACGAACTTTAGTGACACCCATTTCATCACCCAGCACTTCGTCCAGAGTACGGTTTAGGTGCAGTGTGACGTTGCCATTTTGGGCTTTTTCCATTAAGCGGTCAGCCAGAATTTTTTCGCTACGGAAACTATCACGACGATGAATAACGTGCACTTCAGATGCGATATTTGATAAATAAAGCGCTTCTTCAACTGCTGTATTACCACCACCAATCACAGCGACTTTTTGATTTCGATAGAAAAAGCCGTCACAGGTTGCACAGGCAGATACACCTTTGCCCATAAAGGCTTGTTCACTTTCAAGACCAAGATATTTGGCAGATGCCCCTGTTGCAATAATTAGCGCATCACAAGTGTAAGTACCATTATCACCGGTTAAAGTGAAAGGACGTTTGCTTAAATCGGTTTTATTAATGTGATCGAAAATAATTTCGGTATTGAATTTTTCGGCATGTTTTTGCATGCGTACCATTAGATCAGGACCGGTTAAGCCTTCAGGATCTCCTGGCCAGTTCTCTACCTCAGTGGTTGTGGTTAACTGACCACCTTGTTGAATGCCGGTTAACAGAACCGGGTTTAAATTAGCGCGTGCAGCATAAACTGCAGCAGAATAACCAGCAGGGCCAGAGCCTAAAATTAACAGTCGGCAGTGTCTTGTCTCAGACATGAAAAACTCCAGAGTGAATGTGTTCAATTTTGTCATGGGTGACATGACAAAAAGATAAGATTAGCTTCATTATGGGTATGTTATATCGCTTTTCAAGAAGTTGCTTTGTATTAATCGAATGAAATCAACGATTAACTAAAGTTGTTACGTATATACGATTAAAGTCGAATAAAATTTAACACTTTTAAACTGAAATTTGTTAGCGAAATTATCCATAAAGGCGTAATCTTACTATTCAGTCAAGAAGGGGGAAGTAATGGCTCTGACACTCTCAATGATGTTTAAAGATGGTCAGCAATATATGCAAACCTGGCCCCAGCAAAAGGCGTTAAATAGCCTGTTTCCTGAAAATCGAATCATTAATGCTACGCGTTTTGGTATCAAAGTTATGCCGCCAATTGCTGTGGCTGTAGTGGCGTTACAATACAATTATTTTGGTCAGCAGCAATTACCACAAATCTTAACCACCGGCGCTTTTATATTAAGTTTGCCGTTGCAGGGATTGTTGTGGTTAGGTTTTCGTTCCAATCAATTGTTACCGCCTTCAGTCAGGCAGTGGTATGTCGAAACGCATGCCAAAATGCGCCAGCACGGTTGTCAGATTAATAATTTAAAATCTAAACCCACCTACAAAGAACTGGCGACGTTATTAAAAGCGGCATTTGAGCAACTGGATAAAGTGTTTACCAAACAGTGGCTGTAGTGGGGAAGAGCTGACTTTAATTCAGCAAAAGTCAGCTTTAAGCAGTTTCATCAATTGAGGCTGATGTATTCGTAGTCTGTTCAGCCGCAACATCAGTACGATAGAAATTAAGAACGGTTTGCATTGTTGTTGTACCTGCAGGCCGTTCAATCAGCATATTGAATTTGTATCCTCGCTGATTCACTTGTAACTCTGTATTGGTACCAGATTCTTCTGGCATACCCTGCTTAGCTTTTGGCGTTATTTCAGGCGCCTGATTTACCCCTGACACCGATTCCTTTGGAGTTTTAGGAGCAAGATCGGACGTCGCTGACTTCTCAACGCTTTGATTACTGTCGGCACGATGTGACATTCGGCTTATTTGTGCCTGTACATCGGCTGGACCTAAATTTACCGATATTTGCATAATACTATCCTCCCAAGTTGTTATCGGTTAAATATCGAACAACTTTAGGGTTGATAGTCTATTTATTATGCAAATAATGTTTGTCGTGGAAGGTGTTAACCCAGCTAGGTAAATAAATCACCAACAGCGTTATGGTCATACCGTTAAGCATGCCTTCAGGGAATAGCAGTAATGGGATAAGTATCAAGTAATTATCTACAATAATCTGCCAGCTATATTGACCAGTTAAAAAGTAATATCCGCCAAATAACAGCATTTTTAAGCTAATTGCAGCCATGCCTGAGGCAAAAGCACATACAAATATATAGATAAATAAATGCCTGGGCAGTTTATGAAATGTCCAGCTAAATACGGCATAGCTTAAGGAAATAGGGGCGATACAACCTAATAATCCATTGATCCCAAACATAGATATAGGTGTCATGCCTGCTAAGGTAACACCCAATAGTGCTAACATAGAAACAACGATCGCCCATCGGTATCCTAATACCAGCGGTAGTGCGGATAACCATAAAAAATGCACGGTAAGGCCGGGATAAATCCCGGTTCTAAACATCCACAAAATAAAAACAGCTACCACACAGCCAAAAATTAAGTGCTGAGTTTTCCCACTATGCAGCAATGACCTTAAGGGCAAAGCCCTCAGCATCATGCCGACCAGCAGTAAATAAACGAATGTGGCGCTAATTTGGATTAACGACATTATAATCCTGCTTATTTATAGGTTGCCCAAATTGGCGCATGATCTGAAGGTTTCTCAATGCCGCGTAGTTCGTAGTCAATACCAGCATCAGTCAATTGGGTATGCAGTTTCTCGGTCGCGAGAATCAAATCAATACGCAACCCACGGTTGTCATCAAACCCCTTAGAGCGGTAGTCAAACCAGCTAAAACGATCAGTGACTTCTGGGTGTAATTCGCGGAAGCTGTCTTTGAAACCGTAACCCAGCAAGGTATTTAACCATTCACGTTCTTCAGGTAAAAAGCTGCATTTACCGGTTTGTAACCAACGCTTGCGGTTAGGCTCACCAATACCAATGTCACAATCCTGATGAGATATATTAACGTCGCCCATGACGATCATATTTTCTTGTTTATCGCGTGATTCAATGTACTGATTTAAATCTGCGTAGAACTTTTGTTTGGCTGGAAATTTAAGGGGGTGCTCGCGATTTTCGCCTTGCGGAAAATAGCCGTTTAACACTCTGACTGGTTCGCCATTAGGCAAGGTAAAGGTAGCCATGATCATGCGGCGCTGGGCGTCTTCATCATCGTCAGGGAAGCCGTATTGCACATCCTGAGGCGCTTGTTTGGATAACATGGCTACCCCATAGTGGCTTTTTTGACCGTGATAAATCACATGATAACCCGTTGATTCAACGGCTTCTAACGGAAACATTTCATTGTGGACTTTGGTTTCCTGCAGTCCAATAACATCTGGCTGGTGTTTTTCGATAAGCGCTTCTAACTGATGTTGCCTTGCTCGTAGCCCATTGATGTTAAAAGAGATAAACTTCATTGAATTGTTCCTGTTTAAATGATCTGCCCGCATGGTATCAAATTGTCGCGCAGCAATGCTATTACAAAGGACTGCAGATTGGATCTGATTACCACCAAGCGATTATCGATAGATTTATTATCAACCGATGACGCTGATTTTATCGTTGAGTTGCTCAATCAGCCTGACTTTATTGAACATATTGGTGACAGAGGCGTTAGAACGCCTGCCGATGCGCGTCGCTATATTATTAATGGTCCGCAAAAAAGTTATGTACAGCATGGTTTTGGATTGTGGAAAGTGAGTATAAAGCAATCGGGTCAGGCCATTGGTATGGCAGGATTGTTACAACGGCCTAATTTGATTTCAGCTGATATTGGTTACGGTTTTTTACCTATTGGCAGAGGGCAGGGATATGCACTTGAAGCAGCTGAGGCAATTTTGCAGTTTGCTAATCATGAGTTAAGACTAGTTGATGTAGTGGCTTTGGTATCTCACAATAATTCGCCATCCATTCGTTTATTGGAAAAATTGGGCATGACGTTCCATCAGGAGCATTTTATACCAGGTGAAAATGTCAGTTGTTTGTTGTATGGCTGAAAATAAAATTTATAGAGGATTAGGCGACAGCGATTTTAATATTGGAGTATTTATTCAGAACGAGCCGGATTCGGCAGAATTCTCATCTCTTACATCAATTCAGGCGCTTCAATCCGGTGATATAACACGTATTTCCAGTGCATTTGGTAACGGCTGGCGTAAAGTATTTAATGTTTATGCCAAACTTCTGTTTGCGCTTGATAGTCAGTTATTCCCCTACCAATCCTTAGCGAGCAGCTGGCAACAATATCGTGATCAGTATTTGTTGCAACAAGGCAGTAAAACCGCATTAATTTTTGGTTCACCACATCAAATTCAAACCAATGCGATTAATATCATAACAGGCCGGCATTTTGGTGCTAAAAGCGAGTCTGAGTTTGAATTTGTGTGGGTCGACCATCATTTTGCACTTTGCCCACCACATCGGGTTATAATTTGCCCCTATTTTGATTATCGACAGTTAACTAATGCTCGAATCGAGCAATTAAGTGTTTATATTAATCAGTTTGTACAAAATAAGTGAGAGCCTGTGCAGCAGCAACCCAATAATCCTTTACATGGTGTCACCTTAAAAGCCATTTTAATTAAACTCGAGTCGCATTATGGATGGGAAAAGCTTGCGGAATTAATTGATATTCGCTGTTTTAAACATGATCCCAGTTTAAAATCGAGCTTAACGTTTTTGCGCAAAACGCCTTGGGCACGCGAAAAAGTTGAGCAGCTCTACATTCGATTAGTGAACAATCCCTGGCAGCGGGGCTCAGAATAAGTCTTACAGCCTGACTTACTTTATTTACCATGCCTTAAAAAACTCACAGTGATATCTATGCAAAATATCTGGCGTCAGCAATTTCCTTTAATAAATCAATCAACCGACTTGGTTTATTTTGATAGTGCGGCTACCACACAAAAACCACAGATAGTGCTTGAAACATTGCAGCATTTTTATCAGGCACAGAACGTAAATGTGCATCGTGGTTCTTACCCGCTGGCGGTATCGACCACAACAGAGTTTGAGTCCGCACGTAAAACAATGGCCAAATTCATCAATGCGCCAGATGAAAGGTGCATTGTTTTTACCAAAGGAACAACAGACGCTATCAACTTAGTGGCCACATGTTTAGCCAGGCAATCCAGTATTAATGGTAAAAATATAGTAGTTACAGAGTTAGAACATCACGCAAATTTTGTACCCTGGCAGCAACTGGCAAAACAGCATCAATGCGAGTTACGCGTAACTCCGTTAAATGACGTTGGTGTGCTTGATTTATCGGGCCTGCAGCAGATTATTGACCACAACACATTGATAGTTGCCATGGGGCATGTATCTAACGCCTTAGGTAATATTAATCCGGTTAAAAAGGTTATCGCTGAGGCAAAAAATGTGGGTGCATTAAGTCTTGTTGATGGCGCACAAGCGGTTGGCCATTTTAGGGTTGATGTCACTGAACTTGATTGTGATTTTTATACCTTCAGTGCACATAAAATGTTCGGACCGACTGGGATTGGTGTGCTGTATGGCAAATTCCATTTACTTGAATCTTTGCCCCCATATCAGCTTGGCGGCGAAATGATTGAACATGTCAGTTTAGAAGATACATCATTCGAATTACCTCCACTTAAATTTGAAGCAGGTACACCCAATATCGAAGGGGTATTGGGCATGGCAAAAGCTGCCCAGTGGTTATCGCATGAGTTAACCGACAGTTTCCAACAGTATGAGCAGCATCTTTATCATTATCTGTTAGATAAGTTTAGCGTTATTGAAGGTATAAAGGTGTGGGGCGATCTTCATTCCTCAGTGCCTATTTTATCGTTTAGCATTAAAGATGTTTCTGCCCAGGATGTGGCGTTAATTTTGGGTGAACAGGGCATTGCTGTTCGCGTTGGTCACCATTGTGCTATGCCATTAATGCAGCGACTGGGAATAAGCGGAACGATTAGAGTTTCGCTTGCAATATACAACACGATTCAGGAAATCGATCAGTTGATTTTGGCTCTTCAAAGCGCGATTCAACTTCTAAAAAAAGACGTTAATTCTGGTGTTGTAAGCAAAAGTCAGTTGCAAAACGTTGGTGGTAAATCGGCCCATTCACAAGATAGAGTGCTTTTTAACGCAATTTCTCAGGCAAAAGGCTGGGATGCAAAATATCGTCAGCTCATGCTGGCCGGTAAAAAGCATCAAGGTATGGCTGATGAAGATAAAACCGCTGATACGCGTGTCAGTGGCTGTGAATCTAATGTTTGGCTAAAAACTGAAGTTAAAGGCGAACAGCTTACGATTAGCGCTGATAGCGAGAGTAAAATTATCCGTGGTTTATTGGCCCTTATCTGCGAAGTGTTAAATCAACAGTCAGTCGAATACATTAACGTATTTGATTTAGCGGGATATTTAACCGAAGCCGGATTAGAACGCCATTTAAGCCCAAGTCGCACCAGTGGTTTAAACAGCGTGTTTAATGCAATCAAGCAGCGCTGCAATTAATTGATTGTTTATTCAGCGCGTGCTTTTTCAAGCAGTTTGTCAATAACCCGGGCAGCCGCAACAAATCCAAATGTACCTGTTACCGCAACTGATGCGCCAAAACCGTTATTGCAATCCAGTTTGACACTGCCATCAGATAAATTTTTAGTTTGACAGACACTGCCATCCGCTTGCGGATAAACCAGTTGCTCACTGGAAAATACGCAACTAATGCCAAACTTACGTTTAGGATTGCTGGAAAACCGATACTCTTTACGTAACAAGTTACGCAATTTTGAGGCGAGGGGATCCTGAATGGTTTTACTCAGATCACCCACTTGGATCCTGGTGGGATCGGTTTGGCCGCCGGCGCCGCCAATAGTTATGATTGGCAATTTATTACGTTTACAGTGCGCTATCATTGCAGCTTTAGCTTTAATGCTGTCGGTTGCATCCACTACAAAATCAAGCTCGTTATGTAAAACCTCAGCAACGTTGTCGCTGGCTACAAAATCCTCAATGCAAATGACCTTGCAATCTGGATTTATCGCTTTAAGACGCTGTGCCATAACATCAACTTTAGGCTGACCAATGGTGTCGGCTAATGCATGTAATTGACGATTGGTATTGGTGACACACAAGTCATCTAAATCGATAAGGGTGATTTTACCCACAGCGGTTCTGGCAAGTGCTTCTGCCACCCAACAACCAACACCACCTATGCCAGCAATGGCAACGTGTGAGTTAGCTAATATGTTAGGTGCGTCCTGACCATATAAACGGGCAGTGCCACCAAAACGCTCTTTGTCTGACATAAGTTACATACTGCTTGATAAAAGGGCGTGAATTATCCCTGTAACCACTGCAAAAATAAACACCTGCTTAATTTGTTACTGCGATTTGATGCTGGTGTCGGTATTGAAGCGGCGCACAACCAAATTTAGCTTTAAAGTGATGACGAAATGTTAGGCTGTTCTCAAATCCAGCCTGGCTGGAAACCTGCTCAATGTTGAGATTGGTTTGTTGCAACATCTGACTGGCTCGCTCCAGTCGTTGCATGATAAGCCACTGCTGTGGGGTTAAATTTGTGGCTTTTTTAAAACAACGGTCGAAATTGCGGCGCGACATATTGGCTTTTTCGGCAAATTGGTTAATCGATATTGTGTGTTGTAAATTAGTGATAGCCCAATCCATACTGCTCGATAATGCTTTGTTTTCCGATATCACTGGTGCTTCAACAAATTGCGATTGTGTCGCATTGCGATGCACAGGTAACACCAGTCGTTTGGCCACAGCATTTGCCGTATCTAAACCAAAGTCCTGCCTGATTAATGCTAAGCCTAAATCCAGAGCGGCGGCGCTGCCGGCCGACGTTGCAACATTACCATCGATGCAATACAAAACATCGTTGCTGAAGTTTACCCGCTTATAACGCTGGACAAATTCTGTGGCATAGCGCCAATGAGTTGAACAGGTTTTAGCATTTAAGATGCCAAGTTCTGCAAGTAAAAATGCCCCGGAACAAAACGACACAAGGCGCTTACCTGACTGGTAAAATTCCAGTAATTCGCTGGCTAAATGAGAGGGAATTTCACGTTGTGCGACTGGCCAGCTAGCGATGACAACCATGTCATAGGCATCTAATGAATTAACAATCTGTGTATTAAGCACCAGGCCCGCGGTAGTGCTACTTTGTGTATCTTCCAGACTCACTACATCCGCATCGTAATAGCGTTTTAACTCTGGGCGCGGCAGGGCAAACAGCTCAACAGCGCACGCAAGTTCGAACATAGAAATATCAGGATAAACCAAAATAGCTGTTTTCATGTTATTAAGATTATGGACTTTAGTTGGCTTAATTTTAATGAAAAATGTCAATGCAGCCAATTTTTTGTGTGTTTTATATATAGCAAACTAAACCTGTTCAAAAAAAACAAGGAAATTAATCATGAGTTCTGCTGTTTCACGTATTCCTGCTGCATCAAGCGATGTCGCTCTAGCCCATTTTAGCCTGCTACTTGAATTTGAAACTGACTGTTGGGATGTTCATCATGCGATCAGTAACAACAAACAAGACTTCGTTTTACTCGATGTAAGAAGTGACGATAAATTTAAGCAGTCACATATTGAAGGTGCGGTTAATCTGCTGCACAGCAAAATAAACGAGCAAAATTTACAACAATTTGCACCTGATACCTTGTTTGTGGTTTATTGCGCTGGCCCTCATTGTAATGCGACAGAAAAAGCCGCCATCAAACTGGCAAAACTAAATCGCCCCGTTAAAAAAATGATCGGTGGCATCACGGGGTGGATCGATGAAGGATTGTCTCTAATTGAATCAGATTAAGGAGTTAGGGTGACGCAACAGTTTGATGTCATTATCGTCGGAGGCGGCATTGTAGGTGCCGCAACGGCCTGGCAATTGAGTAAGCAATCTAAAAAGCTCAATATACTTTTGCTGGAAAAAGAAGCGTCACCAGCATGTCATCAAACAGGACGAAACTCTGGCGTCATTCACGCCGGCGTCTATTATCCACCAAACAGTTTAAAAGCCCGGTTTTGCAAAGATGGACTTATTCAAACGTATCAGTTTTGTCGTGACTTTAATGTGCCTTACGAGCAATGCGGTAAATTGGTTGTGGCTACCAATGAGGTTGAACAATCCAGACTTGAGCAGTTAATGCAACGTTGTGATGCCAATGAACTTGTTCCTGAGCGTTTATCTAGAAAACAACTAAAGCTGCGTGTTCCTGGCCTGGCGGGTGAAGAAGCGATTTGGATCAAACAAACTGGCATTACTGATTATCGCCGTATTACACAAACGATGCTCGAACTGGCACAAGAGAAGAGAACGACAGTCATATTCCAGCAAGAAGTACATTCGATTACTGAAAGCAGTCAGGGTGTGGTAGTAGATACATTAGCCCAGCGGTTTCACACTAAGAAACTGTTGGTTTGTGGGGGCCTGGAGTCTGACCGTTTAATTAAAAGTGCTGGTTTTACCGCTGGTTTTAAAATTATTCCTTTTAAAGGTGAATATTTCCGTTTGCCAGACCATTATTCACAAAAGGTTCCGCATTTAATTTATCCAGTGCCTGATCCCGATTTACCATTTCTGGGCATTCATTTAACGCGCATGATTGACGGCGGCATAACTGTTGGGCCTAATGCTGTACTGGCGATGAAGCGTGAGGGGTATAACCGTTATCAATTATCGATTTCAGATCTTGCCGATATGGTGAGTTATAAAGGCTTTTGGAAACTGCTTGCAAACTATGCGGGGGCAGGAGTCACTGAGCTGAAGAATAGTTTTTGGCGAAAGGGCTATTTAGCTCAGGTACAAAAATACTGGCCAAGGGTAACGCTGGAAGATTTAAAATCGTATCCTTGTGGAATTCGTGCACAGGCCGTTGATAGAAATGGTCAGTTAATTCACGACTTTAAATTTGTGCAAACCGACAATATGCTGTTTGTGGGGAATGCGCCAAGCCCGGCTGCCACATCGGCAATTCCAATCGCTCAGCACATTATTAAGCAATTTAATCAGCAATAATAAATTACTCGTCCTGCTTTTTAGTTTCTCCAATTGGGGTCTGTTCACCTTTACATACCGTATCAAACTGATCGCGGTAGTAACGTAAATCTGCACAGTTTTCGTCAAAACGACGTTGTGCTTCCAAAACTTGTTGAGGGTTAGTGTTGTTTTTTATTTGAAATTGTAACTTTTTACATTCAAGTTGTTGTTCTTTTATTACTAAAATATCTTCACAGCGCTGAGGTTGTTGTGCACAACTGACTAGTGCAATACAAGCTGCTGATAACAGTGATTTGTTCATATTATTTTTATCCTAAATATGCCTGAAGCTCTGGGGTAATGTGTGTAAGCTTTTGGCGATGCGAGTCGGGGAGCTGCAAGCTATCAATTGAATGATAAAGTTTGCGGCATTCCATTTTGAGTTGCGGATCAGGTTTGCTTTTTTGTGCAATAAGTTTACCTATGACCTGTAATAAATTTATTGCCACTCCTGTATTCATTGGTGCCAGTGCCAATGCCTGATGGAAGGCATCGTAAGAAGCCTGATATTGTCCCTGATTATAACATTCTATGGCTTTTTTCTTGTGTCTGTCGAAACTGCCGCTGGTGGTTTTAACCTGCTTTATCGTATTGCTTAACAGCCGTTGGGTATTGGGGTCCTGAGTATCGGTATCCCTGACTTTGTCTAATAAAGCTGAGGCCTGCTCATATTCTCCGAGATCAAACATGATTTTAATACTGTCAGGAGCCAAAGATGAGGGATAGTCTGCAAATTTTTGTTCAATTTGTTGTTGCGACTCATATAAAGCCCGACGGGCATTTTGTAATTTGCCCTGAATAACGCTGATCCTGGCGTTTACGATGGTTTCAAACGCATCAAAGTCAAAAGGTTGAGGGCTGTTTTGTACCAGTTCAGTTTGCTTTTGACGTTGTAATTCCAGTAATGCGTCCTGATGATATTTGTTGCTTAGTTTGGGGTCGAGGGCTTGCTCAGCGAGCTCTAATATCGAACGAATGTAATTACACATATGTGAGATGTTTTTATGCACAGAGTGGCGTGATTGTTCCAAAATGGCCAAACAGCAATTTTTAGCAAAGTCATAATCACCACTGGCCTGAGCGATTTCACATCCCAAATATTGACGTTCAATCGAATGCGGGGATAGATTGATTGCCTGCTTTATTTCCTCACAGGCTTCGGCCAGCTTTTCGGTGCGCAAATAACATTGTGCCAGAATATCGTGAGAGTCTGCGGCCAACACACGGTTATCAACAATATTCCTGGCCATGTTAATGGCTTCTTCAAATTGTCGTTTGTACATCATGGTTTTGGCCATTGCCATCACAGCCCATGGTAATTGTGTATCACGGACTAACGGGTCTAATACCGACATCGCAACATCGAACTTATCTTCACGCCACAAAAGCTCGACCATAACCACAGAACAAAACTGACGGTAACGACTGCCTGAACTAATGGCGTCCTTACAGGCATTAATTGCGCCGCGAATATCTTTGTTAAATAAACAACGGTATAAGGATCTTAATGCTTTATGTTTAGTGGCTATTTTACCAATACGATTGGCCAGCTGCGCCTGGGAAAAGGGTTTTATCAAATAATCATCTGGCTGGTTTTCCAGCTTGCCCATCACAGGCGGATGTTCAGTATTGCCACTTACCATTAAATACAGTGTATCTGGCGACAGCAATTTTTTATAACGCAACTCTTCAAGTAATTGCATGCCGGTTTGTGCATTACTACCTAAATCATGATCTGAAATCACGATGTCAAATAGTTGGTTCTCACATAACCTGACGGCTTCTTCCGCAGTTTCCGCTAAATTGATGCTTTGTGCGCCCAATGCATTGAGATAATTACGTAACTTTAAAAGAAATGGCCTGTGATCATCGACAACCAGAATCCGTTTATCATGATAGGTCATTTTATCCATGGGCTGAAAAGCACTCCAGTTGTAATAAATTAGATGGGAAATCTTTATCTATTTTGTACTTAAATCATGAATTTCACTAGGAAATTTCGATTAATTCTTTGATTGATAGGGTAGATGGTTGGCATAAGGAGTAAAGGTTAATTTTAATTAT
Organism: Neptunicella marina; assembly: GCF_014270035.1. GTDB lineage: Bacteria > Pseudomonadota > Gammaproteobacteria > Enterobacterales > Alteromonadaceae > Neptunicella > Neptunicella marina. Next base: position 21,145 of record NZ_JACNEP010000001.1, on the reverse strand, counting down.
CCGATATAAACAGCAATACCTTTGTATGCGAAACAGGTTATGACTCAACAAGTTAATCTGAATCAGGATATTGAATTTAGTGGACGTCTTGGCAAAGCGCTTAACCATCGTGGAGGGGCTGAGTTTGCCTTGATGCTGGCATGCTTGCAGCAAGACTATCTGGCAAGGGTTAAGTTTGAACAACAAGATAACCCACTGTATTCCGAAAAAACAATTGCTGCCGATCTTCAACATTATCCGGTTCAGCCACTTTATGCTGAGGAAAAGCACTGGCGGCAAATGCAAGTACAAAAACAATTATGGCAACATCATCAGCAGGCTTCTGCACGTTTGTATGAAGTTATTCATCCCGCGCCTCTGGGACTAAAGGATCAGACTCAGTTTATCGATCCGGTTATTATCGACAATGCAGGGATAAATAACTCGGTGATGCAGCAACAGCAGGATATTGACATTGATGAAACATCGCTGTTTGAATTGTTGAATAGACTACAGCCTAAAACGAGTGAGCAAAGTGCCGCATAAGTGAAAACTGGGTAAGGTTAGCTAGTTGGGAAATGTGATTTACAATCTGCCAGAGTCATCAAAAATTCTGCCCGATAGGTAACGCCACTGATGATTTTCCTTAATAAACTGTGACAGCTCATGAAGTTGGTAAAGCTGATTATCAACCTGATACATAGCACGAAACTCAACTTCACCTGTATCACCCGCAACTGATGTTTTTTCAATTTTTAAACCAAGCCAGGTTGTACCATTAGCATGCTCTCTAAGCTCATCAACTGATAAAGGACGGTCTGGGTGTTTGGCACTGTATGTATTAAAAATATATTGATACTGTTTGACGACATAGGCGCTGTAACGCGAGCGCATTAAGGCCTCTGGATTATCTGCACTTTGTTGCTCTTCAACAAGAGGTGAGCAACACACTTGGTATTTATTACCTGATCCACAAAAGCACTGCATAACAATCTTAAATTTTTACCAATGACCCCAAACCAGATTATCGGTTTTTTGAGTATGTAATACCAATAGTAAAACTTTATATTGCTGACATAACTGCTGTAAATGTTTTAATTGTTGTGGTTGTTGAGGTAAATAATCGACAACAAGTGTATGTGCCTGACCTGCTTTAATGATCTTTTCCAGCCAGCTAAAACGTAATTCCGCATCATCACAATGGAGTTTTATGCAGTAAGGTAAATCTGCAGAGGCTTTAATGTGATCACTCAAAATATAAGTCCATTTACGTTGTGTGCTGCGCAAATATATTTGTTGCACAGATTGACGTTGTGAAATATGGAATTGCTGAATACCAAAAAAGGGTATTTCGTTTTGTGTTGCGAGTAAATTAGCCATTGTTTTACCTGTTTGTTTATACAGTATGGATATACAGTAGTACTGTATAAATAAACATGCAAGTGTTTTTTTGGTTAATTTTTAACTAACGCTTTGGCCCAATGATATAAGCCTGGTAAACATGAAGAAGACGGATAGTTGTAAATTAACATGTAGTTAAAAGTTAAGGGTAAAAAGGGCGGGCCAGTCAGATAAAGCTAGTTTCAGCCTGTTCCTATTCTGGATCGCAGATATTTTATTCGGGGTAAAACAAACTCTTGTGCATACGGGACGCATAGCCATCTGTCATTCCTGCTATATAGTCGCAAATGACACGCATACCTTTTCCGGCTTTCTCAGCTTGCTGCCAGCGCAGACAAGTGTTGGCCGGGAGTAGTCGGGTAGGATCTGACGCAAAAGCATCAAACATTTGCATAATGAGTTGCTGCCCTTTGTATTCCAGTCGTTGAATGTCAGGGCGTTTAATTACATTTTTTAAAACAAATTCTTTAAACAGGTTTAGTGCGTCAAAACTGGGGGTATCCAGTGTGGCGTTATATTTCAGTAGTGCCTGTGTGAACAGGGAGTCGACCGGCTGAATAGAGATTGCGGTAATCAGCTTGTTGACCAGAGAACCAATAGCATCTTTTCGCCGGTAGTGATGCTGACTAAACAGGTTATCGGATAAAACTGTGGCTTGTTGTTGATACCAGATATCATCCAATTTTTGCAATTTTTCAGTCACCTGGCTGTCAAACACCGACTTTTCAATAATGCCTGTGGTTATCGCATCCTCTAAGTCATGGATGCCGTACGCTATATCATCAGCCAGTTCCATAATCGAACAGTCAAAGGATTTATACCGCGTACGCCGTTGTCTGCCTGTTGTGGATCTGGTCGAACAAAAACGTCTTTTGTCTTCTGCGGATAAGCAATCGGTTACCCATTCAAATATCTGTTTATCGTCCTGATAAAGTCCTTTCGGTGGCAGCCATTCGGATGCATGTAACTGACGAAAATTGGCCGGGATGCTGGCTTGTTGGCTTATTGGCCGCATTTGATCTATAAACCCCGGATATTTGATCAGACCAAGCATGCTGCGCCGGGTCAGGTTCATACCGTTGTTAGCCGTATAAGGTTCGAGTTTGGCTACAATTCGTAAGGTCTGACCGTTTCCTTCAAAGCCACCATGATCACGCATCATAAAATGTAATGCTGCTTCACCACCATGACCAAATGGCGGATGCCCAATATCATGGGCAAGGCAAAGGGTTTCGATTAAATTAAAGTCCAGTTGCAGCTCTTCGGTTAACTCCGGTTGTTTTTGTTGTAGCTGCGCTGCTATTCCCTGGCCAATCTGTGCGGCCTCCAGCGAATGGGTAAGCCGGGTGCGATGAAAGTCGTTGGCGCCCACGCTAAGAACCTGCGTTTTGGCCTGCAAACGTCGAAATGCAGCTGAGTGCAATACTCTGGCTTTGTCCCGTTGATAGGGGGTACGGTGATCATTATCTCTGGATGGATTTTTATCGCTGAAACGTTCGATCCAGTAGTTATGCATTATTGCCAGTCCTCCTGAGTAATTTCATCCAGACTCAGACTAAAACTGGGCATATAAGTTTGCATAAAATAATCCACTTCCTGTGAATGATAGTTTTTAATGATTTTATCCAGGCGTTTTTTTGCCAGATCGAATTCATGATTACCAGCAGCCAGTTCTTCCAGCGTTTTTAAGTAAGCACAGATCACATCCGCAGCTTTTACTAAAAATTGCTCAGCTTCGCTATGGTACTGGTTATCAATTAATGCAGCGTAATCTTCAGTGAAGTCGTCTGGCACCATATTAATCAGCTTTTGTTCTGCCAGTTTTTCAATTTTTTTATATTCGTGCTGTATGGCTGGGTTTGAGTATTTTACCGGGGTAGGTAAGTCGCCGGTTAACACTTCAGATATATCATGAAACAGGGCAATTGTAGCTATTTTAAAAGGGTCAACCCTGCCATTAAAGTAACGGTTTTTAATCAAAGCGAGTGCGTGGGCAACCATGGCCACCTGTAAACTGTGTTCCTGAACATTTTCGTTATTAATATTGCGCATGAGGGGCCAGCGATTAATGAGTTTCATACGGGCCAGGTGTGCGAAAAAGTGACTGCTTTTAGGAGTGTTGCTCATTTAAAATTCAAATTGACAGCTTTGTCATCAGATTAAACTAAGCCTGTGCAAGTGTTAAGGGTAAATTTGTGATTTACATCCATTTACATTGTAAAACTTGTATAAAATTCAGGCTGCGATTAAAACAGCAAGTATGTAAATGAAAATCCGGGGTATGTATGGCTGTTCCTTTGATTTGGTTAGGGGTAGGTGTGGGAAGCTGGCTGGTAGGTCAACACCTTCGGCAACAGGATATGCGGGCTAAAGGTGTGGTTGCTCAGTTTCCCGGTGAACGTGCCATTGCTGTAAAAGCTAAAGGCGGCGCCATTGTTTGCTGTGGGATCTATGGTGTTTTTGATCATTCTGGCATATGGCTTGACGATGGTGTAGCGGAGCTTAAAGGTAACGGATTGATTCGCGCCGTCTCTGCATCACGTTTTATGCAAAACCGCTCGGGCGATACCATTTTTATAGCCTGTGATTCATCGGGTAAGCCGTTAATTGATCCTTTAGCTGCGCAAAGGGCATCCGCACAGTTATTCAGTTATCGCGATTACCATGTGCTCAACAACAATTGTCATCGCTTCAGCTGGCAGTGTATTAGTGGTGAAAACAGGCGCATCACTCAATTTGCAACATTAAATCACTTGATGGCTGAGCATTTTCAACAAACTGTTTATTGGCATCCTCTGCAATATTGCTCATAAAAAGTTGAACACATAATTATTCTTTTAAGATTATTTCTGCATAAATCGAGCTAATTCGGCTTGTTATTCATAAGCTTATAAGGTCCTTAACCATTAACAGGAGGACATACTTATGCAATATCAGTTTTTATTAAATAACCTAAATGAAAGTGACAGACTTGAAGACAGTTTAATTAAACAAGGTATTAAAGCGTCAAACATTCATTTTATCAGCGAAAACAGCGCTGACTTCGCCGGACACAGAGTGCATGAAGCGTCCATTATTGAAGAACGGGATGTTGTGCATAAACTTGAGCGTGGTGCCATTGTTGGTTTGATAACAGGCTGTTTATTATCCTGGTTGTTGTATTTAAATCAGCCTTATGGATGGCAAATTAATGGGTTAAACGTGGTGTTTATTTTGTTTTTAACCATAGGATTTGGTGGCTGGATTGGTGGGCTAATTGGCATTAGTCATCGTAATTATCGATTAAGTGACAAGGATGGTGAATTACATCAGGGAAAAGCCATGATGCTGGTGTACAGCGATAAACAACATGAAAGTGTTATAAAAAATACCATTGCGGTTCAGTTCCCTGATGCACAGTTTGTGGGAATAAAAAGTCATTTCGACAACCCGTTAGTGGGTAAAAAAACCGTGCCGCTGGAGATGTAATTAATGCCTGAGTTTATCCCGGAACAATCCGAAGATGGTTCAGGTGTAAAGCGCATAGCCACCATTATTCCGAGTCGTCAGTTACAGGTAAGTGACCCGCTTAAGTGGATGGCTTATGCCTGGTTTGATTTTACGCGTGCACCTGTTGTTAGCTTGTTATTTGGTTTGTTTTTTCTTGTTATGCCCTGGGTAACCATTGCTCTTTTTAATGTAATCGGCTGGCACCTGGTATTGGTACCAGCCATTGTGTCTTTCATGTTAATTGGCCCTTATCTGGCCGGCGGGTTATATGATATTAGTTATCAGCTGCACAAAGGGAATCATCCCGCTTTTCGTCATTGTCTGGCAATCATAAAACAGTTTGCATTTCAGGCATGGAGATTTGGCATATTGTTGATGTTAATTATGTTGGTTTGGATGCGTATCGCGTCTTTGCTTCATCAACTTTATGAAGACAACGCAACCCATTCGCTGGTTAATTCGTTACCATTTATGGTGATAGGGGCATTGATTGGTTTGGCATTTGCGCTATTGGTGTTCTGTATCAGTGTGTTTACTCAGCCATTATTAATCGAGCGGCGGGTAGATATGTTGACCGCAGTGCTGACCAGTATGAATTGTGTCTGGCAAAACAAATACGTGATGTTGATTTGGGCAAGTATTATCGTGTTACTGGTATCAGTTAGCTTTTTTACCGGTTTTGTTGCCTTTACGGTGGTGATGCCTTTACTTGGCTTCGCCAGCTGGCATGGCTACCGTGATGCCATTATTACCCGACAATAAAATTAAGATAATTCTATTTCAATATCGCTGGTGGCCACACAACAACAGGGAAGAATTTCGTCGTCCTCGAAATAGGCTAAAGGCTCAGTAATATATTTTACTGAGCCTTTATTTAATTTAGTACGACAAGCGCCACAAAAGCCTTCGCGGCAGCTGGTATGCACTTCAAGATTGTTTACTTCTAATGACTCCAGAATCGTTTTTCTGGTTTGTTGTCTGAACTCTCCGTGGGATTTCACAACAATCATAAAAGCACACTCTTTATCACACATTTATCTATAGATCGAAGTCATCAAATTCGCTGCTGTCGACTTCAGAATCAATCTGACCAACCAGATATGAGCTGATTTCTGATTCCTGTGGTGCGACCTGCACATTATCTGAACTTAGGTAATTATTCATCCAGGGCAGAGGGTTACCAGATACCGCAAAGGGACTTCCTAAGCCAATCGCTTCCATACGGTTATTGGCAATGTATTCCACATACTGACACAGGATCTCCTGATTCAGACCAATCATTGAACCATGCTGGAACAAATAGGCTGCCCATTGTTTTTCCTGCTCAACCGCAGTTAAGAAGATATCTTTAGATTCCTGTTCACATTCTTTGGCAATCTCAGCCATTTCAGGATCATCTTTACCATTGCGCCACAGGTTTAAAATATGCTGTGTAGAGGTTAAGTGCAGATTTTCATCGCGGGCAATTAAGCGAATAATTTTTGAATTACCTTCCATCAGTTCGCGTTCGGCAAAGGCGAAGGTACAGGCAAAGGATACATAAAAACGAATGGCTTCAAGTGCGTTCACTGAACACATGCACAGATAAAGCTTTTTCTTTAACTGGTACATGTTAATTTCGTGAGTCTCACCATTAACCTGATGCGTGCCTTCACCCAGGGTTTGCCAGAGTTGAGTGGCAAAAATCAGATCGTCATAATATTTAGAGATATCTGTTGCGCGCTTTTTTATTTCCTGATTAACGACGATATCCTCAAATATCTGGCTTGGATCCGTGAACAGGTTACGCAGTATATGGGTATATGAGCGTGAGTGAATGGTTTCAAAAAAAGACCATGTTTCAACCCAGGTTTCCAGTTCAGGTAATGAAATAATTGGTAAAAACGCAATATTGGGACTGCGCCCCTGAATGGAGTCGAGTAGCGTCTGGTATTTTAAGTTTGAAATGAAAATATGTTTTTCAGATTCACTTAATTTTTGAAAATCAACCCGATCTTTACTGACATCTACCTCTTCCGGACGCCAGAAAAATGAGATTTGTTTTTCGATAATTTTTTCAAAAATACTGTGTTTTTGCTGGTCGTAGCGCGCAACGTTAACCGGATGACCAAAAAACATGGGTTCCTTTAACGCATCGGTAGTTACTTGGTTAAATGTCGTATATTTCATAAAACGTCTGAATAATGCAGGTTGTGTAACGCACGGGTTCACGACTACATACTTCCATGAACCCATTCCCCTTTTTTCATCACTGTTTTGGCAAGCTGTCCTGCCGCCAAATGCAACAGTGATTATTGTTATATTTTACAGGCGCCACCTTCACAGCCATCATCGGCTTCGGTTTCTACCTCAACTACAGCTTGTTGTTGCAGTTGTTTTTCTTCTACTTTATCAGCCGCACCGTCCCGGGTGTTGTGGTAATAAAGTGTTTTTACCCCCAGCTTATAGGCTGTAAGCAAATCTTTAAGTAACAATTTCATTGGTACTTTGCTGCCGTCATATTTAGACGGATCGTAACTGGTGTTCGCAGATATGGTCTGATCAACGAATTTTTGCATAATGCCGCATAATTGCAGGTAACCATCGTTGGATGGAATGCTCCATAACAATTCATATTTATCTTTCAGGTTCTCATAGTCGGGCACTACTTGTTTCAGCACACCGTCTTTACTGGATTTAATACTGATATGGCCGCGAGGAGGTTCAATACCGTTGGTTGCATTAGAAATCTGTGATGAGGTTTCCGAAGGCATCAGTGCCGAAAGTGTACTGTTGCGCAGACCATATTTAACAATATCCTGACGCAGGCTGTCCCAGTCATAGTGCAAAGGTTCATTACAGACTGCATCCAGATCTTTTTTATAGGTATCAATCGGCAGCAAACCCTGGGAGTAGGTGGTCTCGTTAAATTTCTTACAAGGCTCTGTTTCTTTGGCCAGGTTACATGATGCTTTTAACAAATAATACTGCATCGCTTCAAAGGTGCGGTGAATCAAGCCATTTGCACTGCCATCTGAATATTTAACGCCATTTTTGGCCAGATAATAAGCAAAGTTAATCACACCTATACCCAACGTACGGCGACCCATGGTGGCGTTATAAGCAGCAGGAACAGGATAATCCTGATAATCCAGCAGGCTATCTAATGCGCGTACTGTGATATCAGCCAGTTCCTCAAAGTCGTCCAACTCGGTTATCGCGCCTAAGTTAAAGGCGGATAATGTACACAACGCAATTTCACCTTCAGGATCATTGACATGGCTAAGGGGTTTGGTGGGTAACGCAATTTCCAGGCAAAGATTACTTTGACGCACCGGCGCAACTTTAGGATCGAACGGGCTGTGAGTATTACAGTGGTCAACGTTTTGCAGATAAATACGCCCGGTACTGGCACGTTCCTGCATAAACAAACCAAAGAGTTCAATCGCTTTAATACGCTTTTTACGAATGTTGTCATCCTGCTCATATTGCACGTACAGTTTTTCAAACAACTCCTGATCAGCGAAGAACGCATCATACAAACCCGGTACGTCAGAAGGGCTGAAAAGCGTAATATAATCGTCTTTGATGAGCCGCTGATACATGGTTTTGTTGAACTGCACGCCATAATCGAGGTGACGAACGCGGTTTTCTTCTACACCACGGTTATTCTTAAGAACAATAAGTGATTCCACTTCCATATGCCAAAGCGGATAAAACAAGGTTGCGGCACCACCACGAACACCACCTTGTGAACAACTTTTTACCGCTGTCTGGAAGTATTTATAAAAAGGAATACAACCTGTGTGGAAAGCTTCCCCGCCACGGATTTCACTACCTAATGCTCGAATTCGTCCCGCGTTGACACCAATACCGGCGCGTTGACTGACATATTTAACAATTGCGCTGGCAGTAGCGTTAATTGAATCGAGACTGTCATCGGCTTCAATCAATACACAGGAACTAAATTGGCGGGTAGGGGTACGTACACCGGCCATAATCGGTGTAGGTAAAGACACTTTAAAGGTTGATGTGGCATCGTAAAAACGCTTGATGTAATCCAGACGTTCAGCTTTGTCATATTTAGCAAATAAACAAGCTGCAACCAAAATATAGAGGAATTGTGCGCTTTCATAAATTTGACCGGTAACTCGGTTTTGAACTAAATATTTACCTTCTAGCTGTTTAACTGCAGCATAACTGAAGTTAAGGTCACGCCAGTGATCAATATAATCATTCAGTTCTGCAAATTCTTGTTCTGTATAATCTTCCAGCAAGTGTTTGTCATATTTACCCAGCTCCACCATATTCTTTACATGGTCGTACAGAGCAGGGGGTTCGAATTGACCATAAGCTTTTTTGCGCAAGTGGAAAATGGCTAGCCTTGCTGCCAGATACTGATAATCTGGTGATTCTTCACAAATTAAATCCGCAGCAGAACGGATGAGTGTTTCATGGATGTTTTCTGTTTTTATACCGTCGTGGAGATGAAGATGTGCTCTTAATTCGACTTGTGAAACTGAGACATTATTCAGTCCTTTAGCTGCCCAGGTGATTACCTTGTGTATTTTCTCAAGATCCAGGGATTCGGATTCTCCATTGCGTTTAGTTACTAATATATTATTCATGCCAGCCATCTTATATTGTTGTCATTAGCGCCCAATCAAGGTCGATCCTTGCGTTCCTCTCACTGATAACTCTTTAGGAGATAAATCTTGGTGTTTTTTGTAGGTAGAGTTAACAATACAACACAAGATAATGAGGTATGGGTGTTAATGCAACCCAATATATGGTGGTTAAATCGGCACTTAAGCCAAACGTAAATTTCGGGTTAGTAGCAGCTTACCGCAAAGCCTTTTATGTAAGTTAATTTGTCTGAATGCAACAATAAATATGACGTAAATTTGTCGCTAAAATATTTTAATTTAAAAAAATATTTTTATATGACATAACGATATATAGTGTTCAGAAAACAATCCAAGCACTATATATGGTTATTTGTGTAACTATAACTTGATACAAGTTAACAGGTAATTTACATCTACATTACGTGCTGACAGATAATACTGACTGCTCAACGGGTTAAGATGCAGGCCTGTTATATCTGATGCTTTGAGTTGCCCTTGTTCTATCCAGTTAATTAACTCAGAAGGTTTGATAAATCTGTCATGTTGGTGGGTACCACTGGGAACCAATTTAAGCCACTTTTCTGCTGCAAGAATTGCCATAAGATAGGACTTAATATTACGGTTTAATGTAGAGAAAAAAACCAAACCGCCTGGCTTACACAGAGATTCGCAGGAGCGCACTACTGATTCTGGTGCCGGAACGTGTTCGAGCATTTCTAAACAAGTAACAATGTCAAATTCACTTGCGTGTTGCTGCGCAAATTGTTCCGCTGTGCTCTGCTGGTAATCAACTTTTACTCCACTTTCCAGGCCATGTAACCTTGCAACAGATAACGAATCCTGTGCCATATCAATTGCAGTTACTTCAGCCCCCATTTTGGCCATGCTTTCTGCCAGAATGCCACCACCACATCCGACATCCAGTACTTTCTTGCCAAATAAACCGTTGGATTGGGAGGTGATATAATCAAGTCGCAACGGATTGATTTGATGCAGCGGTTTAAATTCACCTTCCAAATCCCACCATCGGCTAGCCAGGGCCGAAAATTTGTCAATTTCCTGTTGGTCGACATTTTCCAGTTGATTTAACGTTTGATTCATTGTCATTATTCACAGCTTTAGTTTGTCAGCATTATATACACGCATAATTTGAATTTATACGTTGATAAACGCAGTTGGCAGCTATTTTAGCCCGAATAATGACTGTTTATTTACAGCGGGCGATGATAGAATCAAGGGCTAATTAGAATAAGCAAAAATGCGCTAATTTCGCAGTTTACAGGTTGTTATCAATCACATTAGGTTGCGTTATAAAATTAAGTAGGGACTAGGCAGTATATGACTGATCACGCCAATCAAATTCTCCCCATCAATATCGAGGAAGAGCTTAAAAATTCTTATCTGGATTACGCAATGAGCGTAATCGTGGGTCGTGCATTACCGGATGTGCGTGATGGCTTAAAACCGGTTCACCGTCGCGTACTATTTGCGATGAACGAACTTAAAAACGACTGGAATAAACCGTATAAAAAGTCAGCACGTGTCGTTGGTGATGTTATTGGTAAATATCATCCTCATGGCGACTCTGCTGTATACGACACAATCGTGCGTATGGCACAGCCTTTTTCGTTACGTTATATGCTAGTCGATGGGCAGGGCAACTTTGGTTCTGTTGATGGTGACTCTGCGGCAGCCATGCGTTATACCGAAATACGTATGGCCAAAATATCCCATGAGTTGCTGGCTGACCTGGATAAGGAAACGGTTAATTTTGTACCTAACTATGATGGTACGGAACAAATTCCGGACGTTTTGCCAACCAAAATACCCAACTTACTGGTAAACGGGTCTTCTGGTATTGCTGTTGGTATGGCAACAAACATACCTCCTCACAATTTAACCGAAGTGATTAATGGCTGTATTGCCATGATTAACAATCCTGATATTACTATTGAAGAGCTGATTGCATTAATTCCGGGACCTGACTTCCCGACTGCTGCCATGATCAGCGGTAGAAAGGGAATCGAAGAAGCCTACCGCACTGGTCGTGGAAAAATTTATATGCGTGCCCGTGCGGAAGTTGAGACTGACGCTAATGGTAAAGAAACTATTATCGTCACAGAAATTCCTTATCAGGTTAATAAAGCTCGTTTAATCGAAAAAATTGCTGAACTGGTTAAAGAAAAGAAAATTGAAGGTGTTTCGGCATTGCGTGATGAGTCTGACAAAGATGGCATGCGCATTGTGATTGAGGTTAAACGTAATGAGTCGGGCGAGGTGTTGTTAAACCAACTGTATCGTAATACTCAATTACAAACCGTTTTCGGGATTAATATGGTGGCGCTGGATAATAACCAGCCCAAAGTATTTAACCTGACCGATATGCTTAAAGCCTTTATTCTGCATCGTCGTGAAGTCGTGACTCGCAGAACCGTTTATGAGCTGCGTAAAGCGCGCGATCGTGCTCATATATTGGAAGGTTTAGCCATTGCACTGGCTAATATTGATGAAATTATTGCACTGATAAAAGCGTCAGGTAGTCCGGCAGAAGCGAAAGTGGCATTAACGGCCAGTGGCTGGAAACTGGGTGATGTCGCTCAAATGCTTGAGCGCGCTGGTGTTGATGCGGCTCGTCCTGACTGGTTAGAGCCGGAATATGGTGTTCGTGAAGGATTATATTACCTTACCGAGCAACAAGCGCAGGCCATTCTGGATTTAAGATTACATAAGTTAACCGGTCTTGAGCACGATAAAATTCTTGCAGAATATCGTGAGTTAATGGAAGTAATCGCAGCGTTAATGCTGATTTTATCCAGTCCTGAGCGTCTTATGGAAGTTATTCGTGAAGAACTGGAACATGTTCGTAATGAATATGGTGATGAGCGTCGTACTGAAATTACAGCAGCTTCTCACGATATCGATATGGAAGATCTGATTGAGCAGGAAGATGTCGTAGTCACCTTGTCTCATGAAGGGTATGTTAAATATCAAAAATTAATGGATTACGAAGCGCAACGTCGTGGTGGCCGTGGCAAGTCTGCAACTAAAATGAAAGATGAAGATTTCATTGAAAAACTGCTGATTGCCAATACTCATGATCATATTTTGTGTTTCTCAACACGCGGACGACTGTATTGGCTTAAGACTTATCAGTTGCCTCTTGCTAGCCGAAATGCCCGTGGTCGTCCAATTGTAAATATATTGCCGCTTGAAGAGGGTGAGCGTATTACTGCAATTCTTCCCATTAAAGAATTTGTTGAAGATAAGTATGTGTTTATGGCTTGTGCCAGCGGAACCGTGAAGAAAACCGACCTAACACAATATTCGCGTCCGCGTGCTAACGGTATTATTGCGGTTAACTTACGTGATGACGATGAATTAATTGGTGTCTCACTGACAGATGGCGACAGCGATATTATGTTGTTCTCAGATGCAGGAAAAGTTGTACGTTTCCATGAGTCTCAGGTTCGTCCAATGGGGCGTACAGCCACAGGCGTGCGTGGTATGAAACTGCAAGATGAACAAAAAGTCGTCTCGCTAATTGTTCCGCATAGTGATGGTGCCATTCTGACTGCCACTGAAAATGGTTATGGTAAACGTACGCCATTAGATGATTACCCTGCTAAGAGCCGTGCTACTCAGGGCGTTGTATCAATTAAAGTGTCTGAGCGTAATGGCTCTGTGGTTGGCGCTGTTCAGGTTGATGATGAAGATGAAATTATGCTTATTAGTGATAAGGGCACGTTGGTGAGAACCCGGGTGTCTGAAGTCTCTACTGTTGGGCGTAATACTCAGGGCGTTATTCTGATACGTACCATAGAAGGTGAGCACGTGGTCGGGTTACAACGTATAGAAGAAATTGCTATTGCTGATAACGAGTTGGCAGAAGAAATTGATGCTGAAGTTGAAGCGTCAGACAGCAATGATGAGGCATAATGCATAGGTTAAAGCCTCATCAGGTTTGATAGTACACGAGCGGTTTTATACCGCTCGTTTTGTTTTTAATTTTCATTAACGGATATACAACGTGAGTAGCTACAATTTCTGTGCTGGTCCAGCCATGTTGCCAGCAGATGTCATGAAACAGGCTCAACAAGAATTTATTGATTGGCAGGGGCAAGGTTGTTCGGTGATGGAAATAAGCCATCGCAGCGCAGCTTTTATTGAACTTGCGGCTCAGGCTGAGCAGGATTTACGTGAGTTGATGACGATTCCCGATGATTATGCCGTATTATTTTGTCACGGCGGTGGACGTGGCCAGTTTTCCGCTATTCCTCAAAATTTATCTCAATCGGGACAAGCCGCGGATTATCTGGTCAGTGGTGCCTGGTCAAAGAGTGCTGTTGATGAAGCTAAAAAATATGTTGATGTGAATATTGCAGCAACAATCGGTTTTACTGACGAGGAATGGAAAGCGCCAGAACAAAATACATGGAGCTTATCTGAAAATGCAGCCTATTTTCATTACTGCCCGAATGAAACTGTCGATGGCATTAAAATGCCTTACATTCCACAAAATATAAAAGCGCCACTGGTTGCAGACTTATCTTCAATGATTTTATCTGAACCGGTCGATGTAGAAAAATTTGGGCTCATTTATGCAGGTGCACAAAAAAACATCGGCCCATCAGGTTTGTCGGTTGTCATCGTTCGTCGTGATTTACTGGGAAATGCCAGAGCAAATACACCTTCTATCATGGACTACCAGTTACTGGATAAGCATGATTCTATGTTTAATACGCCGCCTACTTATGCCTGGTACTTAGCTGGATTGGTATTTAAGTGGTTAAAAGAGCAGGGTGGTGTAGAAAAAATGCACCAGTTAAATCAACAAAAGGCACAATTGTTATATCAGACTATTGATCAATCAGACTTTTATAATAACCGAGTGCCAGTTGAATACCGCTCTTTAATGAATGTGCCGTTCCAGTTGGCTGACTCTTCATTAGACAGTGCGTTTTTGCAACAAGCTGAACAACAAGGGTTGCTCGCTTTGAAAGGTCACCGCATGGTTGGTGGTATGCGTGCCAGTATATATAACGCTATGCCATTAAGTGGTGTGCAGGCGTTAACTGATTTTATGCAGGATTTTGTCAGGAGAATGGGATAATGGAATCACTACGTTTAGAGCCCATTAGCAAAGTAAACGGTACTGTGAATGTACCGGGTTCTAAAAGTCTATCAAATCGCGCGTTGTTACTGGCCGCATTGTCTAAAGGTGAAACACATTTAACTAATTTACTCGACAGTGATGATATTCGTCATATGTTAAATGCCTTAAGCAAATTAGGCATTCAATATCAGTTATCTGATTGTAAAACCGAATGTGTGGTGCAGGGTAATAATGGTGCATTTAATGTTACTGAGCCTGTTGAATTATTTTTAGGGAATGCAGGCACTGCGGTACGTCCGTTATGTGCGGCATTGGCAGCATCAAAGGGTACGTTCACTGTTACAGGGGAGCCTCGTATGGAAGAGCGTCCAATTAAACCTCTTATTGATGCTCTTAAGACTATTGGTGCCGATATTGTCTGTCAGAAGAATGAAGGTTTTGTGCCTATGGTGATTTCTGGTGCTGAGCTTAATGGAACAAATATTAGAATCGATGGCACTCTTTCCAGTCAGTTCTTAACCGCATTGTTAATGATGTCACCATTGCTGGAAGGCGATACCACGATTAATATCGAAGGTGATCTGGTTTCCAAACCCTATATCGACATTACCTTAGATACCATGGCTAAATTTGGGGTTGAGGTGGAAAATAATCAGTATCAGTCTTTTGTTATTCGTGCGGGACAATCTTATATCGCCCCTGGACATTTTTTGGTGGAAGGTGATGCATCTTCCGCCTCATATTTTTTAGCAGCAGGTGCAATCAAAGGTGGCACGGTGCGTGTAACTGGTGTTGGCAGTGAAAGCATTCAGGGTGATATCCGTTTTGCTGACGTATTGGAAGCAATGGGAGCCAATATAAGTTGGGGTAATGACTATATTGAAGTGCAAGGTGCTCCACTTAAAGCAGTAGATGTTGATTTAAATCATATTCCAGATGCGGCAATGACAATCGCAACTGCGGCATTGTTTGCAGAGGGCACTACCCGAATCAGTAATATCTATACCTGGCGTCTGAAAGAGACCGACCGTTTAGCCGCCATGGCGACAGAATTGCGTAAAGTGGGCGCTGAGGTAGTAGAAGGTGAAGACTTTATTGAAATCACACCGCCACAACAGCTATCGCTCGCCAGTATCGATACTTATGATGATCACCGTATGGCAATGTGTTTCTCTCTTGTGGCACTAAGTAATACACCGGTTGTGATTAACGACCCGGGCTGTACAGCCAAGACATTTCCTGATTATTTTCAACGATTGTCATCAATCAGTATTATTTAAATCGTATTCTTCGCGCCCGGGATTGCGGTATCGCAAACCGCTTGATTGCTATCTGGCGGTTTGCGCGTATAATACCGCGCGAATTTTAAACTATAGATCGAATAACGGAGTCTCGATTCAATGTTAGAAACTGTCCCAGTGATAACGATTGACGGGCCAAGTGGTGCAGGCAAAGGTACGGTAAGTGCATTATTGGCTAAGCATTTGGGGTGGCAATTTCTGGATAGTGGTGCGCTATACCGCGTGTTAGCGATAGCAGCTATGCATCATCAAATTGAAGCGGATGACGAACAGGGTTTAATTCCTTTGGCGTCCGGTTTGGATGTTACCTTTATAGGTCAGGAGCATGGCTGTAAAGTTGTTCTTGAAGGTGAAGATGTCAGTGATTTAATACGAACCGAAGAAGTGGGTGCCTTTGCATCAAAAGTTGCTTCGATACCTACAGTGCGGGAAGCGTTATTACGTCGTCAACGTGCGTTTAGAGAAATGCCAGGTTTGGTCGCAGACGGACGTGATATGGGGACTGTGGTATTCCCCAACGCAAAAGCTAAAATATTTTTAACTGCCAGTGCCGAAGAACGTGCGCAGCGCAGATACAATCAGTTGAAAGCAAGTGGGCGCAATGTTAGCATTGACAACCTTTTGCAGGACATAAAGGCACGTGATGAGCGGGATATGAATCGTTCCGTTGCGCCGCTGGTGCCGGCAGATGACGCTCTTGTACTAGACTCAACTTCGTTGAGTGTTAAACAAGTGCTTGATTCTGTTATTGAATTTGTAAGTCAAAAGCAATAAATGAATTTTTAACCAGCTTGTTTTAAGGAATGAAACGGGCTTTTACGAACAACCCCACATTAGCCGGATTGCTAAGTGGATGTCAATAAGATGAAATCATGACCGAAAATTTTGCTCAACTTTTTGAAGAAAGTTTAAAAGAACTTGAAACCCGTCCAGGTGCCATCGTTAAAGGTACTGTTGTTGGTATCGATAAAGATATTGTATTAGTAGACGCGGGCCTGAAATCTGAAAGTGCTATTCCTACTGAACAATTTAAAAATGCTGAAGGCGAAATCGAAATCGCTATCGGTGATGTTGTTGATGTAGCACTGGACGCGGTAGAAGACGGCTTCGGTGAAACAATCCTGTCTCGTGAAAAAGCTAAACGTCACGAAGCCTGGGTTGAGCTTGAAAAAGCATATGAAGAAAAATCCACGATTCTTGGTGTTATCAACGGTAAAGTTAAAGGTGGCTTTACGGTTGAAGTTAACGCTGTTCGTGCGTTCTTGCCTGGTTCATTAGTAGATGTACGTCCAGTACGTGACACTACTCACCTGGAAGGCAAAGAACTTGAATTCAAAGTTATCAAACTTGATGCTAAGCGTAATAACGTTGTTGTATCTCGTCGTGCTGTTATCGAAGCCGAAAGCAGTGCAGAGCGTGATGAATTACTGGCTAACCTTGACGAAGGTATGGAAGTTAAAGGTATCGTTAAGAACCTGACTGACTACGGTGCATTCGTTGATTTAGGTGGTGTAGATGGTCTTCTGCACATCACTGATATGGCTTGGAAACGTGTTAAGAATCCAGCTGAAGTGGTTAGTGTTGGTGATGAAATTAACGTTAAGATCCTTAAGTTCGATAAAGAGAAACAACGTGTATCTTTGGGCATGAAGCAAATGGGAAGCGATCCTTGGCAGGAAATTGCCGCTCGTTACCCAGAAGGTGCCAAGATCTCTGGTCAGGTTACTAACCTAACTGACTACGGCTGTTTCGTAGAAATCGAAGACGGCGTTGAAGGTCTGGTTCACGTTTCTGAAATGGATTGGACTAACAAGAACATTCACCCATCTAAAGTTGTTAACTTAGGTGACACTGTTGAAGTAATGGTTCTGGAAATCGACGAAGAACGTCGTCGTATTTCTCTTGGCCTGAAACAGTGCAAGATGAATCCTTGGGAAGAGTTCTCTACCACTCACAATAAAGGCGATAAAGTTACTGGTAAGATCAAGTCAATCACTGACTTCGGTATCTTCATCGGTCTTGATGGTGGTATCGATGGTCTGGTTCACTTATCTGACATCTCTTGGAACAAAGCGGGTGACGAAGCCGTTCGTGAATATAAGAAAGGCGACGAAATCGAAGCTATCGTTCTACAAGTTGATCCAGAGCGTGAGCGTATCTCTCTTGGCGTTAAGCAAATCGACGAAGATCCGTTCAATAAGTATCTGACAGACAACAAGAAAGGTGCTATCGTTACTGGTAACGTTACCGCTGTAGACGCTAAAGGCGTAACTGTTCAACTGGCAGAAGATGTTGAAGGTTATGTTCGTGTTGCTGACCTTTCTCGTGACCGCATTGAAGATGCTTCAGAAGTGGTTAAAGAAGGTGATGAAATCGAAGCTAAATACGTTGGCGTTGATCGCAAAAACCGCGTAATCACTTTGTCTGTTAAGGCAAAAGACCAAGCGGATGAGAAAGATGCGATTGATAAAGTAAATCAGCAACAAGATGACGCTGGTTTTGCTAACGCAATGGCCGAAGCTTTCAAAGCTGCCAAAGGCGAAGAGTAATTGATAAGGGAGTGTCTTGGCACTCCCAGTAGTGCAACATAGGTTGTACTGGTTTTTATTTAAACGCTGAGGTGAATATGACGAAATCGGAATTAATCGAAAGATTGATTATGAAAGCACAGCAACTTCCGGCTAAAGATGTCGAAGGTGCTGTTAAAGAAATGCTGGAACAGATGGCGCAAACTTTACAAAAAGGTGAGCGTATTGAAATCCGGGGTTTTGGTAGCTTCTCACTTCACTTCAGAGCGCCACGTGTTGGTCGAAACCCGAAAACCGGTGAAACGGTTAAACTTGAAGGTAAATATGTACCTCATTTTAAACCGGGTAAAGAGCTGCGTGAGCGAGTAAATGAAAATCTCACTCATTAATCGCGTAAAAATAGTTTAATATAAACGGCATTCTTAGGAATGCCGTTTTTGTATCTGTACCAAACGCCCGTAAAGAGGTCACATTGAAAACTTTTTTAACTGCGCTGATTTTTATATTTGTATTGTTAGTTGCGATAGCTGTGGGATCGCAAAACGAGCAAGTAGTCGATGTTAATTATCTACTGGCTGTAACTTCCTTGCCTCTGTCTACTGTTATTGCCATTTGTATCGGCATTGGGATCCTGTTAAGCCTGATTTTATTATTGGGTTACATATTAAAGTTAAAATGGCAGATTGTTCGGTTACAAAAACGTATTAAACAGCTTAATCAACCATAATCACATGTTAGAACTTTTATTTTTATTGTTACCCGTCGCCGCTGGATATGGATGGGTAATGGGACGTAATAGCGTCAGGCAAGCGCAGCGCAAACAGTCCCGAATATTATCCCGTCATTATTACAAGGGATTAAATTTCCTGCTGTCTGATCAACCTGACAAAGCGGTAGATATTTTAATCAAGATGATTGATGTCAACACCGGTACGGTTGAAACCCACATTGCTATGGGGAATTTCTTTCGTCATAGAGGTGAACTTGATCGCGCTATTCGTATTCATCAGAACCTGGTTTCTCGAGAAGAGTTAGCGCCAGAGCTAAAAGCACAGGCTTTAAAAGAGTTAGGTCGGGATTATATTTTATCTGGTTTTTTAGAACGGGCAGAGAGCGCATTTTTGCAATTGCTTGATAGCGACAAATTTTATATTGAAGCCCAGCAGCAACTATTCAATATTTATCAAACCACCAAAGAATGGGACAGGGCGATAGAACTCGCTGAAAAGATGGTTGAAAACCATGGAGACAGCGATGATATATGTTTGCGTGTAGCACACTTTTATTGTGAACAAGCTAATGTTTTACGCAGTAAAGGTGAAAATAAAAACGTGGAAAAGCTTTTGCAAAAGGCGGTGATGGCGGACCCTAAAGCGGTACGTCCCTGGCTGATGTTGGGTGAGATATGTATAGCAAGCGAAGAATACAAACAGGCATTTATCTACTTAGTCGAAGTTCCAAAACGTGATGTAACCTGGTTAAGTGAAGCGGTTCCTTTAATGGAGCAGTGTGCAGAGCGAACCCAAAATTGGGCACCATTTGAAGAAGTACTAGAACAATACTGGCAGCAATGTGCGACTGCTTATTTGGCTAAAAGTCGGATGATGGCCAGGCAATTGTCTGACGCCGATGCGTCAGAGTTTTTGTTTCAGCAATTACGTAGAAGTCCGACTATGAAGGGCTTTAATCAGTTGCTGGGTCTGTATATTAAAACCGGCGGTAAAGAAAGTGGCGGTAAAAGCTTAAAGTTACTGCAGAATTTAGTTGAAGAACAAATTTTAAGGCGCCCCAAATACCGTTGTAGTAGCTGTGGATTTTCGGGAAGAAGTCTGCACTGGTTATGCCCATCGTGTAAGAAATGGGGCGTGGTAAAACCAATAAAAGGTCTGGATGGGGAATAGAGTGAGTCAGTCAAAAATAATCGTAGCGTTGGACTTTAATCAGCAGCAACAAGCGTTAAATTTCATTGATAAGGTAACACCCGATTTATGTCGCTTAAAAGTTGGAAAAGAGATGTTTACTCATTTCGGGCCGGATTTTGTAAAGACCTTAACGAAACGGGGATTTGATGTTTTTCTGGATTTGAAATTTCACGATATTCCAAACACAGTGGCAAAAGCATGTATCGCGGCGGCAGATTTAGGTGTTTGGATGGTGAATGTGCACGCCTCAGGCGGCCGCAATATGATGGAAACCACAGCAGCTGCATTAAATGGTTTGCCACAACCACCGAAACTGATTGCTGTTACTGTTTTAACCAGTATGCAATCAGATGATTTAAAAGAAGTTGGGATCAATGTAGAGCCGGCTGAGCATGTTAAGAAACTTGCAACGTTAACGAAAGAGTGTGGACTTGATGGGGTAGTTTGTTCGGCGCATGAGGCTGAAATGTTAAAGACAAGTCTTGGAAAACAATTTGAATTAGTTACGCCAGGTATTCGCCCGATAGGCAGTGCAGCAAATGATCAACAACGCATTATGACGCCAGAACAGGCTATAAAAGCGGGTGTTGATTATATGGTTATTGGACGACCGATTACACAGTCCAGCGACCCAATAGCCACTTTACAGCAAATTAATCAATCCATAACGGTATAGAGTTTATTTATGACCCGTCCTAAGATAGGTTGACAGTTTTTAGGCCAGCTCAAGTAGCTGGCCTTTTCTATTATGCACCTGATTAGGTGTTTGCATATCTAAACTCAGGTGCGGCCTCATTTCATTGTA
>NZ_JACNEP010000019.1 GCF_014270035.1 Neptunicella marina | reverse complement strand
TCAAGTGCACAATGAAAAAAGCCAGTAGAAAATCTACTGGCCTTTGAAAAACCGTCAACCTATTTCAGGACGACACACAGGTTAATTAAAAGCTGTAGACACCTCTTACATAATAGAAGCCACCGCCCATGCCCATAGGTGATGTTGTAGGATAAGCGGAACCTACCCAGTCAGCCAGCGGGTTATCATCCGGGCGATTATCGAATGCATTTTGTGCACCTACAATCAGACTCAATTCGTCAGTGAAGTTATACGCCACTTCCACATCAACAGTTGTTTCAGCCCCGGGATAAATCCGGGCTTCTGGCGTACCATCATCTACGTGATCCTCAAAGTAATCACCGTAGTAATTTACCCGAGCCAGAATACGCCAGTCACCATTAGTATGGTTTGCCGTTAAACTAAAACGCGTATCAGGTAAGTTATCTTCCAGCATCATCACTTTGTTTGCACCAATGTTACCTACAGTACCATCCGGGCCTACATCCTGAACCTGTGTATCAGTATAATTACCGGCAAATGAGAACTTGGTATCGCCACCCAACATCTCCATGCTGTAATTTAAGACAATATCAACGCCCTGAGTGACAGTATCAAAATCGTTGGTGAAGTAACGGATACTGGTGAAGCTGGTGGCATCACGCTGTCCCAGAGCTAACAGAGCATCTATATCTGCCTGTGTTAAGGTCAGGCTGGATGTCTGGCTGATGCGGTCAGTGACTTTAATATTGAAATAATCAATTGTCAGATACAAACCACTTTCGAACTCTCCAACTAAACCAATACTGTAGTTAACGGATTCTTCCGGCTGAAGCTGAGTTCCACCTTTTTGTACCGAAATAGGGTGTGTTGGCGGCAGCGTTGCCTGATCCTGCAAACGACCAGCATTAAAAGCTGTAGAAACGTTACGCACATTACTCTGCCCTACTGTCGGAGCACGGAATCCAGTACTAACCGCACCGCGTAACGCAAGACTTTCTGTCATTTGGTAACGTGCAGACAACTTACCATTAAAAGTTGAACCAAAGTCAGTGAAATCTTCATAACGTGCCGCCGCACCTATCATAAACTCATCAGATAAAAACGCTTCTACATCCACGTAAGCGGCAATATTACTGCGGCTCCACGATCCCGCATCTTCAGGTTTAAACCCCGGAAAACCATTTGAACCAATACCAAAGCCTTGTGACGTACCAGTCATAGGATCATAAGCCAGTGGGCCGACTTCAAATGAAGCTGGATCTCCAGGCTGAATTTCGAATGTTTCACGACGCCACTCTAAACCACCGGCTAAATTAACCGGATCAGATAATCCTTCAACTTCAATAGGATAAGATAAATCCAGGTTAAGATTTTTCTCGATTTGGTTGTACTGGCCAGGGCTAAATTCTGTCGGAGAATCAGGTCCCATTGACGGGTTTACGGTATTTTTTATCGCAAACTCTACTTCACTGCGAGCTAAAGACGCACTTAAGTCATAGTGCACACCATTTGACATTTCCCCTTTGGTACCTAACACAATAGATGCGTCAAAAACGGTTCCGCCAAATTTAGGCGTAAAACCGCCAGGCCACATTTCATAGAAAGAAAAACAGTTTGGATCGGCTTGTAACTGAGCCAGTGCAGCCTGATCCGGACGGTTGTCAGTAATCGCAACGGTTGGGCAACCAATACCATCATTAGGCGTTAAATCACCCACCAGGAGTGTTTCACCATCATCATTTGAATAGACACCACCGCGTGTATGAGGATTACGATAGTAAAAACCACCTTCAGCCTCGCGCTCAGACCAGGTAGTCCACATATAAGCCTGTTTGTCATTACCTAGATCCAGTCCGGTATTAAGCAACATTTTATAATCATACTTAATTTCAGGATTACCCCAGATTTGAGCTGGGTTAGGTACGTCAGTATTACCAGCAGCGGCAATAGCTGCTGCATCAGGGCGCTGAATACTGCGACTTGTCGGGTCTGCCTCACGGTATTCGAAACTTAGGTTTGCAAAACCATCTTTGGTCAAAGGTAAACCGACATTTCCTGAATACTGTACAGTGTCGCCATCCCCCTCATAAAATGAGCCATAACGGGCTTCAAACGTGCCTCCGTCACTGTCATCTTTTAACGCAAAGTTAATGACACCAGCAATCGCATCAGAACCATATTGTGCTGCGGCACCATCCCGGAGTACTTCTATTTGTTTTAATGCAATCGATGGAATTGTAGAAATATCCGGGCCCTGTGCCCCATCTGACAAACTCCCCCCCAAAAAGGTAATAACAGCAGAGCGATTTTTACGCTTACCATTTACCAGAATTAATGTTTGATCAGACGCCAAGCCACGCAGGTTAGCCGGGCGAACCAGTGACGATGCATCGTTGATAGACTGGTCATTTACGTTAAATGATGGCACCGAAGCACTCATCATTTTATCAATATCTGTCGCGCCCTGAGCAGTAAATTCATCGCCACCAATGATATCCAATGGTACAGCAGATTCGCCTACAGACCGCGGCGCAGAACGAGTGCCAACGATTGCAATTTTTTCCACATCATTAGCGCCATTATCAGGTGTCTCAGATTGCGCGTGAGCCATTGAGGTAGCGACCAGACTGAAAGTCGCAGTTGCGCTCAATAATGCGTGAATGGAGCGGGAAAGTGTTGATACTTTAGTTTTCATTATTATCACATCCTAGTCATTTGTTTTGTTGTCTTTGGCACTTTGTTTTTGTTTTACGACATTAAGTGCTCTATCCGTCACACGATGAACCGCACAATTTATGCGACAAGCGGCAAAGTGACATGTTCTTTATAGTTAGATAACTCTCCCCTTGCAACAATAAAATTGAAATATTTGTCATAGTTTTAGGCACTTAAAAAGAGAGATAATTTAAATTACATTCTTTTCCAAGCCCTTTTAGGTTAAGTGATTCGAACTTTATTTAGAGTTTGAATTTGGCTGAAATCCGCATTTATTTGGAGGTTGAGCAAATGTAAAAGCATGGGTTAATTAAGATAAAATTAAGAAACTGTCATTAAAGTAACGGTCAATCCTGCTTTAATAGGTTTTAAAATCGATGATACGTGCAGTAGTTTTTTTATGCGTTTTGTTATTCCAACCTGTCAGCTTTGCACAAACTGCCACAGACTTTTTGCTTCATTCACCTAATTTGCCAGACAAACTTTCAGACTTAAAAGGCAAAGTTGTCTATGTCGACTTTTGGGCTTCCTGGTGTGCCCCATGTCGCCTTTCATTCCCCTGGATGGAAAAAATGTATCAGCAGCATAAAGATGATGGCCTGATTGTAATTGCGATTAATCTTGATAACGACAGTGAGCAGGCTAAAAAATTTCTTAGCAGTATCCAACCGTCCTTTGCTATTGAATATGACCCGGACGGAGACATTGCCCAACAATATAAATTAACCGGCATGCCAAGTAGTTATGTCATAGACAAACAAGGCCAAATCCGATTTAAACATCAGGGCTTTTTTGTCAACAAACAACAAGCTTATGAACAGGAGTTAACGACGCTCCTGAATGAGATGGAGTAATAAAGTGATGAAAAAACGTTTTGGTCTGGCAATTATAGTAGGAATAGTCGCAACAACCAGCGGTTGTGCCTCATTAGGAGTACAACCCTGGGAACGTGATTTACTGGCAAAAGATGAAATGGCACTTGATGCCGACAGTGTTGACAGCGGACTCGATGATCACATTTATTTTAGTAAAGAAGCAACCAGTGGTGGTAAAGCATTTAGTGGTGGAGGTTGCGGATGCAATTAACTCAAAACAAAAATATTAGCCATGCCTTACTGGCGGCTAGCTGCACACTGTTGGGAGTTACACCAGTAGCTCAGGCTGCTGGTAATAGTGAAGATGGCTGGAAGATAGATACTGCTCTATTACTGTACAGTGAGCAGGACAGAGTTTCTGCTGTGGAAAGTGTTATTGCGGCCAGTAAAGACTTTGGCGATCAGCATATTTTTTCAGGCAAGCTGGTTATCGACACATTAACGGGCTCTTCCGCTTCAGGTGCCGTACCGCAGGATAAAGTACAAACCTTTACCCGCCCTTCTGGCAATGGGCAATATCAGATTGAAGCCAATACCCTTCCTCTGGACGATACTTTCCATGACACACGCGTACAATTAAATGCGCAGTGGACACAACCTGTTATGGAAAATACCCGAGTATCTTCAGGCGTGCATTTTTCCAAAGAGTATGACTATTTGTCTCTGGCGGTTAATGCATCTTTAGCCCGGGATTTTAACAATAAAAACACCACAGTCAGCGCAGGTTTTTCTTATGCAAATGACACCATAGATCCAGAAGGCGGACGCCCTGTTGGATTTTCTGGCATGGTAATAAATCAGGGACAATTTAGCTCAGAAGATGCGTATAAAAACGCCTTCGATTTAACACGTCAGGACGGAAGTGATACCAAAAGTACACTGGATTTAATGTTTGGCCTCACCCAAACCATTAACCGCCGTATGATCATGCAGCTTAATTATGGCTTTAGCAAAGTTGATGGTTATCTGACCGATCCATTTAAAGTTCTGAGTGTGGTGGATCAATCAGGGACATCGGTTAACACCTTGTACGAAAATCGCCCCGACAATCGTACAAAACACAATATTTTTGTTCAGGGCAAATACGCGTTTGATTCCGGTGTTGCCGATGTGTCATATCGCTTTGCAACTGATGACTGGGATATTGATTCACATACAGTAGACAGTAAATTCCGTTTTAATTTATCGGACAATAGCTACCTGCAACCGCATGTGCGTTTTTATCAGCAAAGTGCAGCCAACTTTTACCAGCCATTTTTAACCCAAGCTGATCCCCTGCCGGCATTTGCAACAGCAGATTATCGTTTGGGAGAAATGACAGCATTTACACTGGGATTAAAATACGGCATGACGCTGGAATCCGGCAATGAACTGGCATTCAGAGTCGAATATTATCAGCAGAACCCGAAAAACAATGGCACGCCACTACCAGGTCAGCTGCAACAGCAGGATCTATTCCCGTCTGTTAAAGCACTGATGGCTCAGGTAAGTTATAGCTTTTAATTAAGCGGACAGTCATTAATGCAACAACCATTTGTTCTAGAGCATAAAACCGGCCACATTTGTGGTCGGTTTTATGCCATGGCAAGCCCCTGTGAATTACTTATAGATACAGACGATATGTTAGTTGCACAGCAATTAGTTGCACTGGCCTATCAGGAAACAAAACGTATTGAACAAAAGTTTAGCCGCTATCTGCCCGACAATATTGTTCATCAAATTAATTCAGCTGAGGGTAACCCCGTTGCGATCGATGACGAAACCTTTAAGTTATTATCTTTCGCTGATACCTGCTATCAAATAAGTCAGGGCATGTTTGATATTACCTCGGGTGTATTACGTAAAGCATGGCGTTTTGACGGCAGTGACAAATTGCCAGATGACAGTCTGGTGCAGGACTTAATGCCTTTTATCGGCTGGCAAAAAATACACTTTGATCAACATCAGCTTCGAATGCCTAAAGGTTACGAACTCGATTTTGGCGGTATTGGCAAAGAATATGCTGTCGACAAAGTTGCTCAGGTTTGTCTGCAAGCCCAGCCAACAATATCGATTTTGATAAATTTTGGTGGAGATATACAAATCACCCGCGCCCGGGACGGGCAACAACCCTGGGTTATTGGTATCGAAAACCCACTTAATCAGGATAAGGCTGTAAAAACGCTTTCACTTTATCATGGCGGCATGGCAACCAGCGGAGATAGCCGACGTTATCTGCTAAAAAATGGTGAACGTTACAGCCATATACTTAACCCTCATACGGGTTATCCGGTAAAAAATGCTCCCCGCTCTGTCACTGTCATAGCAGAACATTGTATTCAGGCGGGGTTACTTGCCACACTGGCCTTATTACAGGGCGAACAAGCGGAAGCATTTTTAAAGCAGCAGCAAGTTCAGCATTGGTGCATGCGTTAAACTTGCTTTTATATTTCAGTATTACTACACAGCCAGAGGCATCAATTTACCAATCGGTGACTCAATAGACTGAGCTGGCTCAGTAAACCATACTGGGCCGTTTTCAGTCATATAAATACAATCTTCCAAACGTACACCAAATTCTCCGGGTAAATATATCCCCGGCTCATTTGAAAAACACATTCCTGGCTTTAATGCCTGCATTTCACCGTGTACAAAATTAACCGGTTCATGCCCTTCCATACCAATACCGTGTCCTGTGCGATGCGATAACCCCGGAAGTTTATAGGCAGGACCAAATCCCCGTGCCGTGTACCAGTTTCGAACGGCATCATCCACCTGACCGGCAGGTTGATTTAATCTGGCATTTTCAAACGCAATTTGTTGGCCTTTACGCACAGTTTGCCAAACCTTTTGCACTTTTTTGTCAGGCTCGCCAAACACAAAAGTACGACTGATATCCGACTGGTAACCATGCACACTGCAGCCACAGTCCATTAAGACAACTGAGCCTTTTCTAATAACATGTTGTTGTTTAGTTCCGTGAGGATAAGCGCTGGCTTCATCAAACAACGCCATATTCCAGATACCATGCCCGCCAAGTTGCTGTTGCGCCTTATGCATCATGGATTTAACATCCTGTTGAGTCATGCCTTCGGCCAGGTTTTGCCAAACATATTCATAGGCTTTTAACGTAACTTCGCTGGCTTTATGCATGAGTGCTATTTCGTGAGCCGTTTTAATCATTCTGCATCCGCGGGTAACAGAGTCTGCATTAACATGCACAAGATCCGGTATAGCTTTTTGAAGCCCGTCCAACACAAAATAGCGAACTGAATGTTCAAATCCTATACGCCCGTTTATCGCCCCTCGTTCTAACAAAATTTCTTTAATTAACGCAAATGGACTTTCATGCTCCTGCCACACTCGCACATCGTCATCAATAGCCAGACTTTCCCTAATACTCGGCTCCTCAAAAAAAGGACAAACAACGGCTATTTCACCTTTAGCGGGGATCACTAATGCGGTAAGCCGTTCACTACGCCACCACTGAATGCCGCTGAAATAATCCATTGCCGCACCCGGTTCAAGCACTAATGCCGATAAATGTTGCTGTTGCATCAATTGCTGAGCTTTTTCAATACGAAGTTTTCGTTCTTTTTCACTAATCGGCCTGGCGTCTTTGGTGATATCAGATAATACACCAGGAGTATTTTTTTTAGGTGTAGCCTTAACCATGCTGGTTAATCCTGCCGAAGCGAATAACGCAGTCCCCGTTTTTAAAAACTGCCGTTTGGTCATGTGAATTGTCATGGTTATCCTTGTTTTCATTTTTAGGATTTAGCATACATGATTAAACAGCAGAGTCCCCTCTAAATCCTGCCAAGTTCATATACTTTGCTATTAACAACATTTTTTATTGCAACTGTATAATTTTATTGCAATTACCCAATCATTTTTGCCTATACTGAAACAGAGCTCCTCAGCTACGTTTTAAAAATTAACGCTGTATTCAATTTGTGGTCACAAGCGATGGCATTGGAAGATATTAGATTACAGCGAACAGGGAAAAACGTGGCCTTTTCACCAACCGATATCGAAAAAATTATCACGGCACTGACCGTTGCAGCAGGATTTTCTCTGTTAATTGAACGTGCTATTGAATGGCTAAAACACATCATTGATGGTTCAAATATCAATCAGATCCGCTATCAACAATTGACGTCAAAAATCAATAATCCAAAAGCTGAAAAAACCATAAATAAATACCACAACTTACTGCAAAAACTGGAACAAAAAACACAGGAGATTCCTCCTTTAGTTAATACACAACAACAAAAATACCAGTCCCCTGTAATACCACTAGCTGATGAAGAAAACTGGGATGAAAGCCAGTTTGAGAAATACAGTTCAATCGCCTTATCACCGCTTGCACCTCCCCTAAAAGCCGACTTACTCAATGCACAACTAAACCTGTTTTACATTCTTAGCGCGGTTGGGCTGGCTATTGCGGCAACGTCTTTTATGAAATTACACCTGCTGTCCATGCTTCTGGGGAAAAGCGACCTGTCTGTTCAGGCACAATTACTGGATGAAGTCATTAGCGGGATAGTGATTGCAGGAGGGGCACAACCACTGCACGTCCTGATCACATTTTTAACCACCAAAAAAATGCATTTAGAAGAAATAAGCGCGCAACAAAAACAAACCGGGAAAGTTATTTCAGAAGCCAGAGAGGTTAAATCCAAAAGCGATACTCCGGTAAATACCAACCCTTTTGCCATCATATATCAAGGTGGAGTTAACCCGGATGCGTTGGAGTTGACTCATCTTAGACAACAGCCTGTGGATATGATTATTTATCATCATACTGCGATGCACAGTGGCTTAGCATTTGAAGGCATTATTGGTGAATTTATCGACAGTAAAAAATGGCTAACAGCGTATCACGCAATCATAATGCCTGACGGTGTGATCCACCCCTTTTGCCGATGGGATCGCGCTGGCAATCATTGCATTGGATTCAATCAACAAAGTTTAGCCATAGCCCTGCATGGAAACTTTCATTCAATAACGGATGATGATTTTAGCAACCATGACGGCCGCTATGGCAACAAAAAACCTACCTCCGCTCAAATACAGTCAGCGGCCTGTTTAATTGAACTGTGGATTCAGTTGTATGCCATTCCTGTCAATTTCAATCAAAACATACTTCCTCACTGTGATGTGTTAGCAGGAAAAACCGTATGCCCTGGCAACCAGTTTCCACATGAGATACTGCAGCAAGCTATTTTGCGCCAGCATCAACAAAGCTTATCACTAAGGAATATCGATAATTTACGTCAGCAATTTCAGTTAAAGCCCTACGTAATGGCTTAGGAATCAAACAACATGGACAGCGCCACTTCATCCGTTATTTTAGTTGCTACTGCTATTTTCATCTCTTTATTAGTAGAGCGTATTTTAGAAATTTTAATGTGCCTTTACCGCCTGTTGGAAGTCAAATACGGTTGGTACAACTTGTGGAATCAGAGTGCTCAAAAACTGCAAACGTCCATGCATCATTATCAATTAAACCAGTCTGCGGCTTCTGATAACCAGATTGAGCAGCTGCGCACCAAAGCGCTGACTAAACTGCTACAACGGTTTCGTCCTGTACAAGCAGCGGACACTGACGGATTATCCATCTCCGCCGAACGAGTAAGACATTTCACTATCCGATTAATCAATAAAATCAACGGTATGCTACTCGGTATAGCCTTAGCATTTGCTGCTGATATTGACATCATCTGTGCCATCAAACAGTACACAGATTTAAGCATTAATAACGGTTACCTGAACCATGTATTACATTTAATTTTAACAGGTATTGCCATGGGGCTTGGTTCAGCTCCTCTGCACAAAATAATTATTGCGTTAGAAAAATCAAAGAAGTTACGCAAAGCACTTTAAAAGGACATCACATGATGGATTTTATTTTGCAGTACCGCGATTATACCGGCGTTTTAATTGGATTTATCGTGCTTTTGGCTGCCGTATTTTTATTACCTTCAGGCATTCGCTCACATGTGCTTACAGCGGGAGTTAGTTTATTGCTTTTCCGTACCTGGCAAATTTATTCCAACAAACACAAACTGGCAAAGGCAGACCAAAAATGGGCGGAAATTAAACAACAACAAAAACAGTTACAACAGCAACGAGACAAGTTAGTAAAACAAACCGAGCAATTACGACAAGAGCAAATACAAATAGAACGTCAGGTAAAGGATTTAAAACAACAACAGCAAAAACTTGAGACAGAATCTCAACAACATAGCGAGGAAAAACAGCAGCTGGATAAACAGTTAAGCGAGTTATTAAAGCAGGACCAGTCTAAACAGCAACAACGTCAACAAACGTTGGCAACGTTAAGAGACATTGCCGCCGCCAATCGTCAACTTAACAACATCTCAGTCAATGGGTGAAAATTATGCGTAAATATTTTGCTTTACTGACTCTAATACCAGGCTCACTGCTGGCTGAAAATTGCGATTTCCTCATTGCCGCTGATGCATTACAACCGAAAATCATTCAGGGCAAACGTTATTATATCGTGTTAGAAAATCAAATGACTAAACAATGTATTGATACCCAAAGCATTGCCGACGATTTGCAGCGCATGGACGAACTAAAAACGTTGCTTTTAAAATACAAAAACAACTCGGATAAATTAACCGGTGATATTCAAAAATATCAGACACTATCAAAAGATTACGAACTGGCTAGTAATCAACTCGTTGAATTAACGCATAAATATGATTTACAGATTTCATTATATGATCAACTTGCGGGCAAATACGATGCGTTAACGCAGGACTATAACAAGCTGGTGCAGGACTACCGAAATTTAGCGCTGCAATCGTCCCCATCAGGCATTAAGTTAGATATCGGCGCCGGATTTAACAATCATGGTGAAGTTGGCGGGCTAATTGGTGTGGAAGTATATAAATTTAAAGTCTGGGGAGTCGTTCAGCAAGGCAATAACGCTGTGATGGTCGGGACTAACATTACATTTTAAACAAACTAATAGCTGTTGCATTTGAAACTCGAAAATGACAACAGCTATTGATCACGAATTACATATTAAAGAAATTGTTTAACACCCTGACTTCGGTCTTCCATGGCTTCCCGCCATCCGCCTAGCCATTGTGAGCGCGTATCTGAGTTTAAATCGGTGTGAGGACAAATGTCTTTGGATCTACCTGAAATGCCAGCCTGATAACCTTTAGCGTGAGCTCTGGAGAGTTTATCTCTTTTCTGTCTTTTCATTGATTACCTCGTTCATTTATTTTACGTAGGAAAGTGATCATTGCGACCACAAAAATATAGATAAGGTAACTGCGGAATTGGTTCAATACTTTTTTAACCCGGTTTGAGTCAATTGTTCCTAACCCCCTGAATTATTAAGACAATTTCATTAAATTTTTTTTGCATAAATATGACTAACCTAAAAAATAATTGTCATAAAAAAAAGGGGCTAAATGCCCCTTTTTAGTCT
Source organism: Neptunicella marina (assembly GCF_014270035.1). Lineage (GTDB taxonomy): Bacteria > Pseudomonadota > Gammaproteobacteria > Enterobacterales > Alteromonadaceae > Neptunicella > Neptunicella marina. The sequence goes on along the minus strand of NZ_JACNEP010000019.1, from coordinate 49,602 downwards.
ACTCATTATTTAGCCTTTCGACGCAGCCTGACAAACAAGGCAATGGGTAATAATATCCAGCCAAAACTGCCGCCTTTGCGCTGATTTTTTTCTTCATCAATGGTACAGTTTTCTGAGGTACCACCAGCAATAGGAACAAGCTTAACTGCCACGGCAATATCCTGAGTTACAGCTGTACCATCATCATTTAGTATTGCCGTGCCTGTTATATCCAGCATTTCTTTTTTAACAACAGCAGTGGCTAAAATTTCATTGTTGTCGTTAATATCATTTGCTTGCACGATAGAATATGGGCTATCACAAGCGATAAGGTCATTTACATCAGTGAAAGACTGCTCATTGTAATCATAAATAAATGCGTGGCGACGACGATTCACATTCAGTCCTGTGTCAACTTCACCATCCCCCACCACAATATCATTGTTATTTATGGCGCGAGCGACACTATCAGAACCAGTGAAGTAGTCTTCCGGAAAAATGGTTTCATTACTGTCAATGCTATAAACAAAAAACTTATTACGTGGGTATCCATTAATGCTTTTCCGTGCGCTCCCAACAACCAGATTATGGTCATTAATATCGACAGCTTCACTGGAATAATAATCATCAAAATTGATAATACTATCGACACCGTTATCAGAAAAAATCGACGCTAAATCATAATAAGAAATTTGCCCCAGATAGTTAACCTGACTGTATGTACTTGCGCCAACAATCACACCGTTGTTATTAATAGCTTCTGCACGGCTGGAAAAAATATTGTCATTAATACTATCAGGCCCTTCAACCACACCAAATGACTGAAAATCTATAACTTCACCAGAGTCATTTATTTTCCAATATGCTGCACGTTGCGTGAAATAATTGTTATCTGCAATTTGCTGTAAGCAATAATCTAACGGGCTGTCGCCACGTGTCTCATCGTCTTCACAGTTCGCAATGGCTTCAACACCGTTGTCTGAAAGTTCAGTCCCTGCTGAGCCCACAATTTCATTACTGTCATTTAAACCATAAGCACGGCTTCTGCCTCCTATCCGCATATCTTCAGGTTTTAGCTCAACTAACTGCCCGCCCATTTCAACATAAGCACGCTGAGGGAATTCACGCAGTTGATAGACAATTTCCTCATCATTTTCGTTGGTGTAATTTTTCGTGATGTAAGGCGCAGTTGAGTAACCAGCTATCCAGCCTTTATTATTAATTTCACTGGCCCGGTTAGTGGTGCTCTGTGTAAGTTCTCCCGTTTCCGGATTAACCTGATCATAACCAGTTAATAATTCCGCGTCAGAATTTCCACTGCCATAGGCGGTAAACAACTCTCCGCGTTGCTGGAAGGATAAATTGCCCCGTTGTTGTATCAGTATGTTGTACAAATACAACATGTCGTCATGATTGATATCACCATTTTCGACCGCATCAATATCGGTCAGGTTGTCTTTATAGGTTTGCAATGTGAGATCAAGTAAGCTCACATCGATAACAGGGTGATATACAAAATCAAGTTGAGTCAAATACTCACCCTGATCATTAATAGCCACAGAATAGCTGCTACGCCCCAGTTCGGCAGTGGGTAATTCAATAACCTGATAGGTAGCAGCCTGAGCGGCAAATCCTGAAAGCAGTGAAAACGACAGCGCGCACAGCGAAGCCAACTTAGTTTTATTCATTCTAATTCCTGTTACTTCTATTTCATGCTCTCTAACTCATCCCAACGCTCGTATGCTGAACCCAGTGACGTTTCCAGTTCACTTAATTGCTCCAGTATCGGACGAGAGAGTGAGGCATCCTGTTTGAAAAACTCAGGATCATTTACCTGATTCTGCAATTCCTGTAGCTGCTCTTCCATCTGTTCAATTTGTCCTGGTAACTGCTCCAGTTCTAATTGCAGCTTGTAAGATAGCTTTTTACTTTTGGGGGCCGCAGATGATGACTTGGCTGTTGGACTTTTTGATTTAACAGAAGTTTCAGCCGCAAGCATATTTTGTTTTTGTGCCTGATACCAGTGCTGAATATCTTCGTAGCCCCCGATAAATTCTTTAATTTCTCCGTTGCCTTCAAAAAACAAACTGGAGGTGACCACATTATCCACAAATTCCCGGTCATGGCTAACCAGAATCACGGTGCCATCATACTGACTGATAATATCTTCCAACAATTCCAGTGTTTCAACATCCAAATCGTTGGTTGGTTCATCGAGAATCAATAAATTACTGGGTTTGGTTAAAAGCTTAGCCAGCAATAGTCGGTTCTTTTCGCCACCCGATAGTGCACTCACAGGTACATTCACCCGCTCTGGTGTAAATAAAAAATCCTGTAAATAGCTAATTACGTGGCGGGTTTTCCCATTTAAGGTCACTTCGCGTTTACCATCAGCAATAGTGTCGATCAGCGTTTTATCAGGATCGAGCTGCATACGATGCTGGTCAAAATACGCCACTTCCAGTTTTGTGCCACAGTGCACTTTACCTTTATCGGGCGTTAACTGACCTAACAGTAATTTGATCAGGGTACTTTTACCGCAACCATTAGGACCAATCAGGGCTAATTTGTCGCCACGCAAAATGCTGGTTTCAAGGTGATTAACAATCTTTTGTCCATCAATTTGATACGCCATATTCTGAATTTCAAAAACAATTTTGCCAGACTGCTGTGCACTATTAAGTGTAATTTTGGCTTTGCCTTGCTGATTACGGCGTTGCGCATGTTCCTGACGTAACGCCTTTAGTGCGCGTACCCTGCCCTCATTACGTGTACGGCGTGCTTTGATACCCTGTCTTATCCAGGTTTCTTCCTGAGATAACTTCTTATCAAACAAAGCATTCTGAGTTTCTTCAATCTGTAAATCTTCAGCTTTTTTATCCAGATATTGTTGATAGTTCCCCGGGTAACTGGTTGCTGTGCCACGATCTAAATCGATAATGCGCGTGGCTAAATTGCGAATAAAGGCACGGTCGTGACTGACAAAAACCACCGTTCCCTGATAGTCGGACACCGTTTTTTCCAGCCACTGGATCATATCAATATCCAAATGGTTGGTCGGTTCGTCTAATAATAAAATATCAGGATTAGATACCAGGGCGCGAGCCAATGCAGCCTTGCGTCGCCAGCCACCTGACAAAGAAGATAATGGCTGTGAAGCACTTAAGTTCAGTTGCGATAAAATTTGCTGGATACGTTGTTCAAATTGCCAACCATCGACGTGATCTAATTGGTGCTGTAGCTGTTCCAACTTTTTAAGTTGCGCTTCGCTGTAATCTTCGGCAACAATTTGTGTTTGATGCGCGAATTGCTGCAGCAACTGGCCCACTTCTGACAGTTCTTCTGCCACATAATCAAACAGGCTCATTTCCACTGACACGGGTGGATCCTGTGGCAAACGTGAAATAATAACATCACTGCTAACAATACGCTGACCATCGTCCAGCTTCATCTCGCCAGCAATCACCTTTAGCAGCGTCGATTTACCACAGCCATTACGCCCTACTAAACAAATACGTTCCTGACTTTTCACCAATAATTCGATGCCATCTAATAAAGGAGGATGGCCCAAACTTAAACTGGCATTTTTTAATTGTAATAAGGTACTCAAGATAAAAACTCAGTTAACAATGCGGCATCAAATGGCCAACCTAACTCTTGCTGATTATCCTGCCTGAAAATAACAGGAATGCGAATGCCGTAGCGCCCAAATAAATCGTCATCAAATGCGATATCAACCGTTTGCCATTTTACTTTTGGTTGGGTTTGATTTAATAGTTCCGCGGCTTGCTCACATAAATGACAACCGCTGGTGGAATACAAAATAATCTCAGTTTGCATCGGTTAATAACCAGCAATGATGGATTTTAGGATTACGTTTAAAATCTTCTGGCAAGGTTTTTTGGCACCAGTCAGTGACCTTAAAACCAAGCTGTTCTAATCCGGCCGTATCTAATTTAAAACTACGCAGGTTATTAGAGAAAATGATTTCTCCGCCCGGTTTTAAACAGGCTTTAGCATTTTCTAACAAGGCCAGGTGATCACGTTGAACATCCCAGCTTTGATCCATGCGTTTAGAATTGGAGAATGAAGGCGGATCTATAAAGATCAAATCGTATTGTGATTTATGTTCGGCCAGCCAGTTAAGGCAATCTGCCTGAATAAACTGATATTGCTGTCCTTTTAAATTATTTAATTCAAAGTTTCTTTTTGCCCAGTCGAGATAGGTATTGGACATATCTACCGTGGTAACGGAAGACGCTTTGCCAATGGCGGCATGCACAGAGACACTGCCGGTATAAGCAAACAAATTAAGCACATGTTTGCCCGCGGCTTTTTGCTGCACTAAATGACGGGTTGTGCGGTGATCCAAAAATAAACCGGTGTCTAAGTAATCGCGTAAATTAACCCATAATCTGGCACCATTTTCGACCACTTCAAAAAACTCTTTACGCTGCGCGAGCTTCTGATATTGCTGCTTACCTTTTTGCTGTTCACGCACTTTTAAAACGATTTTTTCGGCGTCACAATTTAATACAGCGGGTACGCCAGCAATCACCTGATGCAAACGTTGACGGGTTTTAGCTTCAGGAATATCTTTTGGTGCCGCATATTCCTGTATAACCACTGCATCGGCATAACAGTCGATCGCCACATTATATTCAGGTAAATCCGCGTCATAGACACGAAAACAATTGGTTCGCTGTTTTTTGAGCCACTTCTGAGTTTTTTGCCAGTTTTTGCTTAAACGATTAGTAAAATCATTGTTGGTATCTACCTCACGAATTTCGCAGTTTGACTCGTCCATGACATAGTTAACTAACTGACATTCCAGCTTACCATTCATTAACTGGTAGGCTTTTTTAGCGCGTAAACGCAATGCACGCAGTAACTCGCGATTAGAGGTTAATAAGGATAAATGCCAGTGAGCAAAATGTTGTTTGATGTGTTTGCCCCACACTTCAAACTTGGGAATAAGCGCGGTGATTTCACTTAAACGCTCACCAAAAGGTGGGTTACTTACCAGATAACCGGCTTTATTAACGTCTGGCACGCTTTCAAACGCATCGGCTTGTGAGAACTGAATATAATCGGCAACACCTGCTTGTTCAGCGTTAACTTTGGCAACCTCGATCATCTGAGCATCGATATCGCTGCCAATAATTAATTTGTCAGGCGCAACAATAGCCTGCTCAGCGTCGTTGACTAATTGTGACCAGATACTACTATCGTGCTGGCGCCATTGACTAAAGCCCCAGCTGCGACGCCGTAAACCAGGAGGAATATTAGCTGCCATCATCGCCGCTTCAATCACTATGGTGCCTGAGCCACACATTGGATCATATAAAGGGGCATCGCTACTGGCCGCCCAACCGCTGCGCATTAACATGGCGCTGGCCAGATGCTCTTTAAGCGGCGCGGGCCCGGTATTTTTACGATAATGGCGTTGGTGTAGGCTATGACCAGAGAGGTCTAAAAATATGGTTAATTCACCTTTCCACAAACGACCCTGAATACGAATATCCGGGTACACCTTGCTAATCGAAGGGCGTTTGCCATACAGGCTATTAAATTGATCCACCACCGCATCTTTAATTTTTAACGCACCAAACTGGCTGTTATTAATACTGCGATTGGTGCCATTGAAATCGACAATAAAGGTATGGTGCACGTCAAAATGCTGTCCCCAATTGACCGAATCGGCAATGGTGTATACGTCTTCAGCCTTATCGACCGTGCCTGATGCCAGCTTGACCAGCACCCGGTTTGCCAGTCGGGAGTGCAAACAAATTTTGTATGCATGCTCGAGTGAGCCAGTAAAATGCAATTGTCCCGGTTTTACTTTTATTTGCAGATCAGGACAGATGGTTTGCACTTCCTGTAACAGTAAGTCATCGATGCCTTTGGCACTGGTAATGACTAAATCAAACATGCGTTACCCTTTTTCATATGGCGGAATTCAAATTAAGGCGCGGATTATAAGTGATTTGGCAACAAAAGACCTGCTGGATTACAAAAATACACAAACAATTACGGCAAGTAAGGCTGTAAATAGTCATTCATCACTTTAATAAGGCTAAATGGCTTTAATTGTGCCGATTCATCCAGTGCAACTTGTGAGGAAATTAACATACATACGCTCGCCTGCGCTTCCTTCTCAACAATATACACCTTTAATTGTTCGCGTTTGCATTGCAGTAATGCAAAATGATGATGCATGCCATGCAAGCGAGGTTTAGTGAAATACCAGCTTTTGGGTGCCAGTGGTTTATGAAAAAAACGTGCTGCAACGGCATTAATTGCGATTTGACTGGCTAGCTCTGAGGTTAATCCGGCAGCAAACTGCTGAATATCCTCTTCAACGGAAGTAAAGCACTGCAAATGCTCCAGCGTAAATTCCTGCGGCAAACTCACATGACCAAGCAAGTGTTTAGATTTGTAGGGCGTGTGATAAACGCCCTCTTCTAACTCAAGGGTAAGACACTGAGTGTCCTCATCCATCACCCAACACCAGTACATAGAAGGCTGCAACATCATAAATTACAGCTCTTGTACTATCTGTTTAATCAAATCAGGTCCCTGGTAAATTAACGCAGAATAAACCTGAATCAGACTCGCGCCAGCGTTTAAACGCTGTTTCGCAGAAGCACCATTATATATACCACCCACGCCAACAACAGGCATAGCACCATCCAGCGCTTTCACTAGTTGCTCTGTCACTAGCAGGCTCTTATCGGTTAATGGTTGTCCACTGAGTCCACCCGCTTCTTTAGCGTAGCGCAGCCCTTCAACCCCTTCGCGCGATAACGTGGTATTGGTTGCTATCACGCCGTCGACTGACGCTTTAGTTAGAGATACAGCAACATCGTTGATTTCATCTGTAGTTAAGTCGGGAGCAATTTTAATTAAAATGGGCACTTTTCTACCGTGTTGATCTGCCAGTTTTTGTTGCTCGAGCATTAATCCATTCAATAAATTATCTAACGCTTCACCATATTGCAGATTACGCAGCCCTGGGGTATTGGGAGAACTGATATTTACCGTAACATAACTGGCGTGCTCATAAACTTTATTCAGACAAATCAGGTAATCGCTTAATGCATCTTTTTCTTCAGTCACTTTATTTTTACCGATATTGATGCCCAAAACACCCGAATACTCCGCTTGCTTAACCTGCTCAACCAAATAATCGACACCTTTATTGTTAAACCCCATTCGGTTGATAATGGCATTGGCGTCTTTTAAGCGGAATAAACGCGGCTTGTCATTACCATCCTGCGCCACAGGCGTAACCGTACCCACTTCAATAAAACCAAATCCCATTGCCGCAAACGCATCAATACACTCACCATTTTTATCTAAACCCGCTGCTAACCCAACGGGATTATCAAATTCCAACCCAAACACCGATACCGGCTTTTTAGGCAAAACTTGCGAATACAACTGACGTAATGCATTGTGTTGAGTGAGTTTTAACCCCGCCATGGTTAAATTATGTGACGTCTCACCATCCAGCTGGAATAACAGTTTTTGCAACAATGAATACACGTAATACTCTCTTTTTATTTAATTTACAGATACAAAAAAGCCCTGATATTGTCAGGGCTTTTGATAAAAACAACAACTACTAATGACGAATACCGCAATTAACACTTAGCAGCATTAACTCACGCAATGCCACAGAGAATTTTGCAAATTCGTGTGTGGTACTGGTTTTGAATTCGTACATCATGAGTGTCCAGCGTTCTAATAATGCTTCATGCTCAGCCATCCAGCGTTCCAGGACTTCGTCTGCATCCTTACCCTTTTGATCAAATTTAAGAATCACAGCTGCCAGTGAACGTTGCTGCCAGTCGAGCTCTTCACGGTATGAAGCCCGGGCAAGCGCCTGCCAGTGGTTAGAAACAGTTTGACGATTAATTTGATCAAGGAACCAGTGGATTTCCAGTTTGTAACCCAGTTTATAATAAATACTGGCCACTGTTGCTTTATCGCGTGATTCAGACTCTGCAACTTGTGCTAAATCAAAACATGAGAACATTGAACTCAGACACGCGACTTTCATCGAAATATCCTTTGGAACACCTTTATCCTGCAATTTAGCCGCACGTTGCTCCAAATCAGAATACTCTTCTTCGATCATATATTGCTGCATATTTTTCAATAAATCTTCAGCAAACGGACGGTAGAACGCAATCTCTTTACCAATATCTGACTGCTTGTTGCCGTGGCGTAAATACCAGCGTGATGAACGACGCAAGGTACGGCGAATCTCAGTTAACATGGCCAGTTGAACATCCGCCGGAACTTTATTATCCAAACCCTCAATTTGTTCCCATAATGTCTGTGCATCAAACACACCTTTAACGATGGTGTAGGCCTGCGCGATTTCGGCATGAGAGGCTCCGGTTTCTTCCTGTATACGGAAGACAAAGTTCATGCCCATATCATTTACAATGTTATTGGCTAACTTAGTTGCAACGATCTCACTACGCAAAGCATGCCCTTCCATCTGACTTTTATACTTCTTACGCAGTACCTCAGGAAACGCCGTAACCAGCAAGGTTTCGTGATAGGGGTTTTCAGTAATTTCCGGAATATTCAGCGATTCTTTTAATTCCATTTTGCCGTAAGCAAATAGCACAGATAACTCCGGACGGGTTAACCCTTGTGCTGATGCAAGGCGCTCTGAAATTTCATCATCGCTTGGGATAAATTCCAGTTCACGATTTAAACGACCACTGCGTTCCAGACCATGGATAAAGCGCAATTGTTCACGTAACACTGACACGCCGCCACGTTGCGTAATCGACATAGACTGTGACTGGCGATAACAATCTTCCAGAACCAACTCAGACACATCATCGGTCATGGCATACAATAATTCTTTACGTTGCTTAATGGTCATATCACCATTGGCCACCAGCGCATTTAACAAGATTTTGATATTAACTTCGTTATCGGAACAATCCACCCCACCAACGTTATCGATAAAATCGGTGTTCATTCGGCCGCCGTTAGCTGCAAATTCCATGCGACCTAACTGTGTACAACCCAGGTTTCCGCCTTCGCCGATGATTTTGGCTTTAAGGTCCTGACCATTTACACGTAAATCATCATTGGCGCGATCCCCCACTTCGGAATGGGTTTCCTTACGGCTTTTCACATAGGTGCCGATACCGCCGTTCCAAATCAGATCCACAGGCATTTTCAAAATATTATGAATCAGCTCGGTAGGCGTCATGGTTTGTTTGGTGGTACCAAGCGCTTTTTTCATTTCTGGTGACAACTTGATAGATTTCGCGGAGCGCATAAATACCCCTCCGCCTTTTGAGATCAATTTCTTATCGTAGTCATCCCAGGATAAAGAAGGATTATCAAATAAGCGCTGACGCTCAACGTAACTGCTTGCTGCATCAGGATTCGGATCGAAGAAAATATGTAAATGGTTAAAGGCTGCCATGAGACGAATATGTTTTGACAACAACATACCGTTTCCAAATACATCCCCTGCCATGTCTCCTATACCCACACAGGTAAAGTCAGTATTCTGGCAATCAATACCTATTTCACGGAAGTGACGTTTTACCGACTCCCACGCACCGCGTGCGGTAATACCCATTTTCTTATGATCGTATCCAACACTACCACCTGAAGCAAAGGCATCTCCCATCCAAAAGCCATATTCTTCCGAAATCGCATTGGCGATATCCGAGAAGGTCGCGGTCCCTTTATCCGCAGCCACAACCAGATAAGGGTCATCTTCGTCTAAACGTACTACGTTTTCAGGTGGAACAATTTTTCCATCGACGATGTTATCGGTAACGTCCAATAAGCTGCGGATGAAGATGCGGTAACACTCCTGACCTTCTTTCAAAAACGCCTCACGGCCACCATCTGTAGGAGGACGTTTGCAAATAAAACCCCCTTTGGCACCCACTGGAACAATAACAGCATTTTTAACCTGTTGAGCTTTCACTAAGCCCAAAATTTCTGTACGGAAATCTTCCTGGCGATCTGACCAGCGCAAACCTCCACGAGCAACTTTACCACCACGTAAATGCACACCTTCCACTCGTGGAGAGTAAACAAAGATTTCAAATTTAGGACGTGGTAGCGGCATATCGGGGATAAGCTCAGGCAACATTTTGAACGACACATAGGGTTTGTCGTTACCTTCGCTATCTTTTTGATAAAAGTTAGTACGAAGCGTTGCCATGATCATATCCAGATAACGGCGAACAATACGGTCATCATCCAGATTACTCACCTGATCCAGTTCAGATACTACTGCATCAGACAAATCATTTAACTTTTTCTCAGAACGTTTTATTGCCGGGTTTAAGCGCTGTTCAAATAATTTCACTAACAGATCAGCGATTTTCGGATACTTATCCAGTGTCCGGGCAATGTAATCCTTGCTGAAAGAACTACCGGTTTGACGCATGTATTTTGAGTAAGCACGTAAAATAGTCACATTACGTCCGGGCATACCGGCACCCAATACCAGGCGGTTAAATGAATCATCTTCCAGCTGTTGCGTCCACACATCGGAAAACGCCTGCTGGAAAAGCGCCTGTGCCTGCTCCAGCGTCAATTTGCCGCTGTTACTGTGCAACATGGTGAAATCCATGATCCAACAGACTTTTCCGTTTTCACATTTTACCTGATAAGGACTTTCGTCAATCACCCTCAAACCAAAGTTTTCCAGCATCGGCAGTACATCAGATAAATGGATTGGTTGATGCAGGTGGAACAGTTTTAACTTAACAATCTGACTGTCTTCATTTTCTTCCAGTGGACGATAAAACAACATATCTAACGTCTGTTGCTGATTTAGTCCTTCTATCTTATCGATATCTACCACGGCACTGCTGGGCAGGTTGTGATCTTTATAGCTACGTGAAAATGCATTCAGGTACTGACTTTCAAGCAAGCGGCCAGATGCCTCACCATGGGTAGACAATAATGCTGTCGACAATCTGTCATCCCAGCTCTTGCCCAGCTCGATTAAGTTCTTTTCTATTTCCTTCACATTTATTTCCACGTTGTTATTTTTAACACGAACAATGTAATGGGTTCTGGCATAAACCGATTCAGAGAAGAAAGTCGTAAACTCAACTTCTTCTGTGCTGCCGAATGCTTTTTGTAATAATGCCTGCGTACTGATACGTAACGCTGTGTTGTATCGCTCTCTGGGTACATACGCCATACAGGAATAGAAGCGGCCAAAATCGTCTTTACGCACAAACAACCGGGTAATGCCACGCTCCTGCATCTGGAAAATACCTTTAAAGATACTTGCCAGTTGTACTTCATCGACCTGAAGCAATTCATCACGAGGATAAGTTTCCAGCGTATTTAAAAAAGCTTTATAGGCGTGAGTGCCCTTATTAAAACCAGACTCGGCACATATACGTGCAATTTTATTTTGCAATACCGGTAACTGGGTCGCACTACTATTATAGAAATTCGCTGAATAAAGGCCGAGGAAGCGATCTTCGCCAACGACTTTACCCTGTTCATCAAATCGTTTTACCCCAATGTAATCCATATAAGCATTACGGTGTATGCGCGATTTTGAATTGGTTTTAGTCAGAATCAGGGGATTGCGGCTTAATGTTTCTTCACGCGCAGACAATGGAATATTCGACAACAGACGGTCACGGTCACTGATAGACTTTTTCATTAAACCGAGACTGGATTCTTTATCCGGTACCCAGCGATAATCACCTTTTATTGCCTTAGACTCGTAACCTCGATAGCCCATCAGAGTGAAATTATCGTTCAAAACCCAGGTCAGGAACTCAATGGTTTCTTTCTGAGTTGCATCAGTATTTGGGTTAGGATTTTTCGCATAGCTATCGATAATTGATTGCAGTCGTTCACGCATTGGGATCCAATCAGAGACTGCCAATGAAATTTCATCCACAACCGAATGAATTTCCTGTTTTAAAGCATCAATATCTTTTTGCTGACTTTGATGATCGATTTCAATCATAAATACCGTTTGTTTCAGCATGCCTTTGGGTTTTCTGTTACCTTCAACAAACGATTTAACGGAATTATCAGCATTTCTAACTAACTGTACCGGGCAGTTCAGCAGTAAGTGGGTGGTGATGCCCATACGATTGAGCACCATACGAATTGAATCCACCAAAAAAGGCATGTCATTTACTATGATTTCAATGACAGTATGGGTGGATTTCCAACCGTTTTTGGCAACCTCCGGATTAAACACATTTATTCTTGCGTTTTCACCATCAAACTTATCAAAAATATTCCACAAGCTGAGCGCAGCACCGTACAGATCACTATCATTACGGCTTTCTAAATCATCTTTGGATATGTTTCTGAATAAAGAGCGGGCAAATTGTTCTACATGTGAAGAATGCGCAGGGTCGACTTTTTTATGGATAAAATTGTAAACATTTTCGAGTAAAACTGAATGGCTATTGGCAACCGACATTTTATTACCTTGTTGAGATCGCGTTAACCCATATATTGTAACAAGAGACTGAGATATATATAGTTTTTTCTAATTCCATATTAAAAATAAATCACATTTTCGCGACCGTAATAAGCATCATGCAATCGGTTTATCCCAAACATATGTGTATTAAATCGCCTCAAATGTTAATTATTTATTAATAAATTGCATTTATTAGGATGTAGCTCGCAAAATAACAAAAAAGGGAGCAAATGCTCCCCTTTTTTGGTTCAAAATAAAATTACTGTTTCTTATACCAAAATAGTGAAGCAAGTGCTGGTAAGACTATAATCGCCCCCAACATATTGACCACAAACATAAAGGTTAACAATATGCCCATATCCATCTGAAATTTCAGCGCTGAAAATACCCAGGTACTCACTCCAATAGCCAGTGTAATACCGGTAAATAATACCGCACTGCCCCTTTCCTGCAGGGCTTCATAATATGCCTGTTGCACCGGAATATTTTGTTTAAGTTTTTCATTCATTGTCGACAGGATATAAATACCATAATCAACACCTATACCGACACCTAAGGCAATAACGGGTAACGTCGATACCGTTAAGCCAATATTGAGATAAGTCATCAATGCCTGCGCCAGTACAGATACCAAATAAAGTGGCAGCACAACCACCAGAGTGGAACGCAGAGATCGGAAACTCAATAAACATAATAAGATAACAGCACCAAATACGTACCACATCATTGGGTTTTGAGCACCTTTTACTGCTTCATTGGTTGCGCCCATGACACCAACAGGACCGGATGCCAGTTTAAACTTCAGATCATTGGTTTCGTACTGCTGACGATAATCCTTAACCGCAGCAATGACAGTTTCAATGGTTTCAGCTTTGTGATCCTGCATAAACAAAATAACTGGCATGACCGAGCAGTTGCCATTCAGCAACCCTGACGAAGTAGGAATACGAGCAATTGCCTGTACCAGAGTTTGCTGATTACGCGGTAATACACGCCACTTAGGATTTCCCTCGTTGTACCCTGCGTTCACAATTTTAGCCACGGAAGCCAGACTAACGCTGGACTGTACCCCAGGAACGTTAGTCATTTTCCATTGGAAGTCATCAATGGCTTGCATCACAGAATGAGACGTACACCCATCTTCGGTGGTTTCAACCAGTACAGACATATAATCCACTGTAATGGCGAACTTATCTGTAATTAAGAAGGTGTCCTGATTGTAACGAGAAGATTCATGCAGCGCTGCGGCGCCATTCTCTAAGTCGCCTATCTGCATTTTTCCTGACTGATATAGTCCAAATGCAAATAACACTAAACTCACCACGACAATAATAATGCCGTTGCGAGTGGTTGCTGCACCAGACATCCAACGCCAGTATTTGTCCGCGGTCAGTGACTTATTAACAAAACGACTTTTGTAATTCTCACCCAATCGAATATAAGACGTCAGCACAGGTAACAAAATCAGGTTAGTCAGGATAATAACAGCCACACCTATACTGGCTGTAATCGCCAATTCACGGATGATACCTATATCGATAACCAACAGAGTTAAAAAGCCCACAGTATCGGATAACAGCGCAATACCACCGGGTAATGCCAGACTGACAAAAGCAAATTGGGCCGCTTTACAAACCGTTAAGCCCTTGCGAACTTCCTTGCCCACAGCATTGATCATTTGCACACCGTGACTTACCCCGATGGCGAATATCAGGAAAGGCACCAGAATTGACATCGGATCGAGGCCAAACCCCAACAACGTAAGTATGCCCAACTGCCAGATAACTGAAACAATCGAACACACTATGGTTAACACAGTTTTCTGCAATGATTTTGAAAACAGATATACCATCAGGCCGGTAATCGCGATGGCTATGGCAAAAAACAGTAAAACCCCTTTTGCACCGTTGGCAACATCACCCACCATTTTGGCAAAACCAATAATGTGAATAGAGATTTTATCGTTTTCGAACTCACCGCGAATTTGTTTTTCTAAACGCTCAGCCAGTTCAATGGTATTAAGCTTTTCTCCGGTATTCGGATTGATTTCCAGTAATCGGGCATTAACCATCGAACAGCTAAAGTCATCTGACACCATGCGCCCGACAATACCGGCCTTGATCACATTTTCCCTGACTTTTTCAAGCGCACTGGCATTCGAAGAATTAAAATCGGCAGGGATAACCGGCCCACCTGCAAAACCATCTTCCACCACTTCGGTAAAGCGAGTGGAAGGAGAGTAAAGCGAGCTAACCTGTGCCCTGTCTATCCCTGGAATAAAGTACAACTGGTCATGCACTTTTTTTAAGGTATCAAAAAAATCCTGATTAAAAATGTCACTGTCTTTATCACACACCGCAACCAAAATACTGTTTGCTCCACCAAAATCCTTTTGATGCTTCATATAGGTTTGCATATAGGGATGATTAAGCGGAATATTCTTAGTAAATGAGGCGTCCAGTTTTAGTTGAGTGGCCTGATATCCAAGAAAAAGAGTTAATAGCGCAAAAATGGCGAGTACTAAGCGTCTATGGCTAAAGATAGCGCTTTCACATATCGCAATGGCTTTTTTTGTTGTCAGCATAGAGCCATTCCCTACTTAATATTTAAAATTTGTAAACCCGCTTCAGTCGCGGTAACGATTTGACCTTTAAACCACACAGCTCCAACAATGGCTTTCCCCTCTGCGGTTTGACCAGCAGTGATACTGTCGCCCGATACATTAAGGTAACGCCCATTATTGCCCACCATCACCAGCTGATTATTATCCAGTTCCACTATGTCATTAATTGACGAATTGATTAAAGATTTAAGATGTACCGGATTGCCATCTTCAATACGGTACACGTTTCCACGCAGACCAGCCGCAAAAATTGCGCCTGACGCCTGCTGATGTACCGCAAAGAAAGAACCATAATAATTGATATCCAACCGTTGCCAGCTTTTACCTTCATCTTCTGAAAAAGCAATTAAGCCAGCTTCACCCACTAAATAAAGGGTATTTCCCTGATTATCCGACAGATGATTTAAATGCGGTAATATGGAACTCAGTTCCTGCTTATAAAGAGAAACATCTTCTTTTTTCAGATCCTCGAGATAGGCCTGGTCATCTTCACTTAAAAACTCGGCATGTAACTCACGAGTCCAGTTTTGTCCGCCATCCTCGGTACGATAAAACAAGCCATACGCTCCAATAGCTATACCTTGTTTTAAATTAAAAAAGTGCACATCCATAAGCGGCTTTTCCAGCTCTGGATTTTGCCACTGAATTGTCCATGAAATGCCACCATCGGTAGTTGCCAGAATAGTCGCATCATGTCCCACTGCCCAACCGTGTTGCTCATCTAAAAAATAAACTGCGGTTAGTGTTGCTGTGGTAGGAACAGCTTGTTGCTGCCAGTCAAGTCCATTGACGGAAGTCAGTATGTGACCTCTTTCTCCCACCGCAATTAACTTCTCGTCACTAACCCTGGCAATATCAAGCATTAGAGATTTACTGGCTAGCGGCGCCATATATGCATCAGCCGCAACAACACTTTTTGTTGTTACAAGGACACAAATACAAACCAGCAAAGATGAAAGTTTATAAATTTTCATATTTTCTATATTTTTCCTTGTTACAAATAAAAACGGCTGGCTAAGCCAACCGTTTGCTCCTGCTAAGCGATATTATCTTAAACCATCTCTTCGCAGTGCCTGCGGTGTGAACTCACTGTCATCAGGCTTAATAGAGAAGTCATACATTTTGGTTTCATTATCCAAACCTAGCGCCAAATAACGACGAGAGTTCAGATCATGATAAACCTCAAGGGTAGACCACTGGGTTGGTACTTCATAGTAGTTTAACCCATGTGCTACAGCGACTCGATACAATTCACCGCGGTTATCATATAAATCAGCTATTTGAATTTGCCAGCTATCTTCATCAATGTAGAACACACGTTTTTGATATACATGACGGAATTCAGGTTTAAGGTTTGCTTCCACCACCCACACACGATGCTTTTCATAGCGGGTTAAGTCAGGGTTTATATGTCCTGGCTTAAGGATTTCGTCATAGGTCACTTTATCGCTGTGTAATTTGTAGGAGTTATATGCAATATATAACTCTTTTTTACCTTTAAGCGTCCAGTCATAACGATCCGGTGCACCATTAAACATATCAAAATCATCGCTGGTACGCAGACCATCAGAAGCGGTTCCAGGTGCGTCATAGGCAACATTTGGCGCGCGGCGTACACGACGCTGGCCCGTATTATATGTCCATGCCTGACGAGGTTCTCTCACCTGGTCCATGGTTTCATGAACTAACAATGCAGTTCCGGCTAAACGTGCTGGTGAAGTTACTTTTTGTTTAAACTTCATTACCATGTTTTCTTCCATCAGCTGTTCAGGCGTCAGGCTGGTATCAGCATATTTAACCAATAATTCATCATCAAAACCTATGATGTTGTAATCACCCGAAGCGGTAACAGCCGCCTGTCCACCAAAACGGGAAATAGCATTTCCACGATAACGCAATATGTGGTTCCAAATCGCTTCGAGTCCATTTTTAGGGAACGGGAACGGAATGCTTACTGATGCATTTTTAACCCCATTACCGCCTTCCACTAACTCTGCATGTGTTGCGTTTTGTTTTACCGCATCATAAGTAAATTGTGGAAACGACGCAGAACGGCGAGTTTGATAAACCGGCATTGCGTAAGTATCAGGATAAGTTTCAAATAACTTTTTCTGACCATCACTTAAATTGTCTGCATAATCTTTATAGTTTTTTGCAGTAATAGTAAATAAAGGCTTATCAGAGGCAAAAGGATCAGGATGATGATCCCCCACTTTATAGCCTGCTGGTGGTTGAGTGATTCCACCGGTCCAGGCCGGAATACTACCATCTGCATTTGCTGACTTTACCGCCCCCATTGGGGTTAATTCACTTCCTAATTTGGCCGCTTCAGCGTCTGAAACTTTAGCCTGCAATCCAGCTGAACCGCAAGCTAAGGCAATGGCTGTCGTGACTAGGGCAAATTTATTCATCATGTACGTCTCCCTAGATTGAATATTTAATATTGAATGACACATAATCGCGGTCTGCCAACGCATTGGTGGTACCGACACCACCCCAATATGCGTTATATGACATACTGGCTGACCAGCGACTCAGGTAATCAAAATCAAGCGCAATGCTGCTCGATTTTCTACCTTCAACAAATAAGAACAATGGATCAGGTGTAATACCATCAACATCATGGGCAAACGTGCCACGCAGTGACATATTTACACCAGAAAACACGTTGTTAAAGTCGGCTTTGGCCAATAAACGATAACCCCATGCACTGGAAGTTGGGAATGGATTGGTTTCAGGCCCGTTAGATAAACCGGTGTGCAGACCTTCTTTGCCAGGTATCGGGCCACTGCGACCTGTACCAGGGCCATTTAAACGTAATACGGAAGGATCTGGCATATCGTTAATTTCAACGTAACCCACCTCGCCCAGTACCACTAAGTTGTCAGTTCCCAGTGCCGGACCAAATAAGTGAGTCGCCGTCACCTGAGCCTGAACTGTGTCAGACAATACGTACCCCTGGGCAGTATCACCCGGTCCAACGGTATAACCCAGATAATTATCTAATTGCGAAATACCCTCTAAATCCGGACGCAGGCCAGCGTAAGCTAACTGCTGAGGCATACCAGCATATAATAATTCAACGTCATCAATTTGCAGTGGCTCATCCTGACGGTAAGCAATTTCACCCGCCAATGCGGTTTCACCCACGGTAGTATTAAAACTAAAGCCATATAACTTGATATCTTCCGGATATCCAAATTCTGCTTTAGTAAAAGCACGTAAATCGGTCAGGTTATTTTTATCAATGGTGTGAGTCGCTAAATAAGCTAAGTCTGCACCAATACTTGCAGCGGTAAAATCAGATGTCACACCAGAAATAAGCGGACGCTGACTATGGTAATTAATGTGATAAAAACCAAATTCAGTATCGTTTAACGCTTCAGAATAGTAAGAAAGTTTAATACCGTACTGACCGGCATCATCCGCGTCGTGATGTGCAGCATCACTATATCCACGCACAGCAACTTTGGTTGGGAATGCTAAATACGCCTGACCAATTTGTTCTGCACTGGCTCCGGATTTCAATGCACCGCCCAAAGCATTTAAGTTAGCTAACAGGAAATTCAGATCGATATCGGGATTACCGGTAAAACCAAGCTGTACTAACGCTTGTTGACCGCCCTCACCTGCAAAGTCATTAGTGGAGAAATAACTGCCTGACTGAGGTAAACGGCTACGCTCCCACTCATATTGGTAATAAGCAGCTAAACCTAAGTTGTCCGTCAAACCAAATGAGGCGTAAACCATTCCAACAGGAATAAACACTTCTTTTAACTCGGCACCAGGCGCTTGTGCGCGACTAACATCAACCGGATTTGTGGTATTTATACCATGCTGAATAAAGGTACTTTCGCCCCAGCTAACAACCTGATCGCCAATACGTAGCGACACAGGCACGTTACCCAAGTCAAAATCAGCATAGAAAAATGCATCCAGGAAACGTGCATCAGTACACAACTCTTCTTTGGCTTTTGGATCGGAACAAGGATCAAAAGGTTTAGTGACACCAATATTGGCTGCTGAGACTGGGTTTGCCCAATCCCTGTCACTGTCCATTAATGCAAAATCATAAAAATACATGCCGCGTAAAAACACACCCATGTTTTTATAACGAATATCTAAATCATGCGAGCCCTTGAACAAGGTCGAAAAGGCTTTGCCCGGATCGTAGAGTAAATCACTATTATCACCATTAGTTGAATACGATCCTTGTGATTGCGCCCAGATATCACTAGAAGCATAAACAGTATTGGTTGTGCCGTTGTAACCCGCCCAATTAAACTGAGGCTGGTTGCTATTACCAATTAAACTCCAGTCTCTATCTTCTACACGGTAGCTGGTACCAATAGAAAAGTTGGAATCAAAACTGATGGAAAGATCACCCTTTTCCCAGCTTGCTGCTGCAGCTGGCATAGCTAAACCTGCCAGTATTGCAGCAACGCCCAGAGCAATGGGTGATTTATTGGACAGTTGAGGCTTATTCTTCATTTTTACTGTTCTCCCTCGATTCTGCTGAGGTACGTCTTGTAGGATGTAAGCAGAATGTCTTCATAATTGTTAACAAAATGATTACATCATTTTTTGGCTTTAGCAAGAACAAATCGTACCAGTTGATACGCTGAGTTATTCTCAACAGTTTGGTGCTAAATGTCTATAGTTTAAGAAATTTTAGCAACAATGCTAATTAACCCTTTCAAAGGATTTGACTTTATTATTGTCGGATACCAGCAATCTGAAACGACCATGGATTCCATTACTCTGAGTGTAGGGGCGTAAGTTACTCGATGGTAAACGTACTTTTTCCCCTGATTCTGCACGAAGCAATACTGAATTTATCCCTGGCCGGTAAAGGTTTTCACATTGTTGGTAGGATAAAGATAGTTGAAAAAAATAGCTTTTCACCGCTGATATATTTCACCCTTTAAATATTTAGCGCCTTTGACACTTTTTCATACAAATCAGTACTTAAGTCAGGCTGGTTAGCCAAACGCATCAGCTGATGTTTAATTAACGGCTGACGTATCGCGTCATAGCGCTTAAATTGCAGCATAGGCGTAACAATTCGCGCGGCTACCTGTGGGTTAATTTTATCCAGCAAAATCAGTTGTTCGGTAAGCCATTTGTAGCCACTTCCATCAATGTGATGCATGGCTTGTGTGTTATAAAAAGCAAATGTTCCAATCAAGGCTCTGGTACGATTGGGATTACGTAAACTAAAACCACTATGTTCTTTTAGCAATTCAATTCGCGATAAAATATCACTGCGAAAAGCCCCTGCTTGCAACGCAAACCATTTATCCATTACCAGAGCATCATGCTGCCAGCGTTGCTCAAAATCAGCCATCAGTTCATCAAAAAGGGCAACATGGTTATCCTGACACGCTTTTAATACACCCAGGGTGTCTGACATATTATCAGCCGACAAATATTGTTGTTTTGCTTGCTCAGCATATTTAGCCGCGTCAGCAATCAACAGGTAGTTAAGGCAAACATTGTGCATTCGGCGTTTAGCAACCTGCTGCTGATTATATTCGTAAGCTGCTGTTTGGTTGTTCTGATAATGATAAAACCAGCTTTCAACCAACTCTGTTGCCAAAAAATGCTCAAGGCCCTGTTTAATGGCAAGCAACGCTTCTACATCAATTTGAGAATTAAGTTGCGCCATAGTTTCAAAACTAGGCACACACAACATTTCAGCTTTCAGCGCCAAATCAATTTTGTCGTCGTTTAATACTTCAGCCAGTACATTTTTGATACTGCATAATGCCTTTTGCGGTAACCCCTGTTGAGGATGCTCAGATTCGAGTGTTTGATTGATATAGCGGTTAAGTAGCTGATGCCACGCATCAAAACGACTGAACGCGTCAGAGGCATTTAACATGATGAGTTTTAGTTGTTCATCTGTTTGTGATAAATGCAATTTAACCGGTGCTGAAAAATCTCTTAATAAACACAATGCTGCAGGTTGATTGGCACAATGAAATGACCAGCTTTGTTGCTGTTGCTCCAGTGTCAAAACAGCGGATGTTTGTTGCCCGCTAAATAAAGGTAAAGGTGTGCCCGTCGAATCCAACACCTCAATATCGAGAGGAATAGACAAAGCTTGTTTATATGACTGATCAGCCGTGGGGGCATTAACTTGTTTTACACTAAGCGTTAGTATTTGATTTTGTTCATCAAACAGGTAATCGGCAAACACTTCTGGCGTGCCTGATTGTGCATACCAGCGTTTAAACAGGTTTAGGTTTTTTTGATTAGCATCAGCCATTGCATTAACAAAATCGTCACAGGTTACAGCCTGTCCATCATGGCGCTCAAAATACAGATCCATACCAGCACGAAACCCTGTTTGCCCCAGCATTTTGTGTAACATGCTAATGACTTCCGCACCTTTATTGTAAACAGTAACAGTGTAAAAGTTATTCATTTCCATTACTTCATCAGGACGGATGGGGTGTGACATTGGACTGGCATCTTCAGCAAACTGATGCTCACGTATTACTTTAACGTTATTAATCCGGTTAATCGCAGCACTAGCCATATCAGAGCTAAACTGCTGATCACGAAAAACCGTCAAACCTTCTTTAAGGCTTAACTGAAACCAGTCACGACACGTAACCCGATTTCCGGTCCAGTTATGGAAATATTCATGGGCAATGACGGATTCAATATTGAAATAATCTTCATCGGTAGCCGATAAATCATCTGCCAGTACAAACTTGCTATTAAAGACATTTAAACCTTTGTTTTCCATGGCGCCCATATTGAAGAAATCAACGGCGACGACCATGTATATATCCAGATCATATTCCAGCCCGTATACCTGTTCATCCCAGGCCATGGCTTTTTTCAACGATGCCAATGCATGTTCGCCTTTTGCTGCATTGCCTTTATCAACAAATAGCTGCAATTTCACCTCACGTCCCGACAGGGTTGAAAAGCTATCTTCAAGCAAGTCAAAATCACCAGCGACCAAAGCAAATAAATAACTTGGTTTTTTATATGGATCACTCCAGCTTACCCAATGCTTGCCGTTTTCAAGCTCCCCCTGCCCGGTAGGATTGCCATTGGATAACAAATAAGGAAACGCAGCTTGCTCAGCTTCGATGTAGACATCATAAGTCGCAAGGTTGTCGGGTCTGTCGAGGAAATAGGTAATTTTACGAAAACCTTCAGCTTCGCACTGTGTGCAGTAGGTTCCGGCGGATTTATACAAGCCTTCGAGAGAAGAGTTTTGCTCAGGATTGATTTGAGTATCAATGCACAATTCAAAATTGTCTGCATCGATATTTATCTGCAGTCCGGCATCAGTTTGCAGATAATCGTGGTAGGGTTCGCCATCAATATTCAGGCTGAGTAGTGTTAAATCCACACCATCCAGTACTAAGGTGTTGGCATGCTTCACTCGCCGGCTGATTGTTGAGATAGCCCGCACTTTGGTGCGGGTCTCATCTAAATAGAATGCCAGTTTAACGTGTTCAATTTCAAAATCAGCAGGCTGATAATCTGCCCGTTTCTTTGCCACTGGCACACTATGAGTCATTACTACCTCTTTTTAATGGTTTTGGAATTACACCGTCTGTGTTTGTTGTTTATGCTCTTCTGTCGGCTCAATACGCAATATTTTAATACCAACATAAGCATAAATAATCGCTAACACCGGACTAATCAAATTAAATACCGCGTAGAAGAAATACTGGAACGGATCCACATGCAATACGCTATGCATATAGGCACCACAGGTATTCCATGGAATAAGCGGGGAAGTTAAGGTCCCACCGTCTTCAAGACTGCGTGATAAATTCAGTTGGTGTAAGCCACGTTTGGCAAATTCATTTTTGTACATGCGGCCAGGCATTACTATGGACATATATTGATCGGCAGTAATAAGGTTGGTACCAATACAGGTTAAAATTGTGCGACTGATCATATCACCCGCCGATTTAGCCCCTTTCAAAAATACGCTTACAGCACGCTTTAATAAACCGACTTTTTCCAGTACGGCACCAAAGGTTAAGGCACACATAATTAACCAAATAGTATTGAGCATACTCGACATGCCACCGCCGCTTAATAAATCATTTAGTTCGCTGTTGCCAGTATCCATTGATACACCATCAAACAATGCCGTCCAGGCTACGGTGACTGAGGCTAACCAGCCCTTATGATCCTGAGTCGCTAATTTATCTATGACTTCGGGTTGAAAAATCACTGCCCATAGTGCACCTAACAGTGCTCCAATGGCCACCGCTGGGAAAGCTGGCATTTTTCTGACAGCTAGCGTCAATAACACAATCAGTGGCACCACCATTTGCCAGCCGATATTAAATTGCTCACCCAATAAACGCTGAATTTCATTAATTTTGTCAGTCGATGCCTGACCCGATTCGCTAAAGCCTAAAATGGTAAAAATGATTAAGGTTAAAATAAAGCTTGGTACAGTGGTCCACAACATATAGCGAATATGATCGAATAATTGTGTGCCTGCCACAGCGGGTGCCAAATTAGTGGTTTCAGACAAAGGAGATATTTTATCGCCAAAATAAGCGCCGGAGACAACCGCACCTGCGGTAATTGCTTCTGACAACCCCATCCCTCCGGACACGCCCATCAAAGCCACACCAACTGTCGCCGCAGTGGTCCACGAACT
The DNA here is from genome assembly GCF_014270035.1 of Neptunicella marina. Lineage (GTDB taxonomy): Bacteria > Pseudomonadota > Gammaproteobacteria > Enterobacterales > Alteromonadaceae > Neptunicella > Neptunicella marina. Next base: position 25,875 of record NZ_JACNEP010000019.1, on the reverse strand, counting down.
ACCAATACTCATAGCGACGATGGCACAAATAATACAGGTGGCAGTATAGAAGATGCTTGGATTTAACAGCTCCAGACCATAATAAATCAATGTGGGAACCGTGCCGGACAATAACCAGGATCCAATCAGGGCCCCTACCGCTAACAAAATGAGAATGGCACCTAATGATAATGCAATACCATTTATCATCGCCTGTTCAATATCTTCCCATTTAAAACCGTTTTTAATTCCAATAATGGCGGTAATACCGGTGGAAATCAGCAAAGCGATTTGGTTGGGACCATAGGATGAGTTGTCACCAAACAGAATTACCGATGACGCTAATAACGCCACCAAAATGACAATAGGGATCAGCGCATCGGTTAACGATGGCGTCTTATGTTGATCAGGCATGTTATTGTATTCTCCTGAGCGAGATCTTTAACTGACTATGTATTACAACGAACGGTAAAACATAAAAATAATGACAATCGGGCAAACAAAACGTACATACCATGGCCAGATTTTCCAAAACAGTGAAGACTCTACCTGTTCGTCACCTTGTTTTAGTTCTGCCAGTACTTTGTCACGTTTCCACACCCAACCTAAAAAGATACACAACATTAAACCAAGTAATGGTTGACTATATTGCGTGGTTAAAGCGATGACCAAACCGAATAGATCGTCAAAGTTTAGTGCAATGACAATACTGCAAAAGTAAATAATAGCAGCGATTATCCACACCGCCTTTTTACGGTTGACCCCTTTATTTTCAACCACATAAGCAACGGGTACTTCAAGCATTGAGATAGACGAGGTAACAGCAGCAATTATCATTAACGCAAAAAAGGCAAAAGCGACAAAACTACCCGCAGCGCCCATGGTATCAAACAACGCAGGCAATACTGCAAAAATAAGGCTGGGGCCGGCTATCAACTCACCTGCGTCATTAAAAATGACCACCCCATTGTGCGCTGCCACATACATAGCTGGAATAATCAGTAATCCGGCCAGAATTGCGACACCAATATCAACCAGAGCAACAGAGGCTCCCAAGGTAGACAGTTTTTCAGATTTACTAACATACGAGCCATAAACCAGCATAGTCCCTACACCTAAAGACATAGAGAAAAATGCCTGCCCCATGGCACTTAACAATAAATCAGCATTCATTACCTTGGAGAAGTCTGGTAACAGGTAATTTTTGAGACCGGTCATGGCTCCATCTTGTGTCATGACATACAGAATCAACAACACAATAATTGCCAGTAACGCAGGCATTAAACGTACTGACCACCGTTCAATTCCATCTTTAACGCCCCCTGATACAATCAAAACGGTCAGTACCATAAACAATCCACAGAACAGAATGTTACGCACTATGGCGGCACCATCCCCCATATCCTGCATTAACCAGCTAGCCCATTCCGCCTGACCAAATAACTGAGAAAGAGAAGAAAGGCAGAACGCGGTCATCACACCAGCGACTAATGAGTAGAAGGCCAAAATCAGAGATACGGTTATACATCCCCAAATCCCGCTCGCTTTGCCGGCTGTCCCACCTATTTTACCCAGAGCATCAACCATATTTGAACGGCTTGCCCGTCCAATAACAAACTCCGCCATCAAAACTGGATAAGCCAGTGCAAATGCCAGAATAATATAAACAAAAACGAAGGCTGCTCCCCCGTTGCTTGCGACTTGTGTAGGAAAGCCCCAAACATTGCCTAACCCCACAGCAGACCCGGCCGCTGCCAGTACAAAACCTAATCGGGAAGAAAATTCACCGCGTGCACTCATATTATTACCTGTCTCATTATTATTATTTTGTTATCTGTGCTGCTTAAATAACTTTTAGCCTGACAGATAATGCCCATTTCTGAGATAAAAAAACAGGGCTGAATTAAGAGCAGCCCTGAGAATTGTTCAACTACTACGCAGATTACTGGTGATTAATCGCGTATTTACCTGTAGCAATCACATCAAATGTAATTTGTGTTGCCTCATCCAAAAATGGGTCGATTTTATCAAGTAAATCATCTGGCACATCGTCCAGTGATTTAACAGGCTCTTTACCCATTCTGGCTAAACGTTCGTTAGTACGCTTTAAACGTCTTGCATCGTTTTCTTCACGCTCTTTTTTACGCTCGGATTCAACCAGAGAGATAAATTTATTATCTTTTTCTTCTTTATAGCGTTTGATGTCATCAAACAAATAAGCGAACTCCGGGTCGTGAGCGATTCGCTCTTTATGTAACTGATCAATATACGCCAGCGCTGAAGTTGTTTCGCCTACCGTAGTGTAATTGGCATGTGCAATACTATCCCATGGCAACGCGTTATCAGCCTGACTTTCACCCCAGTCTTTTGGATCTATCGGGGATGGGAATGAAATATCCGGCATCACACCTTTATGCTGTGTACTGCCACCGTTAATGCGGTAAAACTTAGCAATGGTGAATTGTACGCTACCGATTGGATTATCGTACAAATCATAAATACGCCCTAAACCACGATGTTGCTGAACCGTTCCTTTACCATAAGTATGTTCACCTACAATCACGGCCCTTCCATAATCCTGCATGGCGGCGGCAAAAATTTCTGAAGCCGACGCACTGTAACGATCCACTAATACTGTCATAGGACCATCGTAATAAGTCACCCCATCGGTATCGGCATTGACATTGATACGGCCTGCACCATCACGGATCTGCACCACCGGGCCTTTATCAAAGAACAACCCTGACAATAACGTCGCTTCGGTTAACGAACCACCACCATTGCCACGTAAATCAACGATAATGGCTTCAATATTTTGTTCTTTAAGCTTCTTAATTTCAGCAATGACATCGGTATGCAGGTTATTATAAAAAGATGGGATTTCAATAACGCCGATTTTATGTCCTTTATGTGGTCCGGCTTCAGGTGAAACGACTTTAGATTTAGCCGCCTTATCTTCCAGTTTGATTTTGTCACGGGTTAATGACACGATCACAGGTGCTTTTGAGTCTGACACGCCTTTTAGTACTTGCAAACGTACGACTGTACCTTTGGGGCCTTTTATCAGCTCCACCACCTCATCCAGTCGCCAGCCGATAACATCAACAAACTCTTCGTCGCCCTGCGCAACACCGACAATCTTATCTTCAGGTTTAATTTGTTTGGATAACTCAGCGGGGCCGCCTGGTACAATACTACGAATAACGGTGTAATCGTCTTCGCTCATCAGAACTGCACCAATACCTTCAAACGACAGATTCATTTCCATCTGAAAACGTTCAGCGTTACGCGGAGACAAATAACTGGTATGCGCTTCAATACTGCGGGCGAAGGCATTCATGACCGTTTGAAATACGTCTTCGCTCTGAGTTTGGGTTAAACGCTTAATAGCGCGCTTATAACGCTTAGTCAGCAATTCAACTATTTCAGGCCATTCTTTGCCATTTAATTTTAAATTTAACGCATCATATTTAACGCGCTGGCGCCACAGTTCATCGACTTCAGCATCAGTTGCCGGCCAGTCGGCGTCTTCGCGGTCATAACTGAACTTATCGCCCTTTTTCTCGAAATCAAATGGCGTGTCTAACAAGGACAAAGCGTATTCATATCGCTCAACCCTGCGTTGCAAGTTCAATTCAAAGATGGCGTAGGCTGGATCAAGATGTCCTCTTTCCAGCGCTTCATCGAAAGAGTCACGATATTTCTGTAACTGTTCAATATCCGACGACAGAAAAATATTGTGACTGGCATCCAGTGAACGCAGGTAACGGTCAAAAATCTTTTCAGAAAGTTGATTGTTTAACGTAACTTCTTTGTAGTGGGCACGGGTAAACAATGCTGAAATACGTTTTGCGGCTGTTGCGTGCTGGCTTTCCTGCTTGAGCACCGGTAAGTTTTCCACTTTTTCGGTTGTCTGTCCGGATATAGCTGAAACACTCATTCCAGCAATTGCCAGTGCAATCGAAGCACGCAAAAGATTTTTCATATTACTACCTCTAAAGATTTTTAACGCAGCCAGGCTCCGTTATTTACTATTGTTGGCCAGTCTCAGCTTATCCGCCTGAACTTTCACACTCATGCCTGTTGCCAACTGAATGTTAACGCCATCTTTAGCCACTTCGGTAATGGTGGCTGGCATAGGTGATTTACCAATTTTGACAGTTACCTGAGTACCGACCACTAAATCCTGATCTGTCAGTTTAGCAGGAACAACTTTAGCTTTAGGCGTCTGAGACTTGCTATTAGTTCCTTTTACCTTTGAATTTATCGGTTTGGCAGGCTTATTTTTGTAACTTTTTTTATCAGAAGGCTTTTTGCGGTTTTGCTGCTGACGTTTTTCAGCCACTTTTTGTTTGCTTTCAGTCAGAGTTTGCAAGGCATGTTCGGCATGCTCTTTGTCTATAACAGCATCCTGTTCACCCAGCAAATTAACACGATGTGCACCTTCTTTCACCGCATGCAAATAGCGCCAGCTATTGGTGTAATGACGCAAACTGGAGCGTAGCATGGTTTTGCTGACACGCGTCTCACCTTCCAGTTGTTCGCATAAATCCTGAAAAATACCAATTTTCAGAGGTTTAGCTTCTCCTTCAACAGAAAAGCAGGCGGGAAAGGTTTCAGCTAAAAAAGCAATCACTTCTTTGCTGGAAGAAAACTTTTCGGAATTATCCATTAAAACTTCACTAATAATCGTCGTTCTGACCGGTTGAATCCTCATCATCCCAAGTTGCCAGTAAATGGTCAACCCAGTCTTGAAGATCCTCCACGTCTATTTCTACTAAATGCTGATCTTTCGACCAAAATTCCCAAACATGCTGAATAATGCGCTCAAACTGGGTAACTTCAATATCATCATCTGCTTTATCATAAAGATAATGCAGCATATCATTGAATTTTTCAGTAGCATCTTCCGCTTGCTCATCCCAATGATCCATATCTTCCACTGTTGCCAGAACAACATGGATATCGATCATTTCTTTCATTTAAGCGAATCCTGCAGAATATTAACGATACGGGCCAGGCCCTCTGCATCTTGTTGATCAAAACGCGAAAACTGGGGACTATCAATATCCAGCACCCCTGCCAACTGACCATTAATATAAAAAGGCATGACAATTTCAGAATTGGATGCCGCATCACAGGCGATATGACCGCCAAACTCGTGCACATTTTCCACAATCTGAATATCGCCGGTTGCGGCTGCAGTACCGCAAACCCCTTTACCCACAGGGATTCTGACACAAGCTGGTTTACCTTGAAAAGGACCAAGAACCAATGTGTCATCTTTTAATAAATAAAAACCCGCCCAATTGATGTCGGACAGGTTTAACCATAATAATGCACTTACATTCGCCAAATTGGCAATCAGGTCACTTTCATCAGCTAACAGCCCTTGCGCCTGGAGTGCGATATCATGATATAAGTCTGATTTTGCCTGAGTCATGATTTTCAACAAATTGCTTAAGTGCGCGCATTGTCGCTGTGAATGCTAGTCAGATGCAATAGTAAATGTCACCTGAACATCTGCTTTTATCTGCATTTCACCGGGTAAATAGCCACCAGCACTGTCCATTGCTTTAAATCTGACCATTTCTGCCGGCGCCGAATAACCCGAAACCTCGTTAATGGACTGAACACCTGAAATCGTTACCTGTCCTGCACTGGCTAACAATTTTGCCTTTTTACTGGCATTTTCTACCGCTAATGTTAACGCCCTATCGTACAAAGACGCATGATCAGAGCTCATATACTGGAAGTTATCAATACGTCCCGGCCCTATTTTCAACAAACCATCGATAACTTTACCGTAATTTGCCAAATCACGTAATGTCACTTTTAACTGACGGGATAACACAAAACCCTGTTGCTGAAGATGATTGTCCTGACGTTCCATCCAGGGAGAAAGCTGAACTCTTAAAGACTGTACATCTTTGGCTTCAACCCCGTACTTTTTTAATAAACTGGCAACCAGTTCACTTTTTTGCTCCAAAATAGCATTCAGTTTGTCAGTTGAAGGGCCCTTTTCTTCAATATAGATACTAAACTGCAACTGGTCCGGTACCACTGACACCTGACCTTTACCTGAAACATTAATTACATTTTCAGCTGAAACGGCACTACAAAAAAATAAAAATAAAGCGCTAACAAAATGATATTTCATACTTTTCTCCATTTAAACAACAGCGCCAAAATAGAGTGATGCAGATGAATACTGACTGAATTGCAGGTTAATTTTCCAGTGCATTTTTCTCGAAAAACACGGCTTTATCTGCAATAAAGCTGACTTTTATGAAGCGCGAGGATTTATCGCCCCAAATGCAGCTATTAGTACCAAATTTTTCTTCACAGGCATCAGGCGCTCCAAGCAGGCTTTTAACGTCCTGTTGGCTCATGCCCACTTCCAGTTTGTCATAATTTTCCATTGTCACTTTTGAACATGCTGATAAACATAAACATGCCAGCACAATTAATTGTTTTTTCATAACCATTCTCTCCGGATACGTCGGTTATTATCTGATTATTGTCAATGAGCAGGTTAAAACACACCAGCATATACCTGATGAAATACCTTGCGTAGCTCCTGTTCACTCACCCCTTGATTCCAGTTCATGTGTACATCAAAAAAAGCAGGGTCTTTTACTGCCTGCTTAATGGCCAAATCAAATTGCTGTATCAACCGCTTTCCTTCCACACTATTACTGCACATGATATAGCCAAATCCATAGTCCGCCGCTTCGCTAATGGCATAACTGTTCAATTTGACACTGCTTGCTAATTGTCCCACGTAACGGTTAACGACTGAAGGATATTCGACAATAGCCTGTATCCGGTTGTGTGAGAGCATATTGATTACTCCAACAAACATACCCGACGAGGTGCGACTCCATAATTTCGATTTAACCCACGGACTATTGAGTAACGCATCAAGCTGATTACCATAGGAACGGCCGCCAACCACACCCAGTAACCGAATATGTTCGTCAGAAAATAATTTGGCAAGTTCAATGGGCTTATTATCGCTCTGCTTTGTTTCCAGAGTTTTATCCAGCACGGAGCCGCCTAAAACAAACAATCGTAATCCGGCTGACACTGTTTGTGGATAGTGAGTAAAAAGATACTGCTGTTGTCTCTCAGTGGTTTTTAATTTATTACTGGCACAGGCATTTTTATGCGCATCTAACAGTTGAAATGCCCGATTATTATTAGCAGATACAACATTAAAATTAATGTCACCTGTATAATGTCGAATCACATCAATCGTTGTCTGGGATATATGTAACGACTGCCGCAAATCATCTTTTTCACCAACAGGTGAATTAATCCACATTACTCTTTGCGCGTTGCTGTACGCAGGTATGAGAAATAAAACAACTGCAGCCAGCTTTATTATGCTGTTTCGAAAGCCTGTTTTTCGTCTATTACTAAATAATCGAGTTGCACTAAGCTCTATGGCCGATTTATGGTTATTATTCACCGTGCCTGACACCCAATATTTTTCACATGGTGAAAACATCCTACCAAACCCCACCATCATTAAAAGTAAATGATACAATAATTTACTTATCAAATTTGCTAAAACATGCCCATGAATCAATCAGCTACCGTGTCATTTCCAGCAGAGTATCTGGCGCTTATTACCCCATATATTCCTGAACACTCTTCTTTGCAGGATTTTACCCGGATAAGCAGCACCCCATTACGCAAAAGCATCAGGGTTAACACTTTAAAAATATCAGTGGAAGAATTTAAGCAACTGGCGGAACAATTGAACTGGCAGTTAACCCCAATTCCCTGGTGTGCCAGCGGCTTTTGGCTGGAGCGACCAACAGAACAGGAAAAATTAGCGCTGGGCAGCACTGCTGCGCACTTCGCTGGATTATTTTACATTCAGGAAGCCAGTTCAATGATGCCTCCTGAAGCCTTGTCATGCGGAGCGAATTTGTCAGGTAAACTTTTACTGGATATGGCTTCTGCTCCGGGTTCCAAGTCTACTCAATTAGCAGCCATAATGAATAACAGCGGCGTTTTAATCGCTAATGAACTGTCATCCAGCCGTATAAAAGTTCTTAACGCCAATATTCAGCGCTGTGGTCTTACTAACACAGCGATGACTCATTTTAACGCCGATGTATTTGGTGAATGGCTGCCAGAAATATTTGATTTTGTTCAGCTTGATGCACCTTGTAGTGGCGAAGGTGCCATACGTAAAGATCCTCTGGCATTTAAAAACTGGTCTTTATCTTCCACCAACCAGATAGCCAGCTTACAAAAAAACCTGATAAAAAGTGCTTTTCTGGCGCTTAAACCTGGTGGTGAAATGATCTATTCCACCTGTACTTTAAATCCGCTCGAAAACCAACAGGTGTGCCTTTGGTTGCAGCAGCAATTCCCTGATGCCGTAGAATTTATCAACTTAAAAAATCTGTTTAACGGGGCAGAAAAAGCGGTTACTGAACATGGATTTTTGCATGTCTGGCCGCAAATTTTTGATAGCGAGGGATTTTTCGTCGCCAAAATACGCAAAACGGCCGCAGTTCCTTTCGAATTCAAAGGCAAAGAACAAACCAACTTCCCTTTTACCCCGGCAACGAAAAAGCAATTCAACCTTGTAGAGCAGTACTTAGACAATCAGTTTGGTTGGCAATTGCCTGCAAGCCATAAGCTTTACGTACGAGATAATGAATATTGGTTATTTCCTCAAGCATTTATCCCACTTATTGGCAAAATGCGTTTCCAACGTATCGGTGTAAAACTGGCTGAGCTATTTAAATTTGGATTTAAGATAACCCATGAAGCTGTTATGTCATTTAGCGATGATTTTACAAAAAACCTGATAGAAATAACCGATGAGCAAGTTTCTGAACTTTATGCTGGAAAAGATCTTAAATCTTCTCTAAATCGTAATAGTGGGGAAATGGTGGCCATGTACCACAGCGCACCTGTAGCCTTATTAAAGGGGTTAAAGGGAAAGCTTAAAAATAACTTACCCAGAGAGTTAATCCGTTAATAATTTACCTATATGGCCTGTTGAAAAAGCTGGGGACAAAGTGAGGACAAGGTTGTGGATAAGGCCTGAATAAAACTCAAAACATGAACAAATAGTTTATTAAATAGAATGATAACACCTTGAATTAATTGAAAATTTAAAATGTGAAATAAATTCCACCAATAATTGTTTATTTTTTAAACTTCGTTATCTACAATTAAGTTCTGGTTTAAGACTGCTTCTCCCAATTGGAATCAGTTTGTTTGGTTAGCGCACGGCTCATACCATGAGCCATTCCCCTGGACCCAGAACTTAGTTTAGTCTCTGGGTCTTTTTTTATCCGAAGCCCGTCAACTAAAACGTTTAAGCCACATTTACACTCAAAAAACAGACTTACAAACAGTAACGTAACGCCTGTAAGTCTGACTAACATATTTCATCTCTGAATATTTAAGATTGAATATGACGAACAAGACCTTCCTGCATGGTTGAGGCAATTAAATTGCCGTCTAAATCAAAAAACTGACCTTTAACTAATCCCCTTGCGTTGCCCGCAAACGGACTATCCATACAATAAAGAACCCACTGATTAAAATCGAATTCACGGTGAAACCAAATCGCGTGATCAATAGTCGCCATGCGAATCGATTTATCCATAATCGATAAACCATGCGGTTGCAGGGCGGTGACTAAAAAATAATAATCTGAGGCATAGGCCATCATTCGCTGATGCATGCTGATATCAGCACCTAACGCTTCATTGGCACGCATCCATACATATCGAACAGGTTCCCGGCTTTCTGGTGCGGCAGGGTTAATTGATTGCACAGAACGCATATCTATCGGTTCATGATAACTGAGCTTCTCTTTTACGCTATCCGGCATATTGGCAAACAGTTTGCGGTAGCACTCAATTTCGGGCGTCAGTGTTTCAGCCGCAGGTACGTCTGGCATCTGTGCAAACTGGTGTTCCAACCCAGTTTCAGGGAACTGGAAAGACACTGTCATAAAAAAGATGGTGCGGCCGTTTTGAATAGCCTTTACCCGGCGGGTACAAAAACTGCGGCCATCACGAATACTTTCAACGTCATATACCACTGCTTTGGAGGCATCGCCCGGCAATAAAAAATAACTGTGCAGAGAATGTGCAACCTGCCCTTCAGCCACAGTTTGTTGGGCTGCCGCCAGCGCCTGTCCTAACACTTGTCCACCAAACAACGCACGGAAACCCAAATCCCAACTCTGTCCGCGGTATAGTTCGGTTTCCAGTTGTTCTAATGTGAGTAATTCACTTAATTTAACTTCTTTCATTATGCTGTCCTGCCTGCATGGGGATTACGCGGATAAAATTTTTCCGGTAAGTGATCCATATGCTCAAAATAACGGGTGTCTTTATAAGGTAACTTCATAAAACCGGAAATACCCAGACCATCAATTTGTGGAATTAACTGAATAAGTTCATCTAACAATGCAGCAAATTGCGGTTCTTTATTGATATCCAATAGCACGTAATAACTATGAATTTTTAAATGGGTGGGGAGTGCTTCAAAAATAATACAACCCGTATGATGTATATCATTAAGTTGTTTGATCACATCCATCATTTTTGTTGGTAATTTTAACAACTCATCCGGATCATCACCATCTTCAAAATACGAATGCATTCGGCTGCGATTTTCCAGTGGCGCGCCTTGCGGCCCACTTAAATCTGCCAGATCATAAGGAATACGCAATCCGGTTTCTGGAATAAAAGGCTGGCTCTCTGATTCACGCTCAACATGCAGGGTATCTTTTGCATTAAACATGCAGCTTTTAAAAATGCCCTGACGGTGTATTGCACGTGCTAAAACCACCACATTATTCACCGACATTTCAAAAGAGGCTTTAAGTGATGGATCGTGTAAATTTAGACTCGAATCGATATACACACCTTCTGCCTGCCAGCGCACAGCCAGCCCACCTACCACAGGGAATTTACCTAAGCGCCCTACCGCCGCTATAAAAGCTTTTTCGGTTTCGCCCATGCCCTGCATATAGTTTTTGTAATAACGATCAAATTGCGCATCATTTAAATAACTGAGCTCATGATGGTAATTTTCAACCCGTAAAAAAGATTTACGTGAACTGTACACCACGGTTTCGATTTCACGTTTTTTCGGCGCCATCCAACAAGGGATCATGGGTTTGTATAGTACTTTATCCTCATCGGCAAACACCATGTTTTTCATATAAGCCATATTGGCCATAAAATAATCCCCTCCCTGCTGGCGGGTTTGAGGATCGTCACTCATCATGGCCGTTAAAGTCTGGGCCAGCTCTTTAGGTAAATTAAGTGCATTAGGTGTAATCACTTTACGCCCAAAACGACTGGATTGTCCTGAGGCCAGAGCATACAAGGTACTGGCTAAGCCCTGCTCGTCAAAACGCACGCTGGATAACGCACCGTTTAACTGATCTTCCCCGATAAAATACACATCACCTAAGCGAGCATTGGTTTGCTGTAAATCCGCTGACATCAGTTCCATCACGCTATTACTCACAAACTGTCCACTGGCATCCAGTTGTGCAAATACCGATGAGCCCCAGTCTATCAGCGCAATTTGTTCGCTTTGTGGGTCGAGCATGATGTTTGAGGGTTTAATATCACCATGCACTATCGGTTTATTTTGATCCTGATATTCAAATTCACGTAAGGTTTTTAATATCGCCGCCATTTGCACCGCAATACTCACCACCAGTCTTGCCGGTAACGGACCTTGTTGCAGCGAATATTGCTCCAAATCTAGCCCTGCTGCGCGCTCCATTACCAAAATGGCTTGTTTTTTTACCCGTTGAAATTCAACTAAAGGTGGCACATTTGCATGATCGACCTGGCTTAACATGTAAGCTTCATCTTCCAGCCTGTCTTGCACATGTTGCGGCAGGTTTACCCGTGAAAATTTAAACACCAGTGATTGCCCATCGGGCGCAGTGCCAGCAAACACAAAACCAAAGGCGCCTTTGCCGATATATTCAATATTGGCGTAGCCCAGGCGTTGTAATTGCTGATGGCAAAGCTCAAACCAGTCTTTGAGCTTTTGCGCATCCTGATGCGACAGCAAATAAAATGACTGTTCATCAGGAATATAGAAATGTTTAAGACTGCGTGGCTGCTGTTCCATAGCGATATCTAATTACTGCGGTTGAATTAACCACTGGCTGCGATAACCACTGCCGGGTTGCTCGCTGAGTGTCTGGTCTAACTCTGGCAACATGGCTTCAATTTGCTGATCACATTCAAAAGGCAAATTGATAAACGCCATGCCCGAGCCGTACATGCCCAGCTCTTCTGGCTGCGGTTTTACCCAAAGTTCAGCCACATATAAACTGCTGGGTTGTGACTTGTGCAAGGCTTCAAGCATACGCTGACTTTTATCGCGCTGTTTTGCCAGCAACGGATACCAGATTGCGATGGTGCCCCCTGCCCAGCGTTTTTGTACCTGAGTCACGGTTTTAACCACTTTCTGGTAGTCTTCGGCGAGCTCATATGGTGGATCAATTAATATCATGCCACGCGCAGGTACAGGCGGTGTTAAGGCCAGCACACCTTCATAACCGTCACGGTGATGGCAGGCAATACGCGCATCGTTGTGCATATTACGTCGTAAGTTATCAAACTCATTATTGTGCCATTCCATCAGGCATAGTTTATCCTGCTCGCGTAACATTTTGGCGGCAATCGCCGGTGAGCCGGGATACTGATTATGTGCGCGAAACCCACGAATAAGTTCAAGGTAGGCATTAATGGCGCTGTTATCTGTGTTGATATTTAACAGTTTATCAATGCCGCCAACATACTCTTTATTTTTACTGGCCATTTCAGCATCCAGCGCATACACACCAGCACCACTGTGGGTGTCGATATAAATAAAGGGTTTATTTTTTTGCTTAAATTTATTTAGCAATATGCTCTGGCATGCATGCTTTAACACATCTGCATGATTACCCGCATGAAAGGCATGACGATAACTAAACACTACAATTTCCTAATTCAGACAGGCCACAAGTTTACTTCAGCCATAATAAAAAACCCACCATTTGGTGGGCTTTTCGCTTAAGGTTCAAATCCTTTGCAAACTTAAAATTATTTAAGTGCTGCCAGCATAGTTAATGGATTCTCAAGGTATGAACGCCATAAGTTACTGAAACGTACCATAGTGGCGCCGTCAATTATACGGTGATCACCCGACCAGCTGATATGCATAATATTGGCCGCAAACACCTGACCATTAGCATCAAAACGTGGCAGTTTTTGCATTTTACCCAGTGCCACAATCGCCGCTTCAGGTTTATTGATAACAGGTGTTGCCACTGTGCCACCAATCACACCAACATTAGAAATACTGATGGTGCCACCTTTTAAATCGGCGCTGGCTAAACGACCGGCACGCGCCTGATCAATCAGTCGGTTTACTTCAATCGCCACCTCTTTTAATGACAGATTTTGCACACCTTTAATATTAGGCACCAACAAACCGATTTTGCTGTCTACCGCCATGCCAATGTTATGATCATCAAAATACGTCAGCTCGGTGCAATCGTCATTAACCTGCGCATTGATAACGGGAAACTGTTCCAGTGCCAGTGACATCGCTTTGATCATAAACGGCATAAAGCTCAGTTTGATGCCCTCTTTATCAAATTGCTCTTTTAACAAGGCGCGAGCTTCAATTAATTTGCCCATATCCACTTCATCAGACACGGTAAAGTGTGGGATAGTCGATACCGAATCGACCATTTGTTTGGCCATCGCGGCTTTTACACCACGAATTGGCTCAACCCGTTTTCCACCAGTTACGTTTGCTGGCTGTGAGTTATGGGCTTGATATTCAGCTTTCGGTTGAGAATTGACTTCTGATGTTAAAGATTGGGCACCGTTAACATACGCCGCAACATCTTCTTTCATCACCCGGCCTTTTTTACCGCTGCCGTTTACTTTAGCGATATCAATGCCCTGCTCTCGCGCCAAACGACGCACAGCCGGGCTGGCCAACGCTTTGCCCGAAGCTTTAACCGGCGCTGAATCGTCAGTTTTAGTTTGTTCAGGAGTCGCCTGAGCTTTTGTTGTGGATTGTGGCTGACTTACAGCACCGTCACCAACTTGCTGAGCAAATAACGGTGTATGCACTTTGGCAATATCACCTTTGGCATAATACAGCTTAGTCACCACACCATCGTGTTTAGCCGGAATTTGTACCAGCGCTTTGTCGGTCATCACCTCGGCTACGGCCTGGTCTTCTTTGACCATCTGGCCTTCTTCAATCAGCCATTCCACCAGCTCGCATTCAACAATGCCTTCACCAATATCCGGCAGTATAAAGTCAATTTGCTCACCGCTAGCACTGTTTGTTGTACTAGCAGATTCCACCACGGACTCTTGCTGAGCAGCAGGCGCTTTGTCGTTGTTAGCTGATACGACATTATTGTCACTTTGCATCGCAAACAACGGTTCATGCACTTTAGCGATATCACCTTTGGCATAATACAATTTAGCCACAATGCCAGAATGCATAGCAGGAATCTGTACTAATGCTTTGTCTGTCATCACCTCGGCAACCGGCTGATCTTCTTCAATCTGCTGACCTTCTTCTACCAGCCATTCAACCAGTTCACATTCAACGATGCCTTCGCCAATGTCGGGTAATATAAAATCTTTCATCGACGGCTCCTTAGAAGTTAACGCTGCGCATAATGCCTTCAAACACTTTTAAGTGATCAGGCATATATTCTTTTTCGTGCGCTAATGGATACGGGGTATCTAAACCACAAATACGCTCAATCGGTGATTCCAGATGCAGGAAACATTTCTTCTGAATCGTTGCGGCAATCTCTGCGGCAAAACCACCGGTTAACGGTGCTTCATGGCTAATTAACAAACGACCGGTTTTAACCACCGATTGCGCCACGGTTTCCGCATCCCATGGGGTAATAGTACGTAAATCGATAATTTCGCTGGAAACCCCTTGTTTATCCGCCATTTCTGCGGCTTTTTCCATGATTTCCATCTGAGCGCCCCAGGCCAGTAAGGTAATGTCATTTCCTTCTTTAAGCACTTCAGCTTTGCCCAGTGGCAAGGTGTAATCATCTTCAGGTACGTCACCCACAGAGGCACGGTAAATGCGCTTGGGCTCCATAAACAACACTGGGTTATCGTCCCGAATGGAGGCTAACAATAAACCTTTGGCCTGATACGGGTTACGTGGCACCACAATTTTGATACCGGCTGCATGGGCAAAAAACGCTTCAGGTGATTGTGAGTGATACAAACCACCTGCAATACCACCGCCATATGGAGTACGAATGGTTAACGAACCACAGGTAAACTGGCCACCGGAGCGGTAACGGAACTTAGCAGTTTCGTTAACGATTTGGTCAAAGGCCGGGAAAATGTAATCACCGAACTGAATTTCGGCAACAGGGTAAGAGCCCTGTGATGCCAAACCATTAGCAAAACCAATTATGCCCTGCTCGGTCAGTGGCGTATTAAAACAGCGTGCTTTACCGAATTTTTCCTGCAGGTTACTGGTGGCGCGGAATACACCACCAAAGTGACCCACGTCTTCACCAAACGCCATGACTTTATCGTTTTCTTCCATGGCAATAATTAAGGCGTTATTGATCGCCTGTAACAGATTCATCTTAGCCATGGTTTAGTCTCCCTGATGTTTTAGGATAGGCTTCGGGATATTTCGCAATATGCTGTTTGAGTTCTGTAAGCTGTTCTTCAAGATTCCAGGTGGGTTTGTCATACACATCTGTGATGATTTCATCAATCACACACACGGGCACCTGCTCCACACGTTTCAGTTCCTGTAAGACTTCCTGACGCATGGTTTCCAGTTCTTTTTTGTTGGCTTCTTCGTCCAGCCAACCCTGTTGTGCTAACCAGCCAGCCAAACGTTTAATCGGATCTTTATCCGCCCATTTGGCTTCTTCTTCTTTTGAACGGTAACTGCTTGGATCATCCGAGGTTGAATGCGCCGCTAATCGGTAGGACATCGCTTCTATCAATACCGGGCACTGTTCTTCTAATGCAATTTCGCGTGCGCGCTTGGTCGCAGCAAAAACAGCCAGTGCATCGTTACCATCCACTCGAATGGTTTTAATGCCGTAACCTAAACCACGTGAGGCAATACCATCACCAGCAAATTGCTCTGCCGCTGGCGTTGAGATTGCGTAACCATTATTACGACAAAAGAAAATCGCCGGGCAGTTTAATACCGCCGCCATGTTCAGACCTGCATGGAAGTCACCTTCCGATGCCGCGCCTTCACCAAAATAACAAATGGTCACGGCTGGTTCGCCCGCCATTTTCTGGCCATAAGCGTAACCTGCCGCCTGAGGGATCTGGGTGCCCAGTGGAGAGGAAATGGTCATAAAATTCAGTGCCTTATCACCATAGTGAATCGGCATCTGACGACCTTTATTCGGCTCCTGCTCATTACTGAACATTTGGTTCATGAATTGTTGGGTAGTGTAACCACGAAACGCCAGTGCGCCCTGTTCACGATACTGCGACATGATCATGTCTTGTGGTTCCAGCGCTGCAGCACTGGCCACCGCAGCGGCTTCTTCGCCGGTACTGGCCAGATAAAAACTGATACGTCCCTGACGCTGCGCCGCCACCATACGTTCATCCAGAATGCGGATAAACTGCATAGTTTCATACATTTTGATCGCCAGCTCTTTAGATACCTCTGGCACGTCCGCACCTTTATAAACACTGCCATCCGGTTGCAGAATCTGGAGCATAGGAATATCAACAATGCCTTTTTCAATCAGTTTTACCTGATGCACACTGTTGATGTCAGACAAATGGTTTCTCGTATTCATAATTGACCTTTCATCGGTTCATTACCTTGATTGATTGTAAGTGTAGGGTACAAAGCAATGTGATGGATAAGGCCAACATCATATGCTTAAGCCACAATCAAATTATTGCTTTTTACGAAAGTGGAAAGGATCGCAAATAAAATACAGAGTTTAAAATGAATGAAAAATTAGGATATTTAACCTAACTTTCTAAAGGATTATAAAAGGATACTTATCAATGTGAGCAAAAGGTTAACAGACCACCTAAAACAAAAAAGGGGCAAATTGCCCCTTTATACCTGTTTAAAACACATTATTTAAGCATGCCTTTTCCGGTTGCGGCCCAGTAAATACCGCCATAGAGATGTTTCATAAATAATGCATCCTGCCAGCCTTCACGCATATGACCTAAATTAGTATAAAACGAACGACCACCATCATAAAACTGGTACCAGCTGATAGGATGAAACTCGCCCATACCCTCACCTTTTACGCGGCCCCAGTCTGCTTTGGGCTCATAGGTTTTTTCGTCAACACTTAAAATGTAATGCAGATCTTTACTTAATTCCGGGCCAAACTGATACCATTCGTCTGTCCACAAAAAACTGTCTGGTAGTGTTTCAGTGCCGGGGAATTTACGGTCCAGTACACTGACCCGTGCAGTTTGATTAGTAGGATGGATCACAAATGTGCGTCCTACCATTTTGGTATACCAGGGCCAGTCGTATTCGGTATCAGACGCACTATGAATACCAATAAACCCCTTGCCCCCTTTTATGAAGCGCTCAAAGGCGGCCTGTTGTTCATCATTTAAAATATTGCCTGTGGTATTGAGGAAAATTACCGCATCATACTGTTCAAGATTTTTATCATTAATACGGCTGGCGTCTTCTTCCCAGTCCATATCAAAGAAATGACGTTTAGACAGTTTTTCGATGGCAGTCACACCCGCATTAATTGACTTATGGTGCCAGCCATCGGTTTTACTGAAAACCATCACTTTAAACTGACTGGCCGCCACATTAGCCACTAAACATAAAGTGGTGAATACAAATAGAATGGTGCGTTTCATGCGCGCTTTCCTTAACCTGTTATTAACATTTATCCGCTCAAGCTTGCGCTTACACGAAAAACTTATCTGGTAAATTTTCCGCGTAAACTATCACAAACTTGCTGCACTGCTCGCGAGTTAAAGCTGCCATGCATAGCTGAATTTAGCAAATAAAGTTCGGTCGGTTTTAAGCAAATGGCGGGTGGCATAATCCTGCAAGCTGTTATCTGAATATCCCAGATACACTAATGTCTGAGGATTAATTTCATAGGAATACAGCAGCTGTGACGACAAATAGCGTTCTTCAGCATCAAACCAGTCTGGTTGTTCATAGTTAGTCAGATTACGGTCAATACGTGTGTACTGAGTAATTAAACTCAGGCGGCTGCGCATATTAAACTGCCAGGTTAACTTTACCTGAGTTAAATTGGCGGTTAAAACCTGCTCGCCATCGTGTTCAAGCTGGTTATAGATATGGAAGGTATCAAAATTAAAATGTTTATTGATTTGCCATTGCACATAGGCTTCCAGATTAAGACTGTCAGACAAACGGCTATTTTCCACATCCACCACTTTACCTGGTTGAATAAATGCAGCCACTAGTAGTCCCCCAACTGGGGTAAATTCGTTCCAGACAGATAGCTGGTCTTCATCAAAATACTGGCCATTGAATAAACGCTTACGGTGCAACAGGTTTACATCACCGTAATACTGCATTTTACCTTCGGCACTGGCGTACACTTCCCATTCCTCTTCTAGCAGATTGCCGTCCAAATCACGGGTTTTATCATAGTTACCACCTGCGTTGGCCAGACTAAACCAGTTATCACTATCTAAATACCAGGTACGACTGCCCCCTACTTCTCCTCGCTCATAGTTGGCTTGGGAGATAAAACCTAAATCGGCACGGAAGCCTTTGTCCACACGCTTAAAGTTCACATAAGCATCAAAGTCACGGTTTTCATGGGTCATTTGCACAAAATAAGCATTGCCGGTTTGTGTATCTTCCAAACCAAAATCCTGCTGCAACTGAAGAGGGTTTTTTGAATCGCTACGTGCCACCTGATACTGCACCTGATTGTTGCCATCAAACCAGTAACTGCCGTCAACGGAGGCTAATTGGTTACGATAGCCGTCACCGTTGCGATTGGTCAGTAATACGCCGACATTGTTTTGTTCACCTACATCCATTTTATAGCGTGCAATCGCCACTTTACTGTCGATATCCAGCACAGCCAGTTCATCTCCCAAACGACCGGGCAGTAAAAAACTGGTGCTGTTATCGTCAGCCACCATCAGGCCATAACTATGCACCCCGGTTTTACCGGTTATTTTGGCGCCATAATCAGGGTCTGCGATATTTCGGGTATGTACCAAATTAAAATTGGATGTCGAAAAATAATCGGCGCCATCTAAGAAAAAGGGGCGTTTCTCATCGTAAAACAGCGAAAAGGTATTATTCACATCAAGCTGCGCTGAGTCGGCCTCGACCTGAGAGAAATCAGGATTGATGGTGGCATTTACCACCGCATTTTTAGTTATGCCCCAGCGGACATCCAGCCCCACATCCGATTGGTTATCGCCGTTTTGCCAGTGTGGTTGTGGCTCAACGTCCTTTAAATCAGTTCTGCCCAACGTTAAGGTGGGCGTCAATTGTAAATTATTACCCGGCTGAACATCGGCAAAGCCTTTAAAACCGTCAAACTGACATAATGTACAATTGATGTTGCGATCAAATGCAACATTAGACAATGCGGTCCACTCGGCACGCGGATAATTGCGATAAAAACCAATATTCCACAGGCTGGGTTCAGTAACATGGGCGAAGCGCAGCGCTCGAAATGGGATCGCCATTTCAACCACATATCCTTTGGTATTAACCTGCCCTGCACTATCCCAGATAGCGTCCCACGAGTCGTCTTCATTTAATCCGGCATTATCTTCAACCGTTTTATCTGCCTGCGCCCCCATGGGGTTAGCAAAAAAGGAAAATCCGTTACGTTTATCATTAAAGGTATCGATAATCACGCCCACGTTATCGTCAGCATTTAAGTCGTCACGTTTACGGTAACTGGCGCGAATATCGTCAGGATTAGGATCAAATGCTTCAAACGCAATATATAAATACTGGCCATCTTCATACACATAAGCATTGGTTTTAACTGGTGCGGCTATGCCTTCGCCCGGATCATTTTCATAATCCAGGGTAATTTTGGCAGCCTGTTGCCAGATGGTTTCATCAAGAGATCCGTCAATGACCGGAGCCTGAGCGAGTCGTGGTAGATGATGTTGTGAGATGGGGGTTGCGTTTGTCTGAAGGGTACTGATTAAAAATGTGCTTATAATAACAGCCTTGATAAATCTAAAGCGCATATTATTCCATTAATTTATAGTTATTTCCTATCAATGTAACGCTGCAGAAAAAATTCTGCAGCATTTAATTGGTTTTATTTTGGATACTAAAGTGGCACACCCAAACGATTAGCTACGGCTTCGTAGGCTTCAACCACACCACCTAACCCCTGGCGGAAACGATCTTTATCCATTTTTTCGTTGGTTTCCTTGTCCCATAAACGGCAACCGTCTGGTGAGAATTCATCACCTAAAACGATATTGCCGTCGGCATCCAGACCAAATTCCAGTTTAAAATCAACCAGCACTAAACCCGCATCATCAAACAAGGCTTTTAGCACCTCATTAACTTTAAAGGTGAGCTGTTTCATGCCTGCAATTTGCTCGGCAGTCGCCCAGCCAAATGCCTCGATATGGTATTCATTAACCATAGGATCATGCAATGCGTCATTTTTTAAGAAAAACTCGAAAGTCGGTTTATCAAACACCTTACCTTCTTCAACACCTAAACGGCGAACCAGAGAGCCTGCCGCACGGTTACGCACAACACATTCCACCGGGATCATATCCAGTTTTTTCACCAGGGATTCTTCGTCAGACAGCAGCGCTTCAACCTGAGTCGGGATACCCGCTGCTTCCAGCTTGTTCATAATGAAATGATTAAACTTGTTATTAACCATGCCCTTACGCGCCAACTGGTCAATTCGCTCACCATCAAAGGCAGAGGTATCGTTACGAAACTGCAGAATAAGCAAATTCGGATCATCAGTTGTGTAGACCGTTTTTGCTTTACCACGATAAAGTTCTGCGCGCTTTTCCATTATTTGAAATCTCACCCGTTAGTAATAAATGTTAAATATCTAAGTTTTTCTGCGACATAACGTCTGAGAAGACGTCATACAAATCTTTCACTTTTTCAGCAGCAAAAGGCTCGTTATCTTCATTCATGAAGGTGATCGCCGTTTTATTGCCGTCAATTTGTTCCAACTGCACACGGTAATCGTCTTTTTTCAGATCCAGTTCATTGGCACCACTGCCCCATAAACTATCCCACCAGCTTTCGTCGACACCTTTGTATTCAACAAAGATAAGGCCGGCGGTTTGATCTAAATCTTTTACATCAAAACCCAGTTTACGGAATACCAGTAACAAACGTGGCCAGGTCACAGTATAGTTGGCATCCACGATATAAGCCGGTTGCCCCTTGGCATTAAAACCAATTTCACTTTGCAGCCCTTCGCGAATTTCCTGAATACGTTTTACTTCTGTCAGTACACGCTGGTCGCGGTAATTGGCAATCACACGGTTAAGGATATTCACCTCGTTAGCACGAGCATTGGCATCAGCCAGTCCGGCGACCACTTCACCGTTACGACTTTCTTTGTATTCTTTTAACTCAACATGCAACGCGGCACTACGTCCATGACTTTTTTTCGTCAGGGTAAATTCAAAACGAGCGGCGACTTCGGTCACGCCTTTATCCCAGTCTAGCCAGGAACTGTTACTTTCATCGTTATATACAAACCAGTCTGTCAGTAACACTTGTTTGTCTTTATCAAACGACAATACACCGATATTATTTTTTTCCAGAAAACCAATCAGGTTATCCCAAATATCGTTATCCAGCGGTTTATCATCCGTAATTTGATCAAACCAAACCGTCGCTTCTTTAGAGCCTTCTTCAATATGTGAGCCTGTTACCATAGGCATTACCACATGCGGCGCAACCACTTTTAGCTTTTTACCCAGCAAAATCTGTTGCTGTTTTTCGCCGTTAGGGATAGCAAAATCATTAGTATATTCCGGGGTATCCACCCCTTCAGGTAACTTGGGCGCCGACAAATGCTCACGTTTGAGATAATCGTAGCTGCCATTGGCAATTTGTCGTTCTTCAATGCTGTTACAAGCGGCTAAACCAGCCAGTAACGAAACCAGTAATACATTTCTGGTCATGCAATTTCCTCTAATTTGTTATTATTCCCACATCGAGCATGACCTGTTCGATGAGTTTTTTATTCGCAAGTTCCGCAGTCACTAACGGTAATCGCACAATATCTGACTGAATCAAACCCATACGTTGTAATGCCCACTTTGGCATCACAGGATTGGGTTCAATAAACAGCAGCTTATGTAATTGCGCAATTTTATTATTGATA
This sequence comes from Neptunicella marina, assembly GCF_014270035.1. GTDB lineage: Bacteria > Pseudomonadota > Gammaproteobacteria > Enterobacterales > Alteromonadaceae > Neptunicella > Neptunicella marina. The sequence continues at coordinate 3,500 of NZ_JACNEP010000019.1, read as the reverse complement.
GCTTGTGCTTCAGCAAACTGACCGTTGCGAGCCAGTTTTACCATTTGAGCAATCTCTGCCGGCACTAAATTCGCGGTAACGGAAATGGTACCATGGCCACCCAACTGGATAAATTCCAGTGAGGTATCATCGTCACCACTTAATAAAATAAACTCATCATCAACCAAGGCTTGCGTGTCTTTTAAACGCTGCATATCGCCAGTCGCATCTTTAATACCGACAATTTTGGGATGTTTGGCCAGCTCAGCAACCGTTTGTGGCAACATATCCAGTACGGTCCGGCCAGGCACGTTATACAGTAAAACCGGTAAATCGGTACAGTCGGCGATGGTTTCAAAGTGCGCCACTAAACCACGTTGCTGTGGTTTGTTGTAATAAGGCACCACACTTAAAAAACCATCTACTCCCAGCGTGGCCATTTCCTGACTTAACTCAATCGCCTCTGCCGTAGAGTTGGCACCACTACCAGCGATAACGGGTATACGCCCTGCCGCATATTCAACTGTCTTTCGGATAACTTCAATATGCTCATCAACCGGAAGCGTGGCTGATTCACCGGTGGTTCCCACCGATACGATGCCGTCAGTACCGGCATTAACATGGAATTCGACAAGGGCTTTCAGCGCGGGGTAATCAATTTGCTGATCGGCCGTCATTGGGGTAACGAGTGCGACTATACTACCTTTAAACATGTGGGCTCCAAGCTTAATAAGCGGCCAATCTTAAAGGCCGCCCCGCTTAAAAACAAGCAATGCAGTGATAAAAAGCAAAATAAAAAAATCTATGTTAAAGTTAGTTGTTTTTTAAAAAGGAAAAATCAAGATGAAACAACAGCTTATTGTAACAATACTGGGTACGGATCAGGTGGGAATATTAAGTGCCCTGTCCAATACAATGAGCGAATCCGGTTGTAATATTCTTGATAGCCGCCAGGCCATTTATGGACACGATTTATGCCTGACGATGATAATAGAAGGTGAGCACGCAGCCATCACCCGTGCAGAACTGAATTTACCGGCGGTATGCCAGAAGTTCGATTTATTATCCATTATGAAACGCACCCGCGAACATCACCGACAGGATCTGACGCGTTTGGCAAATGTTGAGTTTGTCGGGTTAGACGCCATCGGCATTATCCATAAGGTGACCAATTTTTTTGTATCTCACAATATTGCCGTTTCTGCGTTTCGTCAGCATACCTTCACTGAAAAAAGTACCCAGGCCAAAATGCTCAAAGTCAAAATGGTGATCAGTTTGCCAGATACAGCAGATGCCGAAGCCATAGTAAAGTGGTTCAGCGCTTATCTTGATGAATTAGAACTAATCGGTACCATTACCTTGCATTAATAGCCTGAACATTTTAAGGAGATTTATGAATTATTTAGCCGAAGGGTCAACAGCCCCGGAATTTTCGATTCCCGACCAAAACGGCGAGCCCTGTTCCCTGAGCCAGTTTAAAGGTAAAAAAGTGCTGGTATATTTTTACCCCAAAGCCATGACGCCCGGTTGCACAGTACAAGCCCAGGGATTACGTGATACCAAAGCGGAACTGGATGCAGCCAATGTTGTGGTACTCGGTATTAGCCCCGATCCGGTAAAACGCCTGCCTAAATTTATTGAACGCGACAATTTAAACTTCACCTTGTTATCGGATGAAGACCACGCCGTTGCCGATAAATTTGGCGTATGGGGCCCTAAAAAGTTTATGGGTCGTGAGTTTGACGGTATCCACCGTATTAGCTTTTTAATTGATGAAAACGGTGTGGTGGAGAAGGTATTTGATAAATTCAAAACCAAAGATCACCATGAAGTGGTATTGGAGTATTTGAAGGGCTGATTGCCCTCCACCATTTCAAAAGGCCGCTAATAAAGCGGCCTTTTGTTTTTTTAGCCAAACGCAGTTTGGCATTCCTGCGATTCAGCCGTTACAAGTATTTAGAAACATCCTGTTCTGCCACTCAACAGCCAAATTTGTTTACCTAAAAGTCGACGTCGCAGTTAAGTCAGGCAAAGCCTGACACGGAAACTCGATTTATATTTCGGTCAAATTATTTCTATTTCGAAAAAACAACTGGCAAAATTAACTTTTATGGAACATATAGTTTGTTAAAGGAATACGAAAATAACATTTGAGGGAGTAAAAAATGATTTACCTTTGTAATAACTGTAATACAACAACATTTTCAACTAGTTGCAATAAATGTGAAATTCAAGAATCTCATATGGTTCCCCTAAACCCTAGTTTTTACCCAGATTTCCATTATGTATCAAAAGGGTTTGTCAAAGATTTATTTGGGAAAAAGAAAGAACAAGAAAATTTAAATAATTTATTGGATAGAGTACTGACTAAATATAATGAATTACTTAATCCTTATTTTTTAAACTATGCATATTTACTGCTTGGCGATAGTCATGAGGCAAGCACAATTAATAGTAATAATAACGAGTACAGTTCTGCAGAGTTGTTCCAACAAGTTTTGGTTCGGAAAGGATTTGTTGAACTAAGAGAAAGACCCGACTTATTGTATAAGTTGCTGTCGACTACCGTCTTTGCGTCTACTTATTCTGGTTTTAGAAGAGAAATAAAAAGGCATATCAAAAACGATTTAGATAGTTCTCTTAGATCTTGGATAGATGAATCGGGGACGGATTTCAGAAATAATTTATGCTTATTTTTGTACTTTATATGGGAGTCAAAATCCGTTGGTATAGGTCTATCATTTAATGAAAATGCTAGTTCAAATAGAGATGTAAGTTTACTTGAAAATGGGATGATTACAGGTTTCCTTTCCAAATGTGAAAGGATTTATAAGGAGATCCTAATAGATAGACTTGATTTTAAACTATCTAATTTTGATCCTGAAAATTTTGTGAGCATATACTCTATAGATGCAATGGATGGATTTTCTTTTGAGGAATTTTTGGTTTTACTTTTTCAAAGACTTGGTTACGACGTAAAAGAAACAAAGAAAACTGGTGATCAAGGTGCTGATCTGTTCGTTGAAAAATTTGGTAAAAAAATAGTAATTCAAGCTAAAAATTATAGTGGAACTGTCGGAAATTCAGCAGTTCAACAAGCACTTTCTGCCAAAACTTTTTACAACTGTGACGACGCAATGGTAATAACTAACTCCTATTTTTCTCGTTCCGCAAAAGAACTAGCGTCGGCTTCATCTGTTAGATTAATAGATAGATCAAAGCTTATGGAATATTTGGACGATTATAATCAGGCTTTAGTTGAGTCTCTAGAAAACAATTATAGTTCAACAACATCTTAAAATACTGCGTTCAAACTCATTAGATATACTTTCAATTATGCTCTGCACAAATTGCATACAGAAGTTTTACTACTGAAATTTATTACTAAAGCCAAGCTAGCGCTTGGCTTTTTTCTGCGCCTCTGACTTTTAGACAAAATCCAACTGGCTTTCGAATGGCCGAACACGACGTATATGGACTCCACCTGTTTAGCAACCTGCATTTTCAAAATTAAGATGCGA
>NZ_JACNEP010000018.1 GCF_014270035.1 Neptunicella marina | reverse complement strand
GCTGGTGCGTTATCTGCATCAATGAATACTGCTATTTTTTCTTTATCCTTCACGGATGCCTCCTTGCAACTTAACGCCCCATTCAGGGGCTTTTAATTGTTGGCTAAAATAACGAACGCAGTGAGGAAAGCCAACTGTTAAAAGTCCCGCACTGCAATGGCTTATTATGTAGCCGACTTCCACATACTAACAATTTCTTCATACTTTTCGTCAACCAAATCTTTATCATCGGGGCACGAAAATAAAACTACTTGAAGAGCATTGTACGAGTTTGGAAACTTTGAAAGTTTGACCATAATCTCCAGTGCCTCGTTGTCGGTTAGCTCCCCTTTATTAATATATGAGAGTGAAGCAGGTTCAACGATTTCTTGTACAGGACTAGAAAAAGACTCTTTCCAGAAGTTGTACATTTCTAGGTGCTTAGCTTCTTCGATTTTTTCTGATGCTGGCACTCGACATATTTCGTGCAGCACCATAAAGGGAGCGTCACCACCAATCTCGATAGATTGCTGAATGATTCGTTTCCATTCACTTTCATTGTGATAAGGAAAATTGCAATCAATACTGTAATAAAATTCTTCGTAGGTCATACAAACGCCGATCTATCCTTGGCTATATAACGCCCGCATAAGGGGCTAAATAATAGTTGGCTACAATGTGAAGCGCAGCGGAACCAGCCAACTGTTATGTGTCCCGTTGCCCTTAATGCGCTTGTTATGCACCATTCAACATAACTTCCAAAACTCTCGATATTGACGATGTTCTGACTTGCAAGTTATAAAGTTTATATTCGGGTGATTTATAAGATATTAATTCGCCCAAAAGATCATTGCTGGTCTCAAAGGATAAAGTATCTCTAGGTATTACTGCCGTGTTCCCTAAACACTTTAAAATAATGAAATTCTCATATATTGAATGACGAACTAGAGGCCCTCGGTACCACGCGACATGAATAGAACCGCTACAGTACTCTTCGAAGAGCGGAAATAATCCGCTTTCTGAGGGTACTCGAAGCCTCGGGGCAATTAAGCCAAATACCGCAACAGAGATACCAATTCCCCAAATTACCCAAAATATATAGTCAAACAAATTATTCAAATGAAACTCTGAATGCATAACGCCACAATAAACGAGCGGAGCTAAGCGTGCTATTGTGAGCGAAGCGAACCACGCTTAGCGGAGTCCTGTTGATTGTTTTGTTAGTGTTTAGCCCCGCCATTCTGCGATCACATCGTCCGTTGAGAACCCTAAAATAGTAAATTGGCTTTCGCCCGTTTTCCATGCTTTTGCAAAGAGCTTAGCCCTAGTGGAATAGAGCAAGTATTCTTCATTACCTTGCGCAATGGCTACCACATCTGGTTTATTAATAAATTCGCAATCTTCTTGTGCATGATAGGCCGCTACAACCTGTACCGGAACTGGCGTTATTAGGCAGCTCTCTAGCTGCGCTAAAGACTTATCAATTTCAGCTTCACGATCAAGCGCACCAACGAACGGAGAACTTGTTCCTTTTTCCCGAGACTCTCTTATTAATTGTAATATTTCGTCTTTGCTCATTTGAACACTAACGCCCCGCTAAGGAGCAAATTGAGTGGGCTACACTTGCGCGAAGCGCCTGCCCGCGAAAATTTGTCCCGCCAGCGAAGCTGGCTAACTTGAGCGGCTTGTTATAAGCCAATTTAATCATTACTTCCAGATACCATATTTGAACTTTCATTGCTTGGACCGCCACCAAATTCTTTGTACTTGGATGGTTTGGCATCGTGACTTTTATTGAACAGCCAAAGGCCAATAGCACCGAAAAAAGGTATTAACCACACCAGAACAATTTGTACTGCTCTTTGTAATGAATTCAAATCTTCTCTATTGAAAAGGAAAATAGTTACAAAGGCATTTATAAATACGTAAATGCCCAAGACTAAATAAAGGTAGATTTCGGCATCCATCTGGCACAAAACTCCTTTGGCTTATAACGCCTTCCTAAGTGGCGAGTAATTGTTGGCTAAAATGTGAAGCAACGCGGAACCGAGCCAACTGTTACGAGTCCTGCTTTAGCAACTTGTTAAGGTTCTGCTCGCTCAAATACTTTGAAAGGACAGAGTATTTGTTTAAATGATCAGCCGAATAAGCCGGAAGTACAAATAAGTTCATTTCAGCCGCTAAGCTGAACATTCTGAGGCAATCTTCTTGTTTTTTATATTTGAAGTGGATTGTCCAATTGTCTTCAAACCACAAGTCAACACCTAAGGCTGTAAAAACGATGTTTGGGCAATACACTTCATTAAACAAATCCGAGACATATTCACCTACTTTTGAGCTTTCGATATAACGAGAAAACTGTAAGCGCTGCTTCGTATTACGTCCGACATACTTATACCTAATAGGTTGTTCTATATCACAAAGTTTAGACAAGAACGTTTTTATACGTTTATCCCACTCTAGTTTTTGTTCGTCTGTCGCTTCGTCAATAATATTGAATGAGTCGGATTCATAAAGCCAATGATCAAAAATTGTTATGGCCGCCCATGAGAAATCATCTTCTGTACAATCCTCATTGTACTTAAGAAGAAAAGAAAATTTCTCAGACAACTGATGGTTTTCTTTTTTTGGAAGATTTCGAAACTTTCTCATAAGAACCTTAACGCCTTACTAATTTGCGCAAAAATGCTTGGCTATAATTAGCGACGAAGGAGCACAAGCCAAGCGTTTTGCGTCCTTTTGAGTAACTTGTTAGGTAACCTTATTCACCAAGACCTTTTAACGCAACTTCAAAATGCCCAGATTTAATAAGTGCGTCTACTTGTTCTTTTGCAGAAGGTGTAATGTTTGGGTACTCAATTTCAAGGTAATCCACTATTTCCTCCGATGACCATGGGCCTAGTGAGGTGACGTAATCAAAGAAGTCGTTTTGAATTTCTCGGAACGATTGGTAATCCTGTTTAGTAAGAACCACTTCCTTCTCAGTTATGACAATATGCACCTAAATTTCCTTGGTTACCTAACGCCCGTCTATGGGGCAAATTGAGTGGGCTACACTTGCGCGAAGCGCCAGCCCGCGAAAATTTGTCCCAGCGAGTTTACGAGCAACATAAGGCGCTTGTTATGGCTTGGGTGCAACATTAAAAACCTGTTTTTGGCCACTTGTATAAACTGCAAGTATCTTTCCTATTTCCAATTCTTCGAAAGAAGTGGGAATGCCTTTTTCTTTGACATATTGCTCCAACGTATCAGTCTTTCTGAGCGAGGGATAATATACTTGTACACTTCCGGTTGGCCCATTGGTAAAAATGACAAATGTACCATCAGTTGAAATAAGGTAGTCACTGGTTTGACTAATTAGTACATCTTTGAAATACAAAAAATTAAAATGACCAATACCTTCCCAGTGTTCCTTCGGCATTTTGACGTGTTGACTCACTTCCCTAAATCCGTAGCCAACATCTTTCGATTTTTCAGATAAAACCTCAGCATATGAAGGACTAGAAAAAATTAGCGACAAAAATAGCAGGTGTTTAATCATAAAGAACCATAACGCCGCGCTAAGCGGCAAGTAACACTTGGGTATAATCTGCGAGGTACGAGCACGAGCCAAGTGTTACGCGTCCGACTATTTTTGAGCGCCTTGTTAGGCATTGGTATACACTGGTTCGCCATTTTTCCATAAGTGACCAAAACAAACAGTAGTAACAACACCATATTCAGTTTGAACCTCAAGCTCTAGTTTTGGAAAGCTATAGTTTTCCATTGAACCGTAATCTTCAAATTCGTAAGAGGCTTCAATTATTTGTTTAAGTTTAGATATCGCTTCATCAGTATCTAAGCCTATAATCTTGATTCCTTGAATCGATAGTTCGGGGTTTGAGCATTGTATCCAGTGAAGCTTATCCCTTTCGTCCATCCAGAACGTAGACTTTAACTTGTTGTATTGAAGCAGAGGTAAGCCATCGTTATCGCTATCGATTTTACTAGGCTCACCAAGTAAGCTTTTCAGGGAAGCTTGGTCTAAGCCAAATCGAATATTATCTAATCCAGTTCCGAATTTTACTTCCATGTTTGAACCTATGCCTAACGCCCGCCTAAACGGCGAGCAACTTGTTGCGAGTCCAGCGACCGTAGGCCGCGATGTTTAAGGCGATTGTTATGTTTGCTTAAAGCCACACCAAGCCTGCATAAGGTTTACTTTTTAACGAAACTAACCGAGATTGTAAATTACCGCTATGAGCTTCAAGTTTATTACCATCTGGATCTAAAAAATAAACCGAATGACCTTCACTTGAATTTTGCTTCCATTCTGTGACACCTGCATTCCGCAATTTTTCAGTGAATGGAGCAAAATCTTCTTCTGAAACATCCAACGCGATGTGGGAGTAATCTTGACTTGGCACGACCTTGTCACACGAAAGGCAGAACCAAACATCACCCAAACTAAGGTATGCGCCATTGTCCCAGCGAACATGAGCTTTCATGCTTGCAACCTCAGTGTAAAACGCAAGTGAGCGTTCCAAATCACTGACCGCAATGGTGATATGATTCAAACCTCGAAGCACAGACTTTCCTTAGCAAACATAACGCCGCCACAACGGGCGAGCGGAACATCGTGGAGCGAGTCCAGCGTTAGTTGCGTTTTTTGCAACTAATGCGCCGTTGGTGGCCTTGTTAGGTGATTTTTTATTTAGCATAACTTTTAACAACGATTTTCTCATTGGGCTGCATATACTTGAATTCGTCATTATATTCGTTGTGAATGAGATAGCGATCCTCAAGTTTTTCATTTTCCCACAGCTCGCAAACTAATATTTTGCCTTTTGTAATTTCTGTAATTACGTCTAAGTAATTTACATCCAGGTAATAACCTCTTCCGTCACAAAACTGGATGTCGCCATGAAAATGCCATGGGGTGCCCTCGAAACCAATTAAACAGTCACCTTCTTCAATGTTTTCGAAGCACAAGAAAACATCATTCTCCAACATTACTTTGACAAGCTTTCCATCATGTATGGAAGTATTTATTCCCAACTCATCACAAAGTTCTTTAATAGCCGGAAGATCGCAATGCACTGAGTTCACCTAACGCCCCAATTTGGGGAAATTGCGAGTGTTTTGCCACGAAGTGGCAGCGAGTAATTTTCCCAAGCCAGCTTGCTGGCTGAACAACATTGGCTTGTTATGTTCACTGTATACCGTCAATGACTTTCCTTAATTTGTTATATGCCAATTCCTTTTCACACTTAAATAGCTGTTCAGAATTCTCATTGTGACACTGCTTAGTAGGCGAACTGACGATATAAGTTGTGACCAAATTTTTTGTTTCTGATGCAAAAGCCGATGGGCTATCTGATTCTGTTACTTCCACCATTCTTAATATTAAATGCCGGTTTAGGCTTCTCTTTGCGACATCACTCATTTCAGGATCATTTAATGCTAACAGGGTAGATGAAAGAAAATTAAGATTAATTGCTTCGTTATCTTTTGTCTGTTGCCGGAAGGAGCTTAACTCTGATTTTCCATACTGATTCCCTAAGACCAGTCCTATAACTAAAAAGATAATCGCAATTATGACTTTCAAGAAATATCTCCGTGAACATAACGCATTGCTAATGGGAAAATACTGCGCTTAGGCCGGAACGGCCAGCAGTAATTTTCCCAGTGAGTTTACGAACGAAATTTAGCAACTTGTTATGTGTTTTATCTAAGCCATTCATCTTTGTGCGACTCTATTTTGACTTCTTTAACTTCTGGTAACTCACTTAATTTCAATGAGCAATGATTACAACTTACTCCCCACATTCCACTCTTTGTATAAAGTGAACCCCCGAACAATATATTAATTAGGCTATAAAATTTGTGACCGCATCTAGGACAAGTTGAAAGTGACAACCGATATATCAGAAAAGCCCAAAGATAGATTCCAACCGGAGCAAATATTCCCAACGGTGGGAATACAAAAGAAATTAACAAGCCAATAAAGAATATATAAGCACACGGCCATCTATATGAATGGACGTTATCAGATCTAGTTTTAATTGCTCTCAATCCGTCGAAATATTCTTCCAATGTCTAATTCCTCGTGAACACATAACGCCCTAATAATGGGCAAAAAATTGTTGGCTATAATGTTGAGGAACGAAAACAGCCAACTGTTTTTTGTCCTTATTAATTAGCTTGTTATATGCACATCAACTGCAATTTGAAACTATATAATCTATTTTTTTAACTACTTTTTTCCAATTCGGAGAATCAAAATCTAGACCCTCTAATGTTTCCAAAAAGTAGTCAAACTCTTTCTTCAGTGCATTTATAAACTTTGTAGCATGAATTATCTTATTAGTTTTACATAATAACGGTAAACCATGATCACGTCGGATTCGCCAACCGCCTGTCGTTTCAGCTTGGTGCAGAATGCCACATCTAATATTTTTATAAAATTCACCACCAATACCAGTAAATTCTTTTAAATACTTAGAATTGGAAAAGAACGATTCAAAAACTTCACTTCCTGGTTTGTTAGTTTTCTTCCAGCCGTTTTCCAACGAAACAAATGATTCAATCATAAGGCACGAAATAGCCATCATGCTAAAACCATGCTTACTATCATTACAGCTAAATGGTTCAAAATAGCGTTCTTCATACCTGTGACGTAAGAAGGTCAGTATGGAGGTTTTATCTTTACCATCTTTGAAACTATCCCAATCTTCAGAAGATACAGCTAGTGAAAGTTCTACACTCATTATTACTCCGAGGCTAGATTAAACTACGTGCATATAACGCTTTGCCAAGGGGCAAATGCGAACGTTGTTGGGCGAAGCCCTGTGAGTATTTGTCCCGTCTGCGAAGCAGGCATACTTGGGCAACTTGTTATATTTCATTGCTGCTCACTTCCTAGATCGACGAAACAACACAAATAAATAAACCACCAAAATTAAAGCAGAAATTCCACCTACTGCTTTTTGGAAATCAAGAGAAGCTACTATCATCTCGTTTTTGCTATCTATTAACGATTGTTGCGATTTAAATAATTCAACTAGTTCAGTATTACCTTGTGTGTCGGATAGAACCTTTTCGTAAAGTGCTTGCTCATTTAATAATTTTTCAGCGCTCGGCTGAACGTAGAAGGCGACAGACACTTGAAGGAGAGCTAGAAAAACGACCCAAGTGATAGGGTTATCGTAAAAAAACTTCAGTGTTTTCAAAAATCCTCCTTGAAATATAACGCTGTGCCAAGGGGCACGCGAAACAACGTGTAGCGTGTCCCGCGGAGCCCGCGTGTCTTTGCGGGCGGAGTAACTTGGGCACCTTGTTAGGGTTCATTGTTTTGCCATATTGACCAAATTTCCGTGCCAAGCTCTTTGTATCGAGAACGATTCCCGGCTGTATCCGCGCCAAACCAATAGTTAAACTCTTCATGAAGCACAGTAACTACGTCGTCAGCTGACTTGCAGCTCGGCAATCGCGGAATTACTGTGCCAGCCTCAGGATCATACTCATCGGTGTTATCTTCAAAATTGATACCAATAGGATCATGTTTAAACATTGCGGCTGATACTTTATTAAAAAGTACTGGATTTTCTGAGATTACTTTATCCCTAAGTGATTTATTTTTGGTAACTGTATCCACAACCTCTTTAGGTAATCCTTGTGTCGAGTTTTCGTCTTTATCCATAGCACTTGATTGAATTATGTAGAAAGCAATAAATAAGATAAAAAATTTACAGAAATTGCTCATGAGCCGACTGCAACCCTAACGCCCGCATAACGGGCAAATATACGTAGGCTAAAATACCGAGCAACGCGAAGGGAGCCTACGTGTATTTGTCCCTAGCGAGCGAAGCGAGTGTTAATGCGATTGTTATATGACATGTTGCCACACATTGAGCTGTCTACAACTGAACAAACCACTTTCATTTGACTTAATACTATACGCCAACTCACTGCTAGAACAGGATTTTAGGTTGCACCTGAATGGCAGTTTATTATGTGATGCTGATATTGCACTTGTACGAATTTGACCTGCTTGTTCATCTAGCCAGCAATAGAAAACCTTGGCTAAGCCAGTATTCTTTGCCTGATAAATATGGAGACATTTTGAAATAAAGTCTTCGATTTGTTCCGTATTTAGTGGAGTTGGATCAAGTGTTAGGATTGCAAAAGTAAATAGATTACCGTTTGCCTCTTCGTTGATATCAGAGGCTTCAACTAGATTGAGTTCGCTCTCTAATTCTGAGAGCCATTGTTCAAATACGAAGTGCAATGTCATGTCATATAACGCTTTGCCAATGGGCAAATGCGAACGCTGTAGGGCGAAGCCCAGTGAGTGTCCCAGCCGCGTTGGTTGCGGCGAATTTAGGCAACTTGTTAACTGTCACGGCTTTCATCTGTTTTAGCGCTAACTTGTTTAAAAGCATCGGGAATCATCCCGAAACCAACAATTGCACAAAATGCCGTCATAAACCCCCAAAAGTTTCCTTGCTCAATAAGTACTAGAGTCCAATATGTGAAGATTCCGGCTATTGACCCACCAATGAACAAGTCATCCCAATTGTATACGTAATACCAACGTTTACGTGAAACCGTGTAGGTAGCAAGAATTCCAAGTTTTATGTGAGATTGCACAATTTTGTATCCATAGTCTTCTGGCTTCATTTTATTCAGAATTTCGAGATCATCCTTAAGTGCATCTTTCAGCGCTTGGGTCGGATGTTTTGCACGTAGTTGAGCTATTCCAAGTATTAAGGTAACCAGTATTCCGATAGCTTTTATGAAAATATCCCAGTCCATATGATTCCTAAAGACAGTTAACGCCCCAAGCAGGGGCAATAACACGTAGGCTAAAATACGGAACGAAGTGACGGGAGCCTACGTGTTAGTGTCCCGCTGACTTGGTTTGTTAGGTGTACTTACACGTTTTGTGTATACGGCTTTATACCAACTAATTCTGAAACACCTGAGCCTGATTTTAGAGAAAACTTGATAGAGGACACAAAGGTATCCAATGCCAAGGTTTCGAATTGAACGGTAAATTTTGCTGTACATGCGTTGTCATTTGAGACAAAGACTAGCACTGCAGTATGACCAGCTGAATCGAAGCAATGAAATTTAAGCTCGCAATAACCATAACTTGAGTCAGCATCACCAGTTTTAAAGATTACTTCATCTGAATTAGATTGAGGAAAAACTGATAATTGATTAGCAAATTCTTCCAAAAGCTGAACATTTAAGTATTGCTCAGTTTTTCCTGCGAAGTCTTCATTGCACGCAGTTATCCATATTTTCGAAGGTTCATCTCGTAAAAATTCGATCTCTAATCTTGGCTGCATCTACCAGTACACCTAACGCTTATTAACGAGCATTTCGCATTTTCAACTGCTCGGTTTGATTATTTTATTCGTCATTTTTAGTGCTTACCTTATGATTTTATTACGTATTTTCTACTTCAATTCAGCCAAACCTGCCGCAGAACTAAAAAACAAAAGGAGCCTGACTTTAACGAGACTTTCTCGCTTCCTATTAAAAACCATGGGTAAAATGTTTTCCATAATTAAATTAATAACTTAGCGATTTTCTGAAAAACAAAGTGAGTCCTAAGAAATTTATTTAATAGGAAGCGATATTGGCATTTTTCAAAAACCTGCATTACACCTGTTTTTATGTACAGTGTTATTTGAAGGTAATATTATGTCCCGCTCGCCATTTATAGAATCTATTAGAGTGGTTTTACGAACTAAGCATTACAGTCTGAAAACAGAAAAAGCCTACCTGCATTGGATCCGACGATTTATTTATTTCAATGGCAAGCGCCACCCTAAAGACATGGGTGAATTAGAGGTTGAGCAGTTTTTAACGCATCTAGCTATCGAAGTTAAAGTCTCACCAACCACGCAAAACCTGGCCTTATGTGCCGTTATTTTTATGTATCGTCATGTACTTGAAATGGATTTGACCAACATGTCTTTTCAGTTTGCTAAGACGCCTGTTCGTGTTCCTGAAGTGCTAAGCCATAAAGACGCGATTGCTATTATTGATAAGCTGCAAGGTGTTCATAAAACGATTGGCATACTCATGTATGGCGGAGGTTTCCGCATATCTGAGGTGCTAAAGTTACGTTTAAAGGATTTTGACTTTGAACGAAGCACTATTTTTATCTTCCGTTCAAAAGGTCAGAAAGACCTTGTGACGCTGTTCCCTGAATTGGCGAAAGATGCCATAGCCAAACAAATTAAAAAAGTAGAGAGCATCCACCAAAAGGACATTAATGAAGGGTACGGCCTGACATCGCTGCCATCTTCACTGCTTCGTAAATATGGAAAAGCTGCAACTAATTTGTCATGGCAATATGTTTTTCCTTCAACCACTCGATGCGTACATCCCTATGACGGATATGTTTGCCGCCATCATCTGCATCAAACAGCATTTCGCAAAGCGTTGAGAAAAGCAGTTCAAGAGGCTGGAGTTTTGAAGCGGGTTACATCACATACTTTTCGGCATAGCTTCGCAACTCGCTTACTTGAAACAGGGCATGACATTAGAGTGGTTCAGGAATTACTGGGGCATGATGACGTTAAAACCACCCAAATTTATACTCATGTTTTAGGTAAACATAAGTCAGGTGCAATAAGTCCGATGGATGTGAGATGAAATATCGAAGGTAATGTTTCTATGTTTTAAAAAAATTTGAATAGCGCTATGTGAATCTCCGCTTATTCAGTTCTTGATACGGTAGGTGAACTTAAACCATATGACCGCAATTCGCTCATTCCTGTCGTTTGGTATTACGCATCTGAGCGGCAGCAAATGGCAAATTTGAGACTTTCAGCAAGACTCTTGATTACTCTCTTACTAAGGCGGACTGTTGTTCCGATTGGAAGATTTTGAAATTCACTCACTTAATCGGTCAATAAAATTTGGCATGCCAAATTCTAATCGCTGATAGACCAATCCAATATATTTTCAGCCAACTCGTCTTCCACACAAAACAGGAAGGCGGTTGGCACTTCCAATACTTTGCTCAATGCCAAAGCGGTCTTGAAGTCCGGCGTATGTACGCCACGTTCATACTGATTCATACGTGCAGACGCAGAAAACTTGTCCATGCCCGCCAGTATACCTAGCTGCTTTTGGGACAAACCTTTCTGTAATCTTGCCTGCTTTAACCGCATTGGAAGCGGTGAACCATCATTAGTTTTCAATTCAGTGTAAGAGATTGGCTATTGAAAACTAAGATTTTCTTAGCTTTAATATGACCTAGATACTCAGGATTCCTTAGCTTGGAAATTTGGCATGCCAAATTCTCGGAGGTAAATATGTTTGGCAAGATACTAAAAACTAGTGCACAGTTTGCAGCGGGCATGGCTGTAGCAATGATTTTTGATGAAGATGGCAATGGCAATCCCCTGCCAAGAAGTAACTCAAGTGACGAAGATCAACTCGATATGTTAGATGATGGTACGGGTAATGTTATTGCTGATGGCGAGTATATGAGCCGCCAAGAGGCTGAAGAAGCTCAGTCAAGAGGTGAGCTGTATGATACTTTCCTTTAAAATTTGGCATGCCAAATTATTTGAGTCAGCAGAGATCACCAATGACGTCTGATGCTATGCTATTAACGTGGGTATTGTTATTTCTCGCTATTCGCACCACCAAACGCTACGACACTTTTAAGAATGACCTTTATAAGGTACTTGATTTAGGAGTTTAATATGGGACCTGTCATTGCTAGCTGCGCACTCATGCTGGGGGTAGTTGTTTTTTTTGCTGTCCTTTTTCATATTAATCGAAAAGAACTACCAATCGACAACCACAAGTAATTTTCTAAGGACCCCTCTTCAAAAATTAGGCATGCCTAATTCTGATAAATGGGATTGTTATAAATACTGTTTTTTCATACATGCTGGATATAAAAAAGGGTATTGTAAGTCTCCCCTACTTTTTGGCCACACCAAAAAACAATAGGTAGTAAGTTCACTGGTAAATATTGAGCATTACCAGTGAACCGAGGTAACTACCGTGATAAACCGACTATCAAAAACCAAGCCAGACTTCTATTTGCTAGAGGAAGTCGCCGCCATACTCCGTTCTAGCAAAAGAACTATTTACAATCGCATATACAGAAACCGACTGTATGGTGAATGCAATCCTGTCCCTCCTTATATAAAGATGAACGGTAAACTGCTTTTTCCCTCCAAAGATTTTGACAAGTGGATAGATAATCAGAAAACAAATGATTAGTTCGCGTGATGGATGAAAATGTTTGATGAAATCAGCGAGCGAATTAATTAGAGAGTTATCTTTTTGTGAAGATGTCCCTAAAAAATATATAGCTTACTATCCGATGGTGCTGATCGATCCGGTTCTACTACCATTGGGTCAGAACCAAACCGTATCGATAACTTCAGCAGAAAAAGAAAACGCCAGGAGAACTTTAAAGTTGGAATTCGAAAGCGGTATTCCAAGCGGTACATTTGGCCGAATAAGCATTTGTTACTGGCAAACTCAATTTAAGAAACTTGAAAACACCACAGGAATAGAAAAAGTAATTGAGGAAGAACTTGGCAAATCGCAAAGACAGGTATTTCTTGACGTTATAGGCAAAGAGCAAAGTGGTTCCTGCCAGCTGACCAACTTTTACTCTAGTTTCCGCTCAGCTCTCAAAATGAAGATCTTCAACGATGAACGATTTACGGCAGCAGAAATGAATACAAAAGAAGTAACTAAGTCTTACTCACTGAAGGATATCAAGAATCCTATGCCGATCGACTTCAGAGCTTTTCAGCTGCTTTATCAACTCCAGTCTCCACTGGGAATCGACTTATACCTGTTTTTGAACATGAAGACTTACTCGATGAATCAACAGGGCAGCAAAAGAAGCAAATTTATCCTTTGGTCCACTCTTGAAGCTGTACTATTTACTGAACGTTGTCGCTGCAAGAACCTTTACGAATTCAAACAACGTGTCATTAAGGCATTAGGGAATGTAGTACATTGCCTACCTACATGTTCTATTGAAGTAAGGGACAAAGGAATAGCCTTCAGAAGCGGAAGAACAGCGGTTCAACCACTACAACTGGCTTCATGACATCATTCAAATTGGGTAATTGGGCAAGGCCTGTACGAGCGGGTGTCGCTGTGTACGAAAAAAGTTCGTCGTGTGTACGAAAAAAGTTCGCCGTGTGTACGAAAAAGGTTCAATAGCGACTTTTCCATGTACGAGAAAGGTTTTCAATGTGTATCAAAAAAGTTCTATCTCCTGTGAAGTCCTTGATATGCTTTGGCTGTAGAGGGTCGCTATTAGTTATCTTTTAGTTTTTATTTATTTATCTATTACTGAACGTTACTGTATGTGTATAAGTATCAGCTGTATCGGTTGCAAACCACGAGATGACTGAAGAAGAAAAGCATATTGAACTAGAAGCCATTAAGTTTGCTAAGAAGAGCCTCATTAATTGGGCAATCAAATGGGAGAATGATGATGTTTGACAGGTTTAAAAACGGCCAGACAACCAAATACAACTCCAGCCTGTCTGAGTTTGTCCGCAACGCCGACTCGTCTAAAAAGAAAAAAGTATACAGCCGTGTTATTGACAGAGCTGTTGAATCTCAGAATTCCATTGTGAAGCAAGCTGAACTGCTACAAAAATCCGCTAATATGAATTAGCGGAAAAGAACTTAGCTCAAATCTAAGCTGACACTAGCACCGAAAAAATCGGGTAACTATCAGATCAGTTCTGAGCTAGTACAGCTAATGTGTGAGGGAGTCAGATGGCTCCCTCTATTGTTTTAATCCTACCCCATCATTGCTGACATAAGTTGAAGACGTTGTTCTTTGCTCAAACTTGATAACTGTAGTTTCAATTGCTCTATTGAACTGTCACCCACGCCAGTTTCAATTCCCGCATACTCTAATAACCGCTTACAGACTCTATTTGCTGGCTCTCTTAGCTCTTCAGCCGTAAGAACAGTATAACCGGCTGTGACATCGCTGCGGCTGGTTTTGTGATTAAGTAGTCGTTTCAATGTGTATGTACCTACCCCTATTGTTTCCGCAACAGAACAAAATGTTCGTCGCAGATCGTGAAGTGTGAAGGAAACATCAGCTAGTTCGTTCATTTGCTTGATTATCTTTTTAGGCTCCATCACTCTTCCATGATGGTTTTCAGCACCGAAAACAAAGCCCGACACTCTGTATTCAGTCCTTCTTTTAAAGATTTCCTCAAGCGGTTTGGTGATCGGCAGCTC
Source organism: Neptunicella marina (assembly GCF_014270035.1). Lineage (GTDB taxonomy): Bacteria > Pseudomonadota > Gammaproteobacteria > Enterobacterales > Alteromonadaceae > Neptunicella > Neptunicella marina. The sequence goes on along the minus strand of NZ_JACNEP010000018.1, from coordinate 50,979 downwards.
CAGTCCATGACCATTCTTGGTATCATCCAGGCAGAATAGCTGATCGTCTAAGAATACATTTTTCCATTCAAGTTCCAGCAACTCAGTTTTTCTCAGGCCTGTATAAGTCATAAACTCTACGAAATCACACACTGTTGCAGTAAAGTCTTGTCTGTGAACAATGGCTTCATTACGCATTTCATTAACTACCTTTAGAAATGGCTTTAGCTGCGAGGGTCTAAGCCGTGTCTGCTTACGAGCCACATTGTTCCAACAACGTTTTTCCGACAGAACCGCAACAGGGTTGTAGGGGAATAAAGTTCTGCCGTCAGAAGATTTGTATTCAGCTCTGGCGAAGTTAAAAAGAGCCCTAAGCATCCTCATTGCTAAGTCTGCCTGCGCAGGGCTACGCTTAGTCAGTTCGCAGTGCCGACGATAAATACGGTTTTCTGTAAGGTCAGCCAAACGCTTCTTTGCCCAATCATCAAAATAGCAATCCATTACCTGATCGTATCCGCGTAAAGTAATCGGCTTTAGCTCTCTGGAATGGGTATATTCTTTATATACGGCTTGTAGTGTGACGGAAGCAGCTCTGAAATGCCTTTTGCTATCATTTGGGTTCATTCCTTCCGCGATATCAGCCATAGCCTTCCTAGCTTGCTTACGAGCCTGCTCGACGGTAACTGATGGAAACGAGCCGATAGTCACCGCTAATGGCTTCTGAGTTCCGGGAAGCTTCTTGTATACCCGAAACGTTTTCTTATTTGATGGAAGAACATCAATAATGAGACCTGGCATTTGAGAATCATAATACCTGGTTCGCTTGTCTGAGCCCGATAACTTTAAAAGAGCCTGCTCTGTAAATCTGAATTTTGTTGCGGACATGCTGTGCTACCTCTGTGCTACTTTGAGCGCAAAATCTAATGCGCTGAATTGCTTAAAAAATTAAGCAACAGAGATAGCCAAACCGCAATAACCTACTGATTTATATGAAACAATCAGTAATTAACAGGTAAATAAAGTAACTAATGGTAAACGCTTAGTTTGTGACTCATAATCGTTAGGTCCCTGGTTCGAGTCCAGGTGGGGCCACCATTTATTTATTAATCACTTCATTTGTATCAGTTGAATTCAACGCCAACAGCTATACATTTCAAAGGCAAAATAAGGTATGGTTCCTGTACCAAAAATCTTGTCCATCAAGCGACAGATGAGACGCCATAACAACAAAAAGAGCGCTAGTTCCATACATGACCGAGCTATATTTTAATTTAAACGATGTGATCCTTATTTTATCGATTGGGGTCAGCTTATTACTCTCGGTCTTTCAGTCTGTCTTTAATACTAAAAACACTTATAGCCGGGTGTTACTCGCCGCCTTTTTCTTATCCATTGCGATTGCTGACACCGGCATCATGCTGATCTGGAATGAACACCTACCAATCAGTCATCTGTTAAATATTATTGTTCCCTACTTCTATACTTTTGCCACTTTGATAAAAGGGCCTTTACTGGTTTATTACGTAAAAAGTATCACTCAGGATAAATTCTCTCCTTCGGTGGGTGGTTTAGTGCACTTTTTGCCTAGTCTGGTCATCGTGGGGTTACTGTATGCATTTAATATTGATATCAACCTGTTCAGGTTAGATCAGGTGGGGATTGAACATACAACCTATTTTACAACCGATATGATCTGGTGGGCGATTAAAATTATTCCTCTAACCTATTTTTGTTACGCCTTAACCTGTGTTTATTTTTATCAGCGAGATGTGGTTAGTGATAATTCAGAAGTGAATGAGGCGGCAATCATTTGGCTCTATGCCATAACCATCGCGTTTGTTGCGGCCAACGGCTGGGCGGTGATGCTTGGTGTTCTGGCAAATGTGTTCGGTCTGCCATATGGAGTCACAGAAAATTACCTTAACTTTATTTTGCTCATCAGCTTATTCTTTTACAGTGTGTCGCAATCACAGCAACTCACGCTGGCCAGATCATCTAAACCCAAACAAGCGTCGACTACAGGCAGTCTGCAACACATCATTGACGGTATTAATATTGGGATCGAGCAGAAAAAACTTTATTTAAATCAGAGTATTAATATTGAACAGTTTTCCGACGCCATTGACCTGTCGGCCCGCGATGTATCATTTGCGATAAATCGCGAGTTTGGTACTAACTTTTTTGAATTTATTAATTCACACCGGGTTGAAGAGGTAAAACGCTACTTAAGCAACAGCAAGTACAACCACATGTCTATTTTAGATATTTCTCTGGAATCAGGGTTTAACAGTAAATCATCCTTTCAACGTTTCTTTAAACGCTTAACTGGCATGTCACCATCTGAATTTCGCTCTTCGCGGGCTGAATAAATTATATAAGCCCTTGTTCGGCTAACCAGTTTTTTACCTCCGTCAGTTCACAGTCATAACGCTGCCAGTTATTTAGATTAGCAGTGGAAATACCTTGTCGTACCTGAATTGAGCTGGCGGTGGCTACCGGTGCCTGATTCTTTTCAATTTGCACATATTGGCTTTGCCAGGTTAACCCTAAAAAGCTAAACATATTTTGTGAAATAACCTCAGGTTGTTGCACCAACTCTTCATAATTAACCACAATAAAACGTTGGGGATATCTGGCCGCCAGTTGATTGACCAGCTGAATAAAACGCTGATAAAAACGTGCTGTATCCATTAGTGACAACGAATAACAGGCAGCTCTGTCTTCAAATGCAAATAACTGCCGATAATTCGCCACTATCGTATCCAGTGGATTTCGGACTAAACAAACAATTTTGGCCGAGGGTAACGCCTGTAAAATATGCGCCGCATATAAAATATTGAGTGGTAACTTATCCAATATGATCTGCTGTGGTTCTGCCCTGAAATACGAGGTACGCTTTTTGTAAAGTTGCCCTGCGTGTTTTGCCTGCTCCTCAGTCATTAACGACAAACTGGATAGCGGACTAAACTCCGGATTTATTTGCTGATGAACCTCTTTAACCGCCAGAGAAAACTGATACAACTCACCTGCCGATACCACATTATCAGGTGCAGAAATAATGCGCTCCAGTAAGGTTGTGCCCGTACGTGGCATACCCACAATAAAAATTTCCTGCGTATCGTCAATGACAGTGGTTATCGGTTTCATCAGATTTTGCTGGACTAGTTCGAACTTAGCGTCATCCTGTTCAAACTGATAATTTAACTGTGCTTTTAACGGCAACTTGGCTTGGGTCAGTGTCTGAAATGCCGCCTGATATTGTTGCTGTTGCTCCAGCTCTTTAGATATGGCATGGGCAAGATGCAAACGTGAATCGACATCACTAATTTGCTGCTGCAACCTAAGTAAACTTTCAATACGTGCAGCGTCTCCCGTTGGGGTGAGATGAGATAACCCGGCCTGTGCTTTTACATGCCCGCTATTTAGCTTTAGGGCGTGAAAATAGGCTTGTTCGGAATGACTAAATTGCCCACAAAACTTAAAACTGCTCGCCAGATTAAAAAACGTTGACGCCTGCGTATCATCAATCCCGGCTAGTCGCTGATAGGCGATACAAGCCTGTCGATACAAGTTCATGCGGTTAAAACTCGAAGCCACTGCATCGAGCAACACAGGATCGGTGAGCTGTTTAATATCCAGCGCATTAAGTATTGGGTACGCTTGGTCAGTTTCACCACACAGTACATGTGCGCGTGCCAGAAATACCCGGTAAAGATCATGTCCGGGGTTTAACTGGCAAAGCGTAAGTAGTAATTGCTGTTCTTTGCGATAATTTGCATATTTGTGTGCCATCACACTCAATAAAAACAGAGCCTGCTGATTATCAGGCTCCGTTTGTATAACCTGAGCCAACACGCCATAGGCATATTCATCCTTACCCTCTGCCAATGCAGTACGTGCTGTATCAATCAGTTTTTGCAAAATAACTCCACTTGTTTTACTGATAAAACTCAACTTCCGACGCGTTAACCAAACGACTATACCGCTGCTTAAACGCCGTTCTGAACATTGTTTGTTGGCTATTTCTGCAATTCGCTTCCAAGCCTGCTTGCCAATTTTTACCGTTGTCGCAGCTAAACTCTACCGATAGAAATGGTAATAACGGCTTTGCAGTTACCTTACCATTTTGCAGACCAACACGTGGCGCAGGCAAATAGAACGCCACGCCACGCTCAATAAACCCGGGCAAAACATGTTGATATAACACGGAAATAAAACGCTGCCAGTCTTGTTTGTATTGCGCAGTATTTTTCACATTTTTATGCCCTTCCCATTCTGCTTTATGCCACGCGCGTTCAGCTAATGCCACTAAACGCGGAAAAACCATTTTTTGCATCTGAGTTTCGTTTCTGATGGTTTCCGACCACAGCTGGCCTTGCATGCCCAACACATTATCCGCGTTGATTAAACGTTCATGATATTTATCTGTAAACTGGTCAAGATCGTCAATATATTGGCCAGACAATGTTCTTGAGGCATTCAGGTATAAGTTATCTGGTTGAAAAGAAAATACCTTGTTTAAATCGCTAAAACGAGTAGCCCAGTGATAACCCCGCTCAAAGGGGGAGGCTTCATAAGGATGATCAAAATACAAATGTGACGCGGAGGATAACACCACGTCATATCCCGCATTCGCTAACTTATATGCCCTGTCAGCTACACCGGCTTCCCAGATATTATCCCAGGCAAAGGCGACAACATTATCATTCGCTAAGCTATTACGCATAAAAGGGTTATTACGATCATACATTAATCCATCTTCCCAGCCGCCAATCGCCATACCACGCTGCTGAGCGATGTTAGCCACTTTATTAACAAAATAAGGTTTAACATCATCCACACCCATCAGGCCATTATCCAATTCAGCAAACTTGCGATTACAGGCTGGTGAAGCCGTCCATGAGCCTTTTCCTACTTCATCACCACCAATATGAAATAACGTTAACTGCTGGCCAGCCTCGCGATACATCGACTGAACTTCGTACATCACTTTTTCAATAAACTGAAAGGTCGAATCCATGCAGGGATTAACTGAATTATCGCTATAGCTTTGTACGGTCAGATAATGAGATGAATCCTCCGGGTCGGATAATAAATATTGTTCAGCAGCCTGTTTTTGCCCCTGTCCAATTAAACGTTGATAACGTGCTTTCATTGCCACAATTGCCGCTCGCGCATGACCGGGCATATCAACTTCCGGAATAACCTCAATATGACGTTGCGCAGCAAACTTAATGATCTCAACAAAATCACTGCGGGATAAAGATCCGGAACCACTGTGGTTCGCCTCCGGGCCTTCACCAAGCTGAGTAAGCAGGCAACGTTGTTCGTCTAAATCAAAACAACGATTGGCTCCAACCCTGGTAAGCTCGGGTAAACCGGGAATTTCCAATCGCCAGCCTTCATCATCCGTCAGATGCAGATGCAATTTGTTCAGTTTTAAACGCGCCATCTCGTCTAACAAAGTCAAAATAGCGTGTTTGCCATGAAAATTACGTGCGATATCGTAATGCATGCCACGCCACTCATAGCGGGGGGCGTCGTGAATGTCGGCATATTGCAAGGAAACCGCGCCGTGGCTGGCAGCAGCATCAATTAAACTGATTAAGCTTTGTACCGCATAAAAAATACCAGTGGCATCTGATGCTGAGATGCGAATGTGCTTATCAGTAATGCTCAGCTCATATCCCTGATTTTCGATATCCGGTGTGATGACAAACTGAATCGTTTTTGCTTTTTCTGCCTGTTGTGAAAACGGAATATCAACTTCTAATGAAGCAAGCTTTTGTTGTAATAAACGACTTTCAAATCCAAACCCTCCTGGTTGGTAAATCGTCCAGCTTGCATCAATAGTAACAGCTTTATCGCTCAATTTTACCGACTTTGGTGATGGCAGAATCGGCGTTGCGACCTCTGTTAGTTTCACGTCATAGGCTTTAGCAAAGTTACTGTCCTGTGAACTAAGACCATATAAATCCGCGTCAGGTTGATTAAAACGCAAATACTGTTGCGGGCTTGCCAGTGGATCAACAAATTGGCTGTAATCTTCTGTATCTGTATTTTGGAAGGTAAAAGCCTTGCCATTTGCGTCCACGATAAAAGCACGAGGCATAAAATAGGCATAGCTTGCAATCTCGCCACGGCCAATATATTCAATACGTTTTTTATCCCCCGGCTGTAACCCATTAAATTTACCCGTAGGGGTTAAGCGGTATAAATCGCCCTGCACACGTTCAAACCTGATTTCATCCGATAAAACCTCACTAACCCTGCGGGTAGAATGAATATAAATCTGCCAGTTTGATTCGCCAGAGGGCAAAGATTGTTGAGACAAATTGTTAAGTTCAACATAGGCCTTAAAGTGACCGGGATTATCAAAGTTAGACACCACCCCAAAACGCAGTGTTGCCTGTCGGGAAAATTCTGCCATATCCGTTTTAGCAAACGCCGCAGTTGTGAAAAACGCGGTTAGAATAAATAAAAATCGCAACATAACACTGCCTTATGGGGTATTTTGCGGGGATTGCATGTTTGATAAACATTTCTGCGAATGGGTCCCACTGTTTGCATTGCCACGCAAATCAGTTATATCGGCAAAATGGTTATACAAAAACCACACGCTACCGAACACGCTGAGTTGATGTTTCCATGGGGCATTGATTGCCTGAAACTCTCTTTGCCACTGTTCAAAGGCATCACCAAGTGCATTCTCATTTAACCAGGGGCCCATAAAATACCCGCCAGGATCGGCGGTGTTGTCCGGCCCTTCATTTGAAAAAATCGGTGCGATATTAACTTGCTGCTCAGCACTGGCCAGATAACGAAGACGCTCCTGCCCATAACTCAAAATATTGTCACTGTTGTGGCGGTAGTAATGCACCAGAATACGGTCTACCGCGCCAGCCAGTGCTTTACCTTGTTCAGCGCTTATCCAGCCAATATAAACTTCGGTCAGTAACTGCTGTTGTTGTGCCACTTCACGAAAATTATTTAATAAATCAATCGCTTGCTCAAAGGCGCCTTGTTCTGAACGTAGGTTCCAAAATTCAAATTCCAGATTAAGCACATCAATGCGTGCCAAATGTCGATACTGCTGGTTAAATTTGAGGATATTTCTCGCGGCTCTTTTACTACCAAGTGCGGCGCCTATTTGGATAATATTGAATTCATTTTTCGCACGTTCAATTAACCCGGCTAAGTGTGCCGCGCGCGCAGGTTGATTGGCGATATTTTCGATGTCATAAAAAATTAAATAATTAAAACCATGCTGCTGAGCAAAGCCAAGTAATTCAGTTTCCCACTCACGATTACCCAGCGTTACATTATTATTGTCTCTAAGCGACACATACATGCCACTTATCATTGAACATTCGGTTTCAGTCTGGCTCTCAGCCTTAGCAGAATTTATTGATGTAAACAGTAATACTGCTGCCACAGCCACACTCAGCCATTCACAACGATGCATAACACATCCTCCAAGGTGAATTTGGTGCTTAAAAAGAAGGGAGTTGGTCCGGGAGCCACCCGGACCTGTGACCCACAGCTATTAGAGTTTGATTCGAACTCCAAATGTGTAGAGGGCGCCGGTGTCTTCAAAACCAATAAACTGGTTCTCAAAACGGCCGTATTTATTTACGGTTTCACCGGTAATATTCATGCCATCAATAAACGCCGTAACATGTTTATTAATGTCGTAACTAAAGCTGACATCCAGCGTGCCGTAGGAATCGTAATGAATCGGTTCGTTGGATGGGCCATTAAACACTATGCCAAGGAAAGGCGTGCGGTAGTTATAAGCTAAACGGGCTTGTAATTTGTCATTATTATAAAACACTGAGAAATTACCGGTGTCGCTTAAACCGGGTAACGCAAATTGCTCTGCATCACCAGCATCACTTAAAGACGCACTGCTGTTTACAAAGGTGTAATTAGCGGTGAAACCTAAGCCATTTTCGAATGTCGATGCCCAGTTAATTTCCATACCTTCAATGGTCGCGGACTTGCCATTTTGAGGACGGGTAACCTGGAATTCTTTCCATTCAGGATCTTCCACCTGCAGATCTTCAAACACTTCAAGAGCACTGTAACGCACAATAAAGTTATCAATGTCTTTTTTGTATAACGCCAGTGCAATCAGATCCGCGTCACCATAATAATACTCAAACGATAAATCGTAGTTTTGCGATACATAAGGCTTCAGATTTGGATTGCCCCCCATCGCAGTACGTGTGGTCACTGTAGTGGTGTTATATGACGTATAAGGTGCCAAGGCTGACAAAGTCGGGCGGGTTAAGGTTTCACTGATCGCGCCACGAATATAAAACTCGTCAGTCACTTCCAGTAACGCATTAGCAGAAGGCAACCAGTTATCGTAGCTGTGTTTAAGTGAAATGGGCGTACCAGCCTCATCCTTGAATGTTTGCACTAACCAGGGTGATGGCGGCTCTCCGGGTAAGGTAGATTCACGTTCCAGACTTTCCAGTACCTGTGACGTCCCATCAGAAGTTAATTCGGTATGGGTATAACGCAAACCCGCTGTGACAGATAATTTCATATCAGAGACCAGTGTTTCCCATGTGCCTTCTGCGTAAGCTGAGGCAACTTTTTCCTCAAGCACATACGAATCATTAGAACGCACCGCATCCCAGCTGCTGTTATTGTCGATAAAGGCTTGTTTGGACGCGATACCTGCATCAGTCTGCGCTTTAGTACGTCCGTCTAAGTTGTTGGCCATCCAGTTGCGGTACGCAACAGGATCAATCATATAAACATCAGAACTCAGGCCATTAAATTTGTTTCCGGGACTAAATACACCGCTGACAATGCTGTCATAATCAATTTGCTGTCCGGTCGCTAAACCGTGATACATACGACGAATCAATTCAGGCGTTGACCAGTACTCAGTTCGTTTTTCAGCCGTGGTGTAATTGGTACCCAATTTTATGCGACGGATTGACGAATCTAATGGCTCCCATTTGAAATCCAGCTTCGCTTCCTGATTTTTAGCTTTGTTATAGATACCGCTATCACCCGAAATACGCGCGCGCAAATCCTGCATATTCTGACTGCCCATCTCGGGCTTAATTGCGGCTTCATCTGAGTACTCAATGCTCGGAATACCGCCGGTTGAGGTTAACAGGTAGCCTGGACGATTTAAAAACTCAAGAATATACAGCCGATCTAAACCCGGATTGTCTAACACGGCTCTGGATTGTGAAATGTCAGCAACCATGCTCCACTGATCATTAATCAGCCACTCTGCATTTAGCCCGAGTACATTAGATTCAGTGGGGCGTTCTGTGGTGGTTAAACCATGGGCATAACCACTAATGTTATAACCATCTTCAAAGCCATGATCGATAACTTCATAAAAGCCATTTTCATCCACTACATTGTGTTCAGATAAGGTTGGCGCCCACAAATACGAACCGGTCCAGTAGCGGCTGGTAGAGGTATCATAATCGGAGAAAATAGCATCAGCAGTTAATATTAAATCATCAGTAGCCTGATATTGCAGTACCACATTCCCGCCCAAACGACGGCGTTTTTCGTGAGTAATACCGGCATATAAACTTTGAATACGGTAAGTATCTTCATCCAGACCGTCACCGGAGTAGGCGTATCCACCTGCCCACCCCTGACTCGGATCAGTAAAACTTAAAAAGGGCTCAAGCGTCGTTTTAGCGATATGTTCATTTTCAACGGCATATTTATCAGTGGAGCGCTCCTGATATGTTACCGACGCCAAAATACCAAAACGACCATCGTCGAAGGTATTACTAACAATAAAGGATCCCTGAGGTGAAGTGTCTTTACTGTTTTCCTCGTACATGCCTTTTAGGCTTCCAGCGAATTTGAGGCCATCAAAATCAAACGGGCGGGCGGTTACTATATTAATCACACCACCTAAGCCACCTTCCTTCTGGCTGGCGTTTGCGGTTTTAAATACATCAACCGTACTTATTAATTCAGATGCAAGAGTGTCAAAGCTAAACGAGCGCTCTTCGTTTTCAGAGGCGGGGGTTCGGCCATTAATCAGTACGCCGGTAAAACTGGGTCCCAAACCACGAATACTAACAAAACGTCCTTCACCACCAGCGCGGTCAATCGCCACACCAGGCACACGTTGCAGCGAGTCTGCAATATTATTATCCGGGAACTTACCTAGATCTTCAGATGAAATGCTGTCAGAAATAATGTCGTTGGCGCGTTTTCTGGCGATACTTCGCTCGACACTACCGGCGATACCAGTTACAACAATTTTTTCTACATCCTGTGTACTATTTTCTTCTGTTACTTTTTCCTGTGCATAAGCTGGCATAACACAACCACATGCACTAAGAATCGCAATCGCTAGTTTTGTTTTTGAATACATATTGAGTCTCTACAAATTCAGCGGGAAATTTACTACACCGGTTTCCCCTTAGTTATTTTTAGTTTTTATGGTTATCCCGGTACATCAAGCATTGATTAAAATATGAAAAAAATAGCCACTCCGAGTTAACGCCAACGATTGTGTAACCAGACTATTAATCAATCGACCCACTTTAAAAAAATACTCAAAATGCACCGGCCGACTTTGCACAAAAAAGTGAGACTCCACTTAAACATTTGTTTTTAAAACATATTTTAAAATAAGGTAAAATTTAATTCTCACACATACTCATATAAAAATAATGCCAACGAGGAATGTAAATGATGAATTAGCCACTTTATTTCCTCCGCTGATACGATAAACACCAATAAGAAACTCACTTACAGCGGCTTAATTGCCGGGCAATTTTCTGCAGCGCTTTTTCACGCGCTGACGTTAACGGGTGAGCAAAACTGAGGCGCAAACAATTTGAGTAATGTGACTGAGTGGAAAATAACATGCCGGGGGTAAGCACAATATCGTGCTTAAGCATGTTCTGGTAAAGCGTTAGCGTATCGACTTGTTTGGGGAATTCCACCCAAAACGACAATCCACCATCGGGTAAGGTATATCTGATTTCGTCAGGCCAGTAGTGATTTATCGCTGTCACCCAATTATCACGCTGCTTGAGCAGACGTCTTCGTTGCTGCAATAAATAACGCTTAAAGTGCCCTTCTCCAATAAAGCTGGCCACACCCTGTTGCAGGCTCAGGCTATTGGCTAACTGATTCACCAGCTTTAAATGCACAATTTTATCGTGAAACTTGCCGCCACTAATCCAGCCTGTACGTAAATCGCGCGACAACGATTTAGACAGCGAACTGCAGTGGATCACATTGCCGCTTTTATCGAACTGTTTTAGACACTCTGGTCGTAGGTGAAATCCGAGTTCCGTATAGATATCATCTTCAATCAACACCACCTGGTGTTTTTCAGCTAACGCGAGCAAACGATGTTTGTTTTGCAATGGCATGCAGGCACCGGTTGGTGTTGCAAAATTGGGGCTCACCACACACGCTTTAATTGGCCATTTTTTAAATGCCGTTTCCAGTTCATCCAACTCAATCCCTTGCGTAACTGAGGCAGGAATTTCAACCACTTTCAGTTTCAGGCTAATCAGGATCTGCAATACACCATAAAATGCCGGGCTTTCAATGGCGACCGTATCGCCCGGTTCACAACAACTCATTAAGGCTAAAAACAAACTATGCTGGCAGCCCGACGTAATACAAATCTCTTCCTGAGCTAGATAGACGCCATGTTGTTGATAATGTTGACGTAATTGTTGTCTAAGTTCGCTGTCACCGGCAGGATCGCCATAATAACTGGCGTGCCTGTCTGCGTGTATACGACTGGCCCGGCCAATATGACGATTTAACAAAGCAATATGTTGATTATGTTCGGATTTATCACGCGCTGCCGGCAAAATATCAAAGGCAGCCCCTCGCGCCATGATGGAATGGAACACGTCCGGCACTTTGGCAATTTGGGGTTTATTTGGTATCAGCGACGTGGGCTGTTGTTTATATCCAACAGCCTTTGCCGTGACATAATAACCAGAGCGTGGTTTGGCCTGCACCAATCCAGCGGCTTCAAGCCGATGCAAAGCATGCTGTACCGACACCTTAGCGACATCAAATTGCGACGCAAGCGCACGGATAGAGGGTATTTTGTCGCCAGGTTGCCACACTGCGTCTTCAATTTGTTGTGACAACGCTTTTACCAGCTTTTGATAAATAAACTCATTCATACCCAAGCAAACTGTACCCATAAAAATTTAATTTATTGTATCTATAAAGGTCAGATTAAACCACTAGACTGCGCAGCGTATTATTTACCTGAGGAGTTAATGGTGGATCCTGCCAGTATTGCTGAGAAAGACATTATATTCAGAGCCCCGGTAACCAGTGGCAAAATTTATATTCGTGAGCAGTCCGGATATTTTCAGCGCATCCGACGTGGTTTAAACCTACTGTTGGTGGGTTTATTTGTATTGCTGCCATTGCTGCAATTTAACCAGCGCCAGGCCATTTTGTTTGATGTGAGCCAGCAACATCTGCGTTTCTTTAATGTCAGTTTGTACCCTCAGGATTTAATGGTCTTTGGGTTACTGTTTATTCTGGGTGCCTTTGCGCTTTTTTATGTCTCTAAAAAATATGGCCGAATATGGTGTGGTTTTGCCTGCCCGCAAACGGTGTGGACCTTAATGTATAACTGGATAGAAAGACGCATTGAAGGCAGTGCCAATCAAAGCCGTCAATTAGATAAACAGCCAGCATCCGGCATCAAAGTGCTAAAAAAAGTGAGCAAACATCTCATTTGGGGCGCTTTATCGTTACTGACAGCTTTGGTGTTTATGTCTTATTTCATCGAGGCTCCAACACTATATTCTTCATTTTTTACATTTACAGCATCACCGTTAATTCAGGGTTGGGTATGGTTTTTCGCTGGCTGTACCTACATCAATGCGGTGTGGATCCGCGAAAAAATGTGTCAGCATATTTGCCCTTATTCACGCTTCCAGTCAGTGATGTTTGACAGTGCCACCACTCTGGTAACTTATGATAAACAACGTGGTGAAAACCGTGGTCCACGTAAACGTAATAGCCGTCCAGAGCAGTTAGGTGATTGTGTTGATTGTGGCTTATGTGTGCAGGTATGCCCGGTTGGCATCGATATTCGTGAAGGTCTGCAATACGAATGCATCAATTGCGGCTTATGCATTGATGCCTGCGACAATACCATGGATAAATTTAACTACGCACATGGTTTAATTAAGTTTGAGCAAGCGGCTAAGAGTAAAAGCAGTTTAGTGGCCAGTTTAGGTTACGCGCTGGCAATGTGCCTGACGTTGTCAGCCATCGGCACCTGGGCATTATGGCGCCACGATTTTGAGGTCAGCATTATTCGCGATCGCCACACTTTGTATCGTATTAATAATCACGGACAAGTCGAGAATACTTACACCATCAAAATTTTGAATAAGTCTCAACAAAGCAAAACCTATCATTTATCAACGGCTCGGCTGGATGGAGCAGTAATTGAAGGCAGCAGCAAAATAACGGTTGCCGCAGAAAGTCATGGCACCGCGACAATAGCGTTAGCCACCCAACACACACCGCAACAAAGACAATCGCAATTTGAGTTTGTCATAACAGATACAAAAACGCATGACACTCAACATAAAACCAACCTGTTTTATGCCGGCGAAGGTGCATGGAATTAAATTTAGGTCAGCAGGCTCTGTTTAAATAAACACAGCCTGCTTTTTATTATTGTTATTTGCGACGCTGCTGATTTAACTGATCCACCGCCATCGCCAGAAACATATAATTGGTGGCACCACCACCCATCACATACTCGGTTTGCTGCCAAAAGAACGGCCAGGTTTTAAGCTCCGGTAAATCAGGGCGAATAAGCGCAGTACCGGAAATCACCCCTCCGGGGATATAACTCCAGTCAGCACGATTTACACCGTACGCTACCGTAGCCGATTTCGCGCCTACACCAGAGGCAAAGGAAATATTATTACTGCCCGGATGCGCACCTAAAATAAAATTAAGTGCATTCTCAAACGCATCTGTTTTAGCTAAACCGGGCCAGCCTTTATGCACAAAATATTGCTCAACACCAAATTGCTGAATGGTCCAGCCTGCGCCCCATATATTAGGTTTATAGGGCACCCCATAGGGTGATTCTGTTTGGGCGCGTTGCGTTAAACCAAGTTGATACACCTTTACCGCTTCTTTTACATTCTTTGCAAAATCCGGGGAATTTAGCGAATGGATCACCCGGCCTAAACTCCATGCAGTTTTATCTATATTGCCAATAATTTCGGCCTCACGGGATAATAATGCCCTGCGATAAATCTCATCTCCTGTGGTCTTATACAATTCGGCACTGGCAAACACCTGATTGGCGATATCGTCACTCACACCAATGGCTTTTTGATACACATCTTTCGCAGCATTAAGTGCATTGCTGGCCATGACTGGATTATAAGTTTGCATAACACGACTGGCAGCGGCCAAACCAGCGGCAACATATAACTCACGATTGGGATTATTTTCTGTAAATACCCAACGGTCATCAGGTTTTCCGCTACGGCCATTTTGGCTCTCAGAAGATTTTAATGCAGGATCAAACGCTAAATTGTCGGTTTGATTAGCCGCATCTCCAAGCATCACATATTGCGGAATGGTTGGCACAATAATGCCACGGTATAAACGCCCCATACTGTTGTAGCCACCCAGTACGGTTAACAATCCGTGCTCAATTTGTTGCAATGCGTCGTTTTTGCCGTCCGGTTGATGGATATGCGTTATTTTATGTTGTTGATCAATAGACGTACTATCTAACGACAAGCCAAACTCTTCGACCATGGCAGCCAGCCGCCAAACCGTGCCGATTTGCGATTCGACACGTAAATCATAGTCCCCTGCATCATGCCAGCCACCGGCGTTTAAACCCGGTACCCGCTCACCGGGTTGAAAGCGGGTTAAGGTCTCGGAACCAGACAAATAGCCATCAAAATGGTTAGTATCCAGCGGCATCATGCGTGCATCATCTAAATGGTCAATGCCATGCCAAATGCGATATTTTTCTTCCACACGCATGTGGCACATTTGCACCGGCAGGTAATACTCCAGTGTCGGTTGCCAGGCATGACGGCTTAAAACATCATCGGAGATTTTAAACGGACTGGAAAACTGTCCACGGTATTCAAGCTGATACATGCCGGGCCTGGTAACATCAACAAAATCATAATGCATATACTGATAACGTAAAAAGGTGCCCCAGGGTTTTACCGTTACCTGCTGAACTTGCTCCCTGCCCTTTTCACTTAACCGATATAAAGTAAGATTCGATGCCTGCGTATCGCGCTTGTCTTGTTCAATCACGATATTTTTATGCGCCTGAGTGCCATAGCCAACCTGAGAATGCTGAATCACTGGCTGGTAGCGCCAGCTTTTATCAACGTTTGCATCCACCACCCAGCGAATGGCGTTTTTAGTGGCGCCGGCAGGGATCGCAGAACGCACGATATACCACCCGTTATTGTGATTAGTACGACCGTCCCATAATTCTAACGGCACCGATTCACTGCTAATCACCAAACGCTGTAAATCGGATTCAGGTGCAACCACTAATTTTTTACCGGTTGCCACAGGTTTAGCTAACACTTCATCTGCAATGTCAGCCACAGGGCCATTGGGCTGAGTGCTAAATAAGCCGGATTGCTCGTCCATTAAAAACGATTTACCAAATAACTCCTGCGGGAATAATTCAAAATTAAAGCCAATTTTGCCTACCCAGTCAGCAGGAATTGGTTTGTCTAAATCCACAGTGATGGCAAAGCGGTTATCGCCTAATCCCGTTACTTTTACTTCATATTCAAAGTTTAAATCGGGATAGTTAATCGGATTAAAACCAGTGCGATTTTTACTGGGGTCAGGGTAAGCAAGCCGCTGACTGATAATATTGTTCCGGCTATCAATGTGACTTTTGCCCACATTGGTAGGCATCGGTGACCATTGCCCAGGTGAGACTTCTAAACGCAGGTCGCCATTAGCTGCAACGCGACTACCATGCTGGATAACTGTGACACCGGTTTGATGTCCATCGGGGTAAATATCAGTGAAAACGTTTACACTTAAGCCCGGCATAAAAAAGGTACTGTCGTCATTAGCTTTTAACCCGTTGGCGGCAAACAATGAAGACGAAAATAATAATGTACTTAAACATAAACTAAGATGACGGATATAACGGCTCATACTGTTACCTTATTCTTATTAGTGATCAGGTAAGTACTATCTAATCACAGCTTTAACATTTTGTTAACGCACAGTAGGATTTCCGGAGTTGAATAACAAAAAACATCATATTCAATGCAGATTTTGCAATAAAAAAGCCATGCGTACGCTCCTGTATACACGGCTTTTGTGGAGATGGAACTGGAATGTTTAAAAATTAACTGACTTAAAGTATTGCTATTACTACGTTCAGGTGTTTGCGTTGCTTTTTTGACGCAGCCTCCTTTGTAAGCAATTTTTAAACCATGAATTCAACTTAGGTTTATCTTTTAATTAAATCTTATTTTTCAATATGTTATA
Organism: Neptunicella marina; assembly: GCF_014270035.1. Taxonomy (GTDB): domain Bacteria; phylum Pseudomonadota; class Gammaproteobacteria; order Enterobacterales; family Alteromonadaceae; genus Neptunicella; species Neptunicella marina. The sequence goes on along the minus strand of NZ_JACNEP010000018.1, from coordinate 34,473 downwards.
AACTATTACCTGAACCCAAATTATCTAAACTGTAAAATATTCCGACACTATTTATTCCGTATATTGTTATTTAAGGGCTAAGCATTGCCGCCAGATCTTCGGCGATACCTTGCTGGGGCGTTTCAATAATTCGCCCGAGTTCAGCTTGCTGGTCAAATAAAATAATAGTTGGGGTATATTTCAAATCAAAAGGCTGTTCGAGTTGGTCTGGTGTTGTTTTTTGCCTGTCTACCGCGATTAAGGTTAACCGCTCAAGTGCGACATTTGATTGTGTTAATAATTTGAGCAGCTTTGGCACCTCGCGCTGACTATCATGGCACCAGCGCCCAAATAACACCACAAGTCGCTTACCAGTTAACTGGCGCATTAACTGAAGTTGATCACTGCCTGGAGAAAAACTGTCATAATGTTGCCTGAACACCGCATCCTGCCGAAGCAACATATCTGCCGATACCTCACCAAACTGCTTTGTTTGTTCAGCATGCAGCATAATTGGCCAGGCAAATAATAAAACCAACGCACATTTTAGTTTGTTCACTATAAACTCCTTTTAATTGAATAAATTACAGCCAGCACCGACAGTGTAACCGATTGACTACAAATCTATCCCTCCAATTTTATACCATTAACTAATGATTATTTTTAATTGGCCACAAGCCACATTTAGTAATCTATAAAAATTGTTATATTACTTATAGTTACAACGAATGGAAAAACATAAAACAAACCATTAACACATTAGTTTATCTAATTCAAAGAGAACAAAAAATGTGCATTGCACGACAAAATTAACAACACTACAATCCGCGCAAATTTTTAAACCCTTAGGTACCGGAGTTAACCGACAAAGTGAACAAGTTTGAATTCATTCAGATTCGAAAATTTATCGTTAAGTTAGGCAAAATGCTGCACAAATACGGAACACCTGCATTCCGTCTGGAAGCTTACTTAACCGATATTGCTCACTATCTGGGGGTACGTGCTTCTTTTATCGCGACACCAACATCACTCACCTTTGTTATCTGGAGTGATAAACACGAAGACGAATATAACCACGCGGCCCGGTTACAGCCAGGTGAGCTGGATATGAATGCCTTATCGCGCACCGATGAGCTGGCCAGTCGTCTGCTTTCGGGGGAATTATCTCTGGCAGAAGCCGATGCACAACTGGATGACATTGATCAGCTGCCCAGCCCCTACGGCAAGTTGATTACCGGCGCAGGTTTTGGTTCTTCAACCGGTGCTTTTGCCATGTTGATGGGGGCGAGCTGGCCGGAAATTTTATGGTCTGCATTATTAGGCTTAGTCACCTACATTTGGGTGTTATGGTCGGGTCGCTCACGTCGTGTGGCTTTAATGCTGGAGCCAATTACTTCTTTTTCTGTAGGTTTTATCGCCTGTGCTATTAGTGCTTACTGGGATCCGGGCATTAATATCCCGCTAATTGTTCTATCCTCAGTGATCATTCTGGTGCCAGGTCTGGCTCTCACTATGGGGCTTGCAGAATTATCATCACGCAATCTGGTTTCAGGCACAGCTCGTATTATGGATGCCATTATGCAACTGTTTAAATTGTATTTTGGTGCGTTTCTGGGCATCAGTGTCGGATTTGGCTTGTTTGGACAAAATGAGTTCGTTCCGGCGGCGTCTTTACCATACTGGTCTACCTGGCTGGCAATCCTGTTACTCAGTATTTCACTCATGCCAATATTTCGTACTCGCTGCAAACATATGTTCTGGAGCGTGTTGTCAGCGTTTATTGCCTACAGTGCAACTGTGTACGGTAGCGAATTTATGGCAAACGGCTTAGGTACCTTTCTCGGCGCATTTGCACTGGGCGTGTATGCCAATGGATTTTCGCGTTTGACCAATTCCCCTTCGACGATTGTGGCAATGCCTGGACTCATTGTTTTGGTTCCCGGCTCTAAAACCTATATCGGTCTAAACTCATTTATCTCGGGTCAGGATTTTGTGCGTGCAGAACATATTGGGCAGGAAACGTTTTTGATCTTTATGTCTTTGCTCGCCGGATTAATTTTCGCCAACGTTGTAATGCCAAACCGCAAAGCGCTGTAGCGCTTGCGGTGGCTTATAATAAACTCACCAATACCCGGTTAAGTAGTCCCATACTGTGAGCTTTAACCGAAGAATCACTATCCAGCCCCTTGATACATCCCATGCCAAAGGCGATACCCAGCCCTGTGGGTGAACTAACGACTGCAAGTGTTACATTTTTAGCTTGTTCACCCGCAATACGGCTGTAGACCACACTTTGTTGATAATGACCACGCGCCTCTTTGAGGTCAGAAGATCTTTTTTGCAAAAAATAGTCTGCGGGATGAGTTAACAATTGCATCATGCTTCTCCTGTGAGTTATCTGATATTGGTCGTTTGATTACGCGGCTTTATCCATCGCCGATGAGTCCGCAGTATCAGTATTATCGCTTACTGACTCTGCATCCGCTGGTTCCGACGATTGCTGTCCAAAGAGGTGATTGAATGAGGTTCGCAGAAAAATCGCGCGGTAAGCCCCCTTAAACAAACGTAACAGCCACCAGAATGCACCGGCATTAAAGGTCAAAATAGTCAGAAAAGTAAATAACCAGTACACACCCAGTTGATGTAATCCAATGGCAATCGCAATATTTATCCCAAGCCATAAACTAATAGTGGCCGCCACTAAAAAAAGTGTTGTCATGGCACAAATGGCCAGTGCCTTAAGAGATAAACGAATATCTGCCTGTAATAAGCCCAGACCGTTTTCAACACGAGCTTGCCACGCATAAATAAATTGCTGTGCAGCAGGTAACACATCGCTAAGCGATGCGTCATCCTGCTGGTCCGTGGCTGAATTCAAGTGTTCAGAATCAGACATAAGTAAGTATCCTGCTAGGACTTTTTACGCAACAGACTGGTCAATACCATACCAGCGGCAAATGCCACACCAGCGGTTGCTAATGGGTTTTCAACCGCATAACGACGTACCGATGACTTTTTCCATTTAGTCTGAACCATGCGTTGTTTTTCACTGATACTTTCGGCAGAGGCAGACGCTGTATCACGCAACTTTTCTTCGGTGCGACTGGCTCGCTCACCTAAAGCATCAACGGAATGATGCAGGGTATCGGTCATTTTGTCCGATATAGGCGAATGTGATTCCACTCTGCCATTTGGTTTACTGCTAGCACTGGTGGTCGTTTTTGCTTGAGTAGCCATAATTTCCTCCATTTGCTTAAAAATTTGATAACAACTAATGGTTACCTTCATGTTTATCACTGCAACCGTTATGCCAGCTCCAAAAACCAATCTATCCATTTGTTTTTAATCAACTTTTTAACAAAGAGCTTTATTAAAACAAAATAAAACTTCAGGATTCCTGTAACTTTTTTACAAAGCATCAGCAATTTTTTCAAAGCATCACCGGGTATTTTTAAATGTTTTTAATCACGTACAAAAAAGCCGCGAATAAATCGCGGCTTAGATTAAATATAAGAATCAGTCCGCTGCATCCTGTACAGCTTCGCCTGCTGATTCAATGTCTTTGCCGGCCCCTTCAATCGTGGCACAACCGGCCAGACCAAGTAATAAAGTCAGCAGCATCACAGATGTAGATATCACTGACATCATTTTACTGTTTTTCATCATTTTCTCCTTATCTGCACATTTAATGCACAACAAACAACCTGTGATTTTGACCTGAATAGCCATCATCACAATGAATTAATTGTTGAATATTTATTTGATAAACCGGAACAAGCGCGTTTCAAATATTGATCTGATAGCAACAGATATCGTTATACTTCAGTATCAGGCCGTAACGCGCTTATTACACCAATCACAATTTATGATTGCGCCCTCCTGACCTACCGTTTAGCGATAACCCAAACAGCATGGATAATGCCGGGAATATACCCCAAAATGGTTAGCAATATATTTAACCAAAATGCGCCACCAATCCCTACTTGCAGAAACACGCCCAATGGGGGCAACAACACGGAAAATAAAATGCGGATAAAATCCATTCAACGCTCCTTTGTTAATTTAGATGTTGTACAAATGAGTAAACAGCAACGGCCATGCCAATCGTAAACACATACATATAACATCACGCATTTACCCTGTAAAAACGAACAAAATTTGTTGAAAAATAAGGGAGTCAGTGACGAAAGTAATTTTTCTTAAACCATATTGAACAGATAAAAAAACCGGTAATTCAATGCATTACCGGCTTTCCAATAAGTGATATTTACCCTGTGAAATGTAAATTTTTCACAAAGTGAGATTGCTGACGCTTACAAATAGGGGGCGAGTGTTTTATTCCAGATAACATAACCCGCCGCATTTAGATGCAGTCCGTCTTTAATAAACAGACTAGCATCCGGCTCCCCTTTGTTATTTAACAAGGGGGTTGCCATATCGACATAAGTGACATAATCCGTTTTATCTGCGATCTGGCTGATATTCGCATTCACTTTTTGCATATCGGACCACATCGACCAACGCAAAATACTCGGTTTTATCGGGATAAAAATGATTTTCGCTTTAGCAAAATCATCATGTATTTTATCAAACAATTGCTTCAGGCTATTGGTGGTTTCCGCAACAGACATCCCTTTGGCGATATCATTATCTCCAACATATATAACGACTTTCGACGGGTTATATTTACCGATCACCTTGTTATAAACATGCAGTACATCATCGGTAATCGCACCACCAAAGCCCCGATTAATCACGACTTTATCGGCAAAAGCTTCCGCAGTTGGCCAGTAATTAATACTTGAGCTGCCAACAAACAAAATAGCCTGTTGTGGGAAAGTATTTTCTCTGTCCTGGCGTTCAAATGCGTCAATTTCTTTATCAAAAGCAAAGGCATATTCTTTAGCAAACACCAGATTAGCCGACAGGCTAACCAGTGCTGCAATGAATAGAATAAAATGTCTGTAAATCATTAATTTAAGGTCTCATCTTTCCAGTATTTAGTTCCTTTTACCGTAGCTTGCAACGCCAGTCCAGCTTCGGTTAACTGATAGATAGTAATATTGTCCACTGTCACTTCACCACCGACAGCACCACCTTTATCACTTGCTTTTGCGGCTGCATCAGCCTGCGCACCAAAAGCCCAGCCGTCATTAATAAAACGCTGCATAGTCGCCTGATTATGAAAAACAAATACAACCCGGAAGTCTTTAACTCCGGCACCTAAACCTAATCCAACCTCGGCCATTTTCATATAGGTTTTGCCACCCGTGAGATTATTGGTAACAACGCCATATCCCCCACCAAAGCTGGCCAACAGTAAATTAACGTTAGCATTGTCAAATACGGCGTAGCCAGGTGCAGACGCTATCTGAGCACGGGTGCTGGGCTTGGCTTTATACAGTTCTCCCAGCACTTTTTGTTGCATATCGACGACAGCCTGTCGCTGTTGTGCGACAGTGGCGCCTTTATTTGTGGCACAACCACAAACTAACAAAATACTCAGTAAAATCGTTGTTATTGCTGGTGTTCTTATCATTGTTGATGCTCCATTTTTGGCTAAGTAATATTGTACCCTGATGCTATCTATGCAAAAAACGGGACAATTTGCATGAGATAGCTTAGTTTAGGCACAAAATGCCAATTCAGGAGTGATCTATGGCTGGAGCCAGTCTGTTAACCCTATTAGATGATATCGCAGCAGTTCTGGACGATGTTGCTCTGATGAGCAAGGTCGCGGCAAAAAAAACCGCAGGTGTATTGGGAGATGACTTAGCACTTAATGCTGATCAGGTTAGTGGCGTGCGCGCTGAACGTGAATTACCCGTAGTTTGGGCGGTTGCTAAAGGCTCTTTTTTAAATAAAGTCATTCTGGTGCCGGTGGCGCTGCTACTGAGCTATTTTTTACCCTGGCTGATAACACCTTTATTACTATTAGGTGGTTTATATCTGTGTTTTGAAGGTGTGGAAAAGCTGCTGCACCATCCCTCTTCAGACCAGCAAAAACAACAGGAAATCGAAGCACTAAGTGACGCTAACATCGATTTGGTTCAACTGGAAAAACAGAAAATTAAAGGTGCTATCCGCACTGACTTTATCCTGTCAGCAGAAATTATTGTAATCGCACTAGGTACGGTGGCGGAATCTGCCTTTGCGACCCAGGCTCTGGTGGTAAGTTTAATTGCAATTGCGATGACCGCCGGCGTTTATGGCCTTGTGGCAGCAATCGTAAAACTGGACGACATAGGCCTGTTTTTATTGCGTCAACATCAACAACAAACGAACAACATAAAACGTGTTGCAGGACGCTTTTTAATCAGCTTTGCGCCCAGGTTAATGAAGTTCTTATCCATTGCAGGTACAGCAGCAATGTTTTTAGTTGGGGGAGGTATTGTGATGCACGCATTGCCATTTTTGCATCATATTAAGGATATATTTCCCGTACAACACGGGTTATTTGAACTGCTGATTAATTTAGTTTGTGGCCTGATCGCAGGCGCGATTGTGCTGAGTGTCGTATCTGTAGGGCAAAAGCTATTTGTGTCTCAACGTACAAACGCTAGTTAATCACATCCAGTTTGGATAAATAACGCTGGGTCAGTTGCCTGTCTCTGGCATAACGCTTAGCCAGTTGCAGGTTGTGACGGGTTGCCTGTATATCACCTAATTCATAAAATGCTTTGGCTAAGCCAAAATAAAACTGATGAGCGTAGTGGTTTAATTTTCTGGCTTTTTTGTAATGCCTGATGGCCTGATGCCAGTCACCATTTTCATAGGCTTGCTGGCCCAGATAATAGTGGTAATAAGGATTGCTTTGGCGCTGAGATTCAATGCGTCGACGGATGACATTAGCTTCAGTTTCACGCCCGGTCATTTCAAGTAACACTACCTGATTATCCCAGATACTGCGGTTTTTAGGATCAACCTGCAAACCAGCTTCATAAGCACGTTCAGCCCATTCCAGATGATCTGTTAAGCGGTACAATACTCCAAGATTACTCCAACCCGACGCATAAGCCGGAGCAACGAGAACAGACTGACGAAAATACGCATAAGCCTGAGTGAAGTCTTTTTTCAACAAGGCATCAGCACCTTTATTGTTGTAAAACATCGCCATTACAGTCGGCATATCCAGTTGTGTTTTACTAAAGCGGTTACTGGCGTATACATCATTAAAATCTATTATCATACTTTCACGATGCATTGATTCACCGTTTTCAGCCAAATCGGCTGCGCTCAGTTCCAGATTAATATGACCATTCACAAAACTCACATCATCATGCACATTCCAGAATTCCGGTATATGCACATCCTGAAAAGTGACCTGTAAATCTGCATATTCCGCCATGACGTAAGCCAGAATAGACATGGATAAACAATTTGCGGTGCGTTGTCTGAAAGTATCGCTGGCAACCGTATTAGCCTGAGTTTCGTACAGTAAATTAACTTGTGACGGGCTAAACAATTGCTCAGCTAACGCCTGCATACGCTGCTTTTGGGTTGGGAAAGGCAAAATATGTTGATCGAGATAATTTTTAAGAACCGTATCCAGTGCAAATACCTGTGTTTGAGTTTCCACTTTTACCTGCTCAAAACCTGGGTAAGCTTGATCGTGCAAAATCGCACTGGCAAGCGGCGTATCAACGTTATTTAGCGAGCTACAAGCAAGCAGTGCAAACAACAAAACGCCGCTAATAAAAACTTTAATTAACATAATCAACACCTTAGCAAAGAGCTGTGTGATAAGACTTAAGCGCTCAATGCAACCTAAAAGTGTAGACGCTTTTTATTTATTTTTTATGTTGTAATCAAAATTAAATATTTATGTCATTAAATGGCAAAGCACGGGAGCCGTTTGCGTAAGCTCAAGGATGTTGGTCCACAGCCTGATGAAGACGTAGTTAATATGCTGACAGAACTAAAAAAAATACTGGCTTTAGAATCTATTTCATCTTTGTATCAACCTATTATTGATAAGTACTCTGGTGAAATTTTTGCCTATGAAGCGCTAAGTCGGGGACCTTCTGACAGCGTTTTACATTCCCCTACTCAATTATTCGAAAGCGCACGCCAGCATAATCTGCTGTGTGATATGGAAAATCTGTGTCGCAAACGTGCTGTGCAAGGGTTTGTGCAGCAACAGCTACCCGGTCGTTTATTTATTAATATTTCACCGGAAGCACTGGAGCAAAGCAATCATCAAAAAGGGAAAACCCTAGAGCTTCTGACTGAGTATGGCTTAACCACCAGCCAGGTGGTTATTGAACTCACCGAACAGCATGCTGGCACCGATGAAACCATTTTATTAAACGCCTTGCGCCATTATCAGGAAATGGGCTTTGCTATCGCACTGGATGATTTAGGCGCGGGTTATTCATCCTTACGCCTGTGGTCACAAGCGCGTCCTGAGTTTGTCAAAATTGACCGTCACTTTATTGAAAATATCGACAGTGACAATACCAAGCAGGAGTTTGTGCGTTCTTTTGTGGAAATTGCCCAGTCAATGCACTGCAAAGTTATTGCCGAAGGAGTGGAAACACAGGAAGAATTTGAATACCTGTGCCGCCTTAAAATCGATTATTTTCAGGGTTATTACTTTTGTCGCCCTCAGGCCAAACCCCCCAGCAAAATTCAGTTAGACAGTGCGGCTCAGCCATTGTCTAAGCGCAGTAAAAATTACGTCAGTGCCAGTGCGCTGGTGGTTCACTCGATCAGCGTGCCACAAACCCACAAAACCAACGAAGTTGTACAGATTTTTCAGGACAGACCCAACATTAATTCCATTGCGGTATTACAGGACAATAAAGCAATTGGCATCGTACATCGCAGTGAACTACTCGGTTTATTTAGTAAACCCTTTGGCCGCGATTTGTATGGCAAAGCGCCGGTAGTAAACGTGATGGAGCGCAAACCTCTGGCAGTGGATTCGACCTTAAGTATTGATCAGGTCAGCCGTCTGGTCACTTCTCGCGCCCGTTATCATCAGGAAGATGATTTTATCATTTGTAAAAATGGTGAATTCCTCGGTATTGGCTTAGTTATCGATTTACTTAAACAAATTACCGAAGCACAAATTAAGCAAGCCCGCCATTCAAACCCGTTAACTCAGTTACCCGGATTAGTACCAATCAATGATTGTATTGAGCAATTAATCCGTGATGAAAGACAGTTTGTTGTGGCGCACTTTGATATCGACCATTTCAAACCTTTCAACGATGTATACGGTTTTGCCAAAGGTGATGAGGTAATTCTGGCTTTGGGTCAATGTTTGCAAAAATTTGCGTCAAGTAGTCATGATACCGTCGGCCATATTGGTGGGGATGACTTTATCGTATTATGGAACAGCGAAGACTGGCAAAACAGGGTTGATAACATCGTCAAAAGTTTTAGCCATGCGATTAAAGATTTATATCAGGCTGACCACGTGCAAATGGGCGGCTTTGTATGCCCTGACCGCTACGGCGAATCACGTTTTATTCCGTTAACGACCTTATCAATAGCAGCGATTGAGATCAGTGCAGGCAGTCACCAAAGCGCTTTTGAAGTATCCAGTTGTTTATCCCCACTCAAGCACGCAGCCAAACAACAGTCCGGCCATTCTATGGCACTTAATCACCCTGCCGGGGTGAAACAGGTTGGGGCTGATATCAGGCCAGAAAAAAAGGCAGAAAACTGGCGTGATGAAATCGTTATTCCATAAAGAGCTGAGATCAAAAAAGGGGCTATACGCCCCTTTTTTAAAATTTATGTACCTGACTACTCTTTGTAGGCTTCTTCATCAGACTGATTCTGATTTACATGTACTTCCATTTGCGGGAATGGAATAGTAATACCAGCTTCATCAAAACGAAGCTTAACGGTTTCCTGCATATGCCAGAAGAACGGCCAGTAATCGGCAGAATTCACCCACGGACGCACGACAAAATTGACACTGCTATTAGCCAGCTCTGATACTGCAATTATCGGTTTGGGTTCGGGTAATACACGCTCATCCTCAGCGACAACTTTTTCCAGAATTTCTTTGGCTTTACGCAGGTCATCACCATAACTGATACCAAAAACCATATCGACGCGACGAGTAGGTTTCGCTGAATAGTTAATAATGTTTTCACCGTATATTTTACCATTGGGCACAATGACTTCTTTATTGTCAGGAGTACGAATTTGCGTATTAAAAATACTTATTCCCTCAACAATACCTGCGGTGCCACCGGCTTCCACATAGTCTCCCGCTTTAAACGGACGGAATACCAGCAGCATCACCCCAGCCGCAAAATTTTGTAACGACCCCTGCAGTGATAATCCAATCGCCAAACCTGCCGCACCTAATAATGCAACCAGCGAGGTCGTATCCAGCCCTAACTCATTCAGCGCTGCCACCACCACAAACAACATTAATGCAGCATGAGAAATCGCCTGAATAAACGAAATCAGCATGTCATCGTATTTAGCTTTTTTCAGCAACTTACCGATGATTCCGGTAATCACTGTGACCACCATACGACCAACAACAAAAATAACCAGTGCCAGCGCAATATTAATTGCCCATGGGATCAAATAAGTATCAATTAATTGCTCGGCTTGTTTTTGATCAAACATTTGCTCAAACATAAAGAGGGCTCCATGTTATGTGTGTGCTTGCGCTTAAAATTCCTACACCTACATCAATATCAGTGATGTAGGTTAAAAATACCATGGAAATGCAGTGATAATCTAACTCATTTTAGCTAACCAGCTTAGTGGTGCAATCTTCATGATAAATCGCATCAAAGCCCATGGCCAGGCAGGAACAAAAGCCTTGGCAACCTCTTTATCAATCGCTTTAACCATGGCTTTTACCCCCGTTTCAGTGTCTACCATAAAAGGCACTTTTTTTACTTTCTCGTTTATTTCACTGCGAATAAAACCGGGATGTATACAGGTGACTTTGATTGGTGTGCCAATTAAATCAACCTGCATGCCCTCACTTAATGAAGACAGCGCAGCTTTGCTTGCCGCATACACATTCAGTGCACGGCGAAAACCGCGGATCGCGCTAAAAGACGAAATGGTGACTAAATGCCCCTCGTTTTGCTTGCGGAAAATTTCCAGCGCAGCCTCACACTGCGCTAAAGCAGAGACAAAATTGGTGACGGCAGTCTGTTTGTTGGCCTCAAAGTATCCGGTACCAATAGATGCACCTTTTCCCATACCGGCGTTAACAATAATACGATCAAGCTTTCCCAGTGCCTGTTCAAATTCACGAAACACAGTAAAAACCTGTTCATGCTGATTCACATCGAGCGACTTAATCAACACGGTTACGTCCGGATATTGCTGATGAAGTTGATTTTTGAGTTCTTCGAGATTTTCGACCCGTCGCGCGCACAGCGCCAGATTGTGACCTTTTTGAGCAAACTGACGCGCCATTTCACGGCCTAATCCCGAGCTGGCACCAGTAATCAGAATATTTTGACGAAACATACTACTCCCTGCTTATCGGTAACTGATTAAATGTTGAAACTCGCCTTCGAACCAACTGTGTTCATTAAAGGTTGATAACACTGGTCCCTGTTTACTCATTACTACTTTGGTTACGCCACAGTTATTCAACATCCAGTTCACTCTTAAAAACTGCTGATGACTTAACCCAAGTAGTTGTAAACAAATAAAAGCTATCGGCCCACCTGAGGTAAATACCAATACTCTTTTTTTGTCCTTTGCAACGTCCTGCAACTGTAACCAGGCATGTTCCACCCTTTGGGTAAACTGTTGCCAGCTTTCATCATAATCCCGCTCACCATTTATCCAGTGGGATATTGCGTCCGTAAAGTATTGGCGAAATACCTGTTGTGGATTATCAAACTGGGCTAAATGCTGATGGATCGATTTTGGCGTAGCCAGTACTGAATTAAATTGCCCCAAAATATGCTGATGATCATATTCACGCCAGCCAGCGTGCAAAATGGGCTCAAACTTAAGCTGAATAAATTCCTGCATGCAATAATGCATGGTTTGCAGGTGACGTCGCATATCACCGTGCACGACCGCATCAATACTGGAAAAACGTCGCTGTAACTCCTGTCCTAAGCGACAGGCTTGTTTGACTCCGACTTCAGAAAGTTGGTCATAATCATCGGCACCAAATGACGCCTGACCGTGACGAACCAAAAATATGCTTCCCATGACTCACCTTGTCTTACTGGCTTTTATCAGCTTTGCGCAACGCCACATCAGATAGTGTACATAAAGCCAGAAATGTTTAAACGCCGGATTACGCGTTTGTTTGTGGTGATAACGATAGTAGATCTGCTGCGCAATCCCTGCCAGCCGAAACAAGCCATACACTTCATAAAACACAAAATTCTGTGAAGAAAAGCCCATTTGCTGGCAGTAATATTCAATCAGTTCCCGACGAGTAAACATACCGGGAACATGACTGGGTTGCCGACGAGTGGATTGTGCCAAAGGGTCATCGCCCTGTTCCACCCAATATGCCAGCGCACAGCCCAGATCCATTCTGGGGTCGCCCAGGGTTGCCAGCTCCCAGTCGAGCACACCAATAACTGAGGTTGGATTCTCCACATCCAGTACTAAATTATCCAGACGAAAATCATTATGGATAAGACAAATATGTTCATCAGCAGGCATATTGGCGTGTAACCAACGCATGATTTTTTTACCTGATGGCACATTCCAGCTTCGCGCGTTGGTGTAGCGTTGACACCAGCCATCAATTTGCCGCTGAATATAGCCTTCACCTTTTCCCAATTCGGCTAACGGCGAGTCCTCAATTTTAACCTTATGTAGTTCTATTAAGGTATCCAGCGCATTTTTACACAACTGTGCACTTTGCTGTTCACTGAGTTCTAATCCGCGCGGAAAATTTCGACGAGGAATAATACCGGTGAGTTTTTGCATGACATAAAACTCACTGCCTATGACTTCATTGTCTGAGCACAACGCTAATACATCAGGTACTAATGGAAAAAATGGCTTTAATGCCTGCTGCAACTTAAATTCGCGCGCCATATCGTGTGCACCTTTGGCTTTGGTGCCAGCGGGCGCACGCCGCAATATCAGCTCAATCTCCGGGTACTGAAGTAAATAAGTCCAGTTAGATGCCCCTCCTGAATACTGCATCACTTGTGGTTCACCAGATAACGGCAAATCAGGCAATTGAGCATGCAACCAAGGTAGTAACGACGTTAAATTAAGTTGTTCACCTTCCCGGATCTTTCCGGCTTTATCGGCAAGCTGTGTCATAACAATCCTTATTTTTCCATCATGCGTCGAGATTGTTTAAGCATGCGTTTAAAGTACCAGTTTTCAGGCATAAAGCACTTTAACCAATAGGCTAATTTACCAATTTTATCCGGCGTTAATAAAAATCGTCCCTTATCTACCCCATCCAATATGGCATCAGCGACCTGCTGTGCAGTTAACTCTGCGCGATTGAGATATTTTTGAACCTGTTGATGCAACACAGGCTCTGTCGTCTGTAAAGACTCAGCCAGATTGGTTTTAAAAAAGGTCGGACAGACCACCGTCACGCCAATATTATCGCGCGCCAGTTCCAGTTTCATGGTTTCAGAAAAAGCGACCACAGCCGATTTCACCGCATTATAGCTTCCCATACGTGGAATGGGGGTTAATCCGGCTTGCGAAGCAACATTAACAAAATAACCATGGCCTTGTTGTTTGAACGCACCTACAAATTGTTTTGAGCAACGCACCATGCCAAGTAAATTAATATCCAGCACTTTTTGCCATTGTTCTATCGACTCAGACTCCAGTCGCCCGGCGCTGGCAATACCGGCATTATTGACCACCACATCAATCCGTTGCCAGCGCTGCATTATGGCATCAAAGGCATCCTGTAAATCGGCTTCACTGGTAATATCGCATTTCACAAACAGCGCATCCGCACCGGCAGCGATTAGCTCTTGCAGTGTTTGTTCACCACGCTCCAAATTAACGTCACCAATACAAACCGATGCACCTCTGGCAGCCCAGGTTAACGCGAGAGTTTTACCAAGCCCCGATGCGCCGCCTGTGATAAAAACAACCTGACTCATGCTAACTCCCTGTATTTGGCTAACTCCAGTTTTGCCACCATAGCTTTGTGCACTTCATCGGGTCCATCGGCCAGACGTAATGCACGTGCCATTGCCATAAAATGCGCAAGTGGGAAATCATCACTCATACCACCGCCACCATGAATCTGAATAGCCATATCCACCACTTTTTCGAGCATGGATGGCACCACCACTTTAATTGCGGAAATTTCGGTCATGGCTTGTTTTACACCAAGGTTATCGATTTTCCATGCGGCGTTCAGGGTTAATAAGCGCGCCTGATCAATTGCCATACGCGCTTCGGCAACACGCTCTAAGTTACCGCCCAGTTTAAGTAATGGTTTACCAAATGCCGTGCGGGATAATCCGCGTTTCATTGCCAGTGCTAAGGCGTGTTCCGCTGCGCCAATGGCGCGCATACAATGATGAATTCGTCCCGGTCCCAAGCGCCCCTGAGCAATTGCAAAACCGTGCCCCGGCCCGCCAATTAAATTCGAAAGTGGCACTTCAACATTATTAAATTCCGCTTCACCATGACCATAGGGCGCATCCAGTTGACCATAAGCCGACAACATACGTTTAATCGAAAAACCGTGGGCATCCAGTGGCACCAGCACCATAGAATGTTGCTGGTGTTTGTCATTTTCAGGATTAGACAGCCCCATAAAAATGCCCACTTTGGCATCGGGATGTCCCAAACCAGTACTCCACCATTTGCGTCCATTCAGAATTAGCTTATCGCCCTGAATATCAATGGTGGCCTGCATATTAGTGGCATCGGATGAGGCCACATCCGGTTCAGTCATAAAAAACACCGAACGAATGTCGCCCGCCAACAACGGCATTAACCATTGTTGTTTTTGCTCGGTAGAACCAAAGTGATACAAAACTTCCATATTGCCGGTATCCGGCGCATTGCAATTGAAAATTTCCGGGGCAATTAAAGAGCGTCCGGTCAGTTCGGCCACAGGCGCATACTCTAAACAACTGAGCCCCTGACCAAGCTTTGCATCAGGTAAAAACAAATTCCACAAACCAGCCTGTTTGGCTTGTTGTTTTAATGCGGTGATCTTCTCAGACACAAACCACTGGCTGAAATCCTCAGTACACTGCTGGTACTCAGATAAAATCTGCTTTTCACAGGGCGCGATATTTTGCTGGATAAATGTCCCGACTGCATTGATGTAATGCCGGGCTTTTTCGGAATGCGCAAAATCCATCGGTAAACTCCGTTGTTTTTTGCCAGCTTAGCCAACTTTATAAATTGAAAGAAATGAATTATTTTACCTGCACAAGTTGAATAATATTCACAATTAAAATGACCATATCGACCAACCTGTATCAACTGGATTTAAATCTGCTTAAAATTTTTGAAGCTTTGTACCGCGAACAAAATATGACGCGAGTGGCGTCATTGCTTCATCTCACGCCATCGGCGGTGAGTCATGCAATTAAACGCTTGCGCAGCAGTTTGAATGACGAATTATTTGTGCGTCGCGGGCAGCGCATGCAACCCACACCCGCCTGTGATGCCATTGCACCAGTACTATTGGATAATCTCGCCAGACTCAGACAAATATTGCAGCAATTTGCACATTTTGAACCGGCAGAAAGTCATCAACAATTCAGGCTGGGCATGCATTTCGCGCAGGAGAGCTTAATTTTACCGCGCTTAATCAAACAGCTGGCGCAGCATGCCCCTAATGTGCATTTGGCATCGGTGCAGTTTGACCGCACTAAGCTGCAACATGAGCTTAGTGCCGGACATCTGGATATGGTGATAGATGTCGCCATGCCAATGCGTGAACCAGTGCTGCATCACAAACTGATCACAGACCAATTAATTGTGGTGAGCAATGCACAATATTTTGCGAGTGGCGTCACGCAACAACAGTATTTAAATGCCAGTCATATTGCGGTATCCAACCGTCCAACCGGCACAGTAATTGAAGACTTTGCGCTGTCACAATTAGGTTTTAATCGCCACATCGCCCACCGTTGTCAGCATTACGCAGCCGCCTGTTCGATAGTGGCGCAAACGGATTATTTACTCACCCTACCCCAACAACTTTTTAGCAACACGGGCTTTGAGCAATTGCAGCAACATGCTGTTCCTATGACACTCAATCAGTTGGATATTCATCTGTACTGGCATCAAAATACCCAACACAATCCAGCCCATATCTGGTTACGTCAGCAAATTACTGAACTCTTTAATTAAGTCGATGAGTCTCTTTCGTCCTGCGCTCCGGACGATTATTACGCTCTCGGCTGCTATCCCGCTGACGTACTGTGTCCCGGGAGCGCGAGGATGAATAATCAGGTTTACGGCTTCGCACGGTGACACTGGGTTTTGACTCAATCTGCGGTTCATAACTCTTAACACGGGTGTCGCGTTTAGGTTGATAAACGGGCGTACGGGTTTTATCCAGCTGCGACCTTTCAACCGGTTTATGACGATATACCGGCTGGTTATTTCGTTGTCCCGCATCAGAGCGAACCTGCCTGATAAGTTCACGATCATCTTGTAATCTCTGATGGACATGACGCTGCTCACGCAATTTTTGCTGCAGTTGCTTTGATTCATTCAGTGACTTTTGTTCTGTGCGCTTCTGTTGCGCACGGTTTTGCACTCCGGCTTGCTTTAACGATTGATGTTCAACTGCCTTCACCCTGTTTTTATCTGTATATCTGTCACTTTTAATTCTCACATGACTATCGCTAACCCGTACCGGAGATGCTTGTTTAACCCGGGTTCGAATTTGGGCCGGCCCGCTAACAGATCGGCTGTGCTGATAACGCACATTGTGACGATGGTGTTTATCATGCTGCCAACGCTGATATTCATTCACACGAACGCGCTTGCGCGTGTCGACCGGCGTATAATGGCGGCGATGTTGGTAATTAACCACTAATCGATGCTGATGCCAGTGGAATCCTCCAAAATAAAAGCCACTGGTAATGACCCATCCCGGACTGTAATAAAACCAGCCTGACCGCACATAATGACTTGGGTAATGCCAGTAAAATGGTGGATAATCGTCCCACCACCAGTTACCGTAAACTACCCGGGTATCATAGTAAGGCACATACACCACTTCCTTTTGCACCGGCTGAATAACAATTTCATCCTTATCTTTGTCAACCTGCAACTGTTGGTTAGATTGCAACGTGCCATTGTTGTAAGCCCTTAAACGCAAATTCTGAACCGTGCTCAACACCTGTTGCTCATTGGCTAAAAAGGCATTACCCAATTCATCCAGCCATTCTAAATCATCGTTTAAACGTTCAATTAAATCGCTAAAAGGCGCCAGAGCCTGCACACTGGGATCCCAGTCTTTATTTTCAACTGCATCCAAAGCTGCCTGCGCGTCTAAATCTTTATGCTGCTGGCGCCAGCGCGCCAGTTGCACCACTTCAAGCGGATAGGTAGACGCCACTAAAATATGTGAAAGTAAGGTATCGGGATACAGCGCTATTGGCGCCAGTAATTGATCGATACGAGCCTGATCTAATGGTTCGGCTTCCACTTGTTCCGTGTCATCCGCCCGCTGAGTCTGCTGGCTGGTTTCCGGCGTTGTCTGAGCCAGTGCGTATTGATTAAATCCGGCTACCAGCAGTACCGCTGAACATAGTGGAGTTAATAACAATCGGGGTAAAAAAGGGTTATTTTTCATCACGACATCCTTTTTAATTGTCCGGAAACAATTCCGGAACATGTGCTGTTTATAGGATGTGGCAACTTAACCATAACTGAATTCAAACTGACGTTTGTAGCTTTAACTCAGGAATAAGACCGCTCATCTTATCCCCAATCTGACTCTGCTGACCCTGAATAAAAAGCAATGTAGACTGCATAAATGTGCAAAAACAAAAGGGCGATTAAGCCCTTTTTTAATACGGGACTGAGGAATTATATGACGCGATTGACACGCGCAATGATAGGGTTGGCTATATTAGGTTTAATGCCGGTAACAAGCACTGTCGCACAGCAAGCGACGCGTCCGGCAAATGTAGTGGTTCAGGCACTGACATTTGAACCGGAACAAACCAATCTGGATGCCGTGGGCACTGCTGAAGGTTTTAAATCCGTCAATATTTACCCGGCAGCGGCAGATAAAGTCACCGCAGTTAATTTTGTTCCCGGACAACATGTAAACAAGGGCGATGTGTTAATTGAACTGGATGCACGTCGCCAGATTGTGGCCGTGCAACGTGCCGAAATAGAATTAAAAGATGCCGAGCGCAGTTTAAAGCGGTTACTCGACAGTCAAAACAACGGTGCAGTCACCCAAAGTGCTATTGATGATGCACGGACCCAACGCGATTTGGCCGAAGTAGCCCTCAAAGCCGCCCAGGCTGATTTGCAGGACAGACATTTACGCGCGCCTTTTAGCGGTATCCTTGGCTTAACCGATGTTGAAGTGGGCGACCGCATTACGTTACAAACACTGGTGACCAGTATAGATTCCCGCCAGAAGCTATACGTCAATTTCAAAGCGCCGGAAACCGCACTTAAACTACTTAAAGATTCCGCCAGCATCAGTCTTGAGCCCTGGACGGAGGTCGGCCGCAAACTGGAAGCACAAATTGCGCAAATTGATTCCCGGGTGGATCAGCAAGACAGAAGTTTGCGTGTACGCGCGCTACTGGACAACAGCGAAGATGAGTTCCGTCCTGGCATGAGCTTCAAAGTTAACCTGACCCTGCTAAGTCAGCCTTACGCAGCCATTCCAGAGGCCGCATTATCCTGGGCTGCGACGGGGGCTTATGTGTGGCTGGCCAAAGACAATAAAGCCTACAAGGTGGATGTGAATATTAAACAACGTTTGCGTGGAAAGATTCTGGTTGAAGGCAACTTGCAACCGGGTAACGCGCTAATTACCGAGGGTATTCAACAATTGCGTCAGGATCAGCCGCTCAGGATTGCAGGTCAGACACATGAGTAATAATCCGACTCCGGCAGCTCAGGTAAATGATCTGCCATCACTATCTATCCGTCGTCCGGTACTGATTGTTGTACTGAATTTACTCATCATGATAGCCGGTATTGCGGCCATCAACGGTTTGGAAGTGCGTGAATTACCCGATGTAGATCGCCCCATGGTAACAGTCACCGCCCACTATCCGGGGGGCTCACCTGAAACTGTAGATACAGAGGTCACCAGTAAGCTGGAAGGTGCAGTTGCACGGGTAAGCGGAGTGAAATCCATACGAGCCCAGAGTGAAGAAGGCAACGCCAGAGTCAGAGTTGAATTTCGTCCCGGTATCAATTTAGAAGATGCGGCCAATGAAACCCGTGAATCAGTCAGCCGCGTACAACGTGAATTACCTGAAGAAGTGGAACGACTGGCAATCATTAAAGCGGATAACGATGCACAATCCGTGGTTAGTCTGGCCATTTCCAGCGACAAACTGGATATGGAATCCTTAACACAAAAAGTAGAAGTGGATTTGTCGCCACTGTTTTTAAGTATACCCGGCGTAGCCGATGTCAGGCTCAATGGCGAACGTGAACGCGTTTTAAGGGTTACTCTTGACCCATTGCGCTTAACCAGCTTTGGGTTGTCTGTTACCGACGTCGCCAGTGTATTGAAACAAGCCCCTTTTGATGTACCTGCTGGTAGTCTGCGCTCGACCGACCAACAATTAATAGTGCGTGCCGATGCCACCTCGATTACGGCCGAACAGGTCAAAGATATTGTTATCAAAGGCAATACCCGCATTGGAGATGTGGCCAGCGTCTATTTTGGCCCCGCAGACTCACAAAGCATGGTACGACTGGATGGCATCCCGGTAATTGGCGTAGGTGTAATCCGTCAGGCGCAATCTAATACGATCGAAATATCCGATGAAGTGTTAAAAATGGTCAAACGTCTTGAGCAACGTTTCCCTGAACTTAATATCACCGTCACTTCTGATGATGCCGAGTTCATCCGCGGCTCCGTAGACGAAGTGGTTAACTCTCTGTTTTTGACCGTACTCCTTGTGGTCGTGACTCTGTGGGTATTTATTGGCTCATGGCGAGCCACGATTATTCCGGCATTATCGATACCTGTCTCACTAATTGGCTCACTGGCAATCATGTGGATGATGGGATTTTCCATCAATATTTTAACCTTGCTGGCACTGGTACTGGCGACCGGGTTAATCGTCGATGACGCAATTGTGGTGTCGGAAAATATTCAACGCCGTCGCAGCATGGGACTGGGCGCAAGAGCTGCAGCAGTGATTGGCTCACGCGAGGTCTTTTTTGCCGTAGTGGCGACTACGGCAGTATTGGCTGCGGTATTTATCCCGATCGCTTTTTTGCCTTCCACTGCCGGACGATTATTCCGTGAATTTGGTGGCATATTGGCAGGCTCGGTGATTATTTCATCCTTTGTTGCCCTATCGCTTGTACCTGCCCTCACCGCACGTCTGCCAATCAAAAATGGTGGTAAACACCTGTTTGGTAAAATTGGCTATGCATGTTTATCTGTCTATGACACAAGCCTGAAATGGGCCCTTAAATTTGGCTGGCTGGTATTAGGTTTAAGTTTGTTAGCATCAGCCGGGGCGGCGTTGCTTTACACACAGATTGATAATGAACTATTGCCGTCAGAAGATCGTGGCAATATTCGTATTTTTGCCCGTGGTCCTGATGGCGTGGGTATAAACTTTATGGATCGTCAGGCCATAAAAATGGAAGAAATTCTGCTGCCTTATGTTGACGGTGGCGACGTTAAATCGATTTACACCGTAGTCGGTCAGTGGGATCCGAATATTGTATTTATAACCGTGCCCTTAAATAACTGGGCTGATCGTGAACGCTCGCAGCAGGACATTATTGACGAAATTCGTCCCAAACTGGGGGCAATTCCCGGTGCACCCGGTCGTGCGTTTGGCTCCAATAGTTTGAACCTGCGTGGTCAGGGTGGCGGTATGGAGTTCGCCCTAACCGGTGAAAACTACAAAAAAATCTATGCCGCAGCTTTAGCGCTCAGCGAACAGATACGTGATAAATATCCGCAAATGGGTGCGCCGGAAATATCCTATCAACCGACTCAGCCACAGCTACGGGTAAATATTGATCGTCGAATGGCCGAGCAGTTGGGCGTTCCGTTAAGCGATATTTCCAGCACCTTACGCGCTGTGATTAATGGTGATGATCTGGTCGATTTAAATGTGGGCGATCAGGCTATCCCCATTATTTTGCAATCAGCGCATCGCAACAACACCAATCCTTCAGATTTAACTAATTTGTATGTTAAATCCCGTGATGGCTCGCTGGTGCCATTATCCAGTTTAGCCACCGTCACTGAGGAAGGTGTTGCAGCAGAGCTTGAGCGCCAGGCACAGCGACGCGCCATAGAAGTTAGTGTTGAGCTTCCCGAAGATATGCCAATAAATCAGGCGGTTGAGGCCATTCGTGATCTGGCACTGGATAATTTACCCGATGGCATTGGGCTGGTGTTTTTGGGCGAGGCGCAAACATTTGAAGAAACCTCCAGACAAGTCATGCTCACATATGTTCTGGCGTTTGTCATTGTATTACTGGTACTGGCAGCACAATTTGAAAGTGTCAACAGTGCTGTCGTTGTTATGATTACCGTGCCTTTTGGTATCGCTGCCGCTATTTTCGCGCTTTACCTGACCGGCACCTCCATCAATATTTACTCACAAATCGGTCTGGTCATGTTAATTGGCCTGATTGCCAAAAATTCTATTTTGTTAGTAGAGTTTGCAGACCAATTGCGCGATCAGGGACTGAGCGTGTACGATGCAGTGATAAAAGCAGGACATGTACGCTTGCGCCCAATCGCTATGACATTAATTTCAACTGTACTCGGTGGTTTACCCCTCATTTTATCCACTGGGGCAGGTGCAGAAGCACGTAATGCCATAGGTTGGGTGGTGTTTGGCGGACTGGGGATTGCAGTTGTGTTCACCCTGTATTTAACCCCGGTCCTGTATTTAGGACTGGCTCGATTTACCAAACCCCGTGCAGATGAAAGTCAGCGACTGGAAAAAGAGTTACAAGAAGCAGAAATAAAGGACAATTAAACCAATGATAGTCACCGCCGGATTTGCCATATTGCTGCTGTTTTTTAGTGGGTTAATACTGCGTAATCCGGTTGGATTTGGGCAAAGGCTGGCATCCTACAGTTTGAACAACGTGTTTTATACTGCCCAAATCGCCCTGACCTTTATCCTTGGAAATTTACTGGTGATGCACGCCGGACATCATGACTGGCGTGTATTTTGGTTATTTTGTGGTTATAGCCTGATTGCCAAATCCATTGTGATAGCCTGCCTGGGGAAAAATGTTCAGCATAAACTCATTGAGCGCTTAACCGTTCAATACAGCAAATGGCTGCAGTTAGTCTCTGCAGCCACCCTGCTTTTAGCCTTGTTTTTATTATACACTTGCGCTATTCATCAGCCCGTTTAATGCCTGCTGGTATTAATCCACAACGGTAGAAAAACGGAATTCCAATTGATGGTGATATTGTTGTCCCGGTTGTAAAATTGCATCAGGGAATTGAGGCTGGTTAGGTGCATCAGGAAACGATTGAGGTTCCAAACAAAAACCACTATAAGGCTCGAATCGCCCGGTTAGATAATTTCCGCTATAAAACTGCACGCCGGGCTGATTGGAATACAGTTCCATTTTACGACCCGTTTTTGGCTCATAAACACTGGCGATGGGGACACTTAAATCGGCACACTCATCATCCACCACCAGGTTATGATCAAAACCATGCGCTTCCATTTGTAGCGGGTGTTGCTGATTTAAACCTTTTTGTATTGATTTCTTCCGGCAAAAATCAAATGCAGTATCCTGACTGGGGATGATCTCACCGGTCGGAATTCCATCAGCATCAGTAGCCACCACGGCATAGGTATTAAGTCGCAACTGGTGTTCACCAATCACACCTTCATCCGCAAGATTAAAATAGGGATGCAAAGTAAAACTAACCGGGCATGCTTTATTACAAACTGCGGTCATTTCAACCTGCAAACAATTATCATCGGTTAAGCGATAAATCACTTTTGTGTTAAGCGAGCCGGGGTAACCTTCTTCACCATCGGGGCTGGTGCGGGTAAATTCCAATACCTCAGCATTTTGTTCTGTTCGATGTATTACCTGCCAGATACGACGATGAAATCCGTATTGCCCGCCATGCAAATGATGTGGTGCCTGATTAGCCGTTAACGCATAGGATTGACCGTCAAGGTCAAAACGGGCATTGGCAATGCGGTTGGCAAAACGTCCGACTAATACCCCCATATAAAACGGGTCATGCAAATAGCCTGCTAAATCATCATACCCCAATACAATATTACTGATTTTTCCGTTTTTATCCGGTGTAGTGATATGAGTGATAATACCGCCGAGATTCAGGATATTGAATCCCATCCCCTGTTTATTAGTAAGCTGATACTGATAAACCTTTTGCCCTTCAAACTCACCATATTGCTGTTGTATAAATCCCACAAAATCTCACTTTTCGTTTACTTAATCGTAAAATAATACCACCGCCCATTAAGTGCATGTAATGCAAAATTACGACACCAGATTATGAAATTTATTTCATATCACATGCACGAGACTTGTTTCCCCCAGGCAGATTCCATAAGCTGAACAAAAAACACGCAGGATAGCAAAATGCAGAGAGTAACAGGTATTGGCGGTATATTTTTCAAAGCGCAGGATCCAAAGGCTCTGCGCGAGTGGTACCAGGCACATTTAGGTATTGATATTCAGGACTGGGGAGGTGCGGTATTAAATGCCAGTAAAGCCGCAACGAATTCAAATCCCCGGGACAACAGTATTATCTGGAATATTTCTGCCGCTGATAACGATTATTATGCGCCAAGCCAGTCACCCTTTATGCTCAATTACCGGGTGGCAGATTTGCAGACCTTACTCCAATTATTGCGTGAGGAAGGATGTAATGTGCTGGATAAAACCGACGAGTCCGACTTTGGCAAGTTTGCCTGGGTTATCGATCCAGAGGGCAATAAAATAGAATTGTGGCAGCCCCCGGCCGGTTAAGGCTCACAACCCCAAAAACATAAAAAAACAAATTAACAAGCGATTGTTTTTAAAACGGATTTATTTATGATGGATAAAAAATCATCATGGATGAATCTCATGATTAATCACACTAAACCTGCCAACAAATTAATTCTGCTGATTGCATTATTGCAAGGATTAGGACTTTACCTGCTGCATGATTCAGTCGAACTGCAATACTGGCCTGCGGGTGAAGACCAGTGGCTATATATGTTTTACAGCGTATTGCTCACTGTACCAACCTTATTACTGCTGGGTCTGGAAGATAGCAACAACCGTCTTTTGTTTAAAATCACAGGTGGCTTTGGCTTAGTTATCGCCTTGCTCGCATACTACATGGGATCACAAACCACTGATCTGTATATCATGCAATCAGGCGTTATTTTATTTTCATGTATTCCCACTTTTGGCATTGCCTGTTTAAAAACCCACATATACAGCCAGTGTTACATTCATCAGGGAAAACTCGATTACAGCGAACTGTTTCGCCAATCGTGGCGCAGCGTTTGCACACTGGCTTTATCTTTATTTTTTACCCTGTTGGTATGGGGAATATTAATGTTATGGGCAGCGTTGTTTAACGCGATTGATATTAAGTTCTTCCGGGAGTTATTCACCAAAAGCTGGTTTTTATATCCCACATTAGCCTTAGCTAACGGTATAGGCATAGTGCTTTTCCGTCGATTTGCCAGCGTGATTGATACCATAGTCGGCTTGCTACAAGTACTGCTTAAATTTGTACTGATATTACTGGCAGTGGTGACTTTATTATTTTTATGTACCCTGCCCTTTTCTGGTCTTACCCCGTTATGGAAATCCGGCGGTAGCAATCTCATTTTAGGTATGCAGCTGTTACTGTTGTTTTTTGTCAATGCGGTTTATCAGGATGGAATTGGCAAAGCCCCCTACTCTGGCTGGTTACATCGTCTGGTATCGCTCAGCTTATTAAGTATGCCGCTGTACAGCTGCATTAGTTTTTACGGCCTTTATTCGCGGGTAGCGCAATACGGCTTTACTGTAGACCGTTGCTGGGGTTGGATGTTGTGGTTTGTATTGACCATATTTAGCGTGAGCTATGCGCTGGTCGTGATTAGGCAATTTCAGCATTGGCTGCCGCCTTTTACCCGTTTAAATATCAAATTAGGCCTGGTGGTGCTGGGCTTAGCCTTATTAGTAAATTCACCGTTACTGGATTTTCGTAAGATCACCGTTGCAAGTCAGTTAGCGCGCCTTAGCAGCCATCAAATACAAATTGAGGATTTTGATTTTGCTTATTTCACCCGGCAACTGGGTAAACCCGGTGCAGAGGCTCTTGAACAACTCATCCATGACTATAAAGAACAGTACCCACAAATTCAGGTGCGTATTGATGGTTTAAACTTCCACAAAAACAAACAGGACTTAACAGCGCAAAGTATTAAGGAAGCGATTACTATCATTACTGGTAGTATTCCTGAAGACCTCTATGAAGCCTTTGGCAAATTTGCCAACAGCAATAAATGGGCAATGAGCCGTATCAAACAACAATATGCTGTTCAAATCGACATGGATGGCGATTCGCAGGCTGATTATTTATATATCTGGTTACGTGATAATTATGCCACGGTTACCTTGTTTTATAAGCAGGATAATCAATGGCAGCATACCTCCGCCGGAAGCATTAAACTGGATGAGCAACAGCCCCAACAATGGGATGAGATCCTCGGTGCCCTTAAACAACAGCAGTTTCAGTTACGCCCTAAACGCTGGCAAACCTTAAACATTAACCAACAAACGCTTGTTCCAAGTGAGATCTGACATGGTTTGACTTTAAACTGAATCAGGCGCCGAGTAACGGCAGGTTTCGGCGCTGCTTATATTCAAGCGCTAAGGTTAAGCAGTGGGCAATAATACTTTCAGGTAGAGGTTGCATGAGAGGCAGTTCAATGGCTCGATTTCCCTGAAAGGTAAGTTCTTTGCTGTATAACGTACGGAATGTTTCAACCAGCTTCGTTTGGCAGTGGAAATATAAATAAAGGTAGTCAGGGTGCTCTGCTTTCCAGTCCATGCGCACCGGGCTGCCATTTTTAACCCGGTAACTTGGTTCCATCCATTTGAGTTCTTCGGTGACCTTGCCGGCATTTAACTCCGCCGCTAACTCAAATATCAGCGAACGAAGCGCCAGCATATGCGGTTTTATATGCCCGGGGTAAGCATCAAATTTAGCTTTAATGTCAGCATCCATGTTATTGCGCTCCTTAAAGACTTTAGCGTTTTCAAAGCTAGGGTGCGTGCTTCTAAATAAAAAAGAGCGGTGCCGCTCCCTTTTTTCTTAATAAACCTGACATTACATCGCTAGCGCAAGTGCACCATATAAACCTGAAATGCCACCTAATTGTGGTGCAACAATCACCTCATTAAGCGGTGTTGAGGTGGTTAAATACCCCGCCAGAGAGGCATTAGTTTTTGCAACCACTTTATCCAGTAACCCGGGTTTAGCCATTACCCCACCGCCTAATACAATTTTGTTAGGGCTTAAGGTCATCAGCAGGTTATGGCACATATGTGCTAATGCATCAGTAGCAACCTCCCAGGCCTGATGCTCATCGCTCAGCGTTTCACCCGGTGCATCCCAAATTTTGGCGATGGAACTGCCTGAAGCCAGACCTTCAACACAATTATCATGAAACGGACAAGCACACTTAACATTGTGTTTGTCAGGTACCAAAATATGTCCTATTTCGGGATGCACTAACCCATGTAAAGGTTTGCCATTGATGACAACACCACCGCCCACACCTGTACCTACCGTGATATAAATAGCCACATCGACGCCTTGTGCTGCGCCCCACAAATATTCAGCTAATGCTGCGCCATTCACGTCAGTATCAATAATCACATCAACACCCAGCGCTTGCATAAGTTGTTGGCGGATCGGCGTGTTCGACCAGTCAGGTTTAGGCGTTGCAGTAATGTTGCCAAAAGTGCTGGAAGCGGTTTCTAAATCCAACGGACCAAAACAGGCTAAACCCAGTTTGCTAAACGCATATTGGCCTTGCTGTTGCTTAAAAAACGCAATGGTCGCGCCAATGGTTTCCTGTGGCGTTGTCGTGGGAATACGTGTTTCTGCCACGATATTTTTGTCACCATCCATAATGGCACAGTTAAATTTGGTACCACCGGCTTCAATTACTGCAAAGTATGTTGTCATCGCCTCACACCTGAATAAAAAATCTATTTTTACATCTCAAAGAATATGGCTTGAGTGTACCAAACAAACCCAAACCACCGAGCAAAAATTCACGATTGAAACACATGCTCGAATGAGTGGATTAATCTTTAGAAATAATAACCCCTTTCGGTATAATAACCGCTGTTTATTCCTTCAGGATATTACCTTGCACGTCGTAAAACCCGCTTTTCAACTGTCGTTTCTTTCCCCAAAATACTGGCCAACCTGGATTGCCGTAGGCATTTTATACAGCATTTCGTGGCTGCCATGGCGCATTCAACTCGCCATGGGACGCATGTTAGGCCGATTATTGGGTAAAGTGGTGAAAAGTCGCGCCAGGGTTGCAAAGCGCAATATTGAGTTGTGCTTCCCCGAGATGCCAAAAGAGCAGCAACACACCTTATTTATTCAATCATTAGAATCCGCCGGTATCGCCCTTTTTGAGTCCGGTATGGGCTGGTGGTGGCCAAACTGGCGCATTCGCCGGCTAACCCGCGTTGAGGGCTATGAACACATCGAGGCCATTATTAAAAAAGGCAAAGGGGTAATGGGGCTTGCCATTCACAATATGAACCTTGAGGTTAATTGCCGGGCTATTGGCTTAATACATCCTTCAGTGGTGTTTTATCGCCGCCATAACAATCCCTTAATGGAATATTTCCAATACCATGGCCGCGCCCGCTCGAATAAACTGATGATCCACAAAAAAGGGGTGAGTGAAATGATCAAATCCCTCAACCATCAGGAATTATGTTTATACCTGCCAGATCAGGACTATGGGCCACGCCGCAGTGAATTTGTGCCTTTTTTTGCGGTCAAACAAACAGCAACCACAACGGGTACCTTGTTATTTATGCAAAATGCCAATTGTGAATCGGTATTTTTATTACCATTGAGAACCCGCGACGGATATGTCATAAAGGTTCTACCCGGTCTGGATAACCTTCCTTCTGGTGATGACAAACAGGATGTAACAAGGATAAATCAGCAAATTGAATCTATGATTCTGGAAGCGCCTGAACAGTACCTATGGATGCACAAAAGGTTTAAAACCCGTCCGAAAGAGGACAGTAACTCGCTGTATTGAGTGATAAGGCAGTCAGATGAGCTCGAACAATCTAACATTTTGGTTAAAACACCTGAGTCTGGCGGTAGTGTTAATTGCTGTAACTATCGTGGTGTTAATGTTTGTCGATTTCAGTGAAATTACGAGCTCTTCCGGCAGTTCCGGCAGTCGGGATCCGGCTCAGAACATGAGCCGTGTTTATGCACAGCATCGCATGTCCTCAATTTCCCCGATAAAAGAAGAAAGAGGCGATTTTGTACTGGATGTCAATATACCTGATGAGGATCTAAATGAACGGTTGGTGCAGATGGAAAGCCTGCAAAAACCGGTATCAGGGCGCTGGGTAGGTGAAAATAAAATGCGAACGTTTAAAGCAGGCAGTACATTACGCGAATCTATCACCGACTTTGCACAGCGTGAGGGTATGCAGGTAATCTGGGAATTAGATCAGGATTTTATCATCAAAAATCATTTTCAGATGGAAAACACCATAGTGGGTTCTTTACGAAAAATCGGCGGAGCCGTTGACGCTAATTTTGGCGGTATTGTTGAAACTTATTTTTGTCCCAAACAACGCACCTTAGTGGTTACCGACAAACAATCGGAATACCTGCAAAATAACTGCGCACGGGCCAGAGATTAGCAACGGTTGTTCAGCACACTTTAACTGACGTTAAAACAAGCTTGCCAAATTGCTATAACCTGCTGCCTTATTGATTCATATTCCCCTGAATTATCCAGTACCGGGGCATTTCTTAGCGCCAAATGGTGTCCTAAATTACGATAGGTTAAATAAGCTTCGGTAAGAATTTCGCCAGTTTCTTTATCCATTAATCCCTGATTAACCAACTCAGACAATATACGCACATTATCCGGCCAGTTTAATAGCTGTGGGTATGTGGCACTGTGTGCTAACACCATGAATTGCACTATAAATTCAATATCGGCGATGCCGCCACTATCCTGTTTTAAGTCGAATTGTTCACTGTTACCTTTGCTTAAATGGTTACGCATTTTTTCACGCATATCCATTACCTGTTGTGCCAGCTGTGTTTTATCCCGGGGCTGACTCAATACATCACAACGAATATGTTGTAACTGTTTAGCCAGCTCCGGCTCAGCGACAATGATACGGCTACGCACCAAAGCCTGATGTTCCCATGTCCAGGCTTCCTGCCGCTGATACTGCTTAAAACCATCAATATGGCACACCAGCATACCGGCGTTACCGGACGGGCGCAGACGTAAATCCACCTCATATAACTCTCCCGATGCCGTTTTAGTCGCAAACAAATGCATAATGCGCTGTGCCAGACGGATATAAAACTGACGTGACTCGATTGATTTTTGACCGTCAGTCGGCTCATTGCCGGGGCAATTATGCACAAACACCAAATCCAGATCCGAGCCGTAACCCAGTTCAATCCCGCCCAGTTTGCCATAACCCAGTACGGCAAAATTGCGTTGTTGCATCGAAGCGCCCTGCGGCAAACCATGTTTTTGCACCATTTGTTCCCAGGCCAGTGACACGGTTTGTTTAATTATGGCTTCGGCCAGATAAGTTAAGTGGTCGCTCACTTTCATCACCGGTAAGACACCGGTAACATCGGCAGCGGCAATTTTTAATTGCTGCGATAATTTAAACTGCCGCAAAACTTCCATTTGCAGTTCCAGATCATCTGGGGAGACCCGCAATAAATACTGCCTGAGCTCGGCATCATATCCATCCAGCGGTGTTGGCTGGTAAAGACTTTGAGGATTTAACAACTCATCCAGTAATAACGGGAAGCGCGCAATTTGCTGGGCTATCCAGCCACTGGCATCACATAAACGAATTAACTGTGTCAACGCGCCCGGATTTTCCACTAACAGTTCCAGATAGGCCGTACGACGGCTAATAGATTTGAGTACGTCAAATAACCGTAATAACAACTCGGTATGACTCGGCGCCTGCCAGTGCAACGCAATGTGCAACGCAATTGGCATCAGTTTATCCAAAGATTCCCTGCCTCGTTTGCCGATTGGCCGTGTTTGCATGTCCTGGCGAAAATCCGCGAAATGCGGCCAGAATTGATTAAAATCCTGCGCCTCAACAAACTCTGATAACACCTCTCTGGCTTCGTCCTGTTCCAGTGTTAACAGCCATAAATCATCCAGTTCCTGCCATTGCTGCTGTTGTGTCTCATTTTCCTGTCCTATCAGTAACCGGAACTGCTGAGTCACTTGCTGCATTTTGTGTTGCAAAACTTGCTCAAAAGCTGCGTAGTTTTCGCAGCCCATAACAAACGCCAATCGTTGTTGGTTAAGCTCGCTATCTGGTAACTGCTGAGTTTGCGCATCATCAAATTGCTGCAAGCATTGTTCGACTTTACGCAAATACAAATAACAGTCGCGTAACTGAGCTACATCCTCGCCGGGTAATATTTGTTGTTGCAGCAAAACATCAAGCGTAATTAGCAAGGACTGCTGCTGTAAATCAGCAATACGTCCACCCCGAATAAGCTGCAAACTTTGCACAATAAATTCGATTTCGCGAATGCCGCCCTGCCCCAGCTTTATATTGCCGACTAATCCGCGACGACGTACTTCCTGACTGATCAGCCCTTTCATTTTGCGCAAGGATTCTATCGCGCCAAAATCAATGTAACGCCGGTAAACAAAAGGTTTAAGGATTTGCTGCAATTCTTTGTAATAGGCATTATCCGGGTTTAATACCCGGCCTTTAACCATGGCATAACGTTCCCAGTCACGTCCCTGATCCTGATAATAATCTTCCAGTGCGGCAAAGTGACTGACTAACGCCCCACTCTCACCATAAGGTCGTAGACGCATATCAACTCTAAAAACCTGACCATCGACGGTTGACTGATTAAGCGCATTAATTAATTTTTGTGCCAGACGAATAAAAAATTGCTGGTGTTCAATCGTTTTACGCCCGTTATCAATTTCACCTACCTCTGGATACATAAAAATTAAATCGATATCCGAAGAAAAATTAAGTTCACCGCCACCTAACTTACCCATGCCCATAATAAACATAGGCTGTGCGCCAAACTCTCCCTGCGGCACACCATAAATTGCAGTTTGTTTGGCATACAGCCAGTTATAAGCGCCAACAATCAGGGCATCCGCCAATATAGAAACCTGTTTGATTGAATGCGAAATGTCCTGCAGATTTAACAGATCACGCCAGGCAATATGCACCATATAATGGCGACGAAAATATCGTAGTGCCTGCAACAACTGCGGCTCACTCTCCACCCCGGTTAAACGCTTTTGCAGCATAGCCGTATAATCAATCTCGCTTTGTTGCACTAATCCATTTACCAGTAAATCCTGCACAATGTGAATATCCCGCAATAAGCTATCCGCAACAAAATCACTAAGTGCGCAGACCTGCTTAATCTCATCCTGATACTCAGCCAGCCAGTGATGCTCTGAATATTTGTCTTGTAGTTGCTGCCAATATTTATGTGCGGATTGTGCGAGAGTTGGATGCAAAATGCGGTTCCTTGTACGTCATGTTGATACTGCTGACTGAATTAAAACAGCTTAAGTTCAAAATCGGCTGTAATGCCCTGCTGGCCCAGTTCAATCAATTTAAGCTTATGGTTTTTATTTAATTTTTTTACTGCCAATTCCAGCTTACTTGCCTGACTGCGGTTACCGGCATTGACACACAATCTTTGTCGCAATGGTCCCTTTCCCTTCAACGCTTTGGCTGCCTTTGCCCCACTTTGACTGTGTTCTTCAAAACGTCGTTTAGGATCTGTGGTTATGCCGGTATAAAGCTGCCCCAGGCGATTTTCAATCATATATAAATACCACATACCGGCCAGTTTCTTTTTACTCATTATGTTTAACGATTTGTGTTACGAGTTTATCTCAAGTCCGGAGCAAATCTAAACCTTATGTGACGTAGCCAAGCGCTCTTTATCCATGGTTTAATATAAACAGATTCACCAGACGCAAGGATTATAAAATGCAAACCATGAAAACCCGTGCAGCTGTAGCCTGGAAAGCCGGCGAGCCTCTTAGCATTGAAGAAGTCGATTTACAGTTACCTCAAAAAGGTGAAGTACTGGTCAAAATCACCGCAACCGGCGTCTGCCATACCGATGCATTTACTCTATCAGGTGAAGATCCTGAAGGTATTTTTCCGGCCATTTTAGGCCATGAAGGTGCAGGTGTGGTCATGCAGGTGGGTGAAGGTGTTACCAGTGTCGAAGTGGGTGATCACGTCATTCCGCTATATACGCCAGAGTGTGGTGAATGCAAGTTTTGTAAATCAGGCAAAACCAATTTATGTCAGGCGATTCGTACCACACAAGGTAAGGGTCTGATGCCAGACGGTACCTCGCGTTTCAGTAAGGACGGACAGCCTATTTATCACTATATGGGCACCTCTACTTTTGCTGAACACACAGTGCTCCCGGAAATTGCCCTGGCCAAAATTCCCAAAGAGGCGCCCCTGGACAAAGTCTGTCTGCTGGGGTGTGGCGTTACTACCGGAATGGGTGCAGTTACCAATGCCGCCAAAGTAAAGGAAGGCGACACGGTGGCCGTATTTGGATTAGGTGGCATTGGTTTATCGGTATTAATCGGTGCCAAAATGGCCAAAGCAGGTCGTATCATTGCGATTGATATCAATGAAGATAAATTCGGTATCGCCAGGCAATTAGGGGCCACCGATGTGGTCAACCCGAAAGATTTTGATAAACCGATACAGGACGTCATTGTTGAGATGACAGATGGTGGTGTGGATTATTCCTTCGAATGTATCGGTAACGTCAATGTTATGCGCTCAGCGCTGGAATGCTGTCATAAAGGCTGGGGCGAATCAGTTATTATAGGTGTGGCAGGGGCCGGTCAGGAAATTTCAACCCGCCCATTCCAGTTAGTCACCGGCCGGGTTTGGCGCGGCACTGCTTTTGGTGGCGTAAAAGGACGTAGTCAGTTACCAGATTATGTACAACGTTATATGGACGGTGAATTTGAGCTGGATACCTTTATTACCCATACCATGCCACTTGAAGACATTAATAAAGCCTTTGATCTGATGCATGAAGGTCAGTCCATTCGATCAGTCGTGCACTTTTAAGCGGAGTTTAATGTGAGTCAAATCGAAAAAATCAGCGGTGTAAAAGTATTTGGTGGCTGGCAGAATCAATATCAGCATGAATCCAGTAGTTTGAATTGCAGTATGAAATTTTCCGTTTACCTGCCCCCGGCCTACGAGCAACAACAGCCTGTTGGTGTCCTCTACTGGTTGTCGGGATTAACCTGTACTGACGAGAACTTTGTCACTAAAGCCGGCGCACAGCGCATTGCTTCCGAGCTCGGTATTATACTGGTGATTCCAGATACCAGTCCGCGAGGTGACGAAGTACCCAATGATGACGCCTATGATTTGGGACAGGGTGCAGGCTTTTATCTCAACGCAACGCAGCCCCCCTGGGACAAGCATTACCATATGTATGATTACATAGTGAATGAGCTACCGTCACTGATTAAAACCAACTTTAACGTACGTGATAAAGCCGCCATTGCCGGTCATTCAATGGGCGGTCACGGCGCGCTGGTGATAGGGTTAGCGAATCAAATGCATTACACATCAGTATCGGCGTTTGCCCCCATTGTGAATCCTTGTGAATGTGACTGGGGCAAAAAAGCCTTTTCACATTACCTGGGTGATGACCAGTCTGCCTGGCAGCAATACGATGCCTGTCATTTAATGCAGCAACAGCAAGGGATACTAACAATCCCGATGCTGGTAGATCAGGGATTAGCCGATAATTTTTATGAATCACAAAAATTAACCAAGCCGCTGGAAGAGATGTGTAAACAAGTAGGTTACCCTGCCCAGTTTGCCTATCATGAAGGCTATGATCACAGTTACTTTTTTATTAGTAGCTTTATTGAGCAGCACCTGCGTTTTCACCACAGATATTTAACTGCGTAAACCAGATTAATTAAGCTGACCCGTCCTAAGATAGGTTGACAGTTTTTAGGCCAGCTCAAGTAGCTGGCCTTTTCTATTATGCACCTGATTAGGTGTTTGCATATCTAAACTCAGGTGCGGCCTCATTTCATTGTA
>NZ_JACNEP010000017.1 GCF_014270035.1 Neptunicella marina | reverse complement strand
AAAAATCCGATGACCTTACGATCATCGGATTTTGATCCTCTTATGCCGAATGTCAACTTCTTAACTGATCGGCATTAGGGCTTTGCCCCTTTTTTATAAACCTCTTAACCTTAATTACCGACCAAATGTGTCCATAACACCGTATTCACATCCTGAATATCAGTCGGTTTAGCAATAAATCCATCAGCACCGGCCGCATAATAGGCAGCAATATCCTCGCTACTTACATTCGCGGTTTGTACTATGATAGGAATTGACGCACCTTGCTCTCTTAACAACCTTGTAGCCTCTATTCCATCCATTACCGGCATTTGCACATCCATAAAAATAAGATCCGGTGAAAAGGCTGTATATTGTTCAATAGCCTGCTGGCCATTTTCGACAAATTGCACTTGCGCATTGGTAGGTTCCAGCATAAACCCCAGCACCTCCTGATTAATTTTATTGTCTTCTGCAACCAGAATTTTAATTCCGGTCAAATCCGGATGCTGCTGACTTTTTGAATCGTCTTTACTGATGGTTTCAGCCGATTCAGTTTTAATATAAAACTCAAAGGTAGAACCGCTTTGTCCATCACTTTCCACCCATAAATCGCCCCCCATCAATTTGGCCAGACGGTAACTAATAGCAAGACCTAACCCAGTACCACCATATTTACGGGATGTTGAAGCATCGCCTTGTTTAAAGGGAGAAAATAGCTGCATCTTTTTGGCATCACTTATACCGATCCCAGTATCTTTTACTTTAAAGTGTAAACACTGTTCGGCTTCATTATAAAAAACACTTAATATTATCTGGCCTTTTTCGGTAAATTTAAGCGCATTAGACAACAGGTTCTGCAAAATCTGGGTAACACGCATTGGATCACCCAACCAACCGCCTTTACTTGCTTCATCAACAATCAGCTCAAACTGAATATTATTTTGCTTAGCCTGTGTATGCACAAAAGCAACAGAGGAATCAAGCAACTCCACTAAATCAAAAGGGACGTTCTCCAGACTCAGCTGGTTGGCCTCAATTTTAGAAAAATCCAGGATGTCATTTAAGATGGCCAGAAGATTGCGACTGGATTGAGTTGCTGTTTTCAGCAAATTCGCCATTTTTAATTCCAGTGGCTGATTTTGCATGACTTGTAAAATACCTAATACCCCATTCATGGGAGTGCGAATTTCATGGCTCATATTAGCCAAAAACTGTGATTTCAATTTATCTGAACTTTCGGCTTTTTCTCTGGCCTGGCGCAGTTCGACTATCTGTTGATGAATATGCGTCATCATTTTATTCATCGCAGCATAAATCTGCTGGAACTCAATAAACTGCGTTTTAGTGGTTAAAGGTTCGTAATTACCCTGTGCAATGTTGTGGCTGGCAGTTACTATGTTGCTTAGTGGTGCATGCATGCGATTTAACCAGATGCGCAAAAACTGCAAAGACACGACAAAAATAGCCACCAATGCCAAAAAGGTCATGCCTATATTCAGGTAAATCGATTTTAGATAACTCGATGGTTGGTAATAAGTGTTTAGTGACAATTTGTGCGGCTGACGCTTTACCCATAGAGGCAAATCAATAGCACTGTGTATTTTGGATGCATTTTCAAACTCATTCGGCAAATCGTTGATCAGCGTATTATCATCCTGCATCAGTGCGTGCCATAGTGGGGTATCAATCTGTCTGTCTGACGGCGCGACTAACCCTTGTTTGTCCAGTAATACAAACAACACTGCGCTATTTTGCATGGGTGAAACTAAAGAATTAGTCGCTCGTTGCAGGGTAAATACAAATGCCAGATTATCTTTACTGCGTTGCTGAAGATTTTCGTACATTCCAAGCAGTTGATTTTCAGACACCAATTGAAAGTCAGGCAATACCACATCGACAGTATTGGCTAAACGTTGCTCGACCTCTTGTGTGAGTGATTGTGAGCGTATCGCCAGGGTACTAAGTGGATAACCTTCAAGCACAAACCCTTCTTTATCCACAATAAACGCTGCATTCACCAAAGGATGTTGCTGAACAAAGCTTCGCAGACTTTTATCCACATACTGGGAATACAGAATATTATACGCCAGTTCACCAAAACCTTTCTTACTCCCAAGCGCCAGAATCGAATACTGAATTTTGGTTAAACGTCCGTTGATTACCGAGGCAAGTGAGCGATTTTGCGCCGCGATGGAATCGTTAGCTAACTTTGCTTCCGTCACATAAGACATCACAAGTGAATAACTAACCACAATCGCAACAGGTATCAGTAAAAACAACGCGACATTACGAAACAATTGTTGCTTAAAAGACGCCATGCTATTCCACCCGGGTCAGACTGGCATTGGCTGACTTTTCAGCCAGATGCTGCATTAAACGACTAGCTTGTTCTGCGGTGACGATTCCCGCACCGTAACGACGGAACCCAATTGACATTGACTCCCAAACAACAGCCATCGAGAATTGACTTGGTAATGGAACCGATTGATTTAACTGGGTAATTGCTACCTGTAGATTAAGATCATGTTGCTGCATTAACCCATATAGTGCGCTCTTTTCAGCGGGCAATGCCTTTAGCTCCTGCCACAATCTCTGCTGCTGTTGACTATCGATAAAATAAGCTGCCAGTTTTTGTAACGACTCTCGTTTGCGCCCATACAAACTGTTACCGGGAAAAGCCAATACATATGAAGTAAAATATGAACGCATGGCATGCCCATTGATACTTGGTAATGCTGCAACTTGCAGGTTATCGGCAAGTTCGTTTTCCAATTCATCATAAGCCCAGAAACCACTAATCAAATAAGCCAGCTTCCCTTGTTTAAATTTATCTGTTGCACAACGATAGTCACATTGATGCTCAACAACGCCTTTTTGTGACAAGCCCCAGTAAAAATTAAGTGCTTGTTGCATCGCAACCGTATCCAAACTCACTTTCCCGTTTTGCAAGGTGTCGCCATCAAACGCAGTTAAAAACGGGATAAACCAGTACATTTCGTTAAAACTCCAGCCAATCAATTCAGTGTTAGCAGGTAATCGTTGCTGTTGGCTTTCAAGAGCTTCCCAGTCAGTTGCTGTTTTTTTTATCAGTGCTCGATTTACATACAACAAAAGATGATTACCCGTCATAATGGGTAATCCCAACACACTGCCATTGATGCTAGCGGTTTGTTTAACCTGCTCGTTATCTATTTTGTTAGTGAAATCACTCAAAACAGGACTAAATTTCAAGTTAGGTAAGCCGAGAAAATCTGCCGGGACAATAACCGCATCGGGTAATGAGTCTGTGTTAGCGCGTTGAATAAGTTCAGCTTTGAGTTCATCTGCGTCAATTGAGCGTGACGCGATTGGGATCTGGTGTTTATGCCCAAACTGCTTAAGCATTTCCCCAAGCTTTGGATTATCCAAAGCGTAGGCAACTGAAAGTCCATTGGCCGTGTCGGCAAAAACCGCCCCTCCCATA
The DNA here is from genome assembly GCF_014270035.1 of Neptunicella marina. Taxonomy (GTDB): domain Bacteria; phylum Pseudomonadota; class Gammaproteobacteria; order Enterobacterales; family Alteromonadaceae; genus Neptunicella; species Neptunicella marina. The sequence goes on along the minus strand of NZ_JACNEP010000017.1, from coordinate 63,396 downwards.
CTCCAGCCTGTTACACAAAAAACAAACCAAATAATTAATTTGCAGCAAGGTTTCACTCACATCTCCTTTGGCGATACCCTATTTGGTTTTCGGCACAACCTGCTATGACAGATCGCGAAACTCCTCAAACAACAAATGCATGGCCCCTTCAATCTTGATCCATTAACCACAACTAAGCAATAAAACCAGCTAATTGGTTGTCAGTGTGCATAGGTTAAATTGCATTTTTGCAATAACAGCTCTCAAATATGAAGGGGAATTTTGGTTTGTATAACTTGAACTCCCCCTCTTTTACCCCCAAATGATTATGACATTCAACAGCTTGTCCTGACATTTAATAAGGTAAACAATGACAACATTATTTGATCCCGTGCAAATGGGTGATTTATCACTTCCTAACCGCATTATCATGGCACCGTTAACTCGTTGCCGCGCCAGTGAAGGTCGTATTCCAAATGCACTCATGGCTGAATATTATGCACAACGTGCCAACGCAGGTTTAATTATCAGTGAAGCCACATCTGTTACGCCAATGGGTGTGGGTTATCCGAATACACCTGGTATCTGGTCTGACGAACAGGTTGAAGGCTGGAAGTTAACGACTGAGGCGGTTCACCAGGCTGGTGGTCGTATCGTATTGCAGTTATGGCATGTGGGACGTATTTCAGATCCTATGTATTTGAACGGTGAAATGCCGGTAGCACCCAGCGCCGTTAAACCAGCGGGCCATGTAAGTTTAGTTCGTCCGGAAAAAGCCTTTGAAACACCACGAGCACTGGAAACAGCTGAATTGGCGGGTATTGTTGAGGCCTACCGTAAAGGGGCTGAAAATGCTAAAAAAGCGGGATTTGATGGTGTGGAAATCCACGGAGCCAATGGTTATTTGCTTGATCAGTTCCTGCAGTCTTCCACTAACCAGCGTACTGACAACTATGGTGGCAGTGTTGAAAATCGTGCACGTTTAATGCTGGAAGTCACCGATACGGTTATCTCGGTTTGGGGCGCAGGCCGTGTAGGCATGCATTTAGCGCCTCGTGCGGATGCACATGATATGGGTGACGATAATTTAGCTGAGACCTTTGGTTACGTAGCTCAAGAGCTAGGTAAGCGCAACATAGCCTTTATCTTTACCCGCGAGCATTTTGATCAGCCCGCATTAACTCCGGCGTTGAAAAAAGCCTTTGGTGGTATGTTTATCGCTAATGAAAATATGGACGCAGATAAATCTGCTGAATTATTAAATGATGGTGTAGCCGATGCCATTGCCTTTGGCAAAAAGTATATTGCTAATCCGGACCTAGTCACCCGTTTACGCGACAATGCAGAATTCAATCCACTCAATCCTGAAACCATGTATGGATCGGGACCGGAAGGATATACCGATTACCCAGCATTAGCTTAAGGCTATACAAATAAAAAAACCGGTGAAATCACCGGTTTTTTTATCAGTTAATTGTTCTAATCAATGGCTGATTCTGCCTGCTCAAAACTGCTGACCGGAAATATCTGGATATCATTCAGCGATTCACGGCCTGAACGGGTGCCGCCCATAAGATAGATATTATCACCAACCAGCACTGCACCTTGATGACGTGAACCTTGCATGCTCACATCAGGTTGCTGCCATTGTTGAGTAGCAAAATCATAACTGAGCACTTTATCCAAATCATTATAATCACCCAGCGTGATCAATTTATTACCCACAACAACCGCAGACTCGGCACTTAAACGTGTTGGCAGGTTGGGCATATCAAACCATTGGTTTTGCGCGGGGTCATAGCGATAGAAACTCGGAACGGCCGATACAAAGTTATAACCACCTATTGTATAAATTTGTCCATCGTGTACCACCGCCCTGGTTTCAAGTCCGGTCGGCATACTGGCGCCCTTTGACCAGGTTTGAGTTTGGATATCCAGGATCTCGACTCTATTACTGGCACCATAATTTGATTTAGGTGTGCCATATAATTCTGAGCCACCTATAACGTAAATTTTACCATCAAGGTAAACGGCACTGGCTCCGCGGCGCGGTGTTGGCATAGGTGGACCGTAAAGTATTTCACCAGATTTTATGTTGATAATTTCAACCAATGGGTTGCAGATTTCACCCTGAGTTTTATGTTGGCTAACACCGCCCATTACATAGATATGACCTTGATTATCATTAACGGCGGTAACATATCTGCGGGGGGCTAATTCTGCTTTTAGAGTTTGGGTTTGCAGACTGTTTACATCAAATGTCTCAACCGAACCCAGTCGCTTTCTGCGATCATATCCATCGATAACAAATATTTGACTGTCTGCCGCGACAACGGCATGACCATATCGTGGTTTTTGCAGGCTTACAGAGGTATCTGATGTGGATGTACAGGCCGTTGTTAATAAAATACACAGGCCAATAATTACCTTTCTCATATCTATATCCTTGATGAAATTGGAGCTGGTTAGCTAACGATAAACGGCCACAACATCCAGATTGAAGCCATATGACTTTAAAAATTAATCAATGCCAACTGAACAAACTATGAACTAAAAAGTGAAAATAAACAATCAACTAGCCGATTGCTAGTGCATGTTGATTTTAGTGGTATGGATTGCCAGGCAGGAAAAAGAGAAAGTAGCCGCAATTGAGCAATTGCGGCCATCAAAAGAAGTTTAAGACAGGCGTGAACGAAAATCTTCGTACTCGAACTTACGCACCAGCTCAAAGCTGCCATCGGTGTGCAAAATACCAATTGAAGGATGCTCTACCCCGTTAAAGAAAGTGGTTTTCACCATGGTGTAGTGAATCATGTCTTCAAAAATGAGTCTGTCCCCTACTTCCAGCTCAAAATCAAAACTGTAGGCACCTATCATGTCACCGGCCAGACAAGAGTTGCCGCCTAATCGATAGTCATGATTTTTTTCACCCGGTAAGCCACTATTACGGATCATTGGGCGATAGGGCATTTCCAGCACATCTGGCATATGGCCGGTGGCAGAGATATCCAGAATCGCGATATCACCTTCGTTTTGCACCACATCCACCACTTCGGCAACCAGAGTACCGGTTTGCCATGCTACGGCAGAACCCGGCTCCAGAATGATTTGCAGGTCGTATTTTTCACGGAAGGTTTTTAGCAGGTTAATTAAGTGCTCAACATCGTAACCCTCGCGGGTCATCAAGTGGCCGCCACCTAAGTTTAGCCATTTAAGCTTTGGCAGATACTGACCAAAACGCTGCTCCACCGCATTTAAGGTACGCTCAGCAGCAAAGGAATCACATTCACATAAATTGTGAACATGAAATCCTTCAATGCCGTTTAAATCCACACCATCTAAATCCGCCGCTTTAACACCTAAACGCGAACCCGGTGCACTGGGATCATAGAGTTCAGTATCGGCTTCACGATGTTCCGGATTGATACGTAATCCCATGGAAATACCCGCGTCGCTTACCTGTTTGGCATAACGTTGCCACTGGCCAATACTGTTGAACGAAATATGATTAACCAGTTTTACCAGTTCATCGATATCGTTAGCTTTGTAGGCTGGTGAATAGGCGTGCACTTCCTTGCCCATTTCAAACCTGGCTAATTTTGCTTCCCACACCGAACTGGCAGTACAGCCTTTAAGGTATTTACCCACCAAATCGAAGGTAGACCACATCGAAAAGCCTTTTAGCGCCAGAATAATATCCACGCCAGCTTGTTCCTGCACACGCTGCATTAACTGCAAATTGGCTTCCAGCTTAGCTTCTTCACACACATAACAAGGTGAAGGAATTTGCGGGTTTAACATTGGATCGATCAAAACACCTGCTCCTGTTTATTATTTTTTAAACGGGCTTTGTTCGCATTCAATCACATGCCAGGGCAGGCCGTGAATGTTTAGCTGTTCCATAAATGGATCAGGATCGAATTGTTCCATGTTCCATACACCTGGCTTTTTCCAGGTACCGTTTAACATTAACATCGCGCCGATCATGGCCGGTACACCTGTGGTGTAGGAAACAGCCTGAGCACCGACTTCTTCGTTACACTTAGCATGGTCACAGTTGTTATAGATGAAGATGGTTTTCTCTTTGCCATCTTTCAAACCTGTGATGTAGGTACCGATACAAGTTTGACCTGTGTAACCTTCTGCCAAAGAACCAGGGTTAGGCAATACAGCTTTTAAGAATTCCAGTGGCACAATTTTTTGGCCCTGAAAATCCACTGGCTCGATTGAAGTCATGCCAATGCCTTCCAGTACACGTAAGTGATTTAAATAGGCATCACCAAAGGTCATCCAGAAACGTGCACGTTTCAGGGTTGGGAAGTGCTTAACAATTGACTCCAGTTCTTCATGGAACATCAGGTAAGAGGCACGCACACCAATGTTTTGGTAATCTAAATCTTCACGTACAGACAGTGGATCGGTTTCTTTCCATTCGCCATTTTCCCAGAAACGACCACGTTGGGTAATTTCACGGATATTAATTTCAGGGTTGAAGTTAGTGGCAAACGCCTGACCGTGATCACCACCGTTACAATCCACGATATCTAAGTAGTGAATTTCATCGAAATAATGTTTAGCTGCGTATGCTGTGTATACGTTGGTTACACCCGGATCGAAACCGCTGCCTAATAGTGCCATCAGGCCGGCTTTTTCAAACTTTTCCTGATACGCCCACTGCCAGCTGTATTCGAACTTGGCTTCGTCTTTTGGTTCATAGTTGGCGGTATCTAAGTAATCAACGCCAGTTTCTAAACAGGCATCCATGATGGCCAAATCCTGATAGGGCAATGCCAGGTTGACTACCAAGTCAGGTTTAACCTGATTAATTACTTTAACGACTTCACTGGCGTGATCGGCATCAACCGCAAATACACCTTTTACACGGTCAATACCGACTTCTTTTTGCAATGCTTCGCACTTAGACACAGTGCGGCTTGCCAGATAAATCTCATCGAAATGTTGTGGCAAACGGGCACATTTTTTAACGGTTACGGCACTAACACCACCCGCACCAATAATTAACACTCGAGACATAGATAATCCTCAAAAATTAGGTTCAAAAAACGCTGCATGGTATCACTTTTAAATCTGACTGTGACGACAAAAATTGTAGTTTCGTCAGCGATTGTATTGCCAATCACCTAAAATATTAGCAACATAGAATTCAGCATGTTGTTTTTTACAATTCTTTAACACCAGGGACAAGGAGTTAGCCATGCATATCACTCACCACCCAGCATTCCCCAAAAACACAATTACCTCAGCCATAGCTATATATTTTATAGCTGTAAATTCCCCGACTGCCTTTGCTCAACAAGCAAATGATGGACAATCTGAGGAATATGAAACGGTTATTGTAACAGCACAAAAACGCGAACAAAAACTGGCAGAAGTGCCCATCGCCATTTCCTCTTTTAGCGCTGAAAACATTCAGCAAACAGGTATTACCCAGTTAAGCGAAATTGCGGATTTTATCCCTAATTTATCCATTTCGCGTACCACCGACTTTACCTCGGCGATTACCATTCGCGGTGTTGGTGCTAATAGTCGCAATATCGGCTTTGATACGCGCGTGGGGGTGTATTTAGACGGCGTGTATTTAGGCCAGTCTCCGGCGCTTAATCAAGAGTTGCTCGATTTAACCCGGGTTGAGGTATTACGAGGGCCGCAAGGTACCTTGTTTGGCAAAAATACTGTCGCAGGCGCCATCAACCTGATATCGGCCAAACCCAGCGATATACTGGAAGGCAAAGCCAGTGTTTCTGTGGGCAACATGCAGGCGCGCGAATTTAAAGGACAGTTAAATGTACCGCTTTCTGATAGCACTGCGGTGAAAGTGTCATACAGCGATTTAAAGCGTGATGGTTATATCGATAACCTGACCACCGGCAATAAACTCAATGCGCGCGATGCCAGTGCTTATCGCATACAGTTGCGCTCCCAGCCCAGTGACCAGTTAGAAATCAATTTTTCTGCCGATGGTTTAAGCTCAGATCGTCTGTCGTTTTTAGGTGAAGCCTTATCCGATACCTTAGGCACCACCACAGACCAGGCTGCCCCAGAAAAATATCAGGTCGCGACCAGCATCGATACTGTGGAAGAGCGTGATATTAAAGGTGCGATGCTGGATGTGTCTTACACCATGCAAAATGGCTTTGACTTAAAATCGATCACAGCCTGGCGCGATACCGACATTTTTTACACCAACGATTCTGACTATGCCGCAGTGGATTTACTCACTATTGAATATTCAGATCAGTACCAGCAATGGTCACAGGAATTCCAGCTGATTTCCCCTGAGAAAAATTCAGATTTTGATTATGTGGCAGGATTATATTTGTATAGCCAGGATGCGGATACGCGTCGCGATGCGATTAACGGCGAGTTCTCATTTTTGTTTGGCAATGTGCCCGGCACTATGGTGTATAACTCAGGCAATGTGGTGACCGATAGTCTGGCGGCTTATTTTAATAGTGGTTACGACTTGTCAGATGATCAGGCACTGGCGTTTGGCGTGCGCTACACCAAAGAAGATAAAGATTTAGACTGGCTGCTGGATGGCTCTAAATCCGGCATTTTTGGCATTGGCAGCACTAACGGCCAGCTTACAGATAAACGCAGCGATTCTTATGTGTCCTATGCGCTGAGTTACAACTATCGACTTGCCGACAACATTAATAGCTATGCCAAATATTCCACCGGTTTTAAAAGTGGTGGTTACAACCTTGATTACATCACCAACGCTGATTTATCAGCAGGCATTGAATTCGATAAAGAAACGGTCGGCAGTGCCGAACTTGGACTAAAAACCAGTTTTAATCGTAATCAAATCACACTGAATATGGCGGCCTTTCGTTCAGAATTTAAAAACTATCAGGTTAATCAGTTTATTGATTTAGGAAATGGCGCATCATCCATCTCAATCCGCAATGCAGCCAAAGCTATATCTCAAGGTCTGGAACTGGAACTAACCTATCATCCCCTGCCCAATCTGGATATCAACGCCAGTTTAGGTTTGCTGGATACTGAGTTTAAAGATTTCCCTGGCGGTTTGACCGGTGGTGGCAACGCCAAAGGCAAAGATTTAATTAACGCGCCAGATATGAATTTGTCACTCAGCATCCAGCACATTGTCAGCCTGAGTGCGATAAATGCTGATTTAATGTGGCGACTGGATTTAAGTCACAGCAGCGGCTTTTTTACCACTGTGGATAACGTGAAATCACAAACTCTGGCTGATGGTACTGATGTGCAATTTGGTCATGTGGATCATATTACCCTAATAAACGCCCGTATTGGATTGCTCACCCATAAAAGCGGTTGGGAGGCTTATTTATGGGCCAGAAACCTAGGCGATTTTCAGGATCCTATTGATAACCGTAAGGACTTTTTTGGCACAGTGACCACCAACTATGCCGAACCCAGAACCTACGGCATTGAAGTGATTTATCAATTCTAAGCGGAGGTTTTATGTTTAAATTAATCACAAACCTGCCACGTTTAGTGTTGTTTGCTGGCGTGTTATTAGCTAATTCCTCATTACATGCACAGCAAGCGGCTAAGGCTTTACCATCATTGCCGCCGTTGCCAGAATATCCGGCTGTGACACAAATTGATGCCAACACCTCGGGTGAAATTTATTTTCAATCAACCAACCCGGGCGATTATAAGCAATTAGTGTTAGCGGATCAGCCGTCACCAGACATAACAGTTAAAGCCTTACTTACCCTGCCAAACAATGCCACAGCTGAACATCCGGTGTCGGCCATGGTTATATTGCATGGCAGCGGCGGTATATTGCCTTCGCGGGAACTTGATTATGCTAAATGGCTTGCCGGGCAAGGGGTTGCCACTATGGTGATAGATACCTACGCGGCACGTGGTGTAACTGAGCAAACACCCTATGGCTTACGAGTCGCGATTGTCAGTGATGCCGATGAGGTGGCCGATGCCTACGCGGCACTTAAGCTATTAAATCAACACCCGCTTATTAATCACAATAAAATTGGCGTGATGGGTTTCTCCTATGGTGGCATGGCAACCCGTGCAGCACTGGATAAACGCATCTATCAAAACCTTGCAAATGGCGTTGCTCCGTTTGCTCTGCACGTGGATTTTTACGGGCCATGTCATTTCTCATTACAAAGCGAGCACACCACAGGTGCACCTTACTTTAGCTTTCGCGGCGCTGAAGATGCTTCCAATGATTTAGCACGCTGCGCCAAAGTGGAACAGCATATTAGACAAACCGGGTCCACTGCTGGCAGCCATATCTTTGCCAATGCCGGACACGGCTGGGAAATGACAACGGAGCGTAAATTTGTTGCAACCTTAAACCCTGCACCCTGTGAACAACTGTTAACCCCTGAAGGTAACTGGCAATTAAATGGCAAACTCATTGAGATGCCAGATAACAGCGATGCCACAATCCAGTTTCAAACACGTTTACAGTTACTTGGCCAGATGAAACAAAGCTGCATGTCTGAAGGTTACATTATGGGTAAGGATAATGTTACCCATGTTCAATCAAACAAGATGCTGTTTGAATTAATTCAGCGTTATTTGTGAGGGAGAACAACATGAACTTAAAACTAATTAAATGGATACTAATACTACTGAGCTTAATCAGCCTGAGCTGCAACGCGGGCGACAACCTTAAACGACTGAGCACGGATGAATTTAAAAAACTCAATTTACCTTTTTCACAAGCAGTTGAAGTCGATGGAATCCTATATTTATCAGGCGAACTGGGGGTAAAACCCGGCACTTTGAATTTGGTTGATGGCGGTGTTAAAGCACAAACACGTCAGGCGCTAACTAATATTCAAACAACCCTCAAAAACTTTGGTTCAGATATGCAGCATGTAATCAAATGCACCTTATTTCTGGCCGATATAAAAGAGTGGCCACTGGTAAATGACGTCTATGTGGAATTTTTTGCCGGTCATTTACCGGCACGCAGCGCGGTTGCAGGAAGTGGATTAGGTTTAGGCGCCAGAGTGGAAATTGAGTGCATGGCTAAAGTTGTGACACAAAGTTAGTCAATAAACTGGGATGGATTATGCAGCTTAAATTGCGCCCATAAAGGCATTCCAATCTGCAACTGTAATATCTCTAACGAATACACACTGATATCGGCCAGTAACTGTTGCTGGCCGATTTGAAGTACTAATCGTCTTTTATATTGATCAACATTTTCAATTGCGCTCAACGTAGCAGTTAAGCAATTAAGCATACTGCCTTGTGCCGGCTGGCTGGTACTGATACTCACTCTGGATGCCGCTACATTAATAATATTTAGTGGCTTATTCTGACTGGCTGTAAATAACGCTTGGCCTTCAACGTCATATTCGTCCATACCGTACTGGCTATGTTGCAGTTTAAACTGACATTGCAGATGACTAAATGCCCCACTTGAGCGCGATATATTAAGTTGCTGCACCATCTGCTGAATATGTCCATGGGCAACAATTTTCCCGGCCTGCATATGCATCAAATAATCACAATATTGCGAGAGTTCCGCTAACTGGTGACTCACCATAATCATGGGCAATGACAATGTTTGGCTTAGCTCAACCAGCACATTCAGAATATTGATACGCGATGTCTGATCTAATGCCGATACAGCTTCATCCAACAGCAATAAATCGGGTGCATTAATAATTGCCCGTGCAATTGCAATGCGCTGTTGTTCACCACCCGATAACCCATTGCAATCACGCTCAATTAAATGACTAAATCCCAGTTTTTGGCTTAACTCACCAATATCCATCACCTCATGCGGCGCATAACTGGCGGCCAGTTGCAGATTTTGCTTTACGCTTAAATGGGGAAATAATCCGGCTTGCTGAAACACCATACCTGCGCGTTTAAAGGGAATATCCGTCAGGTTCGCATTAGATTCCAGACCAGCCAAAATTCGCAATAACGTGGTTTTGCCGGCACCGGACTCACCATAAAGCCCAATGATCCCCGATACCGGTAACTCAGCTTCAGCGTCGATACGAGCATTGCCATCACTATCGGGCAATTTGCTTTTAAATGCCCAGCTATGAGCTGTTTCGCTCATTGTTAGCCCCATAACTGCGCCTTTTTACCATGCTGGCGATAAAGCACAACCAGCAACACAAATGATAAGACTAATAATCCTGCCGCCAGAACATGCGCCTGCTGATATTGCATACTTTCCACATGATCAAATAACGCAATCGACAATACCTGGGTTTCCCCCGGAATATTGCCACCTATCATCAGCACCACGCCAAATTCACCTAATGTATGGGCAAAACATAAACCAAAGGCACTGATAAAACTGGCTTTGGTTAACGGCACAACAATCTTGCAGAAACGCGCCACTTTGCCCATGCCTAAGGTATGCGCAACATCCAGATAGGTTTTGGGTAATTGCGAAAAAGCAGCATAAAGCGGCTGCAACATAAAGGGTAATGAATAGAGAATGGAACCCAGTAAAATGCCATAAAAACTAAAGGCAAGTTGCTTGCCAGTAATGTTTTGCCACAATGCGCCAAACTCGCTTTGTGGAGAGAAGGCAATTAACAAATAAAATCCCAACACTGTGGGAGGCAATACCAGAGGTAAAGCCACAATTGCCAACACTAACGGCTTAAAGCGGCTTTGCCAGCCAGATAACCACCAGGCCAAAGGTGTGCCTATTACCAGTAAAATACAGCTAGTAATAAATGCCAGCTTTAAGGTTAACCACAATGCGGTGATATCGGTGGCAGCCATCAGTTTGCCTTGGAGTTCACAGGTAACGCTTGATAACCATGTTGCTGGATTATCAATTGCGCTTGCTCTGACAATAAAAAAGCCACCAACTGCTTTGCCGCAGCAAGTTGTTTGGTGTTTTTGACTATCACAAGCTGTTGTTCAATCGGTGCATAAAATTGATGTGGGACTAACCATGTTTGAGCTTCAGTTTTTTCCATCACCTGACTGGCAGCCACAAATCCACCCAGCGTATTACCACTATCAATAAACTGAAATGCTTGTGCCACATTATTACCCTGCACCAGCCTGATTGATGTTAAATCCGCTAAATTTAACGCCTGTAACACTTGTATTGCAGCCTCGCCGTAAGGCGCCAGCGTAGGATTGGCGATCGCCAGATTGCCCTGCCAGTTCTTTAAGCTTTGCTCATCGGTACTTTCACAGGATGGACACCAGAATGCCAATTGCCCCACCGCATAAGTGTGGCGTGAATGCTCTGCAATCAGGCCGTTTTGCTCAAGTTGTGCCGGGTGTTTAACATTTGCAGCTAAAAAAATATCAAACGGGGCTCCGTGCACTATTTGTGCATACAAGGTACCGGTAGAGCCCACCACAACGTCAATTTGTGGCAGGTTCTGCTGATTGTTTGAGGAGTCCCCAACCGCTATCAACTCACGTAAGGTTTGACTGAAATTCGCCGCAACAGCAACTCTGAGAGTTAATACTTGTTCATTTTCCGCCAGGCAATTTTGGCTCAATAGGGAAAGCGAAAAAAAGACTACTGCATAAATAAAGCTGTGCAAACTCACCCGCATCAGCTTTTGTTCCAGCGCTTAAGTGATTGTTTATCCGATGTTTTAGCCTCAACCCACTGACTGTTATGGTTACTCAGCTCCTTTTTCCATAAGGGCACATCGTTTTTCAGGTAATCCATAATGAATTCACAAGCGGCAAAGGCATCAGCGCGGTGCTGACTGGCAATGCCGACAAACACTATTTGTTCATTGGATTTAAGCTCGCCAATACGATGAATCACCCGCACTTTTTGCAGCGACCAGCGCAATGTTGCCCGCTCAACTATTTGGGCAATCGCCTGTTCTGTCATGCCCGGGTAATGCTCAATGAATAAACCCTGGATATCGCCATTATCGTTAAAGTCGCGCACCAGGCCACTAAAAATAACGATTGCACCTGTTGCACCATTTTCCAATGTTCGTAACGCCTGATACTCGTCTTCAAGACTAAAATCCTGTGACTGGATGCTAATCATTCAGCCACCTGTTACCGGCGGAAAAAATGCCACTTCATCATTATCCGATAATACGGTATCAGAACTACACAAGGTTTGATTGAGCGCGCATAACAGATCACCACTTGCCAACGCTTGTTGCCAGTTGGGGTTACCGTCAACCAGTTTATGTTTTAACTGAGCAATACTGGTTGATTCAGCCAGTTCAACCTCAAGTTCGCTACATTGCAATTGCTCACGCAAACGCGCAAAAAATTTAACTTTAACCATCTGCACTCCAGTCTCCGGATTTACCGCCTTGTTTGCTGAGTACACGAATGCCGTCTATGCGCATACTTTTATCAGCAGCTTTACACATATCAAACAAGGTAAGCGCTGCAACCGATACCGCAGTCAGTGCTTCCATTTCAACCCCCGTCTGGCCTGCCAGTTTGCATAAGCTTTGAATACGCACACGTGAGTTCTCAGGTTGCAGTTCAAAATCCAGCTGCACTTTAGATAACGCCAGTGGATGGCAAAGCGGAATTAAGTCAGCACATTTTTTTGCCGCCTGAATACCCGCAATGCGCGCAACCGCAATCACATCGCCTTTTTGCATACCGTGTTGTTCAACCAGCTTAAGCGTATCGGGCTGCATATAAATGTAACCTTCAGCAATCGCCGTACGGGAAGTCACCGCTTTGTTGGTCACATCCACCATGCTGGCATCGCCCTGTTGATTGATATGAGTTAACGCCATTAACATCAGACTCCGATACTTTTAAGTTGTGCAACAAAGTTACAGGGCTTATGGGTACTATCGATTTGCTGCTTAATCAGATCCCAGCCAGTTTTACAGGCACCGGTTGAACCGGGTAAACAAAACACCACTGTACCATTTGCCATACCGGCCAATGCGCGGGATTGAATGGTTGAGCTACCGATTTCATCGAAAGACACAGACCGGAATACCTCACCAAAGCCTTCAATGCTTTTATCAAAAAGCACACTAACCGCTTCAGGTGTGACATCACGTGCACTAAAACCTGTGCCACCGGTGATTAAAACAACCTGCACATCATCGCTGGCAATCCAGTTAGCGACAGCAGCACGCACCTTATATTTGTCATCCTTTAAGATCAGTTTTTCTGCCAAATGGTGCCCGGCGGCACTCAGGGTTTCCACCAACCAGCCACCAGATGTATCAGTCTCGGTTGTACGGGTATCTGAAACAGTGAGTACGGCAATAGATAATGGAATAAAGGGCTTAGAAGACGAAGACATTAAAAATTCCTGAAGTAACTGAATTGCCTGACAAATTAGCATAAAAGCCAGTAATATGGACATATTCCACTTTAGATTTTAACGATTTAGCCTCCGTATGAGCAAACAACTTACCAGAGAACTGGCGCTACGCTACAACAGACAAATGCTGTTACCTCAGATAGATTTGGAGGGTCAGGAGAGTTTGTTAAATAGCCATGTTTTGATAGCGGGACTAGGCGGCCTGGGTTGCAGTGCGGCACAGTTTATTGTTGCCTCAGGAATAGGCAAGGTGACGTTAGTTGATCATGACATGGTAGAACTATCCAATTTACAACGACAAGTGCTGCATACCGAAGCAGACATAGGGTTAGCTAAAGTCACATCTGCACAAAAACGCTTAATCGCACTTAATAGTGATTGCCACATCAATGCTATTCATACGGATATTAATCAGCAAAATATCGCAGAATTACTCAAAGATATTCAGTTGATACTGGACTGCACTGATAACCTCAGCACCCGCAACCTGTTAAATCAGCACTGTGTAGAACATGAAATCCCTCTGGTATCAGGCGCTGCTGTGCAATTTGAAGGCCAGGTTACGTCGATAATACCCGGCAACAGCAATCCCTGTTATCAGTGTATGAGCCAGTTTTTTGGCGAGCCCGCGCTAAGTTGTATAGAAGCCGGGGTGGTGTCACCACTGGTAGGCGTCATAGGCACAATGCAGGCGTTAGAAACAGTTAAAATCCTCAGCAAAGCAGGTACACCAATCATGGGACGTTTAATGTTATTTGACGCGCTGCGAGGAGAATGGCAGCAATTTAGTGTTAAGCGCAATCCATCATGTCCTGTGTGCAAAAATAGATAATTATCTTAAAAAGTTTGATACGGATTAAGAAAACAAAAAGGTTTTTATGCAAAATTAATGCTACCAAACAGGAGATAAATGATGGCGCAATCAAATTTGCAACACTACACAAAACCGCTAATTATCATTCATTGGCTAACACTGCTTTTATTCATTGCCGTGTATTGCAGTATTGAATTTCGCGGACTGTTTGAGCGAGGTACAGACGCCAGAACATGGATGGTAAAAAGTCATTTTATTTTCGGTTGTATTATTTGGCTGTTAGTTTGGATCCGTTTGTTTGTCAGACGCGCCCAGACAGCCCCGGCTATAATCCCAGCAATTCCAGACTGGCAGCACAAGCTTGCTGGGCTTTTTCATCTTTCGTTATATGGATTAATGTTAGCAATGCCGGTGCTTGGCTACAGCATAGTGAGCCTTGAAGGGAAACAGGTTGATCTGCTGTTGTTTGATTTACCCAACGTCCTGTCTGCCAATACAGAACTGGCACATGATCTGGAAGAAATTCACGAACTTATCGGTAAACTAGGTTATGCGCTAATAGGTGTTCATGCTGTAGCTGCTCTTTTTCACCACTATATGCAAAGGGATAACACCCTGTCACGCATGCTGCCAAGGATAAAACCCCGTTCATAACAGGAGTAAAGCAATACGGCGCATTCTGGGGTAAAATGCGCGCGTTTATCCATGCAAGCTCACATTTAGGAAATACAATGTCAATTCACTGGTACCCCGGCCACATGCACAAAGCGCAAAAAGAAATAAAAGAGCGCTTACCCCAGGTTGACATTATTATTGAAGTACTGGATGCACGTATTCCCTATTCCAGTGAAAATCCGGCGATTGCCAGTTTGCGTGGCGATAAACCCTGCATAAAAGTATTAAGTAAATCAGACTTAGCCGATCCTGAATTAACCGAGCAATGGCAACGCTACCTGGAACAGCAGCGTAATGTTCGCACGATTGCCACCACCACTGATAATCCAGCTCAAATGAAATGCATTCTGGATCTATGTCGTGAAATGTTGCCACAAAAAGACGCCAGTATTAAAAATATTCATACCATGATTTGCGGTATTCCCAATGTAGGTAAATCAACCTTAATCAATACACTGGCTGAACGTATTATTGCTAAAACTGGTAATGAACCAGCCGTTACTAAGGCACAACAACGTATTAATCTTGGCAGCGGCATTATTCTGTTTGATACCCCGGGAATTCTGTGGCCTAAAGTTCACAATGAAAACAGTGGTTATCGCTTGGGTATTACTGGCGCAATAAAAGACACCGCACTGGAATACGATGACATTGGTTTTTATGCCGCAGATTATTTGATTAAAGCCTATCCGGAGTTGTTAAAACAACGCTTTAAACTGGATGAGATCCCCGATACAGAAATCGAGTTTCTGGAAATGGCAGCGAAATCACGAGGCGCGATTATGGCGGGTGGCAGAGTCAATCTGCATAAAATATGTGAAGTTATAATCAATGAACTTCGCAGCGGAAAATTAGGAAGAGTTACCCTTGAAACGCCCATAATGACAGAAAAAGAAGACGCTGAAATTGTCATTAAGTTAGAAGAAAAGAAAGAAAAAGATTCAAAACGTAAAAAGAAGTTTAAACAGTCAAAACGCAACTAAGTTGAAAAAACATCCAATATAACAAATAAAAATATAGAATAACTCAATCATATAAGACGTGATATAAATTCATAACTTAATGATATTTAATATTTTTTATAAGAATTTACATAAAATTCTTGGTGACTATTCAACTATGATGCTTAATAGTTTTTTATAATACATCACTATTTAAAATAAAGCCTGCATTAAGATACATTTAATGTATCAAAATTTCGTAAATTTTTTTTTACACTCCCGCATTACGAAAAATGATGGTTAATTTTTGGTAATTCATTTTAACAAACATTTCTATCAGTTTGATTTTAAAAGATTTTTAATAAAATCCTGTTTCATTTTCTGGACAAAAATCACAAATACATAAAAAGTCCAACCTCAAAACTCAGTGCAAACGCCTAACAGTTATACAGTCCTTATCGCCCAACACATCATCTCTTGCGTTAACGCATACCTATGTTCTAAAACGGATAGTCCGTCATGTGCCGTATAGGCAAAGGACCTAATAATGACTCAAATATATGACGGGGAAATTACATTAAAAACAACAGGGTAACTTACATGAAATCTTTTAAACCAAGTGTACTGGCTACATTGGTTACGGCAGCTTTGTCTTCCGTCGCTATCAATGCCAATGCTGTAACCTATTCTTCTAATCAAACCGCTTTACTTAAAGCGCCACGAATTTCCGCTCAAACAAGTTATGACGCGGCCAGACAACAGGCATTAGCCAGTCGTTCAACTATATCGGGAATGAAAAGCCAGTTCGACACCAAATTAGGAAAGGCGACCTTTATTTGGGCACCAACCAATCAGGCCAAACCCGACTTAACCGGCGTTGCCAAATCTGCACAGGCACAATTTGCAGCAGATTTTTATGTGGCTCAGATGACGGGCGTATCAGCGAATAAAGCCGAATCCAATAAAGCGGTAGTTCGCGATTTCCATAAAACAACCAAAGGACCATTGATCGCCAAATACACTCAGGAAATACAGGGTGTTGAGGTATTCAACCGCGAATATAACATCATGATGGATCGCGAACTTAATCTGGTTTCTGCATCAGGTTATTTTGCTCGCTCCAACCCGGGTCGACAAACGTTAGCCCTGTTAGCTAACTTTGTTTCTGCCGAAGAAGCGATTCATAAAGCAGCAGACGTACTGTCAAATGGTAAAGCAGACGTTATTCTCACAGGCTCTGCGCATGAAGGTAAATATCAGGTTTTTGATGCTCAAAGTACTTATGGTGACTTTGAGGTCGTAGGCCAGCCACGTGCAAAACGTGTTTTCTTTGACGGAAATGACGGTTTACAAGCGGCTTACTATGTGGAGTTGAATTTAGCGGATGCAAATTCAGTTGAAAGCAAATACTACAGCTTCGTTATCGACTCAACCACACAGAAAGTTCTGTTTAAAAAGGATTTATCAGCTGAAGCTGGTGAAAATGACTTCACTTATCGTGTTTATGCCAATGCCGACGGTTATCCAATGGAAGGTCCGAATGGTGATGTTATTCCTGCGGCAGTACCAGGCAATGATCCCACCGCTATTTTACCTGCTCCTCTGGTAACACTGTCGAATTACAGTGCCATAAGTACAAATGATCCCTGGTTATCACCAGATGCCACTATTACCTCGGGTAATAACGTGTTCGCCTATGCAGATTTAATTGCACCTGATGGTTATGGCACCGGCGACTTAACAGCAGAAACAACTTCAGCTCAGACCTTTGATTATGTTTTAAAAGACAGTGAGCCTGCCAATAGCTATAACAATCGCAAAGCTGCGGTTGTTAACCTGTTTTACATGACCAACTTCCTGCATGATTTTTATTATGACTATGGTTTTGATGAAGCTGCTGGTAACGCTCAGCTGGTTAACTATGACAGAGGAGGTGTGGAAGGCGATCCATTGCATGTACAGGCTCAGGATTTCAGTGGTTTTGATAATGCCAATATGAGTACTCCTGCCGATGGTGCCAGCCCTCGTATGCAACAATACCTGTGGCAAAGCAAAGATGCAGTGGTTGGTGTTGATTTTGGTGTCACTGTCACTTCACACGCAGATTTAGGGTTATTGCAATCCTCTAAAACCGCATCTTTTGGACCTCAGCAATTTACCGGGATTGAAGGTGATACTGTCCGTCTGGAAGATGGCACAGCACCAATCAATGACGGTTGTGAAGTCGCGACAAATGCTGCCGATTTAGCAGGTAAAATTGCCATTATTGATCGTGGGGCCTGTAACTTTACCCTGAAAGTACTGCACGCTCAGGAAGCCGGTGCCAAAGCCGCAATTATTGTAAACAATACCGATGATGGCACCCCTGCCCCTATGGGCGGTGAAGATGCTGCGGTTAAAATTCCTTCTATGGGTCTGAATTATGCTGACGGACATGGCATTTACGACCTTATTGATGCCGGCGATACGGTGACAGTTGAAATGTTCAACAACTTCGCGTTGAAAGACTCTACTTTCGATAACGCAGTCATCGCTCACGAATGGGGTCACTATATATCTAACCGTCTGGTTGGCAATGCTTCTGGTCTAATCAATAATCAGGGCGGCTCAATGGGTGAAGGATGGGGTGATTTCCATGCGATGATGTTCCTGGCACGTGCGGCCGACGCAGAAATTGAAGGTAATGAAGAGTTTCAGGTGCCTTACGCAGCCGTAAGTTACGTTGCTGATTACTATTACGGTATCCGCGCTTACCCATACACACCAAATATGGATATCAATCCATTAACCTTTGATTACATCACTGTCGATCCGGAAGTGCATGGTTCAGGTACAGTTTGGTGTTCCATGTTGTGGGATATCTATGTCGGTTTAATCAACAAATATGGTTTTGAAGAAGCCCAGTCACGCATGGCAACCTATCTGGTTGCATCCTATAAAGTCACCCCGGTTGCGCCTACCTTTACTGAGGCTCGTGATGCGGTATTAGCGACTATGTATGCAACTGATCATGACGACTTCGATTTGGCACTTAAAGCATTTGCCCGTCGTGGTATGGGTCTTGGTGCGGTATCTCCCGAACGTTTTGATGATACCCACGCAGGTGTAGTTGAGTCTTATGAGTCAGAGCTTGCGACATTTAATGCCACAAAAGTAGACTTTAACCCAACCTTTGATGGAACTGATTTAGGTTACTGTACCAATGACAGTATCTTAGATGCGGGTGAAACCGGTACTATTTCAGTCACAATCAAAAATACAGGTACCGAAACATTAACAGGTGTAACAGCAAAAGTTGAAGTTGTAGGTGATCAGGATGTTACCTTTGAAAATGATGGCATTGTAACATTTGATGAGATTGCTCCTTTTGCAAGTGCCACCAGTAATACCATCAAATTAACCCTGAATTCTGCCGGTACCGCAGATGATCTGGAATTAAAAGTAACCTTCCCAGAGCAGACCGCCGATGACGAGATTGTTGAAGCGCCTGATATGAGCTTTAGCACCATGGTCAACATGGATTTTGAATCAGTTGAGCCTGTAGAACAAACAGCCACCTCCGATATGGAAACAGCGGCAATATTCCAGAACTGGAAAGAGCATGTGCAAGCTGGTGGAGATTTAGCTGAAGGTACACGTGTAGCAGACATGGCAAATACCGGCTTCCTGCAATCACTGAACCCAGGTGTTGATTTAGGCGCAACAACCATGCTGATTTACAACAACGATTTTGAATCAGACGTTGCTTATGAATCAAATGCATTTGAAGTGGGTTACAACGGTGACTTTACCGTTAGTTTCTGGCACTTCTACTGGATTGAAGAAGAGTGGGATGGTGGTGTTGTCGAAATCAGCGTCAATGGCAGTGACTGGGTTGATGTGACAGACATTGGCGGTGTATTCGAAAATGGATACAGTGGCACGTTAATTGACAATCCTCGTCAGGTGCTAAGTGGACGTAAAGCCTTTACCGGCATGAACGGTGATTTAGCCACCTCTGCGGGCGGGATGGAAAGCATTAACTTTGGTACCGCATTAAATGGTAGTCAGGTTAAGTTACGCTTCCGACTGGGCAGTGATTCAGCTGCGGCTGAGTATGGTTGGTTTATCGATAACGTGACAATCAGCAACGTGAATACACCTGTATTCTCTAAAGTTATTGCTGGCGACTCGGTAAGTTGTGATAACGCTAAACCACAGTTAACCGTAGAAGCGTCTGCGAGTGTACAGGAAGGTAGTTCAACCACGATAACAGCAGCTGCCACCGACCGAAATGGCGACAACCTAACATACAGCTGGGTCCAGACTGACGGACCAAGTGCAACTGTATCAGGTGAGGATACTGAGACCTTGACGGTAACGGCTCCTTCGGTAAACAGTGATACAACACTGACCTTCGAACTCACAGTAAGTGATGGAACAGACACAGTAAGCTCAACAGTTACTGTCAATGTTGCCAACAAACCTTCTGTTGTGACACCACCTAAACATAGCAGTGGTGGTTCATTGGGTTGGTTATCCATTTTCTTAATGCTTCCTCTGGCACTAAGAAGACGTTTAAAGAAATAACTATCGCAAGTTAACTAAGTCAAAAGGCAGCCATCGCTGCCTTTTTTAATGCCAGTTTTCCGCCGTCCAGCAACACTTTCCCCTTTTCCAACAAACTTTATTTGAATCTTTATTGCGTTAAATCAAACTTAGATTTATTATTTTCAATAATTTCTGAAAATTCAAACAAGGAATAAAAATGTCACCTGAGCTTGAGTCATGCATCATGCATTTTGGTGAAATGGGCAGTCGCTGGGGATTTAACCGCACAGTCGGCCAGATGTTTGCACTGATCGTTTTTAGCGAAGACCCATTAAATGCTGACCAAATAGCCGCCACATTGGGTATTTCGCGGGGTAATGTCAGCATGGGTATTAAAGAACTGCAAAGCTGGAACCTGATTAGAACCCAGTCGGTATTGGGTGATCGCAAGGACTACTTTAAGCCTAATGGCAGTATCTGGGATCTTGGTATGCAGGTGATGGTAGAAAGACGTAAACGGGAAATGGATCCGACACTATCACTGTTACGTGGCCAGTTAATGAGCCATAACAACAGTGACACCAACGAATACGCCCTTAATCAAATGCAACAAATTCACAACCTGCTGGAAATGTTCGGCAGTTGGTTTGACGACGTGCAACGCATGAAACCAGAACAGCTGAAAACCCTGTTAAAGCTCGGCTCAGGAGTCGGAAAAGTACTGGAGCTCAAAGATCGTCTTACCAAATAATCGCATTATTTTTTACTAGAGCGTGTTGATCTTTGCGGTATATTTTTGCAACTAGTTGCGCGGTATTTAAACAATAAAGCACAAATGCAGTGTAGTTGTTCTACATAAATGCGTGCTGAAGCAGTAGAAATGCCGCGCAAACGTTGCCCGAAGGGTTCGTCTTAAACACTTTTTACTCTTTGTTGCTTATTTTTGACTTAATCCATTAGGCCTGCAAATAAGCGTCGCGATTAAAAAGTGTTTAGTTAGAACAAAATTCATACCGCGAAGATCAACACGCTCTTGCTTAAACCTGTCTGGGAGTCATGATGTTAGACACCTTAGTTTTATCGCGGATCCAGTTTGCCGCTAATATTAGTTTTCACATTTTGTTTCCAACCATCACCATTGCGTTGGGCTGGTTCCTGTTTTATTTCAAATTGCGCCATCAATTGTCCGGACATCCGGTATGGATGCGAATTTATCGCTTCTGGGTCAAGATATTCGCGCTTACCTTTGCCTTAGGGGTGGTATCAGGTATCACCATGTCATTCCAGTTTGGTACCAACTGGCCAGGCTTTATGGAAAAGGTCGGCAACATTGCAGGCCCTTTATTAGGGTATGAAGTGCTCACTGCCTTTTTTCTTGAAGCGACTTTTTTAGGCGCGATGTTATTTGGCATTAATCGCCTGCCGCCTTGGTTACATACACTTTCCAGTCTGATTGTTGCCGTAGGCACCAGTATTTCCGCATTTTGGATCATCGCCCTTAACTCCTGGATGCATACCCCAACCGGCTTTGAAATGATCAATGGTGTCGCCCATCCGGTTGACTGGTGGCAGATTATTTTTAATCCCTCTATGCCTTATCGTTTAACCCACATGCTACTGGCATCCGGCCTGACCGCCAGCTTCCTGATTGCAGGTATATCGGCATACCGCTTATTAAAAGGTGATGATAAACGTGCTCCTAAACTGGCACTTAAAACCGCTGTGTATTGCGCAGCGATACTGATCCCACTGCAAATTTTGGCTGGCGATATGCACGGCTTAAACACCCTTGAGCATCAACCGCAAAAAGTTGCAGCGATGGAAGGCGCATGGAAAACAGAAAAAGGTTTACCCCTGTTACTGTTTGCCTGGCCAGACGAACAACAAAAAACCAATCACTTTGAAATCCCTATCCCCAATATGGCCAGTATTATCCTGACGCACAAAGTGGATGGTGAAGTAAAAGGGCTGGAAGAATTTGCCGAACATCCACCGGTAAAACCCGTCTTTTTTGGCTTCAGAGTAATGGTTGCAACCGGCATGTTAATGCTGCTGATCAGCTGGTACGCCACCTATCAATTAAAAAGACATAAAAAGCTCAATTCATTCACCCAAAAAGCGCTGGTTGCCATGAGTTTTTCTGGCTGGCTTGCCACGTTAGCGGGTTGGTACGTTACCGAAATCGGCCGTCAACCTTATCTGGTAGAAGGGGTATTAAAAACCGCTGATGCAGTCACCCCTATCGCACCACAAAATGTTGGTTTCTCCTTAGCCTTATATCTGACCCTTTATGTGGTTTTACTTGGCGCCTATCTGCACACCTTATTTTATATGGCACGCAAGTCGGTCAAAGTGGAAGAATATGAATTGAGTGAACTTAATTACAGTCGTTCGCTTACTGCGCAAAACAGCGCTTCTCAGCAGGAGCAAACTCATGCTTGAACAATACTTACCTGATATCTTTTTAATATTGATGGGGCTGGCCGTGCTTATCTACGCCATTCTGGATGGTTATGATCTGGGTGTTGGCATCATGTTACCTATGAACAATAAAACGCAGCGCGACCAGATGATCGCATCCATAGGTCCCTTCTGGGATGCCAATGAAACCTGGTTAGTACTGGCCATTGGTATTCTGTTAATTGCTTTCCCTCAGGCTTACAGTCTGGTACTGCACGAACTCTACATTCCGGTATCTATCATGTTGAGCGCGTTAATTTTAAGAGGTGTAGCTTTTGATTTCAGAGCTAAAGCGGTTACTCATCATCAGCTTTTATGGGATCGACTATTTAAACTCGGTTCACTTATTGCCGCATTAACCCAGGGTTATGCATTAGGCATGTATGTAATGGGGTTTAAAAGCGACTGGCAGGCGTACACTTTTGCACTATTAAGTGCCGCTGGTGTTGCAGCCGCTTACGCCTATATTGGTGGTGCTTGGCTGGTACTTAAAACAGAAGGCAGTGTGCAAAAATATGCGGCCAAATGGGCACGTCGTGCCGGCTGGTTAGCGGCGATTGGCATTGCAGGCATCTGTATTATCAACCCGCTTATCAGCCCTGCAGTGGCCGAGCGCTGGTTATCGATGCCGGCGGCACTGTTACTATTGCCGGTTCCTGTGATGTGTGTACTTATCGTTGCTGTAGTAGACAGATATTTACGACTGGTCCCCCATCAAAACGATTTCGGCTGCTGGATCCCTTTTGGCGCAGTAACCAGTTTGTTTGTACTTTGTATTCTGGGACTGGCTTACAGCTATTTTCCCTATGTGGTACCGAATCAGTTAACGGCTGAACAAGCCGCCAGTGCGCCGGAAGCCCTGCGTTTTATCTTCTATGGAGTAATTTTTGTCTTACCGGTGATTGTGGCGTACACCTTATTTTCCTACTGGATATTCCGTGGTAAATCCACTGAACTGCGTTATTGGTAGAATCAAAAAAGCCAGCTTAATGCTGGCTCTTTATCTGTAGTCATTCATATATCATCTGACACTTTTTATAGAAAGTGTAGACTGGATGTAACCGGCAGCTATGAGCGAGAAGCGGTCATCAGATGGTTAGTGTGTATTAGTCCGCTTCAGACAGTGAGATCAAGACAAAGAGCGGACATTCAACGCCTAAATTTGCGGTGAGCGTTAGTGAGTCCGACAATATTTACCTGTTGGCTTCTGGCCTCAAAATATTATTAACCAGATCTATAATAGATTGGCTTTTAACATTTTCTTTCCATGCAAGCTCCAAAGCTTTGGCAACTGCAAGCGGATTTTTCTTCAAGTTTTTGACGTTACCATAATGTGCTGAAGACTGATTTTGAAAGTCTTTCCAGCGATCGCCAAAATCGCTCTCGGACACTTGTGTTATATTGGTTGACCACATTGTAATTCGGTCTAGATGGATCGTTGTGTCACTCCAATGAAGAGCCTCATCCTCACACATGAGCTTTAAGATCGCTTTGTTGTCTTTTTTATGGCGAGTGATTTCCCCCTGAATTTTCTGAAGCTTATTTTTATCTACTTCTTCTTCACTTTCAGAGAGTTGAGCGATTTTCTCGAGGTCTTCTTTATTCTTGTCCCCATCAAAAATAACATATAAAGGGATATTCAATGCTTTTGCTATACAGATGGGACGAATGAGTTCACTTTTACCTCCAACAGGTACTATGTGCCATCCTTCCATCCTAAATTGGTTCCTTTTATTTAGAAGCTCAATATAGGTGGTTATGTAAGCTACATCTTCTATGCCTTCGACAAGAATAAGCTTTTTGCAAAAGAATATCTCATTGATTTCAGGCCTTAATGTTGGGTAGAGCTTAGCTAACATTCCAGACTCTTGAACAAGTTTTTCACCCACTTCGTTTAGCTTTTGTGTAATTTCATCATAACCAACACTAGATATTTCAGAACAACATGGCTCTCCTATTTCTCTAACAACTCTAACGGATGAGAAATTGTCTCCTGGTATGAAATACGGACTATGAGAACAAGCAAGTATTTGACAACCTTGTGAAGAGAGATCTTGGATGATTTCTGAGAGATATCTAGCTTGTGGAGGATGTTGATAAAGTTCGGGCTCCTCGATACCCATAATGAGGGTCGGTCCTGAACTACCAATAGATGCGAGCTCCTGTAACAACGATAGCAAAAATGAGCGTTGCATCCCGTGACCAAACCTTCCTAGTTCGCCGTCAAACCCTTTTTCACCGATTACTACATGGGCCCATGGCTCATCTACTTTAATAGTTTTTTCAGGATCCTGCTTCCATTCTACCTTTGCGGTCGCTGATGGATTCGCCCAGACCTTTAACCGGGCTTCGATTGAACTTGAAAGATCTGATAGAACGCTTTGCTCTGCGTCTAGCATTTTTTGGTAATCACTTACCAATTTTTCTCTTAAAGCTTTAACTCTATCGCTAAAATTGACTCGTGATCTTACTGCCCTTTCCAAAAGCTGACCCAGCGCAGAATTCTTTGACTCTTCAGCTTCTGTAGTAGCATCCTTTGATGCTGAGACAAACACCCACTGAATATATGGCGAAAGCTTATTTACCCCTTTACTAATTCCATAAAACTGGTCTTCCGATGGTATTAGGCTGCATTTATCTGGATTCTTCTCTTCATATTCATTCAGAGCATCTTCCATTGCTTGCTTTTGCTTAACAGTAGGAAGATCGGAATATGATGAGCTTAATTCATCATATATAGACTTAAGCTCAGTTACCTTTTCACCAACTTTCTTTGCATCAAACCACTTTCGAAAGTCAGATATACCTAACCTATTACCATATTGTTTTACTTCGGCCTTCT
Source organism: Neptunicella marina (assembly GCF_014270035.1). Lineage (GTDB taxonomy): Bacteria > Pseudomonadota > Gammaproteobacteria > Enterobacterales > Alteromonadaceae > Neptunicella > Neptunicella marina. The sequence continues at coordinate 37,891 of NZ_JACNEP010000017.1, read as the reverse complement.
GGCTAGATTCATCAAAAGTCGCGATTGAAGTCACTATCAGTTTGTCTTGCCTAACATAGGCGGACAAAGCTTCTTTAGCTTCATCACTGAGATCACAAAACGTGACAGTTACTTTGATCTCACTTTTGGTGTCTTTATGATGAAAGTCATTTTCTGATAGTTTACTTAGATCAGTACTTGCGTCCTTATATTGACGAAAGAAAAGGTTAAGAGCATTTAAAACCGTAGATTTACCTGCACCATTGGCACCAACTAAGCAGTTGTAGTTATCTAGATTTATCGTTTCATCTTTAAAAGATCTAAAGTTCTCAATCCTAATTGATTCAATTCTCATCACTCTTCCTTGCTAAATTTGAGAAGCTAACGCCCGCAACAGGGGCAAGCTTAGAGCGCCAGTGAAAAGTTTGTCCCGCTTGTTAAGCCTTTGACACACAAAAGCCTGCTTCATTACTTGCGATCACTAATTCTAGGTTGTTTAGCACGGGCTCTACTACCTCAGTGAGCATAAGGTACGCAATATCTTTGGCTTGACCCAGCTCTTCAGGTGTAACCCTATAGCCCTGATGTACTACCTTATTTCGAATCGACTGAACATCTTCTGCTTCTTTTAGGATCGGCTTATTTTCCTTACCTTTAATAGAGGCTAAATCAATTTGTGCAGCTTGGATACAAAGCGCCGTTAGCAGTTTATTGTACCGATTAAAGCCAGCCTGACCTGTTGAAGAATCAACAATAAGCCCCGCAATATTTTCGTTATGGACCATTCCATATAAGACAGGCTTTAGCAAAACTGCCTTTAAGTAAAGCTCTATTGCCGTTGTGTACATTACTAATGCACAAGATGGCGAAACTTGTAAAAGGTCACCGGCATGATTTGAGCTTTCAATCGCTGGATGAATTACGTTTGGATTCTTTAGGAAATACGACTGCATTCTTTCTTCGATGAACTGTTCAATAGCTATTTCTTTATGTTCAGGAAATAGCTCTTCGCTAATCCTGTCATAGAAATCGTCCATTGCTGCATCGTGTTCGTCGTAGCTCATTATTTCCTCAGGTCTTTAGCAACGGCCCAGCTTTGCCTAAACTTGTTCTGTGTTTCCAAGGTAATTAACCTTACTTTGGTGCGTTTTAGATGCACTAACCAACGAAGCTGTGCAAACACTACAATAGTGATCGAGCTGACCATGCTTGAACTCAAAAACCATTTTTACTGATTCAATATCTTTTGGCTCGAACCCCTCAGTAACTACCAAACTATAGAATGTTTCTTTGAGGCTATTTAGCGCCTGCCTCAGTGGTTCAATGTGTAAAAATCTTTCTGGGCATGGCTCAGTATCAGACACATAGATTTCTATAGATTCCAGGCCTGCTTCCTCGCAAGCTTGACCAAGATGAGGATGCACAAAAGAAAGCGCACTCACTGAATGGTGAGCCGAGCTTTGTACAACACTTTTTAGTCGCTTATGAGATGCCATGATTCTCCTGACACAGAACAGTTAAATGATGCGGCCCCTAAGAATTGCATATGAATAAATCACTATTGGCATAGTACCGCTTTAAGCTGCCAAATCATACACTTAGGCATTCGCAAAACTGGTAGTTGAAAAATAAAGTGGACAGTTATAACAAGCAACAGTCTGAACGGCTGCTTTACGTACAAAGCAGTCTTTCACCAACCAAACTTTGAATGACCCTACCGGCACAAAGTAGACAGTCAGGTTTGGTTAAGCTCTAAAATCAAAAGTGTCAGATAGAGTTGTGAATAATCCACTTTTTATTGTTAACACCAAGCGACTTTGTCGTATCTTAATTACCAAGCGATTCTGTCGTATTCGCTAATTACCAAGGGAAACTGTCGGTCACTTTTTTACATGTCTGGTAATGTTCTTTTTTTGAATATTTGAGGCATGTTGAGGATGATTGTGATGGATTCTAAAGCTCAACTCACCGTTGATATAATTGCTAAAGTTGTTGAAGGCAGGATAACAATAGCCAACGCTGCTAAGCTACTAAGCAAGTCTCGCCGTTCGATTGAACGCTATGTAACACGGTATCAGCAAGTTGGTATTCAGTTTGTTGTGCATGGCAATAGTGGAAAATCACCACCTAATAAAACGCCCGTTTCAATTAAAAAAGCAGTGCAGGCCTTAATCAAAGAAAAGTATTTTGATTTGAATTTACTACATCTTGCGGAAAAGTTAGAGGCCGATGAACACATCGTAGTGAAGCGAGAGACGCTGCGTGGCTGGGCACATGATATTCACCATGTTAAGCGTGCCAAACGTAGACGAGGCATCGTGCGTAAGCGCAGAGAGCGTATGGAGGCTGCTGGCCTAATGATGCAAATGGACGGTAGTCCACATCGCTGGTTTGGGAATAGGAAGCACTGCCTAATCGCCATGATTGATGATGCTACCAGTGAAGTGCATGCTGAATTCTTCCCCTCTGAAACCACCGTTGGTTGCTTAAAAGTCATGCGAGACTGCATTGAAACAAAAGGCGTTTTCAAAACACTCTATGTAGACAGAGCAGGTATCTTCGGTGGCCCTAAGCGGTGTAACTTCTCACAAATGCAAAGAGCTTGTGAAGAGTTGGGTATTGAAATTATCTTTGCCAATTCACCACAAGGTAAAGGTCGTATTGAGCGAGCTTTCGATACCTTCCAAGACCGTTTAGTGCCTGAATTAAGGCTGAGTAACATTACTGATATTGCCGCTGCAAACGCCTACCTCAAACATGTATTTATCCCGCAGTTTTGGCGGTCACATATCGAAGTAAAATCGAAGCATCAAACATCAGAATTCACACCATTATCCAAACACACTACCCTTGATGATATCTGCGTAATTAAAGACCATCGCAAAATCCGTAATGACCATACTTTTAGTTATGGTAACAAATTTTACTTGATTGACTCACCGTTTAAGCACTCCATTGCAAATCAGAAAATAGAAATCAGAAACACCAGCAAGAAAGGGTTTACTGCGCACTTCGCGGGGCGCAAACTTGCAGTATCAGAAGTCAATGAGCCGAGTAAATTAGCGGTTGAAGACTTAGAAATTCAAAAGAAGCTAGAGATCCTTGCCTTGGTTGAAAGACTAGGTAATGTCTCTAAGGCTTCGCGTCAAAGTGGGGTGTCTCGCGACACTATCTACCGTCATCTGAAATTGGTCAAGCAAGGCGGGCCTGATGCCTTAAAACGGCAAGAAACGCCTAACATACGGCATAAAAACTGTGTAGATATGGAAATCGAGAAAGCGGTAATCGAGTTCTCTCTTGAACATCCCCACCTAGGTCAGCAGAAGGTTGCGATGAAGCTAACTAAAGCATTAGGAATTGAAGTTAGCCCGAATGGCGTGCGCAGTATGTGGCTTAGAAATGATATGAATACAACTGCACTGAGAGTTGAGAGGTCACAAGCTTTGCATGAATCAGCATGAAAAATAGCCAGTTGTTCAACTGACTACTTTTTAATTACAACAACTGTTGCCCTCTTGAATTGGAGGGCACTTCACTGTTCCATATGAGCAATAAACGCAGCAGTCGCCGCTCAGAGGCTTTAGCAGTGATTTACATTTAGTGCATTCATAAAAAAATTGGCATGCAGTGGTTGGCATTTCTTCTTGCTGGCTATAATTGCAATGTGGGCAAGTAATCGTCGATGAGAGTTCTATTTTCGCCATAGTTTTGTGTTCCTCAGAGGATTTCATTATCGTTCAACTAGCGAAGGCCTTACGACTTTACTAATGAAGGATAACCAGCATTCTTTGTAGCCTTCGTTAATGCATCAGAATTTGTCACCTCATCGTCAAATGTTACAACAGCAAGTTTATTTTCAAATGTCACTTCCACTTGTTTAACGCCTTTAACGCGCTCAAGTGCTTTTTCTACTGTTATCGGGCACGTTACACAATCCATGGACGGAACTTCTAACGTAACAGTTACATCTTTGGCAAACGTCGCCGTGCTGCTTATCAACAATAATGTTGTAATCAATAACTTCTTCATCTTTCTCTCCAATTAGAGTTAAGTGATAGCACCTACACGACCCATATGATCCAGTAGTTGCTGGTAACAAAAACAAACGCCAACAGTGTGGTAAACCAAAATACTGCTTTTCGTCGCGCTCTTACCTTTGGAACTGCACATGCCTCGCCATCCGCACAGTTTTCAACAGGCTGATGTATCTTCCACCCAGCAAAGCCAAATAAAACCACAACCACGAATATAAAAATAGGACGATAAGGGTCTAAGAGTGTTAAATGGCTAATCCATGATCCACTTATACCCAATAAAAGCAAAACAAGTGGCCCAGCACAGCAGGCACTGGCACCGATTGCTGCGGCAAGCCCGCCTAAGATTGATAGTTGACTACTTTTTGCCATATTTACGTCTATTAAACTGTTCTTTATATACAGCATAAACTCCGTACATGGGTACGGAGTCAAGTGATGTGTCATTTTACGGTTGGAGTGACTGAATGATCGGGCAATCTTTATCACTTGGATTATTTTTACAGTCTGAAACAAGTGAGACAAGGCTTTCTTTAAGATTAAGCAAATCTCTTAACTTATCTTCAATTACTGCAAGCTTTTGCTCAGCGAGTTGCTGAACATCTTCACAATTACTAGCACTTAATATTAATAATGATGATATTTCCGCCAATGTAAAACCTAAATACTGTGCACGCTTTATGAACAATACTCTTGAAAGTGCTTGTTCTGTATATTGCCTGTATCCTTGTATCGGTTTGATGGGTTGTTCAAGTAAGCCTTTGCGTTCATAGAAACGAATGGTCTCTACACCAACATTTGCCTCTTTCGCAATTTTACTTATTGTATACATTGGCTACCTTTAATATTCTGACTAATTCAATAATATACAAAACGTCTAATCAACTCATGTTTTAAAGGAAATATTTACACATTTATTGAACTAGATAATACTAACTGTTACCTTAAATGCGACAAAGTCGCTCGGTAATTAGACCGACATAATCCCTTGGTAATCACAATAATCCACTTTTTATCGATTACACAAGGGAACCGTTATTAAGTTTCTTTATCAGGCTGCTTTGAATACATTTGATAAACCGCCAGCTGCGCAGCGCTTGCAGTAGCGACAGGCTTAACATCGGGGTTACCTGCGGCCTGACTTTTTGCTTCACGCTCGGCGGCTTGTTTTACCAGCTCTTCCAACGCATTGCGTAACTGCTCCAACTCCAGTTTTTCTTTGTCGGTTAAGGATTCTTTGTTTTCCAACTCTTCAATTTTTTGTTTAAGTTCATCCATTTTTTCTTTGTCGAGCCCGATCCGGTTTGCCACAATTTGCTCAAACGCCTCGGATAAAAACACCTTGTCGCCCGTGCTTTTTTCAGTTTCATCCGCATCATTGCCGGTGGTCGGTGAGGGGACAATATTTGCCGCTTTGTTGTTGTAATAAGCGGCAGTGACCGGATTTGTGCTATCAACGTTCATATCGCAATCCCTTATATAACAGTTGGTTCAGCCTATAAAGACCAAACCAACACAATTGATGAGTTAAATATTTAGAGCAACTTAGTGCAAACTTCAGACCAAATTTTCAGCTACATATGGCCAGTTTTCAGACATAAAAAAAGCGCCTGTTTAGGCGCTTTATCTACCAGATGTTAATAGCTAGTCACTATGCAAAGCTTCAATCGGGTTTAGCTTAGAGGCTTTGATCGCCGGAAATACACCAAAGCCAACACCAACTGCCATACAAATGGATAGCGATAATACAATCGCCACAATGGACCAGCTCACTGCCCAGCCCGAATAAAAACCAATCACTTCAGATAAAATCAGACCGAACAGAATGCCCAATAATCCCCCTAACACAGAAATGGTAAAACTCTCGGCAATAAACTGCATTTTGATATCACGTTGAGTGGCGCCAACCGCGCGTAACAGCCCAATTTCTTTAGTGCGCTCAAGCACATTGGCTAACATAATATTCATGATGCCAATGCCGCCAACCAGCAAAGAAATCCCCGCCACACAGGCCATCACAATATTAAATATTTGCTGAGTTTGTTTTTGTTGTGCTAACAAAGCTGCTGGCACAATTAACTGATAATCCTCAGCTTCGCCATGCCGCAATTTAAACAGCTGCGATACACCTTTGGCTGCAATTACCGGGTCGGTATCATCGGCAATTTTTAACTTTATTAAATCCAGTTCACTGGCCAGTGGATTGGCATTAAGTTTTTTCAAACTGGTGTTCAGTGGTACAAAAATACGGGTGCTATCTCCACCAATTTTAACCCCCTGAAACTCGTCCTTCTCCGAATAGGGCGCTGCTAATACCCCTACAACTTTCACCCACAGATGGTTTACTTTAACAAACTGACCAATTGCATCGGTTGCAGGAAACAGCTGCTGAGCCGCACTTGCCCCTAGTACAGCGACTTGTGCGACATCTTTATCATCCTCTTCGGTCAGCGTACGTCCTGCACTGGTTTTTAAGTTGGATAAATCAAAATGATTGGCCGTCACCCCAACGACAGTCACATCCGCCTTACCAAAATCACTGTATACCGATTGTGTTTTGACCTGACGTTCAGCGCTGTGATCAACCACGTAAGGCAAGGTTTGAGCTGCCGCTTCAACATCGGCCAGACTTAATCCTAACGATTCCTGACGAATTTCATTGAGCTCTTCACTGGCAAACACTTTTGATTCAACAATCAGATTTCGCAGCCCCATGGAATCAATCATTTTCATGGCCTGACGTTCCGCACCTTCACCAATATTCAACATGGCAATCACCGCCCCTACGCCAAATATCATGCCCAGCAGGGTTAATAAGGTGCGCAACTTGTGTGCAGCCATTTCCTCAAGCGCATCGAGGATAAGTGGATAAAATTGCTTAATCATAACTGGCCTCCCGCAGATGTTTCCTGAACGGAAGGTTCACTTAATGCGATATTGTCACCGGGGCTCAATCCCTCAACAATTTCAACAAAATACAGATTTTTCTGCCCCGTGCTGACGGGCTGTTTAACAAAATCCTGACCTTGTTTTACATACACAAAGTTATTCCCTTGCTGGTTAAATAATGCCTGTAACGGCACAATTAACGCAGGCTCTGCCTTTTTCACATTGATATTTGCGGTGACTTTTTGTCCCGGTTGCATTTGTTCGGCTTTAACCGGCAAATCCACTATCACTTCAAAATATTTGGTGGGATTACCGCGTTTGATAGTGCGCGAAAAGCCCGACACACTTTTTACTTCACCATTAAAGTGCTGATCCGGAAAGGCTTCCAGGGTCACTTCAACGGGTTGTCCATTTGCCAGCCCAATCGCGTCTTTATCCAGCACATAGACTTTGGCCTGCATATGCGACAAATTTGGGATTTTGGCAATGGTGGCGCCGGGGAAAACCGTCTGGCCAACGCTGGCTTTATCACCACGCCAGTTTTTATCGTAAACCAGCAACCCATCATAAGGTGCTTTAACTTCAAGTTTGGATAACGCCTGTTCATGCTGTTTGAATTTAGCTTCGTGCCCTTGTTTGCGGATTTCCAGTACATCCAGCGCACTTTGATTCTGCTCATCCAGACTGTTTAACTTCCAGTCGATAAAATTATCTTTAGCCCCCAGATATTCCTTGTTGGATAAGGTATCGATAATCTCCAGTTTGGAATATAAACGCAGGTCATCAATGGCGAAGGCATCAACAAAATTAAACTCTTTGCCAATTAACACTTCATCTGAATTTAAACTGTTTTGATCCTTGCTGTGCTCAGCGTTCTTTTTACGCATATCACTATCGAGCATCATCATTTCCAGTTGTTCTTCACGTTTATCTAATAACAATTGCTCGGCATCAAAACGCGCGACGACCTGTCCTTTTTTAACTGTCTGGTTTTCTTCTGCCAGCCACGAAATCACCATAGGTCGACGACCTGGTGAAGAGATATTGGTGGCCTCAGCAGCTTCCAGCTCACCGATTGCCGGGATCTGAATACGAAAATCACGCTCAGCAACCTGATAGGTCGGGATGGTCTGCTGCGGTGCTTCACTGCAAGCGGCTAAAGCAACTAACAGTGCTATCAGAGATACAAGCCTCATGGCATCACCTCCACTTTCGCTTTCATACCGGGGCGCATTTCTTTTGGCCCGTCGTTATCCAGTTCAACCAAAGCATCAAATACCACTTTTGGATTATTAGCCGATTTGGGGTGATAGGCTTCGGCCAGTTCAGATATTTTGCCCATATATGCGGTTTCCGGATAGGCTTCAAACACCACTTTAACCAGCTGGCCAACATGTAATTTGTCGGTATCCGGCTCATCAAATTCAACTTTAATCGCAATGTGATCCAGTGAAGGTAAGGTTAATAGACTGCGTCCCATATACACAGTTTCACCCACTGCTGGTTTTTCATTGTTCCAGTTAACATACATAACTAAACCATCTTTAGGCGCTTTAACCGTCAGCTTTTCAATATCACTTTCAATTGAGTTAACCCGGCTGCGATACATATTGATGCGTCCCTGGCTGACTTTTTGATTTATCTCTCTCGCTTTTTTATGGTGAGCCAGTTTTTGTTTGGCCTGTGCTAACTTTTCGCTCTGGTATTCAAAATCAGCCTGTTGTTTATCCCGTTCAATTTGAGAGCGGGATTCATCGGTAATTTCTGCTTTACGCCGTGCAATATCATAATTCATCTGGGCTTCGGCCTGTGCCAGCACTAAATCATGCTCGGTCGCCTCATCATCCAGCTTTTGGCTTTGGGCTTTTTTAATTTCGGCCTGCAGTGAACTCTTGCGCCCAATCAAATCAGTTTTAAGTCGCTGAGCATCGAATACCAGCAACATATCCCCTTCTTTCACCCGGGTATTTTCCGGTACCATTTTTTCAATTTTGTACTGCCACATACGACGAACATTGGGCGGACCAATGGTAGCCGTTTGCATTGACACCACCTCGGCACTGGCAGTAATTAAAGGTGTATCCTGAGAAGTATTTGTTGTAGTTGTATCATCACAGGCACTCAACAAAGCCAGCACAAAGCAGATAATAAAGATCCTACTGCGCATCATGCTGCCCTCCGTTTTGCTGGATTTGTACCCGTACACTCATGCCCGGAAAAATGTCATGTTTAGGCAGCTGATCAAACGCAATATCGAGCTGATAATAGGCGCTATCACTCCATTGCGGTTTTTGTTCGGCCTGGCGACTCTGACTGACAATATGGCCCTGGTAAGTTTCATTTGGATAAGCATCCAGTGACAGAATAATCTGACTGTTTTTCGCGTTCAGTTTGACTGCGTCAATTTCGTGGATCCAGGCAGTTACCTGATACCCTTGCTCCGCCTGCACCGACACAATATTCCAGCTGGCCTGTACATTGGTTCCCGCCGCAATTTTCTCACCGTTCCAGGGGTGTAACATATGGGTCACCGGACCACGTACCTGTGCTTCTACACTTAATTTACCCAGCTGCGACTTTTGGTAATCAATGGATTCCTGCAACTTAATAAGCTCAAGCTGCTGTTTGTTAATGCCGATATCCCGTTCAGCGCGTTTCAGTTTAACCTTTTCTTCTGCCTTCACTTTGTCGGCAATTGCACGCTCGTAAGCAATACGATATTTACCTTTTTCGTAATCGCTGACCTCGCCATCGGGAATACTGGCTTCTATACGTGTTTTTTCCACCATGATAGTAGCAAGTTTTAATGCCCCTTCTGCTTCAACAACCGCCTGATTTAAATCCATTTCAGTTTTGATCAGTTGTAACTTCTGGGTATTGAGATTTTCCTCATTTTGCTCCAGTTGTGACTGAATTCCACCTCCATCAAACACCGCAACTAAATCACCAACATTGACAATCTTGCCTTCATCAGCAAGCCACTGAATTTGTACCTGCCAACGATCTGTACGTGGTGCGGTTACAACCTGACTGTTAGAAGAGCTAACAACGCCGGTTAATAATAAGGATTCATCAGCCTGCACCAATGGGGTGATAAACCCCATGCACAGCAGTGCTATATAATTATTTCGCCAGCGCATAATTTTCATCCAGTATTTGCCCATCACGCATCATAACTACGCGTTCGGCATGTTCGGCAATATCATCTTCGTGAGTGACCATAACGATGGTCTGACCTTGCTGATGCAAATCTTTGAGCAGCGCCATAATTTCTACCGAGGTTTTACTGTCCAGGTTACCGGTTGGTTCATCGGCCAGAATCACAGTAGGACGGTTAATTAACGCCCGGGCAATGGCAACTCTCTGTCTCTGCCCACCTGACATTTCAAAGGGTTTATGTTGCATGCGATGACCCAGTCCGACTTTTTGCAACAAGGCAATTGCACGTTCAGTCGCTTCTTCATCGCTGACGTCGGTGTAACGCAGTGGCAACCTGACATTACCAATTGCATCCAGCTTGGGTAATAAATGGAAAGTTTGAAAAATAAAACCAATATGTTTGTTACGGATTGCGGACAAAGTATCGTCATCCAGTTTGGCCACATCCTGGTTGTCTAACAAATACTGACCACTATTGGGTGTGTCCAGACAACCCATAATGTTCATTAAGGTCGACTTACCTGACCCTGAGCTGCCCATAAAAGCAACAAACTCATTTTTACTGACCGTTAACGACACCCCTTGCAGAGCATGGACCTGTTCGGATCCATTAATAAAAGACTTGGTTATATTTTTTAATTCGAGCATGCCCTGATGGCTCCGGAGTTTGCGCCGTTATTTCGCCCAAAGAGTAAACACCCATTGGCAGCCATGCAACAGCATGGGTAAACTAATACCTTGATTTAGCTAAAAAACGCGATTAACTGTTCCATGTTTCCGATACGCCAGCCTGCACTCGTTTTGCCCCTGCTACTGTTTTTGTCCGGCATGTTGTTGAGTTCTTCAATTCACGCTCAGGAGCAGCTACTGGAACGTATTGAAATTAAATCATCACGCTCACTGTCAAATAACGATCAACAAAGCCTAAGCGCATCCCTGCTGCAACAATCAGATATTAACTTACAGCAAGCCGTGCATATCAGTGAGTTATTGTCGCAAGTTGCCGGAAGCTGGATTAGTCGGGGAAATGGACAGGAAAGTCTGATTTCTATTCGTTCACCCGTGTTAACAGGTGCAGGTGCCTGTGGTGCCTTTGTCATCGCCGAAATGGGTGTACCAGTCAGGCCAATGGGCTTTTGCAACGCCAACCAGTTGTTTGAATTAAATACTGAACAGGCTCAGTATATCGACGTTATCCGCGGCCCGGTTAGCGCGCAATACGATGGCAATGCGGTACACGGCGTGATAAATAGTCAGCCATTATCGGTTTTTCAATCTTCTCCTTTGAGTATTGATCTGACAATGGGAGAGCGCCGGTATCAACGCAGCAAATTTCGTGTTGGCCTGCATAATGACTCCTCTGGCTGGCTATTGTATGGCAATCAAAGCAGAGAGAATGGCTATCAACCCGATTCAGGTTATGAACAACAAAAAGCCAACTTTATATACCAACATCTGCAGCATGATTTTGACAGCACCCTGCTTATTGCTACAACGCATTTAAATCAACAAAGTGCCGGTTATATTGAGGGATTTAATGCCTATAAAAAACCTGAGCTGGTTCGAATAAATGCCAACCCGGATGCATATCGCCACGCCAGTGCCCTGCGGATTAGTTCACAGCTTAACTGGTACCAAAACCAGACTACCTGGAGCATAACCCCATATCTTCGCCATAGTTTCATGCGCTTTTCACAGCATTGGGTTCCCTGGCAACCCACTGAAGTAAATCAACAAGTTAGCGCAGGAATGCTCAGCAAATGGCATCAACAACTGGAAACAGGTTCAATAACGCTCGGACTGGATAACGAATTCGCGCAAAGTGAATTATCTGAATATCAATCTGAACCATTTTCGGCTTCCATTCCACAAGGTTTCCATTATGACTACAGCCTCAATAGCCAGTTAACATCAGTGTGGGCAAACTATAACCGGCCTCTGAACAACCAGTTGGAAATAGATTTTTCACTACGCTGGAGCCAGCTGGATTACGACTATGATAATCACCTGAGCAATGGAAGCGCATGCACCACTGATACCGTTAATTGTCGATATTTTCGTCCGGCAGATACTGCTTTAACGTTTACCAACATGTCACCACGCCTGGCATTAATCTATCGGCTCACTGGAGATAGTAATCTGTATATTGCAATGAGTCAGGGTTACAGGCCACCACAGTCCAGTGAATTATTCAGACTACAACAAGGGCAACAACTGGCGGATCTACAATCGGAAACGCTAACCAATATTGAACTGGGACTAAAAAAATCGCTGAACTGGATTTCATGGGCATTCACTCTATTTGATATGCATAAAAACCATTATATTTTTCAGGATACTGAACGGCACAATTACAGTGATGGCAAAACCCGTCACACTGGTGCTGAAATAGAAGCCAGTGTTGACTTATCAGATAAACTATCGCTTGGTATCAATGGCAGTTACAGTCGTCACAGCTATACCAATAACATTCAAATCAGTTCGGAGAATATTAAAGGCAACGATATTGACAGCGCCCCCCGGCTACTGGCACAAGTTAATCTAAAATGGCGACCTGTCAGCCAATTGATGACACAACTAAGCTGGCAACATCAAGGGGCATATTATCTGAATCCACAAAACAGCCAACGATACCCGGGTCATAATCTACTGCACCTTTCGACAAATTATTCGCTCAATGAAGCGCTGTCATGGCACATTTCAGTCAGGAATTTGCTCAACACGCGATACGCAGAACGAGCAGACTTTGCTTTCAACCAACACAGATATTTTACAGGATTACCACGCACAATTTATATTGGCCTTGAATGGCAACAACAGTAAGTCATTCAATTAAAAGTAAAAATCATTAATATTTCACCAATATAATTATTCAAATAACCAACAATTAATTGTTTAATTCGGCAATAAGTTGGTGTAGCTTGGATATTAACCAGTGACCAAATAAATGGATTTATTTGCAACGTGACCGTTCTGAAAAAATCGACAGAACACAATGTTAACCACCCAGCTGATATTCCGGCGGATAAACTTGTAACACTGATCGCCGCACACGACGAACAAGCTGAAAAACTGCTTTTTGAGCGTTATTGGCAGGGATTACAATTTATTCTTGCACGCCGGGTCAAAGAACAACACCTGATTGAAGATTTAGCGCAGGAAACCATATTGCTGGTATTACACAAAGCGCGAAACGGTGAAATCAACAACCCCAAAGCGCTAAATGGTTTTGTTCGTAATACAGCCATCAATTTATTAATCGCACATCAACGTAAGGAAATTCGCCGGGCTACCAGTTGCGATGAAAATATTGAAGATTATCCTCTAAACGAACCATCAGATTTATCACACATCCAGTATTGTGAAGCCACGTTACGATTGGTTGAGCAATTGTTAAGTGAACTCACCAGTGCCAGAGATAAAAAGATCCTCCAGTACTTTTATTTGTATGAAAAAGACAAGCAACAAATATGTGATGAACTGGTACTCTCGGCAGCCCATTTCGACAGAGTTTTGTTTCGAGCCCGTTCACGGCTTAAACAACTGATGCAACATAAAATAAGCCCTGAACATAACGGATTGAATGCATTTAAAGTATTCGCCATAAGCTTAATCAGTTTATTGCCTTTTTTTAACGGCGTGCCGCAGGAATATAAAAAAACATCAATTCAAATGAGAGAAACGCTTTTTGCTCAGCACAATACAGATAACAAGCTGGAGCAGTTACAACATCGAAAATAAGGTTTCCTGCCACTCACACGGTAATTCAAAATGGACTTAAATGAACAAACGGCTAAAGACTTAATACAAAAATATCGCTTAAATCAGTTATCAATAGAAGAAGTCCGCTATTTTGAGTCCTTTTTGATCGACAAACCCGGTCTCATCGAACTTATCCACATTGACGATATTTTTACCGCACATAAAACCGCTTTTTCGAACAAGGTGTTTAAGCGCTTGCAAGGCGTCTGGTTGACAGCCAGGCATCAATGGAGTGGTGTCGTTGCTGGCGCCATTCTTGGAGCTGTGATGGTCATTTGTATTCAATGGCCCTTTTCATCAGATAAAACCGTAAGTCCGGATTTAGTCTATCTGGAAACCTATCGTGGCGAGATACCTGACTGGCATATTTATTTCAACTCAGCCGTTAGTAATAAATTGCTGGTAATAGATTTGGGCTTACAGGCTAATAGCGAATTTCAACTTAGTCTTCATGATGAAAAAAATAATCGGGATTATCAGTGGCAACAAATTAACACTAACGACAATGGTGAGCTAATATTTGAAATTAAAGCAGAAAATGTTCAGCCCGGACGCTATGACATGACAATTTCCCGCTTAGATAAACAAGCGAATGATCTACATTATACCCTGGGAATTGATTACAACTTTTAATGGAAGTTAGCATGGATTGCACTCAAACAAGATTATTTCCCCCACATCCGGAAGGTGTGTTGTTATCAACGAAACAAATTGTTGAGCTGGCGCGCATTCTGGCATTAAAAATTTCCGAAAAAGTAGACCATGCTTTTGATACACAAATCCCCAGGCACAAGTTGTTACAGCCGCTTGCCTTTGAACCACTGAAAGACGATCAGCATTCACTGGAAATACCAGCAGGCTTTACCTATCTCGGTCAAATGATTTCCCATGATATTGTTGCTCCCACCAATCCAAAAGGCGAAGAGGCACAACGGCATGTCACCCCCTGCCTGAACATGGACAGTATGTACGGTGATGGGCCGGACTTTAGTGCGGACACTCTGTTTAACCCAACAGGTAAATTTGTCGTTCCTTCCCATATCAATTATGACGTATGGCGCAATACCGCCGGCGTGGCACATATTCCAGAACCCCGTAATGATGAAAATACCATAGTGTGTCAAATGCACCGTGTCTGGCAAAATCTGCACAACCGCTTTTTAGTCGAAACAGGTCACTTTATTCAGGCAAAACAAGCGACAATCAGCATGTTTCATCAGGTGGTGGTTACTGACTTTTTGTCGCGATTACTCGATCCTGTTGTCTATCAACATTTTTTCATTGAGTCAGCATCAGGTATTAGTGACTTCACCACACCAATTGACGCTATACCTTGTGAGTTCTCACATGCGGCATTTCGCATAGGCCATAGTCTTGTCAGGCCAGTATATCGAATGAATCATATCCAGCCGTCTTACACGTTATCGATTGGCGATCTGTTACGTGGCAATAAATCAGGCGATATTCCACCAGAGCAACAAATTGACTGGTCTTTATTTTTTGGTCAGGCATCGCAAAAAGCAGGAAGACTGGATTTATCCTTATCCGGAGGCATGGCTGACGTTCCGGCTGAGGGCAATATTGTCACCCTGAACCTGTTGGCTGGCAATAAAAGCCAGTTACCGTCAGGTTATGACTTACGCCACTCAATCGAAATGCACTTTGCACATCTTGCCAAAGCCACAGGGTTAACAGACTCCAAACCGGTTGCAGCATTAGAAGAAAGCCATTTAAGCGAGGCTTATCAGATACTTAAACCTATTATTGCTTCAGAAAAACTTCCCTTGTGGTTATATATTTTACTGGAAAGTGGATTAAGTCAGCCAGCCAATACCCGTTTAGGAAAATTAGGCAGCATTATTATTGCAGATGTTCTACGCCACAGTATCGCTTCTTTCTATGCCGCCCAGCAGACCACAATGCTGACAAAGCAGCGTCAGCCTGTCAGCACATTATTTAGCGGTAACCTCAGTCCCGTTATGTCAAATTGGATTGCTCAATTTGGCGACAGCAACATCACCATGACACGTGTCATACAATACTCACAATCAGGAGTGCAATAACTATGCAAGCAGCAGATATCCCAGCTGATTTACAAATGTGGCAAGTCGATAGTGCGTACGTTACCAGTATCGATTTATCGTTAATTCCAGAAGAGTTAAGAGTTTACCATCCCCTGGCCTTTGATAAAGATAACGATGCCGCTTACAAAATGAAAACGCGCTTAGAACAGGACGAAAACAATGACTGGTATATGCGTGTTGTTGTTAATGATCCCAATCTGGGTGGCGCATTATGGACCGACATCGCGCAAAAAGTCACCAGCACAGCCCGTTACTATCCAAGTAAAACCGAGCCAAACAAAATGGTAGCGGAAAAAATAGATCTGCGTGAAATCGTCGATCCCCTGCCCTTCAGCTGGACACACGTGACACTGTCAGTCACTTTGGATCCCAACACCCGTCAGTTTAGTACTGAGCTATTGTGGGCTAAAAATGACAAGGAAAAAGATAAAGACAAAAAAGACGACGAAGCCTCAGAAGAAGAGCAAATGAGTGAAATGTTGTTATTCCCGGTACCCTCATATATGTGGGGCTGATATTGCCGGGAAGTAAGACTGATGCAGCACTTTCAGGTATTCATCCGTTTAATATTGCTGAGCTGCGTGTTTATTAGCACGCAGCTTTTTGCTTCTGAACTATTCAACCTGCAAAAACTAAAGTTATATTCATATACGCTGCCGGTACCGCCAAATGCCAAAAGTGGCAGATGGTCAATCCAAAGCCAGACACATATTTTTAATCTTGATGTATTATACAATGGTCAAGCGGTTACACACCTGGAAGGCCCTCAGGAACTGGGGCAAATTGAGTTTTTTGAGCTACCTGAGTCGCAGGTCAATCAACATAGTTACCAGCTAAAAATACAGGCTTACGCGTTTTCCCCTTTAAATCCACAAGATTTTAAGTTAACTAATTACAATCAAAACTTACCAGATAATGCTTTATGGCAATGGCTGACTGAACTATCCAGCAGCTGGTCGCGGGCAGATAAATCAACACTAACTAATCGTCTGCAACAGTATATTTCATCAAATAAGCCTCTGCTGGCTTCAATATTAAATTGCCAGCTATTGAGCAAACTGGCCACCATGCAAATTAAGACAGGTCAATTTGAACTCAGCCTTTCAACCGCAAATGATATGCAGCATTTAGCCACCACTGAGCCTGCCTGCAGTTCAGGCATTGTTTTAACTATTAATAATTTATTTGCTCTGTATCGTTTTGATGATCTCAACACCTATGTGCACAATCTGGAAAACACCAAAGCAGAAAGTGATTTGTATAATCACTTTGCACAGGCTCAGGCCTATACCCATTTATTCAGCGGATTTGCGCATTATCTTCAGGGTAGCAACACCGGTGATATTGTGCTTAAACAAAACGGGATCACCCACTTAAATCAAGTATCTCAAATACTGCGCGTGCACCCAATTCCCGATTTATTACCTGAATTTTACAATGCACTGGCAACAACCTATGCACAAAATAAAGAATATTCAGAAGCCGCTTTTATGTTGGAAAATGCAATTCTGGTGAAGCGGCGTTTGCACGAGTCAGATGCAATAAGTGAATACCTAAATAATTTAGGTATGCTGAATTTATGGCAGGGTAAACTGACACTGGCTCAACAATCCATTCGTGAATCACTGCAATTTACCAGCAAAGAATATAATCCAATAGCTCACTCGATCCATGCACGGAATCTGGCGCAAATATATAATTATTTTGGTGACCGGGTGACGGCTAAAAGGTACCTGAAATTATCACTTGGGATTGCTGAACACCCACGAACATTGCTTGAACTGGCATATACCTCAATCGCTGAACAACAGTGGGCAGATGCCATGCAATGGTTAGAAAGAGCTGAAGGAATTAGCCGCGCCCAGGAAAAAGAACTGTTACCGGTAATACTGGCAGTATCGGCTCTGACATCAATCAAACAAGGGCACAGACAAACAGCAGAACATTATATTTCACGTGCAATGCAGGAGCGACAGGCTTTAAATCAGCCCTACAACAGCACCCAGTTTTCATTAACACTGGCCGATGCATTTATTCGTCTCGGCCAGATGGATAACGCACGTGATTGCCTAAACATAGCTGCCAGACAGGTCACTCCTGACAAGAACAATTTTATCTATCTAAAAACACTGGAAATTAAAGTTTTACAACATCAGCTAAAATCAGTGTCACACGCAGAGCGTGTCACTATTGAACAGCAATTAACCCATGCCTTTGAACAAGGATTTAATGAGCTCCAGCATACAGTCAGACAACTGAACTCCAACTACCAAAGCCCGTTCTGGATGGACAAAGCTCATGAATTAATTGATAGCTACATGACATTCGTTCTCACCTGTAATCAATCACAAAGATTACAAAAAATATATCAGGTAGCAGAACAATATCAGGCATCGGTATGGCGCAGGCAACGCAGTTATTTCGTTGAAAAGGGTTCCCGGGAGGCTCCGGATTCGCAGGAAATTAGTGATTTATTACTGGAGAAGCTTGCACTTGAGGTGCAACTTATTGGCAATCCAGCCAATCATGAGTCCATACGCCGTAAGCTGGATAACCTTAAAGAACGCTACCTGAGTTTAAACCGCAATAGCGAACAGCAGATACCTGATCTGCCGGTATTACCCTTAAATGAAATTCAACAGAAAATACCTGAAGGCGACATCGCACTGCGTTATGTAAAAATCAACCGGACTTATGTGGTATTTGTTATTTCTCAGCAGAGCTGGAAGATGTATGCCTTAAGAGATGATATCAATCATCGCCTGCACCAATACGAACACAATCAACAAGCAGAATTGGGATTACAGTTACTCGATGAATTCAGCGCCAATGATTTATTGCCGCCGGCGTTGCTTGCAAATCAGAATTTGCAGCAACTCATTATTGTGCCGGATGGCATACTAAGACAGATTTCGTTTGCAGCATTACGCCAAAGTGAGACAACCGGCCGCAATGCCACACTCACTCAACGTGTGCCCATTATTTACAGTTATTCACTGAATAGCTATTTAAGTGATATATCATCCCCATCAGATTCTACGTCCGGCATCGCAATTTTTGCAGCTCCAAATACCTCACATAACGGCAGGGATTCTGCGATGCCAAACAGCTTCCCGGCTTTACCTGCCAGTAAAACTGAAGCAGACAATATCCAGCAGCAATTTAAAGAATATTCCGTCATTTCTGCAACGGGTGACAGCGCCACCCGCGAACAATTACTCTCCCACCCCATGCGCTATGCCGCATTATTTCACATCGCGACCCATGGTTATTACGATCCGCAAACACCTGAAACCACAGGGTTGGTGACCAGCCCGGATACATCGTCCTCAGCTAACGGTTTTGTCCCCTTATCACAACTTTACAACCAGTATTTCGCCAATCAACTGATTGTCATAAGTGGCTGCGACACCAATTTGGGTCAAGCCCGGCAAAGTGAAGGGTTAAATAGTCTGGCACGGGTATTTTTAGGGCAGGGAGCGGGGTCAGTAATGGCAACTTTATGGAAAGTTCCGGACCGCGCAACTGCCATTTTTATGCAACATTTTTATCGTGCTTTGCCTGTTAATAATTTTAACCCGTCGATTGCATTGCAAACCGCTCAGCGTGAAATGTTGCACTCTGGCAGATATAAAAACCCCAGATACTGGGCAGGTTTTGTCTTCATTTCTGCCAATCAGCAATTTGAATCCATTAGCTTGTAATACACCAAGTAAAAGGAGTTTAAAAATGAGTCAACTTAATTTGAATACCAATACCAGTAAATGGCAGCTGGTTATCCATAAGGTAAGTGCAACAACGGCTCAGGTCTGGGTTGGTAGTTTATTTGATGATTTAAATAAACCCGACATCGCACGCGTATTGCTAAAACATCAGACACAGGAAATACGTCAGTACGATATCAACATGAATGACTGGCAATACCCGTTTAAACAAATCCATAAACGTTTTTTTTATTTATGTGAAATCGATGGATTGCAGCCTGATAAGGAATATCAGGTAGAATTCCAACATTATGTAAATCGCCCCATGTACGGTGTAGTCGGTTGGCAAAAACTGCGTTCTGGAGAGTTTAAAACACTACCAACCGCGTTACCCCGCCATAAAGAGCAGGCATTTTGTGCCATGCTGGGCAGTTGTTTTTACGAGCACCTTGATCAGGGCTCGACCGCAATGGCTTACAAAAGCCTTTATACACAGGCTCCGGCTCACCATAAACCCGACATTAAATTTCTGGTTGGCGATCAGGTGTATCTGGATATTGGCATAGATACACTCTCGTTGGTGCCATCTGAAGTTCGACAACGTGTTGCCGACGATTATGCTAAGCACTGGCAGGCATTAGGTAGCGTATTAAACCGTGGGGCAAACTGGTTCCTGGCAGATGATCACGAGTACTGGAATGATTATCCTTTCACAGATAGTAATATTCCTACCCTGTGGCCGCTAAAAGTCCCAAAAGTAAAACGGGCATGGTTATCCACCGCTAAAGATGGTGTCGAACGCGTACAATGTGTATCACCTATTTCAACGTTCAGTCTTGGACAGGATTTAAGCTTTTGTGTGCTGGATGCCCGTTCCTATCGCAGCCAGACTCAGTTCACTGACCAAAAAACGTTTCGCCAGTTACTTGATTGGTTGCAGCAGCTCAACTCACCGGGAATACTGGTTCTGCCGCAAATATTACTCAATATGCATAACTCTCAGGAACGAAATTTACTCAGTTTTCAGAAGCAATATCAGCAATTAATTCAGGCAATTGCGCAATGTGGACATGATATAGTCTTACTTTCTGGTGATGTACATTATGGCCGTATTGCAGAAGTGCAACTGGCAACACAAACACGTTTGATAGAAGTGGTGTCATCGCCGATGTCAAACCTGACCGGACTTAACAGTATCGCCACCGATGTCGCAGTAAAAAAACCCGTGTATTTTCCCGCTCCCCCCATTGCAGGGGTTAGCCGCAATAAAGTGAACTATATTGCTGCTGTATCAACGGAACGCCCAAAACCCTTTTTATCTTATTTAAATAAACGAACACGTGAACACTTCATGACCATTGCGTTCTGGAAACAGCAAGATCATGTAAAAATGTCGGTGCAGGCATGGCGCGTGCGACAACGCGATAGTCAACAACGCCCCAAAGCTGATTTTAAAAACGATATTGAGTTTAGTTTGCGTTAAAACAGATCCAGCTGATTACTTACCAGTTGCTCAAAGGTTAAACCGATAAAAGGCAGTATCCCCTCTGCAACGGGTTTGATCTGACGATCAATATAATGTTCGTAATCCAACTGGCTACTT
The DNA here is from genome assembly GCF_014270035.1 of Neptunicella marina. Taxonomy (GTDB): domain Bacteria; phylum Pseudomonadota; class Gammaproteobacteria; order Enterobacterales; family Alteromonadaceae; genus Neptunicella; species Neptunicella marina. Next base: position 16,677 of record NZ_JACNEP010000017.1, on the reverse strand, counting down.
TGATGTTCAATCGCTTCCGGGCCGTTAATAGTTAACACATAACTGACCCAACCTTTGTTCTGATACTTTAATGCTTTACCTTGCTGCTGATTATTATGGTCAGCCATACGCGCAGCTTTGACATGTGGAGGAACATTTTTAGTGTATTTGTGTAATCGCTGCCGCAAGCGTTTTTTATAAACCAGCATGTGATCAAACCGCCCTTGCCGTGTGCCTTCAACCACCGAGCGAATATAGTCGTTGACGGGTTCACCATCAAACACCATTTGATACAGTTTTGTTTGAAATTCCTTGGCCAGCGCAGTCCAGTCCGAACGCACGGTTTCCAGCCCCTTAAAGACCAGTTTATCGCCTTTTTCAGAGGTTTTGATACCTGCGTAACGTTTTTTACTGCCGGTTTCTGCACCACGAATAGTCGGCATTAAAAAATGTTTAAAATGCGTTTCAAACTCGATTTCCAGATGGCAGTCGAGGTTATACTCATCAGCCAGTTTTTGTTGCCATTGCTGGTTAATATGTTGCTGTAAATGTTGGCCGATCCTGTTGGCCTGCTCAGTAGATCCGGCATTCTTTAGCCAGACAAAGGTCGAATCAGTATCACCATAGATCACATCATAGCCCTGCTCCCGGATCCAACTGGCGGTTGTTTGCATAATTTCATGCCCTCGCATGGTAATTGAACTCGCCAGACGAGTATCGTAAAAACGGCATCCCCCAGACCCCAGCACACCATAAAATGAATTCATCAGAATTTTAATCGCCTGTGAGCGGGCGGCATCCTGCTGACGTTTTGCTTCATCCCGTTGCCGCCACAGCGACGTGATAATATCCGGCAAAAAATGTTGTTTGCGATCAAAACTGGCGCCTTTAAAACCTGGGATTGCATTCTCAGGGCTGGCTAAACCTTGCACTAATCCAAGTGGATCGATCTTAAAAGTGCGGATAATAGACGGGTACAAACTCTTAAAATCAAGTACCAGAACATGCTGATAAAGCCCGGGGCTGGAATTCATCACATAGCCCCCGGGACTGGCTAAGCCTCCACCCGCAGGTCGATTGGGAGAAATAAATCCTGCCCGATGTAATTTGGGTAAATAAACGTTGGTAAACGCGGCGACAGAGCCGCCCATGCGATCAAGTTCCAGTCCGGTTAACTGGCTGCGCAATTGCAGAAAATCGATAATATTGGTGTGCGCCAGAATCTCCAGTACCAACAAACAATCCTGCAGGTTATATTCAGCCAGCTTGATTTTATTATGTATAAAATCATGTTCAATCCGGGCTAAGCGGTTATCAACATCGTCAGTGCTTTTTCCTTTACCCAACAAAGTCCGGGCAACAAACTCAAGACTAAAGCTATCAAACTGGTAGGTTGCAGTTTTAAGAGCATCAATGCCATCAACCACGACCCTGCCAGCAATACCAATAAAACCCTGGTCATTTTCAGCACGTGATGTTTTCCACCAGGCGGCACTGCCATCTCTTCCTATATTGAGCTTTATCGCGTGCATTTTTGCCCGCTCAAGCAACAATTTACAATCGAAATTTACAACATTCCAGCCGACCAGAATGTCTGGATCCAGCTGATTGACTTTGTCTGCAAATCGCAGAAGTAGTGTTCTTTCATCAGGCAGCCATTCAATCCAGTCAGGCCCAGCCTGCGGCTCACCAATCATCAGTACACAACTTACGGTCTCAGAGGCCATACCAATACTGAATAACTCCCCGTTAGCACTGCATTCCAAATCAATCGACAAAACAGCTAATACAGGTTGGTAATCTGTCGTTTGCAGTTTAGCCTGAGTGACTTCACGGTAAGAGGGATGTTCTTTGTGTACCCCGGTAAACAAGGCATTGCCGTATATAAATCGCTCCATCAGGTAACGATCCGCCAGCCGTATATCATCCTCATATAATCGGATTCTATTATCGGCACACAACCGTTTAGCGTTTTGCAACTGATGTTGAGAAGGCAGATAAACCGCTGCCATAGTGCGATGCTGGAAGTCGGTCATATTTAATTGCTGACTTCTGAAAACCAGCTGATGTGTGTTGAACAACAGAGTAAGGCGAGCAAGCTCGACCTGAGCTACAAAAAACACAAACTCCTGTACAGGCGTTTGCACCTTAACCGGGCCGCTATCGGTGCTTAACCAAAATTCCAGAAATGTCTGACCATGCTTTTCAATTTGCTGACGGGTCAAAATAAACCCGCGTTCGACGATATTCAATGCAACAACCGGTTTTTAAGATGAGAATGCCTGACGTTGATTTGCCGCCGAGAAAATTTCAATACGATTTCTACCTGCTTGCTTAGCACTGTATAGAGCATCATCGGCCTGCGCCATCAGAGATTGCACTGTTTTATGGCCATCAAGTAAACACAAACCGATGGATATGGAAATGGTACGTTCACCGACATCAATCATTTCACCAATCTGCATCGCCCGCTCACGCAAAGTGCATAGCAAGCCTTCGGCGTCACTTAATCCGGTATGGGGTAATGCAACCATGAATTCCTCGCCACCAATTCGACCTACAATATCTGTATGACGGAACGTTTTCTGACAAAGCTGTCCAAATGCAGCCAGTACTTTATCACCAACCGGATGCCCCAGCTCATCATTAATTTTTTTGAAATGATCCAAATCCACAATAGCGATACATAGCGGGAACTGATGACGTTGGGCCAGATCAAACTGCAGTTGCAGCATTTCCAGCGTTTTCCGCCGGTTTAAGAGACCTGTTAGTCCGTCAATATTAGCCAGTTCAGTTAAACGTTTACGGTTTATCTGATTACGATAAACCATGATCGCCAGTAAGACACAAATGAGCAACGTAAAAGCAAACAACACCATTAAATATTGATTTTGATGTTCTTTTTCCATGAGCGACATTTTTTGTAATGCGTTTTCCCGCTGAATTTTTAAATTGGTTTGCTCTTTCATTTCCAGTTCATACTGTGAACGCAAGCGATGCAATCGTTCAGTACTTTGTTCCACGTAAATTTTTTGCTTTTGCTGCACTGTTTTTTCCAGAATATCAAACGCGCTTTTATAGTCGCCCAATGCAGCTTTAACTCTGGCCTGCTCCTCATCAAAAGATATCTTTTGTAACGGCATCGTTTTAGGGTACAAATAATTTCCGGCTTGCTGCAGGTATTGCTCCGCCAATTGAGGTTGTGATTTTTTTAATGCCAGTTGTGCCAACGACAGAGTGACATCGAACTGCATATAAGGATTACGTGCCTGAGTAAAAATATTGAATGCTTTTTTTAACTGCTCTTCAGCCAAATCCAGATTGCCTTCCTGCATATTTAGACCTGCCAGCTCTTTACTGGCATATGCCACGCCCTGAATGTCATTAATACTGGCAGAAATGTCCGCAGAGTGCTGTAACTGCTGTTTACCTAAATCGAGATTCCCCACATTTTTGTTGGCTCTGCCCAGTCCATATAAAGCAATGCTTAAATCAATTGGCTCGTTATGCCGTTTGTGGTACTCCACTGCATCCTGAAAAAAGGGAATAGATAACTCAGATTCCTGACGATATTCGTATACCTGAGCCAATGCATTTGAGACCTCACCTTCAGATGTATGAGAACGCAACTGTGGTGCAAGACTCCGGGCATTTTGTAAATCAACCAACGCGTTAGAATAATCAACCAGACTAATTTCCAGCACACCACGGGTATACAGTGCATCGAGTTGCAAAGCATAGTCATTATGCAGTTTAGCCCAGCCAACCGCAGATTCTGAATGCTCCATACCTTTAGCCGGGTCACCCACAATATCGTAGGCCAGGGCTTCTGCTAAACGCAACTGATGGTAAAGCCAGGGTTGTTTTGCCTTATTTACATAGGTCAGGCCCGTTTGAGCTTCCTGTAACGCTTCGTGTGGGTAGGTAAGCGCATAATAGGTGTGACTTAAAACCAGCTGCCACTGAACCTTTTGCAACAACGTCAGTGAAGAAACATCCATGGCTTTAAGTTGTTTTAGGACAGTGTCAGGTTGTTGTTTTATTTGTTGAGCGAACTCATTAAAACGAGGCGTCAGCTGCGTCATCCAGTTATCCGTAGCTGACACACAAAAAGCACACATTAGATTAAACACAATGACGGTGCTTAAACTAATATATTTAATGTATGCTCTCGCTTCAAAACACATTCAAGCACCTGTAAATAAAGCAACTTTTTATCAGCGACTGTAAAATAACGGCTTATTTTTTCATCAAGGTCTGGCGACTTTAACATAACCATCCGGCAAGCAGCAGTATTTTCAATTTACTCCCTGACCTGAATTACCAGGGTCTGTATTTTGGATGGTTACCACCAACATTTAATATTATTTAAAATGCTGGATTCAGCAAGCCAGTGCATCTATATGTCATACAGCTGGCTGCAATAGAGTTCACTACTTTTCTGCCAGCTAAAGTGCTGAGCTTTGGCGGTGCGTTTTATAATTTTCCAGTCCTGGGTACCATAAATACTCAGGGCATCCTGCAGCCGTTTTTGCAGTAGCGAAGCCTGCTGAACTAAATTATCACCACAGAATGAAAATCCTGATTGACCATCAACCACTGTATCTTTTAGTCCACCGACTGCATGTACAAGGCAGGGCTGTCCGTATTTCATCGCCAGCATCTGGCTAATACCGCAAGGTTCGAAGGAGCTGGGCATCAAAAACAGATCACCGTAACGGTATAAATATTCGGGTAAATCCGGGTGATAACCTTCCAGGAAAATAAAGTTGCTGCAACGTGAAGCAATTTCGCGGAATTCTGTGGCAATATCAGCGTCGCCGCTGCCTAGCAAAACAAACAGGGCATCTTCATCAAATTGCTGCAATGTTTGCAATATCGCTTCCAGCACGGATTGTGTTGCCGACACTTTTTGACGCAGAATAAGCACTTTTTGATCGGTTAAGCGGCCCACTGAAGTGAGTAAAAATGGGAAGCTTTTAAGCTTTTTGGCGTGAATTTGCTGAATACGCATAAGTGCAATCTGATCAACTGCCCTGACCCACTGATGGTGCCCCATCCAGTTAACAATGGCCGTTTGCATTTTTTGCAGCAGCAAAGGCACGGGAGACGTCTGTTTACGTGATGTTGTTTTGTCGTAGTGGCAACCATTTAAAATTCCCACCAAGGCACCATTGGCTTTTTTGGCACGTAAATCCAGCTCTAATCCTTCACCACCAAAAAAACCTTTAGCCGCATCCGAAGCAAGTATCACTTCCTCGGCGTAGCTGGGAGACACCAAATGTACTTTATCGCTTAACACTATGCCGGTTCGCATTGGATTGATGCAGCCCCCATAACGCGGGTCTGTGACTTGTGATAACTGCACAGAAGACAACTGTTGATAAAGCCCGGGATACCATGCAGCGAGGGATGAATCATCATGACTTAAAGGGCGAATTCCCTGTAGCGCCAGATTATGTACCGTAAACACGGTCTTAACTTTACGCAGGAAAGCAAAACGATCATCAAAAGCCCTTAGCAAGACAAGCATGCCGGTATGCCAATCGTGTAAGTGCAGTACATCAGGCATACCTATATCATTATTTTTTAGCGCGGTTGCAACACTAATGCAAAACAGAGCAAACTTAGTCGCATCGTAAGCAAACGGGCGACCATGCTCATCCTGAGAATATATATCACCTTTAGCACCAGCAATGATGGCATGGTCGATCAAAAAAATCCTGGCCTGCTTAACGTCAGGATGAGGCAAAACGGCCAGCTGAACTTTGAGCGTGTGTCCGGCAAACGGTACATCAAAACTGGCGACTAGCTCGGCATTATTTTGCGCGGCTAATCGACCATATCCCGGCATAACAACATCGGCGACAACATTCTGCGTCATTAGTGCTGCGGGCAAATCAGCGATAACATCAGCAATCCCACCAACTTTTGCGGCTGGCAACAATGCGTTTTCAGTTGCTACCAACAGTACTCTTTTACATTCTACAGCTTGATCAGTCATATCCGACAGGCAGTCCTAACATTTCTCTGGTTACCAGCACTACACCATTTTCCGACACGCGGAATCCTCTGGCTTTATCTTGCTCATGGTTAAAACCTATCACCATGCCTTCGGGAATAATACAGCCCCGGTCGATAATGGCTTTACGAATTTTACAATTACGTAAAATCACCACATCAGGTAACACCACTGAGTCTTCCAACAGTGAATAGGAGCACACCTCGACATTATTAAATAACAAACTATGACGCACGACCGCGCCGGAAATAATACAACCACCAGATACAATTGAATCAACCGCCATACCGCGTCTGTCATCATCATCAAACACAAACTTGGCAGGCGGTGTTTGTTCCTGAAACGTCCAGATTGGCCATTTTGCATCATATAAATTTAATGCGGGTGTCGGCGAAAGCAATTCCATGTTAGCCAGCCAGAACGAATCCAGTGTGCCCACATCTCTCCAATAGGCTTTTTCTTCGTTAAAACCGCTGCGAAAAGGAAACGCGTAAACCTTATGCTCCTTTATAATGGCAGGAATAATGTCCTTACCAAAGTCACGTTCAGACTCTTCTTTATCCGCGTCTTTTTTCAGCTGTTCAAACAAAAACTCTGTGTTAAACACATAATTTCCCATCGACGCCAGACACATAGTCGGGTCATTAGGCAGGGGTTTGGGATGTTTGGGCTTTTCTTCAAAACCTAAAATTCGGTTATTTTCATCCACTTCCATGACACCAAATGCACCGGCAGCTTCTTCCAGTGGCACTTCCAGACAAGACACTGTCATATCAGCATCAGATTCAGCGTGGGCGGCCAGCAAACCTGCATAGTCCATGCGGTACACATGATCACCCGATAACACCATGACATATTTGGGAATTTCACGACGAATAATATCGATATTCTGGAACACAGCATCGGCCGTGCCCTGATACCAGCTTTCTGAATAACGCTGTGATGCCGGCAGGATTTCAACCGATTCACCTAATTCCTTTTTAAAATGGCCCCAACCACGCATTACGTGACGAATCAGGGAGTGTGATTTGTACTGAGTCACCACCCCCACACGTCTGATACCGGAATTGATACAATTGGACAAAGGAAAGTCGATAATACGAAACTTACCACCAAAATAGAGCGCAGGCTTAGCCCGCCACTCGGTAAGTTCATGTAAGCGACTGCCCTTACCACCGGCCAGAATGAGTGCGTAGGTATCACGGGTTAAATTACTGATATAACGTGGGCTGGAATTAGGTTTTAGCATAAGCTAACACTCCCTTGTGGTTAAACGTCGTTAAAGCAAATTCAGGGTTAAGCTTTCCATATTTCATCACGGTATCCGGCAATAGTAACATCGCTGGAAAAACGACCGCTTGCAGCTGTATTTAAGATACTCATCGTGCTCCATAGTTCCGGCTGAGCATAGCAATCTGCCACTTTTTCCTGCGTATCAACATAAGCATCAAAATCAGCAACTGTCATCCACTGATCATCAGGGCTTAACATGGCACTGATAATGTGATCAAAAATTCCCGGTTCAACCAGATTAAAATGACCACTTTGCAGCAAGTTAAGCACATCCCGTAAACGTGGCGAATTTTGCATGATAGCCCGGGGAGAATAATTAATACGTGCCTGAGCAACCTGTTGTGCATTTAAGCCAAATAAGAAAAAGTTTTCTTCGCCGACTTCTTCCAGCATCTCAATATTGGCACCATCCAACGTGCCGATAGTCAGCGCACCATTCATCATAAATTTCATATTACCGGTACCTGAGGCCTCTTTCCCGGCAGTTGAAATTTGTTCGGACAAATCGGTTCCCGGACAAATTTTTTCCATGGCGCTGACGTTATAGTTGGGTAAAAAAGCAAATCGCAGATAGGGACGTACAGCAGGATCGGAGTTGACCATATGCGCGACGTTATTTGCCAGCTTAATAATTGACTTGGCCATGGCATAACCAGGCGCAGCCTTACCCCCCAGCAACACGCAGCGAGGCACCATATTTTTAGTATCACCATTGATAATACGGTTGTACAAATGGATCACATGCAAAATATTGAGCAACTGACGTTTATATTCATGAATTCGTTTTACCTGCACATCAAACATCATGTCAGCATCAAATTCGACTAAACATTGCTCTTTAACCATCTCCGCCAGTATTTTTTTATTATCGTGTTTAACCTTCTGCCACTTTTTAATAAAGGACGTATCTTTGGCGTTTTTTTCCAGTTTTCTTAACTGACTTAAGTCCATGATCCATTCATGACCAATGGTGTCATCCAGTAAATTGGCCAGACCTTGATTGCAATGAGCCAACCAGCGACGTGGTGTTACGCCATTGGTTTTATTATTAAATTTATGCGGCCATAATTCGTAAAAATCTTTAAATAAACCCGACTTCAGTAATTGAGTATGTAATCCCGCTACGCCATTCACAGAAAAACTGCCAACAATCGCCAGATAAGCCATACGTATTTGTGGTTCATGACCTTCTTCGATAATCGACATATCCGCTAACTTCTGACAATTGCCGGGCCAGCGGTGCGCCACTTCGTCCAGATAACGTGCGTTAATTTCATAAATAATTTGCAAAATACGCGGCAACATATGACTAAACATGCGAACAGACCAGCGTTCCAAAGCTTCTGGTAATAATGTGTGGTTGGTATAAGCCATAGTTTGGGTGGTTATTGCCCAGGCATCATCCCATTCCAGATAATATTCATCCACCAGCAACCTCATTAGTTCCGGTACTGCGACACTAGGGTGTGTGTCGTTAAGCTGAATGGCATTTTTCTCACCAAACTGACTAAAATCAGTGCCGCACTTTTTCACCCAGGTACGCAACAGGTCCTGCAAACTCGCTGACGATAAAAAATACTGCTGACGTAAGCGCAGTTCTTTACCATTTTCGCTTGAGTCATTGGGGTACAACACCATGGTAATTTGTTCAGCCAGATTTTTACGCGCCACCGCTTCTGCATAATCACCCTGATTAAATTCGTCTAAGTCGAACTCGTCAGTCGCTTCAGCTTTCCATAACCGTAAGGTATTTACTCTTTCATTTTTATAACCCGGAATAGGCATATCGTAAGCCATGGCCAGTACGTCCTGCGTATCCACCCACTCCATGTGACGACGGCCGTTTTTATCGGTATGGGTTTCTGTATGACCAAAAAACTTTACACTGACATTATGTACCGGTACCCGCACTTCCCATGGGTTACCAAAACGTAGCCACTTGTCCGGACTTTCCTGCTGATAACCATCAACAATTTTCTGGGTGAACATACCGTATTCGTAGCGGATGCCATATCCAGTCACAGCAATATCCATTGACGCACAGCTATCCAGAAAACACGCGGCCAGCCGTCCTAAACCACCATTACCCAGACCTGCATCATGTTCCTGTTCCTGTAATTGTTCGAGGTTAACTGCATAATCCTTTAATGCTGCCTTGCAGTCCTCTTGCAAATCAAGATTGAGCAGCGTATTACCCATGGCACGTCCCATCAGAAACTCCAGAGAGAGATAGGCAACTTGCTTGTTTTTATATTGGGCATCGTTAGTACGGGTATCACGCCAGTATTCCAGCATATGCTCTTTGATACTGAGTGCCATTGAATAATACAGCGCAGTGGGGGCATCATCATCACGACTTAACCAGTAACGCAAGTGGCGATCAAAAGCGACCGGCAAACTCTCACAGGGCTCACAAATTGCGCCATCAGCCTGCTTACCGGACGACGCCGAACGGTTGTTATTTGCTTTTTTAACCATAACTACGTCCTTATTAAATGGGCATGAAAAACCATCAGGCTTTTATCTTGCAGCTCGAAACATTGTTTGGGTGAATATTCTTCATCAGGACTATGCATATCCTGAGTATGCAGCACACAATTCCAGCGGCGAATTTCGGCAACCTCAGGAAAACAAAACGTGTTCGGCGAATCATCGGCATTCAGCATTAGCAGCAACGCTTGTTGCTCGGTGCTGCTGTCGCCCTGTAAAAAGCCTGTCAGCATCAGGCTAAGCGTACGGGTCTGAGATTCGCTCCATAAGGATTTACTCATCACCTCCCCCTGACGGCTAAACCAGAACAGGCCCGGCTCTTTGCTCGACTCTGGCTGATGAATAAAGTGAGGATGACGTAATAACGGATACCGATGACGTAATGCGATTAATTTTTTGCAGTAATCGCTAAGGTCGTTGTTATTTTCTTCTGCAGACCAGTCTCGCCAACTAAGCGCATTATCCTGACAATAGGCATTATTATTGCCCTGCTGGCTGTGACCTACTTCATCACCGGCCAGCAACATAGGTACTCCCTGCGCCAGAATCAGGGTAGTAAGCAGGTTTTTTTGTTGGCGTAAACGTAAGGCGTTAATGGTTTTATCATCAGTTTGGCCTTCGACACCATGGTTATAACTAAAGTTTTCCTGATGACCATCCCGACTATTTTCACCATTAATATCATTATGACGTTCGTTGTAACTGACCAAATCATTTAAGGTAAAACCATCATGACTGGTTATAAAATTGATGGTAGCAGACGGACTGCGGCCTGAGTGTTCAAACAGGTCCCCGGAACCATGAAAGCGACGCGCAAACTCAGCCAGCATACCACCATCACCGCGCCAAAAACGGCGCATGGTATCGCGATATCGGTCATTCCATTCGCTCCACTCCTGAGGAAAGTTTCCCAGCTGATAACCGCCCGGGCCGATATCCCAGGGCTCGGCAATTAATTTTATCTGACACAACACCGGATCCTGCGCTACAGCATCCAAAAAACCAGAGCCACGGTCAAACCCATAGGATTCACGTCCCAGGCAGCTGGCAAGATCAAAACGAAAACCATCCACGCCCATCACCTGCACCCAGTAGCGCAATGAATCCATCACCAATTGCAATACCCTTGGATGGGTAATATTTAATGTGTTGCCGCAGCCTGTATCATTAATATAAAAACGCTGATCGTTTGGATGCAACCGGTAGTAGCTGGCGTTATCGATACCACGAAAACAATAAGTCGGCCCCAGATGATTGCCTTCCGCACTGTGGTTATAAACCACATCCAGAATCACTTCGATGCCTGCCTGATGGAATTTATCCACCATGGCGCGAAACTCAAATATATCATCGCCGGCCAGATACCCCGGGTGCGGCGCCAAAAAACACATGCTGTTATATCCCCAATAATTACTGAGGTTTTTGGCCTGCAAAAATGGCTCATCAAAAAAAGCCTGCACTGGCAATAACTCCACACTGTTAATACCTAAATCTTTTAGGTAAGTAATGATGTTATCGTCAGCTAATCCGGCAAAGGTTCCTTTAATATCATCGTCCAGTTGTGGATGCTGAATCGTGAAACCTTTAACATGCATCTCATAAATAATATTGTCACTGATAGGCCGCATAGGACCTTTGGCTTGTTTAACATGCCGAGTATCCACTACCACCGACTTCGGCATATAAGCAGCGTTATCACGATTATCAAAAGATAAATCTTCATCCTTGCTGCCAGCGTCATAAGCATAATGACTGTCGTGTGGAATAAACTTTCCGCTCAAGGCCTTGGTATAAGGATCCAGCAGTAGTTTATTAACATTAAACCGGTGGCCTAAATGTGGCTGGTAGGGTCCATCAACCCGAAACCCGTAACGTTGTCCGGCACCAATTCCTTTAACGTATATATGCCAAATATGGCGATTAGATTGTTTAATACAAATACGGTCTGTTTCACGCCCTGACGAATCAAATAAACACAACACCACCTGACTGGCATTGGCGGAAAAAAGGGCAAAATTAACCCCATCTTCATGAACAGTTGCCCCTAATGGATAGGGGTTACCTGCAAAACATTGCATCATCAGCTCCGTTTAACTGTCATGCTATGAGGCACCAACAAAATACAACCAAGTGGAGGCACAGTGACTTCGCAGCTGTAGGGCATATTTTGATAATGCCCACTATGGCTGCTGATATGCCCTCCGTTACCTACGTTACTTCCGCCGTAAAACAGGCTGTCGCTGTTGAGACATTCAATATAATCCTCCCCGGTGGGCACCCCAATGCGGAATCCGCTTTGAATCGTTGGTGTCATGTTCACCACAAATATGACGTGCTGACTTATATCCTGCGCATAGCGAATAAACACAAAAACACTTTGAGCTGAATTAGTGCAATCCAGCCAGGCAAAACCCGATGGCTGATAATCGCTTTCATATAACGCCGGTGTTGCACGATAAAAAGCATTTAAGTCCTGCAACCACTTTTGCACCCCCTGATGCGGTTCGTATTGCAACAAGTGCCAGTCCAGACTTTTGTCATGCCCCCATTCATCACGCTGCGCGAACTCATCCCCCATAAACAGCAGTTTTTTGCCTGGATGTCCCCACATAAAACCATAATAGGCACGCAGGGTTGCAAACTTCTGCCAGTCATCCCCCGGAATTTTATGCAGTAACGAACCTTTGCCATGCACCACTTCATCATGGCTTAACGATAGGATAAATTGCTCGGTATAGTTGTAAACCAAGCCAAAAGTAAACTCGTGATGATGATACTGACGATGGATGGGATCTCTTTTGATATAACTCAGGGTGTCATTCATCCACCCCATATTCCATTTAAAACCGAAACCCAATCCGTTGTTATCAACCTGTCCTGTGACACCCGGCCACGCTGTAGACTCCTCAGCAATCATGCAAATCCCGGGATTAGTCTGATATAACAAGCGATTAAGCTCTTTTAAGAAGTCGATAGCCTGCAGGTTTTCACGCCCACCATAAATATTAGGTAACCACTGATCAGGCTCCCGGCTGTAATCCAGATACAACATAGATGACACCGCATCCAGTCGCAGCCCGTCAAAATGGAATTCACGTAGCCAGTAACTGGCGTTGCTCAATAAAAAACTGCGTACCTCGGCACGACCATAGTTATAAATCAGGGTATTCCAGTCTGGATGTGTGCCTAGTCGCGGATCTTCATGTTCGTATAAATGGGTACCATCGAACTGAGTTAACCCATGCGGATCAGTAGGAAAATGGGCAGGTACCCAATCCAGCAGTACACCGACACCAGCCTGATGGCAGGCATCTATAAATTGTTTAAGCTGAGTGGGATTTCCCATTCGATAAGTAGGCGCATACATACCAACAGGCTGATATCCCCAGGAACCATCAAAAGGATATTCACTGATTGGCATTAACTGCAAATGGGTAAAGCCCATTTGTTTCACATAAGGAATTAACTGTTCAGTTAAATCGGTATAACTCAGATAATGGCGACCATCGTCCCCCTTTCTGCGCCATGAAGGCAAATGTACTTCGTAGATTGACATCGCCTGTTGATGCCATTGCTGGTGCTTCCGGGCTTGCATCCAGTAGTTATCACTCCACTGATAAGCTTTATGCTCACACACCAGCGAAGCATTGTTGGGTGCAGGCTCCATTGCTTTGGCATAAGGGTCAGCTTTTTGCAGACAATGTCCTGCCTGCGTCACCACCTCAAACTTGTAATGCTGTTGCGGTTTAAGACCGGGAATAAATATTTCCCAAATGCCATTGGCAGGATGCAGACGCATCACATGCTGGTCGCCGTTCCAGCAGTTAAAGTCCCCGGTTACAGATACACGTTTTGCGTTAGGGGCCCATACACAAAAGTTAACCCCGTCAATACCCTGTTGTTGTTGCCAATTTGCTCCTAAAAAACGCTCAGCCTGTAGTTGTTTTCCTTCCGCAAAAAGATACAAATCATCTGCTTGCAACAAGGACTGAAACTGATACGGATCGACAATATTAATTTGAGTATCGTCATACTCCACAACCAATTGATATAAAAAAGGTTTGGTGCGCCGACCTAACGTACCAGCAAAAAAACCTGCGTCATTAACCAGTTCCAGTTCGGCGACTTTTTTATTATCAAGACTCGTCACAGTGACTTTTCTGGCCTCAGGCAAAAAGCATCGCACCACGAGCTGGCGACTGCCTGAAACAGGATGCATACCCAGATGTGCAAACGCATCAATGTAGTTTTTACTCAATAAAGCCTGAACAAACCCCGTATCAACTAATTGGGAATGCTTGATTGTCATCCATATACTCCTGTGCCCATTTAACCATTGTCGCTTCTGGCTGCGGCAATATCTTTCAGCAACTTATCTAACGCACTGTCTTTTTTCATTTGCTGGATACTTTTTGCGATACGACGACGCCAGTTTGGATATTCCTTCCAGGTCCCCGGGATATTGACCGGGTGTTTATCACAGCATAAATCACTCAAAGGTAAACTAAACATCACTGAGGCACTTCTGGCAACCACAGGTGCAAGTTTTTGCACTATCTCTTCACTGGATAACTCCCTTTGATTATCAACTTGATTGTCATGATTAAAATACTGTAAATAGTTGATAACCTGCTCTTTTTCGATTTTTCGCTGCGTTAGTGCCGCGAGCTTTTCCTGCTCATTAGGGTAGAGTGCCAGTGAATCGCGTAGTTCAATATCAAATCCACTCCACCATGCTGCTAACGTCGGCACATCATGATTGCTTAACATCATCATGCTCTGACGTTTGTGCTCATCAGGGGCTTTGAACGCCTCCTGATGACGGCAGAAATAAAATAACTCGTTAGAGATAATCCCGGCCTGATACAGACTCGACACAATCTCCGGCGGGACCACACCTAAATCTTCACCTATAACCATACATTTGGCCCGCTGACTCTCCAGGCAAAGTAGCGCTAACAAAGTATCGAAAGGATAATAAACATAAGCACCATTGCCGTTATTGTGATCCTTCGGCCACCACCAAAGACGCATTAACGACATAATATGATCCATTCTCAATGCGCCGCTGTGCTGCATGTTACTGCGAATTAATGCAATAAAATGACTGTAGTCATGCTGTTTCAGTTTAACTGGATCAAGCGGCGTTAACTGCCAGTTTTGTCCTTGAGGCGCAATAGGGTCCGGTGGCGCGCCAATACTGGCATTTAAACAAAATTGTCCCGCATTTTGCTGAATTTCTTCACCATCGGCCACGGCTCCCACGGCCAGATCACGTATTAAGCCAATTGCCATGCCCCGACGCAGTGCATTTTTCTGACAGTCTTGTAATTGCTGATTGGCGACAAACTGCAGATAACAAAAAAACTCGACCTGTTGTTTAAGTTGCGGTGCACGCTGCATTTCTCGCGTAGCGAATTGCAACAGGCTTTCCCCCTGCTCTTTTAAAAAGCGGTGAAAACGTTTGGCTCTGGGTGTATTAAACCTTAAATGTTGTTTTTGGAATTGTTTAAACAGCTCTGTAAAAACCTGATACTTGGCAGCAAAAATAACGGTGTAATCCAACCAGTTATCCTCTTTGTCATTAACTGACAATTTGGATCTTTTTGTCATTTTGGCATGTGCGCGTTTTAACGCAGTATCGCTTAATATTTTAAATTCAGGTACTTTTTCAATTTGAATATACAAAGGATTCAAACGTCGTCTGTCCAGAGGACTGTACGGACTGGCATTTTCCGGATCACTGATATCAAGCGCATGTAAAGGATTGAGTAAAATAAAATCTGCACCATAAGGTGCAATCCAGTTAATTAAATGGTTTAAGTCGCCAAAATCACCTATTTTCCAAACAGACTGACTACGAAGGGTAAAGAGTTGAATATTCACTCCCCAACTGTGCTGTTCGTTTAAGGAAATACCTTGCTGGTTAAACTGATAGACCTGATGTGGAGCAACAACCCAGTGCGCATAATCGCCACCAACGCCGCCTAACCCACCTATAGCAACTTTGTGATAACCAAGGCTGATTTGATCAAGTTGCTGTTGAGTAAGATATTGTTTCAACTCAAGTTTGTAGCGAAAGTACAAACGGTCACCAATACGATAATCGCCAGTCACATTTAAATCACAGCTGCAAAACTCCAACTGAAATTGTTGACGGTTTTCGGTTTCTATTATCAGTTGATGATGCTCTGTATCTAACTCTGGCAAATGCAAAGAAACAGATAAGTCATCGTCATAACACCACTGAAACTGGGGTAGTATCTTTGTCCAGGGTGTCGCATCCAGTTGCGTATTACGCTGATGGATAAACTCGTCGGATAAAGACTGGGGTAGCTGCTTCTGATCCAGCATCGAGTGCAAAATACCAAGGCGATCCACGTGTGGAATTTGGATTGTCTGACCAAAACAATCGATGAACTGCGCCCCTACTCCCTGCAAGTACAGCAACTTATCTATTCCCATATGGGTCAACTCCGGTATGAACACCAAAACACGAAATGAGCACTAACCATGCCAGCTAAACATAAACCTTTTGCTACAGGTTCAAGTCAACTTGATGACAAGCGCCAATACAGTGATTGCTTATTATTGTGGTTGCGCACCTTAACTGCTTGTTAACTATAGACGATTTATCAGGTGCACATAGTTAGTGCAGGCAATGAATATAAACTGTGCAAATATCAATCAGCAATGGCTTACTGAAAATATATTTACGTTGCGATAGGTAAATATCAAGTAAAGAATCCACCTTCTGAAGAAGGTGGCTTTGTGTTAACCCCCTAAAAGGGGGCCTTCTAGTCCAGAGCAAGCTCAGCTTGCTCTTGCCTCTCCATTTTTTCCTGATGCCTAACATAACGACGAATTATTTCTTCGTTGATTCCTACTGAATC
>NZ_JACNEP010000016.1 GCF_014270035.1 Neptunicella marina | reverse complement strand
TCATGTATGGACTCCTTTGGTTTGGTGACTCCACGTTACGCAGGTAAGGTGGTGGAGTCCATACATCGTTCGGCCAATGCTTTGCAGGGATAGCTGCCTTTGGCCGGTTCGAAATAAAGCTAGTTTGATTTTGGCGTTAAAAAATATGTTGAGCAAAGGAGCTTTAATCCGGACTTCCTGTCCTTCGCCTTTCAGGTCGCACTAAAGTGCGTTCAAAATTTTCCTGAAATTTTTGTCGCCTATTTGGCTCTGTCCAACAATTCATCGGGAATGAATTGCAACAGCTTTAGCTGGTCCGTTGGACGGAGCACAAGGATGTGCGCAGTAAATAGGCTCGCGCCCACGGGACTGGGCGTGAAAAAACCAGGGAAGATTGAAACAGTTTACCGAAGATGCTGAGTATTGCTTCGCACTAACCTTTTGTCATAAAAGTTAATTTTGGGCGTCGCATTGGCGACATCAGCCAAGGGAATTGTGCTGCCGCAATTCCCTTGGAACCCAACGGCATCCCTGCCTCGTCTGGCAGTTAGCTTATCTGAATTAAAAATCGGCCACTGTGGAGGGGATGTTAAGTCAGGCGTTGCCTGACTCAGTTATTCACAAAAACTTGCGGGTAGAAAACCTTCTTTCAGATTCGACTCAATGAATTGAAATATTTAACTAATTGATTTGATGGATATTGCGGAGTAATTTAAAAAATTAAATTAAGGAAAGAAGGAATTTTACCCGACATGAAAGCGGGATTAATTCCTTCTATTAAGTTGTTATGCTGCTAAGATGAATCTGCAACATGAGAAATAAAATAAATGAAGGCCTTGTAATAACTTTAATATTCGCGCTCGGTATATTTGGCCTTTTTGAGACATTCCAAGAATGGTCTACAAAAGATAGCGTTACTGTTTTTATAAAGATGGGAGCTGATAAAGTGTTTGTTGGGTCCAACTTATGGATTGGCTTAACTACTAATATTAGTGGTAGTTTTGGGCTGGTTTTTATGGGTGTAATGATTGTACTTGTTGAATTAAAACATCCAAAGGCAGGGATTGTGTTTGCTGGTATGGGCATGGCTTTACTTATAAATTGGTTTGTTTTCAAAATGTTTATTGTGTAAACAGCATGCATAACAAGGCCTTTAAGTCGGATTCGTAACAGTTGGCTCGGTTCCGCTTCGCTACACATTTTAGCCAACTACTACTCACCGCTTAAGGCGGCGTTATATGCCAATGAAAAGACTCAAACACCTGTTGCTACATCTTTCAATACTTGTTTTAGTTGCTTGTGGCGATTCAAATATTGTCAGTGAACGAGGTGTCTATTGGAAAAGCGAGCTTGAATCTCGTGTCCCTATTGGAACCTCAAGAGAGGAAGCCTTAGCCTCACTTAAGAAGATTGATGCAAATGCGTTCGTGAACCCGCTTTCAGATAGTATCTCTACAAATTTAGAAACAGTAAAAGATGATGGTTTTGCCTGCAAAGACTGGGTAATCACAGCAAATACCAGTTTTAATAGTAATGGTGTTTCTGGTCACTCAATTGCAAGCGTAGGTCGTTGTTTATAAATGGCATATAACAAGTTGCTAAATTTCGTTCGTAAACTCACTGGGAAAATTACTGCTGGCCATTCCGGCCAAAGCGCAGTATTTTCCGATTAGCAAAGCGTTAGTCCGTAAAAGTAACGCAATCATGCGTTACTTTTCCTCTTGCAGCTGTGCACTCTGCTCTGACCATGCATTGCCTACGGCTTTAACTAAGGTTGCTAACGGAATCGCGAAAAACACGCCCCAGAACCCCCATAAACCACCAAAAAACAGCACAGCGATAATAATGTAAACAGGATGCAGGCTGACGGCTTCTGAAAACAGAAGTGGCACTAACAGGTTGCCATCCAGTGCCTGCAGGATGCTGTACACAATCATTAAATACCAGAAATCCGGGGTTAAACCCCATTGAAATAATGCCACGACCGCGACCGGAATCGTTACCACGGCAGCGCCAATATAGGGAATAAGTACCGAGAAGCCCACCAATACACCGAGCAGCACTGCATAACGTAAGTCCATGACAACAAATGCCACGGTAGTCGCGGTACCGATAATAATTATCTCAATCACTTTACCGCGAATATAGTTAACGATTTGCACATTCATTTCTGCCCCCACCTGTTTAATCAGGCGACGCTCTTTAGGCAAAATACGGCTCACATTACTCAACAGCTCATGTTTGTCTTTGAGCATAAAAAAGATCATTAGCGGCACCAGAATCAAATAAATCAGAATGGCGGCAATATTGACCAGGTTGGTAAAGGATGCGGTAATCAAATCCTGTCCGACTGTGACGATTTTATCATTGGCACTTTGCCACATTTGCTGTAACTGATTGCCATCGATTAATCCGGGGTAACGCTCGGGAAGCATCATCACCCATTGCTGGGTTTGTGCCCAGATTTGCGGTAACTCTTTAAGTAAATCGGTCCCCTGATTAACCATAACCGGCACCAGAACCAGCAGCATTAAAATGCATATCCCAACAAACAGTGTCACGATGAATGAGGTCGCTACCGGACGCGAAAAACCGATGCGGCTCATACGTTCAACCGGCCAGTCCAGCAAATAAGCCATAACCACAGCCACTAACACAGGCGCCAGCATATTGCCCCACACCGCCAGAGCTATGGCACTGATCAATATCAGTACTAATAAGGTCGCTGCGTCAGGGTCAGAAAACTTACGTTTATACCAGTCACTGAAAACTTTTATCATTGCCTGTGAAAATCCTTATGGTTTAAGCCAGTGTTTATACCGTTAGGGTGAGTTGCAGTTGTGATCCACGCCAGTATTGCGCCAAAAGTGTAAAACCTGCCATATGTAAATAACGCAATATATCGCGGCATTCCTGCTCCCCCGTGATTAACAGTGAGCATTGGGTAGCTTTTACTTGCTGATGTAACCAGCGTTTCACTTCCAGCAGTGCCATTGGGCAACGCAATTGACTAACATCCAGTTGCGGCATGAGCACTCCATCAAATTGCCTGACACTATGCGACGATTTAGCTATAGGTTTCTGAAATCACACTTGAAATTCGCTGCTGAGGATAGCATAAAAGTGGTATATAAAAGCTAATCAATTTCCCCCATAGCAGGCGCGGATGTATATTTTTTCTGCGCTGGTTATTTGTTTAGTGAATAAGGTAAGCTTACACGGAACCTTAAAAGCCTGAGGCACTCCAATTAATGCTTACGGAGCATTTGTATTTTAAGTAGGACGCATGCAACGACTATTAGTTTTATTGCTGGCACTCAGTTTTAGCGTCAGTGCAGCACAATCCATTAATATCAATAATAAAAAGAACGATTTACCAGAAATCGGCGTGGTAGCGTCCCATGTGATGAGCATTGAGCGTGAGCAGGCAATTGGTGATATTTATATGCGCCAGTTACGCGCGCAGGCACCGATTGTTAACGATCCGTTGCTGGAAGAATACATTCAGGATATTGGCAATAAACTGGTGGCACAGGCCGATAATGTAAAATTCCCTTTTCAGTTTTTCCTGTTAAACAGCCCCGACATTAATGCTTTTGCTTTTTTTGGTGGGCATATTGCGGTGCATACCGGCCTGATTTTAAATGCCAGCAATGAAAGTGAACTGGCTGCGGTGTTATCACACGAAATTACCCACATTACCCAACGGCATATGGCGCGAAAGATTGAAGCCAGTCAGGCGTCGTCACCATTGCAAATGGCCTCTTTACTCGGCGGTCTGCTGGTGGCGATGGCGAATCCAGAAGCGGGTATTGCTGCAATCAGTGCCAGTTCAGCAGCCGCTCAACAAAGCTCAATTAATTATACCCGCAGCAATGAAAATGAAGCTGACAGACTGGGCATGAAAGTGCTGGCCAATGCCGGATATGATGTCAATGCGGCCGCAGACTTTTTTGGCAAACTGGCCGCACAGTATCGCTTTGTTTCCAAACCGCCTGCATTTTTATTAACTCACCCGGTGCCTGAGTCACGTATTGCCGATGCCAAAGCGCGTGCCCATTTGTATGCACAGCACCACCCTACTCCCAGTTTAAATTTTGCTTTGGCTAAAGCCCGGATTGTGGCGCGTTATGGCACCAACAAAAACAATAGTCAGGTCTACTTTGACGATTTATCTGAATTACCCGATGCCATTTCACAGGCTGCCGCCGCGTATGGCAAAACCCTGATGTTGTTTGAACAGCAAAAATATCAGCAGGCACAAATCATGCTGGCGCCGCTGATTAAAGCTGATCCAACTAACCTGTTTTATATGGATACACAAACCGACATTTTTCTGGAGCAACAGCAGTATCAGCAAGCGGTGGATATGTTACAGCCACAACTGGCCAAAATGCCGCGTAACCGCGTACTTAGCCTGAATATGGCCAATGCCTTGTTTAAGCTTAAACAATTCGCCAAAGGCGAACAGTTGATCAAAGATTATTTACTGGTAAATCCGGAGCATACGCTCAGTTACCAACTGCTAATAGACGCCTATACCGAGAATCAGCAAAAACTGGAGCTGCACCAGGCGCGGGCTGAATATTTTGCTTTATTATCAATTTATCCCAAAGCGATAGATGAGTTGCAAACTGCCTACAACTTTACCAATGACAATACATTGGCCAAACAACGCATACGTGCTCGTATTGATCAGTTCAGAGATGCCGACAAAAAGCTAAGAAGCATGTAATTTATTGATATAGCTACTGTTTTAACTCGGCAATATAATTAAACAAGCTGTCGGCGGTTTGCTGCCCTTTAAGGGTTTTAACCACTTTGCCCTCAGGCGAAATGATATAACTAACGGGTAACTGCGCCGGACGCTCAAATGGTGGAGGCGTGTAAAATTCATGCACCAGCGGGAATTGCATTTGATACTGTTCAACAATTTGCTCAAGTTGCTGTTGTGCTAATTTATCCCAGCTAATGGCGATTAAGCCGATATTCTGCTGCTTACTCAGCTGATAAAACTGATTCAGTTCAGGCACTTCCTCTAAACAGGGCGCACACCATTTAGCAAAATAATTCACCACTAACCATTTGCCCTGATAATCCTGCCAACGCATATTATCACCGCCTAACAGGCTGAAATCGGCCTTTTGATACTGTGAAACCATTACACCTGCGGCTAATGCGCAACCTGCCAGCAGAATTAAAACAAGCTTTTTAATCAAACCCCTACCCCCGGACGCCATGCTCAGGCAAAATAAGCTTATGTATCAGTAATAAAACATTTTTATCATGACTAAAATTCAAATTGTGCACAATCCCCGCTGTTCCAAAAGCCGTCAGACATTGCAACTTTTAGAAGAAAAAGGCTACAAGCCGCAAATAATCGAATACCTAAAAAATCCGTTAAGTGCGGATGAACTTAAAATCATCATTTCACAACTGGGTTTTGATTCAGCCCGCGAGTTACTGCGCAGCAAAGAAGATGATTACAAGGCGCTTAATCTGGCTGACAAAAACTTAAGTGATGATGCGATTATTGACGCTATGTTATCCCACCCTAAATTAATTGAACGCCCAATTGTGATCGCCAATAACAAGGCGCGCATTGGCCGCCCACCAGAAGCCGTACTGGACATTCTCTGATGTCTGGCATTCTGGTTCTGTATTACAGCCATCATGGCGCAACCCGCAAACTGGCAGAGAAAATAGCCACAGGGGTGGAAATGGCTGGCATGCATGCCATGTTGCGCACCGTGCCTCCCGTTACCAGTAAAGTCGAAGCCAGTTTGCCGGCGGTACCGGAGGAAGGTGATCCCTATGTCACACTGGAAGAATTGCAACAGTGTGATGGACTGGCATTAGGCAGCCCAACCCGTTTTGGTAATATGGCGTCTGCGATGAAGTATTTCTGGGATGGCACCAGTCAATTGTGGTTATCCGGTGCGTTAAACGGTAAACCAGGCTGTGTATTTACCTCATCTTCCAGTATGCATGGCGGACAGGAATCCACACTGCTTAGCATGCAGCTTATCTTGTTGCATCACGGTATGTTATTCATGGGGTTGCCTTATTCAGAGCCAGAACTTAATAGCACTCAAACCGGTGGTACGCCATACGGTGTAAGCCATGTAGCAGGTATGCAAGGCGACATTCATTTAAGTAAAGATGAACAGGCACTGTGTATTGCCCAGGGTAAACGACTGGCAACCGCAGCTCTTGCACTTAAGCGTTAATGGCTAAAAAGCAGGAATGAAAATGAGCAGTAAAACCCTATTTTTTCGCTGGCTGGCATTAAGCAGTTATATTGGATTATTTGCCTGGACACTGATCTGGCATTTTGTTTTAAGCCAGCCATTAAAATATTCTCCCATGTTTTTAGTATTGCTGTGGGTGGTGCCCTTACTATTACCCGCTTATGGCATGATTAAAGGCAAACCCTATACCCATGCCTGGGTAAATTTTGTGATCATGTTTTATTTAATGCATGGCCTAACCGCAGTTTATGCGTCACAAGGCGAAACACTATACGCAGCAATTGAAATTGTATTATCCAGCACTATGTTTATTGGTTGTTGTTTTTATGCGCGGCTGCGTGGACGCGAGTTAGGGTTAGGGCTTAAAAAGGCCAGGGATAAACAAGCATAATTTTTAAAGGATAAATACAATGCAGCACCACAGGTTACAACAGTTTGTTTTTGCCACCCTGTTAACTGGTTTTCTG
This sequence comes from Neptunicella marina, assembly GCF_014270035.1. Taxonomy (GTDB): domain Bacteria; phylum Pseudomonadota; class Gammaproteobacteria; order Enterobacterales; family Alteromonadaceae; genus Neptunicella; species Neptunicella marina. The sequence continues at coordinate 67,113 of NZ_JACNEP010000016.1, read as the reverse complement.
GCAGCCTGTGGTGGCGGTGGCTCTTTATCTACCGGTAATAATGGTAGTGGCAACGGAGGCAATACTCCTCCCCCGGTTTACACCCCGCCACCGGATACGGTACCAACAGAACTGACCTTAATTACCCCCGACTCGGTAACTCAGGGGCAAGCCGTGGGGTTGGTGGCGCTGTTACCGGAATCGTTAAAAGGCTACGAGTATAAATGGCGACAATTAAGTGGCCCCACAGTAAAACTGCTGGCGGATACTTCTCAGGTGGTAGGGTTTGATGCGCAATCGGCCGGTGACTATGTGTTTGAATTTAGCGTGCAAATGCCGGGACAGAGTTTGTCCGACACAGTTAACATATCAGTACAGGCATCCAGTACCCCCACTGCTCAGGTCAGGCTGGATCATCAGGCGGTTGAGCAGGGTAAAGTTTCGTTTCGTGCCGACAGTTACCTGAATGATATCGCCAGCGTAAACTGGCAACAACTTCGCGGGCCTGCCGTCACACTTGATACCCAGCAACAAATGCTGTTTTTTGATGCACCTAAAACCGATCACGATACCCTGTTTGAATTTAAAGCCACTATCACCCTGAATAATGGTCAGCAAGTCAGCGATAGTGCGTTTGTGCTGGTTAACCACGCTGAGATTAATGAAACCGGGTTATTTCCTTTTTATGCTGAACAGGTTGTCAGTACCACGGTTCACCCGTTTTATCCTGACAGCCCTTATGCTGACAAACTGTCATCCTGTGTTTATTCCAATCTGCAAAGTGACGGTTGTACATTGGACGAATTACCGTTAATTGGTCAGGTTACACACAATCCAACTATTGATGACATCATGAACAGAGTGCTGGTATCACATCAATGGATGGGTGAGCGTTTTAAAGCGTTTTTACAGCAATCAGATACCGCCAGCGATATTATACGTTTGTTGCGCGCAACCACCGCCATCGTTATTTCCTACGATGTACGTCCTTCATTTTACTGGGTGGAAACCGGTGCTATTTATCTTGATGCAGATAATTTCTGGCGCACTCCAGCGGAGCGCGACACGTTAAATGATGCACCGGATTATCGTGCAGCGTTTGGCAGCGAACTTCAGTTCCAGCTCCCCTGGACCTACTTAAAAAATGGTGGCGCAGCTTTTACCCGTTATGATGCCAACGACAGATTAACCCGCAGTTTTAATGACAGTGAAGTCGACGCAGCCTATCTGCTGTATCACGAGTTATCCCATGCTAACGACAGACTGGGATATGACGTGTGGGATACGCTGGACGGCTCATTACGTCCGGTACAGGTGTCGCAACTACAACAAAGTGTTGCAACAAGAATGACAGATTTATATCCATTGCAATCCAGTGTAATGAAAGCGCTGGCGGGCGTGAGCTACCGTGGAGAGTCTGCCACGACACAACAAAAGGCAATGAGACCAGCGGATATTACCGCAGAATTTAAACAGGATTACGCCACAGATTATTACAACTATGTCACCCAGGAAGAAGATCTGGCGATGTTTTTTCAGCATATGATGGTGAGTTACCGCCTCGGCCTTGAACCTATCATTGCGGTAACAGACACCAGCAACAACAACATCGTTGACTGGGGGCAGTTCAGCCGGGTTGCCAGCCCTGATTTGCAGGATAAAACCCGCTTTGTTGCCAGCCATATTATCCCGGAATTAAACACTGAACTGCTGTTGAGCAGCCTGTATCCAACGGGCAATATGCGGGCGGGTGTCAGTTTTAGTGACAGTGCGTTATCCGGACGGCAGGCCAAAGCGGCGGTTATTCCCTATCGGGATTTAATGCGTGACTGGCAACATGTGGAAAGTCGTATAAAACACAAACCCATGCCCCATATCAAAAGATAGGTTAGCGGAACCAATAACACACTAAATCAGAGTTCTAATGCCTGTTTAACAAATGGAATAGTCAGCTTTCTTTGTTGTTGCAAAGACAGCTGATCTAATTTATTCAGGGCGTTAATAAGGCTACGAGCATCACGTTTTCCGCGACTTAACATAAATTGTGCGACTTCATCCGGCAGTGTTAATCCCCGTACCTTTGCCCGGTTAATTAACATGGCAATTGAATCGTTTTCCGACAGTTTTTGCACAGTAAAACTCATCCCCCAGCTTAAACGGCTTTTTAAATCAGGCAGTTCCAGGGTGAGTAACGCGGGCCCGGCGTCTCCTGTGATAATCAACCGGGCATGACCCGATTCAGTTACCCGGTTAATTAAATCAAACACCGCAACCTGCCATTCATGTAAGCCGGTTAACGCATGCACATTATCCAGACACACGATATCGCAGCCTTCCAGACCAGCTAAGGCATCAACTGACCATTCTCTGGCCTGATTAAAATCAAAATAACTGACCCAGCATCCGGTCTCTCCCCCTCTGGCACATAAGGCATATAACAGGTGACTTTTACCCGAGCCCGACTCACCACTGATATAGGTTATGCTAGGAGACTGATTCTCAGGGGTTAAGAGGTTTTCAAGATGAGCGACCAGTAATGCATTATCACCGGTCATAAAATTCTGAAATGTTTCATCATCCGGTAGTAGCACCGGTAAAGATAACTGCATTTTATGGTGCCCAGACAAATTCCAGTTGCTTAACCGGCTGACCAAACTGGTCAACCACACGCTGCATTCGCGAATCAAGCTCCAGCGCGTTAATTAAGTCCTGTTCACTGCCCACCATGCGCAGACGATAACGTCCGTTAGTTCCACTGATATGACTCAGGGTCACATCGGCAACTGCAGTAAGCTGCTTAAGAAAAATACGCACATTTTCATAGACAGCCAGCCCACTAATATTCGTCACTGTTAGCTCAATATAATGACTAACCGGATTGGTATTTGCTTCAATCGCATAACGATTGGCCAGTGTATCAGCAATGCTATTAACCATTTGACTAATAACAACGTCTCTTTCGAGATCTTCTGCACTTTGCTGTTCAACACGATTACCCAGCACAAAACTCCAGTCCAGATGCCACACCACTTTTGCCAGCGATTCATCCATTCCCTCGGCAATTTGCTTTTGCTGATAAATACGGGCAATCACCATGCTATCGGCCTGATAACGTTGCGAGGCATCAACAACAGGCTGTAAAAAACGTCCCCACACGTCATAGACACTAACGCGCATCAGGTCATCAAGATCAACCAGCGGGAAGCTTAAATCCAGTCCACGCTCTTTACCCCGCTGCAATACCAGTTCCTTACTTTGAGACTGACTTTGTTCAGAAATAATGGTGCGGTTAAACTCTTCATCCTGTTGTTCTGCCAGCCAAATCAGGGTAGATGGCCGGGTTTTACCCCAAATCGCCAAACCGGCATCGCGCAGCAATTTATCAACTTTCTGCTGATCGAACTGGGCGCGATAAATACGTTGCTGGTCCTGCAAATCAAACTGATAAGACAATAAATAATCGGTCGCGTCAGACAATTGTTTTCTGACATCGCTGTGCTCAGCCACATTTAATGAACCACTGACTTTGATTAACACTCGCTGCAAAGCTTGTCGGGCAGCTTGTTTTTGTGTCATCTCAGCAGTCATCACCACATTGGCGTTATACAGAGCAACCACATCACCAGCAGTGGAGCTTAATGACACCACTAAGCTTAACGCAGCTATTATGCGGACAAAAATACCAGGCAACAAAAACACTGTCCTATCAATGATTAACTGATGGTATTGTCCTGTAATTTCAAAATAATTTCACCCCATGATTTGCTTTAAATCCCAATATTTCTGTCTTAAATCAGTTATCAACGGATGCGATTGCTGCTAAAATCCGCGCTAATTTTTACCCGCCAGTCCAAAATTGAGGTTAATCGTGAGCGAAACCAAACCATCCTTAAGTTATAAAGATGCAGGTGTTGATATTGACGCAGGCAACCAGCTTGTTGAGCGAATCAAAAGCGTAACCAAACGCACTCATCGTCCGGAAGTCCGGGGTGGTTTAGGTGGTTTTGGTGCTCTGTGTGCCATTCCTGAGAAATATAATAAACCACTGTTGGTATCTGGCACTGACGGTGTCGGTACCAAATTGCGTTTAGCTATGGATTTAAAACGTCATGACGGTGTGGGCATCGACCTGGTCGCTATGTGTGTAAATGATCTGATAGTACAAGGCGCGGAACCTCTGTTTTTCCTTGATTATTATGCAACGGGTAAACTGGATGTGGATACCGCAGCGCAGGTGGTAAGTGGCATTGGCGCAGGTTGCGAATTAGCCGGCTGTGCATTGATTGGTGGTGAAACAGCAGAAATGCCGGGCATGTATCATGGTGAAGATTATGATATCGCTGGATTCTGTGTGGGTGTGGTGGAACAGGATGATGTCATTGACGGCAGCAAAGTCGCCGCCGGGGATGCATTAATTGCACTGGGTTCATCCGGTCCTCATTCCAACGGTTTTTCATTAATCCGTAAAGTATTGGAAGTGAGTAACGCTGACCCTGCATCAGATTTAGATGGCAAACCTCTTGCCGATCATTTATTAGAGCCAACCCGTATTTATGTTAAATCAACACTGGCATTAATTGAACAAGTTGATGTGCATGCCATTTCGCATATTACAGGTGGTGGTTTCTGGGAAAATATTCCTCGGGTATTGCCTGCTAACTGTAAAGCCGCGATTGATGGTAATAGCTGGCAATGGCCAGTGGTATTTAACTGGTTACAACAACAGGGCAATATTACTACGCACGAAATGTACCGTACTTTTAACTGTGGTGTCGGTTTGGTGATTGCGTTACCGGCTGAGCAGGCCAGCAAAGCCGTTCAGTTACTGAAAGACAAAGGTGAAGATGCCTGGGTGATTGGTCACATTGCTGAGCATACTGACGGCGAACAGGTAGAGATCAACTAAACGATGAAGTCTATTGTTGTACTGATATCAGGCAATGGCAGTAACCTGCAGTCAATCATTGATCAGTGTCAGGCTGAAAAAATTGATGGAAAAGTGGTTGCTGTTATTTCCAATAAACAAGACGCATATGGCCTGACACGTGCAACAAATGCGTCGATTCCATCACATGTTGTTGATAACAAAAGCTTTGCCGATCGTGAAAGTTATGATCAGGCTTTAAAAAATTGTATTGAACAATATCAACCCGACCTTGTCGTACTAGCAGGTTTTATGCGAATTTTAACGCCTGAATTTGTGCGTTTTTATCAGGGTAAAATGCTTAACATCCATCCTTCACTGTTGCCCAAGTATAAAGGGCTGCACACCCATCAACGGGCTATCGATGATGGGGAAAGTGAACATGGAGCGTCAGTACATTTTGTTACGCCCGATTTAGATGGTGGTCCGGTAATATTGCAGTCCAAGGTGCCTGTATTTGCAGACGATACAGCAACAGACCTGGCTGCCCGCGTCCAGCAACAGGAGCTAACCATGTATCCCATGGTAGTAAGTTGGTTTTGTAACGAGAGGTTAAGCATGCAGGCTGATAAAGCACTGATGGATGGTAAACCACTCGGATCACAAGGCTATGCTACGGAATAAACTTTTAGCAACTCTGTTACTTTCGCTACCGCTTTGTGCGGTAGCCAATCCACTATGCACTTATGTGGCAAGTTATAAAGCTTACCGCAGAGGGTCAGAACTGGGACACGCCAGTCAGCAACTGATCAAACTTGATAATGAAAAATACAAACTCATTTATCAGTCACATGCATCTATTTTCATTTTCTCTGATCATCGCAAAGAAACCAGTCTGTTTGATGTGAACGACAATCAGTATATTCCCCTTCACTATCAGTATGAACGCACAGGCACGGGCAGTGATCACGAATTAAACCTGACATTTGATGCCACAAATAAACAATTGGTATTTGCTCACAAACCAGTGCAGCCATGGGAAAATGAACAGGATAATCAGCTTTATTTGTTCCAGATAAAAGATGCCTTACGCGCCGGGAAAACAGACTTTGTAGTGGATTTAATCAGCTATAAAGGCAACAAAGAACAATATCATTTTCAGGTAGAGAAGACTGAAAAACTCAAATTGCCTTATGGGCAGCTGGAAGCAATCAAAATTGCACGAATACGCGAAAACAGTAGTCGCGAAACCTACTTTTGGTTTGCCCCGTCACTGGATATGTTAATGGTGCGCTTACAACAGATTAAAGATGGTGATGAGCAAGCCGATATTCGTCTGCAATCGGTTGAGTTTAACCAAAGCTGTCAACCTTAAAACACAATTTGATTCATCGAATCGATTATTCAGGCAGTGAGATATTAGCCTCTCCTGCCTCCTCTTTACCCCCTGCCTTTTCCACACGCCGTATATCACGCTACACTTAAACTGATGCTGATATTTTTTGTCAGTAATTAACACAGGCTTAACTTGATTTTTTAGTCCAAACATAATAGCTTTACATCTGGTCTGACCTCTTTATTCGGAGTATTTATGCAAGGTTTAACCTGGCTCGTTTTATTTTTACTCACCTTTGGTGCAGTAAGCTATCTGCGTTTAAAACTAACAAACGCAACGTTGGCATTGGCTGCGGTTATGTTACTTGGCAGTTTTTGGGGTGTAACAGGTTTTATCGCCTGGACCCTGTTCCTTGTTATCGCCTTACCGCTGAACTTAGTTGATTTTCGTCGTCAGAATATCAGCTTACCGGTACTGAAAATGTTCAAGAAAATCATGCCGGAAATGTCGCGCACCGAACAGGAAGCGATTAATGCTGGTACGGTATGGTGGGACGGTGAAATCTTTAGTGGTAAACCGGACTGGAGCAAGCTGCACAGCATTCCAAAGGCACGATTAACCGCTGAAGAACAGGCCTTTTTAGATGGCCCGGTGGACACTGCCTGTAAAATGCTCGACGAATGGCAGGTAAACCACAAGCTTGCCGATTTACCACCTGAATTATGGCAATACCTGAAAGATAATAAATTCTTCGCCATGATCATCAAAAAGCAATACGGTGGACTGGAGTTCTCGGCCTATGCACAATCTCGTGTATTACAAAAGTTATCAGCTAAAGGTGCGGTGTTATCCAGTACTGTAGGTGTACCTAACTCGTTAGGTCCCGGCGAATTATTACAACACTATGGTACCGAAGAGCAAAAAGATTATTACCTGCCTCGTTTGGCTCGTGGTGAAGAAATCCCCTGTTTTGCACTAACAAGCCCTGAAGCCGGTTCGGATGCAGGCGCAATCCCTGATACCGGTGTGATTTGCCAGGGCACCTTTAACGGTGAACAAGTTCTGGGCATGAAGCTTAACTTCAACAAACGCTATATCACACTGGCTCCGGTGGCTACTGTGGTAGGGTTAGCCTTTAAACTGTACGACCCTGAAAACCTGTTAGGTGACGAAGAAGATCTGGGCATTACCTGTGCGTTGATCCCGGCTGATACAGAAGGTTTAGATATTGGTAACCGCCACTTCCCGCTTAACGTGCCATTCCAAAATGGTCCTGTGCGCGGTAAAGACATTTTTGTACCGCTGGATTATATCATTGGTGGCGCCAAAATGGCCGGACAAGGCTGGCGTATGCTGGTGGAATGTTTATCAGTAGGTCGTTGTATTACCCTGCCCTCAAACTCAACCGGTGGCACAAAAACACTGGCGATGGCAACGGGTGCTTATTCGCGCATCCGTCGACAGTTCAAACTGCCCATCGGAAAAATGGAAGGTATTGAGGAAATGCTGGGGTTGATTGGTGGTAACGCCTATTTAATGGATGCCGTTACCAGCATGACTACAACCGGGGTAGCTATGGGCGAAAAACCATCGGTTATTTCCGCCATCTGTAAATACCATTTAACCGAAAAAGCCCGCGAGTCAATGGATGCAGCCATGGATGTACATGGTGGTAAGGGCATTATGCTTGGGCCAAATAACTATTTAGGTCGTGGCTATCAAAGTATTCCTATTGGCATTACGGTGGAAGGTGCCAACATTTTAACCCGAAACATGATGATCTATGGTCAGGGCGCAATGCGTTGCCATCCTTATGTACTTAAGGAGCTGTACGCGGCAAACAACCCGGATCGTAGCGAAAGCCTGAGCGAGTTCGATGCAGCATTGTTTGGTCACATTGGCTTTGCCGTCAGTAACGTCTTCCGTAGTTTGTGGTTCTCCCTAACCGGTGCACGTTTTGCTTCAAGTCCGTTTAATGATCAAACCGCCCGTTATTACCGAGCGCTGGAGCGTTTTAGTACCAATTTGGCGCTATTGTCAGATGTTGCCATGGGTGTACTTGGCGGAGAATTAAAACGTCGTGAACGTTTGTCAGCCCGTTTAGGTGACATGCTAAGCTTTATTTATCTGGCGTCCTGTACTTTAAAACGCTTTGATGATGAAGGTCGTCAACAGGAAGATTTACCTCTGCTGCACTGGGCAATGCAAGACAGCCTGCACAAAATTGAAGTGGCACAGGCTGAGTTGCTGGATAACTTCCCGTCAAAAGCCATTGGTGTTTTCTTGAAGGTATTAGTGAGTCCGTTTGGCAGCAGCTTTAGTGCACCTTCAGATAAAATTGAGCATCAGATTGCTAAAATTTTACAAACCCCAAGTGCCAGTCGTAATCGCCTGATTCAGGGACAGTACCTGACTCGCGAAGAAGGTAACCAGATTGGTGAAATGGAGCAAACTCTGGACGATATCATTGCCTGCGAACCTTTATATGACAAAATTTGTCAAGCAGCAGGACAGCGGTATTCTTTTACTCAGTTGGATAAACTGGCTGAAAAGGGACTGGAATTAGGTGTTATCAGTCAGGATGATGCCGATTTACTGATCCGCACTGAACAAGGTCGTTTGCAGGCGATTAATGTTGACGATTTTGAACCACAGGAACTGATGGCGGAAAAACCAGCCCGGACACCAGCAAGAAAAAAGCCGGCCGCCAAAAAAGCCAGTAAATCCAGTGCAAAGGAAACAGAAGAGGCTTAAATTGCAACCTGCATAGGCAGGCATTCAAAGAGCAATAAAAAAGCGATAGTGCCAAATAATGGCCTATCGCTTTTTTTATTTAGTCCCGCGAGCAGTGCTAAGATTATAAATGCTGCCTGTTTTTTAGCTGGCTTTTTTGATCTTATATTTATGTTACTTAACTTACAGAATTCGCAGCAATTTCAGTGCTATGGTAAAGTGTAAAAAATGAGTAAAAACCCACATAAAATGACTGAAAAAAATCCAATTACTGACTTCTTTAAACTTGAATCCGCAGGCGGTATTTTGCTTATACTGGCTGCAGCGCTGGCCATTATTTGTGCGAATACTGGCTTGCAACATTTTTACGAACTATTCCTGTCAACTCCTGTCGCCATTCAGGTCGGTGCTTTAAATATTGCCAAACCGTTACTGCTTTGGATCAATGATGGTCTGATGGCTGTGTTTTTCTTTTTGGTTGGGCTGGAATTAAAGCGCGAAGTACTCGAAGGCGAGCTGGCCGATAAACGAAATATTATTTTACCGGGAGTGGGCGCTATCGGAGGTATGGCAGTGCCTGCGCTCATCTACTGGTATTTTAATGCGGATGACCCCACTGCCATGCAGGGCTGGGCGATCCCGGCCGCCACGGACATTGCTTTTGCTTTGGGTATATTAAGTTTACTGGGCAGCCGTGTCCCCGTATCGGTCAAAATATTTCTAACTTCTCTGGCCATTTTTGACGATATCGGCGCAATTCTGATTATTGCCTTTTTCTATACTGCCAAAATATCTTTAGTTTCATTAGTGGTTGCTGCTATTTGTATCGCTGTTTTAGCTTTATTCAATTACAGAAATATTGAATCTAAAAGCTTGTATATTTTGGTTGGCGCTATCATGTGGGTAGCTACGTTGAAATCCGGCGTACATGCTACCTTAGCCGGTGTCATTCTGGCGATGTTTATTCCTATGCGTAGCCAGCAAAACCCCGATTATTCGCCAGTAAAAGAGTTAGAACATGATCTTCACTCCGCTGTTGCCTTTTTTATCCTGCCGGTGTTTGCGTTTGCCAATGCAGGCATTAGTTTTGACGGTGTTGGTACTGAACAATTAATGCACGGCGTGCCATTAGGTATAGCCGCCGGGCTGTTTATTGGTAAACAACTGGGTATATTCAGTTTATGCTGGTTGAGTATCAAACTTAAAATTGCCCAATTGCCCAGTGGCATGAACTGGTCGGCCTTATATGGTACATCCGCCCTGTGTGGTATTGGTTTTACCATGAGTTTATTTATTGGCGGACTGGCGTTTGAAGAAAGTGGCGTTAATCAGCTATTTGATGAACGTTTGGGCATTATTCTCGGTTCGTTATTGTCTGGCGCGATGGGCCTTCTGGTATTACACCTTGCGTTAAAACGCGAATAGAAATGTAAACGGGGGTAATCAGCTCCCCCGTTTAACTCACCTTTTGTGCAATAACAAAAGAATGTAACTCGGGGGCTTGGTCTGATTCAAAGTAAGCCACTTTACAATCAGCTTGTTCAATGACCTCAAAGGTTCGCTGCTTTCCCAGGGTGGCATAATACAACTCCGGTCCCATACTGGCATCAGTATGTTCAGAAGCATGCTCCAGTGCGCCAAAGGAGAATATCATCACGCCCCCCTTATTCAACCAGCCAAGCAGTTTAGCGATCACCGATGCTTGTTGATCTAAGGGCACATGCCATAAACAATCCCAGGCACTGATAAAATCATATGTACCGGAGGATTTCCATGTACAAATATCCTGTTGATGAAATGTCACATCAGGCATTGATTTTCGTGCAATCTCTAACATTTTTAACGATAAATCAACGCCTTCCACTTCAAAGCCATTTTGTTGTAACAGACGGATAAACCGTCCTGTACAGCCACAACCAATGTCCAGTGCCATGCCTTTATTTTGGCACAATGAAATGGCTTGTTGATGTGCCCCAATGCCATTATTCAGGTTAAAACCAGACCGGGTCCATAAATGAGTTATTTGATCATAGGCTTGTGCAATTTGTTCAGGCGTCATTGGTGTTTTGCTTTATTTGCTTTAAGAGTTTCGCGGTTGATCACTTTCCCCTTAAGTATCACTAAATCGATATCGCGCCATGCGCTCACGTCGTTAAGCGGGTCAGCGTTTAATAACAATAAATTGGCAACCTTACCTGATTGCACCGTTCCAAAATCTGACTCCAGATGAAATTGACGCGCATTATTAATAGTTGCAGCCTTTAACACATCCATTGGTGTATAACCGGCCTCAGCCATTTTTTCCATTTCACGTACAGAGGTCAAACCCGGTTGATTGGCAAAACTGGGACTGCCCGGAAAATCCGACCCCAGTAACAACGGATAATTATGCTGTTTTAGATACGCCATCACCTTATTGCCCTTACCTACTCGTCCATTAGTCTCATTTAAAAAGATGCGTGCAATAATCTCGTCTGGCAAATTATCAAAGCCGACCCGAAGTTCCTGTTTAAACCACTGTGCTTCATCTGAGTGATACCAGTCAATTAATGGTGCGGGTGTAATAGCGGCAAAGTCAGGGTTGTCAGCCGTGTTTTCGAGCATCACTTCCCCTAACCCGCTAATAACCATTTGGGTTGGCATCACCTGAATATTATTCAACATTAAGGTATCCAGCTCAGACTTAATCTCTTCAGGCAATTCCGTTTCACGCATATAAGGGCCCCAATTCCACATGCCATGCGCCATGATATTAATACCTGCTTTAATGGCAGCCTGATACATATCAAGCGCATTAGCGTGACCCAAAATAGATAAACCGGCCTTGTCGGCAGCCATTCGAATACGTTTCAACGTATGATCAGATAACAATGGCCAGTGACTGGCGTTGCCATAGCCATCTTCAAAATACAGTTTTATGCATAACGCACCGGATTGTTTAATTTGCTCGACTAACACTTCTGCTGAATTAGCTTCACCTGCTGTGGCCTTTTCGTTCACCAGATAATGAAACATCGATTTTGACTGCTCATCTGTTTTTTCTACCAATGGAAAGGTATTTATAGAGGTGATCACTTCACATCGAAAGTAATCGGGATGTAACCCGGTTTTAGTGAATTTCTGCCAGCTGTTTCCGGGATTCGGGTCCAGTACCTGCGTGACCCCATAATATAGAAAGCTGGCTGGCTGTTGCGCATAATACTCATTGGCTAATTGCTGATGCTTTTGCGTTACTGGCTCAACCCCAAATCCCATTCCAGGCACCGAAGAAACGTGCACATGACTATCAAAAATACCCGGCACCAGATATTTCCCCGTTGCATCAATGACCTGAATATTATCCGACGAATGAATTACCTGCGGTGATAATTGGCGAATTCGTCCATCTTCAATCAATACACTGGTATTTTTTAACGGAGCCGATAAATGCGCAGAAACGATATTAACGTTTTTAATTAACAAGGGCTGGGACGCCAGTCCTGAAAAGGAAAGACTCACCAGCAATGAAAATAAACTAAAACGCATTCTCTTTCCTTGAAATAACTTATTGTTTTAAAACAGCTATTTTAAATGCAGCCTGCTGAATTAACAGATTAAAAATGCAACAGAGTGTAAATACTGCATAAAAATACGTTTAAGTACTGAGACGGGGGAACAGAAGAGAAAAAAACACAAACCCCAGAAACAACAAAACACGCTCAAAGCGTGTTTTATTTAATCCCCTTAAGATAGTATCTTAAGTTATTGGCGGAGCGGACGGGACTCGAACCCGCGACCCCCGGCGTGACAGGCCGGTATTCTAACCAACTGAACTACCGCTCCATTGGGATTTGATTTGATGTTGGCGGAGCGGACGGGACTCGAACCCGCGACCCCCGGCGTGACAGGCCGGTATTCTAACCAACTGAACTACCGCTCCAACGCGATGTGATTTGAACTTGGCGGAGCGGACGGGACTCGAACCCGCGACCCCCGGCGTGACAGGCCGGTATTCTAACCAACTGAACTACCGCTCCAGTTATTCAAACAAATCATACAGTTAAGAACGATGAGCATGGCTCCCTCCCCAACTGCGGCGCAGATGATACGGTTTACCCTATAGTGAGTCAACCACTTTTTTGGGCTTTTTTTCCGTATGCCTAACTATTGAGCGATACTGTTTTAAATATAAGCAAGCTCAGGGTTTACAAGGCTTGCGCGATTATTTTTTAGTCGCTTTTTTTTCTTTTTTATCCGTTTTGTCGTCACCCTCTGCCTTTTCAACTTTCTCTTTCTTCTTCAGTTTAGGTAACGACACTTTTGGCAAAGGAACCTTTATTTTAAAAATAAACAGCAATGCTCCCACACCAACAATCAACAACACTAAATTAACGCCAATAATCAAACCAATAGAAACCCCTTCTTGCTCGGGTTGCTCTGGCATCGCAGGATACATATTCTCATCGTTTTGGGTTTCCTCACTAACGGGCATACTGTCCGCAGTTGCAATAGGCTGGCCATTTTCATCCATTAGCGGGGGAACATCTGCTTGTTTTAACTGAGGCTGCTCCACTAAAAAGGTGAACTCCGGCACATCCAAAATAAAATTGCGACCAGATTTAGTATTACCGTAAGCGGTTATTTTTACTCTAAACAAGCCGTATTCATAATGAGTAATATGATAGATTCGCGCATTAGGCGATGGGTTGGTAATCGAAAAATTCTGCATATCGCCATTGGGAAATTTGATTTTACCGTCAATCAACAAACTGCTCATATCGATATATTCACGGTCAGCGTCTATCGTCAATTCATGATAAGCACGCTCACCATCACTAACATCCACACTCAAATGCACTGGATTATTATGCACTATCAAAGGCTTACCAATTTGCTCACGTTTAACCAATGGCGTATCAACCACAAAAACCGGTAACCATTCTCCATCACCGGCAGTTAAATCGTACTGACCGGTAAATACACCATCCAATGGATATTCGTCCATGCCTTTGCCATCATCTTTAAAGGTGGCAATTTCCACATCATCTGCGCCAAAATTATCGTAATTAGGGTTATTAGTGCTAACAAAACGGATTTTGAGATTCACCGCATCACCAAATTCCTTATCCAGAATTGGCTTTCCGCCATTGGTTAGTTTGCCCGTCTGTTTCATGATCTCACCCGAGAACATCACATCTGGCAACGGTGGTACATGCAGTTTAACGTCAGACATTACCATTAAACGACTGCTGGGCAGGATTTGCCCCATAGCCTGCCAGGGCCCTGGCATCGGATTTTTTATTTTAATCGCATCGTAATTGGGTCCGTAAACCCATTCAGCCACATCATCGGTTACCCGGGACTGAAATAACTTGGAGCCGTCCGGTTTGACCAGCACCACAGGAGCACTGCCATACTGGCGGAAAAAGATCATGCTTATTTCGTCTACTTTGTAGTCAATACGAAAACGATTTTGCAACAGTGGAACACTGTTTTGATAATCATCCCCTAACATAGTGAGCGGGGTTTTATCGGGTGCGACAGGAGAAACAGGACGACTTCGATCAGATTGCTGTGCCATTGCACTACTGCATACAGCACAGATACAAAGCAGCCATAACCGAAGTTTATGCATAATGTCGTTTTACCTTATTGTCTCCAAAGACAGTTGCCACCTTTTGCAACTAAATCAAGACGTTGTTCATGTTGTTCTAGTTCATCGGCCGTTGCTTTAACAATCTTTAATGGTTTTCTGTCGCTAGCCAGACGAACTATATCCTCACCACCACTTTGTTTGTTATCACCTGACTTACCAGATAAATTCAAATCAGTCTGACCACCTGTCATTAACAGATATACATCTGCCAGAATCTCAGCATCGAGCAAAGCGCCGTGCAGCACACGATGAGAGTTATCGATACCGTAACGCTTACATAAGGCATCAAGATTAGCTTTTTGCCCCGGATGTAAATTACGCGCTAGTGCTAATGTATCTAATACGGTGCAGACTTCAGCAGTTTTGCGAATAGAACAGTTTTTTAATAGTCCAAATTCATGATCCATAAAGCCAACGTCAAACGAGGCATTATGGATAACCAACTCTGCGCCTTTAATAAAATTAATAAAATCCTCGGCGATGTCTTTAAATACCGGCTCGCCGACTAACTGTTCGTTAGTAATACCGTGAACTTCAATCGCTTCAGCTTCGATAATACGCTCGGGATTGATATACACATGAAAATGGTTGCCGGTAAGGCGGCGATTGACCAGTTCAACACAGCCAATTTCAATGATTCGGTGCCCCTGTTTCGGGTCAATACCTGTGGTTTCTGTATCCAGTACTATCTGACGCATCACGTTTATTACCTTAATATTAATCGCTGCATTATACCCGACTGCCCTGGATATGCGAGTCACTAGCGCTCACAAATCAAACAACTAACGATCTGAATTTACAGCGCATTTTGATTAGCTTTGGGTATAATCCCACAAAAGCGTTAATTAGAAATGGCATATGAAAAAGATAGAAATTTATACTGATGGCTCCTGTTTAGGTAATCCGGGACCCGGCGGTTATGGCGCGGTTATGATTTTTGGCAAACACCGTAAAGAACTGAGTCAGGGGTACAAATTAACCACCAATAATCGCATGGAGCTGCTTGCCGCCGTGGCCGCACTCAAATGTTTAACTGAGCCCTGTGATATTACCCTCACTACCGACAGCCAATACGTTCGCCAGGGCATCAGCCAGTGGATCCATGGCTGGCGTAAAAATGGCTGGCGTACTTCCGATAAAAAGCCAGTCAAAAATGTCGACTTGTGGAAACAACTGGATGACGCTACCCAAACCCATAAAATAGACTGGCAATGGGTAAAAGGTCACTCAGGCCATCCGGAAAATGAGCGCTGTGATGACCTTGCCAGAACAGCCGCTGAAGGCAGCGATTTATTAGAAGACACGGGCTTTAAGCCCGCATAAAAAATGTTCTGATTTAGAATTAATCCCAGCTCACCACCACTTTTCCGGCATTTTTATTTTGCGACAAAACCTGGTGAGCCTGGTTTATTTCATTTACGGACAACACCTCATACAGATTGGTATTTAGTTGCCCGCTATTAAGTGCCTGACCAAACTTTTGAGTAAAATCCATTACTAACTGGGCTTTATAGTCATCACTGCGATTGCGTAATGTAGAGCCAATAAAGCGAATACGTTTGGCCAGCAGATTAGCTAAATCAAATTTGTCACTGTAGCGACCACCTAACATTGCCAGTTGCACTAATGTCGCATCCATCGCCATCACAGATAAATTACGGTTTACATAATCCGCCCCAACCACATCGATCACCAGATTAATCTGATGCTGCAACCCTTGTTGCTTTAATACCTCAACAAAATCTTGTTTTTTATAATTAATCAGCAAATCGGCACCATTATTGGCACACACCTGCAGTTTTTCGCTGCTACTGCTGGTAACACTCACATGACAATTATGCAATTTGGCCAACTGTGTAGCCGCTAGGCCGACACCGCTGGCACCAGCGTGAATTAATACCCGCTGCTGTTTTGATAACATGCCAAGACTAAACATCGCCTGATAGGCAGTTAAAAAGACTTCAGCAATACCTGCGGCTTGATGATCTGACATATCATCCGGCACATTAATTAAATGTCTGGCATCAACCACAGCGTATTGTGCATAACCACCGCCTGATACCAGACAACAGACTCGCTGGCCTGTTTGCCAGCCAGACACCTTATTTCCAAGCTCAGCTATTTCTCCGCTGACTTCTAAGCCTAATATTTCGCTATGCCCTTTTGGTGCCGGATAATGCCCCTGAGCCTGTAATATATCTGCACGATTAATACCAAATGCGTTAACTTTAATTAAAACCTGATGTGGCAAGGGATTGGGTACATCTCCTTCTGCTAACACTAATTGATAGCTATTATTTTCTGATGTTTGATTTTGGATAATTTTCATTAATAAGTCTCAAATCCATCTAAGCGCATTGGTTCAATTTGTTGCCAGTCAACCGATTCAACCCGGGCTTGCTGAGGTCCCAGATGCAACCAGTCAGTGACAAGACGCACGTTTTGCTCATCGCCCTGCAACACTACTTCCACCCGACCATCAGCTAAATTTTTCGCGTAGCCATATAACTGATGAGTTTCAGCTTGTTGTTTGGTGGATTGACGATAAAACACGCCCTGTACTTTGCCACTCACAAAAGCTTTTATACATAGCTCTCTCATTTGGTATAAACTCCCGCTTTTTATAGCTATTTAAAAGGCCATGCTATGTCATCCAGCGTAATTTTGCAGCCAGAGCGCGAAAAATCCTTACTCCGCCGTCACCCTTGGGTGTTTTCCCGGGCGATTGCCGAACAACAGGGGAAATTACGTGCTGGCGATACGGTGGATGTATATAGTCACGATAAAACCTGGCTGGCACGAGGTGCCTGGTCACCGCAATCACAAATTCAGGTGCGAGTCTGGACCTTTGATAAAAATGAAATTATCGATAATGGCTTTTTCCTGCGCAAGATAGAAAAAGCCCTGGCCGGCCGTCAGCACCTGATTAATCAACAAAAACTAACCGGCTATCGGGTTGTCGCCTCAGAAGCAGATGGTTTGCCTGGCATCACAATCGACTATTACAACGGCGTACTGGTCTGTCAGCTATTAACCACAGGTGCAGAAAAGCACCGCAGTAAAATCGTCTGGGCATTACAAAAATGTTTCCCTGATGCGTCGATTTATGAGCGTTCAGATGTTGCCGTACGTGAAAAAGAAGGTCTGGAGCAGATTACCCAGGTATTACATGGTGACGTGCCAGACGAAGTGATCATCAGCGAAAATGACGTGCAAATTCTGGTGAATGTTAAACAGGGTCATAAAACCGGTTTTTACCTCGACCAGCGTGACAACCGCGCTATCGCTGCCAGCTACGCCAAAGATAAAGACGTACTCAATTGTTTTAGTTATACCGGCACCTTTGGTAGCTATTGTTTAGCCGCAGGCGCTAAATCTGTCACCCATTTGGATGTGTCCGATTTAGCTTTAGATACCGCTAAACGTAATACCGAAATCAACAAACTGGATGTCAGTCGCTGTTCATTTATTAACGCAGACGTATTTCAGGCACTGCGAGATTACGCCGAACAAGGCAAACAATTTGATATGATAGTGCTGGATCCACCTAAATTTGTGGATTCAAAAGCCAGTTTAAACCGCGCATGCCGTGGTTATAAAGATATCAATCGTTTAGCCATGCAAATTCTAAAACCGGATGGCATTTTATTAACATTCAGTTGTTCGGGTTTAATGGGCAGCGATTTATTTAACAAAGTGGTGGCAGATGCCGCCTTAGATGCAGGACGCGAAGTGCAATATATTCAGCGAATGAGTCAGGCTGGTGACCATCCAACCTTGTCGGCATTTCCAGAAAGTTACTATTTAAAAGGCCTGGTTTGTCGGGTGCTATAACCCGACTCACCTGATTTAAACAGCAACGTTATTTCATTTCGGTAATTTCAACACCAACCATGTAGTTAGATTCGCCCTGCTCAGAACAGCGCACGACTTTACTGTCGGCGTTGAGTGACGGGATTTGACTACTGGTTGATTCTATGGACACCTGAACCCGGGTACCCACTTCAATTGGCTCATCGACTTCGAACGACATACCTGTAGCACTGATATCATGACAAACTGCAGAAACCGTGCGGCTTGATTGCTCATCCACTACTGTTAGTTCACAGCCTGAATTGACCATCATACGAAAAAAATTCCGTTTATCGTCATATCCCAGCATTGATTATCTCCTCACCAAATTACAGCCTCAGACATGGTTATATTCACCTTACTATCATAAGTCAACGGCTAAAATTTGACAGGTGATTAAGGATTCGTTTTTCACTCACTGGATAGGCAGTGCCAAGTTGTTGAGCAAAAAGGGAAACCCTCAATTCTTCCATCATCCAGCGCGCCTCATTTATTTCAGCGGGCAAAGGTTGTCCTGCCGGTATTTTATTTTTAGCCACTTCAATGGCTTTATGCACCTTTTCAACGCTTAGCTGCGCCATGCGGTCTTTATTGGGATCAATCGCAAGTTTTTCCAGACGGCGCTCAATGGCTTTTATATAACGTTGCCAGTCAGCCACACGTTTCGCCCCCAGTTCAGTTACAAAACCACTGAATACCAGACCTTGTAGCTGCTGTTTAATATCACCATGGGCATTGATCATGTTAAGTGGCACATTGCCTTTCATGCGTTTATTAATTTGGTGTGCGAGGGTCAAACCCGGCTCTATGGCAGTGGCAATCGCCAGAACCTTATCGTTTAGCTCAGCTCTGACATAATCACAGGCCTGCTTAAAGATATCGGGATCGCGAATGTCACTAAATTTTTCGGCCAGTAAGTCATCAATGGCGGCATCAATACAATCATCAATCAGGACTTTGATGTTACCAAAGGGGTTAAAATACAGACCAAGCTTGGATTTATTTGGCAGCTTATCCTGCAGGTATTTAACCGGTGATGGAATATTAATGCGCACTAAGCGACGTAACCCTTGCTGCTGATTTTTTTGTGCCAGATGCGGCTGGTCAAATAACTTAATCGCCACACTTTCCCCCTCATCCACAAGGGCTGGGTAAGCTTTAACCTGATAGCCGCCCCTGTCATCTGTGTATTCCTGCTGCAGTTTGCCAAAGCTCCAGTCAGTTAATTGCGTTTGTTCCAGTTTTGGTGTGGCCACTTTACGTAAGCTTTGTTTGACCTTGTCACTCAGTGAAAACTGCAACTTGGCTAAATCCCGTCCTTGCGCCAGCAGTTTTTTGCCCTCCATCACTTTAAAATTAATTTTAAGATGGTCCGGTAAATCCTGTGGTGACCACTCTTCAGGCGGGACTTCAACACCTGTCATGCGCTTAAGTTTAAGTGTTAGTGCGGCGATAAAGTCCTCATCAGACGGCGTCATATCATCCATGCAGGCCTGTGCATAGTTGGGTGCCGGTACAAAGTTTTTACGCAAGCTTTTGGGTAACTGTTTTATCAGGTTAAGGATCATGTCGTAGCGTAAACCGGCCACCTGCCAGTCAAATCCTTTTGACGTTAACTGATTTAACAGGGGTAACGGCACGATAACACTCACGCCATCATCGGCTGCACCCGGCTCAAAAACGTATTCCAGCGCAAGATTGAGATTTTGCTGCTGCCAGTGAGTTGGATAATTATATTGATTAACCTCATTTGCCTGATGGTTCATTAATGTATCAGGATCAAAATGCAATAAATCAGGCTGCTGCTGACCGTGTTTTTTCCACCACTTGGTTAATGACACGTCACTAACAATATGCTCTGGCAATTGCTGTTGGTAGAACGCCATCATCACCTGTTCGTCAACTAAAATATCACGGCGACGGGTTTTATCTTCCAGTGCCTGAATATCATCGACTAATGACAAGTTGTGTTTTAAAAACGGCAGATTAAGTTTGGTTTCGCCTTCCACCAGCGCTTCGCGCAGGTAAATCTCATGACAAACCCTGTGATCAATCTGACCATAGTTAACTAAGCGCCGGTTTACCACAGCAAGACCGTATAAGGTAACGGTTTGATAGGCCATCACCGCACCGCGTTTTTTCGACCAGTGCGGCTCACTGTAATTACTTTTGACCAAATGGGCGGCAAGCGGCTCAATCCATTCCGGCTGGATTTTTGCTGCGATGCGACCAAATAAACGCGACGTTTCCACCAGTTCGGCCACCATGGTCCATTTGGGATTGACTTTAGCCAAGGGTGAACCCGGGAAAATCATAAAGCGGGTATTGCGCGCACCTAAGTACTGGCGTTCAGGCTCTTTACTGCCTATATGCGACAACAAACCGGCTAACAACGCTTTGTGTACCGCATCATAATCTGCTGCGGCTGAGTTTAAACGTAAACCAATTTCTGCAATGGATTTTTTCAGCTGGCTGACAATATCCTGCCATTCGCGCATGCGCAGATAATTAATAAAATGTTGGGTACACCATTTGCGTAACTGGCTATTGCTGAGCAATTTTTGTTGTTCGCGAAAGGCCTGCCATAAATTAAACAAACTAATAAAGTCAGACTCTTTATCAGCAAACTCAGCATGTTGCTGGTCTGCGGCTTGTTTTTTATCCTGAGGACGTTCGCGCGGATCCTGAATACTCATGCCTGCTGCAATGATCAACACTTCTGCAATACTGTTTTGGCTCGCCCCTTCAATCACCATACGAGCGTATCTGGGGTCAATAGGTAAACGTGCAATCTGACGGCCTATTTGGGTGAGCTTTTTATCTCCCTGCCTGGTTTCAATTGCCTGTATTTCTTCGAGTAACCTGAAACCATCATTGATCTGGCGATTATCCGGCGCTTCCACAAAGGGGAAAGCCGACATCTCGCCTAAGCCCAGCGACAACATCTGTAAAATAACTGAGGCTAAATTAGTTCTGAGAATTTCAGGCTGGGTAAATTCATCCCGGCTTAAATAATCATCCTCAGCATACAAACGAATACAAATACCCGCAGAAACACGACCACAACGCCCTGCCCTCTGATTAGCTGAGGCCTGCGATATCGCTTCAATTGGAAGGCGTTGTACTTTACTGCGATAACTGTAACGCGAAATTCTCGCAGTTCCGGGATCTATAACATATTTAATGCCGGGCACAGTTAATGAGGTTTCCGCCACGTTGGTAGACAATACAATGCGTCTGCCTGCATGTGACTGGAAGATTCGGTTCTGCTCACTGGCAGACAAACGTGCATATAAAGGTAATACTTCGGTGGATTTTAAGTTCAAACGGTTCAGTGCATCTGCGGTGTCTCGAATTTCACGTTCACCACTTAGAAACACCAGAATATCACCCCGTCCTTCACGTGATAACTCATTTACCGCTTCAATAATCCCCTGAATTTGGTCTGCACTTTGCCCCTCTTCATCCACCATATCGGCCAACGGACGATAACGCACTTCTACAGGATAAGTACGCCCACTGACGCTAAAAATCGGTGCATCATCAAAATGTCGCGAAAAACGTTCGGGATCAATAGTGGCCGAAGTAATAATCAGTTTTAAATCAGGACGTTTCGGTAACAGTTGTTTGAGATAACCCAGAATAAAGTCGATATTTAAGCTACGTTCATGGGCTTCATCGATAATCAGCGTGTCGTATTGATTTAAAAAACGATCCTGCTGAATTTCAGCTAACAAGATACCGTCGGTCATCAGCTTGATGTAACTGTTCTCACTTGTTTCATCGCTAAAACGGATTTTAAAACCAACCTTATCACCCAGCGGCGAATTAAGTTCATCGGCGATTCGGTTGGCAACTGTACGTGCTGCAAGCCGCCTGGGTTGAGTATGACCAATGAGTCCCGTCATGCCTCGCCCGGCTTCCAGACATATTTTGGGCAACTGTGTGGTTTTACCTGAGCCCGTTTCACCCGCAATAATCACCACCTGATTGGTTTTAATCGCTTCAACCAATTCGTCTTTGTGCTCACTAACAGGTAAAGGCGGGTATTCTATCCTCGGACAATTACTTATGCGCGCAGCCACCTTTTGCGCAGATATCTGCATATCATCAGCCAGTTTTTGTAATGCTGATGCTTTTTTGTCGTTATCCAGTTTTTTAGTACGCTGAATGCGCTGACGAAAACGATGTCTTTCGCTATTAAGAGTTGAAGGCAGTAAGGCAGATAAAGCGGAAATTGAAACAGACAAAAATACGGCTCCTATAAACTAAGGAGCCGATCCTAGAAGAAGAGCAAAGCGATTGCCAGTGTTGTTTAACCTACTTTGCGATAGGCATCACGTAAGTGCAGATCAACAGCTCTTAAAACATCTGTCCGGCTAATCGCGCCAACTAAAAATCCATTATCGTCAGTCACAGGATAAATTTTCGGTTTGGCACCAAGCATTTGTTGGGCTAAATCCAATGCCGACTGATATGGTTTTACCGTTAATACATCGGTTCGCATAATATCTCTGACATAAGCCGTTTGCTGATTGTAATAACTGGACTCAATCATTTTGGCCAGACAGTCCTGTTCCGATAAAAAACCCAGTAGCTGACGGTTATCGGCAATCACCGGCGCCCCTAAGTAAGGTGTATTAATCAGCTTTTCAACCGCTTCAGCCACAGACATGGTAGGTTTTAGTGTTACCGGGTGGGTGTTCATATAATCGGCAACTTTAAGTGATTCCATCTTGTATCCCCTGCAAAAACATCATCACTTAAAAGATAGACCCTAAGTTTATATTTTCGCTACCTTTTTACAGCGGTATCTAAACAGAATTTGCTGCGTTATGATTCACCCCAAATAAAGACTATAAAATCTGACCTAATACATGAGTTTGATTAGTTCTCAACCAACAGACAAACCATGTACTAAACGTAGCGAAGGCACTTAATTCTGAACAGCATGAATACCCCAACAAACCAACCCACTATCCTTTGGCACGATTATGAAACCTGGGGAGCAGATCCACAAAAAGATCACCCTTCACAGTTTGCCGCCATCCGTACTGACCTTGACTTAAATGAAGTGGGCAAACCCAGCATGTTTTACTGTCAGCCGGTAAACGACTGTCTTCCGCAGCCGGTGGCATGTTTAATTACCGGTATTACACCGCAACATGCAATGCAAAATGGTTATTGCGAAGCTGAGTTTATGCGTAAAGTGCATGAATTAATGAGCCAGCCGCAAACCTGTGTGGCGGGATACAACAGCTTACGTTTTGATGACGAAGTCACCCGCTATGGTTTATATAGAAATTTTTATGATCCCTATGCCCGTGAATGGCAAAACGGCAATAGTCGTTGGGATATTATTGATATGGTGCGCGCTTGTTATGCCCTGCGTCCGGAAGGTATTAACTGGCCAATGCGTGAAGATGGCTCACCGAGTTTTAAACTCGAAGCACTTACCCAGGCTAACGATATTCAGCATGCAGATGCGCATGATGCCTTATCAGATGTGCGCGCCACTATCGCCATGGCAAAATTAATTAAACAAAAACAACCAAAGCTCTATGACTATCTGTTTAATTTACGTAAAAAGAAAAATGTCGGTGAGCTAATTAATATTCAGGAAGCGCTACCTTTAGTGCATATCTCATCCAAATTGCCGGCTGAGAATGGCTGTACCAGTTGGATCGTGCCTGTGGCCTATCACCCAACCAACAAAAATGCAGTCATTGTGCTTAATCTGGCCTTGGATCCCACCCCTTTAATTGAACTAAGTAGTGAACAATTGCTGGAAAAGCTATTTACACGTAACGCCGATTTAGCACCTGATGAACAACGCCTGCCCGTTAAACTGGTTCATCTGAATAAATGCCCGGTATTGGCTCCTGCCAAAACGCTTACCGAAGAAAATGCACAACGGCTGGGTATTGACCGCAAGCAATGCCTGGAACATTTGCAGCTAATAAAACGGCATCCTGATATAGCGCAAAAATTAACAGATATGTACCAGTTAATGACTCACGAACCGATTGAAAATGTTGATTATGCCCTCTATTCCGGCGGTTTTTTCAGCGAAAAAGACAAAGCAGCCATGGACCAAATACGCAGCATGTCACCAGAACAGTTAAGTGGTCAACAATGGTCATTTGATGATGCACGTTTATCAACCATGTTATTCCGCTACCGCGCAAGAAACTTCCCACATACGTTAACGGAACAGGAAGCGATAAAATGGCAGCAACATCGTCAGCAACAATTACTGGAAACTGGACCACTAACACTGGAATCTTTTGTGAACGAGCTCAATATGCTGGCTGAGGAATATCAAAATGATACGAAAAAACTGGCAATAATCAGAGCATTATATCAATATGGGCAGGGTTTATAATAATCAAAATTCGTGATTGGCCGATATACACAGAAGGCAGGCGATAGCGGGCGAAAGATATGCGCGGAATTTATTTAAGTACTCTTGATGACGATCGTTATCTTGATTTAACAATTCAGCCCGATGAAGTAGAAGTAGACAGCTTTAATGAAAAAGCCCTGCTCGACTACATTAAGGAAAAACATGCCGATCTGTATCTGTTTGACGAAACAGTAAGAATCGCATTTAAAGCCTATACTGCAGCCATCCGTAACGAAACCACTGACCCCATTAAAGAACGCATTGCTGAAAAACGTGATGCCGTCATTAAATTCATCTTTGCCTCAGACGATATGAGTGCAAATCTGGAAATTACCGCTGCTTATGGTGGTAAACACGCGACACCAACTTATTTAATTTCAAAGGCCAAACATGCAGGCATTGAAAAAGGATTAAGTAGCAAACGTCTGATTGATATGGCGACACGTGCCCGCGTCGCTAAACCAGGCGCGGTTCTAAATGAACTGGTGGCAAAAGGTTTACCTCCCCGTCAGGGCAAAAATTCTAAAATGGTCCCTCTGGTTCCCAATGCACTTGAGCGCATATTACAACCTCAAACGGTAAGCAGCAGCCGGGTCGACATGCGTGATTTAGGCGAAATTATTTGTGTAAAACCCGGTACCGAAATTCTGGAAATGCTGCCGCCGACAAAAGGTCGTAATGGCTATACCGTGCGTGGGGGCATTATTGATGCGAAAGAAGGTGAATGGCAGAAGTTAAAAGCAGGTGAAGGCACCTATATCTGTGACAGCAACCCCAATATTTTGCGCGCTGAAATTGCTGGTATGCCGAAGTTTAAAGACGGCAAAATGTGGGTTGACGAAACCTTTATGTGTAAAGGCGTTAACATAGGTACCGGCAACATTAATTATGATGGCGCGGTTATTGTCAACGGTGATGTCACTGAAAAAATGAAAATCGTTGCCACTGGCGATGTCACCATCAACGGCTTTGTTGAGTCCGCTCATATTGAGTCAGGTGGAGACATTATTATTACCCAGGGTGCCATGGGCAAATATGATGAAAATGAAGACCAGCCCTATTCAGGCACGTTAATCGCCGATGGCAGTATTCACCTCGAGCATGGACAAGGGTTGCACATTATCAGTAATGGTAATGTCACTGTGGGTAAACAGCTGGCCTACAGCAAAGTCAAATGCCGAGGTAGCCTTACTATAGGACCTCTGGAAAATCCCAATGGCAATTTATTTGCCTGTGAAATCCAGTGCCAGGAAGCAATTCGTTCCGGAATTTTAGGCGCAATTTCCGGCAGCAACTTATTTATTGATTTCAGTGAAGGATTTAATCTGCTTCAGGAGCGCATAGATTTAGTCGATGAACTGCTGGAAGAACTAAAAATTCACGTAGAGCGGCATCAAAAGAAAATGTCTTCGCTACGTAAATATACGATTCCTTATGAATTAAGAACCAAACTCGACAGACTGATTGGCAAATATCGCGATGAACGCTCTATGCTGCAACAGCTCATTAGAAAGTCTGATATGTTGCGTGTTGCAAAAGACAGGTATATTGAACAAATACAGCTAAACGCCACTAAAAAGCTTTACCCGGGTGTGGTAGTTAAACTAAATAACCGTACCTGGAAGGCTGACCGTGAATATGCTGCAGCACGTATCCATTATCATGACCACCAGTGGCAGTATGACGTGTTGTAAATTTGCAATTGAATAAAAAAGCAGCCACCCGGCTGCTTTTTTATTTTTGCAGTCTGGCCAGTAAGCTGGATGTATCCCAGCGATTGCCGCCCATTTTTTGCACATCGGCATAATACTGATCGACTAACGCAGTCAGCGCCAAAGTACTGCCGTTGCGTCTTGCCTCATCCAGCGCAATAGCAAGATCTTTTCGCATCCAGTCAACGGCAAAACCATGTTCGTACTGGTTATTCAACATAGTTTGATAGCGGTTTTGCATTTGCCATGATTGTGCGGCCCCCTGACTAATCACGTCAATCACAGCCTCACAATCAAGGCCCGCGTTCTGACCAAAATGCAATGCTTCTGCTAAACCTTGTACAACGCCAGCGATACAAATTTGGTTCATCATTTTCGCCAGTTGACCACTGCCTGATGCGCCCAGTAGTTTTACACAACGGGCAAAACTTTGAATGGCAGGCTCGGCTTTATCAAAAATGGCTTTATCACCACCCACCATTACGGTTAATACACCATTTTCAGCACCTGCCTGACCACCTGAGACTGGCGCATCTAAAAATCCTATATTTTTAGTTTTAGCCGCTGCATAAACTTCACGTGATACGCTGGCAGATACTGTCGTATGGTCAACGAGAATTGAGCCCTGCTGCATGCTATCTAACACACCATTTTCACCATATACCACCTGACGTAAATCATCGTCATTACCCACACACAAAAATACAATATCAGCATCTTGTGCTGCTAATGCAGGGGTTAATGCCATGCGTCCGCTATATTGCTCACACCACTTTTCCGCTTTGCTGGTTGTACGGTTATATACACACACGTCATAACCCTGTTTTGCCAAATAACCGGCCATGGGATAGCCCATTACCCCTAATCCGATAAACGCAACTTTTTGTGGCATAATTCGCTCTTTTAGTAACCAATACAAGGCGTTAAAGGTTACACTATTGGCAACGCAGATACCAAACAAAGGACAGCATATGAACAGCGATATTTATCAATTCAGCGTAACTAAAAATAACGGTGAGCAAATTGAGCTAGGTGAATACAAAGGCAAAGTACTGCTGATTGTGAATACCGCCAGTAAATGCGGCTTTACTCCACAATATGAGGGTTTGCAGAAGCTCTACGACCAGTACAGAGACCAGGGCTTTGAAATTCTGGCATTTCCTTGTGATCAGTTTGGTCATCAGGAGCCTGGCAGTGATTCTGATATTGCCCAGTTCTGCTCAATGAATTTTAATACACAGTTTCCACTGTTTAAAAAGATAGAAGTGAACGGTAATAATGCCGATCCCCTTTATAATCATTTAAAAAAACAGGCGCCAGGCATCATAGGCACCAAAGGCATTAAGTGGAATTTCACTAAGTTTTTGATTAACCGTGATGGCAAAGTAATCAAACGTTTTGCTCCCACTGTTAAGCCTGAACAACTGAAAAATGAAATAGAATCCCTACTGTAACGGAGTTACTTATGCAGGTTCTGGTTTTTAGTGCCAAGGAATATGATCAACAGTTTTTAACCATGCAACAGCATGCAGACTTGTCGCTGCACTTTACTGATGTTCGATTAAATGAAGAAACCTGTCAGTTAGCCGCAGGCTATCATGCGGTTTGTGTGTTTGTGAATGATCAGCTAAATCGCAATGTCATTCATAAACTGGCAGAGCTGGGCATCAAACACATTGCACTTCGTTGTGCCGGTTTTAATAATCTGGATATAGATGCGGCCAGACAAAATGGTATTTCCGTTTCACGGGTTCCTGAATATTCGCCGGAAGCCGTGGCGGAGCATGCCTTAAGTTTAATGATGACATTAAACCGCAAAACGCATAAAGCATATAACCGTATA
The DNA here is from genome assembly GCF_014270035.1 of Neptunicella marina. GTDB lineage: Bacteria > Pseudomonadota > Gammaproteobacteria > Enterobacterales > Alteromonadaceae > Neptunicella > Neptunicella marina. Next base: position 38,753 of record NZ_JACNEP010000016.1, on the reverse strand, counting down.
CGCGAAAGTAACTTTTCCCTTAAAGGATTGCTGGGTTTTAATTTACATCAAAAAACCGTTGGCATTATCGGTACCGGACATATTGGATTAGCACTGGTAAAAATCCTGCGTGGTTTTGGTTGTAATATTTTGTGTTATGACCCTCAGGTTAATGAGCAGGCGGTTCAGCATGGCGGGCAATATGTGGCTTTGAATGAATTGTTTCAGCAATCGGATATTATTAGTCTGCATTGTCCGTTAAACAGCGCCACCCATCATTTAATCAACGCACAAAATATCACTCAAATGAAATCAGGCGTCATGTTAATTAACACATCCCGTGGCGGGCTCATAGATACTCCTGCAGTCATTCAGGGCCTTAAAAATCAACATATAGGTTATCTGGGACTTGATGTATATGAAATGGAGTCCGAGCTGTTTTTTGAGGATTTATCCGATACCGTTATTCAGGATGATATATTTGAACGTTTATCAAGTTTCCCCAATGTATTGATAACCGGTCACCAGGGCTTTTTTACCAAAGAAGCCCTGCTACAAATAGCGTCAACAACATGCCACAACTTGTTGTTACATCATCAGCAACAAACTGATCAACATACTTATCTGGTTAGGCCGCAGGATTTTGTGCAATAAGGTGAAAATATTTACCTAACCACATAAATGGAGCCTGGGTGCCATACTCAAGCTCCATTTCTTTTAACTGCTGATAATGACTTTGTTGAATGGTTTTATCTCTTACATAATCATGAAAGCAACGTAGTCCGGCCTTATGCACGACATTTAATTGCAGTTCTCCCAAACAATCGATCACATCCTGTGGTTTAACCGCATTGTTGGGATTTAGCCTTACTCTATTCGGCACATTAAACCCTTTAGCAATGTAATCAAAATTGCCGTACAGCACATTGCCAAACAAATGTGCATCCTTATTAAAAAAACTCAATGACAAATGCCCGTGCTGACCAAGCAAGCTGATTAATGATGGAATAATACTAAGTGGGTCAGTTAACCATTCCATAACGGCATGGCACAGAATAAAATCATACTTTTCAGGCGAGTCATGTTGCTGTATTTCGTTAACTTCGCAACTAAACCCGGGATAACGAGCACAGCGCTTTTTCGCCAGTTCAATCATATCTGAAGAAATATCAATTACATGTACCCTATGTCCCAGTTTAAGTAATTCTTCAGCCATCTCTCCACTGCCACCTCCAGCTTCAAGAATTCGCATTGAAGAGCGCTCAATAAAAGGCGTCAGATAATGCATTAATAATTCATGGCGCAACCGGCCTTTTGTCGTGCCGTAAATGTTGCGTTGAAATTTATCTGCTATCGAATCAAAGCTCTGATCTGGTTTATGATGGATGCTCATGTACTTTATAAAGATGTAAATATGGATATGTTTATAGTAAAAAAAATCGCTGCGATGCTTATTATGCCACTACCGGCTATCATTGCGTTAATGCTATTAAGCTGGATTTTTTGGTGGCGTAATAAAAAACGTGTCGCTATAGCTTGCCAGCTCGCCAGTTGTCTTTTACTCATTTTAGTGTCCACCCCCTGGTTACCTAACCACGTTTTACGCGATCTTGAACAGCAATACCATCAGTTTGATATGTCTACACCGGTTAACACCGTTGTTGTATTAGGGTGCGGTCACGCCTATGACGGAGCCCTGCCCTTAAGTGCCCAAATTAAACCCTGCTCGCTGTATCGATTGGTGGAAGGGATCCGGTTACTCAAAGCTAATCCGGATAGTATCCTGATAACATCTGGTCAGCACACCCAGCCTTATACCCATGCACAAATGTTAAAACGGCTGGCAGTGGATATGGGGGTCGCACCAGAACGTATCAGATTACAGAATAATTCCAAAGATACCGAAGAAGAAGTACTGGCGCTAAAACCCATGATTGGCTCTGCGCCTTTTGCACTGGTTACCTCAGCTACCCATATGCCAAGAGCGATACATTTATTTGAAGCTGCCGGACTTCACCCTATCGCCGCTCCCACCGAACACCTGGTACGTTTTGATACCACAGAACCAGCCAGATGGTTTAGTGATTTACCGCGCTCAGATAATATTCATAAAACCGAGCGTTTTTGGTATGAGACTCTCGGTCAATGGTGGCTGAAACTGCGCGGTAAATAACAGCCGCGTTTACCAACTCATTTGCTGCTTAAGATGCGCGACCAGTTTATCAGCGTTATTTTGCTGATGCATAACTCTGGGGTGCGCGTAATACCCCTGATCATCAAAAAATAAAGTACTGATATTATTGTCACCTTGGCGTTTTAAACTTTTTACTGCAGATTTTATATATCCGGGCCATGCCGAATCAGATTTAATCGCATCCATACTTCCTAAAGCACAAACAATATGGGCGTTTTTATATTTGTTTCGGATACTGCTTATAAAGGCCTCGTAGGCCTGAATGATTTGTGCCGGGTCTGGCTGCTGCGACATATACTCTTTTTTGATCACAAGCCAGCTGTCATTTTGAAACAAATTCACTACCACCACATCTGGCGTCCACTGGTTAAAATCCCACACTGAATTGTTGTTACCAACCGCACTTAATTGGTCAAAATAATCAGGCATGGTGAAATCAAACCAACTCACCATAATTCCGATACCACTTTTAGAAATAGTGTGTAACTGCGCATTTAACTGTCGCGCAGCAATAGAACCATATGCCCAGTAATTATCTTTTTGCGATGCGACATTATCCTTAGCATTTATTGGCGCCAGATTGCCCATGCCGCTGGTAATTGAATCTCCAAAGATCTCGATCTTACGCTGTGGTAATACAGGACTAGCAAGCATTTTATCCTGGTCACCAATATCAACGCCAAGAAATTGTGTTGCCCCCTCGGCCCCTTCGGTTCTTTTGTATATCAGTACATGATGTTTTGTATTAGCCAGATTCGACGTTATCTGGTATTGCTGTTGTCCCTGTTTGGCCTCAATCACATAAGGAAAGTTTGCCTTTCCATCGATGATCACATCGTAGTAATTTTTGCCCTGCTCATCCTTTAATTTAACAGCCAGATTTGTACCTTGAAAATTAAATTGCACACTGGTGCCTGGCCAGCTAAAAACGGGCGCTGACTTATCTGAAAAATCGATACGACCACTATATACAAACCCTTTATCCTCAGCGCTAATAAACTGGCCGGCCCATACCATTCCACTGAACTGGCATATAAAAACAAGTATTAAAAAACGTATTCTCAACATATTTTGTGTCCTATGCGGGATTAGGGATATCAACAAACTCAACATCCAGGTTATATTGTTTAGCTAAATGTTCCCCCACCGCTTTAGCACCATAACGTTCAGTCGCATGATGCCCGGCAGCAAAGAAATGTATGCCCATTTCCCGTGCGGTATGAATAGTTTGTTCAGATACTTCACCCGTTATAAACGCGTCGATGCCTTGTTCTGCAGCTTGTTCAATGTAACCTTGCCCACCTCCACTACACCAGGCGACAGTTTTAATTGGGTGTGTTCCACCAGCTTCCACTAGCGGTTCGCGCTGTAAAACGTCATTTATTTTTACCTTCAACTCATCCACTGACAATTCAACATTAAACTGACCTTGCATTGCTACACTTTGAGGATTTCCAATATCTAACCCATTGGTAACATTGATATTTAGTAATTTAGCTAGCTGAGCGTTATTTCCTAAGGAAGGGTGAATATCTAAGGGAAGATGATAAGCATATAAATTTATATCATTTTCTAACAAGGCTTTTAAACGTTTATATTTCATGCCGACAATACATTCATTCTCTCCTTTCCAGAAATATCCGTGATGAACAAATATGGCATCCGCACCTTTATTAATCGCTTCGTCTATCAACGCCTGAGTAGCAGTTACCCCAGTGATAATTTTTTTGATTTGTTCGCGTCCCTCAACCTGCAATCCATTCGGACAATAATCTTTCACTTTTTCAGGTTTAAGTAATTCATTAAGTACATTGAGTAATTGTTTGTTTTTTAAGCCCATATTGCTTATCCTGTAGCCGGAAATTAGACTTCCAAATGAAAACACGGTATAAAAACCATTACTTTTAATCATAAAGAAAAACGGAACCATCCCGCAATGACAAAACTGGACAAAGATCAAGTTGTAGAAAAGTTCACTAAAGCTTACAAAGCAGCCAATGGTAAGGCACCGCAAATAGAAGCCAAAGGTGGATGGTACAGCGTTGATGGTGGTAAAAATATGCGCTTGGCTCAACTGGATGAACTGGCTGATGAATTAGCCGGTGGTGCAGCTAAGGCAGAAACTTCCGCCCCTGCAGAGAAAAAAGCCAAAGTGGCTGATAAACCTGCTGCAGCCAAGAAAGAAAAAGCACCCGCTAAAACGAAAAAAGCGGCTGCGAAAAAATCCTCTTCTTTTTCAGTAAAAGCGTTCTGGAGCAAATTATTGGCAGAAAAAGACGCCAATAATAAAAACCCACGCTAACGACATTCTGTAAAACATCAATAAAAAAGCCTGTTTAACAACAGGCTTTTTTATTTACAGAAGAAAATGAAAACTGTAATTGGGACGGTGACGACACATTGGCACAAAATCCCCTCTGTGGCAGGTTACACTCTCATCACTGCCTAACAATTTCAATTCAAATTCATCATCCCCAAGCTGATGTAATACCTTTGCACGCTTAGCCTGAAATTCACCACGCTTGATAAAAACAGTTTTACCTATCATTCCGGCCGGACTCAAACTATGTTGTATAGCCAAAGTTTCCACAGACATAACTACCTCCATGAAAACAGTCAGATTAACTGCCATTAAAATGTAGTAAAAAGGAAAAAAATGGAATTATCGAAACCAATACCTATCAGGTGATATAGATACCTAATATTTGCAATCGACTGAAATATAACAATAAAGCACCCGAAGGTGCTTTATTTAAAATTTAGAATTTTCAACGCGGCTTTTCAATTTTTGCCCAGGTCGGAATGTAACCACCCTTCGGGCTCGAATCGGGATATCTTCACCTGTTTTAGGGTTACGTCCCGGCCGTTCGTTTTTCTGCCGTAAGTCGAAATTACCAAAGCCGGATAGCTTTACCTGCTCCCCTGCTTCCAGCGCTTCGCGGACTTCCTCGAAAAACGCTTCGACCAACTCTTTGGCATCACGTTTGTTAATCCCTAACTTTTCAAATAAATGATCTGCCATTTCTGCTTTGGTAAGTGCCATAGATTCATTCCCTCAAGGACGCGTCAAATTTGTCGGCCAATACCGAGACAATTTGGTTTACCATTGCTTGAATTTCTTGCTCTTCAAGCGTTTTCGTTGCATCTTGCAAGATTAGAGATACTGCCACACTTTTCTTGCCTTCCGCAACACCTTTGCCTCTATATATGTCGAACAAGTTTAGGCCAACTAGTTGATTTACGCTACATTTTTCAATAGTAGCCATAATTTCACCAATTGCAATTTGTTCATCAACAACAAGCGCAATATCCCGGCGGTTTGCAGGGAATTTGGATAACTCTTTTGCTTGAGGCAAGACACGTGATGACAAAGGTTGTAACAATAATTCAAATGCAAAAACACGGGAATTCAAGCCTAAGTCTTTTTGAAATGCGGGATGAACCGCCCCCACATGCCCCACTAGCTCGCCATCCAGATGGATAGACGCCGTTTGTCCCGGATGTAATGCACTATGCTCTGCCGCACTAAATACAAACTCACCTGCGCGACCGGTTTTAGCCAGTAACATTTCGACATCAGCTTTAATGTCGTAAAAATCAACGCTGTCAGAGCCTAAATCCCAATGCTCACCGCTGCGTGTGCCGGCTATAACACCTGCAATCATCATTTGCTGTCTTACGCCATTCTCTGCGGATTGATCAGGAATAAAGCGTAATCCAGTCTCAAAAAAACGAATACGATTTTGTTGACGCTTTTGGTTATAGGACACTGCACTAAATAAACCGGTCAGTAAGCTAACACGCATCACCGACATATCAGATGAAATCGGGTGTGGTAACACCAAACCTTCAATCTGCGGAAATAGTTTAGATTGAACGGACGGGTCAACAAACGAATAGGTAATGGCTTCCTGATAACCCAGATTAACCATAGTTTGTTTTAGACTATTCAGAGGAACATCAGACTCAACCGCACTGCCTAATGTCAGTTTTGCAACGGGTGCCTGATCTGCAATATTATTATAGCCGTACACACGAGCGACTTCTTCAATGAGATCTTCTTCGATACTGATATCAAAACGGTAAGCAGGAACACTAACAGTCCAGACGTTCTGTGCATCCTGTTCAGATACTTCCACATCAAATCCCAGGCGTTTTAAAATCTCAGTAACCTGCTGTGCCTCAATTTCAACGCCTAACAACCGGCTTAAGCGACGCTGACGCAAAGTCACCTGATTTGCCGCAGGAATATGTTGCACAGACACAGCCTCAACCACAGGCCCCGCTTCACCACCAACAATATCAATCAGCAACTGAGTCGCACGCTCCATCGCTGTGCGCTGCAATTGTGGGTCGACACCGCGTTCATAACGATGCGAAGCGTCGGTGTGTAAACCGTATTGACGAGCACGACCAGTAATGGCTAATGGCGCAAAAAAGGCACTTTCAAGGAAAATATCCTTACTTTCATCAGTAACGCCAGAATCCAGCCCACCAAAGATACCGGCCATGGCGAGCGCTTTATTATCGTCTGCAATCACCAATGTATCGGATTTAAGTGTCACTTCATTGCCATCCAACAAAGTTAACGTTTCATTTTCATTAGCCAAACGCACATTAATCCCGCCTTCAATTTTAGCTAAGTCAAAGGCATGCATCGGATGACCAAGTTCCAGTAGAACATAGTTAGTCACATCAACCACAGGATCAATACTGCGCACACCACTGCGGCGTAACTTTTCCTGCATCCATAGTGGTGTTGTCGCAAGCGGGTTGATCCCCTTAATCACTCGGCCTAAATAACGAGGGCATGCATCTGGTGCCGATAACACAATCTCACGTTTATCATCAATAGATGCAGCAACAGGCTGAATAACAGGTTCGTTAACGTCCGCTTGATTAAGTACGCCTACTTCACGTGCAAGGCCACGAATGCCTAAACAGTCTGCACGGTTAGGGGTTAAATCAACTTCTATCGTAACGTCATCTAATTGCAGGTAATCACGAATATCTGTACCTAGCGGCGCATCTGCTGGTAACTCCATAATGCCATCATGATCATCCGATAAACCCAGTTCAGAAAAAGAACACAACATACCGTGTGATGGCTGACCGCGTAATTTGGCTTTTTTAATTTTAAAGTTGCCAGGTAAAACAGCACCTACCATAGCTACTGCTACTTTTAGGCCTAAACGACAGTTGGGTGCACCGCAAACGATATCGAGCAATTCGTCTTCGCCTACATTAACTTTGGTTACGCGCAGTTTGTCCGCATCCGGATGCTGACCACACTCCACCACTTCACCAATTACAACGCCGCTGAATTCTCCCGCCACAGGCTCAACTGCATCAACTTCTAATCCTGCCATTGTAATTTGATGGGCCAGTTCGTCAGACGATACCGCAGGATTTACCCACTCTCTTAACCACTTTTCACTGAATTTCATTGGTATTGTCCTTACTTAAACTGCTTGTTGAAACGTAAGTCATTTTCAAAAAATGAACGAAGGTCTGTGACGCCATAACGGATCATTGTCAGACGCTCGACACCAATACCAAAGGCAAAACCGGTGTATTCTTCAGGGTCAATATTCACTGCACGCAGCACATTTGGATGCACCATGCCACAGCCTAATACTTCAAGCCACTTGCCATTTTCCTGCATCACATCCACTTCGGCTGAGGGTTCAGTAAAGGGAAAATAGGAAGGACGGAAACGTACTTCCAGTTCACGTTCAAAAAAGTGATTAAGGAAATCGTGCAATATGCCTTTTAACTCAGCGAAATTAACGTTTTTATCTACCATCAATCCTTCTACCTGATGGAACATTGGCGTATGGGTTTGATCGTAGTCATTACGGTACACACGACCCGGAGAAATAATTCTCAAAGGCGGCTGCTCGGTTTCCATAGTGCGAATTTGCACACCTGACGTTTGAGTACGCAACATCAGATTAGGATTAAAATAAAAGGTATCGTGATCAGCACGTGCCGGATGATGTGCCGGGATATTCAATGCGTCAAAGTTGTGGAAGCCATCTTCCACCTCAGGGCCGGTTTTTACACTAAAACCAATTTCAGAGAAAAAGTTTTCCATACGCTCAATGGTACGGGTAACCGGATGTAAACCACCCATTTCGATGCTACGGCCAGGTAATGTAACGTCGATTTTTTCAGACGCTAATTTGGCATTCAGTTCAGCTGTTTTTAGCGCTTCACCTTTTTGATAAATAATTTGCTGAATTTGCTGTTTGGCCTGATTGATCTTTTGGCCTGCCGCTGGGCGTTCTTCATTCGACAGTCTACCCAACCCTTTTAGCAGCTCGGTTAACTTGCCTTTTTTACCCAAAAACTCAACACGAACCGCATCAAGTTGATCAGGCTGCTCAGCCTGAGAAATCAGCGTTTCCGCTTGACTAATGATGGCATCTAAATCCATTGTTTCTCCAACACGCAATCTAAAATTGCCTGACCTCTTTCGGTCACGATAAAAGACCGAAATTTTACACGAAAAGGTGTACCGCCTGCCAGTTTTGTTGAGTTAAAACACAGATTTATCGGAAAAAATTACGCAGGATTAACAATTGAGAAATAATGCGCGGAAAAGAAAAACGGGAAGCATCCTGCTTCCCGCTTCCCGAAAGAACTTAAACTTAATTAATTACTAGTTAATTAAGCCAATGCGCCTTTAGCCGCTTCGACTAATGCGCTAAATGCTGCTTTGTCATGAACAGCGATGTCAGCCAGGATCTTACGATCGATTTCGACAGACGCTTTTTTCAGACCGTTGATGAAACGGCTGTATGACAAACCATTTTGACGTGCCGCAGCGTTGATACGTGCAATCCACAATTGACGGAATTGACGTTTACGCTGACGACGGTCGCGATAGGCATATTGACCAGCTTTAGTTACTGCCTGAACAGCAACACGGTAAACACGGCTACGAGCACCGTAATAACCTTTAGCCTGTTTTAAAACTTTTTTGTGACGAGCACGGGCGATAACGCCTCTTTTAACTCTAGCCATTATTCAGTCTCCTCAAACTTAAGCGTACGGCAACATGCGTTGGATTAACGCAGTATCCGAATCATGAGCCAATTTTTTGCCACGTAAGTGACGTTTACGCTTAGAGCTCTTCTTGGTCAGGATGTGACGCAAGTGAGACTGCTTAGACTTAAAGCGGCCAGAAGCAGATTTTTTAAAACGCTTCGCGGCACCGCTGTTAGATTTCATTTTAGGCATTGCTAAAACTCCGCATTTTCAATAAACGGGACATTCCCGAAAGTTAAATAAAGCAGCAAGGTGAACAGTGATGAGTTGTTACTTTATACCTTTACTACCGTTTTGTAGGGGCAAGCACCATGATCATCTGACGGCCTTCAACCCGGTTAGGGAAAGACTCGCAGTTAGCAATGTCCTCTAAATCGGTTTTAATGCGATTTAACTGTTCAATGCCAATCTCCTGGTGAGCCATTTCACGTCCGCGGAAACGGATTGTGACTTTGGCTTTATCACCCCCTTCTAGAAAGCGACGCAGGTTGCGCAGTTTTACCTGGTAATCGCCTTCATCAGTGCCAGGGCGAAATTTAATCTCCTTGACCTGAATTTGCTTTTGCTTTTTCTTTTGCTCTTTAAGAGCTTTGCTCTTTTCAAAGAGGAACTTGCCGTAGTCCATCAATTTGCAAACCGGTGGGGCTGCATTAGGACTGATCTCAACTAAGTCTAAATCAGCCTGAGTTGCGGCGGCGATTGCGTCACTTAATGAAACAATACCTGCCTGCTCTCCATCTTTACCAATTAAACGAACTTCTTTTGCATCGATTTCTTCGTTAATACGTGCCTTATCAGATGCCTGGCCTTTGTTATTAGCGCCTTTAATGTGCTATTCCTCCAAGAAATTAAATAATATTTTTGCCTGAAACTTTCTCATCCAGTAAGGCTTTAAAAGCGTCAATACTGAATTTGCCCAGGTCTTCACCCTTACGAGTCCTTACTGCGACTTCGCCTGAAGCCATTTCCTGATCACCTACAACCAGCATAAAAGGAACTCGCTTAAGAGTGTGCTCGCGGATTTTAAAGCCTATCTTCTCATTTCTCAAGTCCGAGTTCACTCTAAAGCCCGCTTCTTTGAGTATTTTTTCAACTTGTTTAACGTAATCAGCCTGATTATCGGTAATATTCATCACCACAGCCTGGGTAGGTGCCAACCAGGGTGGGAAGAATCCGGCGTATTCTTCAGTCAGAATACCAATGAAACGTTCCAGCGATCCCAACACTGCACGGTGAATCATCACCGGCACACGACGTTCACCATCTTCAGCAACATAAGTAGACCCCAAACGATTCGGCATTGAGAAATCCAGCTGAACCGTTCCGCACTGCCATGCACGATCTAAACAGTCATGTAAGGTGAATTCAATTTTAGGACCATAGAACGCTCCTTCGCCGGGCAGGTAATCAAACTCAATACCTTTACCTTTTAAAGCATCGGCTAAGGCTTGTTCAGCTTTATCCCACACCTCATCAGAACCTACACGCTTTTCCGGACGCGTTGATAACTTCACCACGATTTTTTCAAAACCGAACGTTTTGTAGGTGTCGTAAATCATATCGATACAACCACCTACTTCATCCAGAATTTGCTCTTCAGTACAGAAGATATGTGCGTCATCCTGAGTAAAGCCACGTACACGCATCAAACCGTGTAATGCACCTGAAGGCTCATTACGGTGACAGCAACCAAATTCCGCCATACGTAGTGGTAAATCACGATATGATTTAAGCCCCTGATTGAAAATTTGTACGTGTCCGGGACAGTTCATTGGTTTAATGGCATATTCACGCTTTTCTGACTCAGTGGTGAACATATTTTCCGCGTACTTATCCCAGTGACCCGATTTTTCCCACAGAGTACGGTCCATCATCAATGGACCTTTAACTTCGCCATAATTATATTCACGTAATTTTTTACGCACGAAGTTTTCCAGCTCGGTATAAATACTCCAGCCATCATTGTGCCAGAACACCATACCTGGCGCTTCTTCCTGCCAGTGCCATAAATTAAGCGTTTTACCAATTTTACGGTGATCGCGTTTTTCCGCTTCTTCCAACTGTTTTAAATAACCTGCCAGCTGTTTTTTATCACCCCAGGCGGTACCGTATATGCGCTGCAACATTTTATTATCGCTGTTACCACGCCAGTAGGCACCTGCCACTTTCTGAATTTTGAAAAACTGACAAAAACGCATATTAGGCACGTGAGGGCCACGACACATGTCGATGTATTCTTCGTGATGATATAAACCCGGGCGATCATCTTTTTCGATATTTTCGTCCAGAATTTCCATTTTGTAGCTTTCACCACGGGATTCAAAAGTGTCACGCGCTTCCTGCCAGCTCACTACTTTTTTCACCACGTCGTACTGGGTTTTGGCTAATTCCTTCATGCGTTTTTCTAACGCATCTAAATCGTCCTGTGACAGAGCATGATCCATATCCACATCGTAATAAAACCCTTTATCGATAACCGGACCAATCGCCATTTTGGTGTTTGGCCAAAGCTGCTTAATGGCATGACCTAACAAATGCGCACAAGAGTGACGGATAATCTCCAGCCCTTCTTCATCGCGTACCGTGATGATTTGCAGTTTGGCATCAGTTTCAATTAAATCGCAGGCATCAACTAAAACACCATCCACTTTACCGGCAATGGTGGCTTTAGCCAGACCAGTACCAATATCACTGGCAACATCTAATACGGAAACGGCTTGGGGGAATTCGCGCTGACTTCCGTCAGGCAGGGTAATAATGGGCATGAAAATACATCCTATACAGTGGTGACACAAACCAGGTGCCACATGCGATAAAAATACGCGCTGTTCTCAGCGCAAAACCACAGCGAATATTGTTTCGCCAAAGCGGTCGAGTATACCCAATTGAGTAATTGTTTGGCAACGCGCTCAAGCGATTGATTTCGCTAATAGTTGCTCGAATCTACAATTTAGGAAAATATTCAATTCAAATAGCTATAATTGACAAATCAGAAGTGTTTTCCGCCCTAAAGAGGATCTCGGTGTGTGGAAGGGTATTTGCCAGCGTTTGAGTGAAAAGCTGAACAGTGACTTTAACCACTGTACTGCTCAATTATTACAAGTACCTTGTAGTTCTGCTGCTTATTTATTGCAAAATCAGCAACACCAGCTTTTTATTAAACTGGGCAAGCCGCTTGATTATCATTACTTTGCAGCTGAGCATTTTTCTTTATTACATCTGGCTGAAGCGCAATGTATCGACATCCCTAAACCCATATTGCTGGAAAAACACCGTGAACACAGCTTGATAGCGCTGCCCTATTTAGCCTTTAGCAGCGCAAGTGAACGTCAATGGTTACAGTTAGGTCAACAACTAGCCCGCTTACACCAACATACTAGCCAGTCTCAATATGGGTGGCAGGAAGATAATTACATCGGTAAAAGCGTGCAAATTAATAGCTGGCAAAAACGCTGGGATCAGTTTTTTGCCGAACAGCGCATTGGTTATCAGCTGCAACTGCTCAAGGAAAGTGGGCATTCTATCGGTGATATTGACGCCATAGTCAGCAACTGCCGGAAATTACTAAAAGGGCATCAGCCCAGTGCCAGTTTGTTACACGGCGATTTGTGGTCTGGCAATGTAGGTTTTACACTGTCGTCAGGTTATATATTTGATCCAGCCTGTTATTACGGTGACAGAGAAACCGATCTCGCTATGTCAGAACTCTTTGGCCGATTCCCTCCTGCCTTTTATCAAGGCTATAACGCGGTCTGGCCTGTGGAAAAAGGCTATGAGTATCGCAAACCCTTGTATCAACTTTATCACCTGTTAAATCATGCCGTTATGTTTGGCCAACCCTATCTTGATTCTGCCAAATCTCATCTGGTTAACCTTGATGTGTAAACAGCTTGTCTTTACAATTTTTCAAACTCCGCTTTCATCATAAATCATGCAGCATAAAAATATTCTTATAACAGGCGCGGCCAAACGCCTGGGCGCCCATTGCGCAAGACATTTGCATTCGCTTGGCGCTAATATTGTTATCCACTGTAATCACTCAAAAAATAGTGCCATTCAATTGGCTGATGAGCTCAATAAATCCCGAGCGAATAGTGCCCGGGTTATTTGTGCAGATATTACTGATATTAATCAGCTCACTATATTGGCAGAAAAGGCTATTGGCTGTTTTGGCCGTATCGATGTGTTGGTCAATAACGCGTCGACTTTCTACGCCAAAAATTTTGGTGACTATGATATTAATGACTGGCAATCATTAGTGGGTTCAAATATGCAAGCGCCCTTTTTCCTCAGCCAACATTTAAAAAAAGAATTAGCCAAAAATCAGGGTGTTATTATAAACATGCTGGATATCAATGCTCAGCAACCACTTAAAGGCTACAGTTTATATTGCATGGCGAAGTCTGCATTGCACATGATGACCGAAGTCTTAGCAGCGGAACTTGCGCCCGAAATAAGAGTCAATGGAATTGCACCAGGCGCTATTTTGTGGCCGGAACACCCGATTGATGAAAGTACGAAACAAAAGACAATCGCCGCTATTCCCATGAAAGGCATAGGTCACCCACAAGATATCGCTGACGCTATGGCGTATTTAATTAACGCCAAATATGTAACAGGACACAGTCTGACTGTTGATGGAGGGAAACGCCTTTAACAACCCGAGTCGTGATTGGGAGTAATAATATGAATAACATTAACCATCAAAAAATCAGCTGCCCACACTGTGGTCATGTGATGCATATCACTCTTGATACCAGCAACGGCGATCAGGACTATATCGAAGATTGCACCAATTGTTGTCATCCAATTCACCTGAGCTTTCATATCGATGATCTTGAGCAAAAAGTGCAACTTTACATCAACTCAGATGATGAGCAGGTATATTAACCTGCTCAATTTTGATAGCTAATCTTTATATACCAGTTTCAGGTGTTTAGGATCGGGTACACGTAAACGTTCAGCCAGTGGATGATGTTGCCTTTTCAAATCAGCTAAAATCACCTGAGCAACCTCTCTTGCTCCAAGACGGTTTAAATGAGTATTGTCTGATACCCCCACCGGATAGTTTGGATGCACACCCGGTTTAATATGCATAAAACGCAATAAACTTCCTTCGACTCCCAATCCCTGTACATAATGTTTTGTTAGTAATTCAGCATCAACAAAATCTACCTTCATAACCCTGGCTACATCGCGCACAATGTCGGCATAAACAGGATGTGAATCCTGCAGCACGCCTTTATCATCAAATTTACGTCTGACAATGGGCGTCATTAAAACAGGCGTTGCTTTTTTCGCACGGGTATCCTCAACAAAACGCGTTAAATTGGCGCGATACTGTTCAGGCGTGGTGTAACGATCCACTTTCTTTTTATGTTCATCATTGTGACAAAACTGGATGATCACATAATCCCCGGTTTGTAGAGTATCCATAATGCTTTGCCAGCGGCCTTCAGAGATAAAAGTACGGGTACTGCGACCATTTTTAGCACGGTTATCAACCTTCACCTTGTCATCAAAAAAAATACTAAATGGCACACCCCACCCCGTTTCCGGATAATCTTTCACTTCCTTAATTGCCATAGTGGAATCGCCCGCCATATAGACAGTAATAGGTTCTGCAGCGAGTGATAATGTAGAAAATAAAAAGGCTAACAAGGTTAAAAGTTTGAATCGCATAATATTCTCAATCTTAATTACATCGGACTGGCAGCATAAAACTAAGCAGTATGAATTACCTGACAATCGTCAATTTTATTCGCATTTTAATCATCACCTGCATATAAATTAATCAAGTGGTTAGCGTTTTGTGCGAACTGTCATCAAATTGCCAAAAAGCACTTGCACCCCTTGGGGAGCATCGTTAATATACGCGCCATTCCAGCCGTTTGGCTGTAAATACCCTCAAAGTGCGTCCGTAGCTCAGTTGGTTAGAGCACCACCTTGACATGGTGGGGGTCGGTAGTTCGAGTCTACTCGGACGCACCACTTTCCTGAATAATCCCTTTATTGAATTAAGCTGGTGCAAGCACCACCGCTCTCTGTGACCCGGTCCAATGGTCGGATAATTCGAGTCTACCCGGACGCACCATTCTCACTTAATAATTTTTTATAAATTATTAAGTGAGCACAATCGTTCTCTGTACCTCACACCAAGTGCATGCTTTTTGCCCCAGACAAAACAGGACTTAGATAAAACTAATTTATATCACCATATTTGGTTTCTGTTGCCGAAATACCGACAATTGCAATTAATCAAAACCCATAACTATTTGTTTTAATTTAATATTTTAAGTTGGCACATAAATAGCCTTAGTCAGTTTGACACGCCACTAGCTAAGGAGAGAGTTATGTCATTAATTAAACTGTACGGTCATCCGTTTTCGGGACACACACATCGGGTTGCACTGTTTTTGTCAATCATTGAGCTAGGTTACGACAATATGTTTGCTGACTTGGCCGGGGAGGAACGCAGACAGACGCCGTTTATGGCGTTAAATCCAGCAGGCCAAATCCCGGTATTGGTAGATGGACAAACCATCATTCCCGACTCCAACAGTATTTTGATTTATCTGGCGCAAACTTATGCCAAACATCAAGACTGGTTACCCAAACATCCTCAGCAATTTGCCAGTGTAAATCGTTATTTATCACTCGCTTCCGGATCACTAGCCGATGGATCAACCACAGTGCCGCTGTTTACTTTGTTTAATGCGCCTCATGGGGCCATTGAAACCAATGGTACATCACACGATTATCTGGCTTTTATTGATAGCCAGTTAGAGAATAATGACTGGTTGGTGGCCAGCAGACCAACGCTGGCGGACATTACACAATACAGTAATATTGTACATACATCGGAAGGCAAGGCTGATTTAAGTGCATACAGCAACATAAAACACTGGCTTCATAACGTGGAATCACTCCGGGGTTTTATTCCTGTGCAGGATTCCGCAGTGGGTTTAGCGGCATAAGAATCAGAGTGTCATTTGTGGTAACACCCCGCTTTATAACTATATTCACGTTAAAACCAGAGAAATAAGTTTCACGCTTTAAGGCGGTTTTTAATCCCTAGCTTATCCATGCGAGCTCTTAAGGTATTAGGATGCATATCCAGAATTTCGGCTGCACCACCAGAGCCAGATATTTTCCAGCCGGTACGCTGTAAAATATTAGTAATATGTGCCGTTTCAAACGCCGCCAGCGATTGATCAGCGCTGCGGTCTATAGGATTAGACACTTTGGTTACCGGTAATAATTCAGGGGTGATATGGATTTCATCTCCCAAGCTTAAAATTGCAGCACGTTCCAACACGTTTTGTAATTCCCGCACATTACCCAACCAGGAATATGCCATTAACGATGACAGCGATGCCTGACTTAACGCTTTAAAATGACGCCCTAACTTAACCCCAAGCTGCTGAACAATGCTATTGGCTAACATAGGAATATCACTGATGCGTTCCCTCAATGGTGGTACCTGTACTGGAAACACACTTAAACGGTAAAACAGATCTAAACGGAAATCCCCTGCCTCACTTAATTGCTGTAAATTCTTATGACTGGCGGCGACAATACGCACATCCACCTTTATGGTTTTGTGACCACCTACCCGCTCAAACTCACCTTCCTGCAATACCCTGAGCAACTTAGTTTGTGTATCAGCCGGTAATTCTGCTACCTCATCCAAAAACAAAGTGCCCCCATTGGCCAGCTCAAATCGGCCAATACGGGTTGATGTGGCGCCGGTAAAAGCGCCTTTTTCATGTCCAAACAATTCGCTTTCAACCAGGTTATGAGGAATAGCACCACAGTTAATTTTAACTAACGCATTCTTACTACGCGGACTTAGATGATGGATTTCATTAGCAATCAACTCTTTGCCAGTACCAGTTTCGCCCTGGATCAACACACTGGCATCAGTGGGCGCCACCTGACGTACCAATTGTAATAGCGTTTTCATTTTTGCATGACCCGCAACAATGCTCTTTGCCTGATGCTGTTCACGTAATTCGGCTTTTAAATAGCGATTCTCGGCCTGTAATTGTTTTTGCAGGCGTTTAACTTCTTCTAACGCACTTGTCAGTTTTTTTTCATTCTGTTTACGGGTAGTGATATCGCGAAACACCACCACAGCGCCAACAATGTGTCCATCGCGGATCATGGGGGTGCTGGTGTATTCCACCGGAAAACTCGATCCATCTTTACGCCAGAACAATTCATCCTGCTCGTGATGCACCACTCCGTCTTTCAGTGCCATATAAATCGGGCATTCTTCCTGAGGATAATGTGCGCCACAGCATTTAGTATGATGCCAGATGGAATGTGCCTGTCTACCCTGTAAGTCTGCCACCGACCAGCCTGTCATGCGTTCAGCTGCAGGATTACTAAAAGTCGTAAAACCTTCTTTATTAATGCCGTAAACCCCTTCCCCCACTGAGTTTAAAATCAGCGAGTTCAGTTCAAGTAAATCGGTCAATGCGTTATTTTCTGGTGCCATCATGTTCAAATTTCTAAAAGTTAAATTAGAGCGTGTTGATCTTTGCTGTATGAATTTTGTTCTAACTAAACGCTTTTTAATCGCGGCGCTTATTTGCAGGCCTAATGGATTAAGTCAAAAATAAGCAACAAAGAGTAAAAAGTGTTTAGGACGAACCCTTCCGGCAACGTTTGCGCGGCATTTCTACTGCTTCAGCACGCATTTATGTACAACAACTACACCACATTCGTGCTTCATTGTTTAAATACCGCGCAACTCGTTGCAAAAATATACCGCAAAGATCAACACGCTCTAGCAATCCATTACACCGCCTGATTATAGGACGGCCAGATTGAATGCATATCAACGTAAGGAGAATACTCCTGCAACTGAAACCTAATGGGTAGCGCATCAGAGACTTTAATCACAGTATCGATCTTAAACTGCCATAGTCTTTCAGCACCGGGCAAACATTGTACGAGTGTATCATCCCACAACACCTTTGCTCGTCCGTTTAAGTACAATATATCGCCATGTTCAAAATCTATAAACAACAGGCCCGCATTTGGATTAAGTTCAAAATTCCCCAGCGTATTAAAATGAAAATTACCGGCAAAATCGGGAACAGTTAGCGTGTTGCTGTTATCAACAATGACAAATCCGGGTTGTCCCCCACGGTATGATATATCTGCTCCGCTACAATTACCGTTTGTTTGTGAACCACTATGGCTCGCAACAAAAAAGCTGTCCGCCCTGCTAATTATTTCGACTGCGGGTTTATACAGTGCTGAAAATCGTTCAATACTGGGTTTAGCGGCGCTATTACCGGGTTCATACTGGCGAGCATGTATATAACGGGGACAATTTCCAAAAGTTTGTTTGACTGCAATTTGCAAACAACCCGGCTTATACCCCACCACAGTTCCGGATATGCGGTTACGACGACGATTATTAAAATCCAGACCTAAAATTGCGATATCAGTTCCCGGCGCTAAGGCATCTGACAAAGGATCTGTATCGGCTAACGACGTTTTGATTATCAGGGTATAAGGATCAGGACTTTGAACAAATCCCGCTTGTCCGGTTAACACAGTTGCCCATACCTGACCTTGCTGATCAGTTGCACCAACAAACAGATAAGACAGCGACAAATAAAACATCTGATGTTGTTTTGGAATAAAGTCACGGATCATGCGATCTGCATAACTGGCAATTTGCGCTCTGGCGCCTGTGCGTTGTTGCAACCGCAATTCTCCCTGATGGAACAGGTTACTCTGACTCATGATACTGTGCCCTGGGGTAGCGATACTGACTAACCAGTTCATGCGGGAAGTAGTCGCACGGTTCTGTCGATATATCATCCGGATTAAACCACTGATGACACCATCTTTTGATCCGACTTTGATAAACTCGCCATAATGTCAGCATCATACCGTCCTTACTGTGTATTAAACGGAATCATTCACTCAGTTAAAAACCACTGAGCTTTGCCTGTTGGTCTAAACGGGCCAGATCATCGTAGCCACCAACAGGTAAATCATTGATGAAAATTTGTGGATATGTCTGGTAACGAACCCGGCGTGCCAGTTCATCTTTACGCACCGGGTCGGCATAAACATCATATTCAGTAAACTCCAGCATGCGCTTATTCAGCAACTGTTTAGCTAACGCGCAATATCCACAACCTGGACGGGTATAAATTTCAACTTTAGGCACAATTTTTTCCTTGATAATAAAATATCTGTCACCTATCGCGAAAAACATGCCAAACATTAAAAACTCTTTTTTATATTATTTTTCAATACCTTAATAAACTTACCCCATAACAAGATCTCACAAAAAACCACCAAATATGGTTCAATTTACCAAATATGGTAAATACACCTAAATTGAATCAGACAAAAGTAAAATGGCTTACCCAACGCGCTCGGCAATAGGCGTTACAACGCCTAACCAAATATGGGTTGTAATTACACAATACTGTGAAATTAAAGATAGCGAAAATCATAACCCATTGAATAATATAAAGAATAATATTGGCACAGGACTTGGAACAGGCAATTAGCTTATTAACTATCTTAAGGAATTACTTATGACAACACGTCCGCCTTTACCCCCCTTTACTGCAGAATCTGCTGCTCTGAAAGTGCAAATGGCAGAAGATGGCTGGAACAGCCGCGATCCACACAAAGTATCACTGGCTTATACCGAAGATTCACAATGGCGTAACCGTGACCTGATATTTTCCGGTCGCGAAAACATCGTGAAATTTTTAAGTGAAAAATGGCAAAAGGAACAAAATTACAAACTTAAAAAAGAACTGTGGTGTTTTGATTCCCATCGTATTGCGGTGAAATTCTTTTATGAATGGCAGGATGCAGAAGGTCAGTGGTATCGTTCATATGGTAATGAGTTGTGGCAATTTAACGATGATGGGCTGATGGAACGACGCGAAGCCAGCATCAACGACGCTAAAATTGATCAATCTGAACGTCAGTTAGGCTAATACAGGTTACTTTCCCGGATATAATAAGGCGTATTTTGCGATAAACAAAATACGCCTTATTACTATAAAAAATAAATGCTGTAATACTGCTTAAATCCGAGCTTTTGATACAAAGACCGCCCCATCGATGAAGCCTGCAAATCAATATATTTGAGTCCCTGTAATCTGGCAAAGTCAATAACAAAGCCCATCAACTGTTGTGCAATACCCTGTCCGCGACACTCTGGAATTACCCCCATTTGATGTACTCCTAAAGTGTTAGCTGTTCGAAAGAGCAACACACTGGCCACGGCTTTTTTATTTTGATAAGCAATAAACACAAGGCAGCACTGACAGAAAACGCCACAAAGCTTGCATCAGGCCACCCGACTAAAAGTATCAGCCGGTATGCGCACTTTACCAGAGCTGGCTGCGGCATCATCCTCACTACGGTATCCCAGCGCACAAATAACAGTAGTCGTGAGATTGTGTGCCGACAGCCCCAGCACATCATCAAATCCAGGCGCTTCAAATCCGGCCATAGGACAAGCATCAATTTGCATACTGGCTGCGACAGTTAGCAAATTCCCCAATGCAATATAGGCTTGCTGACTGGCCCATGTACTGGCTTGCTGCTGACTAAACTGACCAATCACATCAGACACGTGTGATTTGTATCCGTCCAGACTCCCGGCAGTCAGCTGCTGTTGCTGTTCCGTTAAACTGAAAATATCATCTATCATGCCCTGACCAATATCGGTGCGCTGTGCCAAAACAAATAAATGCGAACACTCCGCTACCTTTTGTTGCCCCATTGAAAAAGGCAACAACGCATCCTTTACAGCCTGAGACTCAACCACAATTAAACGATAGGGTTGTAAACCGTACGAAGAAGGTGTTAAGCGAACAACCTCACGCAAAATATTAACATCAGACGGTGACAGGGTTTGCTGATTAAATTGTCTGACGGCATAACGCCAGTTAAGTGAATCTAATAATGTCATTATTTATCTCCGGTGGAATGTAAAGGCACCGCAATCGGGCGCATAGGCGCAGCATCTGCACCACGTAATTTGAGTGAACTACCGATAAAGGCAAACTCATAAACCTGTGCTTTGGCGAGTGATTCGAGGTTAACCAGTTCCATTATTGGAATACCGTGCTGTGCCAGAAAATAGGTATGTAAAGGTACGTAGTTGCCTTCCAGTTCAGATGGGAATGCCTCGAAACTAAGATTATCTGCCCCCACTATCATGGCTTTGGCCTGCTCCGCCAGATAGCGCGCAGCATCCAAGCCAAGACCCGGCGCATGCTGCATATACTGCTGCGCATTTTCATACACTTGCATACGCCCGGTGCGGATCAACACCACATCACCCGGCATAAGTTCAACCTGCTGATATTCAAGTGCCTGCTTAATATCATTGGCAGTAATACGATAATCATCAGGCAACATAGACACCTTTTTACTGGCTGCAATATCAATCATCACTCCCCGGGCAATCACTGGCGGAATGGTTTCTGCCCCGGTACGTGTCCAGCCTTTATCTCCAAGATATTTATCCGCGGAAAAGTGGTTATATATTTCACCATTGAGGCCAAAATGATTAAGCGCATCAATATGCGTGCCGCTGTGGGTATACATGGAAACGGCACTACCGGTATAACTTACATGTTGGTTAATTTTTTCCCCCTGACCTAACACATTATCCACCACTGACCCTTTAGGCGTGTGTGTCATCCAGATTTGATAGGTAGGATCGCCTGCTGCTTGCCAGCTTGGCATGCCAATAAAATATTCAACCGATAAATCAAACACACGTGACCAGTCGGCAGTGGCCATCAGGCGTATACGTTTTTGTGCCGTCATTTGGTTAAGCTGGCCAAGCTCATCATCTTCACCCCAGGGGCTATCTGCTACCTGAGCCTGCTGAGCTGTTACATTTTGCCCGCTTAATGCAGCCATTAATAAAGCAATTTTGGTTAATTTCATCTTGGTTCCTCAGGCGGGTTGCCGCGTCATATGTTTAGTAATATCAACCAGTTGCTGATAATTTAGCGACTGGCAAATAAGATAAGCGTTATCGATGTGCATAGCCGGAATAGTGGAAACACCTAATTGACGGGCACGCTGATTGTCTGCATCAACTCTGGCTTTAATAAAGCCGGCACGGAAACGGTTAAAAAATAAATCCGGGTTAGTGCCCTGTTCCCGCGCAATTTCCACCAGCACCTCAGGATCGGCAATATTCAGATTCAGATACAAATGAGCGTATTGCACCGCATCAAAATAATCCCAGTGCCCCTGCTGCCCCTGAATGGATTCCACCGCTTTTGCTGCCAACGCCGCCTGATAACCACTGGGGTAATTGAAGGAGGTCGCTGCCATACCTTCTATATTGATGCGGTCAGGCTCGTCTGCGTGTTGCTTACATTGTTGCCAGTGACCAAGAATCTCAATTTTGGCCAGCTCAAGTGAACCAAAACGCGCAATCATTTCCTGTTCGTTACGTTGCAAAACAAACGCACGGTGCACTATGTCGAGCTGATAACGACTGGCTAACTGACGTAATCGGGGAGACTGGTTATAACACCAGCCACAAACCGCATCGTGAAAAAACTCGATGGTAAGCATGCTAAAACCTCCGGACTATTGAACAGGCAAAAGTCTAGAGAATGCGTGGAGAGAAAAATAATGATTAAAAGTTGGGAAACCGATGTAAAAAAATCATCGGTTCTTAATGGCTATCAAGTAATGCTATTAACTTATGTAACGCCTGATTATTCGCTTCATTTTCATAATAACCAAACTGAAGTTGCACCACTCGCTTATGCCCCTGCTCCAGTTGCAGAGCACAAAGCTGTTGGTTTTGCACATAAGGTTCGGCCAGCCAGCAGGGTAACCAGGCAAATCCACACTGGGCTAATACGGCCTGTAGCGCCTGTTGCATATCAGCCACAATAAAACGGTTTGGGCAACCAAGCCAGCCGGAATCGACGACCCGCCTGACACCTGCATCGCGAATAACCACCTGAGTGGACGCCTTTAAGTCGTTCAGTTGAAGTTGTTTAATCCCGGATAAAGGGTGCTGTGCATGACACACCAGCATTAAATGTGCATCGTATACGCTATGACTAATACAACCTGCGGGCAAACGACTGGCAATGGCGAACTGGACTTTACCGTCTTCTAATAACTCGGCAGCACGCGATAAACAGGTTTGATGTATATCCAGATTGTAATCGGGGTATAACACTGAAAATTGTTTGGCTGCGGCATAAAAGGTGGTTACGGGGTAAAGTATATCCAGTGCAATGGATAATTGTTTTCTAAGTAAATCAGGCTGACTCACCGCCTGACGTTCCAGTTGCTCTGCACTACCAATAAGTTGTCTTGCGGCGGGCAATAAACTGTGTCCAAAAGATGTCAGCTCGGCACGTCTTCCCTTAATTTCAAACAGTGGCTTATTCAGATTTTGTTCAAGCTTTTTAATGCCATGGCTGATGGCTGTTTGCGTTTTAAATAAGGTATCACCGGCGGCAGCAAAACCACCTGCCTCCACTACCGCAACAAACATACGCCATTGTTCTATTGATACTTTATGCATCTTTCACTCAAACTCCCTGCGTCAGGCCTCTGGCTTTTCAAACTTAAATCCCCTACCCTAAATCCGATGACATCTTATCCCGAACACAATCAACCACTGCAGGACTATCTGGCAGAAATACTCCCGCGTTATACCGACGGTATATCTGAATATGAGCTAATTCGGTTATTAGCCGATAAACCTTACCAGTTTTTTAACCCGAATATACTTGGGGATTCACTGGGTTTATACCAGACGCATTTTATTTTATTTAATGCACTTTACCAGCTTAGGGATAACTGGTTAGCCCAACAAGCCGCGGATATAAGTATTCACTGCATGAAAATCCAGATTGCAGACTGGACAGCGGGTAGTGCCGGGTTAGCAACAAATGATGAATTACGACGTTATTATCTCGACTGGGATCAATTTAAACAAACGGGTGAGCGTCAGGTTGAACAATTACTCAATCAGTTCTGGCGCAAATTTGCCGGCGAAATTGGCATGGCCGATCAGGATATTCAAATTGACAGCGCACTGGAAGTTCTCGGCATAACATTGCCCTGTACACACAAGCAACTTCATTATCAATACCGTAAGCAACTTCACTTACACCACCCGGATAAAGGTGGCAGTAATCAGAAAACCCGGCAAGTTACACAAGCCTACCGAGTTGTAAAACGTCGTCTGAATGAATTAAATCAACCGGCTTAGATTAACTAAAGGCCTGTAAACCAGTTTGCGCCCGTCCCAGGATTAAACCGTGAATATCAAAGGTGCCTTCGTAGGTGTTAACCGTTTCCAGATTCACCAAATGACGCATCACATGATATTCATCCACAATACCATTAGCACCGTGCATATCCCGCGCTTCACGCGCAATCTGTAAGGCTTTGCCGCAATTGTTGCGTTTAATCAGTGAAATCATTGCAGGATCATAATTTTGCTGGTCAATTAACTGGCCCACTCTGAGTGCAGCCTGCAAACCTAACGTAATCTCGGTTTGCATGTTGGCCAGCTTGGTCTGAAATAGCTGCGTTTGTGCCAGTGGTTTACCAAACTGTTTACGTTCAAGCCCATATTCACGTGCAGCATGCCAGCAGAATTCGGCTGCGCCCAGTGCCCCCCAGGCAATACCGTAGCGCGCCATATTCAGACAACTAAAAGGCCCTTTTAATCCACGCACCTCGGGGAACATATTTTCATCGGGCACAAACACCTTATCCATCACGATTTCACCGGTAATCGAGGCCCGTAACGATAATTTGTCGTGAATGGTATTGGTGCTTAAGCCCTGCATGCCTTTTTCGAGCACAAATCCGCAAATCTGATTATCTTCAGCGCTGTTTTTTGCCCAGACAACAAACACATCGGCAATCGGCGCATTGGTAATCCACAATTTGCTGCCGCTAATCTGATACCCGCCCTCTACCTTCACGGCGCGGGTTTGCATACTAGCAGGATCAGAGCCACTGTTGGCTTCGGTTAAACCAAAGCAGCCCACTAACTCACCTGTGGCAAGCCCGGGTAATAAGCGCTGTTTTAATGCTGAATGGGCAAACAGATTAATCGGATGCATGACCAATGATGACTGCACACTCATGGCACTGCGATAACCGCTGTCGACCCGTTCCACTTCGCGTGCTATCAATCCATACGAGATATAATTAATCCCGGCACAACCGTATCCATCAATGGTTGCCCCTAACAAACCCAGTTCACCAAACTGGCGCATAATATCGCGATCAAAATGCGCATTACGATTGGCCTGCAAGATACCCGGCATTAACTGCTGCTGACAAAACTCCTGTGCCAGCTGCTGAATTTGACGTTCGTCATCGGTCAGTTGCTGCGTCAGTAATAAAATATCGTCCCAGTTTGCCAGTGCACTCATCTTGTCTACCCGACTATTAAATCACGCTAAAAATATATTACGAGTCCTGTTTAACAGTGACTGTTCGTCATCTGATACAGGACCGTGTGATAACCATTGCAGCAACAATTCATCATTGGCAGGCTGTTCGCCGTTTTGCAACTTAGCTGCCATCAACTCAAGCTGGTACTGCTGTCGCAACGCTTGTTCGTTTTTTGGCGTTGCCACCTCATTGATAATTTCCAGCTCAATGGTCAGTTGCAGTCTGGATTTATCTGCTGCCGGGCCCTGTAAAGCCTGTAGCCATTTTGCCGCTGGCATAACATCATCATCCGAGGCTTGTCCCTCAGGTAGTGCCAGATAATCGAACAACTGAACTAACTGCTGTTGTTGCTGCTGTTCTGCAATGTCGCGATGTTTTTGCTGCAGCTGAGACAACAGTTTATCAAGCCTGCTGCGCAGCGCTCTTTGACCGGGATCAGTGATCAAATTAATTTGTTGCTGAATTTGGCCGATTAGCTGCTCAGTACCCGCTTCAAGGCTGGCAATATCACTGGCAGCGCGTACCGCCTTTTGCAGTTGATTAAACAAAACATCGGTTTGCTGTTTTAACTGCTGGCGCTGCTCACTATTTTGCTGATTACGTTTTGCAAACAGTGGATCATTCGCCTGACGAAATTGTTTCCATAAACTTTCGTCCTGTTTGCGTCCGGCGCTACCAATGTTTTTCCAGCTTTGCTGCAACGTTTTTGCCTGCTCTACAGCATCAGCGGCATCTTCCAGTTCGACCAGCTTATTTACCTGGGCAATCAGGCGCTGTTTAGCCTGTTTATTGACTTCAAACTGCGCTTTACGCAATTGTTTAAGTGCTTCGGCCGCCTGATTGTATTGATTTTCAATATTGTTGCGTTGTTTGTAATCCACCTCACCAATCTTGCGCCACTGATTCTGAATGCGGCTAAATTGCTGGACTTTATCGCTATCACTTAATGCTGTATCTGCAACAAGCTCATTCAGGGTATCGATTAACGCTTGTTTATCTGCCAGATTTTGCGCACGCAGGGCTTCCTGCTTTTCAAAATAAACACGGCAGGGTTCAAATGCGCTTTCGCACAACTCATCAAATTGTTTATTTAACTGATTGTCCTGTTCAGTGTTTAACTGCCCTAACGAATTCCACTGTTGACGCAACTGCTTAATTGCATCCGCTTGCTCCAGAGGCGCTTTAGGCTGATTAACCAACGTTTGTGCCTCTGTGATCAATTCGGGCTTGCGTGGCGCGGCAATGTAATCCTGCCAGTCTTTTAGCTCACTGACTTTTAACGCAGCGGCATCCAGTTTATTTTGCAGTTTGCGCTGATAATACCCGGGGATATCCGCCAATTTTTGTGGCAATTTACGGTATAACGCAATCGCACCATGAAACTTACCGGCGGCGATTAAACGGTCAAATTTAAATAATTGCTGGCGCACGTCTGTCAGTGACTTTTCAATGTCAGCTTCCAGAGTTTTAGTATGCGCTGTCCATTGTTTGGAGAGTGTTTTCCACTTATATTTTAACTCACTAAACCAGTCCTTATCAGCCTGTCGGTTTAATTCGCGCCAATGTTGCTGCAATTGCTGGTAGTCGTCTTTAACTAATAACCATTGTTCAATATTTTCCGGCAGTATGAGCTGATTAAAATCCTCTAACAGCTGTTGTGCTAAGCGGTACTGTTGCTGATAACGTGGAAACTGGGCCACCTTTTGCTGCAGGCTGTGCAATTGATTTTTTAATGTCTGAGCTTCGGTGGAATAAAAGGAATGAATCTTCTGTTGCACATCCACCAGCTGTTTACTCGCTGCATCCAGCCAGTCGGCGCTGATGTTATCAATATCTTCTAATGCAGCTTTTAATTGTTGATATTGTTCAATACAAGATTGCAGTACTTGCTGCTCGGCATTTTTTTGCTCAACAAGGCGCTGCTGCTCCATCCATGCAGGATAAAGTTTAGCCAGTTTTTGCTGAATGCGTTGCTGTTGCTGCTGATATTTAGTCTCAAACTCTTCACGCTGCGCCCCATCAAGCAGCTCAAATTCGGCCTGATACTGATTAAAATCACTAAACAAACGGTCAGATTGCTGTTTAACTGACTGATAGTCATTGCCGTCAGTTAACGCTGCCATTTTCGCCAGAGTTAATTTAACCTCACGCTCCAGTTGCAACTTCCTGTCGAGCGAAGCTTGCAACGCATTTAGTTTTTGCTCAGCCAGCTGTTTGATATGCTCACTGGATACACGTTTTAACACTTTTAATAGCGAACTGATATCATCAAAGTTTTCTAACAAGGCGCTTTGCAGTTGTTCGTTATCGCTATTAAAGAAAATTTGTTTGTTAAGCTGCGGGCGCTGTAATTTACGTAAAATACCCAGCACCACATCATGTTTGTCACTTTGCCGCGCGACCTTTTCCAGCAAGGCTGCATTTGAGCACTCACTTAAAAACTGGTTACGTTCTTTGTCGCTGATTAAATCAGGCACATCGGCCAACAACTGCTTTTCCACAATCTCATAAGCTGTTTTTTTAATGCGCTCATTGGAATCGGTTTCTGCCACTTTCCACCAAATCACAAACTGATTCAGTTTATTCAACGCCGCCAGGCGCACATCGGTATGGCCATCATTAAATGCCAGTTCGTGTAAAAGTGTCTTTTGCTCTGCTTTGTCTGCGGATAAGTCGGCAATAGCCTGAATACGAATTTGAGGATTGGTGTTTTTATGTTTAGGGGTAAGCAGATTTTTAAATATCATCGGATTTAAATCGCACTATCGATTGTTTACTGTAAGCCTCGTCGGCCAGTTCCTGTTTAAGTTCACGTTTGGATTTATGCACGATTTCGCCGTTTTCGCCAATCGACATGTGTTCATTCGATTTTAATACTTTGGCCTGATACAGCATCACCATTTGCATACTGTTGGCTTTTTGTTCTTCGGTTAACGGGGTACCGTCCGGCCATTTACCGGTTTCAACGGCACTGGATAAGTTTTGATAGATTTCCGGGGTAATCGCTTTTAGCAAGGTGTCCATCGACATAAGGCTTATTTCCTTTTAATAAACACAATACGAACACGGTTAACAATGGCCCAGAAAAAACCACCTACCGCTGCGCCCACTGCAATTTGATACTCCAGTGACTCTTTGTCCACATTGTCCTGCAGAGCAAACCAGGCACCACCGGCAATCATCAAAATAGCGATAATCGACTGAGTATTAACACTTTGTAATTGCTGAGTCTTTTTAAGTGACGCTTTGCGACGAATATCGTCAGCATCCAGCGCGCCTACAGCCACACCACAGTGCTGGCATAGTTTTGATTTATCAGAAATTTTTTTGTTACACGCAGGGCAATCAATTAATGCCATCTGTTACTCCAGTTAACGCAACAGGAGTGTGACCCCGGGCCAACACTCCTGTTGATATTTTCTCATTGTCACCTGTACCCGACAGGTTTATGCATTATGAATCTTTGGGGTACTCTTTATCAAAGTCTTCCCAGTATTTATTCACGGTCTGCTTCATTTCTTTACGTAACAACATAATACCCAGTAAGTTAGGCAGGGTCATTACCACAATTGCAACGTTAGCCAGAGTCCACACCAGTGTGGTATCCGAGAAAGAAGCCCAGAAGAACCCGGCACAATAAATTACCCGGTATGGCATCACCGAACGTGGACCTAATAAATAAGTCATGGCGCGGTCACCGTAATAAGACCAGGCAATCGCCGTTGAAAAAGCAAACAGCAAAATACCAAGAGACACGATGTATTTACCTGATTCACCAAAGAAGCCGCGGGTAAATGCCTGTGTGGTTAATGCCGCCGAGTGAATTAACGATTTACCTTGTACAATCACAGAATCACGTACCGGCAAACCATCTTTGACATTAATGGTGCCTGTGTACACATCATCCATATCACCCACACCAAACTTAACATCTTCAGCAAATGAACGAGCTGCAATGACGGTAAAGCCACCACTGACCGCTTCACCATTTACCACATCAATTTTGCCGTTATAAGGTTGAATGACGTCACTTTCCAGACCGTTTAAATATTTAAACATATGCTCTCGGTCGGCCTGATTGTTTTCATCATATTTGCCATCAACGATCAGCATATTGGAACGTTCAAAGGTGTTCTCAAATTTTTCATGCCATACGCCAGAAGACAAAATCACTAAACCGGTTAAGGTACAAATAATGATGGTATCGATGAAGGGTTCCAGAATCGCAACGATACCTTCAGAAACTGGCTCGTCGGCTTTTGCCGCTGCGTGCGCAATTGGCGCAGAGCCCTGACCGGCTTCGTTTGAGAACAAACCACGATTTACACCACGGTTAAACGCATACGCGATGGTTGCCCCCAGGAAACCACCGGTTGCCGCTGAGCCGGTAAAGATATCACCAACAATAGACACAAAGGCAGGACCAATATTGCCCAGATTGGCAAAAATAACCGCAAAGGCACCAATCAGGTAAAGTGCAGCCATAAAGGGAACAACTCTTGATGTCACCGCAGCAATACGGTGGATACCACCTAAAATAACCAAACCTAACAACACGGCCAGTACGCCGCCTACCAGCATCTTATCCAGACCAAAAGAGGCTTCCATACTGTCAGCAATGTTATTTACCTGCGGCAAACTGCCGGTACCAAATGAACTGATAACCGTAGCAATAGCAAAACCAACTGCCAGCCACTTCATGTTCAAACGGCGTTCCATGTAATACATAGGACCACCGGCCATAGTGCCGTCGGCGGTTTTAACCCGGTATTTATGTGACAAGGTCACTTCAACAAACTTGGTAGTCATACCCAAAAATGCCGTTGCCCACATCCAGAATAATGCAGCCGGACCACCTAAGTAGATAGCAAATGCCACCCCACCGATATTACCGGTACCCACAGTACCGGATAATGCGGTCGCCAATGACTGGAAGTGAGTGGTGTCTCCGGGTGAATTCGCTTTATCGTATTTGCCGGTAACCACTTTCCAGGCATGTTTGAAATAGCGAATTTGTGGAAACTTAAGGTAGAAGGTAAAAAACAGACCAACGCCTAACAGCACATAAGGAAACCACGCAGCTCCCCCTAAATTGCCGTCCAGCAATTGCAGAAATGAATGAAAGGATTCCAAATTATTCCCCTAATTTTACTTATTGTTATGGTAATAAGGTGGCCAGTGGCCACCTTATTCAGTAATTATCTTAAGTCCTCGACGACAGCATGGATCGCAACGAGCACATCTTCTCCCAACTGTTTACTGCGCTGGGGTGACCAGCCATAAGCAGCATCGGGCAAGTTTATATTATCTTTAAAGGGCATTTCCAGTGTATAAGACAGACAGTCAAATTTTTCCGCTACAGCGTTGCTGCCCACGGTTAAATTTGCTTTGCCCGGTGCATCTTTGTCATAGCCAAACTCATCCTGAAACTCAGGTGTCACCTGTAAAAGCGCCTGTTTAAACGCGTTTTCCAGTGCCTGACGTTTGGCACTGTAGCTTGGTGTGCCTTCACTGCCTGCCACAAAGTTATATGGCAGCGCTTCATCACCATGTACATCCAACAACATGTCTACGCCAGTTTGCTGCATTTTATTTAACACATAATACACTTCCGGGCTCTTCTCCAGAGTGGGTGTCGCCCATTCGCGGTTGAGATTGCTGCCTACCGCGTTGGTACGTAAATGACCGCGGGCTGAGCCATCCGGATTCATATTTGGTACCACATACAGTACGGCTTTATTTAGAAGAGAACGTGAAATACCGTCGTTTTCATCAAATAAACGTTCCAGCATTCCCTCAATCAACCATTCCGCCATGGTTTCACCCGGATGCTGACGCGCTGTGATCCAAATGGCTTTTTTGCCTTCTTCCGGCTGACCAATGATCAGCAAAGACATATCACGGCCATCGATGGTTTCACCTAAGTGTTCTAAGCGACAATCAAACTGAGTTTGTGCCCAGCTGATTAAATCCAGATGACGTTCGTAGGAATAAGGCGCAAAATAAGCCACATAGGATACATCGTGCTCTGGCGTATGAGTGATGGTCAGGGTTTTGCCGTCAAAGTCAGTATCTACACGGAACCACTCCTGACGATCGTAGGATACAACTGCCTGATAATTTTCCCATCCACCCGGATAAGCCGATTTATCCAGCTCAAGGATATTGATGGTATGTTGCACAAACGGTGTACTTTCCAGTCTGAAATGGAACCACTGATAAAAGTCGGATTGATTGTCTTTGCGGATGCGTAATTGGATATCACTGGCGCTCTCGGCCTTGATCACTTCAATATTACCGCTATCGAAATTGCTGCTTATTCTCATTGGAAATCTTTTGGTTGAAGTTGCAAGTACTAAAGGCAGCTAATCTAGCATAGTTCAGACACGACTACCTCATGTGCGATGTCAAATGTACAGTTTTCAACCAGTACGGTTTTACTACACAAAAAATGTGCACAAAAAAGCCGGTTTAAAAACCGGCTTTTAAACCCCAGGTTGTCACCTCGTTAAGGCAAACTGACAATGTTTACGCCAGCCATTTTTTCCGCCACACGCATCACCTGACAGCTATAACCAAACTCATTGTCATACCAGATGTACAGGGTCGCGCGGTTATCTGCCACAATGGTCGCTTGTGAATCAACCACAGAGGTAAATCGTGTGCCCACCAAATCGCTGGACACAATTTCTGTCGACGCCGAATAATCAATCTGATGATGCAAATTGCTGAACAAGGCTGCATCGCGTAAAAACTGATTGACCTGTTCTTTATCACTCTGACTGTTTAATTGCAGATTTAAAATCGCCAGTGATACATTAGGTGTCGGCACCCGAATAGCGTTACCGGTCAGTTTACCCGCCAGTTTGGGATAGGCTTTTGCCACGGCTTTGGCCGCACCGGTTTCGGTGATCACCATATTCAGCGCCGCACTGCGACCACGGCGCTCGGCCTTGTGGAAGTTATCGATTAAGTGCTGGTCATTGGTAAAAGAGTGCACAGTTTCCACGTGACCATTTTCAATGCCATATTCTTCATCAATTAATTTAAGCACCGGGGTAATCGCGTTGGTAGTACAACTGGCTGCCGATAAAATACGATCCGATTCGGCGATGTCCTCATGGTTTACACCATAAACAATGTTTTTAAGCTCGCCTTTACCCGGCGCAGTTAACAATACCTTGCTGACACCTTTGCAGTGTAAATGCTGACCGAGACCCGCTTCATCACGCCAGATGCCGGTATTATCAATCACAATCGCATCGTTAATGCCGTAATGGGTGTAATCCACGTCTTCAGGGCTATTGGCATAAATAACCTGAATAAACGCACCATTCGCTTTAATCGCATTACGTTCGTTATCAACGGTAATTGAGCCATTAAAAGGTCCGTGTACTGAATCACGGCGCAACAAGCTGGCGCGTTTTTCCAAATCGCCGTCTTTACCGCCGCGCACCACAATCGCTTTTAATTTTAATTGCTGACCTTTGCCCTGCTTTTCAATTAACAAACGCGCCAGTAAACGACCAATACGACCAAAACCATACAGCACCACATCACGCGGTTCCGTCTTGCTGCCATCGCTCATCACAGAGCTGAGTTTTTGCTGTAAAAACGCCTCAATGCTGTGTTGGTTTTGACCTTTAAAGTGGTATTCATAAGCCAGTTTACCCACATCGATTTCGCTCGGGGCTAACGTCATCTGGCTTAATGCCTGAATAAACGGAAAGGTTTCACGCAGGCGCAGCTTTTCACCTTCGTACTGACGCACAGTGCGATGCGCCTTAATAATTTCGATGGTGGTAGCCCCCACCAGTGAACGACCATACACACAAACATCAACGGATTTATCCCGGAATAACTTCCCCAGTAGCGGTTGCATTTGCTCGGCAAATTCCTGCCTTTCCTGCCAACTGGATTGTAATTGCTGCTCTAACTGCTGATTCATATGTGCTGTCTGCCTTTAATTTAACGCTACACAGGATTGGGAATTAACTTCCCGGCTCAAAAACGCGCGCATTGTAATCAAAGGTGGCACTGATGCAAAATTGTACAAAACTTACTAAATCCTTATAAATTAGTAAGTTAGACGAATAATTTTAGTAATGTTACGTCATTTGCTTAAATTAACGCCATGCCATTAGCTATTTGGCGATGGTTCAACGTCAGCAAAACACAAACACTTTAAGAAAAAAGCATAAAGACAAAATTAAAAATATGAATAAGATGAAGGAGTTAATTGCATCACAGCAACAAAATAGGATTAAACTCAGCATGCCGATGATTTATCGACACGCTGAAAATAACTTTCATGAATTTTTTTGTTTAAAACTCACCGACACTGAATTTACACAAAAACGCTGGCCGGTGGGTTCAGGGCCATCGTCAAATACATGGCCTAAATGGCAGCCACAATGTTTACAGGTAATTTCAGTACGGATCATGCCATGGCTGGTATCTGTGTGATACGCAACATTATCGGCATATTCTGCAAAAAACGATGGCCAACCACAGCCTGCATCAAATTTGGTGTCTGATGAAAAAAGCTCAGAACCACAGCATTTACACACATACATGCCATCCGCGTTTTCGTGCAGCAAGTCACCACTAAAAGGGCGTTCGGTGCCCTTTTCGCGGCATACACGGTATTCTTCATCACTTAAACGTTCGCGCCATTGCTGTTCTGTTAATTTCAAAACACTCTCCCGGAGCAGACTCAATCAGTAAGCAACAATATTGGGGAAATTCAGCAGCATTTCAACCGGTCTGGCTATTCATTGCTACACTCAAACGGAACTTAACCCGCATCCGTTGTCGAATAATTCGCCATCAATGTATAAAATCTTGTAATTTAATAACGGATTTTGGCGATATGCATGGGTAATCATTGAACATTGGCAATAATTTCTGTAATTTACTTACATCATTCGTTAACAAACGTATAACTAAGGGTAAATCATGACTATCAAAGTAGGGATCAATGGGTTTGGACGTATTGGTCGTTTTGTTTTCAGAGCATCATGTCAGCGTGACGATATCCAGGTAGTGGGTATCAATGATTTATTAGACGTTGAATACATGGCTTATATGCTGAAATACGACTCTACCCATGGCAAATTTGACGGCACCGTCGAAGTTAAAGACGGTAAACTAATTGTAAATGGTAATGAAATTCGTGTGACCGCAGAGCGCGACCCGGCAGCGTTAGCCTGGGATGCGATTGGCGCAGACGTTGTGGTTGAATCAACCGGCTTGTTCTTAACTGACGAAACCGCACGTAAACACATCGAAGCAGGTGCCAAAAAAGTGGTTATGTCTGCACCTTCTAAAGACGACACCCCAATGTTTGTAATGGGTGTTAACCACGATACTTACGCAGGTCAGGAAATCGTATCAAACGCCTCTTGTACCACTAACTGTTTAGCACCTTTAGCTAAAGTGTTACACGACAACTTCGGTATCGTTGATGGCTTGATGACAACCGTTCACGCCACTACCGCCACCCAGAAAACCGTTGACGGTCCATCTGCAAAAGACTGGCGCGGCGGCCGCGGTGCCTCTCAGAACATTATTCCTTCCTCTACCGGTGCGGCAAAAGCCGTAGGTAAAGTGATTCCTGAGTTAAATGGCAAACTAACAGGTATGTCACTGCGTGTTCCAGTAGCTGATGTATCGGTTGTGGATTTAACCGTTAACCTGGCGAAACCTGCAAGCTATGAGCAAATTTGTGCGGCAGTTAAAGCGGCCTCTGAAGGCGAGCTGAAAGGTATTTTAGGTTACACCGAAGATGCGGTGGTATCACAAGACTTTATCGGTGACGTACGTACCTCAATCTTCGATAAAGAAGCCGGTATCGCCTTAACTGACACCTTCGTTAAAGTGGTGTCCTGGTACGACAACGAAATCGGTTACTCAAATAAAGTACTGGATTTGGTTAAGCACATCGCTTAATTCAACTCAGATATAAAATAAAGGCGGCCTTAGGTCGCCTTTTTTGTTCAGACAGATAATATGTGATCCGGTAATCAAACGTTTTAGGGGCTTTTTAATGAACAACAGCTTGCTCTCCCACCCTCACCTAAACAGCCAGCAAAAACAGGGCGTTACGCATATCAAAATTGAAAATGCACTGGCAAGCTGTGAACTTAGTTTATATGGCGCGCATATCCTTAGCTTTAAACCCAAACATGATCTCCGTGAACGCATCTATATGAGCCCGGCAGCGATTATGGATGGCACTAAAGCCATTCGGGGTGGCATTCCGATTTGCTGGCCATGGTTTGGCCCGCATCAGGCACCAAATGCTGCCTACCCACAACATGGTTATGTGCGTACCCAAACCTGGCATATGGTGGCAGTCTCGGACAATAAAAAAGGCACCCAAATCAGTCTGCAACCGGCCAGCACAAAAGGCGAAGGGTTTGAAGGGCACGCCGAACTCACCTTGCAAATCACAGTCGGTAAATCCTTAACCATTAAGCTGATTACCGAAAATAAAGGTGAAACAGCCTTTAGCTACAACGCCGCACTGCACAGTTATTTCACCGTGTCGCACATCGATAATGTGCAATTAGCCGGTTTACAGGGCGATTATTTGGATAAAGTCGATAACGGCATACAAAAAACCACCCCAGTGCCCTATCGTTTTGCCCAGGAAGTGGATCGTATCCAATTAACCCCAAGCCCCGAAGTCGTGATCAACGACAGCCAATTAGATAACAGCCAACAAACTCAGGTGTTAAGCCAAGGCCACGACAGTCTGGTGATCTGGAACCCCTGGGCCGAAAAAAGTGCAGCACTGGCCGATATGCCAGATAATGGGTATTTATCGTTTTGTTGTGTTGAAACCGCAGTAACACAAGGACATGTGGTAGAAGCTGGAAACCAGCATGTTTTGCAGCAAATCATCTGCTGATTTTTGGTTTTATCATCCCTGATACTTATAACTCGCATCCATGCGAAACACCTCTACAGGCGCACAGCCATCCCTAGCTTTATTCTCCCCGCATCCTTGCGGGGCAATATATTTTTGACCGACACGGTAAGCAAATGAAGGTGCTGTAGGAGCGACTTTAGTCGCAAAATTTGAATTTATCGCCATCATTCATGATTGTTTTCACGCCCAGTCCTATGGGCGCGAGCCTATTTGGAAGGAGCCAAATAGGCAAAAGCTCCTTTGCTCCCTTACTTTTTAACGCCAAAACCAAGCTGTCTTTTAATCGAACCGGCCAAAGGCAGCTATCCATGCAAAGCATTGGCCTTGGCTAAACCTCCTGTTTAGCCATTCGACAGCCAGTTTGCTTTTGCCTAAAAGTCAGAGTCGCAGAAAAACCAAAAGCCAAGCTGGCGCTTGGCTTTGAAAGGGAGTTTGACTTTTCAGTAATTGATTTTATCTACTTAACGCCAGCAAACGTGGCGAAAAAGGTTTGGCTTTACTAAGCGAAGAATGAGCGCAACCTAGCTTGCGTCCACCCTTAATGCGTTTGTTATGCCATTACAACAGATCGGAAAGCGCATTTTTTCTTTTATGATCAACAAGCAACCATTGGCTTTCTTTCTGATCGAAGTACTCCCATTGAATCCACCCATTGTTTTGAGTATGCGGTCTTGCGATGTTTGCTGCCGCGGAAAAGCTTGTGAAATATTCCCCTCTGAATAAGATACCGTTTTCGGTTATTTCTGCCGTGTCACTTGGGTTGTCTCTCACACGGAGCTTTGTACCAGATTCAAAAAGTATACCCTTGAACTCAAAACCACCAGGGGCCTTTGCTGACTCTATCGGTTCATTATAGGATAAATGCTTATCCCATATTTCAAAGAGAATTTTTCTGCTTTCTTGATCGAGCATCGCTACTCTGCGAGCTGTCCAATTTTCAAAGATGTACTCGGCCATTTCTGTGGCAATTGGGTAGACAGTGCTGTAATACGTATAAAGAGCACCTTTTGCCTCTTTTAGTGATATGCCTTCTTCATCCCACTTTTTCCTCCGGTTTGATGAATCATCAAACCATTCAAATGATAAGCACATGGTATGCTCCTCGTTTGGCATAACGCACGCATAAGGGGCAGCAAAACTTAAGCTGCGATTGGTTAAACTTGGGCTGAGCACCAAAACTAATCACCACGTAGTTTTGATGTCCCAACTAGCCCTCGCGCGACTTGATGCGTTTGTTAAGTGCCTATTTTTTCTTCTGGTTTTGAGCCGGCTCTTGGCCTCTCTTGGCATACTCAGTTGTGTCTGGTTTTTGATTGTTGTTTGCTGGTTTTTGATTTGTCATTTTGCAGTCTCCACAAAGATAGTAAGGAATCCCAGTATACCTAAGCCCCATGCACTCATAGTTAGTTCTGAATACGCAAGCTCTAAGTTATGTGATTTTTTGTCAATTTCTTCCGTCAACAACTCCAGAGTATCGACATAACACTCATATATGTATTCGATACGCTCGGTTTCACTTACTCTATTTATGTAACTCGCTGCGACTTTACTCTTTGGTAGAATCGGGCATTTGCCGATTCGAAGAGCTAATAGCGAGTGACCCCAAGCGCAGATCGCTATGAATAAGGATAAACAAAATAAAAGTAATTGAATCCATCCAATTGGTGTTTCTGGCATAAGTAATGTTTCTTTAGTGAAAGAAGCAAATGCGGTCATCCCACCAATAATGCCCGTAATGAACGTCAAGAATTTGGAGCATTTGGTTTCAAAATGATTAAACCTAGAAAGCTCCTCGGCATACCGATCTTTAAGATAGTCTAATGTTTCCAAAGAGCCTCCCAAAGGCACTTAACAACTTAATATTGAGAAAATGGGTCGTTTTTCTACCGCAATCAGTCACGTTTTTTCCTTTGACTTATTAGTATCAGATTAATAAAAGCTTTACCAATTAAAGAGTTAACTGAATAAATCTGAATGTTTGGTGAGTTACCCAGTCAGGCAACGCCTGACTTAATACGACTCTGACTTTTAGGCAAAATCGATTTGGCTTTCGAATGGCCGAACACGACGTATATGGACTCCACCTGTTTAGCAACCTGCATTTTCAAAATTAAGATGCGA
>NZ_JACNEP010000015.1 GCF_014270035.1 Neptunicella marina | reverse complement strand
CTTTGCCATGATATGCACCCACCTTTAACTGTAATTATATACAGTGTAGCAGTGGCTGATCAAAGTGGGTAATCAGGAAAGTTTATTAGTAGGTATTTTAGTTAGTTTAGGTTCAATTATGGCTCGAAGTAATCGATTTAGTAAAAAAACAATAGAGACTAAAGATAGTGATAAAACGCTGTCTGTAGAAACATTTGATCGTTTACCTAGCTTTAATTTGATTGACGGTGAATTTAGACAGCAAATTTACAAAAGCGATGGCACCACTGGCACTATTATATTTAATTCAAAGAAAGAGCTAATTGTAAAACAATTTCCAATAGCAGAAAGAAAAGGATTAGTGGTTCCTTCTTGGTTTTACGGTTTATATCAACACAACGCGAATATAGCTATTGAATTGGCACGTGTCTTATTAAAAATATTGGAGAGCAAAAATTTCCATTCAGGTATAACTAAACCATTTTTGAACATATCTGAATTTATTTTAAAAAAGCAACTAAGCGCCTTATCAGACCTAAACTTATCGCTATTTGATGAAATGATTAATGATATTGAGTACAACAGAGCTAAGGCTCTTTGCCGAGATATTCAATATGTTTTAGCTCATTGTCCCACTATCCAAGCCAACATAAATTCAGAGATTCAAGCTTATATTTTCGCTCACAAAGAAAGTACACCAGAGGAAAAAACTTTTGCGGAGCGCTTAGCAAAAGCTAATGTGACTAATGATTATTCCGATTACGTCATGTTTCAAATTTACGCCTATACCAGTGCCTGTTTATCTGAAATCGAAGATTCGTATAATGACACGATTAACTTTTTGGAAAGCGATAGATACGATTCATTCTTTTATGAAACAGGCGCGAAACTCTATAAAACATTAATCACTGAAGGAGGAGAAGATAATTTTGCAAAAGCTTTCGAAATTGAACTTACAGACAATTTTAGAATAAATAGAGCCGTTGATAAGTTAAGAGGGACGCTAAATGATGTTGACAAAAATCAGTTTGTTAAATTTATAGAAGCCTCTGAATTCAAATCAATTATTCCAGCCTTACCCAAAGAGTTAAAGCTAGACCCTGATGTTATTTTCCTGTGTAAAAATGTACTAAAACAATCGCTAGGCAATATTGTTGACTATAAGAATATGTTTTTAAGTAGGTTTAAATCAGGAAAAAATATATCAATTCAATTCTGCTATGAAAGAAAACTTCGCCACTGGAAACGTACTGCCTTCAGACAGAGCCAACAGTCCTTTTCAAAATGGAAACTTCAGCATTATTTTATTTATAGAGCTTTTTATGAATTAAATCAGAGTGGTAAGCAAACAGGTGAAACAGTACAAAATGTTTTGCTTGGTAGAACCAACATGTTTGATTTTTTATGCCAGCAACTTCTCATGGCAATTAGTGGTCGTAATAAAGAAGTTGTAATGAGTATTCCTGCTCGTATTAATGATATTAATATTTTAGAAAATGAAGACAGATTCGCATCGGAAAAATCTGTAGAGCTTATTGGCCTTAAAACTAGAGGTCACCATCGAGTTGCCAAGCAACCTGAAAGCCTATCATTACCTATCAATTCCCCTATGTTTAGATACATAGAAATTCTAGATAAAGTAAGGCAAATTCAATTTCCAAATAGAACTACATTTTTCGTAGGTGACGATGTTTACAAGTTTTGGCAGAAAAAGTTTGCCATTAACACTGAAATAAAAGAGCGGAATGGCAACCTAATTGGAACGATTGATAGTACTCGCTTTAGAAAAGTTTTCACGGGTGAAATTCTTCATAAATACCTAGAGAAAATATCCAATAAAGATGACCTAATAAGAGCGGTTGCATCTGATCTTAAAAATTCAATACCACTTGTATATTTGATGCAGTCTTCAACGGCTGAGACGATGATTGCAAGTGCAATAATTGGTTTACAGATAAAATTCATTGAACACCACTTGCAAGTAGCAGCTACGTTAAAAGTTAATGAAGCCAAATCAATAAATGATGCCGCTAAACGATTTCTGTGTGATTGTATAGATCCCCGAAACCCAGACTATGCAGAAAACCTTAATATAGATTATTGCAAACAGTTCGATCATTGCTTGGGCTGCTCGAAAGCTGAAGTATATAGAGAACATCTACCCAATATTATCTATCGGTGTTTTCAATATGAACAAGTGCTGCTGTTAAATAAGGATTTGTACGACACGGCCTACGCACTTAAACACCATTTGGCTAAGCAGGTAATTGAGACATTCGTTACGAAAGCATCTGACGGTCAACAACTTCATGAACATGCTTTCGAAGTTGCGAGTTCAGCATGGGATGATCCTGACACTTACCTTTTACCACCATTATTACATCCAAATGCTTAAGGAAAGTCGAACATGTTAAGTGAAAAATTAAACTTAGAACGAGAAGATAATGATGTTGACCTGTTCTCACGACTTCTACCACATGAGTTAGAGAAGCTTGGAATTGAGCAATGGAAACAGCTTGATGAATTAAATAATACATATGCTTTAAAGCCAATGAGCCAATTTTACAATGGCACCAAATTCAATGACAGCGTTTGGTGGTTAGATAAAGATAAAAAAATAGAATGGGGCAACATTGAAAATAAGCACCCAAATAGCTTGCCATTCATATTATTGGTAAAAATAGCTGTGTACTTCACTATTCAAATAACGAAAATAAACAGTTCTCTCTTCTATGGAAATATCACTAGAGTTATTGAATCAATAGGCTCAAGAATGGCATTAGAAGGAATTCTTTCAGGCCCCAAAAACGCCCCTTTTAAGCCGGGTTCTGAGGTATCAACACAAAAGCTACATACATGGATTGTAAGTGCTCTAGATAATGATGAATTCAAAAGTCCAACAGTACTTTATTGCTTAGAAAAAATTATAAACACACCAATTAGTCAATTTGACCATATAAAATTTCTTAATATCTCTTGTGAAAGCCCTTGGGAAAAATATAAAAAACGTACAGTAAAGGTGCTAAGTGATATTCGATACTTCTACACACAGCAGTATATTAATGACATTTTAGGTGAAAAGGCTACCAGAACTTCTATTAAGTCGTATCAACCATTTTCAGAAAATGCATGTGCAAAAATATTAGATTTCGCTACCCCTATTGTTAATGAATACCAAGACTTACTTAAAGAAATCTTTGATTTAACTAGTTACCGTCAGAACTTATGTTCTAGTGGTCGCCTTAATGCTCGCACTTCTAGAGTAATTCTTAGTCACAAAAAGAGTTTAAATAAAATACTACCCGTAACAGTATTCAAAAGAAAAAACCGCAAGCCAGTTGTTCGAGCAGCCTATATGAATGAACTTTACGAGATTGTTCAG
Source organism: Neptunicella marina (assembly GCF_014270035.1). Lineage (GTDB taxonomy): Bacteria > Pseudomonadota > Gammaproteobacteria > Enterobacterales > Alteromonadaceae > Neptunicella > Neptunicella marina. The sequence continues at coordinate 72,623 of NZ_JACNEP010000015.1, read as the reverse complement.
GGGGCTGCATTATGGATAATATTATTAACGTCTGCATTGAGAAACATTGACGTAAGAAAAAACCTTCTTAAGAATTGTCATGAGCCTGATCTAGATTCGGAATTAATGAATTATTTAGTTACCGATGTAGAAAAGACAAAGCAAGAGGACTATCCAATCCCTATCCCTCCAGTAACAGTGAATACTATTAAGCTGTTGCTGAATTTAAATTATGCACCTGACTCATGCCCTTATTTGATAGTACGACGAAACTTTGATGCTAGTCCTAATACAAAAAATTGGAATTACAATGGAGGCGCAATAAATCGTTTATTAAGACTAGTTGCGAATCATGTAGGAGCAGATTTATTTGAAAACTTGCAAGAAGACGATAACGATGAAGGTATGGCTCATCGTTGCAGAACGACAATGGCTGGTTGGATAGGAACCAATTCACCGATTGCTGTGATGATTGTTAGACGTTTATTCGGTCATGCCAACGGGATCATGCCTGATCATTATTTAAAGGCCAATAATAAAGTTCGAGAAGTACGTAGAGAATTAACACAAAAAACACAAACTGATCTGTCCGACTCTATAGCAGTAGCAATTGTTGATAACAAAGTTGGTGGAGGTATGAAGCGTGTCCTTAAAAATGGTAGAGATGAGTTAGAAAAGCTCATTAAGGAAGAGGCAATACAAAAGAATGAATCCTTAACCGAAGGAGAAATTAGGCTAAGACTGATAGATAGGGTTTCCTACATATTGAAGCAAAAACTATTATATGGCGATGTTTTAGGCTTACAAACACCCTTATCCTTAATATGCATGCGTCCAACGTCATCAAATACTGATGCTCCGTGCGCAGTTCAATCGAATAAGTTATCACGGATAAATAAAGAAATAGATGAAGCATTTGCTAAAGGAATTCAATTATCAAACCTCCCTGTTCTTGAGAACTGCAAGGGACCACTGTGTGGGCATTCATTACTGTTCGACAATCCAATTGCTAAAATTTTACTGGAACAGTTTAAATACTACGCTACGTATTTACAAGGTATCAGACATACCGTAATTGATTTAGATAAAGAAGCTGAGACCTTTATAAAGTTATATTTTGAGCCTCTTAAGGATGTTTACCCAGAAGCAATAGAACAGATTAAAGGCTAAGCCTCGGAAGGAATATTTGATGCGTAAAAAATTTAAAAGTGATAAGGAGCGATTACAAGCTTTAGAAGCAGCTTTCTTGTCACAAACTGCTGAAGCCTTCGTAAAAAACAAACTTCGCGGAATAGCTACAATGAAGGTTATATGTAAAGTTGCTGATGTGGATACAACATATGTGTATGGGCATAAAAACCCATCACCTGAAGATAAGAAGAAATATGATGCTTTTGTTGCAAAAGTTAATCTTTTTGCAGAAACATTTAAGAGTAGAGATAAAAAAATAGTATCTGACGAAGTTGATTTGGAAGAACAGTTACAGAATGCAAGAGACAATAACTTTGTACTCAAATATGAAGTAAATGAACTTAAGATAAAGCTATCAAATTTAAACAAAGAATTAATGGGACAAAAAACAAATAATGTCTTGTCATCTGTCCTTGGTAACCCCAAAAGTCCCGCGTCGCAGCTTAATGAAAATACAATTTCAGTTGTCAGCCCTGATATCGGATTAATTCATAATAATCGGTATGAATTTAGCAACGTAAAGTTAAGGGAAAAAGCTTGGCGGGAAGCTAAGCTGCACTTCCAGAAGCTAATGAAAAGATCTGTCCCTCAAAGGGTATTCATTCTAATTGGATTGCCCTCATCTGGTAAGTCAACGTGGGCACAAGAAACTAGAGATTTTAATAAGGATCGTCATTCCGTAATCGTGGACTCAACTAACCTTACCAAAGGTGAAAGAGCGCAGTGGATCATGTTGGCTCGTAAAGCAAAAGACGTAAAAATATGTGCCGTTAGGTTTTTAGTTGATTTTACGACAATAAAAGAACGAAATATTCTAAATACTCAAAATAATAAGTTTATAGATGTTGAAATATTGGAGAAGAAAAGGGACTCAATTGAAGAGATTGACTTTGAATTTGAAGATATCGATGAAGTGATCATCGTAAGACATGATCAATAAGGTCAAATTTATGAGCAATATTGTTGAATTTCCACAAAGTGATGTTGAAAGGTATCGAAATTTAAAAAATAAGATTCTCTCTTCTCAGTTTGAACCCGTAGCATTTTCACCTAAACGGGACAAACAGATCCCAATGCTTATCGGTGAATCAGGATATCTTCATGAACATGCTAATGAGTTCCTACTAACTAGGTTTCATCACCCAGAAGTATTTAGTCCGATAGCCATCAAAACTGGTAGAAAAAAAGGCTTCAGCCCAGTAACCCTCACTACTATTAAAAATTATGCAGAGCATATCAGGAACTGGCTAAATATCTGCGCATCACAAGGAAGAAGTTATCTTAATGTTGATGAAGCGTTTTTGGATTCTGTACTAGATGTGATGCGTGATGATGATTGTGAAGATGACGAAGAACCTGTTAAAGAATCCTCTATACAAGTTTACCTAAATACATGGCGTTTATTTTATGATTATTTAGACGTCATAAATGTATCCCATACATTTAAAATTCCTCCCAAAGTTAGACAAGAACGCCAAAAAAGTAGACTAGAAGACGAGGCAAGACCCTTTAATTATGCGATCTCAAAGAAAACAAATAGCATTCTGGTAGATCCTAAAGTTAAAGCTAAAAGGATGGTCAAAACAAAAGACTATACGAGTCAAGTATTAACTAAAGAGCAGATGAAATGTCTGATAACCGAATTAAGTCAAATTGATATCGTATACGCAGTAATGGCCCATGTTCAATTAGACACTCTTTTAAGGATAAACGAATTAGTTCATCACTTTCCCTATGAAAGTGATAAAGCGAACAAGAACTGGAAAAGTTGGGGACAATTGAAGTTAGAAGAGCAAGAATGTCAAAAACTAAAATTTATTGGTAAAGGGCAGATTGAAAGAGAGATTGATGTTTCAATCAAAACCATGAAATTACTTAGCGATAAGTACATTACTGCAAAGGAAGAAAATTCTGACATTACAATTTACGATGAACGGAAACAGTTATATTTAACGAAATATCTACAAAGCAAATTAGGTAAAGAGTCAGAATTCGATATCAACTCTAATGTATTGTGGCTGTCAAAGAATGGTACACCTGTCAGTAAAACAATGTACAGAAAAGCCTTTGCCAAGGCAGCCAAAATTCTGCGAGACAAGAAGATCATTGATAACAGAATATATCTTAGACCTCATGGCATTAGACATACAGGTGCCACATTAAGGTTGCTGAAATATCAAGAGGAACAAGGAGTTGAAATCCATATGGCAAACCTTGATGATATTCATGCATTTATTCAGGAGCTGTTAGGGCATGTTCAACCTGAAACGACCGCTAGATACATTGAAACAGTCGGAAAATTAAAAATTGGTGATTTGGCCTTAAAGACAATTTTAAGACAAGAGGACTTTTGGGAAGAAGAGTTAATTAAAAACTCTCCTTTAGCAAAAGGTGTATCTGCAATAAAAAGTTAGATACATGAAGCCGAAGGCTAGGACTGCAAAAAATTCATTTGTAAAAGCAATTTAAAATTTTACTTTAAATAGTTAAACTAGTTCAAAAGGCATAAAAATATCGAGATGTAATTGGGATTAGTTGTACAGGGAAACGTAGTCCATGTCGATCATGACAATAAAGAATGGTTAAAAACCACACCTCATGGCAACCCCACTACAGAAGTTGTTGAGGGTCTGACAGTTTATTGTCTATTTAAAAGGCTGTTAGCATCCCGAAAATCAAGAAGAAAACACCGCAATAATATTCCCGGTGACAACTGCCCGATAATTTACGCATTAAAAGGTAAAGATAACCTCACTACAAATATTTCGAGCATCAAAAAACTAGAAAAATTATTATCCGATTATATTGTTTGGCACGATGTTCTCAAACGGGTGGTTATATTTTCTGTTCTTGCTACATGCTTATTTTTATTCTTGTTAGTCCTCGACAATAAACACCAGACTGCATCAGCTCCTTTATCTCAAGATTGGTCATCAAAAAGTTTTAAGGCTATTTCAATTAAGAACAGCACCAATACACTATCTGTCACACCAGTTGTTAATTATTACGGGGAGCGGGGATTTGCAACTGAGTCTGGCGTGTCGTATCTAATACAAACCGACGAACACACTATTTTGTTCGACTTAGGACATAATCATAAAGAATTACTTGTGTCGCCACTTGAGCAAAACCTTGAGCGTTTAGGTGTTGCTCCGAAAGATCTTGACGCTATTTTTATCAGTCATTTTCACCGCGATCATATTGGCGGACGCGTATGGGAAGATAAAAATAGTATAGGGTTTGGATTCAATCAACCAGCCCTAGAAAACACATCAATTTTCGCGCCTGTACCACTCACGTACCCCGGCGTTAATATCAACGTAATACGAGAACCCAAGCCTTTGTTTAATGCGCTTGCTTCAACCGGGCCAATACCAAGACAATTAGTTTTAGGTAAGATCGACGAACAAGCATTAGTCATTAATGTAAAAAATAAAGGGTTGGTCGTAATTGTTGGATGCGGGCATCAAACGTTGAATAAACTTATCAGCCACATAGATAAATATTTTGACGTTCCCCTTTACGGTCTAATTGGCGATGTTCACTTACCTCTTGAACAAGGCCGATTACATATTGCAGGTATCGATATCCAGCGACGATTAGCATCTGGCGAAGGACTATTTTCACCTATTGATAAACAAGATGTACTTAACGACATTAATTTAATGTCCCGTAAACTCAAAATGGTTGCATTAGGTACTCACGATACAAGCGATAAATCGCTATTGCTAGTTGAAAAGGAGTTTACAGGGGAACTAAAGTCTGTTCGTGTGGGTAAGAAAATAACTATTAATTAGCCTGTATCAATAATCAAGGTGAGTTAAAAAAGAGTCTTTTATACATCACTTTAGCTATCTAATGACTTAATTATCCCACACCCTTCAATGGTATTATCAGAATTACACGTACTAGCCATTTGTTGTAATTCGTTTTTTAAGGCTTTTAATTCTTTCATGCGTTTATTTACCAAAGCTAATTGTTGCGCAATCAGCGCATTTACACTTGAGCAACTTTCCTCTGGTTTATTTTTTAGGTCGATGAGACGTTTAATATCAATCAGAGAGATATCGAGACTGCGACAATGTTTTACGAATTCTAATTGCTTCAAAGCGGTAACGTCATACAATCTGAAGTTACCTTCTGTCCGCTCAGGCTCAGAAAGTAAGCCTTCTCTTTCATAGTATCTGATCGTTTGTATAGAACAACCGGATGTTTTCGATAATTCACCTATTTTCATAATATTTTCTTTTAAACTTGACCCTATAGTTACTATAGGTTTTACACTTGAATTATACAAGTAAGGCGGAGTTAAAAAATGAGCGGTTGTGGCTGTGAAGTAGAATTAAAAGATGACCAACAAAAAACAGTGCTTTATTGGCTTTTAGCTATAAATGCCACGATGTTTGTATTTGAAATTGGTTTAGGTTGGTTATCTGAATCAACCGCATTAATTGCTGATTCGTTAGATATGCTAGCTGATGCTATCGTCTATGCCATTGCCTTATATGCCGTGGGGAAGTCAATCCAACATAAAGCTAATGCAGCATTAGTAAGTGGTTATTTCCAATTGGGGTTAGGGGTTCTAATTCTTCTCGATATAGCTAGGCGACTAGTTGGAGAAAGTGAGCCTCATTCTTGGTTTATGATTGGAGTTGGTTCTGTGGCTTTAATCGCTAATGTCATTTGTTTGATGCTTATACGAAAACACAACAATGATGAAGTGCATATGAGGGCTAGCTGGATATTTTCAGCTAATGATGTGATCGCAAACCTTGGTGTCGTACTTGCTGGCATACTTGTCATGGTGCTAGAACAACGCTGGCCTGATATTGTTATTGGTAGCATCATTTCAATGTTAATTCTTCGAGGTGCTTACATGATATTAACGGATGCCAAACAAGAATTAGTATCGGCTCAATATACATCTGAAGTATCAGATAAAAATAAACAATCAACCTGCTGCAATTCAAAGTAAGGAAGCTCTTATGAATCAAGAATATCTTAAAAAAACTGAGATAGTTAATTTTGAACACCCCACTATCCAATCATTAATAACAGAGCGAAAATGGCATGAACTTGATGACTACAACAAGATTGGCACTGCTTATCAGTTTGTAAAAGACGAAATACTATTTGGCTATAACGAAAGCGACGATATTTCCGCAAGTGAAGTTTTATCTGACGGATACGGGCAATGTAACACTAAGGGCAACCTTTTAATGGCCTTATTACGTGGATTAAGAATTCAGTGCCGATTTCACGGGTTTACAATAGATCAGCAATTACAAAAAGGAGCTATTCCTACCTATGTCTTTTGGTTAGCGCCCAAATACATTATTCACAGTTGGGTTGAAGTTTACTTTGAAGGACGTTGGATCAACTTAGAGGGCTTTATTTTAGACAATCAATATCTCACTTCAATACAGCAAAAGTTTAATCAAATAAAAGACAATTTCTGTGGTTATGGTGTTGCAACAAAATGTTTTTCATCACCAGATACAGATTGGCGCGGAACCGACACATATATTCAAAAAGAAGGGATTCACGACGACTTTGGACTTTATAATTCCCCTGATGAGTTTTATCTTGAGAAAGGCACTAATTTGTCTGGAGTCAAACGCTGGATGTATCAAAAAGTGATCCGCCACCTAATAAATTTCAATGTCACTAATCTAAGAAAAAATAAAGCGCTGGAGGTACAAAATGCATAGTCATAGTCATCAACATGGAACAGACGACAGGATTGGTTGGGCATTTTTTCTGAATGTTACCTTTACGATCATCGAATTTATTGGTGGTTGGCTCACCAACAGTACCGCTATTATGGCTGATGCGGTGCATGACTTAGGAGATAGTTTATCGATTGGCTTTGCATGGATATTAAGTCGTTTTTCAAACAAAGCAGCACCAGATAAATACAGCTATGGTTATCGCCGACTTACACTGTTCGGGGCATTGGTAAATGGCGTTGTATTAGTAATTGGCTCAATTTGGGTTTTGTTTGAAGCAATACCAAGGCTAACCACCCCTGAAATGCCTGTAGTTGAAGGAATGTTAGGGTTAGCGATACTCGGTGTTGCCGTAAATGGGTATGCCGTATTCAAATTAAAAGCTGGGGAAACTTTAAATGAAAAAGTACTAACTTGGCACTTACTGGAAGATGTTCTGGGTTGGGTCGCCGTTCTAATTGTTACAATTGTGTTGTTATTTGTAGAACTGCCAATACTAGACCCACTGCTATCAATTGGTTTTACATTATTTATTTTATTTAATGTTTTCAGAAATCTAAAATCTACACTTGTTTTGTTTCTTCAAGCCGCTCCAGATGAAGAAACTCAACAAAATATCAAACAAACTTTAATTAAATTACCTGAAGTTAATGGGGTTCATCACATGCACTTTTGGTCGTTAGATGGAGAAAGTCATGTACTAACTGCTCATTTGGAGTTATCTAAAAACTCAAGTGTGAATGAACTCGTTGCATTAAAACAAACTATCGCAATTGAACTTTCAGAATATAAATTGTCTCATACAACCATTGAGTTTGAGTTTCCTAAAGAAACTTGCAGAGATGAGCATGAAAAAGTAACATAGAGCTAGTCTCAACTGTCGCTTCTTGTTATAGTTTTATCTCACAATTTTATGGGTGTCTATTTTGAATTTCACTGTTGCTTTAAGGATAATATTAGTTCTTTCGATTGTTCTACAATCGATAAGCTCTATTGCGTCTGCAACTTCTGAGAATCATCAAATCGATGTAGAGCACCTGCAAACTCAACATGACCATAAAGATGATCGCGATATTTTAAATGAAAACGCTGATGATGAACCTCATGATATCAAGGATTGTCATCATTGTGGTCATTGTAGCGGCAGCCACTTATCTTGGATATTAATTAGCAATTCAAATAGTGCAACAAAGTTATATAACAACAATCTAATACCTTATCAATTCGATCAAACAAAAGAATTTTTAGACGCTATATTACGCCCACCTATTTCTTAAATTTCTAAATTTATATCCGTCCATTTATCGATTAAAAATCGGTAAATGAGAGATGATTAATACTTAAAATTTAAGAAGTCTTATGTATAAATATATAAAAAATACAGGCACTTGCCTGTCATTCTGCCTGCTTGTAAGTATTTCATATGCCGCTTACAGCAAGCAAAAAAGTGAGTCGTGGTTAGACACACAAATAAATAAAGATCCCGAAATAATTGAAGCAAGAGAGTTGTTAATCGCAAGCAATCATCATGCAAAAAGCTTAACTCAGGCAATATATAACCCTGAGCTTGACGCAAGTTTTGAGAAAGAAGGTGATTTTAATAACTATTCAATCGGTTTGAGTCAGACCATTGATTTTTGGGATAAACGCTCTGCCAATACGTCAATTGGCGAGATAACTCTTTATGCCAGCCAGCAGCACTTATTGAATTTAATCGATTCAAAAAAGGCCGATGCGTTAATTGCTTTGACAAATTGGCAATCAGCGAAAGATACTGCACAGCTATTTACGGAGAGAGAAAGTCAACTGCAAACCTTACTTAGTATTGTGGAAGACAAACAAAAGGCGGGAATACTTGAGCCTCTAGATGCTGAGCTGGTTTACTTAAACTTGTCTCAAGTTTTTAGTGAAATAGCTGAATATCAAATAGAGCTAAAAAATGCTGAGGTTAAAGTTAAAGAGCTGCTGCCTGATTGGACACCAGAGTTAGCCAGTAAAATCTCTATTGATTTCGATGTTGAAAACTATTCATACAAAGCTGAATGGATTGAACAACACCCCCAAGTACAATTGGCTAAAGCAAAATGGAAAGAGCAACAAGCTAAAGCACAACTAACAACCATAGAGAATAAAGCTAATCCCACCATAGGGATTAGCGCAGGAAAAAATAGTGACGATAATATCGTTGGCTTAACATTCTCTATGCCTTTGAATATCAGAAATAACTATTCCGATGCTACTAAAGCGGCATATTCAGAAGCCGTTGCTGCGGAAGCTTATTTCCAATCCATTTATCGAAAACGCTCTTTTGAAGCTCAGGCCAACTATGAATCCCTCATGATCAGTAAAAAATACTATCAGCGATGGCAAAACCTTATGCAAAACCGAATTGATAATAGCGCGAGGTTGCTAAACGCTCGTTGGGAGGCTGGAGACATCAATACTTCAGACTATCTAATAGCGTTGAGCCAAAGAGCTGATGGATTGCACTCAGGCATTCAACTAGAAAAACAATTTAGACTCTCTGAAATAGCCTTCATTTGGAGCATGGGTCAATTATCTAAGTTTAAGATTTAATTAGTTAAAACGGCAATTAGAAATCTTAAACGTTAAAAGAATATAGGTAAAAAAATGAATACATTATTTAGCAAAAAATTATTAGCAATAGTAATTAGTGGACTTTTTTTAGGTGGGACATTAAGCGGTGAAGTGTATGCTCTACAAGTAAATACAATTGAACCTGTAACAGCAAATCCCAAAAAACATAAACACGAACACTCGGAAAGTGAAGAAAATCATGTAGAAGAAGGCCATCAGGAAAATGAAGGCAACCATTCTGAAAAAGACACAGAACATGACGAACATGGTCACGACCAAGAGAGCAAAAATAAAGAAACTGAAGAGGAACATGAAGAAGGTATTACTCTAAGCCCTCAAAAAATGTCACTAGCCAATATTAAAGTTCAAAGCATAAGACCTGATTATCAATTCAGTACAATCTATGCGCCCGGAGAGGTCAAAGTAGATGGTTATAGCAGCTATGTCGTTTCTCCCCGTACCGAGTCAGTGATAATAAGCAGACATACTGCACTCGGTGAACACGTAGAAAAAGGACAAAAGCTGGTCACCCTATTTAGTGAAGCAATGGCTCAAGCTCAAGCTGACTACTTGATTGCGTCAACTGAATGGCAGCGAGTAAAGAAATTAGGCAACAAAACAGTAAGTGAAAGTCGTTTACTTCAGGCTCAAACCACATTTAACGCCACATACGGAGAACTTATCGCACTAGGGTTAACTGAAAAAGCGATAAAAGACATATCAAATAAAGACATAACTTCGTTTGGCCAATATTCGCTAGTAGCTCAGCGAGAAGGAGTAGTTTTACAAGATGACTTCACCCAAGGCCAACGAGTCGATGCGGGTGATACTATCATGCTTTTGGCAGATGAAAATAAGCTGTGGGTGGAAGCTAAAGTATCACCCAACAAAAAGCTCAATCTATCAATCAACTCTCCGGCAATAGTTAAATTAGAAGGAGAGGATTATAAGGCAAAAGTTATTCAGGAAGCCCACACGATTGATCCCATCACTAGAACTCGAATCATTCGCCTAAGTGTTAATAATGCAGATGACAATCTCCATTCAGGCATGTTTGTTAAAGTATATTTTCAATTTGCCACTGAACAAAAAGTTATGGCCGTTCCAGAAGAAGCGCTAATTAGAAGTGCGGACGGAGATTGGACCGTATTTGTTGAGGATCATCCCGGTGAATTCAAAGCGACAGAGGTTGAGTTAGGTCGTTCTCTAGGTAATTTCAGAGAAATATTCGGTTTAGAAAGTGGTACTCGTGTGGTCACTCAAGGAGCGTTTTTTGTTGCTTCTGAAATAGCTAAAGGCGGATTTGATCCGCATAACCATTAAGGAGAGCCGCTATGTTTAATAAAATTATAGATTGGTCTGTAAACAACCGACTCCTTATTTTGATTGCCTTATTTGCCACTATTGTTGGCGCAATAATGGTGATCCCAAAACTGAACTTGGATGCTTTCCCTGATGTGACTAATGTTCAAGTCGCGGTTAATACAGAAGCGCCGGGGCTTGCCGCAGAAGAAGTAGAACAACTCATCACTTATCCGATTGAAGCGGTCATGTATGCGTTACCTGATGTTGAACAAGTACGTTCAATTTCCAAAACGGGGCTGTCTGGCGTTACTGTCATTTTTAAAGAAGGGACTGATATCTATTTTGCACGGCAGCTCGTCTTTGAACGGCTTCAAGCTGCAAAAGAGTTGATACCTGACGGTGTAGGTACGCCTGAAATGGGACCAAATACGTCAGGGTTGGGTCAAGTATTTCAATACTTGCTCGTGTCAGATAAAGACGCAGGATATGACTCAATGGCGCTCAGAAGCCTCAATGATTGGATAATCAAATTGCTAATTATGCCAGTTGATGGTGTCACAGATGTCTTATCTTTCGGAGGTAATGTTAGGCAATATCAAGTGAACATAGCTCCCTCTAAGCTCCTTGCATATGGATTGTCGCAAGAAGATATCGTTAATGCACTTGATAGTAACAATGCCAACGTTGGCGGTTGGTATATGAACCGAGGACAAGAGCAGCTTGTTATTCGAGGAACGGGTTGGTTCGAAAGTGGTGAAGCAGGCATTAGCAACATTAAGCAAGTACCTGTAAAAACCGTAGATGGTACTGTTGTGACGGTTTCTGATGTCGCCAAAGTTGAACTAGGTAGTGAAATTCGACAAGGTGCGGTCACTATGACCCGTAAAACGTCCGAAGGAAAAGTTGAAAACCTAGGTGAAGTTGTATCAGGCATTGTACTCAAGCGTATGGGTTCCAATACAAAAGCAACCATTGATGGTATTAATGCACGAATTCCACTAATCAATCAGGCATTACCTAAAGGTGTTCGATTCGAACCCTTCTATGATCAAGCTGATTTAATCGAACAAGCTGTCAGTACTGTAGTCAATGCACTAGCACTTGCCTTTATCTTTATTTGTATCGTGCTTGCCCTGTTCTTAATGAATTTAAGAGCAACGTTTCTTGTTCTTATTTCCATTCCAATATCGGTAGGTATTGCATTAATGATCATGGCTTGGTGGGGAATTTCTGCCAATCTTATGTCACTAGGTGGCATTGCCGTAGCTATTGGTATGCTTGTGGACGGCTCAGTGGTCATGGTTGAAAATATGTTTAAACATTTAAACCACCCTGATTCAACACACCAACAAAGTGTAGAAGCTCGTGTTCCTTGTGATGATACTGATCCCTTTGCAATAGAAAAAGATGATCATGGTATCGATTTGCGGCTAAAAGAAGCAGGCAAAGAAGTGGCTCGCCCAGTATTTTTTGCTGCTTCTGTCATTTTAGTCGTGTTCTTGCCTTTGTTTAGCTTTGAAGGTGTCGAAGCAAAATTATTCCAGCCAATGGCAATTAGTATTATTCTAGCCATCATTTCAGCTATTGTTGTTGCCTTGTTTGTCGTACCAGCACTTGCCACTTTCATGTTCAAAAAAGGCATAAAAGAAAGAGATAGCTTTGTCCTTAAACCTTTAGATAAGCTATATAAAAATGGGCTTAAGTTTGCACTTAAACGCACCAAGTTAATTGTTGTTACCTCGCTAATTATGGTTGTTTCTGCCTTTTCAATTGCACCTTACATAGGTACTGAATTCGTTCCAGAGCTAGAAGAAGGGACAATTAACTTAAGAGCAACTCTTGCTCCTTCTTCTAGTTTAGATACTGCATTGATGGTTTCACCTATATTAGAAGAAAAGTTGATGGCATTTCCTGAAGTTACCTATGCGCTAAGCCGCATCGGACGTGCTGAAATAGGCGGCGACCCTGAACCAGTTAATAACATTGAAATTTATATCGGACTAAAACCCGTGTCCGAGTGGACCAGTGCTTCAAACCGTTATGAACTGCAAAACAAAATGGAACAATCGCTTGAAGAGTTTCCGGGACTTTTACTGAACTTTTCTCAACCAATTGCTACCCGTGTCGATGAGTTACTATCTGGTGTAAAAGCACAACTAGCGATAAAGCTGTTTGGGCCAGACCTCAATCAATTGGCAGTTAAAGGGCAAGAAATAGAATCGGCAATTAAAGAAGTTGAAGGCGCTAGAGATGTTGCGCTTGAACAAATAGCTGGTGAAGCTCAATTAGTTGTAAAGCCAAACAGACAAGAGCTTTCACGTTTTGGCCTATCGGTCGGTGATATAATGGAAGTGATACGAGATGGTATAGGTGGAGTTGAAGCAGGACAAATCATCAACGGGAATGAGCGTTATGATATATATGTGCGTTTAGAAAAAGAATATCGTAGTAATAAAGAAGCTATTTCTGATATTCGCATTCAGTCACCTACAGGTTCTTGGGTTCGTCTTGGTGATGTTGCAACAATCTCTTTTGAGTCAGGCCCTCCGCAAGTGAGAAGAGATGATGTGCAACGACGTGTTGTTATCCAAGCCAACGTGCAAAATAGAGATATGGGCAGTGTTGTTGCCGATATCAGACAAGTAATCGCCGAGAAAGTCGATTTACCTGCTGGCTACTCTGTTGCCATTGGTGGTCAATTTGAAAGTCAACAACGAGCACAACAACGGTTAGCTATAGTGGTTCCTTTATCTTTGGCGCTAATTGCTCTTTTGCTTTACTTCGCATTTGGCTCAGTTGGTCAAGCCATGTTGATTTTAGTTAATGTCCCATTAGCTGTTATCGGCGGTGTTTTCTCCTTATATTTGTCTGGGCAATACTTGTCCGTGCCAAGCTCCGTTGGCTTCATTACACTATTTGGTGTTGCAGTGTTAAATGGTGTGGTTATGGTTGAAAGTATTAACCAGCGTATTCAAGATGGTTTGGAAACTACTGATGCAATATTTGACGGGGCTACTTCCCGATTAAGACCTGTGCTAATGACCGCAATCACCTCAGCGTTAGGGCTAATTCCGATGTTAATGTCTAATGGGGTTGGCGCGGAAATTCAACGCCCCTTAGCAAGTGTAATTGTTGGCGGTTTGATCACAGCAACATTACTCACATTGTTTGTTTTGCCTGTATTGTATCGCTGGTTCTCCAAGAAGAAAATTGAGGAGCTTTCGCGCTAACAGTACAGCATAATTTATGAAGTTTCCAAGCTAAAACCTAGGATTGGAAGCTTCATCGTGCGATCCAATATCGCGTTTTTCACTCCTTCAAAGCGAGCGTAAAACAAACTATGATAAATAGCAGACTATTGTGGCTGCTTTCTTAATGCTAAAATCGTTTCAGGCGAATATTGCCCAAAGCGAATAACAGCAAGTTCATCAGTCGTTATCTTAAATAATTTGGGTTCATCGCCTATTGAATAGCAGTTACCGTTGTGAGTGATGACCTCCATCCTGTTATCAACAAAACTTTTGCTAACAATTATTGAAGTAACAATTTGCTCATAGGGACGAAATCTAAATGTTTCATCTTCGATTACCTGACCAGCTAACACATCGCCTAAATAAGCCTTATTAGCGTCTAAACTGTCAAAAACAGAAACAATACTTGCATCGACTAAAAATGTTTTTTCCATCAGCTTATACCGCCTCTTTTACCTTGTTCGGTCTAAATCCCACGGAAAAGCGATTACCTTTTAACACAAACCAGTCACTGCTAGCATCAGTGTGTGACATTAGGATTTTCTTTTGCTCTATTTGCTTGTCTGTGAGAACTTCATGATTCACGAATGAGGTACTGATGCGGTGAGTTTCAAAAACCAGAGACTGTTGTTCAACTTTAATAATGTATTTCTGAAATTCCTTAGTATTTTTGACTAATAGATTTAGCTTAGGCAGCTCTGTATTTATTTTTTTAGCTTTTTCTGTGGGCAGCATAAAACCAAATACAATGTATCGCTTACGTCGTATGTGATAAAACGCTGGGGTTTCACTACCATTTTGTAATACGTCACCAAAGGCACTTTTCAGGTTGTTCTGAAGCCAATTTTTATGTTTCTCAATTTTGTTTCTTTCCGCACCTAAAGTAGCCTTATGGAGATTACTATCTTGTTTAAGTCTTCTTGAAAGATAAGTACTTATATTGTCGTATGACAACTTACTCAGTGGATATTTTGAAGCGACCAATCTAAATGTTCGCGTATGAACCAACAAATCAGCATAAAGCACTTCTGTAGGATCAGTCAGTGTACTAAAATAAGGTTTCCAATTTAATTGGAATTCAGCGCCTGTGTTTACAATAAAGCGAGACTCATCAAGTAACCCCATTGATTTATAAATCGCTGAGATTATTTGCAATTGTGGCTTTTCTATAAGATTAAGTGACACTATTCTTGCCGACATCACTTCAATTTCTTCATGAAGTTCATCAATCAATTCATCGTCATCAACTTCACAGATAAAAAGATACTTTAAAGTGTCATGTTCAAAAATGGCATGAAGATTATTTTTAGAATATTCCTGATGTAGGGCGTTTTCAGCAGCCGAGAAATTAGCGAAATTATAAACACCTCTCGCGAATAACCCTTCTGCTATTAATTCGGGAATCTCAAGTAACCACGCAAAAAGCTTGGCCTGATATTGAAGTTTAGTATGCAATTGCTCAAGCAAAATCATTTAGTTCTCCAAACAAAATTACGAACAAACAACGGCCTACAGGACACGATGTTTACTCAGTTTGAATCACCAAATTTTTTCGGATGCTCCGCTTCATTGTTCACGATTAACGATTTGAAAATCATGTGTAGGCATAGGCTGTCCGATCAGCCTTAATTTCATAATATCGCCAAAATTTAAAATGACAACTTACGTATTTGTATAATATTTAGTTGGATATTTTGTCTTTAAACTCTTGATAGCCAAGCCCAAAAAGGGATACAACGTTTTTTTCATCTAATGAAGACTTAGGAAATTTATTTTCAAATTTTTTTAGGATTTCGGAAATGTGCTGTTGTAATAATTTAAATAAAAATATCTCAGATTTCGGAGATAATGCAGTCAATGCGATTCTAGAATCACCAAAAGATTCAGAATTTAGGAATGATAATAGTTGACTATAACTGTCGCACCCATAAACACAAATAGCTAATGCTTCTTGGGCCTGTCCAAGGGGAATAGATAATAATTTAGATAATCGTTTTGCCTGCCTTTTTATGTTTACTAACAGGTCTTCTTTATTAAAAGACATCAATACACCAAAAAACGGCAACGCTAGGCCACGCACCTATGTCACTGAGTTTTTTTTGTGAATTATTTAATCTTTAGGTCAGAGTAAATCCATTTCGTCCTATTTTCGTGGGAACAGGCTTCTCTGAAAAGCCACCTATCTTATTATTGCATAACACGAATAATTAATGAATTAGGTAATATGGTGCTTTCACCTAACTGACTAAACTGAGCTACTTTGTTGAGCATTCCACAATTTTGCATATTCACTACCTAAATAAAGAAGTTCAGAATGTGTCCCTTGCTCCACGAGCTTTCCATCTCTTACAACAATGATCCTATCTGCATCTACAACTGTCGATAAACGGTGAGCTATTACAATACTTGTGACACCCTGTGAGATTTCTTTAAACGCGGCTAAAATAGCTTGCTCAGAATGACTATCTAGTGACGATGTTGCTTCGTCAAATATTAAAATGGGTGGATTCTTTAATATGGTTCGCGCTATAGCAACCCTTTGCTTTTCTCCTCCACTTAGTTTTAATCCCCTTTCACCAACCAACGTATCAACGCCTTCGGGTAGCTTTTCTATAAAAAGGTCTAAATGAGCAAGCTTTATTGCATTCAAAACAGCTTCATCTGAAGCATCAGGGTTTCCATATCTAACATTTTCAAAAATAGTATCATTAAAAAGCACGGTGTCTTGCGGAACAACACCAATTGCATTACGAAGAGACTTCAATGTTACATTTCTTATGTTTTGCCCATCTATATATAGAACCTTGCGAAACATCATAAAATCGAAATAAAAGCTTCACTAGTGTCGATTTTCCATGTCCACTAGGACCTACAATTGCCAGCTTCTCTCCCGCTCTAATTTCAAAGCTAACGTCCTTAACTATTTCCCTTTTTTCATTGTAGCTAAAGGAAACATTTTCAAAACTAATCGCCCCCGATCTAAGTATCAAGTCTTTCGCATCTTTATCTTCATTGATCTTAGGCTTTACCTTCAAAAGCCCAAACAATTGTTCAATGTTGGCTAAAGAGCCTTTAATTTCCCGATAAACAAACCCTAGGAAGTTTAAAGGTAGGAATAATTGCATTATGTATGCATTGATCAGTACAAAATCGCCAAGCGTAATACTTCCGTTAATAACGTTTTTTGCTGCCAAAATTAGCATTGCAGTGATGGCTATTGATATGATTAATGCCTGTCCACCGTTAAGAGCAAACAACGACAATCTGTTTTTACGCTTAGCTAATTCCCATTTTTCTAACTCCACATCATAACGATTTGCTTCATACTCTTCGTTAGAAAAATATTTCGTAGTTTCATAATTTAAAAGGGAATCAATAGCCTGATTATTGCTGCTTGAGTCCGCTTGATTCGCTTCTCTGATGAATTTAATACGCCATTCCGTAGCAAGTGCAGAAAAGCCAACATAAACAAAAACCGAAATAAACACGATAATTGCGAAACCTATTTCAAAGTTATAAAGCAAAATACCGATTATTAAGCCAATTTCTATTAAGGTTGGCACTATGTTAAACACCATAAACCTCATTAAAAAATTAAAGCCTGATGTACCACGCTCTATATCTCTAGCAAGTCCGCCTGTTTTCCGTTCTAAATGAAAGTCCAAATCCAAATTGTGTAAATGCTGAAAAACTTTAAGGCTAATTCTTCGGATAGTTCTTTCAGTCACACGCCCGAACAGTAAATCCCTAATTTCCCCAAACAATACATTTGCAAGCCTAAATCCCCCATATGCGACCAAAAGCCCAATAGGTAATGCAATGATTGCCGCTGGTTCATTGTTAGAAAGTTCCAGACCATCAACAATGTTCTTAAGAATGATTGGTATCGAAACACTCGCTAACTTAGCAAAAACCATAAAAGAGATTGCAATAGCAATTCTTGTTTTATGTTCAACAAGGTATGGGAATACGTACTTTAGTATTTTCCAATTGAATCCTTGTATTTCACTATCGCTAATCCGGCTTTGTCTCATATTATTCCAACATTACAATTTATATTTTTTGAACTGATGCAACTTGCAAGTTAGCAACACTTAAGCTATTTTAAACTGAATTTATATGTTACACATAAATCACCATAATTAGTTGTTTTAATTAAAGTTAAAAATATTCAACAATTATAGTTGCAACATTTATACAATCTTTTCATTATTGATTACTCGAGTTAACTGGTGCTGTCAGCGGCTTGCTGCTGTGCATCACCATTTAGTTCGGTTGTATCCGCTGGTGTTTGTTCAGTGGCAGGAGATGCATTCATTTGTGCTTCCTGCTGTTGTTTCAATTCTTCAGCGAGTCGTTGATCTTCCAACCATTTTAGCGTGTCGTAATAACGACGAATATTTGCTACGTAGGCTGTGGCTTCATTACCACGAGCATAACCATATTTGGTGGTTTTATAGTACTTTTTCTGACGAAGTAATGGTAAACGCTGTTTAACATCCACCCATAGATCCGGGCTGCCGCCTTGTTTCTCGGTTAGAATACGTGCATCTTCCACATGACCCCAACCCAGATTATATGCCGCTAAGGCAAACCAGGTACGATCAGGTTCCTTAATGCGTTCAGGGATACGTGATATAAGCTGTTGCACGTATTTCGCCCCGCCCTGAATACTCTGTTTGGGATCAAGACGTGATTTAATGCCCAAATCGCGTGCGGTTGCCAGGGTTAACATCATTAGCCCGCGAACACCGGTGGCCGAACGTGCGCGTTTATTCCAGTGGGATTCCTGATAGCTCATAGCTGCAAGCAGACGCCAGTCAAGATCGTCGGAATATTCAATAAACCAGTCGCGATATTTAGGCAGTACATCTTCCACCGCTTTAATAAACAAGCGAGTGTCTACATAATTAAATTGCTGCACATGACCGTAATATTTATCTTCCAGTGCGGTGAGTTCACCTGATTGCTGCATTTGCCCAAAATAATCGATCATCGCTGCAATTAAGGAGTCATCCACATCGGGACTTAACAGCCAGGCGACTTGCTGCTCTTCACCTAAGGTAAAAGCGATGCTCAGTTCAGGGTGTCGGCGGCGGATCACTGACAAAATATTCGAATCGGCAATAGTGTAATCCAGCTCACCATCCAGCACTTGCTCAAGTAATTCTGCTTCATCGGCGTCATTGGTTTCCTGCCACTGCAGTTCCGGGTATTCATTTTGTTCGAATTGCAGCATTTCTGCATGGCTGCTGCCCGCCACGACTTTGATGTTACCGTTTAATTCTTCTATGGTTTTAGGCCAGGGCTGACCTTGTTTAAATACCAGTTTCTGGCTGATTTGCTGATAAGCCGGTCCAAACCGAAAATGCTCAGCCCGCTCCGGGGTAATGGCTAAACCAGCGGCAACAATATCCAGATTACGTGATTGTATTTTGGGGAATAATTCATCGAGATTGTAGTAGGGGAAAATTTCCAGTTGCACACCGAGATAATCTGCAAACCCGGCAGCCAGTTCATATTCAAAGCCTTGCGGGCCTTCTGCGCCAATATAATAGGTGGTTTGTCCATAACGTGTGCCGACCTTTAACACCCCCTGATTCAGGATTTTCTGCAGGGTATTGGGCTCACTTTGGGGCTGACAGGCAGGTAGCAGGATAATACTTAACATCAGCAACATATTGCGGCATATATTAGTTAACGTTATGTTTTTCCTACAAAAGTTTGTCTTCGCCATTGGTACTCATCATCTTAAAATCTTCCGTTACATTGTGAACTGAATCAGAGCCGACTTCCAGCCAAAATATAATTAAATCGTAAATGGGTTAGTGCGAAAATTGTCCTTGATAATCATATTTTTAAGCGGCTTATTAACTGGCTTAATTAGGTGCTGATAGGGTATAATTCGCGGCCATAAATGATCCCCCAACTAACTTAATGGTATCGCCTTTATGTTGACTCTCCGTGGTGCGCCAGCGCTGTCTGATTTTCGTGTTAAAAAACTGCTTGAACAATTTGCTGCTCAGAATTTACCTGTCTCTGACATCTACGCTGAGTTTTATCATTTTGTTGATGTAAAACAGTCATTAAACGAGGCCGAACTGGCAGTGGTTGAAAAGCTACTGACCTATGGACCAAGTATGTCAGTGCATCAGCCTGCCGGTCAGTTAATTCTGGTGGTGCCACGTTTAGGTACGATTTCTCCCTGGGCATCCAAAGCGACAGACATCGCTCATAACTGTGGATTAGCACATATCGAACGTCTGGAACGCGGTTGTGCGTATTTTGTACAAAGCGACGTGGCGCTTACTGATGAGCAAATTAAACAGGTTGCAGCGTTAATTCATGATCGCATGACTGAAAGTGTGTTAACTGAGCTAAATGATGCTAATCAGCTATTCCGTCATGATCAGCCAGCACCGCTTAAAGAAGTGGACATTAAAGGGCTGGGCAAAGAGGCATTAGTGCGCGCCAATATCAATTTAGGTTTGGCATTGGCTGATGATGAAATTGATTACCTGTACGACAATTTCATGATTTTAGGGCGCAATCCTCACGATATCGAACTGTACATGTTTGCGCAGGCTAACTCAGAGCACTGCCGCCATAAAATATTTAATGCCGACTGGACCATTGATGGTGAACAACAGCCTAAGTCGTTGTTCAAAATGATTAAAAATACCTATGAAATGTGCAGCGATAATGTGCATTCCGCCTACAAAGATAATGCGGCGGTAATGGAAGGTTCGTTTGCCGGTCGTTTCTTTGCTGATGCCGATAGCGGTGAATATAACTATCACCATGAAGATATCGACATTCTGATGAAAGTCGAAACCCACAACCACCCTACAGCGATTGCGCCTTTTGCCGGTGCAGCAACTGGTTCTGGTGGTGAGATTCGTGATGAAGGTGCCACCGGGCGTGGCTCAAAACCTAAAGCTGGATTGGTTGGTTTTAGCGTTTCTAACCTACGTATTCCGGGGTTTGAACAGCCGTGGGAAACCGATTTTGGCAAGCCAGAGCGTATTGTATCCGCACTGGATATTATGATTGACGGCCCGTTGGGCGGCGCTGCGTTTAATAACGAATTTGGCCGTCCGGCTATTACCGGTTATTTCCGTACCTTTGAAGAAAAAGTAACTAGCCACAACGGTGATGAAATACGTGGCTACCACAAGCCAATTATGTTGGCGGGTGGCATGGGTAACATCCGTAAATCTCATACTCAAAAAGGTGAAATTACACCGGGGGCGAAACTGATTGCACTGGGTGGCCCGGCGATGAATATCGGTTTAGGTGGCGGCGCGGCATCTTCAATGGCCTCTGGCCAGTCAAATGAAGATTTAGATTTTGCGTCGGTTCAGCGTGATAACCCGGAAATGGAACGTCGTTGTCAGGAAGTGATTGACCGCTGCTGGCAATTAGGTGATGCCAACCCCATTCAGTTTATTCACGATGTAGGCGCTGGTGGTTTATCCAATGCCTTCCCTGAATTAGTTAACGACGGTGGCCGTGGCGGTCATTTCGAATTACGCAATGTAAATAATGATGAACCTGGCATGTCTCCACTGGAAATCTGGTGTAACGAATCTCAGGAACGTTATGTATTATCTGTCTCGCCGGAAAATATGGCGTTATTTGAAGATATTTGTGCCCGTGAACGCGCGCCGTATGCGGTAGTGGGTGAGGCGACCATCGCACCACACTTAACCGTAAATGACAGTCATTTTGATAATAAACCCATCGACTTACCTTTGGACGTATTGTTAGGCAAGCCACCTAAAATGCACCGTGATGTGCAAAGCCAGCAGGCGACAGGACAAGTATTATCTTTAGATAATATTGATTTAAAAGATGCTGCAGAACGTGTTTTGCGGTTACCGACCGTTGCTGAAAAAACCTTCCTAATTACCATTGGTGACCGCACGGTTACGGGGTTAGTTACCCGTGATCAAATGGTTGGTCCCTGGCAAGTGCCTGTAGCCGATGTAGGAGTTACCGCGGCTGCCTATGATACATACCATGGTGAAGCCATGGCGATGGGCGAACGTACCCCGGTTGCGTTATTAAATTACGCTGCATCAGCGCGTATGGCAGTGGCCGAAGCGATTACTAATATCGCGGCTGCTGATATTGGTGATATGAAACACATTAAATTATCCGCCAACTGGATGGCTGCTGCTGGTCACCCAGGTGAAGACGCCGGTTTATATGCTGCAGTGAAAGCGGTGGGTGAAGAATTGTGTCCGGCATTAGGTTTAACGATTCCTGTGGGTAAAGACTCGATGTCGATGAAAACTCAGTGGGATGATAAAGCCGTCACTGCGCCTTTATCACTGGTAATTACCGCTTTTGGTCGAGTGCAGGATGTGCGCAAAACAGCGACGCCACAGCTGCGTACCGACAAAGGTGAGACACGTCTGTTACTGATTGATTTAGGTCAGGGCAAAAACCGTTTAGGTGCCTCTTGTTTAGCGCAAGTTTATAAACAACTGGGCGATACCACGCCGGACCTGGATAAACCTGAGCTATTGAATGGTTTCTTCTATGCGATTCAATCCTTGCTGGCTGAGAAAAAATTACTGGCATACCATGACCGTTCTGACGGTGGTTTATTCACGACAGTTACCGAAATGGCCTTCGCTGGACATTGTGGTGTGGATATTGATATTTTCGCATTAGGTGACAATTTATCTGCGCTGTTTAACGAAGAATTAGGCGCTGTGATTCAGGTTAAAGCTGAGCACGTGGATGAGGTTAAAGCGCGTTTTGCAAAATACGATTTAGCCGGTTGTTTACATGATATTGGTTCGTTAAATACCGATGATCAGATACGTTTTAGCGCCAGTGGTCAGCAGGTATTGGCAGCGAGCCGCACCGAGTTCCGCACCATCTGGGCAGAAACAACCTATCGCATGCAGGCGTTACGTGATAACCCTGATTGCGCCAAACAGGAGTTTGATGCCAAGTTCGATCAACAAGATCCTGGTCTGCACTCAGAATTAAGCTTTGATCTGAATGAAGATGTCGCCGCACCTTATATTGCCAAAGGTATTGCCCCTAAAGTGGCCATTTTGCGTGAGCAAGGTGTCAACTCACATGTTGAAATGGCAGCGGTATTTGATCGCGCCGGTTTTAGTGCCATTGACGTGCATATGAGCGATATTTTATCGGGTCGTATCAAGCTCGATGATTTCCACGGTTTAGTCGCCTGTGGTGGTTTTAGTTACGGTGACGTATTAGGTGCCGGGGAAGGCTGGGCTAAATCGATTCTGTTTAATCAAATGGCGAAAGAGCAGTTCGAGCAGTTTTTCCATCGCGATAATACCTTCTCGCTAGGTGTGTGTAACGGCTGTCAGATGATGTCTAACCTTAAATCTCTGATACCGGGTGCCGATTTATGGCCGCACTTTGTACAAAACAAATCGGCACGTTTCGAAGCGCGATTCTCTTTAGTTGAGGTACAGGAATCACCTTCTGTCTTGTTTGCTGGTATGGCAGGCTCTCGTATGCCGATTGCTGTGTCTCACGGTGAAGGTCATGCGGAATTTGCCTCAGCTGATGTGGTAAATGCGGCGCAACAGGCCAATGCAGTTTCACTGAAGTTTGTTGACCACTATGGCAAGCCAACGGAGCAATACCCGGCTAACCCAAATGGTTCGGTTGGTGGTATCACAGGCCTTACGTCTAAAGATGGTCGTGCCACTATTATGATGCCGCACCCTGAGCGTGTTTTCCGTAGTGTTGCGAATTCATGGCATCCGGATGAATGGCAGGAAGATAGTCCCTGGGTGAGAATGTTCCGTAATGCGCGAGTATTTGTGGGATAAGGTGAAATTAAAATTGAATTAAATGGGTCTGTTAGACAGAGGAAATGCGGGAGCTTACGTTTTTCTCTGTTGTTTAATCCCTTTTAAGCTGAATGCTTACACTTCTTTTTAACGGTGCCAATTGGCACCGTTTTTTTATCTTAGTCGTCAGATTTGATCTTTGCTGTTGGTTAAATTGCAAAATTGTCGTTAAATTTTAATAAAATTAGCGGTTTACATTAAATCCCTATTGTAATATGCAAAAATGCTGTTTAGTATCTGAACAGTTACAAGTTTTTGATTTATAGCGCAAAAAACAATAATTACACAAAGAGAGTGTTTATGAATCGTACAGATAGAGGATTTGGGTTGTTTGGAGTGGTGTTTGCTGTGGTGCTGCTGGTATTGTCTGCCGTATTTGGTGCCAAGGCTGATGCTCAAAGTTTCACTGAATTATCAGTGTCACAATCTGAGGCAATTCAATAAGTTAATCTGATAGTGCGGTGAGCGGGCAGGGATATCTGTCTGGTTTTTTGTACGTTAAATTTTAAAAAAGGCGGTCATTGACCGCCTTTTTTATTGATTATTCTGAATAAAGTTCAATTTCGTCGATTTCAACAAAGTCATCACCGAAATTATTTTGTACCAATAAACGCAAATGCTGTACGTTAATAGCGGCATTGAATGATACTCCCTGATCGGCCAGTTGACTTAATTGTACCGATTGCAGATTGGTAAAGTTTGAACCGTCATTTGAGCCCTGAATAATAATATTACGGGGCAAACGGCCAAGCTTAAGAGATTTTGCATTGATCATAAAACGCATACCAGTGAGTTTAACTGTGTTTTCGTAACTTATTTGCAGCCAGATATCTTTGTTGAGACCCGTGCTTTCATCAACCTCTTTTTTCACCATCCAGATACCGCGACTGATTTTTTCATCCGCATCATCATTGATTTTATCTGCGTACATGTATCCATCAAACGCTGCAGCTGGATAATCTCCGCTGTAATAGTCACTGGCTGAATAACTGGATTCGGTCAGGCTATTGGTGTTAACCAAAGCAACGTTACCATATGCACCTGTACGTACCATTGAATTGGTATCACCACCACCTGAGTCGACACCATCATCGGAAACCATGGCCAGGTATTCTATATCACAGTTGTTTTCTTCGCTGGGGGTATAACCGATACGTAATGTACTGCCGTAATAACGTGCCTGAAAAACCATATCGATCCAGCTTTTGGAGTAACTTTCATTTGCTGCAAAATAGAATGGCCAGGTTTCACTTTTACAACTCAGGTATTCCTCATCTGCCAGTTTGACTCCTATTTTGACATTGCCGGTTTTGCCCAAATAAATATTGGTAATTTTTCCAATAAATTCTTCAGTATCAGCGGCCTGTGTTTGCATTGCCAACATTATGGCGGAAGCCAGTAGCCATTTGCGCATTGTGTACTCCTAAAACTAAAAATCCTGATGTTTCGTGTTCAACAGCAAATAATGTGCCTAAAAAGTCTGTGAGTTGAAATGCAGTAAAAAGCGATAAATGACATTAAATTAATACGTTATTTGGGATATTAATTGTTAGTGCTGATGCGCCTGCGGCATTGCATTGCCTCCTGAAGGGCTTTTTATGCCAGATTTTGCATGCGTTGCAGATAAGCATGCATTTGTTGATTCAGTGCATCGACTGCTTGTTCAAATTCCTCAAACAATGACGGGATAATGTCCGACTGTTGTTGTTTGCTTGTTTGTTCCAGTTGCATACATAACTGATACAAGCGGTCCGCTGCTAATTGTCCACTGGACCCTTTAAGACTATGAGCGGTAAATGCCAGTTGTTGCCAGTCTTTTGTATCAATGGCTTTGCGCATTTTCTTTTGGTTGTCTGGGAGTTGGTCGAGATAATGGGTGACCAGTTTGATCAGGATACTTTGTTTGTTCAGTACTTTGTTAAGTGCCGCCTGTTCATCCCAGTCATGTAGCTGGTTATGATTGGGTGGTTCTTCAGTCTCTTCAGTCGCAGACTGTTTGGTTGTTTGCCAATCATCATCAATTAGCCATTTTATTAATTTATTGTGCAGAGCTTCTCTGTTAATTGGTTTGCTAAGGTAGTCATTCATACCTGCTTCAATACAA
Source organism: Neptunicella marina (assembly GCF_014270035.1). Taxonomy (GTDB): domain Bacteria; phylum Pseudomonadota; class Gammaproteobacteria; order Enterobacterales; family Alteromonadaceae; genus Neptunicella; species Neptunicella marina. The sequence continues at coordinate 46,615 of NZ_JACNEP010000015.1, read as the reverse complement.
ATTAAATCATCGCCAGACATAGCGTTAGCTGTTACTGCTACAATCGGAACCGACTGCCCCAGTTTCCCCGCTTTTCCTTGTCGCAATTCACGGCTTGTCTGATACCCATCTTTAACCGGCATGTGGCAATCCATTAATATTAAGTCTATCGATTGCGGCTGCTTTTTAAACATGCTCAGTGCCTGTTGACCATTTTCTGCAATGCTAACGCTAATACCTATGTCTTCCAGCATCGCCAGTGCCACTTCCTGGTTAATTTTATTATCTTCAACCAGCAAAATATGTTTATTGCGTAATGTTCTCTGGTCTGTCACCACTGGTAGTGATTGCTCCTGACCATGACGACCACTTAATTGACGCTGCATAGACTGAAATACATTAAACAGTTTTGGGGTACTTAGCGGCCAGTAAAGATGATGTGTGGAGGATAGGGTAGTGTTATGACTGAGTGCATCAATAATACAAATAAGGTTTTGTGGATCGGCGGAGAGTTTTTCAAATTCATCTGTTGCCGGATCATGTTCATTTAACAATGTTGCATCTACAAAAATAAGATTAATCTGGTTATTTGATTGTTGTTGTATGTAGTTAAACAGTTCGGTAGCAGAAGCAAAGTGGTCATTAGCCAGTGACCAATGCTGACAATACTGATTAAGATTTTCAATGCGATAGGGGTTATCGCTTAGTAACAAAACACTAGCTGACTGAATTACCTCAGGTACATAACGCATTAAATTGCTCTGAACATCAGCTTTGTCTGTTAACAAATGGAAATGAAATTTACTGCCTATGCCCAGTTCACTGTTCACATCAATATCGCCATGCATCAGCTGGCAAAGGTTTTTACATATTGCGAGTCCCAGTCCCGTTCCTGAGTATTGTTTTGTGCTCGAAATATCTGCCTGAATGAAAGGATCAAACAGCGTTGTAATTTTGTCTTTGGCAATGCCGATACCACTATCGCTTACGCTAACACTAAGTTCTATATGAGATTCGATTTCGTGGGTTGCGCATTCAATTTTTACAAATCCCTGCTCAGTAAATTTAATCGCGTTTCCAACTAAATTTACCAGTAATTGGCGTATACGGCCGGCATCGGCTTCGAGCACCGGATGATGAACATCTTTGGTTTGGATAACTAATGTTAGTTGTTTTTGTTCAGCCATATAAGCCAAAGAATTGGTGGTATCGTCAATCAATTCAAATATATTAAATCGAGAGGTATTAAGTGGCATCTTGCCAGCGTCGATTTTTGAGAAGTCCAGAATATCGTTGAGCAGTGATAACAAAGAAGTGGCACTTTGGCTTGCTACGGTTAATTTGCGTATTGCTTCTTTACCCTGAATATCCTTTTGTAATAAATCAAGCATGCCGATAATGCCATTCATAGGTGTGCGTATCTCGTGGCTCATCATGGCTAAAAAGTCACTTTTAGCTTTAGCTGCGTCCTGTGCTTGCTCTAAAGCCACACTCATTGCAGTCTGAGCCTCATTCATTTTGTGAGTGGCGTACAGATTTCCAAGTAACGTGGCAACTGTGCTGATAAAAAATATTTCTGCGCGCTCCCAGTGTCTGGGACGGTGACATTGTTCAGCACATAGTATTCCTGTAATTGTGTCTCCACCCGGAATAACGGCATCCAGCATCGCTCCAATCTTGTGCTGCTCAATATAGTTTCCAACAAAATCCTGGGTTGCTTCATGGGTGTGTACATCATCTGCCGCAACCAGTGTATTTTGTTGCATATAGCTAAAGTAATTTGGAAAATCTTTTTTGTTTAATTGCCCACACGTAGTGAATTGATCAGTGGAGTTGTCATATAAACAGACGCCATCAAGTTGATCTGCCTGGTGATTAAATAACCACAAACTACTGCGTTCCAGTTGAAGTTCCTGCGCCACTTTTTTAATAACAATATTACTGGCTTCAAACCAGTTGTTATTCATCACTGCTGGGTTAGTAATCAGCCTTGATATGGCTCGATTAAGACGTAAAGATTTTTCATCGGATAACTGAGCTTGTTTACGGGTATGGATATCCTGCACCGAACCAAATAACCGGGTTAATCGGTTATTTTGTACAACTGCCTGCCCACTGTGCTGGATCCAGACTTTGTGACCCGAATGTGTCGTCAGTTCAAGTTCCAGACTCCAGGGAGGGCCTTTTGTTAATGCCGACTGAAACGCATTTTTTAACCGTTTAAGCTGTTCAGGTTGTTTAAAGTAGTTAAAACTTTGTGCCAGGGTGATGGTTTTGTCGGTTGGCTCCTGATGAATTTGTGCGGCCATGCCTGACCAGGTTATTTCAAGGTCAAGCAAGTCATCCAGTACTGGCTCATCCAGGGCTGACAAATTAAGTTCCCACCCACCAATTAGAGCGACTGCCCCTATTTCTTCAAGCAATTCTCTTTGCTGGCTGATTAACGCAGTGGTCTGTTTTTGTTCGGATATATCCAGCAAAGTACCTACCATACGGATTGGCAGATCGCCATTCCATTGTACAATTTTGCCCGAATCCATTACCCATACCCAGTGTCCGTCCTTGTGCAGCATGCGGTATTCACAAACAAAGTGATGATGTTGACCTGCGACATGTTTTTCTAACTGTCTGGCCCGTAGATGTAAGTCGTCTTTATGAATGAAATGTTCAATTTTATTGGGGGTTAATGGGGCAAGTTCGGTCAGCGAATAACCTAAAATGTCACACCAGCGGTTATTGACGGTGATAACTTTTTTATCCAGATCCCAATCCCACATTCCTACCGCGGTATTTTCAATAATTGTGGTTAATTGTTGTTGCTGTTCGATTAGTTTTTTTTCTGTTTCTTTACGTGACGATATGTTTTCGATAATGCTCCAAATTAGTTTCTTACCACTATTATCTGTGATTAACATGCCATTCAGGGATACCGGAATCCGATGTCCGTCTTTATGAAAATACTCTTTTTCGTAAGGGCCATACCGGCCGGTTTGACGCAATGATTCCAGTTGCTGTTCTTCTTTGCTCTGAAATTTTTGTGGTGTAATTTCCCAGTAACTAAGTGCCATAAACTCGTCTTTGGTATAACCGGTGAATTCCAACAGGTTCTTATTTGCATCAAGAAAATCACCGTTTTCATAGTCATTTAATCCGATGCCGATAGGAGACATCTCAAATAATCCCTGAAGACGGCTTTCATTTTGACGACGCAACTTGGATAAGTAAGTCAGGTACAGTAACAGAGCCAGAATAAAGGTCGTAATAGCTACAATTGTCAGTAGAGAGTTCATGGCGGTGGGGGATGAGGTTGCCCATCCGTTTTGGGGCGTCGCGGCTACTTTCCAGCTTCCGTAGGGCAAATTTATTTGCATCAGAATCGGGTCTGCGTCAAAGACAGAGCCTTCACCTAAAAAAGTATGCCTGTTACCGTCAATATCACTACTTTGAACTGCGATTGAAAGTGGCAATGCGACATTTGACAACTCTGCGTGCTTAAATAATTTGTCCGCATCTATTACTGCGGATACCAATCCCCAGAATTGTCCTTCACCTCCATCATCCTGAGTAAAAATAGGCGCCCGGCTAATAAAAGCGTTACCTCCCTGAACTAATGTAACTGGCCCTGTCACTATGGTGCGACGAAAATCTCTTGCCGCTATCGCTTCGCTTTTTTGGCTGGGATGCTGTGCCAGATTCAGACCAATGGCTTGTTGATTACCTTCCAGCGGATAAATAAACTGAATAACCATATCGGGCGCCAGGCTTATGCTATGTAGTTCATCATCCTCATTTAGGATATAAGCCGCCAGACGTGAGAACTCTTGTTGGCTGATGCTGGGATTTGTACTGACAATTGCGACTAAGCCATTAACTATTTGCAGGTTTTTGTTAATTGCACCTTCAAGTTTAGCCCGCACTGTACTTAATGAGTCAAACACCTGATTGCGCTGATTTTGCTGAAAAGTCTGATAATCAACATGGTATACGTAATAGCCCACAAACAAAGCTGGAACTAACACCAGTAAAGACACCAGCACATATGCCAGTTGAGAACTTAGCCACTCTCCTGATCTTCGTACTGCGTTCTTACATCGCGTGGTGAATGTTGCACTGTGCCTGGGTTGCATAATTGGCTGTTTAACAGGACAACAGAAGATAACGAGCAAGCTGCATGATAATAATTCCCTGTATAGCGGCTCTTAGTTACTGATATTAAACAAGTATTGATGATAGTGATAAATTTGCACGGTAAATTTATGCAAATTTAAGAGTGGTTATAACTGCTACGCTGTGGTGTTGATAATACTGCCTACACGCTCATTGGGTTGTGGCGAAGAGGATGGTGTTTGCTGCGTTGATTCAGATTGTTCAGGCTGGCTTGGTGGGCCCTGAATTTGCTGAACTTGTTCATTACGCAATGACGTCGTAGCGCTGCTGTTGCTGACTTCCATTAGTGACTCCACGATAGGATTTGTTAGTGTGAATAGTATAGATAACTATCGCAGTATTAGCTGGAAAATTAGCAAATTTGTTTTCATTTACTGACTGAGCAGTGGTTTCAAATGTGTCTGCATAAATTTTAATATCATAGGCTGTGCTTTGGCATTGGGATGAATGCCATCTTTTTGCATTAAGTCAGGGTTTAGCGCTACTTCTTGCAACAAAAAGGGTAACAAAGGCACATCGTATTGCTCCGCCAGTTCTGGATAAACTGCCATAAACATCTGGGTATAACGTTTACCGTAGTTAGTGGGGATTTGCATTTGCTGCAATATCACCTTTACATTTTGGGTTCTTGCAAGCTCTATCATACTGGCCAGATTGGATTTCATTTCAGCTACCGGATAACCCTGCAATCCGTCATTTCCGCCCAGCTCAAGTAACAGATGGCTGGGTTTTTCCTGCTTAAGCAGCGCGGGTAAACGCGCCAGACCACCAGCCGTTGTGTCTCCGCTAATTGCCGCATTAACCACTTGAATATTGTCGCTTTTCCACGCATTTTGTAACAAAGTTACCCACGCTTGCTCTTGCGTCACCCCGTAACCTGCGCTTAGGCTATCTCCAAGTACGAGTAATTTTTGCTGTTGCGCCTGCAGGCTGAAGCTAAAAAACAGACAAAAAGATAAACACATCATCAATGCTTTACTGCGCATTAAAAGGATCCTCGATTCAATGATAAAAACCCGCGAATTGACCAAAACAGTACCAACCAGTGACGGTACATTGCAAATATTAAAACCAATAAGTTTTTCGATTGAAGCTGGTGAAACTGTAGCGATAGTAGGGGCTTCAGGTTCAGGTAAGTCAACCTTACTGAGTTTGTTGGCTGGTCTGGATACAGCCACATCCGGCGAAATTGAATTAAATGGTCAGCGTCTGGATAAAATGGATGAAGAACAGCGAGCAACATTGCGCGGACAGGATGTGGGATTTATCTTTCAGGCTTTTATGCTGGTGCAAAGTTTAACTGCATTAGAGAATATTCTATTGCCGGCACAAATAGCCGGATTGGAGAATGCTGAACAGCACGCAAAAAACATTCTGGAGCAAGTGGGATTATCGCACCGGGCCGATCATTATCCTAATCAGTTAAGTGGTGGGGAGCAGCAGCGAGTAGCTATTGCACGCGCCTTTATCTGTAAACCCAAAATATTGTTTGCCGATGAACCGACCGGTAATCTCGATGCGGAAAACGGCCAAAAGGTAGAACAGCTTTTATTTAGCTTAAACCGTGAGTCGGGTACGACCTTAGTTTTGGTAACACACGATACACAATTGGCACAAAAATGTGACCGTCAGTTAATTATGCAGGCAGGCCAGTTGAGCGAAGCCATTAAGCAGGAGGCGCAACGTGTGGGCTAATCTTGCGTGGCGATTGTTCCGACACGAAATGCGCCGCGGTGAGCTGACCATTATCTTATTTGCCATCGTGCTGTCAGTGTCAGCCGTGTTGTCTTTGTCTTTATTCAGTGCCCGATTGCAATCTGCTCTGACTGAGAAAAGCGCTGAGTTTATTGCTGCTGATCGTGAGTTGGTGTCGTCAAAAAAAGTAGAGGACAGCTGGTTACAAAAAGCGAGTCAGCTGGGGCTTAATCAGGCACTGCAACGCTACACTCGCTCTATGGTCTTTGCTAACAACAAGATGCAATTGGTTGATGTGCGTGCAGTGGATAATCACTATCCACTAAAAGGCAAAGTAAAAATCAGCGTGACACCGTTTGCACCACCACAGGAAACCGACACATTACCTAAAACCGGAGAAGTGTGGATTGATTCACGCTTGTTTCAAGTGCTGCAGGTTAATCTGGGCGACGATATCGAAATAGGTGATGCCGTTTTAAAAATTGGCGGTGTGGTAGCAGATATCCCTGATCGGGGTTTTAGTGTCTTTGGAAATGACCATTTATTGCTGATGTCGATGCAGGATTTTGCCGCGACCCATTTGGATGGACCGGGCAGCCGCATTGGGTACAGTTATTTCTTTACGGGAACCGCGGCGCAACTGTCTGATTACGATGACTGGATCACGCCGAATCTTAATCGTGAATTACACCGCTGGCGTTCTATTGAAGATGATGACTCGGCCATTGGTCGTTCGGTAAAACGCGCCGAGCGCTACTTTTTGCTCGCAAGTTTATTAGCAATTGTGCTGGCGTCGGTTTCGATTGCTGTAGCCGCTCAGCGTTATTCACAGCGTCACTTTGATCCTGTCGCCATTATGAAAACACTGGGCGCAAGTCGTGCAACGGTGCAAAAAATTTATCTGGTACAACTGTTGCTAATTACCTTTAGTGCCATCGCCATTGGTTTAGTGATTGGTTTTGCTGTTCAACAGTTAGTGATCCAGGCTGTTGCCGATAAAGTTAGCGTGGATTTATCCGGTTGGTACTGGCAGCCGATATTAATGGCGGTTTTTACCGGTTTCATTTGTGCCTTGTTATTTTCCATGTATCCCTTGATGCGTTTGTTTTCGGTGCCGCCATTGCGTGTATTACGTCGTGATATCGGTGCCAATTTAAGTTCGAAATCCATTCAACTATTAAGTTGTGGCGGCGCGATTTTTCTACTGATGCTGATCTTCAGCGGTGACTGGAAAATGAGCCTGATTTTATTTGGTTGCGGCATATTGCTGGTATTGGGATTAATTGCGTTTACCTTTGTTTTAATTCGCTTAGGTCACAAATTGGGGCAGGGGCGGATCAGTGCATGGCAACTGGCATGGGCGCGCATTCGACGTCGCTCTATGGACAATGCTGTCCAGTTAATTAGTTTCTCCATTACATTATTATTGTTATTGGTGGTACTGGTGATGCGCAACGATATGATTGGACAGTGGCGTGCACAGCTACCACAGGATACGCCAAATTATTTTATTGCCAATATTACCGCGCAGCAGCTACCTGAGCTAAAACAACACTTTGCTGATTTAAATGTTAAAACCGGCGATTTGTACCCGCTTATCCGCGGCCGTATGGCGGCAGTCAATGGTGAAATGGTGCGCACGGCTGTATCAAAAGATGACGACGACACTGAAAATCGCGGCCGTCGTGGCTTGGGCCGTGAAGCGGGCCTGACATGGCTTGATCAAATTCAGGATGGTAACAAACTGGTTGCCGGTAAGTGGTTCTCTGGACAAAGTGATGAGCTGGAAGTGTCTGTTGAGCAAAAAATTGCTGAACGTTTAGATATTAAACTCGGCGATGTGCTGACCTTTAATATCGGTGCACGGGTGTTGGAAGCCAAAGTGACCAGCTTGCGAGAAGTCAACTGGCAAAGCATGAAGCCTAATTTCTACTTTGTGTTACAGCCTCAGGCCATGCAGGATTTTCCCGCAACCTATGTCACCAGTTTTTATTTAGATGGTCAGGATAAAGCGCTGTTAACCCAGTTATTGGCGCCTTTTGCCAGTATCAGCTTATTTGATGTGGATGCGCGGATTAACCAGTTGCGCGAAATTATTGATCAGGTGTCACTGGCCGTGGAGTTTATCCTGGTGTTGGTACTCATTGCCGGTGCCTTAGTATTAGTTTCGCAAGTACAAGCCAGCATGGATGAGCGCCAGCAGGAGCTAACCATTTTGCGTACTTTGGGGGCAAAAGGGCGCTTAATTCGCCTCAGTGTGATTTTTGAGTTTGTCATCATCGGACTTGTCGCTGGCTTGATGGCCGCTGCGGCTAATGAATTGACATTATATTTATTGCAAAGCCAGATATTCGAAATGGAATCGCAATTTCACTGGCAGTTCTGGTGGCAGGCACCGCTTATTGGAGCTGGCTTGGTGGGTGCTTTAGGTGCAGCAAGTTGTTGGCGACTGCTGTCGCTTAATACTGCACATTTATTGCGTAATATGTTCTAAGTGTAAATATTCAAAACGCGGGCTTTTTAGCCCGCTTTCCTGTCTATCGATAATGATGACACTGTATCGGTAACGTTTTGTGCGCTTCCTGCGATTTTTTCAATCACAGTGGATACATCCGAAATCAGTTCATTACTCTTTTTCACCGACTGGGCCACTGATGAAATTTGCCTAGTGATATTACTGGTTAATTGTTGATTGTGTTTAACAACATCACCAATTTCATCGGTTGAACTGGTGGTTCGCGAGGCCAGTAATCTGACTTCATCTGCTACCACTGCAAAACCGCGGCCGGATTCTCCTGCTCTGGCGGCTTCAATTGCGGCATTTAATGCAAGCAGGTTGGTTTGATCCGCTATTTGGGTAATGGTTGATACAATTGTACTAATCTGGCTGGACTGAGTATTGAGTTGTTCAATTAACTCAACTGCAAGTTCTACCTGATGGTCAATGTTACGTGAATAATCAATAGTATCCTTTAATAGATTACTTCCATCCTGTGACAAAGTTGTTGTGTGATTTGAAGCGTGATAGGCAATTTCTGCGGCTTGTTTTATCGCCTGATTTTGATTAATTCGTTCAGTGATATCACTGGCAAATTTAATGATTTTACAGACCTGACCGTTATCATCAAAAATGGGGATATAGGTTGCTTCCAGCCATATACTGTCGCCATTAGCATTTTTACGCTCAAATTGTCCCTGTTTGTACTGACCACCGGCTAACTGTTGCCAAAAAGCCGGATTCTCCTGATAGAAGGCTTCATGACAGAACATGCGATGGTGCTTAGATTGGATGTCTCTCAGAGCGTAACCCATAGTCTCTAAAAAGTTTTTATTTGCGGTAATAATATGACCATCCGGTTCAAATTCGATTATCGCCAGTGCTTTATCCAAGGCTTCAGCCACTGACAGCTGGCGCTGTAAGTGGGTATAATGAGTAGTATTATCTGAGGCAATCTTGACTACTTTTTGTACTTTGCCGTTAATAACAACGGGAAAATAAGTTGCATCCAGCCACAGGGTATTTTGTTGTTTGTCTAATCGTTTAAACAAGCCTTGTTTCACTTTGCCATCAGCCAAGTCGCGCCAAAATTGTTTATATTGCTGGCTGTGAGCGTATGCGGGGTCACAAAATATTTTGTGATGTTGATTAACAATCTCTTGCTGTGAATAGCCCACCACATTTAAAAACAGTGAGTTAACATATGTCACCTCTCCTGTTGGGGTAAATTCAATGTAAGCCACATGATTGCGGATGGATTCTATATATGCCTGCTGGTTGGTATTGACTTGTTGTAGTTCAATTAATTGGTTCTTTAAGCGTTTGTTGAACATGAAGAGCCCAGAGTTGGATGAACGTCCGAATATGTTTTCCCCTCTTTTACGGTACGTCTGACATGCAAATAAAACTCCACTCCGTGAAGTTAATATGTAGTAAAACCTGAACGCAGTACACTGGTTCAGGTGATTTATATTAGTGTCAGTACGTAATATTTAAGTAATCAGATCACTTTTTATTGTAAGACAGACTCATTGAAACTGAATCGGCAAAGCGCAGAGCGTGAGGTTTATCGATTTCAACCTCGGCAAACGTCACCCATTCGTGTTGGCTGGCAATGGAAAGTACTTCTGCTGTTAGTTTTTCCAGTAACGAAAAACGATTATTTTCCACCAGACTTATCACTTTTTTGGTGATAGTACGGTAATTTAATGCGTCATGGATATCTTCAGACTGGGTTGCTTGTTCAGCCAGATACTGGATTTTAATATTGATCACTACATCCTGCTTGTTGTTAATTTCTTCTTCTTTAATACCAATAAAAGTACGTAAACGAAGATTTTTTATACGTATAGTGGCCAGGTCCTGATTGAGCATAGTGATTCCGTATTGGTAAACAGAGTCAAAGTGTATCAAATTCGTAAAGTGAAGGCTCTAATATCAAATAGATAATGTTAACTGCATTGGGAATCTGGTAGGTTAAACTTAGTTAAAATTCAGGGATTTATTATGACCAAACCCACCCGAATGTTGTTGATTATGGCAGCCGTTGTCATTGTTTTAGCAGGGATAAAAACAGCCAGCACCTTATTGGTTCCGTTTTTACTTTCCATTTTTATCGCCATTTCCTGTTATCCGCTGATTGAACTGGCCAGTCGCTACAAAGTACCGCGTTGGTTATCCATTATGTGTGTGATCCTGATGGTGGTGTTTCTTGGAATGGTGCTGGCGGCATTAGTCGGACAGTCGATGAATAACTTCAGCGATAAGTTGCCTCAGTATCAGGAGGCATTAAGCGGGAAAATTGTGTGGGTGTCCGAACAACTAAAACAGCTCGATATTCAGCTGGATAAAAAACAACTGATGACCCAGTTTGATCCAGGCATGGCAATGGGATTGGCGAGTAATTTGTTAAGTGGACTCGGTGGTGTCATGGCTAACTTTATGCTCATTTTGTTGACCGTGGTATTTATGTTGTTTGAGGCAGAGAGTTTTCCGCGTAAGGTACACATAGCGCTGGATGACCCAGCAATGAAGATGCAGCATATCGACAAATTTTTATTATCAGTAAAAAACTATCTGGCGATAAAAACCGGTGTCAGTTTAGCAACGGGTGTACTGGCAGGCTTATTATTATGGGCGGTGGGTGTTGACCATGTGATGTTGTGGGCGGTTTTCGCGTTTTTACTCAACTATGTGCCTAATATTGGTTCAATTATTGCGGCGCTTCCTGCGGTATTGCTGGCCTGGGTGCAACTGGGCAGTGCTGAGGCGGGGATTGTTGCTTTGGGATATGTATTTATCAATATGCTAATGGGCAACGTTGTTGAGCCAAAGTTTATGGGGAGGGGACTGGGTTTATCAACCTTAGTCGTATTTCTGTCTTTGATTTTCTGGGGGTGGTTGTTAGGGGCCGTGGGAATGTTGTTATCAGTACCGTTGACCATGATTGTTAAAATCGCGCTGGAAAGTAATAACGATAGTCGATGGCTGGCGACTTTATTAGGTTCAGAAAATTTAGGGTTGGAAAAGCCCGATGCCAAATAAATCAGGAATCAAACGTTAAGATAATTCTGGCTCCGCCCAGGATTGATTCTGTCACATCAAACTGGCCATCGTAGGCATAAAGTAAGTCTGCCACGATGGCCATGCCAATACCCTGACCTTCGCCATAGGTATCTAACCGGGCGCCTCTGTCCATCATAGCTTCACGTTGTTGCAATGGGATCCCTGGCCCATCATCTTCTACCGTAATCAGTAACTGATTTTCGTTTTGTTGAGCTGCAATTTGCACTTTGTGTCTGGCTGCTTTACAGGCGTTATCGATCACATTACCTAATAATTCCAGTAAATCGGTTTTATCACCCAAAAAGCGGCATTGTTTATCAGCTTTTAAACTGATTGATAGCGACTTATGTTGATAAACTTTGTGCATTGCATTGACCAGTTGATTTAACACCGGCGGTACATCAACCGCTTGTTTCCAGCCTGTACCTTTGCCACCTACAGCACGTTTTAATTGCCTTTCAATTTGATTTTTAATTTGTTGCAAGGGGGCATTTGCATCGGAAGGCATATTTTGCATATTGGTTAATACTGCCAATGGCGTTTTTAAACTATGTGCGAGGTCACTTAAACTGTGTTGATAACGCAAACGTTGCTTTTGTTCGACCGCCAACAGATGGTTTATGTTCGATTTAAGGTGTTCCAATTCAGTTGGATAGTGACCTGAAATATTGTCAGACTGACCTTGCTCTATTTTCTGGAGTTGTTTAATTAAATGACCTATCGGCTGCAATGCCGCAGATAAACTAAACACCAGAGTAAATATCAGGAAAAACGCGATCATACCCATCCAGTACCACAGGGTTTGCCTAAAGTTAGAAACTTCCATATTAAATACGGTTTTACTTTGCAGGATATGGAAGGTAATTGGAAAATACAGATCATTATCTTCGAATTCTGCGGTATAGCTGTACTGAAAATATTCTTCATTATCGAGGATAATAACTTGTCTTATTTCATCGCCTACCGCCGGTTGTTCGAGTACCGGAGGCGATTTCCATTCTATTGAGGATGCCGATTGCCAGGCGGGGATAAGATGCATATTGATAAAGGCATATGTGCCTGAATCCGGTAAGTTAAACTGTTCATTGAACAGCAATTGGGGCATATGAACTTCGCCGTCTTCAAGTTCAAATTCAGAAATCAAACCCAGATTCTGAATGCTAAGTTGCTGATACATGGATTGGGTTAAGCTGTTTACAAAAGCCTGTTCCAGCGTTAGTGCAGTTAATGGAATAAAAATAAACACCACAATTAATGCGGCAATGGTACTGCGGCGTTTAAGTGAGAGTTTTTTCACAGGTGACGATTCAGGCGGTAACCACGTCCTCGCATTGTTTCAATGGGATTAAAACTATTTTGTGGATCGAGCTTTTTACGTAAACGCCCAATAAAGACTTCGATAACATTGCTGTCGAGATCAAAATCCTGATCATAAATGTGCTCGGTTAATTCGGTTTTAGACACGATTTTATCCGGATTTAGCGCGAGGTATTCCAGCACTTTGTATTCGTAGGCGGTGAGATCAATTGATATATCATTGACTTTTACTTCTTCAGCGCGGGTATCCAGTACCAATGGGCCTTTTTCAATAAGCGGATTAGATTGACCTGATGAACGACGAATATGGGCTTTAACCCGAGCCAGTAATTCTTCATTATGGAAGGGTTTTGTCAGGTAATCATCGGCACCACTGTCTAATCCTTCGACTTTTTCCTGCCATCGATCACGGGCAGTCAAAATAAGAATAGGGCAGTTCACATGGTTTTTACGTGCCTGTTGAATCAGTTCAAGACCATCAATTTTAGGCAAACCAATGTCAATGATGGCTAGGTCGTAAGGATATTCCTGAATAAGGAATAAGCCATGTTCGCCGTTATCGGCTAAATCCACGCTAAAGCCACTTTGTCTTAAAAATGCATCCAGTTGCATTAATAAACGGCTGTCATCTTCTACTACCAGCAATCTCATTACCGATTATCCTTGGTTCTGGGTTTAGGATTGGTGACTTCACCTGAGTGCTTGTCAACATGAATGGAGCGCACCCGGCCTGATTTCTGCAACATTTTAATTTGGAAACGCTCCCGGTTCTGGTTGACTTTTAGTACCCGTCCCTGTGTTTCACGTCGTGCACGCTGAATGGCTTGTGAACGATCAATGTGCTCGCGTCGCTGTTGCACTTTGGGCGGATCACGCTGAATTTGGCGTTTTTGTTGTTGCTGCTTTTGTTCTGGCAAAGCAAGGGCTGAGGATGTAACAAACATCAACAGAAAAGCACATAGCGTTAAACTGTTCATTATTGATGTGGTGCGAAACATATGTCCTCTTAATTTCTGTGGCGCAGATACTGCCTTAACGTTGATTTATTATTTTCCTTTTTAGTTTACTCCTATCTTTGGCTGACGTGAAAGATGTTGATTATAAAAAGATAATTTAATTTTTCTGGTCAGCAAAAACTGATAAAAGTGACGTTTCTATTCGTATCCTGAATGCATCATGGCTAAAGAGTAAGTTGACCGGGCTGAATGGCGACTGAATTTTCGCTTCTATATATTCTGGTTAACATCCGGCATTAAGGGCAATTGGCCTAAAAGCCGTTATTCATCCTTAATCCGCAACGTGAGCAGGGCGGCGATCAGCATACTGACGCCGCCAGCCACAATCGCATAAATAGGTTGGTCGTTAAACCAGTTATGCACCATCATGCCCAATACGCTTGCGGCTACTATTTGTGGCAACACAATAAATAAATTGGAAATGCCCATATACACGCCCATTTTTTGATAAGGAATGGCGTTAGAAAGCAGTACATAAGGCATACCCAGTATTGATGCCCACGCAAAACCCACGCCTGTCATTGCCAGCAATAACCAGTCAGGATCCTGAATAAAGGCAAATGAAATAAAGCCCAGACCACCCAAACATAAGTTAATGATGTGGGCAAAACGCAAGCTGAATCGACGCACCATTAGTGGAATCAAAATCGCCGCCAAAATAGTCGCAGCGTTATAGGTTGAATGCAGCATGCCCGCCCAGTTGGCGCCCTGGTTGTAGGCCTCATCGGTAGGGATTGTCGTGCCAAAATGAAAAGAGGTAACGGCCGCGGTTAGGTATGCCCACATGGCAAAAAACGGAAACCAGCTAAAAAACTGCACTGAGGCAAGTTTTTTCATGGTGGGCGGCATGGCAAATAAATCCTGCATGATATGAGTAAAACCATTTTCAGCGTTTTTCTCCAGCAGGTAACCTGCTGCAAACTGACACAAGCCAAATGCCACTGCTGATAGGGCCAAAATAAATACGCCGTTATGTAAATACTGAATGAAAATTTGCATTGCCAAGGCGCTAATCAGTCCACCAATAACCCACTTTTTACCGGCTTTAATAAACTCAGTTGCGCTGCGTTTATCCTGGCTTAATGCCTGACGGCAGTTTTCCTCATTATCATTTTCAGCAAAGGTTTTGAGTTGCTCCGGGCTGTATTCTTGGGTAGTGAAAAAAGTCCAGCCAACCGCAATTAACATGATGCTGGCGCCACTATAAAACGCGTATTTAACCGAGTCTGGAATGACACCCGCAGCGGCGCTATTACTTACTCCAAAATAGTTGGTCAGAAGCCAGGGTAATGCCGATGCAATAACTGATGCTATGCCAATAAACAGGGTTTGCATGGCATAACCCAGGGGGCGTTGTTGCTTGGGCAACATATCCCCCACAAACGCGCGGGTCGGCTCCATACATACGTTAATTGAGGCATCCATAATCCATAACATGCCGGCTGCCACCCACAACATTGGGGAGTTGGGCATGATAAATAGTGCAGCGCTGGCCGCTAATGCCCCACCGAGAAAGTAAGGGCTGCGCCGCCCAAATCGATTCCAGGTGCGGTCACTCATGTGCCCAATTAGTGGTTGTACAATCAGGCCGGTAATAGGGGCGGCAACAAACAAAATGGCCATGTTGGAATAACTGGCGCCCAGGGTTTCAAAAATGCGCCCGAAGTTGGCGTTTTGCAGGGAAAAGCCAAATTGAATGCCAAAGTATCCAAAGCATAAATTCCATATCTGCCAAAATGAAAGTTCCGGTTTTTGTTTTTGCATTCAGATAGTTAGCTTTATTTATAGTTGTTAAGTGCTTGTAAAATAATACTACTACAGACAGGCAGTGGTGTGCAGTAGTTACTCATGATTAATTTTTGTATATGCAGAATTACCCTGTAGAAGGGGGACTTATCCCTTTTCAAATCGAGTTTAAATGGTAGGTTTTAGCATTACACAAAATTACAATTGATTAAGATTTGTTCAGGTTAATCCCCTAAAACTCATGCACAATTTTGACTGAAAAATGTGCAATTTTGTTTTTGGAAGGAATCTGAAAGTGATTAATGTTCCGTATAGAAGAACAGTGAAAATTATCTGTAAGTTATGTCTTTTATTTACCATTGTGACATTACATGTGCAAAGCACTGAATTACTCCCTGCACAGGTGCGGGCAATGCCAAAAAGTATTGCGGGCACTGACCATAAACCTAATACACAAGTGCTTGCTGACCGCTATTTTGTGCAGTTACAAAAAGCACCACTTAGCCGTTTTATGCAATCGCAATCTGCAAGTGCAAAACAGTCAAAAGTTAATTCTTCTGCTCAGGCGTTAAAACTGGCCTATGTCGCGGAGCTTAGTCGGGCACAGCAGAAATTTGTAACAGTAGCAAAGGCTCACATTACGGACTTGCAGATAGAGCATCAGTATCAGTTTTTATTTAATGGATTGGCAGTCAAAAGTAGTCGTGCATCAGCTGCCAAACTTGCAAGTTTGCCTGGCGTAAAGGCTGTTTACCCTGTAAAAAAGCGTTACATCAGCGCGACGCCGGGGCAGCAGGTTATAAAAGCACCGCAGGCGTGGAGTCTGGTGGGGGGACAGCAACTAGCTGGTAAAGGTATTAAAATTGCGGTGATTGATACCGGGATACGTAATGATAACCCCATGTTTAGCGACGGATCTGTATCAGAGTGGCAGATTCCTGACGACGCCTACGTTAAACAACACCCTGACTATTGTCGCAGTGAAAATGGTGACCCACAGTTTTGTAATCAAAAATTGATTGTGGCACGTTGGATTGACCCTGCTCAACATGGTTTATGGGTTTACGAAAAGGAGCATATGAGTCCTCTTGGATTTAATGGACACGGCTCACATGTGGCAGGTATTGCTCTGGGAACCCCGGTGAATATCGAATTTAATGGTGTCAATCAGCAAGTTGGTGGTGTCGCACCTGCCAGTTATCTGATGATATATAAAGCCTTGTACGTAGAGCCTGGCGGCGCGGCAACCGGTACGGATACCATGTTGCTGGAGGCGCTGGAACTGGCGGTAAAAGACGGCGCTGATATTATCAATAATTCCTGGGGGCGGCCGCTGCAGCTGATCCGGCCAATTCGATTTTTAGTCAGGTTTTTGCCAATGCAGAAGCTCTGGGAGTGGTTATGGTGAATGCCGCAGGAAACGATGTGCATTCAGCTCAGGGTAAAAGCATAAATTGCCCGGCTTGTATCGAGTCGGGTATTGCAGTGGCGAACACGACTCATGGCCGTTACTTTGGGCAAACGTTACAGGTTTCTGCAAAAAACTACCCTGTCTATCCAGGGGATAATCATTATTCACTTGCCTCGACTGAATTCAGGTTAGCATCGCTAAACAGCATTGCGCCGTTAGCCGATGATGGTTGCACACCGTTTAATTCTGCTATTTTTGAACACGCTTTGGTTATGGTTGATTACCGCCATATGTGTACGCTTGAACAGGTTGCGCAAAATGTGAAATCCGCCGGTGGTGGTGCTGTGTTGGTTTATCAAAGCGGTGCTTTTGGAATGGCAACCATCGAACCTTTTGTGCCATTAGAGGGCGAATATGTCATTCCCGTTTATGGTGTGTCCAGAGAAACGGGGCTGGCGTTATTTGAGCTGGCCTATACCGGTAAAAACATCGCAACACTGGACGCGACATTTAAGGCGCATGTGGAGCCCCAGTTTGTGGATATGATGCATCCTTTTAGTTCAACCGGCCCCAACAATAATCCGGCAGTGTTAAAACCGGATTTATCTGCGCCGGGCACCCACGTTTTGTCTGCACTATCGCCTGACATTTTTAGCTTTGGGGGATTGCCTTTATCTACCTCCCGCACTTCAGTAAAGCAGGATGACGTTGTATTTGGACTAATGACAGGAACGAGTATGGCGACTCCTCAGGCTGCAGGGGCAGTGGCATTATTAAAACAACAACATCCAGATTGGAGTGTGGGGCAAATCAAGTCGGCATTAACCTCAACCGCAACAGATGACATTCGTTTGGGGGTGGAAAAAGCCAGTCCCTTCTGGCAGGGGGCGGGTCGGATCAATATTGATTCTGCTTTAAGAGCTGCCCTTGGGTTTGAACAGGTATCTTTTGCTAGTGGGGCTTGTATTGGCGGCTGTTCCTTTAGTAATAAAGTGTCGCTGAATAATACTGAGTCTGTGGACAGCTGGAGCGTTAACGTTAAGTTTGAGAACCCACTTGTTGAAGCAAGATTAGATGGTATAGATAGTTTTATTAAGTCGGAACAAATCGGGCAAGATGGTGCAACCTTTTCTCTGCACGCCGATACCAGCCTTGCAACACCGTGAAGCTGGCAATTTGGTCAGTTGAGTTTTGAGTTAACTAATGGCACCCAGCATTTGCCCATTGCCTTGTATGCCAATGATGTTTCCGATGCCGGGGCATTAAGTGCCAGTTTGCGCACAAGTGATCAACTAGATTCGCAAATGCTCAAATTAGATGTTCAGTTACGTAATAAAGGGTTTGATGCGCCTCCGGAGCTTAAGATTTTATTGCCTGCTGAGCTCGGGTTAGTTGAGGCCAGTGAGGATGTTGCAACCAAAAATGGCCAGACAAATCAGTTAATCTATAAGCCAGATCAACATCAGCTGTTGTGGAAAGGTAACTTGCAACCCGGAAGTATGGAGCTGATTGATAGTGAGGTGCCAGATACCATTTTGCTGAGAGAGCAGGGCATTATGCCGGTGCCGTGCAACGAAAATGGTTTTGAATGCGCCTCTTTTGGCGCCGTTGTGGATTTTCACTTTACATTTAACGGGCAGGATTATACCAGCCTGACGATCTCGGATAATGGTTTTGTGGTGCCGGGCGACGTGAGTATTGGTGATTTTACGGCCATCTTTAACCAGACTTTTCCTCAGGCGGATAATTTAAATAATGTGATTGCGCCATTATGGAGTGAATTTTACTTAAGTGGTTACCAAACTGAATCTGTGCAGGGCAGTGGTTATTTACGCACCGCAATACGTAATTTAAACCAACGTCATTATTTAGTGGTGGAATGGGACAATGTGATTCTGGCTTATTTTGAAGATGAAATGGGAGAAAAGACAGAAATCCGTCCTTATCTGTTTCAGCTTTGGATTGAGCAAAATACAGATAATATCTGGTTCCATTATATCAATGTGCCCTCTATGCCTGAATCAGCAACAATCGGCGCTGAGAATATGCAAGGGGATATTGGGACAAATTATTATGTGGATGGTCAGGGGCAGGATATTCCGCCAAATGGTAAGACGCTGAAATTAGTGACTTATCAACCCGAAACTGCCTCAATTACCGCCAACTTACAGGTTCGGGACGGGGTCAGGCAATTACAAAATGACAGTGCGGTAGTTGATGAAGATGCATCTGTTAGTATTGATGTATTAAATAATGATCAACAAAGGCCTTTTGTCGCAATACATTCCGAGCTGGTTACCGAACAAACCTACAAAGCGGTTGCAACCCAACAACTTCCTGTGATGCCTCTTGATGATTCGTCATTGATCGTGTCAAAAGCCTCTAATCATGGCGTAGCCAGCGTAGAGCAGGGCAAAATTGTGTATACACCTGATACTAACTTCAATGGAACCGACGTTTTTGAGTATCAAGTTGCCGATAGTCAGGGAAGGCTTAACGCTGCGGCAAAAGTTACGCTGAATGTGAAAGCACAAAATGATGCTCCCGTTATCCACGATCCAGCGTTGGAGAGTTTCTCTATCACCGCCGGTGATTCGCTGACTATTAGTGTTCAAGCATCCGATGCTGATGACGATGAGTTGAGTTTTAACTGGCAGCAAACCTCAGGTGTTATTGTGGATACGTTAAAAAATGGCAATCAACTAACGGTGTCGCTGAGCAATGTAAATACAACAGAGCCCATGCGTTTTGAGGTAACGGCATCTGACGGGCAATTACAAAGCAACAAAGTGACGAAAGTCCTGGAGGTTAAGGCCGGTAAAAAATCAGGTGGGATTAGCGGGCCAATAATGCTTCTGTTGTTGTTAAGCTGTTGCTGGCTGAGGTGGTTTGTGAGAAATAACCAATTCAATAAATAAGAGTATCAATTGAATCCAGCTGGCCTAGCGCATTTTGCTCCAGGGCCAGTTGTCTTTCCTGCTCGTTGAGTATGCCTACCGGCGGCGTATTGCGCCTTAACTTTCGCATACGCGGGCTGTCTTCTGTGATGCTGGTAATAAATGTCTCGGGCTGGTCAATATGATCAAGAATACTGTGCCAGATTAAGTGATGACCGTAGGGCAGGCGACCCGTTACTTTGCGGTCTTCAAGCGTTTCTCTAACCTGCTCAATTAAGTGTGGGTGTTTTAACAATTTGGTGGCCATTGCGCGATGAATTGCCAATATTTGGCGATCGATATTTTCATCTTTAATACCGTTTTTTTTGATGCTGTAGGGACGGCTCTGATGTCGTTTGTAGCGCATGGCTGCATATGGCTTGGTTACTCCGACGCAATCTAATCATCGGTCGAACTTTTCAGCAAGGGGTAACCGCCATTTTATTTAGCTGTGTAGCTGGGTATGGTTTTATCTGGCCGGATGCGCAAAAAACTGGCGAAACGGGGTATGCCGTTTTTGGTTAAACCATAATATTTAAAGGTAATTGTTTCGCCAATGGCTGGAGGATTGGCTCTGATTGCATCACTAAAGCCAGTGCCAATTTTAAACTCGATACCTTGTTTCCATCGCACTCGTAATGCGCCCATTTTTCCAGTGTACTTGCCTTTACCTTCAATATGCTCAATCACAAGCGCTTCATCGTCTTTAAAGGTTTTGAGTTTTAACAGGTATTGGCTGCGTCCATCCTCGTATAAAGCATCCTGATGATGCAGCATGAGTCCTTCTGCACCTTCTTTGGTCAAACGATTTAATTCCGCATCCAGTTGTTTGCGGTTTTCAATTTTATACTGGTGAACCAGTTTTAAACTGGGGTTGTGTGATTTTGAAACTATCTGCTGCATTTGCAATATTCGTTGTGAAAAAGTGCCAGGTTCAGTAGGTAAATCGAATAACATAAAATGTACCTTGTGCCAGTCTTTACCTGGTTCTTCGTCGAGTACGGTTGCTGCCGTAAATTCAAAGTTCTGGCGGCCAGTCCATAGCTCTCCATCCATCACCTGGTCGGGGAATCCCTCAGTAAACCATGCTGGTGCATAAATGCGATTTCCCTGACGTGTAAAAAGATGTTTGCCATCCCATCTGGCGCGAATGCCATCGAGCTTTTCGCTTATCCAATAGTTTTCGATTGACTGTTGTTGGTTAAAAACACTTGCCAGTTCAGTTGGTATTTGGTTTTTTACGGGGGCGGATGCTACTGAAAAAACGGTGAAATAAATCAGTATTACCAGTAGAAAATGAACAGATTGTGAGTTGCTAAACCAGAGCATAATTATCATCCTGATAATGTATTTGACTTAATTGTAGTCGAGTAACTCGTGTGTGATTTATTCGGTATATTGATTGATCAACTGACTTAACCAATCCATAAATATTTTTACTCGTTTTGACAAATTGTGGCGGTTGGCATAAAGCAAATTAACCGGCATGGCTTCGGCCTGATATTGTTTTAAAATATGTACTAACTGGCCTTGCTCAATAAGGCGCTTTGCTCCCATTGCCGGGACCTGAATGATACCAAGTCCAGCGATACAAGCAGCAGTGTAGGCTTCTGAATTATTAACCGTGATCGCCCCTTTCATTTTGATGGTTTGATAGTTTTTTCCATCCCAGTATTCCCAGTTATCATCACGGACACTGAGATTTTGCTGATAATGCACCAGTTTATGATTTCCCAGCGATTCAAGTGAATCAGGCTCACCGTATTGCGCAATATAAGCTGGACTAACGCAACTGATAATGGGCATATGTCCAAGTGGACGGGCGATCAAATCAGAGTCTTCTAATTTTCCAACCCGTACCACGCAATCAAATCCTTCACGGATAAGGTCAACTCGTCTGTCGGTGCTACTAAGTTGAATATTAAGTTGTGGATGCGATTGTAAAAATGCCGGTAACGCGGGGCAGACTACATTTTTACTCAGGCCGATGGGCATATCGACCCGAATTATGCCAGTGAGTTGGGCATCCGTTTGTTGAAACAAACTGTGTAAATCATCGAATTCCAACAGGAGATGAATACTCCTGTCATAAAATGTTTGTCCATCATGTGTGAGGCTGACCTTACGGGTTGTTCTGTGGAGCAATTGTGCGCCTAATTGATTTTCAAGCTGGCTTATAGCGTTGGATATTGTTGCTTTGGGTACACCCGCAAGATTAGCTGCTTGTGTAAAACTGCCAAGGTCGGCTACCCGAATAAAATGTTGAATCGCGCTAATTCGGTCCATAGTGCTTTAATTGTTATTAAATAATAAACAGTGTAGTCATTTTTATGGTGTTTATCACTTCAAATTAAAACAATAAGCTGGTCTGCGTTCATTACATAGCGGAGACGAATATGAGTCATTCAATTGCATTAATTACAGGCGGAAGCCGGGGCTTAGGGGCAAGTGCTGCATTGCATTTGGCAAAGCAGGGGATTGATTCGGTGATTACCTACCAGTCAAATCGGGATAAAGCGCTGGAAGTTATCACTGAGGTTAATAAGTTGGGGGCCAAAGCGGTCGCATTGCAGCTTGATACTGAGAAGGCAGAAACGTTTGCTGATTTTGCAAAAGATTTAAACAATGCATTGCAAGAGCATTGGCAAACTGAGCGTTTTAACTTTCTGCTGAATAACGCCGGCATTGGTTTACATGCAACATTCGCTGAAACCACCGAAGCGCAATTTGACCAGTTAATGAATATTCACTTAAAAGGGGTGTTCTTTTTAACTCAGTCCTTATTGGGGTCTATCACCGATGGTGGTCGTATTTTGAATGTGTCTACCGGTTTAACGCGCTTCAGCGTACCGGGTTACGCTGCTTACGCCATGATGAAAGGGGGAATTGAGGTTCTCACTCAATATCTTGCCAAAGAGTTGGGAGCAAGGGGTATCTCGGTGAATGTTTTAGCGCCGGGTGCGATTGAAACGGATTTCCGCGGTGGAGCGGTGCGGGATGATAAACAGATGAATGCGTTTTTAGCCTCGCAAACTGCGCTGGGAAGAGTGGGGTTGCCCGATGATATTGGTGGTGTGGTTGCCAGTTTACTGGCTGGTGATAATCACTGGATTACTGCACAGCGAATTGAAGCATCGGGAGGGATGTTTATCTAATACGCCTGCTGTAATTCTGTTCTAGTTATTATTTGGCGGCATAGAATTGTCGCCATCTGCTTTTTTTTTTATTATCACACTGCAAAAGACACTGTTTTTCTAACTATTTTCTATTTGATTCGGGGCGTTAATATGGAATACGACTTTTTTCCATCGAGCTTCGGTCCTCCTGTGGCTGAATTCTCTTCAGGTTTTGAGGCCATTGGTGACTGGATGTCGAATGATATTGGCGCTGATGCACACGTCATTGACCAATTGCTTACTATGATTGAGCAGCTGGAAAATCGCCAAAAGCTTGAACATGAGTTTATAAGTGCACAATATGTATTGCATATGGATCAGCATGAGGTTGAGCTTAAATTCAAATATGATGCGCAATACTCAGCACAACTCACGGCTGAAGAAGAGCACATAATGAGCATTGAAAACGGTGCTGGTTGTGGGTTAACCGATCTTAAAATTGCGTTACAAAAGTGGCGTGAATACATAATGGAAAGTCGTTCTGCTTTATGAAAAAACTGTCAGTTGTTGTTGGCTCAACTAATCCGGTCAAAGTTAGCGCAGTAAAAAATACCTTTGAATTATTATTTAGTGATTCAGAAATAGAATGTCAGGGGGTTAAAGCTCCATCAGGAGTGGATGAGCAGCCTATGACGGAACATGAAACCTTACTTGGAGCGAAAAACCGGGTGGAATACTGTTCTGCTCATTATCCCGCTGATTTTAGCGTGGCCATTGAAGGTGGGGTAGATTGTTTTGAGTATGGTGCTGCAACTTTTGCCTTTGTTGTTATAAAACAGGGTGACAGGTTAGTAACCGGAAGAAGCGCCAATCTGCCTTTGCCAACAAGCATTTATCAGGATTTGGCAATGGGAGAAGAACTCGGCCCGCTAATGGATAAATTGTTTAATACACAAAATATAAAACAAAAGGGCGGTGCTATTGGATTATTAACCAACGGACATGCAACCCGGGGCTCCAGCTATGAACAAGCTATTATCCATGCCATGGCTCCTTTCTTACATGCGGAGCGCTATTTTTAAACCTGTGGAGAATAAGGGTATGATTTTCTAATTAGAGCGTGCTGAACTTTGCTGTATGAATTTTGTTCTAACTAAACACTTTTTAATCGCGACGCTTATTTGCAGGCCTAATGGATTAAGTCAAAAATAAGCAACATTACGCGTAGGGAACGCCATAAAACAGCTTTAGCTGGCCGCAAAGCGGTGAAAGACAGGAGTCTTTCATAAAGAGTAAAAAGTGTTTAGGACGAACCCTTCGGGCAACGTTTGTGCGGCATTTCTACTGCTTCAGCACTCTTTTATGTAGAACAACTACACCACATTCGTGCTTCATTGTTTAAATACCGCGCAACTCGTTGCAAAAATATACCGCAAAGTTCAACACGCTCTAAAATCGACCTGAAAACGGTCACATTTTTGTAACAAATGGATGAAATTATAGCCGTTGCGCTATTAACAAAATGACTGCTGTCATCACTAAAAGATATTTCATCCATGTCGCACAATTCTCACTCCAATTTTAATCGTTTTTTCTTTGCACTGATTACCTTGTTTACCAGTTACTTTCTTTACTGGGCGCTGGAATATACCCACTACAACCACGTTTTGTTACTGATTCTGGCCACCTTGTTTGGTGTGTTTATGGCCTTTAATATTGGTGGTAATGACGTAGCCAATTCCTTTGGTACCAGTGTGGGAGCAGGCACGTTAACCATCAAACAAGCACTGTTGGTCGCTGCTATTTTCGAAGTTAGTGGTGCCGTTATTGCTGGTGGCGAGGTCACCAAAACCATACGCAAGGGCATAGTGGACTTATCACACATGGATCTCGATCCGATGCTATTTGTCTACATTATGATGTCTGCGCTGCTGGCGGCGGCTGTCTGGCTGCTGATTGCGACAAAAAAAGGTTGGCCGGTGTCCACCACCCATTCCATTGTTGGTGGAATCGTAGGCAGTTCAATGGCACTGGGCATTCATGCAAATGGTGTTGAGGCGGCCCTGAGTCTGGTTAAATGGGATCAAATAGGCCTGATTGCCATTTCCTGGGTATTGTCACCTTTGTTGGGCGGCATGGTTGCTTATTTGTTGTACTCGCAAATTAAACGTCACGTTCTTAAATATAATGATGCAGCACAAGCGGCGCTGCGCGATATCAAATCACGTAAAAAACGCCATAAGGAAGAACATAAGCGGGCTTTTGAACGCTTAACGGATATCCAGCAAATTGCCTATACCGGGGCTATGGCCCGGGATGCTCATGTGATCACCGATGATGATTTTAATCCTGATGAATTGGAATCTGATTATTACCGGGAGCTAATAAAAATTGAGCAACATAAACATAATGTTAATGCGACTCATGCGCTGGAAAACTGGGTTCCTATATTTGCTGCAATGGGCGGTATGTTGATTTCCGGTATGCTGTTGTTTAAAGGCCTTAAACATATGGAGCTGGGATTAAGCACGCTGCATAACTATCTGATCATGGGCATGATCGGTGCTGTTATCTGGATGGCAACGTTTATTTTTGCAAAAACCTTAAAAGGTAAGGATCTTTCACGCTCGACATTTTTAATGTTTAGCTGGATGCAGGTCTTCACTGCTGCCGGGTTTGCCTTTAGCCATGGTTCAAATGACATTGCCAATGCTATCGGTCCTTTTGTGGCTATTCTGGATGTACTGCGCAACGATGCAATTAGCGATAAAGTTGCTGTTCCCAGTATTGCTATGATGACGTTTGGTGTGGCACTTATCGTCGGTCTTTGGTTTATTGGTAAGGAAGTCATACAAACCGTTGGGCATAATTTAACAAAAATGCATCCCTCGTCAGGCTTTTCCGCAGAACTGGCTGCGGCGACCGTTGTGATGGTTGCGACTATGTTAGGGCTACCGGTGTCGAGTACACATATTCTTATCGGAGCAGTGCTGGGAGTCGGCATGGTAAATCAGCAGACTAACTGGTCGCTAATGAAACCCATTGGTTTGGCATGGATAATTACCCTGCCTGCGGCCGGATTGTTATCTGCTTTGGTGTTTAATGTGATGGTCAATATTTTTTAGAGCAGTAAGTTAATCCTTATAGATAAGAATGCCGCTTTTAAGCGGCATTCTTATTCGTGTTAAAACAGCGTTGGAGGTGGTTTTAGTTATTTGAGTCAGGCAGGTTTTTTAAAATAGGTTTTAATACCTTTAGTTTTCCATCTGTTTTGGCTGGTAAAGGTAAGCCCAGAATAGCCATCATAGCGGGGAAAACATGGATATTATCGAATGTGTCAATAGTTATTCCTGATTTGAAATTAGGGCCGTTAGCAATAAACAATGCTTGCATGTTGGGCGTTTTTACCGGGTCAAACCCGTGTGCGCCATTATCTTTGTCAGGTTGTTGTTGTGTGTTGATTTTTTTACGTAGATCCCATCCGGGAAAATACGCTGGGGGATTGGCATCAAGCACAATATCGGCAATACGTGCGTTGTCATTGTAGTGCAGATAATCGGGAAACTCTCCTTTTAAGTACACTGAATAACGGCCGTCACTAATATCGCGTAATTGCTGTCCGTATTGACGCAGCTCCTGCTGACTTTTATTCCGTTTATTATATAAAAACAGTTGTGTGTGTCTGTCTACTACCCGGTAATTATTAATGCCCGGCATCGTCTGCCAGTTAATTTGTGAGCTTGCTTGTATGGCTTGCATGCCGTGATCTGATACAACTATCAGGTTCACAGGGATGTGTAGCTGGTCGATACGCTGCTTTAAATCGCCTATGTAAGCATCAACCATGGACACAGCCTCTGCCACTTCAGGAGAATCCGGTCCATAGTTGTGTCCTGCGGTATCCACTTTTGAAAAGTAACTGGCAATAAAAACAGGACGTTTATCCACTGGCATTTGTAACCACTTAATAATTTGATCGATGCGTTGCTGATATGGTGTCGATTTGTTGTAGTGATAAAAGTAATGAGGTTGTACGCCATCTAATTCAGCATCAGATTCAGGCCAGAAGAAAGTTGCAGTGATTAATCCTTTTTGTTCGGCCAAAGTCCAGATGGGCAGAGCTTGCATCCATTGGGGCTGTTTTGCCGCTTTACCCATGGTGTAAATATCATCAAGTTTTTGATCGTAGAATTCATTGTGAACCAGTCCGTGATGCGCCGGATATTGGCCGGTAACCAGAGTGATATGGTTGGGAAAGGTTACCGATGGGTAACTGGGGCGCATGCTTCGTGCCCGTACTCCCTGTTTAGCCAACAGTTGAAGATTGGGAGCCTGATATTTATCCAGATAGTCGTAACGAAAGCCATCAATGGAAATCAGTACAATCGGGTTGGAAGGAACGGCTGCTAACGCAGGGGGTAATTGAAAAAAACAGGATGTCATGCCAGTGAGAAAAAAGACCATGACGTGTTTTATTTTTATATTCATCTATAAACTGCTCATTGGTTCAAAATGGTAATTAGATAATAAAAATATGACGAAATATACTGAAGTAAACATATTCTTGCTTGCACGTTATTGTCGCAGCCAATCGTTGGCAAAATCGTGTTAATATGCGCTCCAAGTTCATTTATACCAATTATTATCAGTCAGGTTTAATGCAGTTTCTAAAGGGCTATCCCTATGCCCACAATTAAACAACTCTTTGCTAAAAATGGTTTGCTGTCAGAAGCAATAGACGGTTTTGCTCCTCGTCAGGCGCAAACAGATATGGCCGTGGCAGTGGAAAAATCGATTAAACAAAAATCTGCACTGGTTGTTGAGGCAGGTACCGGTACTGGAAAAACCTTCGCTTATCTTGTACCTGCGCTTAACAGTAATAAAAAAACCATTATTTCCACCGGGACTAAAAACCTGCAGGAGCAATTGTTTCACCGGGACTTACCTGTCGTGAGAAAAGCGCTGGGTAGTTATAAAAAGGTGGCGTTGCTTAAAGGCCGGGTAAATTATCTTTGCATTCATCGCCTTAATCAGCACGGTAGTCACAGTAACCTGATGGATAAAGACACATTGGCACAACTGGGGGAGGTCAAAGACTGGTCACTCACTACCAAATCGGGGGATATGGGGGAGCTAACCCGTATTCCGGAAGATGCCAAGGTTTTACCATTTGTAACCTCTACCGTAGACAATTGTCTGGGGAAAGAATGCCCCGCCTACGAAGATTGTTATATGGTACAAGCGCGTGCTAAAGCGCTGGCCGCAGATTTAGTGGTGGTTAACCATCATTTATTCTTCGCTGATATGGCGTTAAAAGATACCGGCTTTGGAGAGCTTATCCCGGATGCGGATTTAATTGTATTTGATGAAGCCCATCAGATACCCGATATTGCCAGCCAGTACTTCGGCGATACCTTATCCACACGTCAAATTCATGACATGTGTCGTGATACCGAGATTGTTTATCGTACGGTTCTGAAAGATGCCCAGCAGCTGTCTAAAATGGCAGACAAACTCAAAGCAGTAAGTGCTGATTTGAGGATCATCTACCCGGAACAAGCGCAAAAAGGTAACTGGAGAGAAGAGCTGGCGCGCGATGAAGTGCTTGCTCAGATAGCGCGAGTGGAAGATGCGCTACAACAATTTTATGACGTGGTAAAACTGCACCTTGGCAGAGATAAGGATCTGGATTCGATACTTGAACGGTGTATTCAGATAAAGGCGACATTAAAAATTTTAACTGATACTGAACGCAAGGGAGTCAGCCTTTGGTATGAAACCACTCATCGCCATTTGGTGATCAATTTAACCCCATTGAGTATAGCTAAAAAGTTTGCCGAATTTATGGCTGAACCCAAACGTGGCTGGGTGTTTACCTCTGCTACTCTGATGGTTGATGGTGGATTTAATCATTTCACCCGTCGAATGGGACTCAATACTGCTGATACCTTATTGGTAGGCAGTCCCTTTGATTATCCCAGACAGGCAATGTTGTGCGTGCCACGTTTTTTACCTGAACCCAGTGACAGACGAATGAAGGACGTGTTATTTGATATTGCACTTAAACTGATTCAGTCAAGTCGTGGGCGTTGTTTTTTGTTATTTACCAGCCACGCCATGTTGCGACAGCTGGCGGCGATGCTGGAAGACAAAATTGATAATCCAATTCTGGTGCAGGGTTCAACCAGTAAACGGGCATTGCTTAATCAATATTTATCATCTGATAATGCGGTGTTACTTGGAACGGGGGCGTTTTGGGAAGGGGTTGATGTCAGAGGCAGTGACCTGACCTGTGTAATGATAGATAAAATTCCGTTTGCGTCACCGGACGATCCGCTGCTACAAGCCCGGATTGATGATTGTCGAAAAGCCGGAGGTAATCCCTTCGGCCAGATTCAGATTCCGCAGGCCGTCATTGCATTGAAACAAGGTGCAGGACGGTTGATCAGGGATTCACAGGATAAAGGTGTATTAGTGATATGCGATAATCGACTGGTTACCCGTGATTATGGCAAAATATTTGTGAGTAGTTTGCCACCCATGCGTCGTACTCGTACGTTAAGTCATGCCCTCGACTTTTTAGAGGCAATTCATCAGCAGGATTCAACACATTAATGAATGTTTTAATTATTGATACCGCCACAGAAGCCTGTTCAGTAGCTTTGGCCGGTGTGAATCATATCTTTCATCGATTTGAAATTTGTCCACAGCAGCACAGTCAGCGTATTTTACCTATGGTAGATGAGGTTCTGGCTGAGGCGGGTCTGACATTGCAAAATATCGATTATTTGGCATTTGGGCGCGGACCTGGCAGTTTTACCGGTGTACGTATCGCCACCGGGATTATTCAGGGACTGGCATTAGGCGCCGATTTGCCCGTTGTAGGTATTTCTACATTGCAAGCCATGGCACAGCAGGTTTATGAACAATATTCACTGCAAAAGGTTATTAGTGCTACAGATGCACGCATGAATGAAGTGTATATTGGCGCCTATGCTGCAAAAAACGGCATTATGTTACCTGTTAACGATGAGCAGGTTTTAGCGCCTCAGGATGCGAACCAGCTAATTATAAACGTCGCAAATAAGGACACTGCTGGAGCTGGTACTGGCTGGCAAGCTTATGCTGAACTTGATACAGGCAAAAATATTCAGTTAATTGATTCGGTGTTGTACCCCAATGCCAGATATATGGCGGCACTAGCAAAATACGCTATTTCCAGCGGTGAATTTAGTGCAGTTGAAGATGTGGAGCCGGTTTATCTGCGTGATAAAGTAACCTGGAAAAAGCTGCCTGGCCGCGAGTAACATAAGGTGATCCATTTTAGAATGGAATAAATTTTGCAGAGTTTCGCGTTTGTAGTGCATTATTTGGTATTTGAATGTCAATCTGCTGCACTACCATTAGCAGTAAATGAACGTTGCCATTATTGTTGTTTGGATTAGTTGATGGAAATTGAGTCTTCTATTATCGCGTCACAAAATGCCCTTGGCATTAACCCGTCGGTCAGGGAACCGCAACGGGATGCTGACGCACGCCAGCAACAACAGCAACGTGCTGTTACTGAACATCCAAAAACACAGGTTGTCATTCGCCAGGGTAATAGTGAAGCCTTTAAACAAGCCGACAATTATCGCGAACAAAAAGCAATATATGATCAACCTGACTCCCGTGGCAGGAATGCCATTCAAGCCTATCAAAGCCTACAACGCCAGTCGCAACGAGAAGGTATTCACAATAGTCTGGGGGTCGATACTTACGTGTGATCACAGGTATTAACCTGAATGTCAATTTATATCATCTATTGAGTACTTTACCCGGCGTTTTTGATTTCAATTTGTTACTGCTTTTTTACTGTTTTCTGAGGTGAAATTCAGTTATGGTTCAGACACCTATCGCCATTATTAATAATGTGCAGATTGAAATGTTACGAGGAATTTATGTTTAAGAAATTAACGGTTTTAGCAGGTGTTGTATTGTTAAGTGCCTGTGCTTCGGTACCGGACAGTCTTAAAGTGCCTGAAGGACAGCAATTGGTTACCTATACACAAGTGATGTCTAATCCTCAAATCAATATTGGAAAACAGGCTCGGTGGGGTGGAACCATTGCCAGAATTGATAATAAGGCTGATGTAACCGTTGTTGAAGTGCTGTCACAGTCTTTAAAATCAAGTACGCGACCCGTTTCATCTGATGATAGTCCGGGGCGTTTCAGGGTTTATGTTAAAAGCTTTTTAGATCCCATGGTGTATCAGACCGGGCGTGATATTACCTTTGTTGGACAAGTCATTGGTACCGAAAATGGCAAAGTCGGGGAACATAAATATACCTACCCTACACTGCAGGCCAGTGGTTATCACATGTGGCAGGTTCAGAAAAATGTCAACGTAACCAGTTTTTCATATGGCATGGGGTATTGGAATCGTTGGTACGGATGGGGATATGGTGGATTTTACCCTTATCACAGTCGCGTCGTTATTCGTAGCAATGATAATCCAGGTGTTAGCTCAAACAACAGTAACCGGGTCAGACGCAGTATTTCAGTTGATAAGTCAGGTTCGCATCTGAGAGATGTACCTAAAAAAGTTTTAAGAACCAGAGAGCCAAGAATGCAATAAATCTCTGACGTGTATTTTTCTGAAAAGGCGGCTATTTATTGCCGCTTTTTTTATGTCATCATTGCCGCGTTGTTGATTATTGGGCAATAATTTGCCGCTTCCGGGAGGAAAAATGCAGTCTGTAGAATATCAATTGAATCATCTGAAGTTGACTGGATTACGCTTTGGGGCACAGGGTAAGCCCCTTATACTTGCCCTTCATGGTTGGCTGGATAACGCAGCGAGCTTCATTCCACTCGCAGCTCATTTCCCTGATTATCAGTTTGTTGCGATTGATATGGCAGGACATGGTGAAAGCCAGCATCGCAGTCTTGACGCGCATTATCATCTGGTTGACTGGGTACAGGATTTACATGAACTCATCTGCCTGAATGACTGGCAGGATATAATCTTATTGGGACACTCGCTTGGGGGGATTGTCGGTAGTTTGTACAGCGCCACTTTTCCGGAAAAAGTGCAAAAGCTTATTTTACTCGAATCCTTTGGGCCATTAACTGAGCCAGAAGAAACCAGTGTGGCACAACTTAGAAAATCGGTAGATAGCCGAATCGCGATCCAACATAAAACAGCTAAACATCCTGAGACATTGCGTCAGGCTGTGCAGGCTCGCAAAGTCGCGGGTGACTTATCGGTTGATTCTGCGCGGTTACTGGTTAGCCGCAACCTTGCTGAAATTGATGGTAAGTTACAATGGCGCACAGACAGACGTTTGCGAACGATTTCATCGCTAAGACAAACCGAAGCGCAGGCACAAAGCTTTTTACAGGCCATTGAGTGCCCTGTACTGGCAGTGTTAGGACAAGAAGGATTTGAAAAGCTCAAACTTAATCTGCAAAAGCGTCAGTCATGGGTAAAAAAACTGACGATTGCACAAACACCGGGAGGGCATCATTTACATATGGATTATCCATTTCCGGTTGCGCAAAAAATAATCGACTTCTTAAGTGTTTAGGCCTGTTCCACTCAGTTTCCCGCTAAAATCTCGCAACTTAGTGCAATTTAAGCGAAATTTTGTAATAAATCTGGTTAGACCACATTTATCTTTGCCGATGGGTTAGATAAGATACGCAGTTAATATTATGTTTACAAAATTGA
Source organism: Neptunicella marina (assembly GCF_014270035.1). Lineage (GTDB taxonomy): Bacteria > Pseudomonadota > Gammaproteobacteria > Enterobacterales > Alteromonadaceae > Neptunicella > Neptunicella marina. Next base: position 13,956 of record NZ_JACNEP010000015.1, on the reverse strand, counting down.
CACACGTTGTTTGTCTTTCCCTATTAATAAGAATTAAAAAATACCCGTTCAGGAGGCCAAGTGGAAAAAATCTGGCTAAACAGTTATTCCCCATCCGTTCCCCACGAAATCGATGCTGATTGTGTTGCATCTTTGGTAGATGTGCTTGAGCAGAGTGTGGTTGATTACGGTGAAAATATCGCTTTTACCAACATGGGAAAATCGATCACCTTTAATCAGCTGGATGAATTAAGTCGCTCTGTTGCTGCATATTTGCAAAATAGTGGCCTTAAACAAGGGGATGCAGTGGCGGTTATGATGCCAAACTTGTTGCAAAATCCTGTGTCGATTTTTGGTATTTTGCGTGCAGGCATGACAGTGGTTAACGTAAATCCTTTGTATACAGCCCGTGAATTAAAACATCAGCTGGTGGATTCTGACGCTAAAGCCATCATTATTGTTGAGAATTTTGCTCATACACTGGCCGAAATAATTGATGAAACCGGGATTAAGCAGGTTGTTACCACACAATTAGGCGATATGCTGGGTGCTCCAAAATCGCTGGTGGTTAATTTAGTCGTTAAATATATAAAGAAGTTGGTGCCCGCATTTTCGTTACCTCACCGGACTCGGTTCAATGATATGTTGTCATTGGGGCGCGCGCATAGTTATCAGCGCCCGCAATTAAAAGGTGATGATATTGCCTTTTTGCAATATACAGGGGGAACGACGGGTGTGTCTAAAGGCGCTATGCTCACTCACCGCAATCTCATTGCCAATCTTGAGCAGGTGTCAGCGATTTTGGGACCATTTCTTGAGCGTGGTAAGGAAATTATCGTCACCGCATTGCCGCTATACCATATCTTTGCTTTAACAGCGAACTGCCTGACTTTTGTTAAATTTGGTTGTCAAAATTTACTGATTACCAATCCGCGCGATATGACTGGCTTTGTTAAGGAGCTGGGCAAATATCCATTTACTGCAATAACCGGCGTCAATACATTATTTAACGGGCTGTTAAATACGCCCGGATTTTCTGACCTCGATTTCTCAAATTATAAATTTGCGTTAGGTGGGGGGATGGCTGTACAGCGCAGTGTTGCCGAAAAATGGGAAAAAGTTACCGGGCATGTGCTGCTCGAAGGTTATGGGCTAACCGAATGTTCACCACTGGTAACAGTTAATCCTCCTTCTGTTAATAAATATAATGCTTCAATCGGTTTACCTGCGCCTTCTACTGATATCAAACTGGTTGATGAACAGGGTCATGAAGTCCCACTGGGACAAACCGGTGAAATGCACGTAAAAGGTCCTCAGGTTATGCTGGGGTATTTAAACCGTCCGGAAGCGACCGCTGAAATTTTGAATGATGGCTGGTTGGCGACAGGCGACATTGCCAAATGTGATGAACAGGGTTTCTTCTATATTGTTGATCGTAAAAAGGATATGATTCTGGTATCCGGCTTTAATGTTTTCCCAAATGAAATCGAAGACGTTGTGGCAATGATGGACGGTGTTTTGGAAGTCGCAGCTATAGGGATGCCAAATGAAAGTTCTGGCGAAGTTGTTAAGCTGTATGTTGTCCGAAAAGATCCATCACTCAGCGAGAAACAGATTATTAGCCATTGCCGTGAATATCTGACTGGGTATAAAGTACCCAAAGTGATTGAATTCAGAGATGAATTACCCAAATCGAATGTTGGAAAAATTTTACGCCGCGAACTTAGAGATAAATAAAATTATTTTTAAGTATAGCGATGTAAAAGCCGGCAATTGCCGGCTTTTTATTTGGAAGTGAGTTTTGTACGAGTATTTAACAACTAATTCAGAGGTGGCTGAGTTTTGTCATCAGGCATCTGGCAGGGAAGCGATAGCGGTTGATACCGAGTTTGTTCGTACCCGCACTTTATATCCTCAAATAGGCTTGATTCAGATTTATGATGGTCAGCGACTGGTATTGATTGATCCTGTACAGGGGTCTGATTTATCTCCGCTTGCCACATTGTTGACTGATCAAAACGTAGTAAAAATACTGCATTCCTGTTCTGAAGACCTGGAAACCTTTCAAACTGCGTTGGGGGTAATGCCCGAGCCGGTATTTGACAGTCAGTTTGCTGCCAGTATTTGCGAAATTGGCACCATGCTTGGTTATGCCAAACTGGTTGAAATGCGCTTAGATGTGGTGCTGGATAAGGGGGAGTCACGCACTGACTGGTTAGCTCGCCCCTTAACTGAACAGCAACTCGATTATGCGGCGAATGATGTACTGTATTTATTCCAGTTATATCCTGCGTTGAAACAAGAAGTCGCAGCGCGTGGACGCCTTGACTGGGTTTATGATGAAATTCGGCAGTTGGCTGCAAAGAAAAAAGCTGATCTACCAGCAGACTTTGCCTATGTAACGATTAAAAATGCCTGGCAATTAAATCGTCGTCAGTTAAACATCCTGAAGTATCTGGCTAAATGGCGTCTTGAATTTGCGCGACAAAAAAACATGGCTCTGAACTTTGTTGTTAAAGAAGTTAATTTGTTAAGTATTGCCAAGCGACAGCCCCAAAGTAAAGGTGATTTGTATACGATTAGTGGTTTGTCGCCACAGGAAATAAGGCGTTACCATCAAAATATTATCGAGGCAGTACAACAAGCGACTAAAGTGGATGAGGCCCTCTATCCTGAAAAAGTTGAACGATTAACCGATTTTGCTGACTATAAATCACTGAGTAATTTAATCAGGCAGCGTTGTGCTGATACGGCGGAAAGAGTGGGTATACCAGTGGAAGTGCTGGGCTCTAAAAAACAGATAAATCAATTACTTCAGTGGTTATGGTATCAACAGGATGAAACACGTTTAAAGGGCTTAATGCCTGATTTGGTTACTGGCTGGCGAGGAGAACTGTTAAAAGCTGAGCTTGAGCCTTTGCTAAGTGCTAAAATGGCCTGATATTTATGGTTAAATTGAGTTTTTCTAATGTTATGTGCCGTTTATAAAAGTAGTAAAAAAGCGGAAACCTACCTGTTTGTAAATAAAAGAGATGATTTTTCTGACGTGCCTGACAGTCTATTACAAACTTTTGGTAAACCTTTGTTTGTTATGATGTTATTGTTAAAACCATCAAGAAAAATGGCAATAAGTGACCCGCACGCAGTTAAACTTGCACTTGAGCAGCAGGGGTTTTATTTGCAATTGCCTCCTCCAACAGAAAACCTACTTGAGCAACACAGAATCAAAAATCAAGGAAATAATCCATTATGAAAAAACTGATTGCCCTGACAACGATGTTGTTTTGTTGTATAGCGCAAGCAAAGCCCAATTTTGATGACTATGTAACTGAGCTAAAACAGGAAGCACTGGAAAAAGGTTTTAGTCAGCAAGTAGTCGATATGGCATTTGCTGATGTTAAGTTTCACCAACGTTCAGTTAAAGCCGATAAAAACCAGCCAGAATTTAAACTAACGCTCGATCGCTACCTGAAATCCAGACTGCCAGACTGGAAAGTCAAAAAGGCGATTAAATTATACAAAGAGAATCAACAGGTGCTGGATGACGTCGCTGCCAAATATGGCGTTCAGGCGCGGTTTATTGTTGCCCTGTGGGGAAATGAAAGTAACTTCGGCACCTATATGGGGAAATTCCCGGTAATTTCTGCATTGACGACTATGGCCTATGAAGGCCGTCGGGAAGCCATGTTTAAAAAACAGCTTTTTGCTGCGATTAAAATTCTTGATGAAGGACATATTGATAAAGATGATTTCCTGGGTTCATGGGCTGGCGCTATGGGGCAGAGTCAGTTTATGCCTACCTCATTTTTAGCTTATGCGCAGGATTTTGATGGTGACGGTAAAAAGAATATCTGGCAAAACAAAGCGGATGTATTTGCTTCAATCGCAAATTATCTCAAGCAAGTTGGCTGGAACAACTCCCAAACGTGGGGGAGGCAGGTTGTTATTCCTGAAGGCTTTGATTTGAATCTTAGCGGACTAAATAAGTCCAAGATGAAATCATTACTGCAATGGCAGGAATTAGGCGTGCGTCGATACGACGGCAGTGATCTGCCAGTGCGTGATATGCAGGCCAGCTTAATAATGCCTGATGATGAACATGGACGTATATATCTGGTTTATAACAATTTCCATTCACTGATGAACTGGAATCGTTCCACCTATTTTGGCAGCGCAGTCGGTATTCTGGCAGACAAGATTAAAGCGGGTATTTGATCCATGAGTGATAAGCCATTCTGGCAGGAAAAATCTCTGGAGCAGATGACGGATGCTGAATGGGAGTCATTATGTGATGGGTGTGGAAAATGTTGCCTGCATAAATTTATTGATGATGAAGAAGGCGACATGCAACCCACTGATGTGGTGTTTAAAGGTGAGCGTGTCCATTTTACCAATATTGTATGTGACCTGTTAAACACCAGGACCTGCAGTTGTACTCAGTATCAGAAACGTACCGAACTGGTACCAGACTGTGTAAAATTAACCAAAGCTAACCTTAAAGATATTTTCTTTATGCCTCCAAGTTGCACATACAGGCGCTTGCAGGAGGGCAGAGGGTTGCCGGGTTGGCACCCTTTATTAAACCGGGATAAGAAAGCTGCTATGCACAAAGCTGGTATGTCAGTCAGAGGGAAAACCATTTATGAGTCACAAGTGGATATCGATGACTTTGAAGATTACATCGCGCTATGGCCATTAAGCGATCTTGATTAGATATTTATGTTAGAAAACAAAAAGCCAGCGAATTGCTGGCTTTTTAGATCTTGTTTTATTCTGAATTAAGCAGCGAAATTAGATTTTTCGCAATAACGCCAGACGTAAAATCACTACAGCGGCCATAACCGCACTATACGCGACAAACAGAATTAACATCCACTGCGGCATGCTTAAGTCCATAAAACGCCAGTCAATGTCTCCACAGTCACCTGTTGCGGCAAAAACTTGTGGGATCCACTCATGTAATGGTGCCCAACTTGGAAAATTAGGCACAATTTCGCAGGTGGCAAAAAATGGGTTGCTGGCGGTTTGAATATCAACATGTTCATAGGCAATCAGCGCCCCCCAAACCGAACTTACGCCCCAACCAAGCAATGCGATCAATCGGAAAATCAACATTTGGCTAAGAAATATACCCACCAGCGAACTAAATAAAATACCAAATACTGCGGTTCGCTGGTAAATGCACATAATGCAGGGCTGTAAATCCAGCACATACTGAAAATACAGCGCAGCCAGTTCTAAGCCTAAAGCTGATATAAAAAGTAGTTTCCAGGCACCTGAATATTCAGGCGAGTTTGCGATATTTCTTATCATTATTGTTTCCGCAATAAATTTTCTTATTTCCCATGTAGCCTTGCTCTCTTAGTGAGTAAGAGGCGCACCTACATCACCAGGGTTGTGGTGATTAATTAAATGCATTTGGTACAACCAATCGGTTAAATCATGCAGGCCGAAATAGGTACATAACAATCCAACCACGGTTAATACGATAGTATAAGGCAGTGCCATGTAAACCATCTTTCCATAAGACAAGCGAAGCAGGGGGGCTAGCGCAGAGGTCAGCAGGAACAGGAATGCGGCCTGACCATTTGGTGTTGCAACACTCGGTAAGTTAGTACCTGTGTTAATGGCTACAGCAAGCATATCGAACTGATCGCGGGTAATTTCACCTTTGGCCAGAGCGGATGCAACTTCGTTAATGTAAACGGAACCAACAAAAACGTTGTCACTTACCATAGATAACAAGCCGTTAGCGATATAAAACATAACGAGCTGAGTCTTACCTTCATAGGTGAGTACCCAATTAATGACAGGGGTAAATAACCCTTGATCAATGATTACGGATACAACAGCAAAAAAGACACATAATAAAGCGGTAAAAGGCAGCGCTTCTTCGAATGCTGCGCCTAATTTATGTTCATCAACAATACCGCAGAATGAGGTGGCTAATACGATAATTGATAGTCCAATCAGGCCTACAGCGGCCAGATGCAGCGCCAGTCCAACAATTAACCAAATGGCAATAAGTGCCTGGCACGCCAGTTTAACGTTATCCTGACGAGTGCGTTTGTTATCCAGTTCGGCAGCATAATCGGTAAGAATATTCCGCACGCTGTCGGGCAATTTTGCACCATATTCAAATAATTTAAGCTTTTCCAGCAGGAAGGTTGTTAACAAACCTGCGAAAAATACCGGAACGGTAATAGGTGACATACGCATAAAGAACTCAACAAAATTCCAGTGGGCGCGATCAGCTATAATCAGATTCTGTGGTTCACCGACCATTGTCATAACGCCACCCAGCGCAGTACCCACCGACGCGTGCATCATAAGATTACGTAAAAAGGCACGGAAAGAATCAAGGTCTTCACGGTTCACATGGTTAACATGATCATCATGTGTATGGTCGTGATCGTGGTGATATTCCTTACCTGACGCTACTTTGTGATAAATACTGTAAAAGCCGGTAGCAACCGCGATGATGACTGCAACTACCGTGAGCGCATCCAGAAATGCCGATAAAAATGCGGCTGAAAAAGTAAAGGCCAGTGAAAGTATGACTTTACTGCGTAAACGGATCAGAAGTTTTGTAAACAGGTAAAGCAGTAAATCTTTCATAAAGAAGATACCTGCAACCATAAATACCAGCAAAAGCACCACTTCAATATTGGCGACTATTTCGGTTTTGATATGACCCGGCGACGTCATACCAACAGCAACCGCTTCCATCACCAGCAGACCACCGGGTTGCAAAGGATAACACTTCAGTGCCATTGCCAGCGTAAAGATAAATTCCAGTACCAGAGCCCAGCCTGCCATATAGGGGTTAACTTGAAACAGTATGGGATTAATGACTAAACAGGCGATGATGAATTTTTTGTACCAGTCAGGCGAGTGTCCAAGAAAATTCCTGAAAAGGGCCGTAGCTGCAGATTGCTGCATGAATGCGCATCCTTATTTATGCTGATTTAACAGAGTATGTTGTAAAAGCTCACGAGCAAAAAATCAAGAAAAATTGAATAGTTATGCTTGTTTTTGCCTTACAGGTTCCATCAGTTTAATAGTAGATGATGATAATTTCACCACCAGCCATTGTTAGCAGAATTGCTGATTTCAATCAGACCTAATGTGACCTTGTTCGGCCTGATAGAAATTACAAATTTGAGCTAAATTGCCACATCAGTGCTGATTTTTAATTGCTGGGCAAATTGATTAGGTGACGCTCTTTCTGGAAAGAAGGCAGACGTTTTTGCAGTGATTTTGTTAGTTCTGGCAGCAAAGGAGCGTATTTTTTATTGATAATGTGAATTAACTTAACCGTTTTTAAAGGAAGTTGGTTAAACTCATCTTGCAACACCTGATAGTTATTTTTGGGTGTAACAAAAATCGCATATTTAATCCGTTTGGCTCTTAGCATGTTGAGTGTGCTTTGCATGTTTTCGTTAAAATGTAGCTGGGCTTTGATGTTATAGCCTTGCAGTAAGTAGCTATTACCCATATTGGTTTCAATATCGAGTGCCGGATTTTCAAGAATCGTTAAGTCGCACAGCTCGCCCGGGAGACATAACAATTGAATTTGTGCGAAACCCAGTTGCGGTTCTACTTCCACAATGTTTTCAAAAGAAGCAATGCTCTCGGGAACCCTTATCACGTCAGCATCGGTTAATCCTTTTTCCAGTTGAATCAGACCACGCATAGCAGGGATTGGCCTTAGTTCTATGTCTATATGTAAATCCTGCTGGTAGACCTGGGTGAATAATTCGAGATAGGGTTTGATGGATGGATGGTCGACGTAGGTTACCAGCAACTTTTGTGGGCGCTCAAATGTCGAGGGTAACTCTGCTGATTCTACCTGACTAAGGTTCGGTAACAGTAGTAATATTAAAAAGATAAACCCTTTCATTTTCATAGCCTTAGATTGGAAAAACGGAAGCGCAACGATATTTATTAAGACATATATAGCTAATATGAATCATTTAACACCAGAATTACTTTAATAAACTGTAAACATAAATTGTTCCTTGTAAAATTCATCTGGTACAATCAGTTAACTAAAAGAACAAGAATCGCAATTGGTTACCTTTTATGATCTATAAAGCGCAAAGTCCTGCAGGTTTCGCTGAAGAATATATTGTTGAGTCTATCTGGAGTGGCAGGTTTCCTCCTGGCACCATCTTACCCGCAGAGCGCGAGCTGTCAGAATTAATAGGTGTCACACGCACAACATTACGTGAAGTATTGCAGCGTTTAGCCCGGGATGGCTGGTTAACTATTCAACATGGTAAACCGACTAAAGTGAATAACTTCTGGGAAACGTCCAGCCTTAATATTTTGGAAACCCTGGCACGTTTAGACGAAGAAGGCATTCCTGAGTTAGTAGACAATCTGTTGGCTGCCCGTACGTCGGTCAGCGCCATATTTATTCGTGGTGCGATCAAAAACAATCCAGAGAAAGTGCGCGAAATTCTAAGTGGATATGAGCAGGTTGAAGATGATGGTCAGGCGTTTGCTGACTATGACTACCAGGTTAACCATGATATCGCCATGGCGTCAGGTAACTATATTTATGTATTGTTGATGAATGGGTTTAAACGCCTGTATTCACGTATTGGTGGTTATTATTTTTCACATCAGGCTGCACGCGACCTGAGTCGAAAATATTACCAGCAATTATGTGAATTGGCGCAAAACGCTAATTTTGAAGCTGTTCCTGTTCTCGTGCGTGATTATGGCAAAGAAAGCGGTGATATCTGGAATAGCGTGCGTGAAAACATGCCTAAAGGTTTGGTTGATTAAACCTAATAAAACAACCGTGATACGCTACCCAATGTGTTTTTCGGTTCACATCTAAATACGGAGATAGGGAATGTCTTCGTTTATAAATTCTTCCTACGATTTTATTGTTATTGGTGGTGGCTCTGCCGGAGCCGTAATTGCCAGTCGCTTGTCTGAAGTTTCCCATTATCAGGTTTTGTTAATTGAAGCGGGAAAAGCTGATTCAAATCCTTTTATCCATATTCCGTTTGGTCTGGCTGCACTGGCCAGAATTAAATCACTTAACTGGAATTATCAGACCTCACAAGAGTCCCACTTAGCTAACCGTCAGTTATATTGGCCCAGAGGTAAAGTATTGGGCGGCAGCAGCAGTGTTAATGCCATGTGTTATATCCGTGGTGATGCCAGCGATTATGATGAATGGGAAAACGCAGGCGCGTCAGGCTGGAACTGGCAATCAGTGTTGCCTTATTTTCTTAAGGCTGAAGGACATACTTCCAGGTTTGACTCATTTCACAGCAATCAGGGACCGTTGAAAGTCACTCAGTTAACCGACCCTGATCCGCTATCTGATGCCTTTATTCAAGCGGCCAATAAACATGGGTTGGCGACAAACCATGACTTTAATGCTGAATTCCGGGATGGCGTCGGTATTTACGATGTTACCCAAACTAATGGCCAGCGCTGTTCTGCTGCCAAAGCCTATCTGGATACAGCCAAACACCGACCTAACTTAACTGTGTTGTGCGATGTACAAGTCGAGAAACTGCACATTCAGGATAATCATGTTTCTGGTGTTTATATCACGTTAAACAAACAACAAACGCTTATTCGAAGCACCAAAGAAGTGGTGCTGTGTGCAGGTGCGATTAATACACCTCAGCTTTTAATGTTGTCTGGAATTGGTGACGAGCAACAGCTGTGTAAACACAATATTGCGCCGACAGTAATCAAACCGGGTGTCGGAAAAAATTTGCAGGATCACTTAGATATTATGGTGCAAAGCCGACATTCAAGTTCACAGGGTTACGGCATTAGTTTGAGTGGTATAGGGCAGTTGATTCGCCAAAGCTGGCGTTATTATCGATCCAGAAGGGGCATGTTAACCAGTAATGTGGCTGAGGCAGGGGGATTTTGTAAAAGTGATAAACGGCAAACAAAAGCCGATTTACAATTTCATTTTATTCCTGCGATTTTGCGAGATCACGGCAGACAACTTGCCTTTGGTCACGGTGCCAGCCTGCACGTGTGCCATTTGTATCCAAAAAGTCGTGGTGAGATTCAATTACAATCTTCCAGTATTGAATCAGCACCGATAATTAAAGCTAATTATCTGGCTGAACCGGATGACCTCAACGTTTTAATTAACGCGTTAAAACTAGCCCGGCAAATTATGCAGACCATGAATTATACGATAAAAGGTGCGGTTGAAATTGAGCCAGGCAATGAACGCATAAGCGACCAGGAATTAGAGAGTTATATTCGGCTCAATGCACAAACTATTTATCATCCCGTCGGAACCTGCAAAATGGGGCATGACAATGATGAAATGGCTGTGGTTGATGCAAGACTAAAATGTATTGGTATCAAAGGACTGCGGATTGCCGATGCGTCGGTTATGCCAAGCATTGTAGGTGGGAATACCAACGCACCGGTTATTATGATTGCCGAGCGTGCGGCTGATTTTATTAAGCATGACTGGCGTTAGATGAGGTGTGTTGTATTATCCCAACAAAAAAGCCCCGCTAAGCGGGGCTTTTTAACTCAGAAATCGATTAAGCGAAGTTTTTCGCTGCGAAATCCCAGTTGATCAGGGCCCAGAAACCTTTCAGGTATTCAGGGCGCACGTTACGGTAATCGATGTAGTAAGCGTGTTCCCACAAATCAACCGTCATTAGTGGTGTTACGCCAGCTTCGGTAATAGGCGTACCGGCGTTGCTGGTGTTAACGATATCTAAGTCGCCAGAAGCGGTTTTTACTAACCAGGTCCAGCTTGAACCAAAGTTGTTAACTGCTTTGTCGTTAAATGCTTCCTGGAACGCTTCGAAAGAGCCCCATTTTGCATTGATTGCGTCAGCTAATGCGCCAGTTGGAGCGCCACCGCCGTTCGGGCTTAAGCTGTTCCAGTAAAAAGTGTGGTTCCAGATTTGAGCTGCGTTGTTGAAAATACCACCTTCTGAGCTGCGAACGATATCTTCCAGAGATTTGCTTTCTAAGTCGGTGCCGGCAATTAAACCATTTAACTTAGTCACGTAAGTTGCGTGGTGCTTACCGTGGTGAAATTCCAGCGTTTCTGCAGAAATATGAGGTTCCAGTGCATCTTTAGCATAAGGCAATGCTGGTAATTCAAAAGCCATGTTCATTCTCCGTTTTAGTTGAAAGTGTGTGTTGAACAGACAGATCCTAGTCGGTTATGCATTGAAGTAAAAGCGAAAAATCAGATTTAAACAAAGTATTTGCTATATCTAATAACGTCGATTTCAGTTCGTTGCTATTGGGTATCTGCTCATATAAAGGTAAAATGGTATCCAATTACTCATTATCAAGTGTTAAAGGCCGAATTTAATGGAAACGATTGAAAAAATTAAACAGCAGATCAGCGAAAATCCGATTCTGCTTTATATGAAAGGTTCACCTAAATTACCCAGCTGTGGTTTCTCAGCCCAGGCTAGTCAGGCGTTGATGTCATGTGGTGAGCAATTTGCCTATGTCGATATTTTACAAAACCCTGACATCCGCGCTGAACTGCCAGCCTATGCAGACTGGCCAACCTTCCCGCAATTATGGGTGGAAGGTGAGTTAGTGGGTGGTTGTGACATCATTTTAGAAATGTTCCAACAGGGCGAATTACAGCCTCTTATCAAAGAAACAGCAGCTAAATTTGCTAAAGACGAATAAGTTAAAATTATTCTGAATACAAAAAAGCCTGACGATGTCAGGCTTTTTTTATTGTCTGTTGTTCAATACTTATAATTGCGACTGCAGATAATTAGCCAGCCCGGTTAGTTTGATTAAACCTAACTGCTGCTCCAACCAATGCGCATGATCACGCTCGGTATCATCTAACAATGTTTCCAGCATTTCACGGGTCACATAGTCCTGACTTTTTTCACACTCCTGAATCGCGGCTTTTAATGCATCACCGACCTCTTGCTCCAGCAACAAGTCATTTTCCAGCATTTCTGGCACGGTTTTACCGATACGAACTGCACTGCGACTGCTCATATCTGGTGTGCCTTCCAGCATTAAAATACGTTCGATAAGTAATGATGCATGACCTTTTTCATCATCAAACTCGTGTGCGATGCGTTCATGTAGCTTATTTAAACCCCAGTCCTCATACATTTTTGCATGAATGAAGTACTGATCCATTGCTGCTAATTCTGCGCCCAGCAACGTATTCATGTGATCGATAATCGATTGTTGACCTTTCATCGCGTTGCTCCGGTTAATCGTTGACCATAGATTGAAGGTAATTTTCTGAACCAAGTTGATCCCATAAATGCAGCTGGGTTTCCAGCCAGTCTATGTAATCTTCTTCCTGGGTGAGTATCTCGTCCAGAATTTCGCGGGATACAAAGTCACCTTGTTGTTCACAAGCTTGAATGGCTTGTTTGCTAACTTGCAGATGTTCCAGTTGTAATTTCATGTCGCACTGCAATATTTCCTGTACATCTTCACCAATATGCAGTTTGCCAAGTTGTTGCAGGTTAGGGATGCCACCTAACATCAGAATACGTTCAATCAACTTGTCAGATTGCTTCATATCAAGAATCGATTTTTTGTATTCCTTTTCATTCAGGCCTTTCAGTCCCCAGTTTTTACACATACGGGCATGCAGAAAGTACTGATTAATAGAGGTTAATTCGCAGGTTAACACTTTGGCTAAGTGTTCCAGCGCTAATTTATCACCACGCATAACAAGTCCTTACGGAACAGTAGAGTGGGCTAACTTTAGTGTTTTTGCTGGGGGATTACAAGAAAATCAAATAAAAAACCTAATAAAAACAATGGGATATGAATGTTAAGCATTCTCATTATTAATACAGTTTTTAGTGCGAAAGCGTGCTGTTTAACACACTTCCTTAAACAAAGATTCATCGATAATGGTGTTATCAATGATACTTTGTGCCATTTGCACACAGGTACCACACTGGCCACCGACACCCAAATGTTTACGCAGTTCGCGCAGGGAGCCGACTCCCTCTTCGCGCACTGCTTGTTTGATCTGCTTGTCAGTAATGGCGTAACAAAGACAAACGTACATTCAACATAACCTCTAACTAAAACTGCAAATGATAATAATTGCCATTTAACTAAAAGCCAAGTTTTATTTTCAAAAAGTGTGTTTTTTACGGTAAATACATGCATAACTTTGTAAGTGATTAACATTTAAATAAATTCTGTCAACGGCTTGGTTTTTAAGCTTTCGACCCTATAATCCTTTGTGAGTGATTCAGTCACATATGGTCACGCAATAAATATTTACTATAAATTAATCTGAGGAACATAATATGAGTGTTTTGGTTGGTCGTCCGGCTCCGGATTTTACAGCAGCAGCAGTACTGGGAAGTGGTGAAATTGTTGACAGCTTTACCTTAAGTGAAGCAATTAAAGGTAAACCTGCCGTTGTATTTTTCTATCCACTGGATTTCACCTTTGTTTGTCCTTCAGAGCTGATCGCTTTTGATAAGCGTTATGCTGAATTCCAAAAACGTGGCGTTGAAGTAATCGGTGTATCTATCGATTCTCAGTTCACCCACAACGCATGGCGTAACACTGCCATCAACGACGGTGGTATTGGTCAGGTTCAGTATACTTTGGTTGCTGATACTAAACACGAAATTTGCCAGGCGTATGACGTTGAGCATCCAGACGCAGGTGTTGCTTTCCGTGGTTCTTTCTTAATTGATGCAAACGGTGTTGTTCGTCATCAGGTTGTTAACGATCTGCCTTTAGGTCGTAACGTTGATGAAATGATTCGTATGGTTGATGCATTAGCATTCCACGAAGAGCATGGTGAAGTATGTCCTGCTGGTTGGCAGGAAGGTGATAAAGGTATGAGCGCAAACCCTGAAGGTGTTGCTGCCTACTTATCTGCAAACAGCGATAAGCTTTAAGTTCTTGTGTCGTCCTGAAATAGGTTGACGGTTTTTCAAAGGCCAGTAGATTTTCTACTGGCTTTTTTCATTGTGCACTTGA
>NZ_JACNEP010000014.1 GCF_014270035.1 Neptunicella marina | reverse complement strand
GGCCAACTAACATGGGTAGGTTTTACAGGCAAAGCCTATTTAATGATAACCACCTACTGAAGTAGGTGGTTTAGGGCTGAAAATAAAAAATGTTTAGAGTCCGGTGTAAACTGGCTGGGAGTGTAATCCCGTGTTCGGTTTTCTGTGCGGGCGTTGCCATCCTTTTCATTGGTATATCCCACACCAATAAAAAAACCAGTTGGCATATAATTAAATTTTTCATAGTTGTAACTCATAGCAGCTGCAGGCGTGAAGTTCGACAAAGCATCTAAAAAATAGTAGCAATGAACGGGCGCGTTTTTATCCACTTTACGTAAGGGCGCTCTGACATATAATCGATATTGCACCTTGTTGTCAGATACAGGTAAATCGAATACCTCTACAGGCCAGGGGTAATCAAATGATTGTGCTTGTTGTGCTCTGGCTGAGCAGCCAATACTCAACAATACAATAAATATTAATAAGTCCTTTAATCTCACCAGTTATTCTGCCATCTATTTGGGAGTGTATTTCGATGAGTCGAGCGGGAAATGGCAAAGGTTTAAACGTCACTTTATTTTCTTTTGCTATTTTGCGCTTTTATCGGGTCATTGACCTTGCAAAACCATTGATAATCCGTACAATACTGCGGCCTTCGATCCATGGTGGTCGGGGTATAAGTTAACGGAAGCGCTAAAGGTGATGTGGTTGTTGGATGAGTTGATCTGAACTCAGATACTCATCGACGGCAGCATTTCCACAACGAGTTTGAGGCATAACAATGGTTACTATTCGTTTACAGCGTGGCGGCGCCAAAAAGCGTCCATTTTATCAAGTAGTGGTTGCAGACAGCCGTAATGCACGTGACGGTCGTTTTATTGAAAACATCGGTTTCTTCAATCCAACTGCACAAGGTCAGGAAGAAAGACTACGTCTTGATTTAGACCGTGTTGAGCATTGGGTTGGCGTAGGTGCAGGTTTGTCTGATCGCGTTAAGCGTCTGGTTAAAGACGCTAAAGCAGCAGCCTAAGCAACTTGGTACAAAGAGGTATAAGAGTGAGTAAAGCGTCTGATACTCTGGTTGTTGGTCAGTTTGGTGCACCTTATGGTGTAAAGGGCTGGGTAAAAATCAATGCTTATACTGATGAATTAACTGGCATCTTTGACTATTCACCTTGGTTTATTCAACAAGGTAAAGAGGTTAAGGAAGTTCAGGTTGAACAATGGCGCATGCACAATAAAGGTCTGGTGGCCAAAATAGTGGGGGTTGATGACAGAGATGGAGCCGATGCACTGAAAAATCAGTCCATTGCTATCTCGTCAGAACAACTTCCGGCTCTGGCTGACGATGAATTTTATTGGCGTGATTTAATTGGGCTTAAAGTGGTAAACCTGTCGGGTTACAACTTTGGCACAGTTAAAGATATGTTTGAGACTGGTTCTAACGATGTCATGTTAGTGCAGGCCAATCATAATGATGCTTTTGGTCAAAAAGAAAGAATGATCCCTTATTTAGAGCAACAAGTTGTAAATAAGGTCGATCTGGAGGCGCAAACTATTACGGTGGACTGGGATCCATCATTCTGATGGCAGCAACACGTTGGTTTGGTCTGGTCAGTTTATTTCCTGAGATGTTTCAGGCATACACTGAACAGGGTGTAACAGGCAGAGCTGTTAAGAATGAATTGTTGAAAGTAGAGTTTTTTAATCCAAGAGACTTTGCTTACGACAAACACCGCACGGTTGATGACAGACCATACGGTGGAGGCCCGGGCATGCTGATGATGGTTCAGCCTTTAACGGACGCAATACACGCTGCCAAAAAAGCAGCGGGTGACAATGCAAAAGTGATTTATCTGTCACCACAAGGGAAAAAATTAGATCAGGCCGGCGTTCAGCAGCTTGCGCAAAACGAAAAGCTGATTTTGGTCGCCGGGCGGTATGAAGGCATTGACGAAAGGGTGATTCAATCCGAAATCGACGAAGAATGGTCGATTGGGGATTATGTCCTTAGTGGTGGTGAATTACCGGCGATGATTCTAATGGATGCTGTATCGCGCTATGTGCCAGGAGTGCTGGGACATGAGCTTTCCGCAGAGCAGGACTCGTTTACCGATGGCTTGCTGGATTGCCCGCACTATACACGTCCGGAAGATCTCGATGGTCGGTTGGTTCCTTCTGTGTTGTTAAGTGGTAATCACGAAAAAATCAGACAGTGGCGTCTAAAACAATCGCTGGGCAGAACCTGGCAAAGACGTCCTGAGTTATTAAATTCTCTGGCTCTGACTAAGGAGCAGCAGCGTTTACTGGATGAATTCCAAAATGAACTGTTGCAGCAAGATGATAGTTAACCAGAAAGTGAGGATATGATGAGTAAAGTCAGTCAAGATATCATCAAGCAATTAGAACAGGAACAAATGAAGTCTGACGTTCCTGCGTTCGGCCCTGGTGATACAGTTGTTGTACAAGTACGTGTTAAAGAAGGTGAAAAAGAGCGTCTTCAAGCGTACGAAGGTGTGGTTATCGCTAAGCGTAACCGTGGTTTGCACTCAGCTTTTACTGTACGTAAGATTTCTAACGGCGAAGGCGTAGAACGTGTTTTCCAAACACACAGCCCGGCAGTTGCTTCTATCGAAGTGAAACGTCGTGGTGCAGTTCGTCGTGCTAAGCTTTACTACTTGCGTGAGCGTTCAGGTCGTTCTGCACGTATCAAAGAGAAGCTTAACTAAGATTAATTTTAATACGCTGACGTTAACTTATAAAAAAGCCCGCAATCGCGGGCTTTTTGCTTTTTTAATCATAGATTTATCCAGCATCACAATAGTAGGATAGGGAAACAACGAAACCAGGGTTATTCAGGGAATTATTATGCGCGCATCTCACACCGCATTAACCGCTATTACAATTACAACATTAGTAGGTTGCTCACAGCCACAGTCAGCTTCTTCAACATCATCTAAATCAGCCGATGTGTCAGCGCAAGTGTTCAAACAACCTGCTTATTGCAGTGCCAGCGACACAAGCCAGACGATTGGTGCAGAAACTAAAGTCTCGAAAATTGCGGATGGTTTTGTGTTTGTCGAAGGTGCAGTGTGGAGTGATAAAAGCCACTCGTTTTACTTTTCTGAGATGAATTTTGATGGTCCGCAGCAAAATGGCCCTGAGGCTAAAATTCATCAGCTAGTATTACCTGATCAAATGTCAGTGTTTATCGAACACAGTGGCAGTAATGGGTTAGCCATCGATAACCACAGCTTACTGGCCGCAACTCATGATAACCAAAGCCTGTCCCGTTATGATTTAAATGATAAAACCCGCACTATTATTCTTACTGATATTAATGGCAAACATTTTAATTCGCCCAATGACTTAACGGTTAGCAGCCAGGGGGATATTTATTTTACTGATCCTAACTGGCAGCTTGGCGAGCGTGAAAATCAAACCGGTGTAACAGGTGTTTACTGGCGCAAGCCCGATGGCAGCGTTGAGTTAATTGATGGCACCAGAGAAAACCCCAATGGCATTAGTTTGTCACCTGACGAAAAAACGCTGTATGTGGGGGATAAAAATGGTGAAATTTTGCAATATCAGCGTCACGCCGATGGCAGCATAGGTGATAAATCAGCGTTTACTTTTGTACAGGAGCCGGACGGTATGGCGGTCGACTGTGCCGGCAATTTATATATCACCAGCCACACACCGGGTATTTTGCATGTAGTTAACCCACAAGGTCATGAACTGGCTCAAATAAATGTTGCCACTAAGTTAACCAATGCCGCGTTTGGCGGAGAGGATCATAAAACACTTTTATTAACAGCGGGTGGGGCAATATACCGACTTCAAAGTCCGATACCCGGCTATCCGTATTAATTTAAAAAAGCCGGTTTTTAACCGGTTTTTTGCTTTTTTACGCACAGTAAAAGAGATGTCTCGATTTAATTTAATGATTTGTTTAAATAATGCTTGCGGTAATTTTAATGGCTTGTTAAAAAGTCAATCGTTTGCGGATATTTAATAATTTTAATTAGTGTAATTATATCTGTACACAAGGATCGGATTTCTCCTAAGACGTTTTTACCCTGAGACTCGCAAAAGTAATCCTTTTAAATTCACAACACATACTAGGTTAGCCAAATGTTAAAGGATTCCTTAAACAACCGTCACATCAGCGACGAAAAAGTGCTGATGACTCCCGAGCAATTGCAACAAGAACTGCCTATCAGTCAGCGCGCGTTGCAGGAAATTGAAAAATCACGCCAGACCATTAGTGATATTATCCATCGCCGTGATCACCGTTTACTGGTGATTTGTGGACCGTGCTCAATTCACGATGTGGAGGCCGCTAAAGAATATGCACTTAAATTAAAAAAGCTGCATGAAGCGACCAAAGACAGCCTGTATATCGTGATGCGGGTTTATTTTGAAAAACCACGCACCACAGTGGGCTGGAAAGGCCTGATTAACGATCCGCACATCGATGGCAGCTTTGATATAGAAACCGGTCTGAGAAAAGCCAGAGAGTTGCTTATCTGGTTAGCAGAACTGGAATTGCCGGTTGCCACCGAAGCGCTTGATCCTATTAGCCCGCAATATTTAGCCGAACTGTTTAGCTGGGTGGCAATTGGTGCGCGCACGGCTGAATCACAAACGCACCGTGAAATGGCCAGCGGCTTATCCATGCCCGTTGGCTTTAAAAATGGCACAGACGGAAGTTTAGACATCGCAATTAATGCGCTGCGTTCTGCGGCATCGGGTCATAACTTTATGGGCATTAACAAACAAGGGCAGGTAGCGATTATTAGCACCAGAGGTAATCCTGATGGCCATGTGATTTTACGCGGTGGTAAACAGCCCAATTATGATTCTGTATGTGTTGCCGATTGTGAAGAGCAATTAACCAAAGCTAACCTGAGTGCGGGTTTAGTGGTGGATTGTAGTCACGCTAATTCAGCAAAAGATTATCGTCGTCAGCCTCTGGTGGCAGAAAACGTATTTAATCAAATTCTGGATGGTAACCAGTCCATTATCGGTATTATGCTCGAAAGTCATCTTAAACCGGGTAATCAAAGCACCGACAATAAATCGGTGACTGAGCTAGAATACGGAATATCTATTACCGATGGCTGTATTGACTGGGAAACCACCAATAAGTTGTTGTTAAACGCCCGCGAAAAATTAATCACCCTGTTACCATTGCGTATGAGCAAACTGCAAAACGGACTAAAACAGGTAAGTTAGGAATAATGAACAACCCATCCATTGATGAACTACGTCAACAGATTGACCAGCTCGACAACGAGCTGGTTAATTTATTAGCCCGCCGGCAAAATGTAACCCGTGAAATTGGTCGTTATAAAAGTAAGGCCGGATTGCCGGTTTATGTGCCAGAACGTGAAGATGAGTTATTAAAAGCCTGTCGTGATAAAGCGGAGAAGCAGGGGGTATCCGGTGATCTCATTGAGGATATCTTACGCCGGGTAATGCGTGATTCCTATCAGGCACAACACGATCAATATGTTTGCGTGAATCCTGAAGTAAAAAATGTAGTGGTAATCGGTGGCCGTGGGGCACTCGGGCGTGTGTTTGTGGATATGTTTGAACGCAGTGGTTATCCGGTGACTGTGGTTGAAAAACAAGACTGGCAGCAGGCCGATAGCATCTTTGCAAACGCCAGTCTGGTCATTGTTGCTGTACCGATTGCGATTACAGAACAAATTATCCAGCAACTACATAACCTGCCTAAAGACTGTATTCTGGCAGATATTACCAGTATTAAACAAAAACCTTATCAGGCCATGATGGTCGCGCATAATGGCCCTGTGGTTGGACTGCACCCGATGTTTGGTCCGGACGTGCCGAGTCTGGTTAAACAAGTGATTGTTATTTGTGATGGCCGCGAGCCCGGCGCCTACAAATGGTTACTTGAGCAAATGCATATATGGGGAGCAACACTGTATCACACCACGCCACAGGAACATGATCAGGCCATGGCGTTTATTCAGGTCATGCGCCACTTTTCCAGTTTTGTGTACGGCAACCATTTACGCATGGAAGATCCCTCACTCACTCAGCTAATTGCCTTAAGTTCGCCAATATATCGCTTAGAGCTGGCGATGGTCGGGCGCTTATTTGCGCAGGATCCAGCGTTATATGCAGATATTATTTTTAACAACAAAGACAGTATTGCCTTGTTAAAGCGATATCGTGACCGGTTAGACGAGGCACTAACGCTGGTTGAACGGGGAGATAAAGCGGCTTTTATTAAACAGTTTTTCAAAACCGGCAGCTGGTTTGGTGACTACGCCAAGGTATGTTTAAAAGACAGTAAACGCTTGTTATTAAAAGCCGACGATGACCGCAGGTTTGATATTCCAACCGTAAAATAAAAAAATCCCGCTTAATGCGGGATTTTTTATGCCAAAGGCTAATTGAGCTAGCTATCTTGCAATGCGCTGGCCGCCGCCACTTTGGTTGGGGTAATTTCTTCTGTAGGATAACAACCCAGTACTTTCAGGTATCGGGTAATGGCTTTTAATTCATCAAGAGCCTGCTGCATCGGACCATCCTGCACATTACCTTCCACATCCAGATAAAACATTTCTTCCCAGGGATTGCCGGTAATTGGGCGTGATTCCAGTTTGGTCATATTGATGTTGTTATCACGTAATACCAATAGTGCTTCTACCAATGCACCTGGTTTTTGCACCGTGGACATAACCAGCGTGGTTTTTGCTGGTACCTGTAACGGTACTTTTACCGCTTTACGCGCCACAACGATAAAACGGCTGTGGTTTTCTTTCTGATTAGCCAGATTGGATTTAATCGCATGTAAACCATATAGATTACCGCCCGCCTCGCTGCCAATTGCGGCGCAACTGTCTGATTTCAGCTCATTTACTCTCATCATCGCGGCTGATGTGCTGTCGCAGGTTTTAACTTCGATATTGCTTAGTTCGGCTAAGAAATGACTGCACTGGGCAAATACCTGAGGATGGGCATAAAGGGTTTTAATTTTGCTAATTTCAGTGTCGGTGGCCACCAGTAACGAATGTTTAATTGGATGAGTCAGCTCGCCAATAACCGATAAACTGGTGTGCTGTAACTGATCATAAACCTCGTTGATACTGCCTGAAGAGGTGTTTTCAATCGGCAATACGGCATAATCTGCCTGATTGGATTCCACTTTGTGGATAATTTCGTTAAAGCTTTGGCAGCCAATTTCCAATAGCTCACCTGCGCGACGGGAAAAATATTTTTGTGTCGCCAGATAACTGTAAGAGCCTTTGTTACCTAGAAAGGCAACCCGGTTAAGAGGTTGGCTATGTTCGGGGTTGGCACGCTCAGCCAGCAATGCCTGCTGATTAAGTACTGAATCCTCGATAATGACATGGAACAGCTGCGTCACGTAATGTGCATCAAGCCCAAACGCTTGTCCGGCTTTAATCAGCTTTACCAGTAGCTGTTCTTCCCGTTGCTGGTCACGTACCTGTTTGTCCATTTTAATTTTGGCTTCGGCGACCTGATTGGTCAGCCCTCGTCTTTGCGCTAACAGGGTAAGCAACTGATTATCAACCTCGGTAATCTGTTCCCTTATTGGCGCTAATAAATCTTGCGTGTCAGTCATGGACATCCTCTTACTTGCAGCACATACAAAAAAACCTCCGTTAAAGGAGGTTTTGCGAAAACAAACACACACAACCCTCCTATCTGGATGGCGTAAAAAATAGAAAAAACTGGAAAAAATGGTGTGCTTTCATATTCCTCAATTTACGGCTAAGGGCAAAAGCTGTCAACTGCTGATTATGGCTTATTTGGCAATAAGTTAGTTCATTTTGAAAGTGGGATAATACCTAATCCAGTAACACGGTATTATCCAGTAGCGCATTGTGTTCAATGCGTGAAACATACTCACGCACCGTGAAAACAATATCCTTAAATTTTAATTCATCGCCATTGTGCACCTGTTGCTGACGGCATATTTTTTCACCGTTGACCAGGGTGCCATTGGCCGAGTGTAAATCTTCAACCGTCATCTTGTTATCCTTTATGCTAATTTTGGCGTGATGACGAGAGATATATGAGCGTAGCAAAGTCAAATCACATTCAACCGCACGCCCAATAATAATGTCGTGACTAATTTGATATTCCAGACCTTCCAGCGGACCGGATTCGGCATATAAAAACCAGCCTTCATGTACTTTGGTTTTGGTTTGTTTGTTATGAACCCGGCGGTCGATAAAAGGTGCCATGTTGTTTAGGGAACGTCGGTCACAAAAGGGCACCACTTTAACTAAGCCTTTAATGCTGAAGTTATAAAACCACGAGAACACCAGCACCACGGGGAACAGAACTATAAATGCAATAAGCAGCCAGTGAAAATAACGGTTATCAAACTCAAAAATAGGAAAGGTAATCGAGCAAACCTGCAAAATCACCCAGCAGGTTACAATATACAGTAACGACGTACTGATAATTTTACGATGACGAATATTATCGTAAAAGCTGAGTAATTTTTGTCTGCCTAAGCGGTTCATGCCAGTCTCTGTGAGCCAGTGAGTTACTGCGTTAAGATAGTTACAGCTACGGGCACCTTAATATTTGTTTAAAAAATGGTCAAGCGTGAAGTTAAAACGACTGTTTCACCTCCATACGAATCTCAATGCTGCTTAAATCTGCTCCGGATGACATTGGATGAGCAAAATCCAGATGCAAAACCTGTTTATCACTGGAATGACTGGAGTAAAGACGCAAACCGACGCCCACACTGCTTAACCAGCCATGATCCATATTATTGGCAGACACATCACCACTGATACGTGCCACATCCATAAATGCCACAGCCCCGAGCTCAAAGATCTGATACAGATTAATTTTAGGGTAATAGCGGATCTCGTTGGTCATCAGTACGCTGCGTTCGCCGTGTGAATACTGAATTGGATAACCACGTAAACGGGTGTCGCCACCAATGGTGACCGGTTCATCAATATAAGCCCTGTGACTAAGTTCAGTAAAAATCCGGTTATACCAGGCCCATTTATCGGCATAACGGTAAAATAACTCGGTTTCCAGTGACCCGTGATAACGCAGGCTATTCCGTTGACTGAATTCCATGTTCCAGTCGGTTGATGCCAGCATCAAAATTTTATCGGCCAGCTGCACACCTTTACTTATCGACTGTTTAAAAATCCAGGTGCCATCGCTGTAACTGTTGGGCGGGCTATAGCCAAAACGGCTTTTCCAGCTCCAGCCAAGGTTAATGTCTTCAATATTACCAATCAGATGAATGTCCTGTAGTTCCTGATATCCATCCTCAACGTAATCTACCCCAAACCAGGGGTAACTTAACTGACGGTCCGCCGGTAACGGCTGGTCGGGCAGGGGATCAAACAGTTGTTGCTGATGAAAATAACCAACCCAGTAGCGCAGTGCCGCGTGCTCGTAGCGATAACCTAACCAGCCATACTGTGCACTGGTTTGCTCATAGTGACGGGCAAACAGGATCTCGTCATCCACATTCTGATAAAGGTTATAAATGCTTTTTTCATGTTGACTGAGCATATGTGCCGCCCAGTCTGTTTCAAAACTGATAAAAGGCCGGTCTATTGCGTATTTGATCACCTGACCATCATCATTGTCCTGCAATTCAATACTGCCGGTGGCGTTGTAACCCAAAAATAGCGGGAATCGCGAGACAAACTTGTAACCACTACTTTGAATATCATCGTAATAACTGACATCCATATCGATGCCCAGACCCAGAACATTTCTGTCCTTTAATCCCATTGAAAACTGATTTTTACCGCCCTTACGTCCAAAACTGATTTCCGGCATCAACGTCCAGTTATCCCAGGTTTCAATATTGATTTTACCATCGGCATCTTTGCTTACTTTGGCTTCACGAATATAACGTCTTTGGCGCAAATAGCGCTCCAGTTCCGCCAGTTTGGTGTCACTGGTATCACATAAATCGAAGTAGGCCAGCTCATTTCTTAGCGTGGAAGGTTGGGTTTCGATATGTAATTTATTAGCAAACCGGTGTAACCAGGTGGTTTCCGGATCATAAATATCAAATATAGGATTAATGGTCAGTACGGTTTCAGCAGGTGTGTCACAACTGTCAGCTGCTGAAACTGGCTGCCACGCCTGCCATAACGCACATCCGGCAAGCAGATACGGGTTTAGGATAAAAGATTTGGGATTCAGTTTATGTTTCAAAGAGTTAACTGCATTACTCATAGTGGTTGTAGTAAGTGTAGTGTACTTTTCTTAAGCGTAAATGAACAAAATTGTTTTGACCTCGCTTATTGTCACTTTGTACACCAGTAGTGTATGGCATTTCTGATTATTCCACCTAAGATCAACATGTAAGCGTTTAAATATCAATATAACTAACAGCCGTTGAGTCAAGATGAATACAGTTGAACCGGGTAAAAACATATTACTGTTTAGTATGGAAGAAAATGCTGAACAGGCGCTGCTGGAAGCCATGACGCCCTACAAAAAGCGTCTGCTGGTGATTGATAGTTACAAGGACATTTGCCTGTATTTAAGCCATCCCGAGCCTAATGTGGTGTTGATCAGCGCAAAGTCCTTTCAGCAATGTCTGGCTATTTATTATCAGGCGCTGGATATGGTGAAAGACAGTGATTTGTGTGATCACGCATTTGTGCCCCTTATTGCCCGCGAAGAACAACGGGAAGCCTTCAAAGCCTTTGCCAATGGCATTATTGACGACTTTATTGTCAGCCGTCCCTTAACCGAAGTGCATCGCCCAATTATGGTGTGCAACCATGTACTGAAAGAACTGGGTATTGGTCAGTCACGTAAGGCAAAGGCATCTTACGTTGAGCAGCAGGAGCACTTTTCTGACAAAATGAAAGAAATTGTGCTCAAAGGAGTAAAACGCAAAGACACCCTGCGTGAACAATTTAATCACTGTATTGTTGAGATTGATCAGGCACTGGACCATGCTGCATTAAAAATTCAACAACATCAAAAGGTTAAACTGGATTTGGAGCGGCTGAAAAAGACGCTATCGGCAATCCGCTCCGATGACATACGTCCGGCACTGCTCAAACTGCAGGATAAAGCCATTCAATTGTTACAGGGGTTGATGGATGACGTTGAACAGGCGTCATCTGAGCCTGCAATTCCAAAAGCGAACAACGCGGAAGCAGCGGCTCAATCTGAGCAAAAGCAATCCTCAACCGCCCCTAAGGATCCTGAATTCAACCAACTCTACGGCAAAGAGGTTAATGCCGATAAAGTTATTGAACAGATGCGCAATCTGCCGCAAATATTACTGGTGGAAGATGACCCCATCAGTCTCAATTTAACCCTGCAACTACTCAGCCACTATCGCCTTAATATTGACAGTGCAGCGAATGGACGTCGCGCGTTTGCTAACCTGTCCAGTAAAAAGTATGACCTGGTCATTATGGATACTCACCTGCCAGACACGGACGGTATTTATATTATTGACCAGTTAAAAAGTCAGCAGGGGCCAAACCAGCAAACACCGGTTGCCATCCTGACCAATATGCAAAGTAAAGCCAGTATGCAAAAAGCTAAAGAAGTAGGGGGGGCTGCCTACCTGCTTAAACCTCTGGATAAATTATTGCTAACCAGCTTGTTTGACAAATTGAAGCTGCCGCTTGGGGGGTAGGGGCTAAGCTGATATTTGCAAAGGTGATCGATTTCGGAAGTGATGTTCGTCGTTTGCTTGCGTGCTTTTTGATATGGCGGGGGGGAACCTATATTTTACAATATTTATTAATAACCTACATATGACTTGCAGTTTTACTTCACAAAATTATCAATGGCATCTAATACTAAGTGGAAGTCAGTCGATGGATTCATTTTAAACGTTGGGGTACCTGCAGGATATGATCCTTTGTTTTGAATTACTAACTTTTCTGCATTCTTTCTAGCGTCATTTAAATAGGGCTTTAGGCGGGTATAGATATCAGCTTGACCCTTTTCATAGTTTTCTATACCTACTTTTTTAATATTCTCCTTAAAAGCTTTGCTTGAAGTAAGAGCTTTACAGTCACTGTAAGCAGCTTCTGAAAATCCAAAATGTAATAATATCCATAACTCGAAACACACATTTGACAGCGCCACTTTTATATTGTTGTCAGTAGCTTTTTTTATAGCTTGTGAATGTAATTTTTCAGAGTACTTCGTTATGCTCTCCCTATCATATATAACCCAGTGAATATCTCCTTTATGAGAACTTGACTTGCGCTTTTCTTCGACTACCCGATCAACTATTGACTTAGGAGTATTCTGGGAAATTTGGGGGACCCTAATAAGAGAAACAAGCCGATTATTGCAATGTTTATCGGTCTTATATTTGTTGAGGTAATTAACTTCTGTTTTTGTCCCTTCACAGTATAACCAAAGCTTTGACTGCACTACCTTCTTTGGTTTTGATTTACTCCGCGGCATATTCTCCCCCTGAAACGATTGCTTTCAATACCTCTGAAATAGAGTGATAGTCAATTGATGGAATGCCCCCTAAACGCCCCTCATCATACCATTTATCGAATGGGCTATTATCCCTGAGAGTGCTATCGTACTGCTCCAGTGAACTATAATTTGTTGCACCATTATTTTTTTCTGCCAACCAAACTTGATCTTTTCTCATAAAGTTAGATTTAATTATTTGAAATGCATGTGTGGAGAAAATTAATTGAGCGTTATTAATATTTATTTCAGGATCTTGGAATATCTTAATTAATAATTCGACCACATGAGCATGATAACTGCTCTCTATCTCATCGATTATTAAAATATTACCATTTTTAAGTGCGGACATTACGATTGGAAAATTAGAAAATAATCTCATAGTACCCTTAGACTCAAGGGTGTTTTCTATTTCAATAGCAGTTCCATTTTCATGCATGTGGGAAAATATAACTTCTTTTGAAATACTTTGTAGAAAATGATCTCTAACTTGTGCAGGTACAGAATCTATCATTTCTAGCTGCTTTTCTGATAACTCAACATCTTCGAATCTAAAGTCTTCAATGCCCAAGTCCACTGAATGCATTAATGTTTTCATCGCCAAACTTGCTTGTTCATCCTTTTCCCAATCTACAACGGAACTTTCTGAGCCAAAAATAACATTCTCTCTAAAAAAATCGTAAACAGTCTTTAGCATCTCTGGTGATTCAGGATTGCTTCCTGCAACGCTTAAATATGACATGTTAGGGTAGTAAGCAAATTGTTTGCGGCCACCTTTGTACCTAGCACCGAAAGTTATGCCTTCATTTTCCTTCCAATTATCAGGACTAGTTCTTTCAAAGATTTTTGAGGATTTAGATGTAATAAAATAATACAAAGATTCGAAATAAATATTTTGTTTATCAAAATGTATGGTGTATTGGTATCTAACTTTCTTAACCCAAAACTCAATAGAAAGCTTTGTCGGGGCATTTTTAGTATCATCCGAGAGTAAATAAGGATCATAACAATTGATAACATCATCTTTATCAAATTTATGAGTATTACCGACGATATATCGAATACTTCTAATCGCAAATAATAGATTGGTCTTTCCACTTGCATTACCACCTATTATTGCGACTGATTTTACCGTGGCAAACTTTGTGTCTAAATAAGCCAAATTGTCCGACAAATGATTAAGGTTCTTGTCAGCGTGTAATGAGAAAAGCTGCTCATCTTTAATAGATAAAAAGTTTTCTACAGTTAGATCAATTATCATTTCTCTCTCATTTTATGATGTTATTCGTTGGTTTTTGACGAATATGTGACTCATATTAGTTATGAGGGGAAGTAAATACAAGTTTTATTGTCATTGTGTACACAATGACAATAATTGGCTGCGCGGTTAAATGAGAGCTCGAGGGGCAACTTAAATGGCGGGATTGTCCTCAGGGCCATCCATGCCCTTGACCCTTCGGGCGCCTGCGGCGGTACAAAATGTTCCAGACATTTTGTGAACCCTCTACGCGGGTTCAGACCAATCCCGCCCCAGAAAATAAAAAAGCCCGCCAGATGGCGAGCTTTTTTATTTGGTGGAGCTGGCGGGATTTGAACCCGCGTCCGTAATACCTACATCCTCGGTCCTACATGCATAGTCTGGTCTTTTAATTAACTACGTTGAACTCCGACAGACAGGATTTCAGGTAGCGAGCTCGATTAAATTTAGTGCTTTGGCTACGAGCGAAGCCGCCACACGATCCTGCGAGTATGACCTTCCGAACCTCTGCCAGCAGGCAAGACATGAGTGGAAGGGCTCCTAACCGGTTATTAAGCGGCTAGAGCGAAGTTATCGTCGTTTGCGATTACTTTAAATGCGGCTTTTTTACGAGGCCAACCGCGTCCTCGGCATGCACCTTGGGTTTCGCGTACTCCGTCGAATCCTAATCAGCCCCGATTAGGTTTCCGTACCGAACTGTGTCCGGTGCAGAGATACTCTACTTCTCAAGTTGGTGGGCGATGGTAGCACATTGTTTTGCTACCTGCCTATGTTTAATGGGGTCAAACGCTTGTTTTTCAAGCAAAGAAATGGTGATTTTTTTACGGCGCCCTTTATTGATTTATGTCACTGGTTGCCTGTTTTGTTGGTGCAAATATTTGTTTAAACAGTCAGTTAGGGATATAACTGTCTTTATGTTTGTATTAAACATACCCGAGACACATTCGTGAAGTCTTATATTTTCTGTATATGTTGCGCAACTCTGGTGCATCTTATTACACCGTCAGAGGCCAAAGCCGGCCAGGACTTTGTGCTGGCGGTGGAAGACAGCTGGCCACCTTATGCCAAAAAAGACGGGACAGGGTTGTCGGTGTCGATTGTTAAACAAGCACTGGCATTAAGCGGCTCAAACGTTGATTTTGTTGTTGTACCTTATGCGCGGGCGTTGCGTATGGCTGAAATTGGCGAGGTTGATGGTGCGTTTAACGTCACCAAGCAGGACAGCACAACCAGTAAATTTATATTTGGCCAGCAGCCGTTGTTAAAGGCGCGCGCGTCTTATTTCTATGCCGCCGATAGTCATATGGATTACCTAAACCCGGGTCAGATCGCCAGTGGAAGTGTTATTGGTTTAATTATTGGTTATGAATACGGCGATGCCTACGAAGACAATCGTGCGCGTTTTGATGAAGTCAGGGTGTCCAATCAGCGCCAGATCATTCGATTGTTGTTAGATCATAAGGTGGATTTAGCCATCATGTTTGATGAGGTTGCCGCGTTTACCATAAGGGAAATGGGGCTGGCAGATAATGCCGTGCGTAAAGGACAGTTAAATCACGTCAGTGATATTTTTGTGGCCTTCTCTAAGCAGGCGAAAGATGTTCAGCAAAAAATCGATTTACTGGACAAGGGATTACTTCAGTTGAAACAAACACATCAGTAGTTTGATGTTATGCAGCAGATGTCAAAGGCTAACCCAGGTTAGCCTTTATTTTTCATCATGCGTTCTTTGTCGCGCGCCCAGTCACGATCTTTAATTGCATCACGTTTATCGTGAGCATGTTTACCTTTACCCAGATAAATTTCGACTTTTACCCAGCATTTTTTCCAGTACATGGCAGTGGCAACAATCGAGTAACCCTGACGCTCGCGACTGCCCATCAGACGATTTAATTCGCGCTGATTAAGCAGCAATTTGCGTTTACGTTCCGGATCGCAAACCACATGGCTGGAGGCCTGATTCAGCGGCTGAATTTTACAGCCCACCAGATAGGCTTCACCCTGATGGATGTCCACATAACTGTCGGTCAGGTTCACTTTACCTGCCCGGATACTTTTTATTTCCCATCCCTGCAAGGCGATACCGGCTTCCAGTTTGTCCTGTAGCTGGTAGTCATGACGCGCCTTTTTATTTAAGGCGATGGTATTACTGGGGTTTTTAGCTTTCTTTTTGTTCATGGAGGCGCATTATACTGATAGATTCAGCTTTGTCTTTATTTGTTTAATCCGGTGTTTGCGATACCATTGCGGGCATAAAGAATAAATGGGTATCAGGAGCAATTATGCCCCAGGTGGTTCGCAGTGCGCTAGTGCCTTTTAGCGCCAATGCGATGTTTGATTTAGTTAACGATGTAGAGAGTTATCCGCAGTTTTTGCCAGGATGCGCTGATTCTAAAGTGCTGGAACAAAGTGAAACCAGTATGACAGCGTCAGTACAAATCCAGAAAAGCGCAATTAGTCAGTGGTTTACTACAAAAAATACCCTGAGCCCCGGTCAAAAGATTGATATGCAACTGGTTGATGGGCCTTTTAGTAAGTTAACGGGCGGATGGCAGTTCACCGAACTGGATGAACATGCCTGCAAAGTCGAATTAAATTTAACATTCGAGTTTTCCAATAAGCTGGTGGCCATGGCGTTTGGCAAAGTGTTTAGCGCTATCGCCAGTAAAATGGTTGAAGCCTTTGTTAATCGCGCCAGGGATATTTATCGTGACTGATCAGCAAATTTCCTTAGAAGTGGCTTATGCCACGCCACAAAAACAGGCGTTATTGCAGGTTGTGGTAGAAAAAGGCACCATAGTTGAACAAGCCATTAAATCATCCGGCATGTTGCGCCGTTTTGAAGAGATTGATTTAAACGTTAATAAAGTCGGCATATGGAGCCGTACCTGCAAATTAAGCGACGTGCCACGCGATGGTGACAGAATTGAGATTTACCGCCCGCTAATTGCCGATCCTAAAGAAGTGCGCCGCCGTCGTGCAGAAAAAGCCAAGCTCGAGGGGCGGGCAGATAAGGTCACAGGTGGTCGGCCTAATCCACAGAAAAAAACTGAAGAGTAATAAACTAACACATACTAAAAAGGCCTCAGAATGAGGCCTTTTTTAATCAATCAGATTTCTTATTGTTCAAGCGGTGTATTGAAGTCTTCGGATAAATCCATGTCGCCGCTAACTTTGGCAACCTTGTCATCAACAAATTCTATCACTAAGTCCTTACGGAACTTTTCGCCTGTCATGCCACGTTTCATGGAATACACGTAATACCATTTATCGTGGTTAAAGGAATCTTTGACTACCGGACGACCCAGAACATATATAACCTGTTCTTTGGTCATGTCGATACGTAATTTTTCAACGTCCTTTTGTTCCAGGTAGTTGCCCTGTGGGATATCAATACGATAAATAAAACCGGAACAAGCCTGCAAGCTAACCACAGTTAGCGCAGCAATCAGTAATTTTTGGTACTTCTTCATTCTTATAGCGTCTCCTGCGAGCCAGCATCCTAACTCAGAAGGCACGCAAAGCTCAATCACTATCCATTATTTTAAAGTGAATTTATTGAGTGCAGAAGTTGCAATTAGTTCAGCTTTAATAATTCCTTGGCATTAGCAATGGCACTTTCGGTTAATGTATCACCAGCCAGTAAACGTGCCAGTTCGTTTATACGTTCCTCTTCATCCAGTTCAATCATGCTGGTTTCAGTGGTTTGTTTATCACTGAATTTTGCCACAAACATCTGATTATTGGCGCGAGCTGCAACCTGCGGTAAATGAGTAACACAAATAACCTGTGAGCTTTCACCCAACTGACGTAATAAACTGCCCACCACTGAGGCGGTAGGGCCGCTGATACCGGTATCCACTTCATCAAAAATCATGCTGGGGACCGACTGGCTGGCTGAACTTAACACCTGAATCGCCAGACCTATACGTGATAACTCACCACCAGAGGCAACTTTATCCAGTGAGTCCATTGGCAGACCCGGGTTGGTCGAAACGGTAAAATCGACTTCGTCCAGGCCATTAGCCTGCGCTTCGGCATGTTCATCGAACAATACACTGATTTCAAAACGTGCCTGCGACATATTCATTTTATGAATTTGGCTTTCTACCTGTTTACTCAGCCTGGCGGCATGTTTACGACGAGCCTCACTTAACATCCGTGCAGATTGCACATATTGCTGCCGTGCCTGCTGCAACTCTGCCTCAATATTGTCGAGCAGATCATCATCCTGTTGCAGGTTTTTAAATTCTTCAGCTAGTGTCTGGTGGTAATCGTACAATTGCTCGGGGGCAACATGGTGTTTACGGGCTAAATCCATACAGGTATTAAAGCGTTGTTCCACTTGTTGCATACGGAAAGGGTCAATCTCTAAATCATCCAGATAACTGCGCAATTCCACTGCCGCCTCGTTAATTTGAATCGAAGCGTCCTGCAGCATTGTAACGATTGGAGTTAACGCAGGATCACTGTCCTGCAGGTCGCTTAATTTATCGATACTGTTTTGTACCAGCGACAAAGCATTAACTTCTTCATCCGCATAAAGCTGATAAAAGCTAAGCTGACTTTGTTCCAGTAATACCTGCGCGTTATTCACCCGTTTGTATTCACTTTCAAGCTCGCCAAACTCGTTAGGTTGTAATGCAAAATCATCCAGTTCTGAGACCTGATATTCCAGCAGCTGACGCCGGGCCTGACGCTGTGACTGACTGGCCTGTAACTCATTAAATCGTTTTTTAAGGCTACCCAGTGCAGTAAAGTGGGTTTTAACCTGTTCCTGCTGTTTGGAAAGCCCGCCGTACTGATCCAGCAATACTCGCTGGTTATCGGCTTTTAATAACTGATGATGGGCGTGCTGACCATGAATACTGATCAGATGCTGACCTAACGCTTTTAATAATTGTAACGGAGCAGGAGCGCCATTAATAAAAGCGCGTGAACGACCTTCTGCTGAAATCACCCGGCGAATAATACATTCATCCGGTTCATCAGATTGCAGTTCGTGGTGTTCTAACCATTTTTGCGCTCCGGGTAAATCTGCCACCGAAAATTCTGCGGTCACTTCCGCTTTGTCTGCGCCGGGGCGTACCATGCTGGCTTCAGCTCTGTCACCTAAACATAAACCCAGAGCATCAATTGCAATGGATTTACCGGCACCGGTTTCACCGGTAATGGCGGTCATCCCCTGTTTAAATTCAATATCCAGAGATTTTACGATAGCAAATTGACGAACAGACAAATGGATCAGCATGGTTTATTAACCTGTTTATCTATACAGTAACTGTAAATATACACATGCTTTAAATGAAAGCCAAAATAATTTTTAGTGAAACGCTAAAAATTTTTAAAACAGCTTACTGCCCCAGCCAAGTTTATTGCGCAATACTTTGAAATAACTGTGATTGATAGGGTGGATTAATGACAAAGTATTGGGACTTTTGCTGATGTAAATGCGATCACCTGCTTCCACGGCGAGGCTGGTCTGGCCGTCACAACTTACCTGTAAACCTTCTTTATTATGTTCAACCACCAGCAAACAAATAGTGCTACTGGCATCAATCACTATCGGTCTGGCACTTAATGTATGCGGGAACATGGGCACCATGGAAAGTGCATCTAAATTCGGGGTTAAGATAGGGCCACCACCAGAAAGGGAATAGGCTGTAGAGCCGGTTGGTGTGGCGATAATTAAACCGTCGGAACGCTGACTGTAAACAAAGTTATCGTCGATATAGACTTCAAACTCGATCATACGTGCCACTTTGCCCGGGTGAAGTACTGCTTCGTTCACCGCACTGGCTTCGCCTACACACTGGCCATTACGTTTAACTTTGGCTTCTATTAAAAAGCGTTGCTCAGTTTTGTAATTTCCCTGAAAAATCTGCTCCAGTTGTGGTTCGACGTCTTCGGGGTCAATGTCGGTTAAAAAACCTAAGTTGCCACGGTTAACACCTACCACAGACACATTGTATTTTGACAATTCACGTGCCGCACCCAGCATACTGCCGTCGCCGCCTACCACTATGGCCAAATCGGCCTGTTCACCAATGCCAGCCAAATCGGCTACGTCACAGCTGTTGTCTGTCAATTGTTTAGCGGTATTTTTCTCAAGCAATACCCGGCAACCACGATGCTGCAAAAAGGTTAAAACCGATTTTAAGCATTGATTTGCATCTGGCGCGTCAGGTTTGCCAATCAGGCCTATGGTGTTGAAGCTTGTCATATTGCGTATTGATCATTTGGATAATGGCATCCTATGTATCATGACTGTTGTCGAAAATCATGATTTTTCAATTATTTGATAGCAAAAAATCCGATGAGAAAGATATGGATTTTGTGTGCAAATGAGAGGGTACATATGCACAAATCATAAAAGCTTAAAAAAAACGTAATTTTTTTAGGTGTTTTACTTGAAAGGTGATGCTTGATCCCCATTTTACCAAGCAATCCAATATTTGAGTATTTTGATATTGTTAACTGGAGATTTGGCATGACCAAAGAGCAACAACCGCAAGAGCCGGTAGAAGAGGCGGCTGAACAGGTGGAACAACCTGAAGCGGACGCCGTTGAAGCCGTTGAAGGGGACATTCAAAGCCCTGAGCAACAACGCATCGAAGAGCTTGAAAAAGCGCTGGCAGCAGCGGAAAACAAGCTTGAAGAGCAAAAAGATTCAGTACTACGGGCCATTGCAAATGCAGAAAACACCAGCCGTCGTGCGGAAGGTGAAATTGATAAAGCACGTAAGTTTGCTTTAGAGCGTTTTGCCAACGAGTTATTGCCAGTGGCAGATAACCTGGAGCGCGCAATGCAGGCCGGTGATACCAGCAACGAAGCCGTAAAACCGTTACTGGATGGCGTAGAACTAACCTTTAAGTCTTTTATCTCCACCATTGAAAAATTTGGTGTGAAGTTAATTGACCCAACCGGTGAAAGCTTTAACCCTGAACTGCATCAGGCAATGAGCATGCAGGAAAGTGCAGAACACCCAGCCAATACCGTGCTGGCAGTGATGCAAAAAGGATATGAATTAAATGGCCGTTTATTGCGTCCAGCCATGGTAGTGGTATCGCGCGCGGCAACCGACGGGGTTGATACAGAAGCTTAAGACTTCTGGTATTCGCAAAAAAGATGACAACTAGCAGTTGAAAACAAACGCGAATAACCCCACTAAATCAACAAGTATTTTTAAAGTTTAATTTGGAGAGTAACTGATGGGTAAAATCATTGGTATTGACTTAGGTACTACTAACTCATGTGTAGCAGTACTGGATGGCGGTAAAGCCAAAGTTATCGAAAACGCAGAAGGGGATCGTACCACTCCTTCCATTATCGCTTACACTCAGGACGGTGAGACCTTAGTGGGTCAACCGGCTAAACGTCAGGCGGTAACTAACCCTAACAACACTTTGTTTGCGATCAAACGTTTAATCGGTCGTCGCTTCGAAGATAAAGAAGTTCAGCGTGACATCGACATCATGCCATTCACTATCGCTAAAGCGGATAATGGTGATGCATGGGTAGAAGCCAAAGGCGAGAAAATGGCGCCACCACAGGTTTCTGCTGAAGTGCTGAAAAAAATGAAGAAAACTGCAGAAGATTACTTAGGTGAAAAAGTCACTGAAGCCGTAATCACTGTACCTGCTTACTTCAACGATGCTCAGCGTCAGGCAACTAAAGATGCCGGTCGTATCGCGGGTTTAGAAGTTAAACGTATTATCAACGAGCCAACTGCTGCAGCATTAGCCTACGGTATGGACAAAAAGTCGGGTGACCGCGTGGTTGCGGTATACGACTTAGGTGGTGGTACCTTCGATATCTCTATCATCGAAATCGATGAAGTAGAAGGCGAGCACACTTTTGAAGTATTAGCGACCAACGGTGACACTCACTTAGGTGGTGAAGACTTCGATAACCGTTTAATCACCTATTTGGTTGATGAGTTCAAAAAAGACTCAGGTATGGACCTGCGTAAAGATCCTCTGGCGATGCAGCGCTTAAAAGAAGCGGGCGAAAAAGCCAAGATTGAATTGTCTTCTGCGCAGCAAACCGAAGTAAACCTGCCGTATATTACAGCAGATGCCTCTGGTCCTAAGCACTTAACCATCAAAGTCACCCGTGCCAAGTTAGAGTCTCTGGTTGAAGATATGGTTAAGCAATCACTTGAGCCGGTTAAACAGGCGCTGGCAGATGCAGACCTGTCGGTATCTGATGTACAGGATATCATTCTGGTGGGCGGTCAGACCCGTATGCCACTGGTACAAAAATACGTGACTGAGTTCTTTGGTAAAGAGCCACGTAAAGACGTTAACCCGGATGAAGCGGTAGCAGTAGGTGCTGCAATTCAGGGCGGTGTATTAGCCGGTGACGTAAAAGACGTACTGTTGTTAGACGTTACACCTCTGTCTTTGGGTATTGAAACCATGGGCGGCGTAATGACTAACCTGATTGAGAAAAACACGACTATCCCAACTAAGAAGTCGCAGACCTTCTCAACCGCAGAAGATAACCAGTCAGCGGTAACCGTTCACGTATTACAGGGTGAGCGTAAACAGGCTTCTGGTAACAAATCTCTGGGTCAGTTTAACTTAGAAGGTATTCGTCCGGCGATGCGCGGTCAGCCTCAAATCGAAGTCACCTTCGATATCGATGCCGACGGTATCCTGCACGTATCTGCTAAAGATAAAGACACAGGTAAAGAGCAGAAGATCACCATTCAGGCGTCTTCAGGTCTGGACGAAAACGAAATCGAAAAAATGGTTCGTGATGCAGAAATGAATGCAGAAGCGGATAAGAAATTCGAGGAGTTAGTTCAGGTACGTAACCAGGCAGACGGCATCATCCACGGTACCCGTAAGCAGGTTGAAGAAGCCGGTGATGCATTACCCGCTGATGAGAAAGAAAAAATCGAAGCAGCAGTAAAAGAGCTGGAAGACGTTTACAAAGGCGACGACAAAGCCGCCATTGAAGCGAAAATCCAGGCTGTTATCGAGGCTTCCAGCAAGCTGATGGAAATTGCCCAGCAACAAGCTGCAGCTCAACAGGCTGCAGGCGGTGAAGGCGCTGAGCAGCAGGCATCATCATCTAACAATGCTGACGATGATGTTGTAGACGCTGAGTTTGAAGAAGTAAAAGACGACGACAAGAAATAATTTCTGTCACAAGTCATAAGTGGATAGAAATGGGGAGTCGTCTTCGCGCTCCCCATTTATCTATATTGGAGACACAGAATTAGTATGTCGAAACGTGATTATTACGAAGTTCTTGGCGTAGCCAAAGATGCCTCTGAGCGTGATATTAAAAAGGCTTACAAACGGTTAGCCATGAAATATCACCCGGATCGCACCAAAGGCGATAAAGAGCTGGAAGAAAAATTTAAAGAAGTTCAGGAAGCTTATGAAATCCTGACGGATGATCAAAAGCGTGCAGCTTATGATCAGTATGGTCATGCCGGCGTCGATCCAAACCGCGGCGGTGGTGGCGGTGGCGCTGATTTTGGTGACATTTTCGGTGACGTATTTGGTGACATTTTCGGTGGAGGACGCCGTGGTGGTGGCCAGCGTGTACGTCGTGGTGCCGATTTGCGTTACAACCTTGAATTAAGCTTAGAAGAAGCTGTACGCGGTAAAGACGTTGAAATCCGTGTGCCTACCTTGCAA
The DNA here is from genome assembly GCF_014270035.1 of Neptunicella marina. Taxonomy (GTDB): domain Bacteria; phylum Pseudomonadota; class Gammaproteobacteria; order Enterobacterales; family Alteromonadaceae; genus Neptunicella; species Neptunicella marina. The sequence continues at coordinate 53,856 of NZ_JACNEP010000014.1, read as the reverse complement.
AGCTGTGACGAATGCGACGGTTCAGGCGCCAAAAAAGGGTCTAAACCAACCACCTGTCCTACCTGTCATGGTCAGGGTCAGGTACAGATGCGTCAGGGCTTTTTTGCGGTACAGCAAACCTGTCCAACCTGTTCCGGTCGTGGCAATATTATCAGTGATCCTTGCCGTAAATGTCATGGACAGGGCCGCGTAGAAAAAACCAAAACCTTGTCGGTTAAAATCCCGGCGGGTGTGGATACCGGCGACCGGATCCGCTTATCCGGTGAAGGTGAAGCGGGTGAGCAGGGTGCACCAGCGGGAGATTTATATGTTCAGGTACATATTCGTGAACATGATATTTTCCAGCGTGACGGTAACAACCTGTATTGCGAAGTGCCTCTGAGCTTTACCCGTGCAGCATTAGGCGGCGAAATTGAAGTACCTACCCTGGATGGCAAAGTAAAACTGAAGATTAATCCTGAAACTCAAACCGGACGTATGTTCCGTTTACGTGGTAAAGGGGTTAAATCGGTACGCAGCGGCGCAACAGGTGACTTAATGTGTAAAGTGGTGGTGGAAACCCCGGTTAACTTAAGTGCCAAGCAGAAAGAGTTGCTGGAAGAGCTGGATAAATCCATGGGGACCGGTAAAGACACAGCCAAACATCGTCCAAAAGAAACCAGTTTCTTTGATGGTGTGAAAAAATTCTTTGATGATTTAACCAATTAATCATCTGAAGTGCTGAATAAAAAGCCCGCAATTGCGGGCTTTTTTAATGCTGATTGATCATCAAACCGGGTTATTCGGCGTCGATGCTGTCTTCATCATCTTCAACCACACGACCCCATAAATCGTATTCATCGGCGTGCATCATTTCCACCCACACCAGATCACCAGGCTGCACATTAAACTCATCGGTTAAATACACTTTGCCGTCAATTTCCGGTGCATCGGTATAACAACGGCCAACCGCACCCTCAGGAGTGACCTCGTCGATAATCACCTGATATTCCAGACCAATACGTGCCTGTAATTTAGCCGCGCTAATGGCCTGCTGTTTCAACATAAAACGCTCAAGGCGTTGTTGCTTGATTTCTTCTGGCACCGGATCGGGTAAATCGTTAGCTTTAGCGCCTTCCACATCGGAATACATAAAACAACCAACGCGGTCGAGCTGGGCTTCATCCAAAAAGTCGAGCAGCATCTGGAAGTCTTCCTCGGTTTCACCCGGGAAGCCGACAATAAAGGTAGAGCGGATCACTAATTCGGGGCAGATTTCTTTCCAGGCCTTAATTCGATCCATGGTGCGTTCTGCCGCAGCAGGACGTTTCATCAGTTTTAATATACGCGGGCTGGCGTGCTGGAACGGAATATCCAGATAAGGCAGTACTTTGCCTTCGTTCATCAGTGGAATAACTTTATCCACCGATGGATAGGGGTAAACGTAATGCAGCCGCACCCACATGCCCATTTCACCGAGTTTTTTACATAAACCCAGCATATCGGTTTTAACCGGCATGCCATTCCAGAAGCCGGTCTGATGTTTTACATCCACACCGTAGGCACTGGTATCCTGGGAAATGATCAGTAATTCTTTTACGCCCGCATTTTTTAAGCGCTGCGCTTCATCCAGAATTTCACCAATAGGACGGCTGACCAAATCACCACGCATTGATGGAATAATGCAGAAGGTACAACGGTGGTTACAGCCTTCAGATATTTTTAAATAGGCATAATGACGCGGGGTTAATTTTACGCCGATATCCGGCACCAAATCCTGATACGGATTGTGCACCGGCTGCGGTAAATGATCGTGTACCTGCTCAACCACAGTTTCATAGGCGTGCGGGCCGGTAATTGCAAGTACGTTTGGATGTACTTCACGAATTTCGTCTTCTTTAACCCCTAAACAGCCGGTAACAATCACTTTGCCGTTTTCAGCCAGTGCTTCACCAATGGTATCCAGCGATTCCTGCACCGCAGTATCGATAAAACCACAGGTGTTAACGATCACCAGATCAGCATCATCATAACTGGGCACCACATCGTAACCCTCAGTACGTAACTGGGTAAGGATGCGTTCAGAATCCACCAGGTTTTTAGGGCAGCCTAGTGAGACAAAACCAATGCGATTGCCATTCGACGGAGTCGTCGATTTATTGGCTTCAATGGTTTTTACCGGGGTTTCCAGCGTGGTGGTTTGTTTGGGATTAAAGGTTTCTACAGACATTTTTTAACTACATGATATTTGATAGGCAAATTATATCACTAAAGCGTAATCGGGCTAAATGTTGATGAAAGAATATTATGCAAATGGCTTTCTAGTGTTATGCGAATGGTTAAGTTTACTTGCTTTAAATGAAACAGATCGGTTTATGTCATTGTAAGAATATCGTAAGGGGCTTGGTTTATTTGATTTTTAAATACCATTTTTAAAGGGATTTGGATTGTAGTGTAAAAAATGCGCAAAAATATCTTGCGGGATTTAATATCTGTTATTAGTATACAGATCTGTGTACTTTTGGTTTTATTTGTTAATTAATTTTGTTTCAACACTATTAATTACAAATGAACCGTGAACAGCAGATACCTGTAAGGGGATAAAAATGGATAAGCGGGAGCAGTTGGTTAGCGTGGCGCAGCAGTTGTTTTACAAACAAGGCATCACCGCAACGGGGATCGACAAGATACTGGCGCAGTCCGGCGTATCTAAACGCACTCTGTATAACCATTTTAAAAGTAAAGATGAATTGATTGTGGCGGCGCTACAGCGTCGTGATAAAGAATTTATGACTATGTTGAAAACGGCTGTGCCGAGGTTGCTTAAACAAAAATACGATGGTGCAACTCATGCTGGCCTGTGGGCTTATTTTGACGCAATAGATGAATGGATAAATTCAGATAAGTTTTGTGGTTGCATGTTTATTAATGCCTCTGCGGAGTTTCCGCGTAAATCCGATCCGATCCACGCTATCTGTGCCAGTCATAAAATGCTGGTGATTCAGTTTATCGAGCAATTGTTAGTGCCGTTTCAACTGGCCGACAGCCATAAAGTGGCGGTGCAAATGGCAATATTAACTGATGGTGCGATTGTTAACGCCCATACTGCCAATCAAATGGATGCAGCCAAACTGGCAAAAATGTCAGCCCAGCAGTTACTGCATATTTATCAGCAATAAAGTGCGATTGTCGCCGTTTAATCTGGAAATTCAGAATGCAAAATGTTCAGGATAATTTAAGTGAAATTTTAAATCGCATCAGTTTCAGTACTGAAGTGTTTTACAGTGGTAACTTGTGTGGTGTGCAAACTTTGGGGGGCAATGGCGCCGGACATTTACATTTACTCGAATCCGGTACGCTTACTATTTTGACCGATGACGGCCATAAAGTGATTATGAATAAACCGTCGGTGATCTTTATTCCCGGTGATGCAGTGCACCGTATTATTTCCAGTGAATCACAGAATGCTAAGCTGGTGTGTTCAACAGTAAAGTTTGACGCGGCCAATAAAGACTCGCTGGTGAACTCATTACCACAGTTTGTCTATTTCAATATTGAATCACGCGGACAAGCGGGCAGTACGGTACAGTGGTTATTTGAAGAGGCTTTTAACGAACGCTTAGGTCGTCAGGCCATGCTGGATAAATTAAGCGATATCTTTTTGCTGCAACTGCTGCGCCATGTGATGGAGCAGGGGGTGATACTGCAAGGCGTATTGTCAGCTATGGTGCATCCGCAGTTATCTAAGGTGTTAAATGCCATTCACGACAAACCGCAATATGCCTGGACACTGGAAGAAATGGCCGATGTTGCTGCCATGTCACGTTCCAAGTTTGCGGCGGTATTTAAAAGCACGGTTGGACAAACACCCAACGATTATGTAACCGGTTTGCGTCTGGCTATGGCGCAAAAGCTGTTGCGCAATGATAAACCGGTGAATATTGTTGCTACCGAAGTCGGTTACGAACATGGTTCGGCGTTAGCGCGTATTTTTCGTAAAAAGCTCGGACTTTCTCCCAAAGAGTGGCTGCAAACTATTCGTCCGGTTAAACGCGCCTCATAATATTGTATCGGCAACCGGTTGTGTATTTCTGGACGACCGGTTTTCAAATGTAGACCTTTGGCGACTTTTTGTACTGCCAAACTCCATAAAATTCTCCTCCTGATTTGTTCCCATTGCCGGCGGTGACGCTGGCTTTTTTACTTATTTGGTGAGGATGATTGTATGAAACGTTCGCGCACCCTAAGCCATATGCTTTTGGTGATGATTACTTTGATAAATGTGCTGTTGGTGTGGCAGGCGAAGGCGGCAGGTCATGCTGTTGCAATTGATTATATTCATGGAGAAGGCGGTGTTGATGGCATCAAATTGGCCTATCAACGTCACAGTGATGTATTGCAGCGTTTTTCGCCGTTGCTCGATTTGTATTTTGAGAGCAGTGTTAATTTTTGGCAGTACGGTGATAACAATCAGCATGATACTAATTTTGTTTTAGCCATCTCGCCGGTCATTCAATACGAAGTGTCTCGCTGGAATCATAATCCTGTGTTGGTGGAGTTTGGTATTGGTGTTTCTCTATTAGATGACACCCAATTTGCGGGTAAAAATGTCAGTACCCATTACCAGTTTGAAGACAGGCTCGGCATTGTGTACCGATTTGGTCAGGCACAACAATATCGTGTTGCGCTGCGTTATTTACATTACTCCAACGCGGGCTTTAAGCGTCCAAATCCGGGGCTGGATTTTGTTAGTTTATCTTTTAGTCGTCATTTCTAAACCGTTTGTATTAGCTATTGAAACAACAGGAAATTCATATGAAAAACTATCTGACACTGATTTTAAGTTCACTATTAATCTTAAGTGCAAATGTATTGCATGCCGATGAAAATTCCATGCAGGCAACTGAAGGCTTTGACCATATTGGACTAACTGTGTCACAACTTGAACAAAGCACAGCCTTTTTTGTAAACGGACTGGGGTGGCGTTTATTAGGCCGTAATAGCGATTACCCAGCTGCTTTTGTGAGTGATGGTCATATGATGATTGCATTATGGCAGGCCAAAACAGACAAGCCCGTTGCCTTTGACCGTAAAAATAATGTGGGCCTACATCATTTGGCCATCCGGGTAAGCAGTTTTGAACAGCTGGACAATTTGTATCAGCGTATTAAAACCATGCCGGGTGTGGTCATTGAGTTTGCGCCTGAGCCTGCCTATGGTGGACCGGCAAAACATATGATGGTACGCGAACCCAGTGGAAACCGTCTTGAGTTTAAACATTCACCCAACTGAGTGGGTAACAATTTAGTTGTCAAAGCAGCCGAATGTGGCTGCTTTTTTATTTTTGTCTCTCGCTGATCGCCTTATTTAATCACGCCTTCGAAGTTTTTTAAGTTTTTTCTGCATATTAGGACATTCGGTTTCAAAGTGGGGACGATTGGGTGCCTGCGCTATTAGGTAAACCATTACATTAAGCACCGTAGAGTTTTCCTCATCTCTACAGATTGTGATTGGTGTGACTTCTGTTGCCCTGCAATGTGGGGCAACAGCTTTTTAAACAAATAATTTAAGGATTACTTATGAAACTTTCTAACTTAGTTAAATCATTAGGGCTGGCATCTGCGCTGGTATTTAGTTCACTTTCATTTGCTGCTGATATTGGTATCAATGCTAATGCAAACGATGTGGCAATTCACGGTTATGACCCGGTTAGCTATTTCACTATGCAAAAGCCAACCATGGGTAAGAGCATGTATTCAGCAACCTATAAAGGGGCGATTTATCAGTTCAGCAGTGAAGAAAACCGTGATCGCTTCCGTGCTAATCCAGCGGCTTATGCTCCTCAGTTTGGTGGTTTTTGTGCAATGGGTGTTGCGTTAAATAAGAAATTTGATGTGGATCCAACTGCCTGGTACATCAAAGGTGACAAGTTGTATTTAAACCTGAACAAAGCTGTACAGCAAAAATGGATGGAAGATGTACCTGGTAACTTAAAAACGGCATACCGCAACTGGAATGGTATTGAAGCTGTATCTGCAGACGAGCTGGCAGACGAGTAATCGTTTGCCCCCCTTATTGATTTATTTTGGAGTGAAATCATGAATAAGAATCTGATTGCAAGTGCAGCACTGGCTGCGGTTATTTCTACCTTTGTGGCTCCCGTTGCACATGCTGGTGGTAAAGAAAAATGTTATGGCGTGGCTGAAGCCGGTCAAAACGACTGCGCTAATTTGGCCGGTACCCACTCTTGTGCTGGTCAGTCGACCTTGGATAAAGATCCGGGTGAATGGAAATTAGTGGCTAAAGGAACCTGCGAAGAACTGGGTGGCATGTCTAAGGCGGAAGCCAAGAAACGCTACAAAGAACAGCAGAAAAAAGCGTAAGTGAGGTGGATGGCAATGCAAGCGTTCGAAAAATACCATGCAAATAATTCATTTGCGCCGTTGGTAGGGGTTGGCTTAAGGCATCCTCATTTTTCCGATGCGCTTGCATCGGTCGCCCCGGTGGATTTTGTCGAAGTCCATTCTGAAAATTATTTTGCTGAAGGTGGTGCGACCTTAGCTGTATTGCGTGAAATCGCACAAAAATATCCGGTAAGTTTGCATTCAACCGCATTAGGGTTGGGGTCTGCCGGCACCATTCCTGCGCACTATATGCAAAAACTTAAATCACTGGTTAATCAAATTAAACCGGTTCTGGTATCTGATCATGCCTGTTTTAGCTGGGGTAGCTGGCAACAGCAGTCTGTGCATGCAGGCGATCTTCTGCCGATTAGTTTTACCGAAGAGTCATTAAAAACCCTGGCTAATAATGTCGATCAGGTGCAACAGTTCCTGGGGCGACAGTTATTAATTGAAAACTTATCTGCTTACATTCAGTTTGACTACAACAGTATGAGTGAAACCGAGTTTCTGGTGCGATTAACCGAGCTTAGTGGCTGTGGCTTATTACTGGATTTAAATAATATTCTGGTCAATGCGCATAATCAGTTAGCTAATGACCCCATGCATTACGCCACTCAATGGATCAATCAGATCCCCAGTCATGTGGTTGGGGAAATTCACCTTGCCGGTTTTAGTACGGTTACCTTTGGTGAGCTGGCAATTGATGATCACAGCCAGCCTGTGTCATCCAATGGCTGGCAGCTCTATTTTTGTGCTTTAAAACGCTTTGGCGCGGTTCCTACGCTGATTGAGTGGGATAACCAGCTTCCTGATTGGGATGTATTAATCGATGAAGTTAAAAAAGCACGTATTGTCGCCGATCGCGTTATGCCACAACGGATAGCTGCACTATGAATATTGCAGTGACTCAAATTATGCCTCCTGCGCTAATGCGTGAGCAACAACAGCTTATAAAGCTGATTTTTTCTGAACAGAATTTAACCTCAGGCAGTAAGTTTGACGCCAGAGGTATCGCAATTTACCGCAATAATCTGCTGGAGACTGCTGTCAGAGCACTGGGGATTAGTTTTCCAACAGTTCAGAAGCTGGTCGGTGAAGATGTGTTTCGTTTTGCTGCTTTGCAATTGCTCAAAGTGGCGCCACCAGATAAAGGTGACTGGGCAATGTGGGGAGAACAACTTCCTGCTGTACTTGAATCGATTGAGGCGTTAGACGGTTTTGTTTATGTCCCGGATAGTGCCCGTCTTGACTGGGCGATACATCAGGTTAGCCGGGCTCGCGATTGCCAGTTTAAGATGACCAGTATTCGTTTATTACAGGATGTCGAGCTGGACAAACTGTTTATATCGCAATCTGACTGTACTCAGATACTGACCAGTGATTATCCGGTTTATCAGGCGTGGAAAGCCAATCACGCCAGTGAGCCTGAAGGTTATATCGACGAGTTTAAACAACGCATTGCCAGTGAACAGTTTCAGCAATATCTGGCTGTGTACCGGGTGGGTTATAAACCTGACGTACTGGAATTGTCGGCTGATGACTATCAGTTTTTCCGCCTGTTAAAGCGTGGTTACAGTATTGGCACCGCACTTGAACTATTGGATAAGCCGGATTTTGCTTTCGATAGCTGGTTAACACAGGCGATTAAACACAACTTAATCTACGCCTTTACCAAAATTAATTAAATGATTTAACGAGTTATCTCCATCTCCTCTCCACGGAGCTTTTGCCCGGCATGTGTTCTTGGTTACCTTGCCGGGCCTTTTTTGTGGAACAGGATAATCAGGATTGGACGTATGGTTTCGTTATTCAGCCGTTTGGTTGCCTGCCATGTTTTACTGCTTGTTATGCTTAAGTTCTGTTTCGATGTATGTAAACAGTGTTTTCCCTTTGAGAGTGTATTGCCCGGTATTCTGCATTGTTAATACCGGGCTTTTTTATTTAAACGGTAGTTAATAAATGCATTTCAAAATTACGGACGATTGGGTTCATCGCCCGGACGAACAGGCGCCTTGTCTCTGTAACTCACTGCTAAATTAGGCACTCCATTTATTTAACCTAATCGTAATAGGAGAGTGTTATGAGTATTGCGCTTAATGCATTTGCTGCGGCAAATGTATTTTCAAAGTATCTGAATTATTTGCAGCCAGTCGCGATTTTACTGGCGCGTTTGTATGTGGCCTGGGTATTTTTTGCATCGGGCTTAACCAAACTGGATGACTGGGAATCAACATTATTATTGTTTGAATACGAATACATGGTGCCAGTATTAAATTTTGTGTTAGCCGCTTATTTAGCAACCGCAGGTGAAATATTGTTACCTGTTTTACTTTCCTTTGGTTTAGCCAGCCGTATCAGTGCCATTGGTTTAAGTATTGTGAATGTGGTAGCGGTAATTAGCCTGGAAGACATTGCCCCCGCAGCTTTATATGGGCATGTTATTTGGGGATTATTACTGGCGTTAGTGGTTATATGGGGCGCAGGTAAATTGTCGCTGGATAACCTGATAAAACACAAATGGCATAAGCAGCCTGTATCTGAGTAATTTTGTAAGTTGAGTCATTTGTCTATGCAAAACAAATCAGCGGAATCATCACATGTCACTCTTAATGGTGAGCAGCCTTTAGAAGGCGCGCCGTTAATTCAGTTAAAAAGTGGTAATAGCTGTATTCCGCAACATTTTCTGCATTATCAGCACACAATTAGCACCATTCAGCAGGTGGTGCTGGATTGTGAATTTGATAAACGCTTTCCGGTCTTTGCCGGCAGTGATGACGGTGGATTGTATATTCAGGTGGGCATTATTGGTTACGACAATTACCGGGAGCTCGCAAAACAGCCGCAGCGTAAAATTGTTTATGGACGAAAATGGCGTATCGAATCAAATTTCCCCACGTCGGAATTGATTCAAACCGTTTATCTGGCTCTAAAAAAAGCGCGTGAACATGAAGTCAGAGAATTACTGCGTTTACGCTGTTTTAGTGGTACGTCTGCGCCTTTTAGTTGCCACCATGACCTGCCGCTGATGGCGCGTCACGCATCCGGCATGACGAGTCAAAGCCAGGCGTTACCGCTTGATAGTTTTATTGGCGAGCTACAAAAACTGTTGCCTTTGCTGGAATTTGACCACGCAGGTTTTGTACTAAAGCATCTGGAATGCCGTGACAGTGGGCAATTAATTATTGATTTATCAATTAATCCCACGGATAAATCTCAGTTAATTGATATATCGGGTTATCAAATAACCCTGATATTGCGCCAGCTAACGCTGAATCAGTTTTTACATCAGTTAATGGATGAATTACTGCGTTTAAGTGATGAGACGGTGAGCGAAACCTTTACCTATCGCGGATTTAAACGCTTTAGCCAACAGGTAGATGTGTTTGCCATCGCCGAGCTGTCGGTGGATACCCGCAATACGGCGCATATCGATACGCCTGAATTTTTACAACGTTTAACCTCGGCCAATTATGAGGTGGACAGGGGGCGTATACCGGTTGTACAACATCCGGTTATCGCACAAAAAGTACAACAGGTGCTAAGCGAATTTGGTCCGTTAGATGGTGTTTTGCCTGAGCTAAAACACCAGTAACATTACCCATCGTTTATATTGGCCGGACAGGTTAAAACATGGTGTTGTTGTTTTTAGCTGTATCGGGAACAGCCTGAACGACATTCCAGTGCTCAGCAAACTTGCCATTTTGCATGCGGAAAATATTCACTACCGCATTGCCTTTGTCTTCGGGTGAACGTTGCACATGCTGATGCAACCAGACCAGATCTCCCTGACTGGCAGAACGTTTTATGGATGTCGTGATCTGACTGTTTCGTTTAAAGCGTTTGGCAAATAACGCCAGCACCGCATCGCGCCCGTCAGCTACATGGGGGGAATGTTGAATATAGTCTTCGGCAAAACACTCATTGCGTAATATATCGATTTTTTTATCAGCGGATAAATCAGGCCGATTTTCCATAATCTCCATGCAATAAATCGCTTTTTTTAAATTGGCATTTTGTTGATCACTCAGCTGTTCACCTTGCGCGGTAACTGAAAAGCTAAGAAGTGTGAATATGCCTGTTGCCAGAGTGGTTATTACTTGTTTTTGTTTGATCGACATGATCTTTCCTTGCTGTTTAGATGTTACAGATATAACAAACTGACAGCAGGTGAAAAGCCTGATTTTGTAACATTGTTTGCGGTTAAGATAAGAGCCGAATTAACGGCTCTCTCGTTTATATCTGGCTTTAATTGAAGTTGGTTGCAGGACTTACAGCCGTTACTTTAAAAAATCAAAGTTATCACTGAAAGAAATCATAAGCGTTAAATTCTGTACTGCTGGCAAACTGCTGCAATTGGGTAAAATAGTCAGCAGGGAGATGCGCTTTTAAACTGCTTAAAAAGGTATCTGCACCGGCCTTGTCACCATGAGCAACTTTTTTATTAAAATCACGCCAAATCATAAACATATCCATATTTGTCTGTTCAGTCAGTTGCTGGTTGATAGTGTTTATCAATACCAGGCCACAGGAATAATGCAGGCGGAAGTTGTTGGCAGAGGCCGCAAGGTAATTGTGATTGTCTTTTAATCCGGCTAAGCAGTCTTGTCTGGCTTGTATTAGTTTTTTATTAAAATAGTCTGCCCTGGCGGCTTGCCCGGCAAAAAACTCGGCAGCACCTTCATGGATCCAGGCTTGTTGAGGATTTTCAATATATTGTGCATCACGCTGAAATATATGCCCCAGTTCGTGAGCAAAAAACCAGTAAGTCGCATCGGTATTTAAGTTTTCAATTGCCGGTTTGCCATACCAATGCATAAAAACCTGACCGGGCAGGGTACCGCCCTGATGGCCATAACCGCCGTTGCTACTATCGTGATAGGACGCATACAGAGATGGGCGAAAATCCAGTTCTCCCAGCTTTTGGCTATAAAAATCCATTAAGCCGGGTAACTGGTTTTTTATATCGTCACTTAACTGCTGGGGTAATTGCTGGTCGATGATACTGACAAAATGCTTATCGGCAATGGGTAACGCATCGCCCACATACACTTTCTGACCGCTATCTTGATCTATCCAGCTTGCTTGCTGAGCATAAACCTGTCCATTAACGATAATATGCTGATTGTTAGGTGCGCTGACGCTGATTGACCAGCTGTTATTATCTGCTTCACATTTATCAATACAAACAAAAAAGCGACCGGAGTGGAATAACATGCCACCATCGGAAAAAGGAGAGAAGGGCGCGTAATCTTTGGGTAAAGGAATGTAGGTGGCAGTCAGGTTAAATTGCACCTGATTGAACGTTTTGCCATCTTTGCGCTGGATGCTTTCTACTTCATCCTGATATGCAATTTCAAAATCCTGTGACACCGGCAACCATCGTGTGCGTCTTGCATTGTTAGGACTGCGATTAAATGATAGCTGAGTGACTGGCTCATCAGTACGGTACGCTACCGTCCAGGTTCCATTATTGTGTTTTTCAATATGGGTATTTACCTGATTGGCAAAGGCGGTGCCCGATAACCCCAAAGTAGTCATTAATAAAAACAGTGCAGACTTGTACATAGTGACATTAACTATTTGTTTAGATAGGTAATTATTGCGTTTTTAGGCTAATTGCTTCAACCCGTATCGGCAGTCAAAATGTAAGCAGGTATAACTAGCTTTAAGTGCTTTTATCATGCTTACAAGGCCAGTTTGAATCCTTCATGTGTCGCTTTAAACCCCAGCTTTTCATAGAATCTAATTGCATCTGTGCGCTGCTTATCGCTGGTAAGCTGAACCATATTACAACCTTTATTTTTAGCTAACTGAATAGCGTGTTGTAACATTTTTTCACCAACACCCTGACCACGAAAGTGACTGTGAATTCTGACGCCCTCTATAAGGCAACGCCAACTACCAATGTGAGTAAGATAAGGAATAAAGGTAATTTGTAACATACCCACTAAACAATCGTTAAGCTCAACGACAATCAATTGGTTGTTCGGGTCATGATTAATCGCGTCAAATGCGTTGATATATGCATCATTTAGTGGAGCTGCAGGGTCCTCCCTTTGGTTACCGAGAGGATCGTTTGACAATAGGGCGACTAGCTCTTGCAAATCTTCAACTGTGGCCGAACGGTACACTAATTCCATAGATTTCCTTTTTACTTCTGAGTCCGATTCAATCGTTTATGGCGTGACTTAACCTGTATTGACTCAAAACCTTACTTCCTGTGACAGTCGATTTGCCAAAAAGAAGGCTACGCCAGCCATAATCACCACCACGCCAGCGGCAAACGCTGCCAATTCTATACCCAAAACGTTTTTTTCAATATTACCAGACATAATGGAGCCTCCGTATGAATCGCTCAATGCATGTGCGACCAAAACACCACCCATTACTGCAATGTTCAGGATGCTCGCAACTCGTATTTCTCCTTTGCGCCAGGTCAGCCATAGTGCAAACAAACCTATCGCGCTATTAGTAGTGAGCTGCCATACCTCATGAAGCCGGGCATGAGGCAACCACGTATCGTTAAACACGTGTGAAGCATTGATTTCGAGAAATGGAATAAGCACCGCATAAACCAGGACTCCAAAGGTGATCATTATTTTTGAGGTCATTTTTACTCCTAACGATATTTTCGCGTAAATTCCTTACAAGTCACGAATCTCTGTTGTTGTTTGTCTTAGCTAATTATCTTTAATAAAAACAATATGCTGTGTGAGTTAAAATAGAGCTGGGTGTATAGGTTGGCTGGTAAAAACAGGTCGGCAAAACACCTGTCCTGCCGCATTGATTTATTACATAGTCAGTTAGGTGAACTCATTGTGAATTTTGTTTTTGATATTTTACAGCGCTATAAATAGATAAAAGAACAAATGTGACTAAAGCAATAAAAACGGGTTTATAAAAATCGAATGCATCTGTGGAATTAACAAAATATTGATAAATTGCAGTTCCTGCTCCTACACCCATAGCTAGGCTAAAATTTTTAGTTAGATATTTTTTCATACTCAAACCTCCGTGTGCTTATAACGTCCCCATAAAGGGCTGAGAATGCTTGGTTGAACTGTGTATCAAAGCGGAACCAAGCCAAACTTTAGCAGCCCCGCACTTAATTGGCTTGTTATACACCTATGGCAGCTTTTCTAACTCTTGAAAGGAAATGCCTGTGTAATGTGTTTCTATTATTTTTACCTCTCCATTAATGAGTCTAAATAGAGTCTTTCCTTTATTATGGCTCTCAAAAAATCGTCCATCGGTAGATTTTAAGTAATGGAATGCTTCATAAATAAAAGTGGCATCTTGTCCCGAACTGGAAATATTTATTGCTTCTGATACAGGTACGTCCTTAGCAAGGGATATATAGCATAACTCCATTGCAGCTTTAAAATCAGATATTGCTTCGCTATAGTCTTGCTCTTGCACTGTATTAACATTATCTACAATGCTGTAGTTAAAGAACTTAGTTTGTTCGTAATAATATTTCGTAGATTGGTCAAAATCACAATTACTAGTGGCATGAGCTAAGTCGTCGTTAATTTTGTTGATAGTAGCTTCAGTCAGCTTTTCAAGTGCACTAGCTGAATTTGATGTGAATATATTGAAGATACAAAGAATTACAAATAGTCTAGTTTTAATCACGAATCTTCCTTGGTGTATAACGCTTCAATCAGCGGTCGGTTGCATTGACTTGTTAGTTTCAAATTCTTGACCGTAGACTCTCTTATAGCTTTCTGAAAGGGCATGCTCAAGCATATCGAAAACCTGTTTAAACCTAGCAATCCAGTCTAGCTCTTGTTGTTCGCTTGCCTTTTCTATTAGATAGGTCCTAAGTTGAATTTTGCTTTTCTCGTTCTTCATACTGAATGGTTGTAGTTTGCCTTCGACATCAACGGCGTAATCATCCCCAAACCAATCTGGGTTGTTATCATGTGCTTCAACAATCCATTCATGTGGGAAAAGCCCTTCAAGTGAAAAGCCGGTATGAAGACTTATGAAATCCTTATTTGCATGAAACTGTATCTTTTTGTTACCAAGATATCCTTGTAATGCTCTTCTTGTTTTATCCCCTGCTGGATCGCCATCCAAAATAGTTACAACTGGTCGTTCGTTTGCAATAAACTCATATGTAGCCTTCATAAAGCCTTCCATACCAGAAACGCCAGTGAAATCTAAAAACTCTGAACTTCTTACACAAGGCCATTTATAGTTGCCATCAAAATCCGGCTTAACTAAATCCAAGAACCATTGAAATGTTTCTCTGTCAGATTTCCCCTCTACAAAAACATTTAGTAGCCCCAAATTATAGTAGTCGCTAAACCTAACTCCTAAAGCATTTCGAATTGAAGAAGTCGCTTCAACGTAAGAGCTATACTGGATAATCCGAGTGTGATCTTTGCTAAGTTCTGTTCCAACAACTTTTCTTGGATCTTGTGCAACGAAACCTAAGGAATGTGTTGTCGTTACCAAAAGTGATTCACTACGTAATTTTTCAAGCATTCTATGACATGATTCTGCTAATTGAGGGTGGAGATAAGATTCCGGTTCCTCAATAAGCCAAATTGTCCTTTTTTTAAGCTTCAACTCTTCTTTCGTTATCCATAAAAAGGACGCTAGTATTGCAGATGCTTGAATGCCCATGCCTTTTCTATCAATACTAGTTTTATTAGGGTCTGATAGATGAAATTCAAACCTGTCAATTAGCTGTTCAATTGAATTATTTGGCAAACTAAATTGAGATTTAATATGTGAAAGACCAGCTATTTCTAATTGCGAATCAAGAGCTTTTGATATTTCTGAAAGATTACTATTAATCTCAGTAACTTTATCCGACAAAACACGAGTTACTGAGCGTTTAATAAATGGAAGGAGTAGTGTCGAATATAAATCACCAATACTTTTTGAAGATGGAACATAATGACAAACAAAAGCTTCCAATAAGATGTTTACAGCTATGATTTGTTTTCTTGAAAACTGCGCCTGAAACTCTTTCTTCATCTTTTCATTAGAGAAAAATCGGTATAGCGGTTTTCCGGATTTAGCAAATGACAAATATAATGAAAAACTGGAGCTCGATTCTTTTGGCTCTTCCAGCATTAAGTTTAATTCATCATATAACTCAAAAAATTCTTTATCTGCTTCTCTATCACCAGTAAAGCCTGCGATAAGACTTGTTTGCCCTGAAGTTACTCCAAATGTAAGATCGCGCTTCGATTCATACTGCAACACATTGTCATAGCCAGTAAATATCATTTCTATGGCTTTCAGGATATTAGTCTTTCCACTACTGTTGGGACCAACAATTGTTAGACCTTTTTTTAAATCAACAAATTGTTCACTTCCTAAAGTGCGGAAATTTCTAATTCTCAGACTATCAAAATTCATACAAATCCTTGTTCATCACCATAGAAACTAACAGTGTATTAGCACGATTTCCGTATAAGTCCGGAACGGCTTTTCCAAAATTTTTCCTTACCTTATCCCTTTATTTCAATAAAACCAATACTTTAGGTTTTTGTCTTTGCCGTTAAGTGTGATTTTATGTTTGGAGAAAAGCAGACTTGTTGAAAACGAGCCTGATGTTGGTCTCTATAAATATTTTTAGATTTATGATTTGCACGCAAATTCAATAGCTTACAAAATTCACTTTGTAGTAATGGAGCTAGATATGGTCCTACCAAATTTTTTAATTTACGCCATTTTCACCCTTTTAAATTATACCTGTATATAAAACCTGTATTTTAAGGGGGGCGCAAACTTACCTTTAAATTAAATTGGTTTAGATGAGCTGCTGATTGATTAAAAGTACTGGCGATATTGTTCTGGCATCTGATCCAGCTGTTTAATCTTTATGTTTTTATAAAACACTTCGGCGGCTTCGCTTTGAATTTGGATTTTGCCTTCATCCAGTGGCAGGGTAACGCCATCTTTGTTGTAACGGGAGTTTTTCAGCACCATTACCAGTTTACCGTTTACGATATGTAAGCTCTGGCCTTCAAAACAAATCAGCTCTACCGTATTCCATTCACCCAGCGGTTTTTCGGCGTTTTCTTTGCGTAATACCAAACCCTTTATATTTTCACCGTAACCCACTTTTAGAAAAGGCTGCGACTCGTCGGCAATGGGGTTCATGATGTATTCCGGCGTAAACGCACGCACGTCCATTGCTGAGGTAATTTGATTCCAGTAGTCACCCACATGGCCATGCATTATCTGGAATTCCTGCGACAGCATCCATGTACGAAAATGTTCTTGTCCGTTTTCACCAATCGCGTGATACAAAATGCCGCTGTCGCGCAGTAAATCTAAACGTGGTGGCCATTTTTTCCCGCCCCAGCGAAATTGCGCCAACAAGTGGTAATTACGATAAACCGCTTTACTGGTAATCGCGCCGTAAACCTCTCCCGAAATGCGCAGCACCGGTTCACCGTTGTGCTCAGCTACCGTGAAGACCCTGTAGATGTCGTTACCGGTATTTAAGCCGATGGGCGCAATGGGGTTGCCATCGGCATCTTTGGGTACAGAACCATCATAGGATTTTTTATGTTTGTAACTTAAGTAGGTATCCCACTGGCTGAGGTTTTTATCCAGCAAGGTTTGCCATTGCTCCGCATAGGTCAGTGGGGTAAAAACAAATGAGCTAAAAAATGTGGAGAGCAAAAAGACTGTTCGTTTCATAGGCGTGTTGTGTATATCCATTGTTTACTGGCTTAATCCTTGTTTGAATTTTTTATAACACTGCTTGGCTAAAGGGCAAAACACATTCTGTTTTATGAAATTTCACATTATTTAATTAAGATCACATTTATGGATAAATTGTCGACAATATAATGGTGCTCAACTTGATTAATGGTGTTTTATAGTCTACATTGTCGACAAATTATTGAACGACAGTGTAATGCATCTATGACTTTTTTTGCTGAGCAGGCGGTAACATCCGGGGATAAAACCTTTTACCAGCTTAGGCGCGATATTGTGGAAGGCAATATTGCAGCAGGCAGCAAACTCAGTGAAACCGAATTGTCGACAAAATATGCTGTGAGCCGCGCGGTGATCCGTGAAGCCATAAATCGTTTGGAAAGCTGCAATCTGGTGGAGCGTAAGGCCAACATTGGTGCGCGAGTGGTGGCATTAACGCCGGAAGGTTTGCTTGAGTTGTATCAGGTACGCGAATCGCTGGAAGGCATGGCCGCGCGTTTGGCCGCGCAAAATATGTCGCAGCAGGAAATTGACGAGCTTAATCAGCTGCTGGCCTCACACAGTGAATCGGTGCAGCAAGGTCAGAATTATTATCAGGAAGCCGGCGATGTGGATTTTCACTACCGCATTATCATTGGCAGCAAAAATCAGCATTTAATTAATATGTTATTAAACGGCCTGTATCATCTGGTGCGTATGTATCGGGTACAGCTTGGTATGGCTGGTCCGCGTGTGACCACTGCGTTTGATGAACATAAACATATCGTTCAGGCTATTTCTAATCGTGATGAGGAATTGGCAGAAATGCTGATGCGTCGTCATATTTTGTATTCCAAAAACAATATCGCCCGCAAACTGGCCGCAGATAACGCCAGTTAACCCTACACAGGAGATCTCATGAGCGCAGGTAAAAAATTCCGTCAGGCACTGGCCAACAACAAACCTTTGCAAATTGTTGGCACTATTAACGCCTATAGCGCCGTGATGGCCAAACAAATTGGTCATCAGGCGATTTATTTATCCGGTGGTGGTGTGGCTAACGCCTCGTACGGTTTGCCAGATTTGGGCATGACCTCATTAAACGATGTACTGGCCGATTGTTACCGCATTACGGCGGCCTGTGATTTGCCGTTGATGGTGGATATTGATACCGGCTGGGGTGGCGCCTTTAACATTGCTAAAACCATCCGTGATATGGAAAAAGCCGGTGTCGCCGCAGTGCATATGGAAGATCAGGTGGCGCAAAAACGTTGTGGCCATCGCCCGAATAAAGAGATTGTTAGCACTGATGAAATGGTCGATCGCATTAAAGCCGCGGTGGATGCGCGTACTGATCCTGATTTTTTCATTATGGCGCGTACCGATGCGTTTGCACAGGAAGGGTTAGAAGCCTCAATTGAGCGCGCTAAAGCCTATGTGGCTGCCGGTGCCGATGGCATTTTTGCTGAGGCAATCCAAACCGAAGAGCATTATCGTGCTTTCGCCGAAGCCCTGGATGTGCCGATTCTGGCCAACATTACCGAGTTTGGTAAAACCGAATTATGGAACCGTGAACTGTTAGGGCAGTGGGGCGTGGATATGGTGCTTTATCCGTTAAGTGCCTTCCGCGCCATGAACAAAGCGGCTGAGCTGGTGTACCAAACCATTTTAAATGAAGGTGACCAGAAATCGGTACTGGATACCATGCAAACCCGTGCTGAACTATACGACTACCTCGGTTATCACCATTATGAGCAAAAGCTGGATGCATTGTTTGCCGAAGGTAAAAACAAATAAATTGAATAGTAGCGTGGCAGGGTAACCCTGCCATTTTTAAAGGCGCAAACAGGCGCCGGGAGCGTGGAGAGCGTGTTGCTCTTATTAAAGTATTCTACAAAATTGATTCAGGAGAATATCTGATGGCAAAAGTATTAAGTGGCGCAGGATTACGCGGACAGGTTGCTGGCAAAACCGCACTGTCTACCGTAGGTAAATCGGGTTCGGGTTTAACTTACCGTGGTTACGATGTAAAAGATTTGGCACAAAACTGCCAGTTTGAGGAAGTGGCTTATTTAATTTTACGTGGCAAGTTGCCAACTCAGGCAGAATTAAACGCCTATAAAGCCCGCCTTAAGACCTTGCGTGGATTACCCCAGGCGCTTAAAGATGTGCTGGAACGTATTCCGGCCGATGCTCATCCGATGGATGTATTACGTACAGGTTGTTCCATGCTGGGTAACCTTGAGCAGGAAATGAGTTTTGAGCAGCAGCAGGAAGTGACTGAGCGTATGCTGGCCTGTTTCCCCAGTATTATTTGTTACTGGTATCGCTTTTCGCATGATGGCGAGCGCATTGAGGTGGAAACCGATGACGATTCAATCGGCGGACATTTCCTGCATATGTTACTTGGCAGTGTACCGCGTGAGCTGCACGAACAGGTGATGCATGTATCACTGATTTTGTATGCAGAGCATGAATTTAACGCATCAACCTTTACTGCGCGCGTGTGTGCTTCGACCTTGTCTGATATGCATTCCTGTATCACGGGTGCGATTGGTTCATTGCGCGGCCCACTGCATGGTGGTGCCAATGAAGCGGCGATGGAAATGATTGAAGGTTTTACCTCGGCCGATCACGCTGAGCAGGAAATGATGGGCAAGCTGGAACGTAAAGAAAAAATCATGGGCTTTGGCCACGCGATTTATTCTGAATCTGATCCACGTAACGAGATTATTAAAGGCTGGTCGGAAAAACTGGCTGCCGATGTGGGCGACACCGTGTTGTATCCGGTATCAGTGCGCTGTGAAGAAGTGATGAAACGCGAAAAAGGCCTGTTCTGTAATGCTGACTTTTTCCATGCATCGGCTTATCACTTTATGGGTATTCCAACCAAGTTATTCACGCCAATTTTTGTGATG
Organism: Neptunicella marina; assembly: GCF_014270035.1. GTDB lineage: Bacteria > Pseudomonadota > Gammaproteobacteria > Enterobacterales > Alteromonadaceae > Neptunicella > Neptunicella marina. The sequence goes on along the minus strand of NZ_JACNEP010000014.1, from coordinate 33,884 downwards.
TCGCGTTTAACCGGCTGGGCCGCACATGTGATGGAGCAGCGTGCAGATAACCGTATTATTCGTCCATCGGCCGAATACACCGGTGAAGAATTACGTGCGGTTACCCCAATCAGCCAGCGCGGATAACAACATGAACTACAACTATCGCAAACCCTTGCCTGGTGCCGGTATTGATTATTTCGATACCCGCGAGGCAGTGGATAAATTAAAGCCCGGCGCTTATGCGGGCTTGCCTTATACCTCAAGAGTACTGGCCGAAAATCTGGTGCGCCGTGCACCTGCCGATGAACTGGATGAATGTTTATTGCAGATTATCGAGCGTAAACGCGAACGTGATTTTCCGTGGTTTCCGGCGCGGGTGGTGTGCCACGATATTTTAGGCCAGACCGCCTTAGTTGATTTAGCTGGCTTGCGTGATGCTATCGCCGAAAAAGGCGGCGACCCGGCCAAAGTTAATCCGGTGGTGCCCACTCAGTTGATTGTGGATCACTCGTTAGCGGTTGAACACGGTGGTTTTGAAAAAGACGCCTTTGATAAAAACCGTGCGATTGAAGACCGACGCAACGAAGACAGGTTCCACTTTATTAACTGGTGTAAAACCGCGTTTAAAAACGTGGATGTGATCCCGCCGGGTAACGGCATTATGCACCAGATTAACCTTGAGCGAATGTCGCCGGTTATCTACAAACAGGATGGCGTAGCCTTCCCCGATACCTTAGTGGGCACCGACAGCCACACCCCGCATGTGGATGCTCTCGGCGTTATTGCGCTTGGGGTAGGTGGGCTGGAAGCTGAAAGCGTAATGTTAGGCCGGGCGTCCTATTTACGCTTGCCGGATATTGTTGGGGTAGAGCTTACCGGTAAACCGCAGCCGGGTATTACTGCTACCGATATTGTATTGCAGCTAACCGAATTTTTGCGCCAGCAAAAAGTGGTATCCAGTTATCTGGAATTCTACGGTGAAGGTACTAAGTATTTAACCCTGGGCGATCGTGCGACTATTTCTAATATGACACCGGAATACGGTGCCAGCGCGGCGATGTTTTATATCGACCAGCAAACTCTGGATTATTTAACCTTAACCGGCCGTGATGCCGAGCAGGTTAAACTGGTGGAAACCTACGCTAAAACCACCGGTTTGTGGGCCGATGATTTAGTCGATGCCGAATACGAGCGGGTGCTGAGTTTTGATTTATCCTCCGTGGTGCGTAATTTAGCCGGGCCATCCAATCCGCATGCACGTGTGGCAGCCAGCGATTTAGCCGCCAAAGGCATTGCTAATACCACAGATGCGGCCGATGCCAATGCCGCCATGCCGGATGGCGCAGTAATTATTGCGGCCATTACCAGTTGTACCAATACCAGTAATCCGCGCAATGTCATTGCCGCCGCCTTGTTGGCGAAAAACGCCAATGCCAAAGGATTAAGCCGTAAACCCTGGGTGAAATCATCACTGGCACCTGGTTCTAAAGCGGTGGAACTGTATTTAAAAGACGCCAATTTATTGCCCGAGCTGGAGCAATTAGGTTTTGGCGTAGTAGGGTTTGCCTGTACATCCTGTAACGGTATGAGCGGTGCGCTCGACCCGGTTATTCAGCAGGAAGTGGTTGAACGCGATTTGTACGCTACCGCCGTATTATCTGGCAACCGTAACTTTGATGGTCGTATTCATCCTTATGCCAAACAGGCGTTTTTGGCTTCACCGGCTTTAGTGGTGGCGTATGCGATTGCCGGTACCATTCGTTTTGACATCGAAAAAGGCGTACTGGGGCAGGATCAACATGGCAATCCTGTAACCTTGCAGGATATCTGGCCAAGCGATGCCGAGATTGATGCAATTATTGCCAAACATGTTAAACCGCAACAGTTCCGCGACGTTTACGAACCTATGTTTATGCAAAAGCTGGATGATGGCGCAGCCAGCGAACCCTTGTACAACTGGCGTGAAATGAGCACCTACATTCGTCGTCCTCCATACTGGGAAGGCGCCTTAGCCGGTGAGCGCAGTTTAAAAGGTATGCGACCGCTGGCAGTGCTGGGTGATAACATCACTACCGACCATTTATCGCCTTCAAACGCGATTATGGCCAGCAGCGCCGCCGGTGAATATCTGGCGAAAATGGGGCTGCCGGAAGAAGATTTTAACTCTTACGCCACCCATCGCGGTGATCACTTAACCGCGCAGCGTGCAACCTTTGCTAACCCTAAACTGTTTAATGAAATGGTCAAAGAAAACGGCAAGGTTAAACAAGGCTCGCTGGCGCGTTTGGAGCCAGAAGGCAAAGTGATGCGCATGTGGGAAACCATCGAAACCTATATGCAGCGCAAACAGCCGCTGATTATTGTGGCCGGTGCCGATTATGGTCAGGGATCATCGCGAGACTGGGCGGCCAAAGGGGTGCGACTGGCCGGTGTACAAGTCATTGTCGCTGAAGGTTTTGAACGCATCCACCGTACCAATTTAATTGGTATGGGTGTATTGCCGGTGGAATTTATCAACGGTGAAAACCGTCATACTTACCAGATTGACGGTACCGAAACCTTTGATATTGAAGGCGAGCCACAAAGCGGCGCTGAGCTGACGTTAGTTATCCAGCGTAAGGATGGCAGCGTTGCTAAAGCTAAGGTGAAATGCCGTTTGGATACCGCCGAGGAAGTATCAATTTATGCAGCGGGTGGGGTGTTGCAGCGTTTTGCACAGGACTTCCTTGCTACGGCTTAAAAATGGCTGGCTGAACTTATGCCTTTGTCGGCAGTGCTCATGTATGTTTTATACGCTGCGCGCTGCCTCCGCGGCCTAAGTTCAGCCATCACATTTTTATTGATAGGTTTTGAGTAGCAAGCAGAATATCTCAAACCGATAATTCTGCGTAGCTCGTAGCTCGTAGCTCGTAGCTCGTAGCTCGTAGCTCGTAGCTCGTAGCTCGTAGCTCAATGCGATCTTAATTAGTTAATTTTGTCTTCATATTATGGAGCATTGTATGTTTAAACCTCAATTACGTATTCCTGCTACTTATATGCGTGGCGGAACGTCTAAGGGCGTGTTTTTTGTGCTGCATGATTTACCCGAGGCGGTGCAGCAGCCGGGTGAAGTGCGTGACCGTTTTTTGCAACGGGTGATTGGCAGTCCTGATCCTTATGCCAAACATACCGATGGCATGGGCGGTGCCACGTCCAGCACCAGTAAAACCGTGATTTTAAGTAAAAGCGATGTGCCTGAGCATGATGTGAATTATCTGTATGGCCAGATTGGTATTGAGGATGATTTAGTCGACTGGAGCGGTAACTGCGGTAATTTAACTGCGGCAGTAGGTACTGTGGCGATTCAGCAGGGCTTGGTGGATGCATCACGTATTCCGCAAAACGGTATTTGTGAAGTGCGTATCTGGCAACAAAATACCAGTAAAACCATTATTTCGCGGGTGCCCATTACCAATGGCGAAGTTCAGGAAACCGGTGATTTTGAACTGGATGGCGTGACCTTCCCGGCAGCGGAAGTGGTTCTGGAATTTGTTGATCCGGTCGACGCCGGTGAATCCTTGTTCCCAACCGGCAAAGCCTGCGAGACCTTATCGGTTGAAGGCGTCGGTGATTTTAGCGTGACCATGATCACAGCCGGTATCCCAACCATTTTTGTGAAAGCCGAAGAGCTGGGTTACTTAGGTACTGAGCTGCAAAGTGATATTAATTCCGACGAAGCAGCGCTGGCTAAATTTGAGAAAATCCGTGCAGCCGGTGCGCTTAAAATGGGGCTGATAGACTCGCTTGAGCAAGCGGCAACCCGTCAGCACACGCCTAAAGTAGCCTTTGTAGCGCCCGCTAAAGATTACACTGCATCGAGCGGTAAAGCGGTTAAGGCCACTGATATCGATGTGTTAGTGCGCGCTTTATCTATGGGGAAATTACACCATGCGATGATGGGTACTGCCGCAGTGGCGATTGGTGTGGCAGCAGCGATACCGGGTACCACAGTTAATCAGGCCGCAGGCGGTATAGAACGCACCGATGTCACTTTTGGTCATCCCTCCGGCACGTTAAAAGTCGGGGCGGTGATTAAACAGCAAGGTGAAAACTATCAGGTGCAAAAAGCCACCATGAGCCGCAGTGCACGTACGCTAATGGAAGGTTTTATTCGCATTCCGGCTGAGTCGATTGAGTAGCGAGTTTAATTTTTTCTGAATAATAAAAAGGTCACCGAATGTGTTAACAAAGGTGACCTTTTTTATAGCTGAGGATTAATGGCGATTAGTGCAACTTCACCTTATCACCCACCATATTGCCGACCTTACGGCTTAACATACCCAATACGCCTTTTAGCCAGCCATGTACTGCAATCTGGTGCATGCTGTACAGCGAGGTATAAACCAGCCTTGCTAAACGCCCTTCAATAAACATGCTGGAGTTGGACAAGTTACCCATCAAACTGCCCACTGTACTGTATTTGCTTAAATGAATCAGTGAACCGTAATCGTTATACACGTAATCTTTTAGTGGCTGACCTTTTAGTGCTGCCAGTATGTTTTTATGGGCCAGGGTTGCCATTTGGTGGGCAGACTGTGCGCGGGGCGGTACCCAGCTGCCATCAGCCTGCTCACAAGCGGCGCTATCGCCAATCACATAAATATTGTCGAATTCTTTAGTTTGCAGGGTAGGTTTTACCACTATCTGTTGCGCGCGGTTTAACTCAAACAAGCCGGTATCCTTAATAATATCCGGCGCTTTAACACCCGCTGCCCACACCATTAAATCGCTTTCTATCAGATTGTCTTCGCTGGTAATAAAACCATCTTTGGTGGCCTGGGTAATACGGGTATTTTCCAGAATATTCACGTTGAGTTTTAACAGCGCTTTACGAGCTGCCAAGGCAATACGATCGGGCAGAGCAGGTAAGATGCGCTGACCTGCTTCAATAATATTGATTTGCAGGCGTTTAGCCGACATATGCGGCATACCATAGGCTTTGGACAGATTGGCTACATGGTAAAGCTGTGCGGCTAACTCGGTGCCGGTGGCGCCCGCACCAACAATCGAGATTTTCAGAATATTTTGCTCGGTTTCCGGCTGGTTAATACGTAATAGTTGATTAATCAGCGCACGGTGGAATCGTTCGGCTTGTGCTAATGAGTCGAGGAAATAGCTGTACTCTTTAACCCCCGGCGTACCAAAGTCATTGCTGACGCTGCCAATGCCTAACACCAGAATATCGTACTGAATTTGGCGTTCCGGCAATATCAAATCGTCATTTTCGTCATGATATGCCTGTAGCGAAATGGTTTGTTTATCGGCATCAACGCCAATCAGGGTACCTTGTTGGAATTCATAATTATGGCGGCTGGCATGCATGCGGTAATCCACACCATCGGAGCTTTTGTTAATTACCCCGGCTGCCACTTCGTGCATCAAAGGTTTCCAGATATGGGTACGTACCTTATCAACCAGAATCACTTCGATATTTTTGTGCTTGCGCGCATAACGGCTGAGCTGAGTGACCAGCTCGAAACCACCTGCGCCACCGCCGACCACGACGATACGTTTCATGATGAGTCCTTAAAAGTTTATGAGAAACCGGGCAGCAGAGCAGATAAATGACAACAATATAAGGCCATCGCAGCAAGGATTGCGAGAGGAAGAGAAGCGGCCGGATTGTCGATAAACGCGTCATTTGGCTCCTGAAAAATGCGCAAAGCTGGCCGGAATGCATGCCGGCCAGTTGAGGTGGAAATATTACTGACGTAGGCGATAACCTGTTTTAAATATCCACCAGATAATTGAGATACAGATTAACATAAATAACAGCGTCATCCCTACACTCATGCCAATATTTACATCAGATACACCGTAAAAACTCCAGCGGAAACCGCTAATTAGGTATACCACAGGATTAAACAGCGTGATGGTTTGCCACAGCGGTGGCAGCATGCTGATCGAATAGAAACTGCCACCTAAAAAGGTAAGCGGCGTGATCACTAATAACGGCACCACCTGTAGCTGCTGGAAGTTATTCGACAAGATCCCCAGAATAAAACCAAACAAACTAAAAGTGACGGCGGTTAACACCAAAAACGATAACATCCAGATTGGATGCAGAATTTCATAATCGACAAAAAAGCGTGCGGTGATCAGAATCAATATACCGAGCATAATCGATTTGCTGGCCGCGGCGCCTACATATCCACATACCACTTCCACAAAGGAAACCGGCGCAGATAACACCTCATAAATGGTGCCGGAAAACTTGGGGAAGAAGATACCAAAGGCGGCGTTAGACACACTTTCGCTCAGTAGCGCCAGCATCATCAGACCAGGGATAATAAAGGCCCCGTAGCTAACACCGTCTATGTCGCCCATACGTGAACCAATGGCGGCACCAAACACTATAAAATACAAGGAGGTGGATAATACCGGCGAGGCGATACTTTGCATTAAGGTACGAAATGTTCTGGCCATTTCGAATTTATAAATGGCTTTTATGGCGTAAAAATTCATTTGCTGTCCCTCACCAGATTAACAAATATTTCCTCCAGCGAGCTCTGGCTGGTACTTAAATCTTTAAAGTCGATACCCTGCTGGCCTAACTGTTTTAACAGCTCAGCAATGCCGGTATGTTCGCTTTGACTATCAAATCGGTACACCAGTTCGTGGCCGTCTTTAGCCAGTTCAAGTGCAAAACCGTTTAGTTCGGCTGGCAGTTCAGTAAGAGGCGTTTGTAATTGCAGGGTGAGTTCACGTTTACCCAGCTTTTGCATTAAGGCGTCTTTTTCTTCAACCAATACAATTTGACCTTTGTTGATCACGCCAATGCGGTCGGCCATTTCTTCGGCTTCTTCAATGTAGTGAGTGGTGAGTATAATGGTGGCGCCGTTTTCACGCAGACCTCGCACCATTTCCCACATATCGCGGCGTAAATCCACGTCTACGCCGGCAGTTGGTTCATCTAAAAACAGAATGTCAGGTTCGTGTGATAAGGCTTTGGCTATCATCACGCGACGTTTCATACCGCCGGATAGCGCCATAATTTTGCTATTGCGCTTTTCCCATAAGGATAACTGGCGCAGGATTTTTTCCACATATTGTGGATTAGCCGGCTTTCCGAATAAACCACGGCTAAAAGCGACGGTGGCTTCAACGGTTTCAAATGAATCGGTGCTGATTTCCTGTGGTACCAAACCAATAATATTGCGTGCTGCACGGTATTGAGTGACCACATTATGGCCACCAGCGGTAATGGTGCCGCCACTGGGATTAACGATACCGCAAATGGTGCTGATAAGGGTGGTTTTACCGGCACCATTGGGGCCGAGCAGCGCGAAAATTTCGCCTTTCTTGATCTCGAGATTAACGTCTTTTAACGCCACAAAGCCCGAGTCATAGACTTTGTTAAGTTGCTGAATGCTGATAATGGAAGACACGAATGTTCCTTTTTGGATCGGAAATTTAAAAAAGCAATTGCGGGTTAATCATAAGCAATTGAGCAAAACTAAACCATTGATATCTCGATATATGCCTTATCACGAATAGTGATGAATAGCGAAGGCCACGTTTAGGTTAAATGGTAAATACAGCTTAACAAAAATGTTTCTATTGATTAACAAAGCGAAAGTTGAGTAGAGTATCACTTCTTTGAAAGCGCTTACATTATGAGGTGAACAATACATATAAACGTAGGCGCTGCCTTTTTGATAACAGGGGATTAGCATGAATACAAAAATAGTGTCGGCTTTGGTCAGTGCTGCGCTGATTACCGCAGGGTGTGCATCAAGCAAACCCGCATCGCAGAACGCTGCAGTAAAACCTGAGCCAGTTAATGTGTCTGGCTTAGAGGTTTATACCACGGCCAAAGACACCGATTTACGCTTAAGCAAAACCGATAATCGTCAGTTTGCCGATGGCTCTCAGCCAAGTGAAGGTGAAATTTCCATTTTTGTTAATCCACAAGTGACCTTTCAGGAAATTATTGGCATTGGTGGTGCGATTACCGATGCGTCTGCCGAGGTGTTCGCCAAATTACCGGCTGACAAGCAACAAGAGCTTTTAACAGCCTATTACGACAAAGATCAGGGTATTGGCTATAGCTTTGGTCGTACGACCATTCACAGCTCTGACTTTAGTAGCGGCAGCTACACCTATATTGATGAAGGTGACGCCGAGCTTAAGTCTTTCTCTATTGAGCATGACAGACAATTTCGCATTCCTTTGATTAAAAAAGTGATTGATGCCGCAGGGGGCCATTTAACCCTGTTTGCCAGCCCATGGAGCGCGCCAGCCTTTATGAAAGACAGCAACAATATGCTTAAAGGCGGGCATTTGTTACCTGAATATGCTGATAGCTGGGCAAAGTATTACACCCGGTTTATTAAAGCCTATGAAGAGGAAGGCATTCCAATCTGGGGTATTTCAGTTCAAAACGAACCTATGGCCACTCAAACCTGGGAATCGATGATTTATACCGCAGAAATGGAACGTGACTTCATCAAAGATCACTTAGGCCCGGCGCTGCATAATGCGGGATACGACGATAAAAAGCTGATTGCCTGGGATCATAACCGCGATTTAATTGTTGAGCGCGCTAATACCATTCTGGGCGATCCTGAGGCTGCCAAATATGTTTGGGGTATAGGTTTTCACTGGTATGAAACCTGGACTGGTGGCGATCCTAAATATGACAATCTGTCGTTGGTACATGAATCCTATCCCGATAAAGCGCTCATTTTTACTGAAGGCACCAATGAGCGTTTTACTCAGGAAAAATATCAATACTGGCCAAATGCCGAGCGTTATGGTGATTCGATGATTAATGATTTTAATCGCGGCACCGCGGCATGGACCGACTGGAATATATTGCTGGATCAACACGGCGGGCCAAACCATGTGGGTAATTTCTGTTTCTCACCGATTCACGGTGATACTTCAAGCGGTGAGCTGATTTACACACCGACCTATTATTATATTGGTCACTTTTCTAAGTTTGTTCGTCCGGGCGCTAAGCGTGTAAGTACCTCGAGTAGTCGCAGTACCTTGTTATCAACCTCTTTTATAAATCCGGACAACTCGCGCGTGTCTGTGGTAATGAACAAAACTGATAAACCGGTTGAATACAATTTCTTTGTTAATCGTCAGGAAGTGACATTAACCATTCCTGCCAGAGCGATGCAAACACTGGTGTATTAAGTTATTTAAAATGTTACAAAAGGCCGCCAGCGGCGGCTTTTTTATGTCAGTGTTAACACACTGATACATTTTGACCGTGGTGTTCACCGGGTAATCGACGTATAAGTTTACACATATGGTCAAAATGGATAAGTCCGGAATGCGCAAGGTAATATTGGTTGTCGGTTTTTTAACGTGCTTTCAGGCAATGTCTGCCATTGTGTTTGTTGCACCCAAAAAATCTGAGAATCAGTCAATGACCTATGCTGAAAGTTCCAATGGCATGATGGCGATGGGCTTGAATTTATCGGCGTTTTGGCTTGATGAAGCGGAAAAAATTCCAAGTAAAACCTTACTTATGGAAATAAAAGGTCAGACACTGGAACTTAACCGTGAGAGTTTTTATTTTAATCAGGCAGGGAAATTAGTCTGGACAGGTGTCGTTAATGGTAAACCTGAGAGTTCCGTTGGTTTAGTGCTTGATGGACAAAGAATAAGCGGCACACTTTATTATGATGGTCAGTTATTATTGCTGTTAAATGAAGCCAATGGCAATTTGTGGCTGAAAAAAGGTCATGACACAGCACAAAAGCCTCAGCCATTTGATGATGAACAAAATCAAATAAGGGGCAAAGGCGGTTCGGGTACGCACTTTTCACGTTTCAGGCAATAATTGCTTAAACATTGAGTACACTTTGTAACAGTTTCTGTATTTCTAAATATGTATAACACGCTCAGACCTAACTTAGAGCGACAGGAACTATGCGATATATTTGCGCGCTGTTGTTATGCATTAGTAGCGTAACACTGGCCAAACAGCCTCTTTTCAGTATTAAGCCGTCTGTTTCAACAACACAAAATAACAATAGTGGTGCAGTCACGGTGCGGCTGGACCCATTCTGGATTGATTCTGGCAAAACACAACTTGCTAAAAGCCTGACAATTGAGCTGGCTGATCAGTTGTTGCAAGTGACACGTGACAAATATTTTAAAAACAGCAAGGGCCAGTGGATTTGGTTAGGGCATATTGCCACTAAACCCCATAGCTATGTGGGGATTGTTGTCGGGGAATCTCTTAGCGCAACCGTGTCTTTTGACGACAAATTGTATCAACTCACACAAGATAGCAATGAGCATTATGTGTTAAGTGACAATAGCCGCTTTACGCAACTGGATATTGATTCTGCACCCCAAAATGTGGCGCAAAAAGCGGCCAGAGATACCGTGTTAAGCACTAAGGTAAATCAACTTGAGATAACGCCTTCTCAGGTCGATATTGGTTTTACTGATCAGCAAATTATTCGCTTACTGGTTTATTATCCATCTGATGCACTGATCGACAGACCTAATGTCACTGATTTAATTGAACTGGATGTGGCCAGAGCCAATCAGGTATTTGAAAATAATAATCTGGCACTGCGTCTGGAAGTGACAGCCATGCTGGCTCTGGATATTGCTGATACCGATAATATTCTCAGTAAAATGCAAAGTCGCACCGGACCTTTTACCCATATGGAGCGGGTGCGCGAAAAATATCAGGCTGATTTGGTGCACTTTTACAGTCCGGACATTATTACTATCGGTGGCTCGCGAGCCTATTGTGGTTATGCCAACTATGCTGCGTTTCCAGGTGGTAGTGCATCGTCACAAAGCGGTGTGGGGGTGACGTCGTTACAATGTGCGGGTGGGCTGACCTTTGCGCATGAAATTGGCCACAATCTGGGCGCCAGACACGACAGGTTTGAGCAAAATGGTGGCGATCCGACCTATGCTAACTACGGTTACGTTAACCTTGACGCTGGTGTGCGCACGGTTATGTCCTATAACGATGCTTGCAGCGATGCAGGAGTAAGTTGCCAGCAAATCGATTATTTTTCCACGCCAGATTTACAACCAGAAGGCAATATTATTGGTATTGCGCAGCACACTGCGGACTCTGCGGATAATAGCAGTATGCTGGCGTTGTCTGCTAATACACTGGCTAACTTTAGTGGTCCAACCCAGCCTAAAGGATTTGTGGTGAGCAATGGACTGCAACATTCAATTGATATCCGCTGGGATGCGTATCCGGGCGCTGATGCATATCTGTTAACCCGCTTAACTGCGCTCAGGGAAAGTGACGGCAGTGCACGCTGTATTCCCGGATTTGTGTCTGTTATGCAAACCTTCGAAGTAAAAGGGACGCAATATCAGGATACGGATGTGACAAGCGCACAACATTATTGTTACTGGTTACAGGCTAAAAACAGCAAGTTATTGCAGGGGGCTCAAACCTCACCTGATACCTTTGCGGATACCGGTTACATTACTGATGGTAAGGGGGCGTTGATTGGGAAAATAGCCGATATACAGCTCAAGGCCAGTGAGCAGGCAAATATTATCATTCCAGTCGATGCCAATACCGATATCAAAACACTTAGTGTTGCTGTGGAGCAGCAGAGTTTTGAAGGTTCACTGTCAACAGAGTTCACGCGGTCAGGCGATGATATCATTCTTAAAATCAATAATTTACAGAATCAATCTGGTAATGCACGGCTAATGGTTTCAACCGGGGACTATAGCGAAGTATTTACTGTCAGTTATTTCACCTCACACCAACAACTACCGCAATTTGAGGCCATACAGGATTACAGTATTGAACAGGATCAGCCTTTTACGCTGACGCTGAGTTTGTCGTACTGGGACAGTAGTTATCTTACGCCACTACGTGTGTATTCAGACAATTACGATATTGTGCGACCAGAACAAATGCAATTAACCGACTTAGGTGATGGACAATACTCCCTTAAAATTGAGCGCGATACCATTCAGGCTGGTACTGCAAAAATAACCCTGGTTACCGGAAATAGTGAACAGGATGTTTCAACCAGTTTTATGCTGACGTATGAGCGCGAACGTTATCGTGCACCAATTGTACGGGATATGCAGTTTACACTTGGTGATGATGGAAAAGTATTTAGAAAACTACCGCTATTTGATCCGGATAATGACCGCCTTGAGGTTGTTATCACCGCACAGCCTCAGCACGGTCAGCTGGACTTATTAAAAGGGGCTGACTTTGAATATATTGCCGACCGCAGTTTTGAAACGAGTGATTCTTTCAGTTTCTATGCAGTCGACCCCTTTGATGGAAATAGCAACGAAGTAACTGTCACTATCAATGCTGATGACAATACCTTGTCAAAACGAGTCGCGCCCAGACAAAAAATCCTTGCTTCGGCGGGTAATGTTATGTTGTTAACGCACGAAGGCAATGTCTGGAGTTGGGGGAAAAATGAGGTTAATACCGCTGGGCGGGGGCGGAACAGCATTGCTGACTGGCAACCGGTAAAAACAGAGTTATCCGCTATTGCAGATATTGGTACTTCCGAGGTGACTTATTACATTAAGCAGGATGGCACTCTGTGGTATATGGGCCAGTATCACGATGGCAGCGAATGGCACTATGTGGATAAATTGCTGCGGGTTGGTGATGCACATGACTGGCAATCCATCGAATGTCATAACAATCAGTGCTGGTTAATCAGACAGGATGGCAGTTTATGGCAAATGGATACGCTGGTGTCCCGGGATGAAAATGCAGCGGGATTACAACATTTTTTCACTCAGGCGAACGCTTTATATGGCTGGCAACAATTATCGCTCAATCAAAACGGAGGTTTGTTGAGTAACGATAAAAATGAAGTGTGGAGTTTTGCGCTTAATGGTGCACAACCACCTGGCCGTGAACGTGATATTGCCGAACTAGCCAAACTTGATGTGCCGACACTAGCTGCCTCAGTTCAGCTCACTCATAACGGTGGCCTGGTGATGTATCACAACATGACATACGGTTGGGGTGAAGGCTTGTATTACTTTAACGGTGAAACCGCGCAGCAAAATTTACCACATTTAATTGATACTGCTACATGGCAATCTGTCAGCAGCGATATCAGTGGTTTTGCAGCTGTAATAGAAGGCAGTCTGTATAGCTGGGCTTATTCGGATATGCCCTTTAATGCGTTATACGCCCACTTAGCCAGAGGTGAAGCCCCGGATTTATATCGTGATCGGGTAGGAGATTATAATGACTGGTTAAGTGTATTTATGCCGACATCTGACATTATGTTTGCATTACGCGCCGATGGCTCATTATGGAGTGCCGGTGCCGAATTTAACGGTTTTATCATTTTAGAAGACGATCGGCCTCGTTCAGGATGGCAAGCGTCGCCGCTGCTGGGGTTAGGTAAAATTGACGATATAGTCTGGAATCCCCGGCAAATTAGCGCATTGAGTGCAAAAGAACTGGGCACTGACGATACCGATAGTGATGGTGTACGCGATTATCTCGACAGCGATGATGACAGTGATGGTATCAGTGATGTAGCCGATGCCCATCCTTATGATACGGATAATGACGGGATAGATAATGCTGAGGATCCGGATGATGATAATGATGGCGTGACAGATGCCAGCGATCCTGCACCACTGGATGCCACAATAACCGGTCGTAACCCGGTACCACCACCCACCGTATCCGGAGGTGGCAGTATGGATTTAGGTATCATGCTCGCGCTGATGTTGTTGACTATGACGCGTGTAGCCCGGTGTGGTAAACGGGTGTCGTCTTCACACGACTGTTACTGAATGAACTAAGCGTCGGTTGTCAGCGTCATCTGATAACCGGCGTACTTACGCAAATTAATCACTCTGTCGCCATCCAGCATTAAATACTGACCTTTAATGCCTTGCAGTACGCCATTAAATGCCAGTTCTTTATCCAGATTGATTGATTTGATTTTTACCGGGTATTGTTCAACAGGGTAAGTAATCGAAAGGGGGGATGACTCCACTTCCGTGATAGCTTGCAAACCATGCTGTTGTTGAATTTTTTTGCTGCCCTCACTGATTTTCTCCAACAATTCATGTTTTAGTGCAAGCAGATCCACTTGGTCGGGAACGCTTTTTAACATGGTGCGCCAGTTGGTTTTATCTGCGATATGCTCTTTGAGCAGGGTTTCCACCTGACCACTGATTAAACGGTTTTTGACTCTTAATATTGGCAACGCCTGTGTGGCGCCCTGATCTAACCAACGGCTGGAGATACCGTCAGTGACATGGCGGGTAATACCGACTTTAATGGTGCCTGTATTGGACAAATAGACAAAATGGTCGGTCAGACAGTGAGCTTCTCCCCAGGCTGGCTCACGGCACGTGCCCTGATCGTAATGGCACAATTCCGGTTTAATAATACAGGTATCACACTGAGCCAGTTTGGTCAGGCAAGGGTAACAATATCCCTGATTAAAAGACTTTTTGGTTATACGATCACAATGCACACAGTTAATCACTTCATTGAACTTAAACGAAATCTGAGAACTGATCAGCGCATTCATATCCACTAAATTATCGCCAATCGGCAGTTGATATTGAGTGATGTCGCCAATTTTCGCGGTGGCTCTCATTTTGCGGATATTGCCTTGATACTGCATGTAATTACCTGTTTTTTAATTCTGGAGTCGTCCCGTCAACCGGGCGTTGAAGGCGCATATTATAGCGATGCAATTCGCAGTTACCATTGACTTTATGCCTGACCACCCCAAGTGTTTTAATTAAGTACCTTGTTTTTAATCATAAAAGTCAGGAGAAATCATGAGCCAGACAGCTGTTTTATATCGCATGGTGAGTAAAGAACATATTTGTCCTTTTGGTCTCAAAGCAAAAGATTTACTCGAGAGACAAGGCTATGAAGTTGAAGACCATCAGCTCGCTAATCGCGATCAAACCGATAAATTTAAACAGCAACATGATGTAGATACCACGCCTCAGGTATTTATAGGTAACAAACGGGTAGGGGGCTACAGTGAGCTGCGTGCTTATTTTGATAAACCGGCTGAACAAGACACCAAATGGCCTTATACCCCTGTTGCAATGATATTTTCAATTGCAGCACTACTTAGTCTTATCCTTAGTACTTACCTTTCGGTGCCGATAATTGGGGTCAATACCCTGATGCATTTTATCGGCTTTAGTATGGTGTTGCTGGCGTTGCAAAAAGTACAGGATATTCGTGCTTTTACCACCATGTTTATTACCTATGATTTACTGGCAATGCGCTACCTGCGTTATGCCAAAATTTATCCTTTTATTGAACTGATTGCCGGACTCAGCATGTTGTTACTGCAACCGGTATGGATTACAGCGTTATTTGCTTTGTTTATTGGCACAGTAGGCGCTGTTTCAGTTTATAAAGCCGTTTATATTGATGAGCGACAACTTAAATGTGCCTGTGTCGGCGGTGATAGTGACGTTCCCCTTGGATTTGTATCACTCACCGAAAATTTGGTGATGATCCTCGGTGCTGTTTTAATGCTGGTTTACAATCTATAGGCTTGTAGAACCAGGTAGGAATGCCATAAAAAAAAGCGCCCTGGGGCGCTTTTTTGTCACTATTTTGAACTACAGGTTACTGGCACTGGTCGCTGGCTTTATTAGGAGCCAGCATCAGATTACTGATGGTAATATCCAGTTTACCGCTTGAGGTTAAAGCGAAAGGACTATAAATTTTAGCGAAATCCACACCGCTAAAGCAGTTCAAATCTATGCGCATAGTCTGCCATTCGTTTAACGGCAATGCGTTCAGTTTATCGCTGATGTCGAAACGATCCTGACAGCCCCCTTCGCATGCCATGCTTAGCGCCACAGCTGCATCAGCCGCATGATTTACTTTTATATCAAAACTAATAGCAGCATTTTGTTCCTGATAAGGGCGCAAATCTTTAGGGAAGTTATCCGCAAATGTCACTGTTGCCTGACCTTTATCCAGCCACTGAATTTTAAGTGAATCTTCCTGTAAGTGATAATCCGTGGTGCGGATAGATACCTGTTCGGTATTTAACACATTGGAGTTCATCGCTGCCATTTGACCATTGGTGATAACACGTAACTGCCATGGTGGCTGGAAGGTTAATTGATAAAGTTTAAGTGGCGCAAGTGCACTTGCATTGGTATTGCTGTTTTCATTTAAATCAGCCGCAAGTACCTCGTTATCTCCATAATGCAGGCCGAAACCGTAAGGAAGTAACGGGTTGTAAGTTGCATCATTGCGGTTGACTGTTTGTGACGGACTGGCTGGCCAGCTATATGACAATTTACCACTGAAATCATAATTTACTTCATTGTTGGCCGTTTTGAATAAAACGTCGGCGACAGCGTCACCTTCAGATCCAGGTAACCAGGCGGCAACAAAGGCATTCGATGCATTTAATTCAGGATTTACCCACATAGGACGTCCAGAAATAAACACACTTACTACCGGAATCCCTGCGTCTTTAAGCTTTTTAAGCAGCGCCAGATCGGTTTTATTGCCACGCTGATATTCGAGGTTATCCAAATCGCCATTGCCTTCGGCATAGGGGTTCTCACCAAATACCACAATGGCCACATCCGGTTTTTGCTGATAATCACCATGTTCGCTTAATACTGCCTGGCCACCCGCTTGCTCCACATGTTTTTTAATACCATCCCAAATTGACGTGGCACCCGGGAAGTCACTGTTTTGATTGCCTGTACCCTGCCAGGTAATCGTCCAGCCACCACTTTGTTTGCCTATATTATCCGCACCATCACCAGCCACTAATATGCGGCTTTGAGGCGCAAGTGGCAGAATTTGCCCGGCATTTTTAAGTAATACCAGTGACTGACGTACTGCATCCTTAGCGATTGCACGGTGTTTATCTGAACCAATTAATTCCGCTTTGGCAGCCAGGGGGCGATTCGCAGGTGAAGGTTTGTCAAATAATCCTGCCCGCACTTTTACCCGCAAAATACGGCTGACAGCATCGTCGAGGCGTGACATAGGGATCTCACCGTTTTTGACCTGCTTAACGGTATTTTCGTATAAAGGTTTCCATGCCTGCGTGGGCACCATATATACATCCAGCCCTGCGTTCAGTGCCTGGGGACAGTTTTCATTGCTACAGCCCGGGATTTGTCCGTGACCATTCCAGTCACCTACAACAAAACCATCAAAGCCCATTTGCTCTTTTAGGACGTCGGTTAACAGGTATTTATTGCCGTGATTTTTTACGCCATGCCAGCTGTTAAATGACGCCATTACACTTTGAGAACCGGCTTCCAGACCGCTTACATAGCCCTGTGCGTGAATATCAAGCAATTCCTGTTCTGAGGCCAGGTTATCGCCCTGATCATCACCTTTTTCAGTGCCACCATCACCCAGGAAGTGTTTTGTGGTGCTGATAACATGATACTGATTAAGGAAATCCTTACCGGGTTCACCCTGTAATCCTTCTACGATGGAAGCTGCATATTGTTTTACTATCTCCGGATCTTCTGAGTAACCTTCATATGTGCGACCCCAGCGGTCATCACGTACAACTGCTACGGTGGGGGCGAACACCCAGTCGATTCCGGTTGCCATTACTTCTTCTGCTGTTGCCTGTGCCACCTTTCTGATCAAATCAGGATTATGCGCTGCACCTAAGCCAATGTTATGCGGGAACAGGGTAGCGCCAATAACATTGTTATGACCATGCACCGCGTCGGTTCCCCACATGGTTGGGATGCTGGTTCCATCCAGTGAATCGTCTATTGATGCCTGATACATGGATTCGGCTAATTTAACCCAATCTTCAACACTGGCATGTTTATCCCCATTGGGAAATGAGCCTCCACCATTAAGATAAGAGCCAAAACCATACTGGCGCATGTCTTCAACACTAATATCACGGATTTCTGGCTGAATGGTTTGTGCGACTTTTTGTTCAACTGTCATGCCTGCCAGAATATCACTAACCCGTTTTTCAACCTGTGGATCCTGTTTGACTTTAATATCCAGCTTTGGCCAGATTTGCGGCGTTTTTGCTGGTTCAGCAGCGTTATTCGTGGTTGAGGCATTATCGCTTCCACACGCCTGAAGTGTCAGGGCGATGGTTAATCCCACGGCTGAAAGTCGTAGATTTTTGTTCATTGGGTTGGAACCCTCTTTGTTGTTTACTTGTCCATCAGGACAAAATTGATTAAAAAATGTTGACCTAATGTTAGAATTATACTCTACTTATGTAAGCGCTTACATTTGCAGTTTTTTGATTTTATTGCAATGTTTTTTTTGTTTTTGTGGGCAGATATTATGTATTTAGCGGCTTTAACGCCTGATTTACCGCATATTCACAACGCGCTAATGAATTTCAATAATTTATTTTATTGTAAGTTTGAATGTTAAATAAATGTAATTTGGAATGTAGTGGGATTCCTGATAACTGACCTTGTTTGCAATGTTTTATCAGGTACAGAAAAAGCAAATAAATGAATCTCCACTTAGCCAAATCAAACTTCAGTGTCATTGTGGCAAGGATGTCCGGTGAATAAAACACATTCAGGCTTATTTTAAGGTGTTACATGTTAGTTAGATTAATAAAACAAAATACGCGTCATATTCTGGCTATCACCAGTTTTATGTTACTGACCACTCATTATGCTCAAGCCAGTACAGAAGGTGGTTTTGTGTGGCCAAACGGGGCAAAAGCTGCGGTTAACCTGGCTTATGACGATTCATTAAATAGTCAGTTAGATACAGCGATCCCCCAGTTGGATAAGTATGGTTTTAAAGGTTCTTTTTATCTGCGTTTGGATGCTCCAACACTCAAAACCCGTTTAAGAGAATGGCGTAAAGCCGCTGCCAACGGCCATGAATTGGGTAATCATACAATTTATCATCCATGTCGTGGTTCAAAACCTAATCGTGACTGGGTGATTCCTTATCATGATTTGGATAGTTACAAACTTGATGAAATCCATCAGGAGATCGATCTGGCCAATACCTTATTACACGCGATAGACGGCAAAACTGAACGCACCTACACTTTGCCTTGTGGTGATATACTGGCTGACGGTAAAGACTATGTCATTGGAATTAAAGATAAATTTTTAGGCATAAAAGTAGTTGGTGGTGATGTGCCGGATACCATGCAAGGTTATGATATGGGTAATACCGGTGTATGGGCGCCCGCTGAGCAAAGTGCAGAGCAGTTGATTGCCTTCGTAAAAAAAGCCAGAGAAAAGGGCACCATGGCAAATTTTACTTTCCACGGTATTGGAGGGGATTATCTGAGCAACAGTGCCGAGGCACACGAAGCTTTGTTAGCCTACCTGGCCAAACATAAGCAGGACTATTGGGTGGCAACGTTTGCTGATATCAGTCGTTATGTACGACAACAGCAAACCCAAACAAAAAATAACAGATAAATTAAACCGCCTGTGTAAGACAGACAGGTCATTTACACTGGCGGTTTTAAATTGGAATGTTTTGTAAGCGTTTACATGTGTGTTGTTGTGAAGAAGCGGGAAAGCTAACTGCAGCAACAAATTTAAATAAATAAAATAAGCTGATTAAGAGAGCTGGAATGAAAATATCTCTACCGACTAACAGCAATATGCTGAGTCCGGAATTTACCTTTGGCACTGCCACTGCATCTTTTCAGATTGAGGGTGCCAAAGATTCACGTTTACCCTGTATCTGGGACACTTTTTGCGCAACACCGGGCAAAATAGCGGATAACTCCAATGGAGAATACGCCTGTGAACATATCAAACACTGGCAACAGGATGTGGAGTTGATCAAATCACTTGGTGTTGATGCCTATCGTTTTTCGGTGTCGTGGCCACGGGTGATCAAAGAAAATGGTGAGTTAAATCAGACCGGCGTAGATTTTTACGTACAATTACTTGATGCACTTAATGAAGCGGGCATTAAACCTTATGTCACCTTATATCACTGGGATCTGCCTCAGCATCTCGAAGATAAAGGTGGCTGGTTAAATCGTGATACTGCGTACCAGTTTGCAGACTATGCTGACAAAATCAGCCAGGCATTTGGTGACCGTGTGTATTCTTACGCTACCCTCAACGAACCATTCTGCAGTGCTTATTTAGGCTATGAAATTGGTGTTCATGCGCCCGGTTTAACTGGCAGGGACAAAGGGCGGAAAGCGGCACATCACCTTCTGTTGGCGCATGGTCTGGCTATGCAGGTGTTAGATAAAAACAGTCCGGATACAGTAAATGGAATTGTGCTGAATTTTACGCCTTGTTATTCGTTAACGGACAGTGATGCCGATAAACGAGCCACCGACATCGCAGATGAATACCTTAATCAGTGGTACATCAAACCTATTATGGATGGTTGTTATCCGGATGTTATAAATTTATTGCCGACTGAACAGCAACCGGATATCGTCGATGGCGATATGGATATCATCAGTCAGAAGATTGATTTCCTTGGTATTAATTATTACACCCGCGCGATTTATCAGGCTCATGCCGGGAACTGGTTTGAGCAAATTATGCCCGAAAATGTCGAACTGACGGATATGGGCTGGGAGGTATGTCCATCAGCTTTCACTGATTTATTAGTGTCACTGCATCAAAAATACAGCTTGCCGCCGATGATGATCACCGAAAACGGCGCTGCCACGGTAGATAAAATTGAAAATGATCAGGTTTATGATGAACAACGTTTACGTTACCTGAATAGTCATATCAATGCGGTGAATGATGCTATTGAAGCCGGCGTCAATATTACCGGATATTTTGTCTGGAGTTTAATGGACAACTTTGAGTGGGCGGAAGGATACGTTAAACGTTTTGGCATCGTTTATGTGGATTATCAAACACAAAAACGCACACCCAAAGCCAGTGCATATGCTTACCGGGATCTGATCAGTAACCGTGGTTAACGCGGTTAGTTTAGGAATAACAATAAGATGAAAGTTTCAATCAGAGAAAAAATTGCTTATGGGTTGGGGGACACGGCCAGTAACTTCATTTTCCAGACCATTATGTTGTTTCAAACCTATTTTTATACTGACATTTTTGGTTTGTCGCCAGCGGTGGCCGGTACCATGTTTTTGGTGGTACGTATTTTTGATGCAGTAACTGACCCGGTTATGGGGTCTTTAGCCGACCGTACTAAATCGCGCTGGGGTAAATTCCGCCCTTATCTGTTATTTTTAGCCATTCCTTTTGGCATATGCAGTGTCATTGCTTTTACCACGCCGGATTTAAGTGCTGAAAATAAAATCATTTATGCCTATTTAACTTATGGTTTGTTAATGCTGGCTTATACCGCAATTAATATTCCTTATTCAGCGCTGGGTGGCGTGTTAACTGCTGATGTGGATGAACGTGTATCAGTGCAAAGTTATCGCTTTGTATTAGGCATGACAGGTGGGTTACTGGTGAGCTCACTAACACTGCCAATGGTTGATTACTTTGGAAACGGTAATCCTGCGATTGGTTATCAGCGAGCCATGATGGCCATGAGTATTGTTGGCGTTGTGTTATTTCTGATTTGTTTCTTTGGCACCAGGGAGCGGGTTGCTCCGGTAAATGATACGAAGGTGAGTTTTGCTAAAGAAGCTGCATCTCTGTGGCAAAATGATCAATGGCGAATTCTGTGCATTGCCGCAGTATTTTTATTAACGGGTATGGTTCTTAGGACCACACTCGCCATTTATTACATTAAATACTACCTGTTGCGTGAAGACCTGATTACCACTTTTGTTACGGTTGGCATGATAGGTAATATGATCGGCTGTGCGCTGGCGCAACCGCTGGCGAAACGAGTCAGCAAAATTAAGGCTTATATCGGATTACAGCTGATTGCGGCATTTATTTGTGTTGTGAGCTTTTTTGTTGGTGCAGAACAAATTGCACTGGCATTTGTGCTGTATTTCCTGTGGGGTATGTTTCTGCAAATGGCCACGCCTTTGTTATGGGCAAAAATTGCCGACAGTGTCGATTATGGTGAATGGAAAACCGGGGTAAGAATTACCGGAATGACCTATTCCTCAGTGGTATTTTTTATTAAACTGGGGGTCGCACTGGGTGGTGCTATTGCTGGTTGGTTACTGGCTTATTACGGATATCAGGCTGAAATAGCCCAAACAGAAGAGACAAAAATGGGAATATTACTGTCATTTACCATATTCCCGGCAGTTGGCTCGGTTCTGGTCGCCCTGGTGATGCGCAATTACAAGCTAAATAATCAGGTTCTGGCCAACCTGCAGGCTGAGACGGGGATCAACCGCCAGACAACAGCCTGATAATAACAAAGGAAGTACGCTTACATGGTAACCATCAAACAAGTTTCTGAGTTGGCAAAGGTGTCATCGGCTACGGTGTCGCGCGTTATTAACAACGCCGACTCAGTTAAACTTGAAACCCGTAAACTGGTGGAAGCGGCAATGAAAGAATTGGGTTACCGACCCAATTCTATTGCCCAGTCCCTCGCCTCAAACAAAACCAACACGGTAGGGTATGTGGTTCCTCAGCTGTACGGCTCCTTTGGTATTATGATGTCCGGTTCGGAAGAAGTATTACGCCGCGCCAATAAACATATGTTTATTATGACCGGACACAGTAATGAAAAAGATGAAAAGAGTGCGATTGAAGCGTTACTTATGCGCCGTTGCGATGCGCTTATTTTGCATCTTGAGTCTACCAGTGATGAATATCTGATTGAACTTGCCAAACAAAAAGTGCCTTTTGTGCTGGTTAACCGGGTTATTGAAGCGATAGAAGATAACTGCATCAGCCTCGATAACCATTTTGGTGGATATCTCGCCAGTAAAGCGTTGATCGATAAAGGCCATCGTGACATTGCTTATATCGCCGGTTCGTTGTGGAAATCGGATGCAATAGAACGTTTGCAGGGGCATAAAGAAGCGCTGGCAGAGGCGAATATTGCGTATGATGAATCACTGATTTATGAAGGTGACTTTCAGGTTCATTCAGGGGTAGAAGGCATTGAAACCCTGTTAAACGCCGGTAAAAAATTCAGCGCTGTAGCATGTGGTAACGACGAAATGGCATCGGGTGCCATCGGTGCTTTGCGTGACGCGGGCTTAAAGGTACCGGAAAGTGTGTCTGTTGTTGGATTCGATGACGTGGAATTCAGTAATTACCTGACCCCCCGCCTAACTACGATCCGCTATCCGATGAAAGAAATTGGCCAGATGGCCGCGCGCTGGATCTTAAACCGGGCCTATGAAAACAGCTCAATGCAGTTGCAACATGTATTGTCACCACACTTAATCGAACGTGAAAGTGTATGTGACGCTGGCGGCTAATTATTCTATAAAACTAACAAAGCGATTTCGGCCAAGATTTTTGGCTTCATATAAGGCTGTGTCGGCATTTTTTAACAGCTGATCGGCTGATATAGGATCGTCGTAATGGAAGGTTGCAATACCGATACTCATAGTGACATGATCTGCGACAAGGCTGTGCTCATGGGGGATGCGCTGTTCTTCAATTGCCTGTTGCAATAAGGTAGCAACAAGCTCGGCGCCTCTGTTATCGCTTTGTGGTAAAACAAAAACAAACTCCTCACCACCATAACGCGCTACAAAATCTTCATCCCGTCTTTTACATCGGGTGAGTATTTTGGCGATCTGTTGCAGACATTCGTCTCCCTTATTGTGGCCGTAATTATCGTTGTATGGTTTAAAATAATCCACGTCCATCAGTAGTAACGATACCGGCCAGTGGTGGCGGATAGCCGACTGCAGATAGGTTGGCAAATGTTCATCCAAAGCCCGGCGGTTGGCAATACCAGTTAACCCATCTGTTAAAGATAACTCCTGTAACTGCTGTTGCTGAATTTCAATTGTGCGGGTGAAATAACGAAAAGACCGGGCAATATCAGCAATTTCATCCTGGCCACGAATATCAACCTGTAACGGTTCACCATCAATGTGCGACTGAATTTTTTTATTCAATTTATTCAGGCGATTAACCACCCGGTGGCGGATCATATATACCGCAATCAATAAACCGAGTACTGCTGATGCTGATAATAAACCGAGCAATTTAATCTGCTGTTTAATGCGTTGTGATGTTTTTAATGTTTCCAGTTGTATGCTGTTATTCAGCTCGTAGGAACGAAACTCCGATAAATTGGCAATATCCGTCACCAGATTGCGTACAAAATGACCACGGCCAATTGAGCGACCCATTAAGCGTAATTGCTCGGAACGCAGATTTATCATGCCACTTTCACCTAACAGTAATCGTTGTAATTCAACCGTTACCTGAGTGGCTTTGGTTTTCATTTTTTCCGGTAAATTATCGATGGACTGGTATTGTTTGCTGAGTAACGTATCTACCAGTTCATTAATTTGCCGAACCTGATTTATCCGTTCACTGGTAAGTGATTCAGAAGCTGTAGCGACAATATCGGCCAGCTCAATCGTCCATAAAAAGCTGGTTGGGGACAAATTTGAGCGATGATTAGGCGATAGCATAAAGTCCATAATTTTGTTGTAGGATTTGTACAAAGCCGTTTTGCGTTTATTAATGGTGTCATCGAGCAATAAGCGCTGGTCAATCAATCTGTTGAGATGCTCCAGTTCGTCTTTCATTGATTGAATGTGCATGGCCAGATATTCGTCTTTGCCATGTTGTTCAATCATGGCCATGATCTCACTTACTTTGGCCGAGACTTCACGATTGGCGATACGCCGCGATGCCTGAGTTGATGACTGGGCAAGACCGTCGATCAGGTATGTCAGGCTGTTCACCTGACTATTTACCCGGTTACTGTGCAAAGCTGCGGGGATCGACTCGGTGCTGATTTCATCAAGGATAACGTCGAATTCTTTCAGGCGCTCATATACCAGCGTTGCGATCGCCGCCAGGAGTACCGATACAAAAATAAGTAAGGATACAAAAAAGGTGTTAAGCGAATATAAGCGCCATACGCGTTTATTTTTTTTATTAACAGTCACTATTTTCCTTACAGGGCACCAGGGTTATATCGGTTAATCTGTTCTGTTCTTTAGGGGCAATTTGCTTATCCGTTAGTATCTGGTCAACTACCACATCTGCTAATAAACGTGTCATTTTATGGGTTAAATTCACTATCTTTTTGTCCGCAAACATAGTGAATGCATCGCCGCCTTTTGCCAGATAATTACTGGTTACAACACTGTATATTTTATCTTTAACGATGGGCTTGCCATGTACCTTAACCGAAATAACCCGTTTATCGGGAGGGAACTGGCTGTTGTAGGTGACATTTAACCCCGACACCTGCAGATAACGCCCTCTGGCTTCATCAATAAATTTAAAACCATTTTCCAACGCCAGAATAATATCGCTTCCGGGTACTTGCATGGTTACCACTTCATTACGATAAGGCAGCATTTGTGAAATGTCCTTACGTGTGATGAAATCGCCCGGTTTCATGACTTTGTCGCCACGTATTGTGCCGCTGTTTAATAGTCCGATTTCAGCACCAGAATACTTTACCAGCGCATCTGTTACATAGTTGGCAAACGCGTTTTCCTTTACACGCAAAGCATGGCGGCGTGTATCTATATGTGTCAGTAATTCACCAATAGGCTGATTAAACAGGCGATTCACTCTGCTGCTGTAACTGTCGACCTGCTTTTTTAAATCGGGGTCAGCAATCATGTCCGAAAGCAGAACCTGTCGCCAGTCGAAGGCAAGTGTCTCGGGTTGATTGTTATTCCAGCTTAAATCAATCACGCCAGCACTGCCGGGAATGGTAACAAAAATGTCTCTGGCGTGAATTTGCGGTGGTTTAAGTTGTCGTTGCTGAAAATAATTGTCTTTATGCAGGCTTAAATCAATCACCCGTTCATCAAGTAATTGCTGAATATCATCCAGTCCAAAACTGTACATTAAAACAATCAAATCAACGTTATTGCGACGCAGAATGGCTGCTTGTTCTCTAATGGCGGTAGCGGGATCCCTGACTTCAAGGCGTTCTAACGCATATTCGGATAATACTGTTTGGTGAAGCACTGATAATACACCGATATTGACCTGACCCTGATGCGCAATGGTGCTGGATACCAGCCCATCAAGTATACCGTCAGATAATGGATCATATATATTGCTGCTGACCATAGGAAAGGCTGCTTCATAGGAGCGCAGGGATAATTGATCTTCCAGATAGCTAAAATCCTTTTTAGCCACGCCCATGGCATCAGGGCCAATACTGTTTAGCAGATCAATAATATGTGCACCTTTATCCAGTGAGGATAAACTACTGGGACCGATGCTTGATCCTCCAAACAGGAAAAAGACGTTATGTTTTTGTTTACGTTGTTGTTTGAGCAATGTCGCCAGCTCGGCATAACCACCGTAATTGTGCTGGCTTATTTCCGACATGTTTTCAGTGAAAACAATGGTGGCCTGTTTTATCTGAGCAAATGAATAAAAGCTGATGCAGCATATAACACACGACATAAACAGACGTGTTGCGACATATTGTATAAACAGCATACAGTGTCCCTCGCCTAAATTTAGCTTATTGATGTGTTAACCGGATACTACAACTATAGCCGTAATAAGTGTATTTTGTGGTACAGATTATATATCGTCAATTATTTGAATTATATAGATTTATTGTAGAATGTGAGCTGTTTACCACTAAAAAACACCAGTGGAGTGCAACAACCCGTTAATCAGACCGGATTATTTCACTAAATCTGTCAAATTTTTCTCAAGTCCGTTGAGTTTTATTTCATACATTAGCGCTAATTGCTGGCCTAATTTGCCGTCAGGAAACCCTTGTTTGTGAAACCACACCAAATAGGGTTCGGGCAAATGAATTAGCTTCATGCCCTTGTATTTACCAAAAGGCATGGGCTGGTTGATGGTATCGATTAACTGTTGTGGATCAAGCATGTTGTTTTAACTGAGTCTGCCACAGCGCGGCATAAACGCCCTGTTTAGCTAAAAGTTGTTGATGCGTGCCTTGTTCGGCAATCGCGCCTTGTTGCATCACTAAAATACAATCCGCATCAACGATAGTGGATAAACGATGGGCGATAATCAAACTGGTGTGTCCGCTGGACACCTCACGAATTGCCTCTAATATGGCTTGTTCTGAATGACTATCCAACGACGAGGTGGCTTCATCAAACACAATTATATTGCAGCCTTTTAAAATGGCTCTGGCAATGGCTACCCGTTGTTTTTCGCCGCCGGATAGTTTGAGGCCGCGTTCGCCCACCTGGGTATTAAGCCCATCGGGCAGTGAATCGATAAATTTACCTAAATGCGCCAGTTTAATCGCCTGCTGCAGTTGTTCGTCACTGGCATCAGGCTGACCGTAACGGATATTGGCAGCGATAGTATCATTAAATAACACCGTATCCTGCGGCACAATCGCCAGTTGCTGGCGCAAGGATTGCTGAGTGACAGCGTCTATGGCCTGACCATCAATACTAATTTCGCCGCCATCAATATCGTACAAACGAAACAGCAGTTTACTGATGGTGGATTTACCCGAGCCACTTTCACCGACAATCGCCACTTTTTGTCCGGCTTCGACCTTAAAACTAATCTCATTTAAAATCGGGCGTTCAGGCTGGTACTGGAATTTCACCTTATCAAAACAAATCGCACCCTGTGATACCTCAAGTGTTGTGGCATCGACTTTATCGTTAACTTTTGGTCTGGTATCCAGCAGGGTAAATAAGTTTTCAATATTGGCCATGGCGTTACGAATTTCACGGTACACAAAACCCAAAAAGTTAAGTGGCATAAAAATCTGCATGGTAAAGGCGTTGATCAGCACAAAATCACCTATGGTCATTGTGCCTTCGCTGACATGATGGGCGGCCAGCAACATCATAGCGGTCATAGAGGCGGCAATAATAAACGCCTGACCACCATTTAAGGCAAATAAAGACAACCTGTTGTTACGACGTGCGGTTTCCCACTGGGCCAGATTGTCATCGTACAAACGCGCTTCGTATTGCTCATTGGCAAAATAACGCACGGTTTCAAAATTAAGCAGGCTGTCAATCGCGCGGGTATTGGTGGTGGAATCGGCCTTATTCATTTCACGCACGTAGCGGGTCCGCCAGTCGGTGGCTTTAACCGAAAAGGCCACATAGGCGATAACTGACAGTAATACAATCAAGCCAAACCCCCAGCCATAATTAACCAGTAAAATGGCGGCTACCAGCACAATTTCCAGCAGGGTAGGCACGATATTAAACACCATAAAACGCATCAAAAAGCTGATACCAGTGGTGCCGCGCTCAATGTCCCGGGATAATCCACCGGTCTGACGGTTTAAATGAAAGGCCAGTTCCAGTTGGTGCAGATGTTTAAACACGCTTAAGCCGATACGGCGCATGGCGCGCTCAGTTACCCGGCCAAATAAAGTATCGCGAATTTCACCAAATAATACGTTAGACAAACGCACCACTCCGTACGCCACAATCAGGGCGATGGGAAAAGTAGCAGTGGTGAGTTTGTCGGCTGGAATATTCAGCCCGTCAACAATATGTTTAAGCACAAAGGGCAAACCGACACTGGCTATTTTGGCCAGGATCAAACAGGCCAGTGCCAGGCCGACGCGGATTTTATGTTCAAGCAAATACGGCCACAGGCGTGTTAATACATGCCAGTTTACCGGGCCATCATGTTCCGGAGAGTTTTTTAAACGTCGCATAGGTTACAGCAAGCAAACAGAGTAGGGCGACAATAGTAGCAGCTAAGGCATTGAAACTAAATGCAGTTAAACTGAGGTTGCGCCTTAGGCAACCTCTTCAAAAAAGCGGGTGACCTTTTGGTATCGTTCTTCCTGATCCTGCGTCAGGTTGCTGTTTTCAATGGTATAGATACAGCGCTTCATGGTGGAGCGAATATTGTCGGTTAAAGACTGCTCGCGCAAACGAAGAGCTATGGCCTGCAATAAATTAAGCGCAATCGCCGGGTTTTTCGGCATCACGCGAAATGCCTGGCGGAATATTTTCATCGCACCGTGAATATCACCGGTCTGATAAAAGCTTACACCTGCATTATTAAGCTCTTTGGGGCTGTAACGAATGGCATGGCGTTCCTGTTTTTCCTGCAAAATATAACGCAGGAATATTTTGCCCTGATCAGGATACTGGCGACAGCGACGTTCAATTTCATTCAATAAACGCATGGATTTTTCATACAAACCAATTTCGTGGAACGCTTTGGCTTTATCGAGTAAATCTTCCATGCTGTCGCGCGACCAGTTGTTATCATCCAGCTGGTTCAATAAGGCTTCCGCTTTATGCTTTTCATCCTGTAAATAATGCATGCGTGCATGAATAACCTTTAAAGGCTCACTCATTTGCGCCTTGGGGAAGGTTTTATTAAAGCGTTTTAGGTATTCGTTGCACTGCTTAAGTAACAGGTTGCACTGTTCAGGCCCGGCGGTCATCGCATAGTCGATACCCGCGCGCGCGGCATTTAAATAGATTTGCGGTTGTTCATACACAGAATTACGCGCATAACGTACCACTTTTTTTGAAATTTCAAACAAGGTTTGATGATCGTGGGTTAAACGTGACAACTGCATGGCATACTGATGACGTTTGATATTACGTGGTGATAATTCTGCCGCCAGCAGGGTGCTTTCCAGCGCCATATCAAAATCTTTTTGTTTGATTTGAATATCTGCCAGTAAATCAAAGGCTTTAACCTGAGCGTCCGCTTTAAAGGCCAGGCGCAGTAATAGTTTTTCAGCTTCGTCATCCTGATCAAGCGCCATCAGGGATTTGACCATGCCCAGTTGCGCCCAGGCAAAATTCTGTACGTTGATAATGGCCTGATAAAACTCTTTGGCTTGTTCGTATTGTTCACACAATAACAATAACTCGCCTTTCAGTTTTAATGCGATGGGGAAAAATTCAGATTTATCCGGCGAGGTTAAAAAGGTTTCAACGGCATCCAGCGCCTGTTCGTTTAAATCCTTGTGCATTAACTGATAAATGTCTTTTAAGACTTTTTTGCGTTTTAAAATACGGGTTAAACGGCGACTGATATCGTTAACGGTGAAGGGTTTAACTAAAAACTCATCCGGTTGCAGCTCAATAATGCTTTGCACTATGTCGGCATTGGTTTCACTGCTGATAAATACAAACGCGGTAGACTCGGGAATGATGCGTTCGCTAATTAAATATTCGTAAAGACTGTAACCTTCCTGTTCCTTTTTTAAATGATAGGAGCAGATGATCAGATCAAATTCTTCGGCCTGAATGCGGTTTAGCGCTTTGTCGGCTTGCTCAACATAGGAGATTTTTTCGAAACCCAATTCCTGCAGCGCATACTTCATATAACCCTGGGCAAGAACCTGCTCATCGATGATCAGTACATTACTGTTTTTGGCGAGATTGCGATCCATAGCGATAACGTATGTTGAGTTGAATAATTAGTTTATCGTATCGCAGATAAAAAGCATGAGTCACTATTTGAAAAAATGCTTAAGTATAAAATACAGCAATCATCACGATGAGCGGGTATTGGTATTAACTATAAAGGGAATTTTTCAATAAAGAGTGGTGGACGCTACTGGACTTGAACCAGTGACCCTCGCCTTGTAAGGGCGATGCTCTCCCAACTGAGCTAAGCGTCCATTTTGGACTTTAGCACGAAAATGGTGGACGCTACTGGACTTGAACCAGTGACCCTCGCCTTGTAAGGGCGATGCTCTCCCAACTGAGCTAAGCGTCCAAATTGTGTTATTGCACGGAAAAAGTGGTGGACGCTACTGGACTTGAACCAGTGACCCTCGCCTTGTAAGGGCGATGCTCTCCCAACTGAGCTAAGCGTCCGATTTTTCCGTCTGAAGGCTGTTGCCCTCAAGTGGAGCGCCATTATAGTGAGGCAGATTTGACTGTCAATACTATTTCTAAAAAACTGATTTAAATGTGCAACATATGTTCAAATTGCTAGCAATTTAAACACTCTGCTTACGCATTAAACACCGCAAGGTTAAAAATAAAAGCGCGCCACACCATACACCAGCATGCCCACCACAATGCTAATTAACAAACGTGGCTGCATAAAGGCACATATAGCCGACGCCAGTGCTCCTAATAAATAGGGATTATTCCACTGGGTATTTAACTGACCATGCTGATAAAAAACTGTCTGGCTGATAATGACCGTCAGTACCGCAATCGGCACATAGGACAAGGCTTTAATTAAGGTGGGCGACAAATGCACCCGGTTTGCCATGGCTAAAGGCAAATAACGCGGAATAAAAGTTACAATCACCATACCAACAATAATCCACCCGTTATTCATCACCGCCTCCTTTTGTAGTTTTAGTTAACTTTTGTTCGGCAATAACCCCGCAGGCAATGGCAATAAAGGCCGAAAATAACAATCCGCTTTGATGTGGCCAGTGATAGGTTAATAAGCCGCTTACACCTGCTACCAGTGCACATATATAGTGGCTTGGCATTTTTAAATTGGCGATAACTATGCCGACAAACGCCACTACCATAGCGATATCTAATCCAAATTCGGTCAGGGCCGGGAAGGCGTTACCCGCGATGACACCCACTGCGGTGCTCATTAACCAAAAGCCATACATAAATAGCCCAGAGCCAAGATAGTAGGCCACCCAGTGCGGATAATCGGGTTCACGGGCCAGCCGGTTAACCACGGTGGCAAAGGTTTCATCGGTCAATAAAAAGCCCAGCGGTAAACGCATGGCCTGCGGTACTTTGCGTACATGAGGCAATAAACTGATCGAATACAATAACTGGCGCAGGTTAACAATAAAGGTGGTGGCGATAATAATGAGCGCTGCCGAGCCACCGGATATCAGCGCTACCGCAATAAATTGAGATGAGCCGGCAAACACCAGTACCGACATGGCCATGGTAAATAAACTGCTTAATCCGGCTGCGGTGGCCATCGCACCAAATACAACGCCAAATGGCATTGCGGCCAGTATCAGTGGCATGGTGTCTTTCGCGCCCTGCATAAATGCATGTAATGATTGATTTTTCACGAGAATTTAAGATTGTACAAACAGGCCGAAAGCTTACTTGCTGACGCGATAAAAAGGAATTGGCCTAATCAGATTATTTCGTTTTATGTTACGTCGCATTGCGCATGGCTTTACGCTAGAATAGCGCCAATTTTTTTACTGACTTATCCAGAGATAGATTAATTATGACGGTAGTAACTCGATTTGCCCCCAGCCCAACTGGTTATCTGCATGTTGGTGGTGCGCGTACAGCGCTTTATTCATGGCTTTATGCCAAATCACAAGGCGGCAAATTTGTTCTGCGAATTGAAGATACCGATATTGAACGTTCCACTCAGGACGCCATCGATGCCATTTTAGAAGGTATGGAATGGTTAGGTTTAACCTGGGACGAAGGTCCCTATTACCAGACCAAACGTTTCGACCGTTATAAAGATTATGTAGCGCAATTACTTGAACAAGGCAAAGCCTATAAATGTTATTGCTCGCGTGAACGTCTGGACGAATTGCGTGAAAGCCAAATGGCCAATGGTGAAAAACCCAAATACGACGGTAAATGTCGTCACAGCCATGAACAGCAGGAAGGCTCTTATGTTATCCGCTTTAAAAACCCAACAGAGGGTAAAGTGGTTATTAACGATCATATTCGCGGTAAAATCGAAATTGCTAACGCCGAGTTAGACGATTTAATTATTCAGCGCAGCGACGGTACACCAACCTATAACTTCTGTGTTGTTATTGATGACTGGGAAATGGGCATTACCCACGTAGTACGTGGTGAAGACCATATTAACAACACCCCGCGTCAGATTAATATTTTAGAAGCCTTGGGTGCGCCGGTACCAGAATACGCCCACGTATCCATGATTTTAGGTGATGATGGTAAAAAACTGTCGAAGCGTCATGGCGCGGTTGGGGTGATGCAATACCGTGATGACGGTTTCCTGCCACAAGCACTATTAAACTATTTAGTACGTTTAGGCTGGTCACACGGCGATCAGGAAATTTTCAGCATGGATGAAATGCTGGAGCATTTTAGCCTGGATGGCATTGGTCAGTCGGCATCAGCCTTTAATACCGAAAAACTGATTTGGTTAAACCAGCACTATATTAAAACCATGCCGGTAGCTGAGGTGGCTGAATATGCTAAATGGCATTTTGAGCAGCAGGGCATTGATTTAAGCAAGGGTCCTTCACTGGAGCAGGTGATTAACATTCAGGCCGACCGGGTTAAAACCCTGAAAGAGCTGGCAGAAATCAGCCGTTATTTCTATGAAGACTATAACGAGTTTGATGAAAACGCGGCTAAAAAGCATTTACGTCCGGTAGCACAACAACCACTTGAAGCGGTAAAAGCCAATTTGGCCGCCATTAGTGACTGGAATGCAGTGAATATTCATGCGGCAATCAACGCAACCGCTGAACAACTGGAAGTGGGCATGGGTAAAATTGGTATGCCACTGCGTGTTGCTGCCACCGGATCGGGTAATTCGCCATCACTGGATGTCACTCTGGAATTGTTAAGTTTTGAGCAAGTTGCACAACGAATAGACAAAGCGTTGAAATATATATCAAACAGAGCAAATTCCTGAAAAAAAGCGTTGACATAAAAAGGTCGGATGCCTAGAATGCGCCCCGCTGTCAGGGAACAGCAGCACTTAAGGCAAAGGCCTAGCTTTGAGCTTAAGTGATTAAGCTTGGGGCTATAGCTCAGCTGGGAGAGCGCTTGCATGGCATGCAAGAGGTCGGCGGTTCGATCCCGCCTAGCTCCACCAAGTTTCTCACATCACGCAATGCGGGATGTGGCGAAGTAGAGACAGACGTTTTGTCTCTGCGGAATGCGGCTGGTAACCGTTTTCTGTCCCCTTCGTCTAGAGGCCTAGGACACCGCCCTTTCACGGCGGTAACAGGGGTTCGAATCCCCTAGGGGACGCCA
>NZ_JACNEP010000013.1 GCF_014270035.1 Neptunicella marina | reverse complement strand
TTGAGATGAAGAAAACAAACGGCTCAGTCTTGTGGGTTCGCGATAAAAAGAAAGCAAAGCAACTTAACAAGTCAAGGTAATGGACGCAGCAAAGCTGCGCCCCTGCTTGAAGCGTTAGACAAATATGATTCAAAGTCCCGAGTTATTGCGCAGATTATTGCGAGCGAAAGATTGTATTGACGGTGCGCCCCATGAAGATTGGTCAATAAAGCGGTTGGCTCAAGTAAGTTTTGTTTCGGTCGCTCATTTTGCGCGACAGTTCAAAAAAGCTTTCGGTTCACCTCCGCACCGTTACGTGCTCACCCGTCGTATAGAACGGGCGATGGCTCTACTCCGCGACACTGAACTACCCATTACTGAAATCGCACTGCAAACTGGCTGGAATAGTATTGGCACCTTTGGGCGCATATTCAGTGATATTACTGGTGAAAGTCCCGGGGAGTTTCGAGCACGAGAATGCTCGGTATCACATGCGCGGCAGGATATCCCCGAATGCGTTATTCGTGCAGTTGATCGTCCAAATCTCAATATAGCAGTTTCGGAGAAGCGCCGACTGGAGGTTGCTGGCAAGCTAAAACTCCAATCTAAATGAGGAAGTTTTATGACTACAGGTATTAATACGGCTGGATTGTATGTGCGAGATCAAGATGAGGCACTCTCATTCTATGTCGAGAAGTTAGGGTTTGTTGTTCATACAGATGTACGTAATGGCGACTATCGTTGGCTGACTGTACAGCATCCAGATCAGCCTTCGTTCCAACTTGGCTTATTCAAACCGGGTCCTCCAGTGCATGACATCGCGACAGCGCAGACCTTGCATGAGGTAGTAGCAAAGGGAGCCATGCCTCCTTTAGTTTTATTGGTGGATAACTGTCGTGCTGCTTATGAACGTATGAGTAAATGTGGCGTGGAATTTACTCAGGAGCCCATGGAACGATATGGTACGGTGGATGCCGGTTTTCGGGATCCGTCTGGCAACGGATGGAAAATGATCGAAGTTGCACCCAATTCACAATCAGGGAGCTCTAAATGAACTGGAATTTATGGGTCCGACAAAGCCACCGTTGGTTATCGATTGTTTTTACGGTCACCGTAGTTGCTAATTTCGTAGCCAGAGCTGAAGATTCCGCTGAGCCTTCGTGGTGGATAACTTACTCGCCATTACCCCCGCTCCTTTTAATGCTATTAACTGGTCTATATCTGTTTGTGCTACCGTACATCACTAAACGAAAAGGTAGAACCATTGCCTAACAAATAACTCCAGCGGAAAATCAAAAGTGTCGCTTCACTCTGCTTTTGATTTTCCGGTGAGTAAAGCGTTAGGGCAATAAGGGAAATTATGCTAGGTAGCTGTCTATGTGGTTCAATTCAATATCGAGTAAATGAATTTGAGCCAAATATCGCAAATTGTCATTGCTCTATGTGTAGAAAGAGTAGCGGCGCTGCATTTGCCACTTTTGCTGGGGTAAAGCCTGAAAACTTCACATGGCTAAAAGGTGAGTCACACATAAAGGTGTATGAGTCATCTGAAGTTGCAGAGAGAGGTTTTTGCGAGAAGTGTGGTTCAAGTTTATTTTATAAGGTAAAAGGTAATAATACCGGTTATGAAATTGCGCTTGGCACATTAGATGAAGAGCCAAATCATAAACCTAATGCAAATATATATTGTTCTTATAAAGCCCAATGGCCTACTAATAGTGAGCAACTAAAAGAATATAAAGAGGGGCGGGGTTAGCCCTAACAAGGCTGTCAAGTTGACAACTTTTTCGTTCCGGCTTTTGTGGATTGACGCTACGCTACCACAAACCCTCCACTACAAAGTCAAAACTTACAGCGGCGTTATAAATTTATCTATTCCGTCTTTCGCCTTTGTACTAACATGTAATACAAATGGTTACAGTTGGATGAGAATATGAGTATTACAAGTGTTCGCCTTAATGACGATGTGGATAAGCCTTTAGATTATCTCGCGAAGAAGCTCGATAGGAGTAAAAATTACCTTATAAATCAGGCGGTAAGGGAATTTTTGGCAAGGCAGTCACTTGAAGAAACCAGATGGCAAGATACGCTGGAAGCTCTGGAGTCTATAAAATCAGGTCAGTCTGTAGACGAGGCAGACGTTAATGCTTGGCTTAATAGCTGGGGTACTGGCGCGAGAACCTCTGCTCCTAAACCATGAATGTCAAATATTCACCAGAATCGATTGGGGATCTCCAGCGAGTTGTTGAATTCTTAGAAAACAAGAATCCATTTGCTGCTCGCAGAATTGCCATAGACCTTCAAGAGGGCGTTCAGAAACTTAAACAATTCTCTCAGATTGGCTTGCCCGTTTTAAAAGCTTCTGATCCAGAAAGAATTCGTGATCTCTATGTTGGTCAATATACGGTTCGTTATCTAATTACCGATGAGATTATTTATATTTTAAGAATTTGGCACGGAAAAGAGAATGACAAAAATGTATAACAAACAGCTCAAATTGACGCCAAAAAGGCGGCGGAATGTAGCGTAGCGTTATACACAAAGGAGTGTGATTTGAATTGCCCAGTTTGCGGAGAAAATGGAGTTTCATTATCTCAAAGATTTCAGCTTATTTTTAAAGTTAAGCCTCGATGTACTCTGTGCGGATCTGAGCTAAAACCTACAGCCGGGTCACAGCTTATTGCTACGATATTATTCGCTTTATTTTTTGCTTTGGCTTGTATGATCTATCCAATAACAAATTCAGTTTCTTTGGGGTTGAGTACCTTTCTACTTTCTTTCTTGCCTCATGCTTTTGTGAGCTTGGAATGTAAATCACAAACTGGTATTGGAAGACGGAAAGGGCGGCACAATAATCTTGTATAACAAGTTAAACGATCGAAAAACCACTCGCTGCGCTCGCGTTTTCCGTCGTTAAAAGGGGTATGCTTATTGAAAGTGTTGCGCAACATGCTACACTTTGGCGATGATAAAATCGTTTAAGCATAAAGGCCTTCAGCTGTTTTTCGAAAGCGGTAGTAAAAAAGGTATACAAGCCAAACATGCGAGTAAGCTTCGCATGCAGCTGGCCGCTTTGGATACTGCGCATGTCATTGAAGATATTGATATCCCTGGCTTCAGGCTGCATCAGCTCAAGGGCCAAAGAAAGGAAACTTGGTCAATTACCGTCAATGGAAACTGGCGCATAACCTTTGAGTTCGAAAATGGTGATGCTTATATCGTAAATTACGAGGATTACCACTAATGACTATGTATAACCCACCACATCCAGGAGAGTTTATCTCTGCAACTTATATGGAGCCATTTGGCGTCAGTTGTCGAAACCTGGCAAAGCACTTGGATGTTGCAGCCTCCACCCTAAATCGTATTCTCAGAACTCAGAGTGGCGTCAGTCCAGAAATGGCACTGAGGCTTGCCAAAGTTCTTGGCCGAACCCCGGAAAGCTGGTTAACCATGCAAGACAATTATGATCTTTGGCAGGCAAAAAGGACGGCTAAGTTAGGCAATCTACACAAGTTAGATCTAACTGCAGCATAACAAGTTAAATCATCGGAAAGCCACTCGCTACGCTCACATTTGCCCCTTCGCAGAGCGTTAGTTGCCAAGTGAAAAATATGAGTAAAACTGAAATAAAGAAAGCTGAACCTGGCCATGCCAGTGAAGCGTTAAAACTACTTTCGCAGCTTGGCTATGACAGTACGTTGGAAGATTTAAAGCGAGTATTAGCTCAAACCGACAGAAGAGATGAAATTTACATTGCCAAAAGAAGCGATAAGGTTGTCGGGTTAATGAGCGTCATTTATTTCGATTACTTTCCGTCTCAAGAAAAAATTTGCAGAATTACGGCAATCGTTGTTGATCAAAATTCCCGAGGCGCTGGGGTGGGAAGCCAGTTAATTGATTTTGCAAAAGGTTTGAGTAAGAAACGACTTTGTTCAAAACTAGAAGTAACGACATCTTTAGCTCGTCAAGCCACACAGCAATATTATGAAAAAATAGGCTTTACTAAAACGTCCTATAGATATGTCCAAGAAATCGGCAACTAACAAGTGCCTGAACCAGAGGACGCAAAAAAGCAGGTTGCGCTCCTTCATCGCTAATTTTTGCCTGCTATTTTACGCCGGTTAGGCAAGTGTTAGTTTCTATGAAGCTCCAGTTGATAAAAGAGAACGCTAGAAAACTCAAGGCACAAACTCTGGCAATTTACTATGCAGCCAGGGATCCGCGTATGCCTTTCCTGGTTCGGGTTTTAGCAATCCTCGTAGCTGCTTATGCATTAAGTCCAATAGATTTAATCCCTGATTTCATTCCTATCATCGGCCTCCTGGATGACATCATAATTATTCCTGCTGGCCTGGCTCTTATCATGTGTTTAACCCCACCTTCAGTAATGGAGTCCGCCCGGCTTCAGGCACAAGAGGTAGCCGGAAAACCTGTCAGTTATTCTGCGGCAGTAATTATCATTATTATATGGCTTGTCCTGCTTTGGGTGTTTGCCCGGTGGGTATTGACTGCACTTAACTCCTCACAATTTGTTCAAGTGCACCCCGGGCCTTTGGCTCTTATTAGGTCGTTAGGCCAGCGTAAGATTTAAGCCTGTTTACATATTCATTTACGTGCTGTAATGGAAAAGGACTGGGACATGCGAGGACAATCCATAATGGTTCAGGCAATAAGAATATCCATACTCTATTTCTTATGTGTTTTTGCAGCCGGTTTTGTGCTTGGCACGGTAAGAGTTTTGTTTGTGGTAGATTTTATAGGTGAGCGCAATGCGGAGCTAATGGAAACGCCAGTTATGATGATTGTTTGCTGGGTTGTAGCGCGCCATCTGGTAGCTAAAAATAAAAACGTGTTAAATCCATCTGGCGCTTGGTTAGTTGGTATTGTTGCGCTGCTTTTACTGTTGTCGGTCGAATTTACTGTAGTGTTAACGTTAAGAGGGCTGTCATTAAATGAGTATTTTGCTAACCGTGATGTGATTGCCGGAGCCGCATATCTGGTTGCACTGGTTTGGTATGCTTTAGCTCCGGTTGTCTTCTATAAGGCTGGATCTCATTCTACACGTTAAGTCATGATGTGAATTTTTGTTCCGGATGCAAGCTAGCACCAAAATTGGCGGGTGTCTGGCGGGCGATGGCGGCAAACTGACGTAGATAATTGCAGAAAATTTTTCGATAGTAAGTTCCTCTGCTAAAACTTAGGGGAATTGAAAATGGAAAAGGAATTAATGGTTAATTCAGATGTTGTGAAAACGCTCAGGAAAAGATCTGGTTGGTCTCAGGAGCAGCTAGCGAAGGCGTGTGGATTAGGTTTACGCACAATACAACGTGTCGAATCAGAAGGGAGAGCATCACTGGAAACAAAAGTATGTCTGGCCGCGGCGTTACAAGTACCTTTAGAGAAATTAGACACGCCTTCATCAGTGTTATCCAGTAGAAGTCTTAAATACAGTAAACCATTTTTAGCTTTACTTGTTTTGTCCGTGTTTTTATCGGTTGTGGGATTATTTATTAACGGTCCTAAACCTATTTTCTTCGTTTCAAATATTGTCACAGTGTTCGGTGTTATTTACTGCGCATTTAATTGGTATTTTTCTACCAACTCACCGCGGCCGCTCACAGTTAAGTCGCAGGTTGGCGCAGGGTTTATTTACGTTGGTATCTTTTCACTTTTCGCCATATTCGGAAATTTGGGAACCGCAATAATTATTCCCATGCTGGTCTCGCTAGTTCTGTTTAGTTTCATTTTCAACCTGGTTAGTAAAAAGGTAAATTGAAATCGGCGGCTAAAAATGCGCTATTGTCAGTTATGTCGTTTGCTGGAATGTATACATGCGGCTGCCTCGCGTATGCGCCGTAAGGCATAGCAGGATGCAGTATCAATTTGGTTTACAGGGAGATTTAAAAATGAAACATGACTCATCAGAACATCCTCAGTCGAAAGTGCGATATCTGGCTTTACTTGGCTTATTTGGCCTTCTGGGATTTTACGATCCTGCTTTTTCCGGGTTCGGAGCGTTTGGTGCTTTCTCAGTTTGGGGCAGTACAAATACATATCTTAAGCTGGCGTCTTACTTGGGGTTTCTTGGTTTTTTTGGTTTTTCAGGTTTCTTAAACCTGTTTGTCTAGGCTAGGTTTGTATGCTAACCACAAACCAATCAAAGCTGTGACAGTTTTTCCATCGAGCATTATGTCGTGATTAAAATTAAAGGCTCCACATTCAAATGGTCGCCTGTTGGCGGCGTTAGCTTTACTGAGAATTAGCCATGGAATATGTAAATTTTGCTTTAGATAACTGGTTCTTTATTCTTTCGAGCGTAATTATGGTCCCTGTCTTGTTAAAGCATTTGATTGGATACCATATAAATTGGCATTCATGGAAGCTGATTTCGGAACGGGACTGGGATGGAATAAAAAAGCAAGAATATGAGTGTAGTAAATGTAAGATAATTCAACGAAAGGAAACCTGGTAGTGTGCAGCTAACAAGGTGTTGAGTTTTGCCCATTAACAGGGCGTTATGTGTCAAAAAAGAGAGGAACATGGATCAAATATTATTAATAATTGGGGTTTCAATATTTGGTGTGCTTGGCACTGTTCACTTGATCTATACCTTTTTCACAGAAAGGTTTAGTCCTTATGATCCTGCAGTCGCCCAAGCTATGGAAAGTACGTCTCCACAACTTACAAGAGAAACAACGATGTGGCGCGCGTGGGTAGGATTCAATGCCAGCCACAGTTTAGGAACAATGTTGTTGGCCGCTATTTATATTCCGTTGGCTGTCTACCATTTTGAATTGATACAAAATTCGCTGTGGTTTTCTGTTCTTCCAGTCGCTGTTGGTATTGCGTATTTAGTTTTAGCTAAAAAATACTGGTTTAAAATACCGTTTATTGGTGTCCTAATTTCCTTAGTGTGTTTTATAGGGTCAGCATGGATAACCAACACATAATAATCACAACCACGATAGCCCCCGGGGCTGAAACTCCGTTCTCGCACTTCCATTCCGGCTTGTTGTGGGCGTTATGGTAAGTACCCGACTATCAACATAGAGCAGACAGATTTTGAATTTTAGAGAAGCAAATATTAATGATATTGCGCAGTTTCCTGAGCTTGAACAGTGTGTTATTGAAGCTGAAGGGCCCTATTTCTCCAACTTGGGAAACAGGGACGAATAGTCGAAAATGGTTATCGAAATTCCCGGGCCAGTATTTAAGTGCAGTGAAGATGAAAACATCTTTTTTGAGCGTATTTATGCTCTTCCAGGATATGAAATGGTTGTTAGCAGAGGACTGAATCTGTATCTAACCATTAAGGACATGTCAGGCAAAGTCGCTGCCGAGGAGCTTCAGGAAATTTGTAATATATGGAACACCACATTTACTGTCATTGGCGATTGAAGCGGTATCAAAAATAATAATTTTTAAGTGCCAAATCTAAATCAATCTGTGCATGATGTTTTATAAATATCGGGGCAGTCAACAAGCAGGGCAAATTAACTACGTCAGCAAAAAAATCGCTACCTGCGTGCGACTTATTACATGTTTTGACTCCTTTGCCGGGGTATTAAATGTAAGGAGAAATAAAATAAACCTGGAAAATCCATCAACCTTATTAGTTGTATATAACCTTCAAATTTCAAAAGACTTTTATGTCAATGTACTCGGTCTGGAAGTAATTGAAGAATTTGCAGGTGGAGTAAAATTAAACATTGGCAACCACGAAGTATATATGTTCCAGGGGGGCATGGAGTCAATCGAATATGAGCATGGATATAATGCAAATTCAACATTGGTGTTCACTGTTGAGGATCTGGATAAACAAATTGAAGAGCTGAAGTCTAAAGGTGTTGTTTTTGTGCATAAGTCGCCAAATCAGAATAAGTGGGGGCGCTATGCAGCCTTTAAAGACCCGTCTGGCATTGTTCATGAACTCATGGAGTTCTTTACCCGACAGGTTGTTTAAACGAACTAAATACAGCTGGTTTTGTTCGCTTCACTCGACATTCTTACCAGTCACATTCTGCCCATAACTGGGTATTAGCAGTACGGGATAAATCGGAGTATGCATGAACATTGAAGTACTGGAAAATCCACAACAAGAACTTATTGACTATCTTAGTCACAAAATTAGTGAATTCAATTGGGCTAATTGGGAAGTCAGTGAGAGGTTACCTTTAGCAGTACAAATCAAAAATGATCAGGGTGAAGTCGTTGCTGGTGCTGCAGCCCGTTCATTTGGTGATTGGTTATTATTAGATACTTTGTGGGTTTCAGATGAACTGCGCGGTCAAAATATAGGCAGTAAAATCCTGACAGAAATTGAAGCATCCGGTAGAGAGCGCGGTTGTATTAAGTGTCTTTTAGACACATTAAACTTTCAGGCAATGCCTTTTTATCAAAAACATGGTTATAAAATTGAATGGGTGCAACA
Organism: Neptunicella marina; assembly: GCF_014270035.1. GTDB lineage: Bacteria > Pseudomonadota > Gammaproteobacteria > Enterobacterales > Alteromonadaceae > Neptunicella > Neptunicella marina. The sequence goes on along the minus strand of NZ_JACNEP010000013.1, from coordinate 87,189 downwards.
GGGGTATCCTAAAACAGGCTGTAAATATTTTATGGTCAAAGAGCTATAGCTGATATTTGTGTTTTGGAATGCTTACCGTATGTTCGGTTTCGCGTCGCTGCACATACATAATAAATACGACCAGGCCGATTAAAGCGACGTTATATGAGAAGGGTAAATTGGGATCGATGAAGACTCAAAAAATGACGTTTCATCATGTGGGTATTCCTGTTAACGAGAAGCTGCATGGTGGTGTTTATAACGAGGCATTGAAAATGAGTGCCCAGGGCTATTTTGATACGCCTTATGCTGTTGAGTGGATGCAGTTTGATGATGACAATGATTTGCCAGAAATAATAAAAACGCAGCCCCATGTCGCATATGTTGTTGACGATTTACTGGCCGCATTAAAAGGAAGGGAGATTATTTTGCAACCAAACAGTCCTTGTGATGGCGTTAAAACGGCATTTATAAAAGACGGTGCAAATTTAATTGAATTAATGCAGTTTGATAAGCCTGAACAGCAAGTCTGGCCTCATCCCAATAAATTCCTGCTGGAATGCAAATAGCGATCAGGCAGATAGTGTAGCCAGATTTTATTTGCCCGTTATAGAGATAAACATGATGGCCGGTCGGAAACCGGAAACGCAAAAAAATCTCATTAAAGCGCTATTTCAAAACATTGGATCGCAGCTTTTAATATCTCCGGTAGACGTTGAAATTACCATCAAAGAGCAAGCTCCCTATCAATGGGGGTTCCGTGGTATGACGGGTGATGAGGCAAATGATCTTAAATACAAGATCAAGGTGTAACATGTTGCTCAAACCCGTTGCGGCCATAAAAATGATGTTGGCAATGTTCGCTAATATTCACCCTTTAACAAGGCACTAGGTAAATATGAACACAACAGCACTCATGGTTGGTGTTTTAGTTGCGTGGTTAATCATATATCGGTTTAACAAGGCAGGTTATGAGAAACGACAATGGGCGTATTCTCTGCTGTTGGCTACTTTTCCTGTTTATTATTGGGTTTTTGCTGTCTACGCGAAAGATGGCAGTGCTCTGTTAAATGAAATTCTTACCGGTGTGTTTTTCATTGCTACCGCTGTGGTAGCCTGTAAAGCTAGTCGTGTTTCAGGTCTGTTATTACTGGCTTTAGGTTTTATAGGCCATGGTGTTTACGATGTAATACATCTCAGCTTATATCGTGATTCTGTTGCCCCTTCCTGGTGGCCGGAGTTTTGTGGCTCTATCGACGTTTTACTCGGAGTATATATGTTGTATCTGCTGCATAAATACACACCCAAGACCAACACATCCTGATGATCACAATTGTGATTTTGCCTGTCTCTGGCGTTATTTGTAGGGAGATAAAATGGAGCTTATTCAGTTACAAAACACAGATTCACTTTATAAAGATGCATTAGATTTGCGTTATGAACTGTTTTTTCGGGAGCCAGATTTACCAAGAGAGGTACTGTTTGATGATCTCGAAAAAAATAGCCTGCATTTTGCAATAAAGGAGAGAAATTCTCTTTACGCATACGGGCGATTAAGTGAGGAAAGTCCGGGAGTATTTAAAATCTCTCAAATGGTTGTTCGTCCCGATATGCAAGGACAGGGACTGGGGACACGAATTCTTGCGAAGCTTACTCACACGGCTTGTGAAAATGGTGCACAAGTGATTTATTTAAACGCCAGATTGCACGCCGTCACCATGTATCAAAAACTCGGTTTTAAAACCTCAGGTGAATCCTATGTAGCCGGGCGTACAGGTGTTCCACATATTAAGATGATTAGATGCGTTTAAGTTAGCCATTATTATTCGGTGCTTATTGACTCACCCCAACGCCGAAAATCTCATAATAAAAACCGATATTTCGCTAACTCTCTCACACTTGCTGGTTTTAATGTTGTTAACATCAGATTAACGTTAAAGTTAATGGTAAAGGAGATTTTCCGTGACTGAGTTAAAAAAGAGTCAGCTTGAGCAGCATTCGGCTTCGCGCCGTGAGGTGCTAAAACAATTAGCGATTGGGGCGACCGGTATTGGACTTGCGGGCCATTCTGCCAACTTGTTAGCTGATGATGCCAATGTAAACTTTGCGCCCAAAAATACAGCGCTTAAAGGCAATATTCATCATTCGGTGGCGCGCTGGACCTTTGGCGATTTAAGCGTTGAGGAGTTGTGTCAGGTTGCGAACAAACTCGGTTTTTCTGCCATTGATTTGGTGGGGCCAGACGACTGGCCAACGCTAAAAAAATATGGCATTAACTCCTCCATGTGTAACGGTGCTGAGCTTAATCTGACCGATGGTTGGGGCGACTCGCAGTTTCATGACGAATTAATAAAACGTTATCATCGTCATATCGATTTGGTTGCCGATGCCGGTTACGTCAATCTGATTTGTTTTAGCGGTAATAAACGTGGCATGGCTCCGGAAGAGGGATTGGATAACGCGGTAAAAGGCTTGCGGCAGATTCTGCCTCATGCCGAAAAACGTGGCGTGGTGCTGCAAATGGAGCTGTTTAACAGCAAGGTGGATCACCCCGATTATTTTGCAGATAACTCAGCCTGGGGTATTGCGCTGTGTAAGCGCCTAAATTCACCTAATTTTAAATTGCTGTATGACATTTATCATATGCAAATTAGTGAAGGCGATATTATCCGTACCATTACCGACAACCATCAGTATTTTGGTCATTACCATACCGCGGGAGTACCGGGCCGTCACGAAATCGACGACAGCCAGGAGCTGTTTTATCCGGCCATTGCACGTGCGATTCTGAACACTGGATTTAAGGGCTACCTGGCGCAGGAGTTTATCCCCACGCCTGATTCAATGGCCGATAAGGTCACATCATTACAAAATGCGATTCATATTTGTGATGTTTAAAAGTGAATTTATATGATCAAAAAACTAGAGCATGTGCGCGACCAGATAGCGCAACAAATTCATCAGGTATTCCAACGCTCCTATAAGATTGAAGCCGATATCATTGGCGTGGAAAATTTTCCGCCTTTGTTGCGGTCTATTGAAAATATTCAGCAGTCAGATTCACAGTTTTATGCATATCTTGAAGATGGCTGTGTTGCCGGTGTTATTGAAATTGTGTTTGATGGCATTCAGCTGGATATCGATAGCTTGGTAGTGGATCCCGATCATTTTAGAAAAGGCATTGCCGGTAAGTTAATTCGCTTTGTGCTGGATTCGTATGAGCATCAAAAGGCAGTGGTTGAAACGGCTGTTGTAAATATACCTGCAATCGACTTATATAAAAAACACGGCTTTGTGGAATTTAAACAATGGGTGCCGTCGCATGGTATTCCCAAAGTGGCGTTATCGATAGAATAAAACGAGTCTTTGCAGCATAAATAGACTCTATAGGAGCTGTTATGCAAAACGACATTATTTTGTTCGATATCAATGAGACTGTGCTGAATCTGGCGTCATTGAAACCTAAGTTTGAAGCGGTTTTTGGCAGCGACGCGGCGATAGCTTTGTGGTTTTCAAAGTTGCTGCATTCCTCTACGGTGTGTATCGCGACAGAGGTTAAAACCAATTTCGCCGAGCTGGCCTCCACCATGCTGGATTCGGTTGCCACCCATTATGGTTGTCGGTTAACTGATGGTGCCCGAAGTGAACTACTGGCAGGATTTGCCAGCTTGTCTGCTCATGCTGATATTGAGCCGTCATTAAAGCAGTTACGGTCAAATGGTTTTAAAACCGTGGCGTTTTCTAATTCTTCGTCCAACTTGATTGCATCACAAATTGAAAACGCAGGTTTAACTCCATTGTTTGACTAGATTATTTCAGTAGAACAAACCGGTAGTTTTAAACCCAACCCGGCAGTATATAAATTTGCTGCTCAACAACTGAGCCAGCCTGTGGAAAACCTGCGTTTGGTGGCAACCCATGACTGGGATACGCATGGAGCGTTAACCGCCGGTTTAAAAGCGGCCTTTATTAATCGTAGTGGTGCGCCTTATCATCCGCTTTATTTAAAGCCAGATATTCAGTCAACATCCATGCATGGAATCGTCGATCAGATTATCGCCAGGAGTACATAAAGTCTTCGTTATCTGAGCTGATTAACCGGGTATTAACTGGATCTGGCTGGTTTGGGTGATTAAAAATATTCTGCTTTGGAAGCCTTGTTTTCGTTCAATTTGACGCAAGATTAGCCATTCAACCACGTTATTATGCTCATGCTTCAGGTTCTGCCTGCATAACTGTTTAAACTGCTTAAGGAAAAGGTATGCATCTCGCTCAGTTAAATCTCGCTAAAGCTAAATATTCACTCGACGCACCTGAAATTGCTGATTTTGTAAATAATTTAGACATCATTAATGCGCTGGCGGAGAGCAGTGAAGGTTTTATCTGGCGTTTAAAAGATGAAAGTGGTGATGCAACCGCGATAGATGTTATGAATGATCCCGACATGCTGGTAAATATGTCGGTATGGAAAAGTGTTGAAACGTTGAAAGATTTTATGTTCCGCACCCATCATAAAGACTTTATGGCGCGTAAAAAAGAATGGTTTCACCCCATGCTAGAAGCTAATTATGTGTTGTGCTGGATTGCGCCAGAGCATACTCCCACTGTCGAGGAAGCCATTGAGCGACTTACACATTTGCGTGCCAATGGTGAGAGCCCTTACGCGTTTAGTTTTAGGCGTGTATTTCAACCTTAGTATTTATGCTTGGTGAGCAAGGTAATTAATATGCAGTCATTGAGTTCACAGCAAGCCAGATTACGCGTCATGCTATTGAGTACGCTGGCCATGATTGCGTTTGCGGCGAATTCGTTACTCTGCCGTGCGGCACTGAGCAACACCAGTATCGATGCTGCCAGTTTTACCACCATTCGTTTAGTGTCGGGGGCGTTGGTACTGTGGTTATTACTGCAAGCTAAGCGACAACCTCAAGTCTCAAGTGGAAACTGGTTGTCTGCCTTAGCATTATTTACTTATGCGGCAGGCTTTTCTTTTGCTTATATCAGTTTATCCACCGGAACCGGTGCATTGATACTGTTTGGTGCGGTGCAGGCTACCATGATTGGTTACGGTATCTGGCAAAAAGAACGTTTTACTCACTGGCAAATTCTGGGGCTGTTATTGGCTTTTTCGGGTCTGGTGGGATTGCTGTTGCCGGGATTATCGGCACCACCACCTGGTGGGGCATTATTGATGATGTTAGCGGGTATGGCGTGGGGTGTTTATTCCTTACGTGGAAAAGGAGCCGGCAATCCAACTCAAATTACTGCCGGTAATTTTGTTCGCTCATTGCCGTTGGCGCTGGTATTAAGTTTATTCATGTTAAGCGATTTGAATCTTGACTGGGCAGGGATAATTTATGCCATTGCCTCGGGGGCGTTGGCATCCGGCGTGGGCTATGCCATATGGTATGCGGCGTTACCTGCTTTAAAAGCCACCTCTGCCGCGACGATGCAATTGAGTGTTCCTGTTATCGCTGCCATTGCCGGTATCGTTTTTCTTAATGAGCCCGTTACTTTGCGCTTAACATTGGCGTCGTTAGCTATTCTAGGCGGTATCGCCCTGGTGATTTTGGTTAAGCCTAAGCTAAAGTCAGCCTGAATCATGCGGAGTGATTATGAATCTTAAGTCTGTGTATTTAGTGTTGTGCTTGTTGGGGATCTTGTTGCCATTTTCGCGGTTTATTCCCTGGTTAATGCAACATGGGTTCGATATTCACCTTTTTATGCAGGCGCTGATGACATCTGCTATTGCAGCTTTTTTTGCTTTGGATGTGGTGGTGTCGGCAATGGTGCTGGTGGTGTTTATTGTATATGAAAGTCGCCGAATCAGCATGAAAGGAGCAGGGCTGCCAATCGCCGCAACTTTTCTTGTCGGTGTTTCATTGGGATTGCCATTATTTTTGTATATGAGGCAACGCTGTTTGGAGAATGAGCAAATATAGCGTTGCCTCTTGTTAAAATTGCAAAGGCAGATAGGTTAGGAGCTGACTTCTATTGTGTTACCAGCGCAATGGCATCGGCACCCGCTGGAAAATGTGTGACGTCAGATTGCTCATTTATTGCCTTTAAAATGGTTTCAGCAACGTCTGTCTCTAAGGTGTAATCCGTCGCCCTGGCAAATTCCGCAAAAAGCTTACTGGCGTATTCTATGTAGGGTTCAGGCAGTAAATTCTGCATTCGCTGTTGTCCGTTGGCGGCAAAAGCGGTGGTGGGGCCATAACCCGGTTCCACTTGTTTTACCCTGATATTAAACTGCTCTAACTCATGAGCTAATGAACGCGAAAACCCATCAACAGCCGTTTTACTTGCGGTGTAAACCGCCACCAGAGGATGGGCTTTTAATACCACCGACGAAGTCACATTAATAATGGTACCGGCTCGACGTTCGCGAAATTGCGGGATAACGGCCTGACACATCGCCATTACACCAAATGTATTGGTATCGAATACCTCGCGTATTGTATTAACCGGCGTCGCTTCAAAGGCGCCCAGTAATCCAATACCGGCGTTATTGATTAATATATCTATTGGCCCGCATTCTTCGATTGCTGCATGGATACTTGCATCACTGGTGACATCCAGCGCCAGTACTCTGACATTATTGCTGTCAGAGAAAAGTGATAAATCCGGTTTACGCATAGTTGCAATGACATTGTAACCTTGTGCCTGAAGGTAACGTGCCGTTTCCAGTCCGTAACCTGACGAACAGCCAGTAATTAATACAGTTTTCATATTGTAGTTCCTTAGTTGATTGACCCGGAGCAAACGATATGCGATTGTTTTTGGACTTACGATAACTAAAAGTGCTAAATAATTTAGTCAAAGTCCATTTATGCATGATCCCCTTTCACAAGTTGTTGAGTTACTTCGCCCACGTGCGGTATTTGCCAATATCATCAGTGGAAAAGGACACTGGTCGGTGCGTTACAGTAAATTTGGCGAGCCCAGCTTCTGTATTATGCTTGAAGGTACTTGCGTACTGGCCGTGCAGGGACATGAGCCTGTTAGCATCTCTGCGGGAGATTTTGTGTTATTGCCAGCCACTCCTGAGTTTTCAATTTCCAGTCAGGTAGGAGCGCCTCCGGTTTATATTGATCCCAATCAGGTCGCCGGAGGCGTTAATGAGTTACGCTATGGTGATCCTGATGGTCTACCCGATATGCGTTCGCTTGGAGGGTCGTTTAAGTTTGAATCGGCTGATGCAGAACTTCTGGTTTCATTATTGCCCGATATCGTGCATGTTAAAGACTCACAACGTCTGGCGTTATTGGTAGAAATTGTTGGCGAAGAGGCCGCTGAATCCAGTCCCGGCAGTGAAGTAATGTTATCCAGACTGGTGGATCTAATGCTGGTTGAGGCCATGCGTTCAACTATAACAAGCTTAGCACCTCCCGGTCTTTTACGAGGTCTTGGAGATAGCCGGTTATCGATAGTACTCAGGAAAATCCATGCAGATATTGCCTATGGTTGGACAATCGCAGAGTTGGCCAGTATTGCGTCGCTTTCGCGTTCCGCATTTTTTTCACGCTTTTCAAGAGAAGTTGGTGTATCGCCTATGGAATATATCTTGTTATGGCGCATGCAAGTGGCTAAAGAACAACTATGTCGGCGTGATAAGTCTGTGGCACAGATAGCCGAATATGTGGGATATGGTTCATCCAGCGCATTCAGTGTGGCTTTTACCCGTTATGCCGGCGTGTCACCGGGACGTTATTCCCGAAAAATGGAACCCGGCGCTGATGGGGTTGGCAATACATAACGTTGAATAATGGAAGGAAATAATGGCGGGAAATAAACCGTGATAACAAAGTTGCCAAAGTGGATTGAGTACGGGGCGTTTGTACTGGCCTTGGTGGCGGGAAGTATTAATGCCATAGGTTTACTCGGATTTGAGCATCAGTCTGTGTCGCATGTATCGGGGACTGCAACCTTGTTTGCTACCAGCTTTTTGTCTTCTACTACGCAGAACATGCTGCATTTAGGCGGTATTTTGTTTTCATTTTTTATTGGTGCGGCGATTTCCGGTTTTTTATTGCACGGCACTACCGCCAAACTGGGACGTCATTACGATACCGCGTTAGTACTGGAAGCCCTGTTAATATTTCTGGCATTTTATTTATTATCGCAAAACGCCTTTTATGGTCATTATGCCGCGTCTGCCGCATGTGGATTACAAAATGCGCTGGCAACCGCTTATAGTGGTGCCATTATTCGTACCACTCATCTAACGGGGATCTTTACTGACCTGGGGATTATGCTGGGTTCATTGATGCGCGGTGATGCTTTTGATAAACGCAAAGCCATCCTGTTTCTACTGATTATTGGGGGCTTTATTGTGGGTGCTTTTTGTGGCGCTTACTGGTTTAATTTACTCAGATTTAATGCATTACTGATCCCCGGTTGTATTTGTTTAGGACTGGCGGGTTGTTACCGTTTATATTTCAGACACGCAAATAGCTGAGCTGGCAGCTCATTAAGGAGATTAATATGGATATTAATAGCGTCATTACCTTTATCGCAGTCGCAACTTTACTGGTGATTTCACCGGGGCCAAATGGATTTTTAATTGCTAAAACGGTGCCTCTTTCAGGTAAACAGGCTGGCTTTGCCAATGTGTGGGGGTTTGTCACCGCTTTTTATGTGCACGGTACATTGTCGATTTTTGGTATTTCGATTTTGTTGGTGCAATCGGCTTTGGCATTTTCCATTTTTAAATTACTGGGGGCTGCGTATTTAATCTGGATAGGTGTAAAAGCGCTGGTTAACGCTTACAAAACCCCGGCGGTAAATTCAATAAACCAGACCAGCACTACAAAAACATCCGTCTCATTAAAACGTGCTTTTACAGAAGGCTTTTTAACTAACGTATTAAATCCTAAAGTGTCGATGTTCTATTTAGCGGCGTTCCCACAGTTTATTTCCATTGAGGGTAGCCCTTTAAGCGCATATGCACTGGTCACCGCCCATTCGCTGGTGAATTTGTTATGGTTTTCCGCCATGGTGATGATGATGTCTAAGGTGAAAACAGTTGCCGCTAACGCCCGCTTTAGACGTTGGTTGAACTCGGTAACCGGTGTTGTATTTATTGGGTTTGGCAGCAAACTCGCGTTAATGAAAAACAGTTAAACAATAAAAATACAAGGAACAAATATGAATAATAAAATTGTAGGTTTAATTTTAATTGCGGCTGGCGTTGCGTTGGGGCTTTGGGGATATGATGTGTATGACTCAGTGAGTGCCGAAGTCACCCGTGTGTTTAACGGTGATACACCCATTGAAGCTTGGGCAGGCATGATTGGTGGTGCTATTTGTATATTACTGGGAATAATGCGCATTAAATAAACGTTGCCATTGTAATGTGATTCAGAGTTAAACGCTGTACTGCCGAATCATAGTGATTGGGGAGCAGTGATATGAAGTGTTTTAGCTTTATCTTATGTTTTGCTGTATCACTTTGTGTGAACAAAGCGGTACTGGCTAAAGAACAAAATCTGACTAATGCCAGAGTGATGGTTTGGGATGAAACGCGTTCTTCACCCGATGCCAGCTTAGATCTGGTGCAGTGGCTAACCGGCAGTTGGCAAGGCGGATTACCGGATGGCATGCAGCAACATATTGTGCTGGAAAAACAGGCGCAGCAAATTGCCGGATTTGCCCGGGGCTGGAGCAATGAAGGCGCTGTGTTGTTTTACGAGATTAATCTGTTTGTGCAGACAGGCAAGTCGATAGAATATCAGGTAAAACATCTGTCACCCGGGTTATCTGCGTGGGAAGGACAACACGGATTTGTGCGTCACCGCCTGATTGCTTTTAATGATAATGCGGTTTTTTTGATGGCATTACGTTTGTCAAAAATGGTCCGGATAAACATATTGTGTATTTCCGCATACCCTCAGGTGACATTATTGTCATTAACCAGCAGCGCATGCGATGAGCTCTCAAAACTCATCGCTGCTTGATTGTTTAACCGAACCCTCAGTGCTGTTAAGCGAGTTATGCGGTTAACGGCACCACATTGTATTCTTCGCTTACTGCGTCGTTTACCACCACAATTTCCGCTTTACGGAAAAAGTTGAAATCGGTAGCGGTGGCTGAGGTATAGGCACCCATCATGCGGCCGACGATGAGTGCACCACATTCCAGCTCTGGCAGCATAATGTTATCTTCAATCACATCCACGCTGTCACAGGTTGGACCCGCTAATACACTTGAACTGCGCTCGCCAAAAAAGTCGAGGCTATCAATCGGGTAGTGGGTGTAGTCGAAAATTCTACCGCTGTACGAACCGTAAATACCGTCGTCCAGATAATACCACCAGCGACCTTCACGTTTGGCTTTACCCATCACTGATGACACAGCCGTCATTGAGGGTGCAGCAATAAAACGCCCCGGTTCTGCAATTAATCGTGTGCCCGCAGGTAAACCTGCCAGTGCGTCACGAATAGGCGCACAGAATGTATCAATCGGCTGCACTTTGTCCTGATAATCCACCGGGAAACCACCACCGATATCCACAATCGATAACGCAGGTAAACCTAATGCTTCCGCTTGCATAATGATGCCGCCACATGAACGGATAGCTTCCACATGTTTCGTCGGTTCAGCACACTGCGAACCCACATGGAAAGATAAACCCAAAATGCGGATGCCCCAGTCTGCCGCTTGTTGCAGTAATGCCATGGCAACAGCCGGGTCGCAACCGAACTTTTTGGATAAGTCGATTTTGGCATCCGGACTGCGGAAACTCAGGCGCAACAACAATTGCACATCAGCCGCATATGGGATGAATTTTTTCAGCTCATCCGGGTTGTCGATCACAAAAGTACGACAGCCGTAATCCAACGCATGACGAATATCGCTGTCACGTTTAATGGGATGCGTGTGAATGGTACGCGCAGGATCTAAACCCAGTTCCGCAACCATATCCACTTCACCATTGGTGGCTAAATCAAAGCGCGCACCTTCCTGCATCAAGGTAGAAATAACAGCAGGATGTGGCAGCGGTTTGATGGCGTAGTGCAATTCAACACCTGGTAGTGCATCACTCAGTGCACGGTACTGACGACGAACTGCATCGCAATCCAGAATCAATAAAGGTGAACCATGAGTTGCAACTAAAGAACGAATACGCTCAGCTTCGCTGGTGAAATCAATGTGTTCGATAACAGATGGTTGAGATGAAATCATCTCAAGAATAGCAGGTGCCATTAAGGGTCCTCACGTAACCTCGGGTTACTGTGTAGTGGGCCAACGAGTACCGTAAAACAGGTTAATCTGAACCTGAATTTACAGCGGTTAATCAGTTCTGAATAGTTACTCGCCGGCGCTCGGAGGAGCCCAGACGCTGATTGGCTATCAGCAAAGTGCGCGCATATTACGCCTGATGAATTTCTGCGCAAGTATTTTTTATCAATGCATGAAAATAATTTTTCTGACTATATTTGACCGATTCTGTAGAGTGAGTGGGTGGTCGCTTTTTTAGCAGGTTCCAGGCAAGGCTTGTTGTTATTGATGAATAATATTGTGCTGATAACCACAAAGGACAGATAGCTGAACTCAATTTGCGTGTGTTGATTATTTGTCCACATCTTGTCTGGTATACCCTATTTCTATATTGACACTTCTCAGGTTGTATAGAAATATAACCCCATGAAAACTAATCCTTATTTGTCATTTTTTCGAATTATCATCATTCCTTAGGAATGGTGGGATTAGTCATGTAAATCGTTTAATCAACCCACCGCGTAAGGTGGGTTTTGTTTATCTGCCTTGGTGGAATATAAAAAGGAGGCAGTATGCAAAAAGTCGCAGTATTTGGTAAACCCGGCAGTGGTAAATCAACCCTAAGTAAGGCATTGGCGAAGGCCAGGGATTTGCCTTTGTATCAACTCGATTCTCTGGTTTATCAGCCCAATGGAGAGCTGGCGCCGCAAGATCTTTTTGAGCAACAGCATCAGAAAATTCTGCAATCCGAACATTGGGTTATGGACGGCTTTGGCCCTTTATCAGCATTTAATCAGCGCCTGGCAGCAGCCGATACACTGGTTTATATTGACCTACCTTATGCAATCAGTTATTGGCTGGTGACCAAACGCTTGTTAAAAGGCTTGTTTGTAAAACCGGAAGGTTGGCCAGATGGCAGTTCTGTTCTTAAAGGCAGCATACAAAGCTACAAAACATTGCGTATGTGCCCCAGGTTTTGGAACGAAGATTTTGTTAAAAACCTAAAACAGCTCGCTGCTGGTAAGTCACTTTTTATCATTCGCTCACTTGATGAGCTTAATCACTTTGCAGAAAACGTCACCCATCAATGACTTATTCTAGATAAAGGGTTAAGGTAACCAGACAATAAAGATATATAAATTCAAGTAGTTACGAAGGAACTGTAATGAATAAAATTCTGATATTAATGCTGTCCCTAGCGAGTTTCTTTTCTATCGCCGATGAAGCTCCCATCACGCCAACCAAATCGGGAATGTACGATGTGGGTGGTTTTAAGTTGTATTTGGAATGCTTTGAAAATGACAAACCGATTTTAATTCTTGAACAAGGTTTTGGGCGTTCTGGTTCTGATGGCGTGTGGTTAAATAATATTGCGCGGTTACAAAGCGACTTCAGTATTTGTTTGTACGACCGCTCGGGCCTTGGTAAAAGTGAAAAAGGGCCGGTACCTTTTACTGTCAATGATATGGCAAGCCGTTTACATACCTTGCTTGAAAAAGCCGAAGTTAAACCACCCTATTATTTTGCCGGTGGTTCATACGCTATTTATATCATTAGTGCTTTTAATAATTTGTATTCCGATGAAGTACTGGGTGCGGCATTTATCGATCCCAGCCCTATCGGCTATTTCCATACCATGGGCACACGCTGGCCAGCGAATTTTAGCAGCGACAATCAGGAGCTTATGGGATACATGCAGTTTGAACAAAGTGTGCATGATCCTATGTTTAAACGTGTTCCAGAAAATGTTGACCATATGCAAAGCTATCAGCAATTAAACCACGCCAAAAATTTTGGTCACAAACCTGTGATTGTGGTGCGTGCCGCAGACAAAGGTGAACGTTACGATCCGCCGTTTGTACCAGGTGAGATTGCTAAAAAAATGGATGAACTTTTTGCCGGTGCAGATGCACAATTTAAATCATTATCCACCCATTCTAAGGTGGTGTATTCAACCTCAACCCGCCACCATTTGCACATTACAGACCCCGATTTGGTGGTAAAGAGTATTGAGCAACTATTGGACTCATCTGCGCCTCATTAGCAATGTATCTAGTGAATAAATGTGAGCCACAGCTATGCGTATCGGTTTTTATTTAAAAAACTCACTGATTAAGTCTGTGATTGTTAGCGTTTTGATTGCCGCTGTGGTCACATTATTGGAGTGGTTTAACAATCCTTCGGGGATTTTTCATGATAACAATGGCACCCACTGGTCTTTTGTAATGGATACCTTTAGCAGTTGGTGGTGGCCGCTTATGTTGTGCCTTGTATTGATAAATGTGTTTGTAAATATTCTTCACACCAGCAAAGGTAATAAAGTAGATGATTAACGGTATTAATCAGATAAAGGTAATATTATTTTTGCTGAGTGCAGCCATATATAAAGGGGGCTTATGTTAATTCCAGAATTAGACACCTATTCCAGCTTTGATACAACATTGTTATGTCCTAAAAACATGGGTGATGAAGCACCCTGGGCATTTGTAGTGTTGCCGTTGCAAGTCAGCGAAAAGTTACCCAGACGCGGCAGAATGACTGTTAATGTATTACTCAACGGACATGCTGCGCAGGTGTTGCTTGAACCGGATGGGCAAAAAAGTCACTGGTTTAAAGTGGATAATGATTGGCTAAAAGAAACCGGTTGTGAGTTTGATCAGCGAGTACAGATTGAGCTGGATATGATTAAACCCGAGCCAGAGCCTGAAGTGCCTCAAGATTTAAATCAGGCATTACACAATGCCCCTGACGCCTTAAATACCTGGCTGGCAACCACAACAATAGCGCGAATAGATTGGATCCATTGGATCGTAACCGCTAAACAGGCTAAAACCCGCGACAAACGTATTCATGATGCGTGTGATATGCTGGCCAAAGGTAAAAAACGCGTGTGCTGTTTTGACCCGTCGGGTTTTTATAGCAAGGCATTTGGCGCTCCCAAAACAATGTAAATCAACGGATTAAAAAGGATAGAACGTGGAGTTAAAACACATAAATGGATTTAGCGTCACTGGCATTAAAGTGCGTACAACCAATGCCGCTGAAATGGACACAAGCACAGCTAAAATCGCCGGTTTATGGCAGCATTTTTATCAGGACGTGATGCCGCAATTGCCACCAGGTAGCAAAATTTATGGCGTATATTGTCACTATCAGTCTGATTACCGGGGTGAATACGATATCTTTGCGGCTGCCGATACTCTGTCTGCAGACCTTTTGGAGGAGAGTGAATCGACGAATATTCAATCCGGTCAGTATTTAGTGTTTAGCAAAACCGGCGAAATGCCACAGGCTGTCATTAGTTTGTGGGGCGAAGTGTGGGAATATTTCAACCAACCGGATTGTCCACATCATCGTGCTTACACCAGTGACTTTGAGTTTTATAAAAGTGCTAATGAAGTGGAAATCGCCATTGCAGTCAAATAGCGTTTATCAGCATTAACGCTCCAGTCAGGAGGGAATGATGAAAGCACGCGAGCTGGAAAAAATTTTATCGGTACTTAATACCTATTCGCCGAAAGGCGTTGGTATCTTTACGCTGGCCAAAGAAACTCAGATCGGGCCTAATAACTTGCGTAATTTTTTGACTCAATATCCAGAGTACTTTGTGCAATTACCTGATGAGCCTTTGTACCAGATTAATCGTTTTGGTCAGTTCCACGGTGATAAAAGGTTGATGTTGGAATATCATCAGAAACAATTTTGCCTCCCAAAAGCTCACAGTAGCTGGCTGTTATTTATGTTGTTAATTGGCGTGTTTGTATCTTTAAGCGCAGTGTTTCTGGATTGAGGAGCGGACTAAAAACGTTCAGGCTGACAGCTCAGAGTTATTTTTAAGGCAAAGCTGAACGCTGCACGGACGCAAGCTTTTCTTGGTTATTAAAGGACTTGATTTAAATGAAAGTATTAGAGCGTGTTGATCTTTGCTGTATGAATTTTGTTCTAACTAAACGCTTTTTAATCGCGACGCTTATTTGTAGGCCTAATGGATTAAGTCAAAAATAAGCAACAAAGAGTAAAATGTGTTTAGGACGAACCCTTCGGGCAACGTTTGCGCGGCATTTCTACTGCTTCAGCACTCATTTATGTAGAACAACTACACTACATTCGTGCTTCATGGTTTAAATACCGCGCAACTCGTTGCAAAAATATACAGCAAAGATCAACACGCTCTAGCACCAGCCATCCTTTATTTATGTTTATTGTTAACCACAAAACTGGTACAGGCGGGAGACATTGATTCGGCATTTGGTAAGAAGCTGAGTGATGTTCAGGTGAATGGCAGTGGTACGGTAGTCAGGGTGTTGGCTGATGATAATAAAGGCTCGCGCCACCAGCGCTTTATCTTAAAGCTTCATAATAATCTCACAATTTTGATTGCGCATAATATCGATTTAGCCCCACGAATTGCCAACTTAAAACAAGGTGATGATGTTGCCTTTTATGGTGAGTATGAATGGAATGAAAAAGGGGGTGTGGTGCACTGGACGCATCATGATCCTTCCGGCCGCCATTTAAATGGTTGGTTAAAACATCAGGGGCGAACCTATCAATAGTTTTACAAGAGCGATGTCAACAGCAAGTTGGCGCGTCATTACTTGTCATTTGGTGGTAAAGTAAAAATTGCCACCACCGCCGTAAAAAAGATGAGCCAGTAATGAAAAAAGTCGCACTGTTTGTTGATGTGCAAAATGTGTATTACACCACGCGTCAGCGTTATCACTCTAATTTTGATTACAACCGTTTTTGGCAACAAGCCACACACGGCTGTGAAATAGTTACCGCTATCGCTTATGCCATTGATCGTGGGGATAAAAAACAACAGGAATTTCAGAATATTCTGCGAGCCATTGGTTTCGAGGTAAAACTCAAACCCTTTATTCAACGCTCAGATGGTTCGGCCAAAGGTGACTGGGACGTGGGGATTACCATCGATGCCATGGATTATGGACCGCAAGCTGATGTGGTGGTGTTGGTCTCCGGTGACGGCGATTTTGATTTACTGGTGAATAACCTTAAAAACGAAAAAGGCAAACAGGTACAAGTGTATGGTGTGCCTGATTTAACCGCGGTATCGTTAATCAATGCCGCGAGCGAATATATTCCGATTGAAGGGCCCTTATTGTTAGGTCATTAAAATTAATTAATAGCTAGCTGGCTATCGGGCAATTCAAATTGACTGCAAATCTAACTTAAAGGAGCAAACAACGTGGGCCAGCAATTTTCCGCCATGAACGATAAACACATCGAGTTTATCCAGCAGCAAAAATTGTTTTTTGTCGGCACGGCAACCGACAGCAGTAAAGTGAACATTTCTCCCAAAGGCATGGATTCATTCCGTGTTCTTAACGACAAACAAGTGGCCTGGCTAAACGTTACTGGCAGCGGTAATGAAACTGCTGCACACGTGCAAACTCATCCACGCATGACCATTATGTTTGCTGCCTTTGAAGGTAATCCGTTGATCCTGCGCTTGTATGGACAAGCCAGCGCCATTCATCAAACCGATAAGCAATGGGCACAACTTTATAGTTTGTTTCCGGCGCATCCGGGGGCCCGGCAGATATTTATTCTGGATGTCGATATGGTGCAAAGTTCCTGTGGTATGGCAGTGCCCTTTTATGATTATGTGGGTGAACGTGAACAACTTACTGACTGGTCGCATAAAAAAGGTGAAGATGGCATCAGGCAATATTGGGAAAAGAAAAACCAAACCAGTCTGGACGGGATCGCCAGCAACATTCTGCAAAAAAACTTAGGTGACGAGATAGCATAAATGCAGCAGTATCAATTTGATGTTTTTGGTATACCCATGTTAGTGAAACGGCGCGAGTCACAATGGTTACTATTTACCAAAGCACAAGGGTTAATGGCACCTGTTAACGATGTGGTTATTCCAAATGAATTTACGGTCGGTGAATTGCCGGTGTTTCTGGCGGATATGTATCATGAACTGGCAACGTCACTTCACCCTGACGTCACAAAAATCAGTTAGGGTGTTGGCAGGAATAATCAAAACATAAGGAATGTTTAAATGTTACAACAACGTTTATGGGCTGGATTCGCCCTGTTTATTTGCCCGCTAATTATCATTGCTGCAATCTTTAATGCTGGTCATTTGTTAGGAGTGGTGGCTTACACCTCTAAACCAATGGTGGTACCTCAGTTGTTATCTCAACTTGCTATTATTGCCGGTGGTATCAGTTCCGCTTCGGTTTTTAATAGTCAGATTAAACAGATGAAAAACCAATGAACTCTGTCGATCGGATCTATGCGCTAACCTTTGCCAGGGTTTATCCAATGTATGTGCAAAAAGCCGAGCGCAAAAATCGCACACAACAAGACGTGGATAAGCTTATCTGTTGGTTAACCGGCTACGATAAGACTGCTCTGGAGCAGCAAATTGCTAAGCAATCTTCCTTCGAAACATTTTTTGCCGAGGCACCGCAATTACATCCTAATTGCCAGCTAATTAAAGGCGCGATATGCGGTATCAGGGTGGAAGAGATTGAAGATAATCTGGTTCAGAATGTGCGTTATCTGGATAAAATTATCGATGAACTTGCCAAAGGCAAGGCGATGGAAAAAATAATGCGTTAGCCGATACTCGCCGGTTAACACAGTCAATAATGAATATGCGAACAAAACAAAGGAAGGAACAATGCAATACCCGGTTGAAGGTTCATGTCAGTGTGGCGGGGTTAAATACACATTAAAAGCCGCGCCATTAATGGTTGTGGCCTGTCACTGTAAAGAATGTCAGAAATTATCCACCAGCGCCTTTAGCATTACCGCTATGGTCAGAACCGAAGATGTGCAATTTGATGGTCATATGGCGCATTGGCAGCGTACTGCGGACAGCGGTAATGTGAGTGGTGCCAAATTTTGTCCCACCTGCGGCAACCGTATTTATCACTTTAATCCGGCTGAACCTGATACGTTAAAACTCAAGCCTTCCAATTTATCTGATACCAGTTTAATTCAGCCCACTGCACATGTGTGGGTAAGTGAAAAACAGGACTGGTATCAAATCCCGGAAGGGGTAAAAGTATTTGATAAACAGCCGTAATAAGCCAGATATTAAATACGAAACCAAAATGGATTATTTAAGCGTAAATAAACAAGCCTGGGATAAAAGAACTCAGATACATGTTGAATCTGAGTTTTATGATGTTGAGTCATTCATACAGGGTAAGTGTTCATTAAATCCAATTGAACTGGAACAAGTTGGCAATGTACAGGGCAAGTCTCTGCTGCATTTACAATGCCATTTTGGTCAGGATAGCTTGTCCTGGGCTCGTCGGGGGGCGTTGGTTACCGGGGTTGATTTGTCTTCTCACGCTATCGAACAAGCTAATTTACTCAATCAGTCTTTGGGTCTGAATGTAGATTTCATCCAAAGTGATGTAGTGCAGTTTGGACACGGAAACAGACAACAATTTGATATCGTCTTTACCTCATATGGCGTGTTGTGCTGGCTACCTGACTTGCAGGACTGGGCGCAAACGGTTTCCAGCACGCTAAAGTCTGGCGGTGAGTTTCATCTTGTTGAATTTCATACAGTTAACGATTTGTTATCGGGTTATTCGTATTTCCCAACTGGGCAGCCTGATATTGAGGAGGAAGGCACTAATACCGAAAACTGTGATGGGTCGAAATCTACAACAGTGACCTGGTCCCATTCAATCAGTGAAGTGATAAGTGCGTTGATTGCTGCCGGATTGACAATTGAGTCTTTCTCTGAATATCCCTTTAGCCCATATAATTGTTTTGATGGGTTGGAGTTTGTGCCAAATTTGGGGTATCAAATGTTGTACAAAGGACAGCAAGTTCCCCTGGTGTATTCAATCAAAGCGCGAAAAATATAATCGGAAGTTGAAATGAAAAAGTTAACTACTCAGTTTGGCAAGGCAGAAAAGCCAGTCGTTGTCGGTATAGGCGTAGGAGTGGCTATTGGTGTGGCGTTAGGTGTTGCTTTGCAAAATTTCGTTCTTGGAATTGGCATTGGTATTGCTATAGGTGCAGCAATGATTACGACGCAAAATAAACAGAAAAAGAATACGGATCCTAAAGAATAATTGACGCTTTATTCAGCTATGGTGGCTGCTGCACGCAAGTAATCAATTTGCAGATCTTAGCCATATATTTTTTACTGTTTTAAATCCATATCTATCCTACCCCTCCTCTTTGATAGATTTTAACTATCAACTCTTTCGTTATAAGCGATTTAACAAATCCAGTTATCTGTCCAATACTTAGGGCGTGTTGATTTTTGGTATGTGTTTTTGCAGCAGTTTGTCGCGACTTTAAACAATGCAGAGCGAATGACGTGTAGTTATTCTACATGAATGAGCGATAACGCCGCAGAAATGCGCGACAAACACTGCCCCCACGGTTTTAAAGAAAGGGGTTCAACTCAAAACCTTCTGTTCTTTGTTACCGGGTTTTGACTTAGACCCACTAGGTCTGCAACCCGGCGTCGCGATCAAAAGGCTTTGAGCTTGAACAAAATTCATATACCAAAAATCAACACGCCCTAATTTACAGATTTTCACGGGCTTTGCCTTTATTACTCTACTAATGTAAGGAATTCGTTTATGTCGCAAAATAAATGCCCCGTTATGCACGGAGCCGCTACTCAGGCTGATATGTCGCAAATGCAGTGGTGGCCAAAAGCGTTAAAACTCGACATTTTGCATCAGCATGATGTCAAAACCAATCCAATGGACAGCGATTTTGATTATCGCCAACAAGTTAAAACTCTCGACTTTGAAGCATTGAAAAAAGACTTAACCGCCCTGATGACAGACTCGCAGGAGTGGTGGCCAGCAGACTGGGGTCATTATGGTGGTTTGATGATCCGTATGACCTGGCATGCGGCGGGTTCGTATCGTGTGGCCGATGGTCGTGGTGGTGCAGGTACCGGTAATCAGCGTTTTGCGCCCCTTAATTCATGGCCGGATAACGCCAACCTGGATAAAGCGCGTCGTTTGTTATGGCCAATTAAAAAGAAATACGGCAATAAATTAAGCTGGGCCGATTTAATCGCTTATGCCGGAACCATTGCCTATGAATCGATGGGTTTAAAAACCTTCGGTTTTGGTTTTGGTCGTGAGGATATCTGGGCACCGGAAACTGATATTTACTGGGGTTCTGAAAAAGAATGGTTAGCCCCAACGGGTAGTGAAGGTACCCGTTATTCTGGTGAACGCGATCTGGAAAATCCCTTGGCGGCGGTAATGATGGGTTTGATTTACGTGAACCCGGAAGGGGTAGACGGTAATCCTGACCCGCAAAAAACCGCCCACGATATTCGTGTGACCTTCGAACGTATGGCGATGAATGATGAAGAAACCGTTGCTTTAACAGCCGGCGGTCACACCGTGGGTAAAACACACGGTAATGGTGATGCGGAATTGTTGGGTAAAGAGCCAGAAGCCGCAGGTATTGAGGAACAGGGATTAGGCTGGAATAACCACACTAAGCGAGGTATTGGTCGCGATACTGTCACCAGCGGAATTGAAGGTGCCTGGACCAGCAAACCGACGCAGTGGGATAACGGTTATTTTGAAATGCTGTTAAACCACGAATGGGAATTAACCAAGAGCCCGGCCGGTGCATGGCAGTGGCAGCCGGTGGATATTAAAGATGAAGATAAACCGGTGGATGTGGAAGACGACTCAATTCGTTGTATGCCGATTATGACCGATGCCGATATGGCGATGAAGGTTGACCCCGAATATCGCAAAATTTCTGAACGTTTTTACCAGGACCCGGCGTATTTTTCCGAAGTTTTTGCCCGCGCGTGGTTTAAATTAACCCACCGCGACATGGGGCCTAAAGCTCGTTATATCGGCCCGGATGTGCCTAAAGAAGATTTAATCTGGCAGGATCCAATTCCGGCGGGTAACAGTAACTACGACGTGGAAGCAGTTAAACAAAAAATTATTGCAGCCGGATTGTCGGTTAGCGATATGGTAACTACCGCCTGGGACAGTGCACGTACTTACCGTGGTTCGGATATGCGTGGTGGTGCAAACGGAGCACGTATTCGTTTGGCCCCACAAAAAGACTGGCAGGGCAATGAGCCAGAGCGTTTAGCGCGTGTATTGGCTGTGTATGAAAAAATTGCAGCAGACACCGGAGTGAGTATTGCTGATGTGATTGTACTGGGCGGAAATATTGGGGTGGAACAAGCAGCAAAAGCCGGCGGTTTTGACGTCACAGTACCATTCACTCCAGGTCGCGGTGATGCCACACTGGAGCAAACCGACGTGGAAGGCTTTGAATACTTAGAGCCGGTGCATGACGGTTTCCGTAACTGGCTGAAAAAGGACTATGCGGTCAGTGCCGAAGAACTGATGCTGGATCGCACTCAGCTAATGGGCTTGACCGCAAACGAAATGACAGTACTAGTTGGTGGAATGCGTGTTATCGGTACCAATCATGCAGGCTCGAAGCACGGTGTCTTCACCGACAATCTTGGTGTTTTAAGCAATGACTTTTTTGTTAATTTAACCGACATGAAATACAGCTGGCGCCCCAGCGGCAATGGCGTGTATGAGTTACGCGACCGCACTACGGGGGAAGCAAAGTGGACAGCAAGTCGTGTGGATTTAGTATTTGGTTCTAACTCAATCCTGCGCGCTTATGCCGAGGTTTACGCACAGGACGATAACCAACAAAAATTCGTTAACGATTTTGTTGCGGCATGGACCAAGGTAATGAACGCTGATCGATTTGATGTTGCTTAAGGTGACGTTGCACTAAACAGCTTGTTTTACGGCTGATAAAACCCCAGATTGTGTTTATCTACAATCTGGGGTTTTTGTATATAAGTCAGTGACGTGGCTGGATGAAAAGGGGAATTGGGTGCAAATAATCAGAAGTAAAAGTTTTACCGGTAAAAAGGCCTGGGATTCGTTACCCATTGCCAATATGAAGGGTATTACCACCAAATTACACTGGACGGATAAACCCTATAAATGGCATATCAACGATGGAGAGGAAGTTTTTGTCGTGCTCGACGGTCAGGTTGAAATGCACTACAAACAGCAAGCAAAAGAACAAATTGCTTTGCTCAATACCGGTGATATTTTTTATGCATCGATTGGTACAGAGCATGTCGCTCATCCGTTGGGTGAAGCACGTATATTAGTTGTTGAACAAGAAGGCAGTATTTGAGTTTTTGTTAAAAGGAAAATCCAATGAAAAAATTGATGTTAGCTATGGCAACATTGCTGTTCAGTACGTTTACTCTGGCGCAGGCTGTTTGGGTAGATGTGCGCAGCGATGAAGAATATGCACAGGATCACATAAAAGGGGATATTCAAATTCCCCATGTACAAATAGTGGAAGAGTTAGGCAAACTCTACCCGGATAAAAATACTGAAATCCATTTGTATTGCCGCAGTGGCCGTCGTGCCGGTTTGGCATTAGAAGCCCTGCAAGAAGCGGGTTATACCAATGTGCAGAACGCCGGAGGTATTGACGACGCCAGACAAGAGAGAAAGCTCAATACCGATATTTCATCCCAACCCTGAAGAGGTCATTTATGTGGGATCAACGATACGCGGATAAAGACTATGTTTACGGCACTGAACCCAACGATTTTTTACGTGAATATGCCGGACAAATAAAAGGCCCTGTGCTGTCATTAGCCGAAGGAGAGGGGCGTAACGCAGTCTATTTAGCCAGCTTAGGTTTAGATGTATTAGGGGTGGACAGTTCAGCCGTTGGCTTGCAAAAAGCGCAAGCGCTGGCCACAAGTAAACAACTGACAATCCAAACTGAAGTGGTTGATTTGGCTGATTTTATGCCAGCATCAAATCTTTATGGTTCAGTGGTTTCAATTTCGGCACATTTGCCCAGTGTTATTCGTCACCGTCTGTATCCATTGATTGAACAAAGCTTAAAGCCGGGTGGATTGTTGATTTTAGAAGCTTATGCTGAAGAACAATTAGAGCGAGAGACTGGCGGACCAAAGGATATCGATATGTTGATGTCGCTGGAAAAAATACAAACCGAATGGCCAACACTAACACCTGTTGTGTTGCAGGAAGTCACTCGCAATATTGTTGAAGGTAAATTCCACACGGGGGAAGCCTGTGTCATCCAGTTTATTGGTCAAAAACCGCTTTAACGCCGTTTTTATTGGTTTTCAGTTAGAGATAATTTTAAGGACTGTCGGTTAAATGGATTTTACTCAATGGGCACAGAGCACCATGCTGATGGATGAAAATGCATGGGCTCGTCATGCCAATCCCAAAAGTGTCTATTCACGTTTTTCTATTTTACCGCTGCTCAGTCTCGCTATATGGTCACGTGAATGGATAGGCTGGTATTGTGTCATCGCTATCGCTTTATGTTTGTTGTGGACTTGGCTAAACCCTCGATTGTTTGGGCCACCTAAAACAACAAATAACTGGGCATCCATGGGCACCTTTGGTGAACGGATTTTTCTGGCTACCGATAAAAAAGACTTACCAACACATCATCAGCATGTTTGCCTGTTATTACAGCTTTTTACTGCCATTGGTGTACCGATTTTATTTTATGGTTGGGTTACCTTAAATATTTGGGCTGTGGTGCTGGGGAATTTATGGGTGATGTTATTTAAAGCATGGTTTGTTGATCGTATGGTGTGGTTGTACCTGGATTTAAAAGACACACAGCCAGAATACGCAAGTTGGTTAAAAAGAGGTTGATGTGATTATTGTTGTTGCGGATATTTTTGGTTATACCAATGCCTTGCAGTGCATCGCAGATAGTATTGATGATGATGTTGTTATTGTTGATCCGTATCAGGGGCGAGATATGCAGTTTGCTGATGAAGCGCAGGCGTATGACTATTTTAGCCGGAATGTGGGTTTAGCGCGTTATCTCACCGAACTAAAATGTCAGGTTCAACAGGCCGGTGATAATTGCCAACTAGTTGGTTTTAGCATGGGCGCGTCGGTGACCTGGTGTTTGTCATCTGATCCTCAAGTTACCAATATTGATAAAGCGTTAGGTTTTTATGGCTCTCAAATTCGGCATCACGCTGACGTTGAGCCTGAGTTTCCAGTCAGATTAATTTTTCCGGCTTCGGAGCAACATTTTAGTGTGCCTCAGCTTATGCAAAAACTGCAACGTAAAGCGTTGGTGCAAGTGGCGCAATGTCAGTATCAACACGGTTTTATGAATCGCTATTCCGCCCACTTCAATGGGCAAGGATATGATCAATATATGCAGCAAATTCAGTCCTTTGTTAAAAGCTAAATGTGTTGAGTTCATGGATTACGATTTAAAACATACTGTTACAGCTTATTAGCCCGCTTAATGCCAAACTTAATTTTATTGATTATGTTTGTAACGCCGTGCAGGAGGCAATTGTGACAAACCATTCCCATCGTCATCTTTCTATTTTGCTTGTGGTTTCTATGCTGCTGTTAAGTATTTTAGTCCCCGGCGGACCGATAGAAATTCGCGACTTCTCGCATATTTCGCCAGTAATTCTGGGACTGTTTAATGCGTTTTTGACTATTCTAGGCATGGGCAGCTTGTTTGTTGCTTACGGAGTGTACCGTAAGCGCCACTGGAGTTACTCGCTGGCACTGGCATGTGGCATTAGTTATTTGCTGGTGTATCTGCTTGATTTGGCAAAAATCTTTCCTGTGTCACCTACACCAATGTCGTTACCATTACTGGTGATTGAATGTGCTGGCAGCATAGTTGCGTTACCTGTCATTGTGATGAGTTACAAACGACTGAGTAAAGTACAATCCTTTGTATCAGGCACCAATCCGTACGGGGAGACTGCAGCTCATAAGTCCATTGGCTTATATGTTGCGGCGTCAGTGATTGGAATCGGTATTATTATCTTCGCAACGTTATCGGCTATGGGACGCTAGGGTCTGTTGAACTTTGCTGTATGCTTTTGCAACGAATTGCGCGGTATTTAAACAATGAGGCACGATTGTGGTGTAGTTGTTCTACATGAATGAGTGCTGAAGTAGTAAAAATGCCGCGCAAACGTTGCCCGAAGGGTTCGTCCTAAACGCTTTTTACTCTTTGTTGCCTATTTTTGACTTAATACATTAGGCCTGCAAATAAGCGCCGCGATTAAAAAGCGTTTAGTTAGAACAAAATTTATACAGCAAAGTTCAGCAGACCCTAATTTAAACCTGATAAAGGGCGGGAGAAACTGCCCGCTGGTAACACCGTTATAATCAGCAACCCTTTGTCAGGATGGCGTAAAGGAAATCTTAAGGAAAAGTGCGCTATGCTTAAAAAGCTGTTTATGGTGATTGTATTTGGTGTTGCTGGGGATCAAATCAATTAGAGAACAGGCAAACGGGGCGAGGTTATGCCTTTGCCGGAGCGGGACGTAAAGCGGCAGTTTGGCACAAACCAGAGTACATACCGTTACGGAAGTCGGTTTAGCACAACAGATCAATGTTGTCGCCGTATTCAAGGAGGAATCAATGTACAAGTTTAGTTCAAAAAAAGACCTGTGGTTAATGGTGATTATCTATGGCACCGCGGTTATGAGTTTTGGTGCAGTGTTAAAAATTGTTTCCCAGTCAGCTGATATTGTGTCGTTGGGCATTGCGCTGTTTGTTTTTATTATGGGCGTTGTCGCGCCAATGTGGCTGATTCGTTCAACCCGTTATTTAATTAATCACAGCCATCTGTTAATTCAGAGCGGTCCATTTAAGTGGACAATTCGACTGGCAGATATTTACGCGATTAAACCGTCCAAAAATCCTGTTTCCAGCCCGGCTTTGTCACTCGACCGTCTCGATATATATTACGCAGATAATAAACATGTGCTGATTTCTCCTGCGGATAAACAGGCCTTTATCAAAGCATTAAATGTAAAGTTTCGTCCTTAGCTGTGAAAAAGTCATTCAGCTGACTTGAAGGCAGAACTGCGGCAAGGCAATATGCCTTTCGTATTTATTCACCAGACATATAATGACCTTTTCAATTCGACCCTATCACCCGCAGGACTGGCCTCCTCTTTGGCGGCTTTTACAGCCTGTATTTGCTGCTGGTGAGACCTATGCATTTGCAACAGATATCAGTGAACAACAAGCCAAAAAAGTTTGGGTGGAGATGCCTGAATATTGCTGGGTGGTGGAAGATGCTAACCACAATCTGGTCGGTACTTATTATCTGAGAACCAATCATCCGGGGCCGGGATCCCATGTGTGTAATTGCGGATATATTGTGTCACCAGAAGCCCGTGGACGGGGGTTAGCATCACAAATGTGCGAGCATTCTCAACAACACGCGCTGTCGCTTGGATATCGTGCGATGCAGTTTAATTTTGTGGTGTCCAGCAATCAGGGCGCCATACGTATATGGAAAAAGCATGGCTTCGATATTGTGGGCACTATACCTAACGCTTATAACAGCAAATCATTAGGTTTTGTTGATGCTTACGTGATGTTTAAAACATTGATGTAAGAAAGCATATTTAGCATGAAAAAAGCCGCATTGTTGCGGCTTTTTATCACAGATGATTTATTGAGCTGAGGCGGCCACCGCATCTAACCGGGCTTTCCATGGATCTTCACCATGTACAGCATTACCCTGAGCGCTGAAGTTCATTATGTTCGCTCTATCAGGTTGAAATGCCTGCCATTCAGGTAAACCACCTCCATTGGGATTAGCGGTTTTAATAAAGTTAACCAGATAACGGAATGGTAATAGTGCTGCTTGTTTATCCTGCGCGGTAAGTGCTGAATATTTACGTTCTATGGTGTTAAAGAAAAACGGGATATCGGTGGCGTGTTGCGCACCCTGACCATCACGAATTTCATTCGCCACATAGGAAAAGCGATACAGATAAGCGGGCTCACCCAGTCTGGTCATTTGTGTTGCAAAAAAGCGAGCTGGTTCCTGCATGCTGCGATCCTGCCCAACCTGAGAACTCAATAACTGCAGTGGTAAGTTATTATCCGGATCATAAGCTTGTTGCGCTTGCTGCGCATGTTCACTAAAGGTATCAAACAGTCCGGCTTTACTGGCTGCATATTGATAACCGATATCCTGACTGGTGGTGCCAACCATAACCGGAACATGCGCCACCTTACCTGCGGTGACCATTTGTTGAGTACTACCCCGAATAATCTCACCATCTAACAGCGGACCACCAACATAGGTGGGTTTACCCTGAGTGGGGGTGAATAGTGCAGTTAAATTTAAACCATCCACAACCTGCTCCGCAGAAAGTGCGCGCAACTGGCGAAGGGCTTTTTCATCGTTACCTTCAATCGCGTATTTTGCCGCGAAGTTTATGCCGATTTGTTCGGCAGAAGGATTTTGCTCTGTACCTTCGCTTATACTGCGTTCACCCATTAGGGAACGCCCTCCACCAGACATAATCACCGCGCTCTGGAATAAATCCTTGCTGGCTGGCGCCTGCATTAAGGTGTGCACTGATCCTCCACCTGCTGATTCACCCATAATAGTGATCTTTTCAGGATTACCACCAAAGGCTGTTATATTGTTTTTAACCCATTTCAGTGCGGCAATTTGATCCATAAAAGCGTAATTTGCTATCGGACCTTGCTGTGACGCTGTTAACGCCGGGTGCGCGAAAAATCCAAAACGCCCCAAACGGTAATTAAAGCTGACAAATACCACACCTTGTCTGGCAAACTCGCTGCCATCATAAACGGCTGGTGAGGCGCCGCCATTGACATAACCACCACCATGGATCCAAAGCACCACTGCGGCATTTTGTATGTCGTTAGGTGTCCATACATTTAAATATAAACAGTCTTCGGCCGGTGTCTGACCCAAAGGTGCCGCATCACTGGGAAAGGGTTTCTGCATGCAGTCATGGCCAAACTGAGTCGCATTACGTATGCCCTGCCAGTCGGCGGCAGGTTGAGGTTCACGCCAGCGATTACCTTTTACTGGAGGCTGCGCGTAAGGAATACCTTTAAAAACCGTGATATTTTGCTGTGTGATGCCCTGTAACTTTCCATTAGCAATTTCCACGACATCATGTTTTGAGCCTGTGCCGGGGGAAACGTCAGGAGATGATGTTTGATTACAGCCCCCAATCAACAGTGTGCTTAACACCAATGCATGACTGGCTGTTGTGAACTTGGATCTTCGACTCATATTCCCTTCTCGCAAATAGTTTCTGACCTGATGATTTTTATCATTACATAAAACATATTTTAAATGCCAACCATGATAGTAAGTACTCAATATTAAATAGAAAAATGAATGAAAAATATAAATATCTGGTCTTTTACAACACGTTGACCCGGGCGTACTGATATTGCGATATGAATTTTTTCAGACGCAACATTTTCTGGTGCGCGCGTGGTTTTTTGTGAATGAAAAGGAGTAAAAGTTGCAGTCTGTTGTTACTGTTTTGGTGGATTATTTAGCGCAAGCGCTGCCCTTGATAAAACAAGAGTATAACTGGAGAATTCCGGTTGTTGCAGGATTCGGTAAAAGCGGTGAAAAAGGTTATTCAGCCAATATTGCATTAAAACATTTTCTGCATCAGCAGTGGTTAGAAGCCGATATTGCTGGTAAACAAAAACTGGCGAAAGTGATTGTAGCCGACTGGGGTGGTGTTAAGGGCAACAAAACAGAGACGTTACACCAGTATGTTGAACGTTTATCTGTGCTTAATCCACCGACTCCGTTAAAGGGGATTGCGAGCTATTCAAAGATATTTGCCGTAGCTGATTTGTATCGGTTTGCTATTTACGATGCCAGGGTCGCGGTGAGTTTAAATGCGCTGCAATGGCTTCATGACCCTCACCGGGGCTTTGCATTTAGTTACATTTCCGGGCGCAACAATGTGACTGGCCATGCGACAAAACGCATTGGTTTTGTTTACACTGATACATTCAAAATCAACAATTTGGTCAAAGCCGGTTGGCAACGCATAGCACGGGACGATACATACCGTAGCTACATGCAACTGCTTAATGATTGTTTGCAATATTTTCCGGATTATAAATTGTACGATTTGGAAATGGCACTGTTTGCCAATGCCGAGAGGCTGGCGCTTGAGGCGATGAAACGAGCCGGCTCCATATCGACAACATAACATCTGGCCAATATCAGATAACCGCACAAAAAGGAGGGAGTGATGCCGGTTAAAAAGTGGATTACCCAGTACAGTATTGCATGGCCACTATTGGTTGTGCTTTTAGGTGGGATTCAGTACCTAAAAGGAAGATCAACAGAATATTCAATAGAGTTTGGACTTATCTGGGCGTCAGTGTCGCTGGCGATTTTTGCCTATGTGCGTGTTAAAAACTTTCGTCGTGGGACTGACTGTGCACTGTGTAATGATTTACCCGCCAGGGACAATAAACAATAGCCCAAGGCTGGTCATCGTTTGTTAAAAACCGATATGATGTAGCATGACTAGCTTTGGTATAAAACAAATGATGAACAGGATTAAACAACTGACTCTGGCCTGCGCTGCTTCGACGATAATGGCGGGCTGTAGTTCTACCTCTGGTGAATGTTCCAAACCGGGTGCGGCGCTAAATCAGGTTAAAGCGCAGGTATTTTTTATCGAAAATGCCAAGCGCGAGGGAGTTAAAAAATCTCCACACGGCTACCAGTATAAGGTGATTAAAAAGGGACGGGGAACCCGGCACCCTGAATCCGGAGACAAGGTGCTGGTGTATTATCAAACCCGTAAACTGGACGGTACCCTGGTTGATGCGACTCAACCCAATGCACCAATGGAAATGAACGTCAAAGATGTGATTAAAGGCTGGCAACTGGCGTTGGCGGATATGGTTGAGGGAGACAAATTCACATTGTATGTGCCTGCCGATTTGGCCTATGGCTGTAAGGCCAATCCTCCTGCATTTGGTTACGATGAAGCGCTGGAATTTGACATTGAGTTGCTAAAAATCAAATAAACTTTTCCGGTGCCTGAGACAGTTCAGGTACTTGCCGCTTTATTCTTATTAGACTCGCGCTGCTGAGGAGGTGGATATGCAAGGATATTTATTAAAGAAACAGCAGATTGATCAGATGCCGGGACAAGATAAATCGCATTATCTGAACCCCGAGGCACAACGTAACAACAAATCGCTGGGCGATTTAACCGGCTTGAGCGGATTGGGTTTCCACATTATTCGTGTCGCTCCGGGCAAATGGTCAACCGAAACACATGTGCATTATTACGAGGATGAATGTGCTTATGTGTTAGAGGGAACAGGACAGGTGCGGATTGGTGAGCAACTGTATGCCATTGAAGCTGGGGATTTTATCGGTTATCGCGCCAATGGTTTACCACACAATATGCAAAATACCGGCAATCAGGATTTGGTCTGTATCGTGGTTGGGCAGCGATTACCTCATGAAGTAGCGGATTACCCTGTGTTGAAAAAACGTCTGTATAAAAATGTCAGTCGCGACTGGGAACTGGTTGATCTGGAACAGATTGATTATCCGCCCAGAGGTAAAGTGTCAGATCAGGAGAAGTCGTAGATGCTCAGTATTCGCCATGCCGGGATTGATGACCTGGATGCCGTATTTGAATTAATACAGGCCATCGCAGCCCATCATAATCAGCAACAATATGTCACTACCTGCAAGACACAGCTATTGCAGGATGGTTTTTCTGAACAACCCAAATTCAAAGTGTTGCTGGCCGAAATCGACAGTAAGATTGCCGGGTATGCATCTTACAGCTGGATGTATTCTATCTGGCGTGGCAAAACGGTAATGAATCTGGACGATTTATTTGTGTGGGAGCAATACCGGGGGCAAAAAATTGGCCAGCAGCTTATGCAGGCATTACGTGAAGTCTGTTCTGAGCAGCATGCTGTGCAAATTCGCTGGGAAGTGGAACAAGACAATCATGGGGCGATTCGTTTCTATCGTGAACTGGGTGCGGATGTATCGATCAAAGGCTTATGCCGTTGGCAGTTAAGCTAAGATGAGTCGTATGCAAAAAATACTGGTTTTACTATTGTTGTGCAGTTCCTACTGCGGCGCCTCTGGCAAAACGTTGGAAATCAAGCAACTCAATGAGCACTTGTATCAACACATTTCTTTTAAAGAAGTATCGGGTTTTGGACTGGTTTCATCCAATGGTCTGGTGGTGAGTGACGGAGCGGATGCCTATTTGGTGGATACGCCCTGGTCCGAAAGCGATATGCAGATCCTGTATAAATGGATCAAACATAAAGGTTTAACCCTTAAAGGTGCAGTTTCAACACACTGGCATGAGGACAGAACTGCCGGACTGGCTTTTTTAAACCGGCAATCTGTTCCAACTTATGTATTTGAACGTACTAATCAATTACTGGCACAACATCAAAAAACACAAGCAACGCACTCTGTGAAAGGAGATAGTTTCTGGTTAGTGCAGAATAAAATTCAGCTTTATTTTGCTGGTGGCGGGCATACCGAGGATAACGCGGTAGTGTGGCTGGCGGATGATAAAGTGTTATTTGGCG
Source organism: Neptunicella marina (assembly GCF_014270035.1). Taxonomy (GTDB): domain Bacteria; phylum Pseudomonadota; class Gammaproteobacteria; order Enterobacterales; family Alteromonadaceae; genus Neptunicella; species Neptunicella marina. Next base: position 55,537 of record NZ_JACNEP010000013.1, on the reverse strand, counting down.
GCTGTTTGGTGCGAGCAGCTGAAACCGGTAATCTGGGGTATACCGGTGAAGCGGTCATGCAGCAGTGGCCTGAATCGATTAAACAATTGCAGCATCAGTTCCCTAAAGCTAAACAGGTTATTCCCGGACACGGCGATGTTGGTGATCAGTTCTTGTTGCTGCACACATTGCACATGGCCACAGACAAACAAAAAAATTAAAGGACGTTCAGATGCAAAAATACCATGGAAGTTGTTTGTGTCAGTCGGTTAAATACTGTGTTACCGGTAAATTTGAACAGTTTTATCTGTGTCATTGCCAGTATTGTCAGAAAGATACCGGTAGCGCTCATGCTGCAAATTTATTCTCATCCAGCGCCCGTCTGGAATGGTTAGAAGGGAAAGACAAGGTCACTCAATTTCACCTGCCGGCCAGTCGCCATGCAAGAGCATTTTGCCAGCAATGTGGTTCGGCTTTACCCTTTGAGAATCATGATCTCTCATTGTTAGTCGTGCCCGCCGGAAGCCTTGATCAACCGGTGGATATTAAACCTACTGCTCATCTGTTTACCCAGAGTCAGGCCGGTTGGGAGCAAAATCTCGCTGCGACTGAACGTTTTAAAACCTTTCCTCATCTCAAATAAAAAACACTTCACTCACTCCTTGCTGAAATTGACCTAAACTTACTAAATCGCTGATTGTCAGGCCGTGTTGTCGTCAGCTAAATTTCAGACTCGCAAGTGAAGGTTTTGCCATGGAACACAGCTTTTGGGATCACAATTCTTTATTGCCGGACTCCTCAACTCATCAAAAAATCAGTGACCTTATTCATCAATTACTGGTGTCAGTTCGCATGCGACTGAATATGGAAGTTGCTTTTGTATCGCATTTTGTCGATGGTCGTCGGGTATTTGAATTTATTGATGCCCAACATGGGGCCGAATTTATTCATGTTGGGGATAGTGATCCACTGGAATTAAGTTTTTGTAAGCGTATTGCTGATGGGCGTATGCCTCAACTGGTGTGTGATGCCCGCCAGGAACCCGCGGTAAATGATTTAGCTGTTACCCACACATTGCCAGTGGGGGCACATATTAGCGTCCCCATTCTGCTCAGTGATGGTAGTGTTTACGGCACTTTTTGTGCCTTTAGTCGTTTACCCAACTTTGATTTATTGCAACACGACCTGGATGTATTCAAGGTGTTTGCCGATATGGTTGCCACCCTTATCGAAAGTCATCATATGGCCCGAAACCATTTAAACCTGCTGCGTAAAAAAATTAACGATATTATTCAGGATGATCGTCTTGGATTACATTTTCAGCCAATTGTCAGTTTACGTGACCACAGTTACCGGGGATTCGAATCGTTGGCGCGGGTTGCCAGTATAGATTGGGCACCAGATGTACTTTTTCGTGAATCATTAAGTGTGGACTTATCTGAAAAGCTGAACGAAAGGGTCGTGGTGCAAGCAAAAAAAGCCTTACCATCCTTGCCGCCGGGCTGTTATTTATCGATTAATATCACGCCGGATTATATTTTAAGTCCCAGTTTTTATGCGGTGTTGTGCCGCTTGCCAGCCAAACGCATTGTGCTGGAGATTACCGAACATGCTGCTATTGCAGACTATCAGCTTATTGAAACGGCTTTATTACCGTTACGAAAACAGGGAATGAAAATTGCCATCGATGATGCCGGTGCAGGCTTTTCCAGTTTCAGGCATATTTTGGCAATTCATCCTGATATCGTAAAAATAGATCGCAGTTTGATTGAGAATATTGATAGCGATAACCAGAAACAGGCGTTAACCAGTGCTTTTATCGGTTTTGCGGCAGCCAGCCATTTTGATCTGGTAGCAGAAGGGGTGGAAACACTGGCGGAATGTCAGATGCTTGAAAAACTGGGCATTGATTACGCACAAGGGTTTTATTTTGCCAGACCCTGTGCTCTGGAAAGCCTGCCTCATTAAGTGACGGCACATACAGGTAATCGTTGTGTCTTGTGTGTTTTTCTGCTGTGATCAGCCAATCTCTGGTTGGTCATTAATTTTATGTCGCGCCCCTGGTTGAATGCACAACTTGCTTATCTTGGATTTCGGCACTACTCCCCTGTCGCCGAACTCCGTCACTGGGTAATGAATCTATGGTCTTCAGGTTATAGCGACCCTGAACAAAAAGTTGTCTCCGAACATGTAATGTACCCTGACCCCGGGGGGAAACTGGTTGTGCACTACGATGACGGCCAATATTACATTTTACTAAGTTCTTCGCATAAACCTTATCGTAAACAAGTGGATAATCAGCATCAGCTGGCTGGTGTACACTTTTTACCGGGAGGAATGCATGCATTGCTGGACATCGAACCCTCAGAACTGATCGCAGAAGACAGCCTGCCTCTGGTTGATATTGCTCCGGATATGGCTGATGAACTACAGCATCTGCTGCAGCATAGTAAAGTCAGTAATGTTCAGTTAATACAGCAGTGGTTGCTGTTGTTAGCACAAAGACACAGTGTTACACCGGGAAGGTTACAGCAATGGTGGGCAGTATTTAGTGATAGTGATTACCGGATTGAGGCATTGCAACAACGGGGATTGTCGCGACGAACAGTGGAAAGAGAATTTCGTCGCGAGACGGGTTTCTCTCCGTTGCAAGTTACGCAATTGTTGCGCATCAGACAGGCCCGGGAATTAATCCTTCAGGCCGAGCTTAGTCTGAGTGATATTGCTCAGCAGTGTGGCTTCTATGATCAGGCGCATTTTAGTCATATTTTTAAACGTTTTACCATGCAAACACCTCAGACATACCGTCAACGAAAATTGTCGCATATTTACAATATTCGTCATTAATTGGCCGCTACTGTTTCCGAAACTTTAACAGGAGACAACATATGCAACATAGCCGATTATCCCGTAACGATTTTTACCGTAATGTCCCCCATCTGGTGGACAGTCTGCTGGCACTGGAAAAAATCAGTGATAGCGACAATATCAGTGTTTCACTTAAACATCTTATTAAACTAAGAGTGTCACAAATCAATGGCTGTTGCTTTTGTCAGCATATGCATGCTGGTGAGGCACGCAAAGATGGAGAGTATCAGCAACGTCTGGATATTTTATTAAGCTGGCATGAAGCTCCGGCATATTTCACCGATAAAGAGCAGGCCGCACTAAACTGGGCTGAATCACTGACACGCATCCCGTCTCAAAGTGTGATTGAGCAGCATTACCAAGCGGTTATAGCTTTATTTGGTGAAAAAGGTGTCGCAGAGTTAACCGCAATTATTTTATCCATAAACAGCTGGAACCGGGTGGCTATCAGTATGGGGTTTACCCCTGACGTAACCCTTGGTTAAGCCGTCTTAGAACAAGGTGGCCACCGGTCGCCTTGTTTTTTTGTGAGCAAAAAATAGCTTTATTACCCCCTTGTCGAATGAGGAAAATTTTTACGTTTTTTTCAGCTTAATTTCATCACATTAGTGATATGGTCAGTTCTTGTGTCATTAATCAACTCACTACATTTTATGTCTGTTCACAGCCAGCTATCTTTAGTCGATTTATTTCAACAAACCGATGTGGTGCTATTTGACTGGGGCAATACACTGATGTTGGATTTTCCTCATTATTCAGGGAAGATGTATCAGTGGCCGTATATCGAATTAGTTGCTGGAGTGATGCCATTGCTTGAGCGATTATCCGACAGTCACAGACTGTATGTGGCAACCAATGCGCAGGATTCTGATAAAAGTGAGATTACAGCTGCGCTGGAGCGTGCCAGTATCGCTTCATTTTTCACTGATATTTTCTGCCAGCGTGAACTGGGGTTAACCAAAACCGATAACGATTATTACCCGGCGATTATCCGGGCACTGGCATGCCAGCCTCAGCAGGTTATGATGATAGGGGACACAATAAAAACTGATATCATGCCCGCATTACAAACCGGGTTGTTTGCAATATTGGTTAACGCCGGGCTCAGTAATGTGCAGGCTGATAGATTTTACCATTTTGCGACATTTGATCAGTTGATGGCTAAGCTGAGTCCGGACAGCCTGTAACCGGTAGCGTTTAGTTAGCTGTTGTTTCATATCGCGGATTAAATCTGGAGGAGAGTAAAATGCGGGTTTTTATTGGGGGACTTATACTGTTCATTTCTGCTTGCTCCTCGACGCCCCCACTGCCTGGTCAGCAGCGCTTTGAACAACTGGACTTTTTGCTCGGCGAATGGGTAGGTAAGGCTCCTGATGGTAGTGAATTTTATGAAGCCTATTCATTCGACAGCCAATATCAAATCCGCTCAACACGTTATAAAGACCGTGCTTTTAGCGTAGCCGGGGATAGTAGTATTATTCGTCTGGAACAGGGGGAAGTTATCTCGGTATGGAATGATTTTAGCTGGAAGGCTAGCGATATCACAGATAATCGCGCCTGCTTTGTTCCGTTGGAAGCCCCTAGTTCATTTTGTTGGGAAAAAACGGATTCTGATCATTTGCGCGTGACGCAAAAATGGACTGATCAACAGGGAGTCCCGCAGCAATATACAATCGACTTAGTTCGTAAATAAACAGGTAACCTGACATATGCAACAACACAAACAAAATTCGCCCGATGAGCAATCTTCCGAATCTGAAGCACCTAAAGGATCAATGGGAATGGGGGTTTTAGTGGGCCTGATTATGGGGGCGGCTTATGGTGTGATGTCCGGGCAGTTTGCGCAAGGCATAGCTACCGGAATTGCGCTTGGGGTTATTTTGGGTGGGGTATTACAATTTAATGCTCGTATGCAAAAACATCAGCAACAGCAGGGCAAGGAAAAATAAGTTATTTATGGAATTTGTTTTGCTGGCGGATGCGCCCGCGGCATTGGGCAAGGTTGCAGGTTGGTACTACAACAAATGGGGCCGTAAACATAAGGATGTGAGTTTACAAAATATTGCGGCAAAACTAACGCGTTCCGATAATCGCGAACAGGTACCTTTGTTGATGTTGGTCCGACATTTGGGCCAAATTGTTGCAGCTGGTGAATTAAAGTGGCGGGAGATGCCGCAGTTTGAGCAATACCCGGTCTGGATGGGTGGAATATATGTGGATAAACACTGGCGCGGACTTGGCATCGCCAGTCATCTGGTTGCTGCATTAATTGAAAAAGCCAAAACACTGGGTATTACTGAGCTTTATTTGCAAACAGAGGATTTGTCCGGTGGCATTTATGCCAAATCAGGTTTTAAGCCAATTCATCAGCTGGAAAGTAATGGAAAACAAGTTGTGGTGATGAGGTTACAAATCGATAAACTCACCACCACCTTATGAGCCACATTGAACACCGTCATCAGCAAAAGCTGTTTGAATTGTTAAAACAAGACTCGTATCGAATGAACGTCCTGACGGCAGTGGCATCATTGCAATTACCAGACTGTTATATTGGGGCTGGTTTTGTGCGCAATCTGGTGTGGGATCATATTCACCTGTATACAACTCCAACAGCGCTAAATGATATTGATGTGGTTTATTTTGATCCCGCACAGCGCGATCCGGCGCAGGATAGAGCCGTTGAACACACTTTGACGAGGTGGATGCCTGAGGTGAACTGGCAAGTTCGTAATCAGGCCAGAATGCACAGCAGAAATGGCCATAGTCCATACCAAAATACCAAACAGGCGATTAGCTACTGGATAGAACAGCAAACGGCAGTTGCCGTGCGTTTAGTTAACGGGCAATTTCAGGCTTTTGCCTGTTTTGGCTGGCACACATTATTTTGTGGTGAGTTATCTGCCAACCCATTGCGAGACCCGCTTATTTTTCAACAACGGGTACAAAATAAAAACTGGTTAAAGCAGTGGCCACAGCTAAAACTTATATCGCCTTAATCGCGATATAAGGAGGTAAGCTTATGTTATTTATTGCGATTTATTTGCTGAGTATAGTGCTGGTATTGTGCATTGCATACTGGCGAAGGGCGTCTCTGATGAATTGGTTCTGCTATGCCTTTATCTTAGGCCCGTTAGCGATTCCCGCTGCATTTTTTGCCACACCAAAAGGTAAGCTAAAGTAGCTAATGTGTTGATAGCTATGATATAAAAATTCAAATTGGCGATGTGCAGGGACTGGATATGAATCAGAACGTTATTAAAACGCTGGGTATTTTATTTCTGATGGTGGGTACCGCATTCAGTGTGCCTTTTTATGATCAGGTCCATACCTCTCTGGATATGAGTATCTGGTTTACCCCCAGTTATTACACGCAGTTTATTCCACTTTTCATAGGCATCACTTGTATCATTGCCGGACTGCTTGTGTTGTATGGTTACCGCCACTGCAATATTTATTTGGTCTTATTTGGTCATGCTGCGGTGGAAGATGTGTTGTTTAATTGGTTGGGATGGTCAAACACCAATCTAACAGTATCATCCATTGTTTTTTTTCTACCTCTGGGTGTATTGGCACTGGTGTTGGGCTACCTTAATAGTTTGGGCAAAAAGCCTGTATCCCTGCTCGAAGCTTTTGCCGGATTATTGTTTACTACCATATGGATATTGTCGCCTAATCTGTTCTGACAGGAGCCAAGTGATGCAAGGTAAATGCTTTTGTGGCAATGCCACGTATAAACTTGAAGGCAGAATTTTAAACAGCGTAAACTGCCATTGTGAGTTATGCCGTAAATTAAATGGCTCGGCATTTAGTACCTACCTGATAGTCAAACACGCTGATTTAACCCTTGTAACTGGCAACATTAAAACCGCTGCACTATCGGAAAGAGCGGTAAAGCACTTCTGTGCTGACTGTGGCTCTCCTTTATACAACCTTAATCAGAAATACCCAGGATTAGCGATGTTGTATTTAGGTAGCGTGGAAAATATGGATACACAACCTACCGCAAATATTTATTGCGAAAGTAAACTGAGCTGGACAGATGGCATTGCCAAACTTGCGCAGTTTGATCAGGCTTTGCATAAATAAGTTACTACCAGTATTTCACATTTAATTCATAGCCCTTCTGCTAGGTTACTTTATGTGATGTGGGCTTAGTTTTGTCTTTTATTACCTGTTTCTAATGGAAAAATGCATTATTAGAGCAGGATTTTTTTAGACAAGTTAAAGGTTTCTTTCCCAATACTACTTAAGTACTATACGGAAAATTTTAAAATTCATTGACATGGCTGATACAATTTTTGTAGCATTTGCTTCGTCTTTTATGGAATAATTAATTTGTATTTAAATCGATTGTAATAGAATAATAAATTAATTGTTATATATTGTTACTTTTGGGGAAGGTATGCGACTGCATGGAACGAACAATCTGTTATTAAGGGATTTTGTAATGACAGATTTAATCGCATATCAGCAGCTACGGCTGGATAAAAAGTTTGCACGATTTTATTGCGATGATGTTGTAAGCAAAATACAAAGTGAAAAGTTGTTAAACCGCTTTATCGCACAGGCAAATGCGCAACCCAGAGTCAGTTATCAGTTTGCTATTGAGCATGGAGCGGCGCTTGTTGGCTCAGTAGGACTAAGACGTGTTGACAGTGGTTGTTATTCGTTTGGAATTGAGCTGGGGCGTGAAGCGCAATGGAAAGGTATTGCCTTTAATGCGGCAAGCATGATGATGGATTTTGCATTTAATAAGTTAGGTGCTCAGGTTGTGTTTGCGCAAACGTTTGAACGCAATGTCGCCGCGATTAAATTGGGGCAGCGTTTGAACATGCAAACTGTCTGGCAATCTGACCAGACAACAGAAGTAAAAGGTATCACCAGCCGCATCGCTTTGTTGAGAATTAATCAAAACCAATGGAAACAACATCTTGCAACTAACAACTGAGCAGCCAGAGTTTGGGCCTGATACTGCAGAACTTCGAATAGAAAAAATTGACTGGCAACAAACACTTGATCTCCGCCATCGTATCCTGTGGCCGGATAAAGATGCTGAGTTTTGTCAGGTGGAAGGGGATGAGCAAGCACTGCACTTTGGCGGATTTATTCATCAGCAGTTGGTCAGTGTGGCATCGATATTTATACACGGCCGCTCAGCAAGATTACGCAAGTTTGCCACAGACGGAGAGTTTCAGGGGCTTGGTATTGGCTCAGCAATGTTAGGTCACGTCATTGCGTTCCTTAAAGACAAGGATGTCGACTTTTTTTGGTGTGATGCCAGAACCAGTGCGTTGGCATTTTATATGAAACTAGGCATGAAGCCCGATGGAGAACGTTTTGATAAAAGTGGTATTGAATATGTAAAAATGCGCATGCCATTAAAGCGCAGAAAGCTACTGCTTTAATGGCTGCACCGATTAGATCCCATGGCTTGGATCTGTGTGAATTGGATTCTGATTAAACAATTTCACCCGCTTCATCAAAACTCAGTCGTGGTGCCCTTGGGTAGGTCGATTCCGCCACGCCATAACCCAAACAGCAGATAAAGTTGGATTTAATTGCGGTATCTGCGAAAAACGCTTTATCCACGCCATCGTTATCAAATCCTGACATTGGGCCACAATCCAGACCTAAAGCACGTGCGGCCATCATAAGATAAGCACCTTGCAATGTACCGTTACGAAATGCAGTAATCTCAGCCACCGGGCGCAACATATTCTGCATGTTTTCCAACAGATGTGGCGCCACCAGTTTAGGTAAGGTATCCACAAAGTTAAGATCCTGGCCAATGATCACAGTGACCGGAGCCTGTAAAATTTTATCCGGATTACCACCCTTGGCTAAGTCGGCGAGTGTTTGCTTAGCTTTATCGCTTTTCACCCATACAAAACGCGCAGGGCAACTGTTTGCTGAAGTCGGCCCCCATTTGAATACATCATATAACTGAGTCAGTAATTCATCGCTAACGGGTTTGTCCTGCCAGGCGTTGACGGTTCTTGCCTGGTAAAATAACTGATCTAACGCTTGTTGAGAAAGTACTTGTTCCACACATGACTCCTTAATTAGATGCGATTTAAAGTATAAAAAGTAATTTACTCTATATTAGGTACTTAAAATAGTAGCCGCAAGGAGGCACATTTTTGTCACCCAGGCACAAATAACATACCGGAGATATGATGAATAACTGGTAGCAACTGGAGCACAGTGGTAAAGAATGTAAAGCGGTGCGTTCTGTTATCGCGTGTCGGCGATAAGTGGAGCATTCTTATTATTGTGATGTTAGGTGACGGCAGTCTGCGTTTTAATCAGTGGGTGCGTGACAACTTAAAAATCATTGAAAATAGCCGCGCACAGTATGATGCAATGCAACAAAATGCCACTGTAGATTAATGTTATTGCTTTAAAAATTAATTTGTTAGTGCTGTTATCCCGTGCAGGCACATATATGCTCCGACCGCGCTAATTAGCACACCAGAAAGATATGGTGCCCGGCGAGCAATATCATTTAATCCGCTCCATTTAGACGTTGCCTTATGCACCCCCACGGCTGCCACAACGCCAACTGTCACCAGCGTCAGTGCCAGTCCAATGCTAAATGAGACAACCAGAGTTGCACCCAGTGTTATTGCTTTTAGCTGTATGCATATAAACAGCACAGTTACAGCGGCAGGACAGGGGATTAATCCTCCGGTTAACCCAAAAAGTAGTATCTGACCATTGGTTACATCGCGATGCTCAAAACGTTTTTGAATATCCCGGGCGTGAGCGAGTTCGTGAGCATCCTGATACTGTTTATTTTCATTTATTAATTGAGCGTCTTCATGAAAATGTACATTAAAATCATGTGTGTGATCGTGGTGAGTCATCATCAGTGTAACTGAAAAGTCGTTTGAGGCCTGAATTCGCGATATGGACTCAAGATATCCATCACGCTGCACAAATTGGCTCAGCTCGGATGCAGCAGAATCTGTCTGCTGCATTGATAACTGAATACCTTCAGGTGATGGAAGTCTGCCATTTAGCGCACGCAGCTGAAAACGGTAGTAAGCTCCTTCTTCGATAACAGATAAGGAGATGTGTCCATGCCCTGTATCGACAACTTGGGTGGTCCATTCATGTGCGTGTTTATGTGCTTTATGCCAGGTGCGTTCCCCATTCCATGTTCTAACAAACATCCACAGCCCGGTCAGGATAATAATTATCCCGGAAATAAATTGCATCCAGGGTTCAACGGCTTCTGCGGTGAAGGCCTGGCTGAGGTACATCCCTCCAACAGCGATTAGCCAAACAATTGCCGTGTGAGAAATGGTCGCCGCTAAACCTAACATTACCGCCTGTTTAACCGTACCTTTGATCGCCACAATAAAGGCAGCCATCATGGTTTTTGAGTGTCCTGGCTCTAAACCATGTAACGCGCCAAGCATGATGGCACTGGGAATAAAAAACCAGCCATTACCTTGTTGCAGTAGTGCTACAAAATCCATTCAAATTCCCTGTTGGGTTTAAATATTTGAACCGAACTATACTCCCCTCCAGTATAATATACTACCCCCCAGTATTATGGGGTGCTACATTATCGTTATAATTACCCGGTTTAAGACAAAATGAAGATACCTCATGTCACATACAATCAAAGATCAGAAAAAGCTCAGTACCCGGGTTAGTAAAATACAGGGACAGGTGACAGGCTTAAAAAAAATGCTGGAACAGGACCATGAATGTCTGGATGTGTTACAGCAGATTGCTGCCATTCGAGGTGCGGTAAACGGTTTAATGAGAGAAGTAATTAAAGGACATTTACTTGAGCATGTGGTGCTTGAAGAAAACGCTGAACAACGTGAAAAAGATATGGAGGTTGTGCTAAAAGTTCTGGATTCTTACATAAAATAAGAGGCGCTCTTTAATTAAGAAGTCGCAATGTCGTGCAAACTTTGTTTGCCTGCTGGATGCTTAATTCTGTTTCAGTAACCGTTCCAACCACTCTACAAACATAATATTATGCCGGGAAAGGTGTCTTTGTTTATCGGCGATGTAATAACAAAGCCGGGAACTGATGGGCTGGGTATTCAATCCGCTTAACACGCCTGCTTTTATATAACCTTGTATCAGTGTATCCGAACAAAAAACATAGGCATTTTCCAATAATGCCTGTTGAATACCAAATAACTCCTGATCGTAATATCTCACATTAATGTTGCTGTTGTGTAAGCTGTTTAGCTCGATCCAGGCTTGCAATGGTACTTTGGGTAACCTGCTATTTTTCCAGTCGGTGGTGTAAATGGTTATTTGCTCTGAGTGATTAAATTGTGCAGCAGTCTGGGGGCCGCAATATAAATTAAACTGTTCGGGTTTGATGATGTCAGCCCCCGATTGTTTGCCCGTTTCGCCAAACCGAATCGGTAAAGTGAAATGGTCTGCTTCAATGCTCTCACCACTGGTAATATTGACCTTGCACTGTGGATACTGTGTATAAAAGTCCTGAAGTGCGGGAATAAGCACCAAAGCCGCAAATGATGAGGTCGTTGCCACATTTATTTGTTGATCTTTCTGTGCAATCTTTTCAATTGCCTTTTCAATCGTTTGAAAGCCCAAACCGGCAGCCGTTGCTAATTCCTTACCCGGTTCAGTGAGTGTCACCTTTCTGGCTGTGCGCACAAATAAGCTGATGCTTAGTCGCTGCTCAAGGTTATTGATATGATGAGAAACTGCGGTGGGGGAAATGGATAACTCAGCTGCAGCCGCTTTAAAGCTGCCCAGTCTGGCTGCTGATTCGAACGCCTTAAGTGCAGGTAAAGACACTTGCATGATAGCTACTCTTTAAACCGTATAAATAGATAATAGATGAGTTTAATTCATCTGTAAGTGTTTTTTACTCGTTTGTGAATACTGACTTAAAACACAAAAATAACGCTCAGAGTTAACCCACAGAGGCAAGCCAAAATGAGTGTTATTTTACATGTAGATTCAAGTGTTAGAGCAATTTCGAATGCAAACCCGGAACATGATTCAATTTCTAAGAAACTGGCAAAAAAGTTTATTTTACAATTTGCAGAAGATGCGGGTATAGATGAGTACATTTATCGTGACGTTGGTATCAATCCCCCCCGGTTTATTACTCAGGACTGGATAGGTGCCGTATTTACCCCGGGGTCGACAAGGTCTCCTCAGCAACAACAAATCCTAGCACAGTCGGATGAACTGATTGCCGAGGTTGAAAAAGCCAATCTCATCGTTATTTCATCGCCAATGTACAATTACGGCATGCCAGCACAGTTAAAAGCCTGGTTTGATCAAATCATACGTATTAATAAAACCTTTGATTTTGATTTGGCGCGGGGCGATAAACCACTGGCTCCTTTATTGTCCGGCAAAACACTGGTAATTGTTACCTCAAGTGGTGAATTTGGTTTTGCAAAAGGCGGTATAAATGAGGATTCCAATCATTTAGTGCCGCATATACGTACGCTGAGTAAGTACCTGGGGGTGACTGACATTTACGAGGTCGCGTCGGAATATCAGGAATTTGCCGATGACAGACACCAGCACTCATTGCGAATGGCCGAATCTAAAGCTGAAGAACTCGCCACTTTACTGGCCAGACAGTCTGGGCTGGCAATATGTTAGATGCAAAACAAATTACGTTTTACTCTAAACAAACAATTGCACTGGCTATGCAACAAGCAGACAAGGGGGGATTGCCTTTTTCGTCTGTTATTGTTGACCAACAAGGTAACTGTATTGGTGAAGGCGTTAATCAGGTTAATCAGTTGCATGACTGTACGGCGCACGCCGAAATTCAGGCAATCAGAGCGGCGAGTCAAAACATAGGCCGCACCGGGCTGACAGGTGCCACCTTATTTGCATCTGGTGAGCCTTGTGGTTTGTGTTACATGGCGATACGTCTGGCGAAAATCAGTCAGGTGGTGATTTTGCTGGATAGACATGAAGTCAGGCAGCTCGGATTCGATTATCTGTACACATACCAGTTGCAACATCAAATGGAGCCTGATCTTAAGGTTGATAATTTATCAGATGAGCTAAAATCTGCGCCTTTTTTAAAGTGTCAGCAGAATTTAGACACCATAGGGCTTTGACTGACCCTGGAAGGGCGCACGAGCTGTTGAGCTTTTGCTTCGCAACTAACCGCTTGCCAGAAAAATAAAGTTTGGACGTTGCACCGGCGCAGGGAATTGTGCTGCCGCAATTCTCTAAGAACCCAACGGTTAACGCCTACCAACTAAAGGCACTGTGTCTGCTCAATTTTCAATTCAGGCAAACTGCCACCGTTGCAACTGACTCGGTCTCCCTGCCTCGTCTGGCAGTTCGCTTATCTGAATTTTAAATTGGCCACAGTGAATGGGGAAATAAGTCAGCCGCTGGCTGACTAGAAAAAACTTTAAGGTTTACAGCCGGCATTGCCCAAACGCATTTGGACAAAGTATTTGCAGCAGTTTGTTACAAAACTGAAAAATTCAGACATATAGCGCGTGGTAATCTCTCACAAAGAGCTTCGCTAATGCTGGCGGCGTAATAAAGATAAGGGAATACAAATGAGAGTTATCGTCACCATTCTGCTGTTGTTAAATATCACGTCTGTAAGCTGGGCTGCGCAAGACACGATACAAACCGAAATCCACTCAAAATCTTTAGCCGAATCCAGAACCATTTTAGTCAGGCTATCCGCTGATTACGCTAATCAGCCTGATAAAAAATTCCCTGTGTTAATCACGCTAAATGAGAAAGATAATTTTAACTGGGCGAGCAGCATTGTAGATATTCAGGCGGCAAAATACGGCATAGAGGACATGATAGTTGTCGGTCTGCCAAGCACTGGAAATTATAGCGACGATAACTACCCGTTTAAAAATGAAGAAACTGCTGAGCTAAGCCCACAAGCACAAAAATATTCGGCATTTATCAGACAAGAAGCGCTGCCTTATATAGAAAAAAATTACCGAACCAATGGTGGGCGTTTTATTGTCGGTCACTCATTATCAGGATTGTTTGTTGCCAATATGCTGATGCAGCATCCCAATGCGTTTTCCAGTTATGTGATGCTCAGTCCATCCATGCAGTATGCACCACAACTGCCAGAGTTATTGCGGGGATTTTTCAAACAACATGCATCTCTATCCAGCAGTGTGTACCTGGCTTTGGGGGATATGGAACATCAAAAAATCCGTCACGGATTTGAAGCGCTGGAAAAGGTTTTTGTTGAAAGTGCGCCAGCTAATTTGGCGTGGACAGTTAACTATATGGCGAACACCGACCATATGCTTTCCGCCTTTAAAGGCACTTATGATTCGCTGGCCTGGATTTATGCTGATTGGCATATACGTGACACCGAAATGCAAACCTATAGCACCGATGATTACATCGAACACTATAAAAAATTGTCGAAAAAGCTTAAGTACCAGATCAAACCAAGAGAACGTTATATCGCCGGGTTTAGTGGCTTTGCAGCCAGCCAACTGGATGACAAACATGCCGCGGAACAAGCGTTAAAAGCTGGTATTTATTTTTATCCTGAATCACAAGCTTTAAAAGAGCAGTTGCAGGAGCTAGATGCGCCGGCGCTTTAGCTCCCGATTTTAAAATTGGCATTTGTCATAGATTGATGATTTGTGCTGCCGCAATTGCTTCGCTGTGCTGCATTATCAGATGCATTGTTTATTTCACGTCCCTTTGGGGGCGCGAGCTTTTGTGGTTTTGCTTCGCAACCAACCGCTTGTCATAGATTGAGGATTTGTGCGTCGCGCCGGCGACAGCGGCGTAGGGAATTGTGCTGCCGCAATTCCCTAAGAACCCAACGGCACCCCAGCACTGTGGCAGTTCAATTTTCAATTCAGGCAAACTGCCACCGTTGCAAATCCACGTCCCTTCTGTTGCAACTGACTCAGCATCCCTGCCTCGTCTGGCAGTTTACTAATCTGAATTAAAAATTGGCCACAGTGAATGGGGAAATAAGTCAGCCTCTGGCTGACTAGGAAAAACCAAACTATCAAACTTCACCGCGACAGCGGCCAAACGGAGTTTGGCTACTGCGACTCTGACTTTTAGACAAAACCAAGCTGGCTTTCGAATGGCTAAACAGGAAGTTTAGCCAAGGCCAATGCTTTGCATGGACTGCTGCCTTTGGCCGCTTCGAATTAGAGCCAGTTTGGTTTTGGCGTTAAGAAAGTCGGCGGAGTGAAAGACCTTTCGCCTATTTGGGTCTGTCCAAATAGGCTCGCGCCCCGGGAAGGGCGTGAAAATAATTATGGACGATATTACTCATTGGGTAAGTAAAACAACGTAGCTCTAACCCTCTATTGATAAAGCATTAACTATTCTGATACTAATAAGCCAAAGGATAAGATCGAGAAAGGTTGCGGTAGAAAAACTAGCCGATTGTTCATTGTTAAGTTGTTTTGTGAACCCAATTAGCCAGCCTTCATCCCAAAAAGGAATTCTATGATTAAGTTAAAGCCGAATTGCACAGCAATTAATTTTAAGAATATGGAGAAGACAAAGGAAAATTTCTCTCTTCTCATATATGGCACTATTGATAAAGAGTTAATTGACCAAGAGATTCAGAACAGCCAAGAAGTTATTGAAAGTGGGCATGATTCAACCGGTCACTTTCAAAAGCAGGTTGATTATTTGAATAAGCTCAAATCTGACCCACATTACCAAAATGGGAGTTTGCCGAGAGGGATTGAAAAAATCATCCTCCAAATCATGGAGAGTTATACTTTTTGGCATTCGATAAACGATGTCGACTCGAATTTTTTCCTCACTCAAAATAATTATATCCACAACCTAGTAAATGTGAGCATTACATTTATGGTTAGTTGTGAATTAGCCAAGCTGTTTAATAATAAACCAGATGATTTTTCCCTAAACAATATTTGGAATCATGGTGTTGAGGCTATCAGACGAGCCAATATCGCAACTTCGGATGAGATTGATTATATATCAGAGCAGTTTGCCAGAAATGAATCCACCAGAGATCCTGCCATTAAACGATTCTTAGACTTCCGGAATAAGTCTGTTGCCCACAATACAAACAACACGGGAATGCACTGGTCTGATTTTGTTAGCACCATAAATTTTATAGTTAGGGTTTGGGGTATTATTGATGAGTATTACAGCCCAAACTGCCTTCCAAGGCCAATAGGGCTATCAGATCAACTTTATGCTCCTCTCCATCCTTATTTTAGTACGGTGCAGATTACGGAAATGAAGGAAGCAAGGTTAAAATTAATGAAAGACATCTTCAAATCAGCTTCTACTAATCTAGTAACAGGACAGCAGGACACAATCAGGCCATTTGGTGATCTAAAAGTAACGGCTAAGATAGAGTTAATAGCTAAAGTTGATGGCTAGCAAAGTCAGTGAGCATCATTGCATAATATGTTGCTATTGTCTGACGTATCTACGATGTGCTCAGATATGCGACAATGCTGACCGGCTAGCCATTCATAACAACTCCAAACTTCCCTCATTCTATATTGGTGGAAATATTGTCAGGAATATTAAGGAGGCCAAATATGTCCGATGCCCTTAAAATCTTGCTGGAAAGTATTGAGCAACTAAGCACGAAAGAAAAAGCACTTGCTGCACATTGCCTTCTTACTGCAATGGATTCAGCTACTGAAGATGATGTTGAATCAGAATGGTTGAAATTGGCCGAAGCCCGAAGTGCTGAGCATGAATCCGGAAAGGTAAAAGCTATTTCGTGGCAGGAAATAAAGCAGGAGCTCACCTAATAAATGTTTCCTGTTACTTTTCACCCTGATGTGAAAATGGAAGTGGAAGCTTAACCTTTTTACCCCAAACTTATCCCTGTTAGCAGTGCTTCCAAATTATGTTTATAGGCTTTGCCAGTCTTCAGCTGTTGGCCATTGGTCAGGGTGACCATTTCATTATTCACTGCTTTTACATGTTGTTGATTCACAATCGCGGATTTATGAATTTGCACAAAGTGCGCGGGCAGTAATTCGCTAAAGCGTTTTAATGTGGCGGCGGTGAGTTGAAAGCCTTGTTGTTGCCACACTTTTACGTAATTACCGTAGGCTTCGAGACAATAAATGCTATCCAAGGCCACGCGGCGTTGTTCGCGATCAACCCTGATTACAATATCCCTGGGCGTGTTTATTTGGGCTGTTTGCGGTTGCTCGTTTATAACTGGTGTTGTGGCTTCTGGCTGTTGAGCCTGCTGCTGGCGGCGTTGTACTTTTTCAATCGCCTGAGTAAAGCGTTCAGCACTAACAGGTTTTAATAAATAATCGGTTACATCCAGCTCAAAGCCCTGCAGAGCGTATTGTTGGTGGGCGGTGCAAAGTACAATCTGCGGTTTATTGGCCAGCACTTTTAACATGTCGATACCGGTTAAAACCGGCATGTTGATATCTAATAAAATCAAGTCGGTTTGATTGTTGGCCAACCAGGCTAAGGCTTCGGGCGCGCTGTAAAATTGGCCGGCCACGTTAATATCAGCGTGTTGCTGGCAATGATGCCGCAACACCTCATGAGCGAGTGGCTCATCGTCAATAATGATCAGGTTTAATTGAGTGGAAGACATAAAGTAGCTCGCCAGTATTTTTCTGTTGGTTCGTTCGTTTCGCTTTGTTCTGCAGCTCCAGTTGGTTCGCTGCTTAGTTGATAACTCTGCGGATATTGCAGGGTTAAACGTCGTTTTAAATTGGCTAAACCCACGCCACCTTCCTGCTCATGTGTGGCGTGTTTAGGTGCCAGACTATTGGTGCATTCAAACTGAATTTGTCCGTCTATTATCTCTAAGTGAATAGTCACCCAGCTTTTTTCATCACTGGGTTCGACGCCATGTTTAAAGGCATTCTCCACCAGCATCACCAATAGTAACGGTGCGATTGTCGCATCTTGTGGAATGGAGGGTATTGAGATATTGAGTTCACATTTGTTATCCACCCGCATCATTTGTAGCGATAAATAGTTTTGCAGGTAGTCGATTTCATCCTGCAGCAATACACGTTTTTTCTGGCCCTGATAAACCGTGTAACGCAGTAAATCCGCCAGTTTTAATAACATATCGCCAGCGTTGGCGGCATTTTTTAAACACAGAGCGTACAAGCCATTCAGGGTGTTAAACAAAAAGTGGGGGTTAACCTGCTGCTGTAACATTTTAATTTCAGCACTCAGCTGGCTTTGTTCCAATTCCGCTAATTGAAGACTGGTTTGCTGGCGTTCAAACACCAAAATGATCGGCGTACTCACCAGCCAAACAGCTGTAGCAAAACGGAAATTATCCGGAGCAAAAGGGTTGTAATTTTGCGAAGGTGTAACGCTGAACTCAGGCAAATTCCACGGCAGTTGCATGGCAATAAAAACCAATAATGGATAGCTGATAAACACAAAAACACAGCTGCTCATTAAATAAGCTACCATGCCGTGTTTAGCCAAAATGTTGCGGATAAACAGGTAACGGTTAAGCCAGTAATAACTGAATATCATGCTGGCCAGTACCAAAAATTGCGCCAGAAAATAGAAGGTTAAACCGAGGTTGTCCCACATTTTGCCAAAATCAATAATCGCTGGAAATGGCTGATTGCGCAGCGGATCGTCGGTGTAAACAAACATGCCTGTCATGGTGAATGCCCAGCAAAACAGCAATAAAATCACCACCGCATCTAAATTTAATAATTTGCGCCAAATACCCGGTTTTTGCTGTTGTTGCTGATAAAACTGATGTACTGCGTATAACAGCGACAAACAAACCGCGATGATCTCACCCTGCATACTAAACAGGGTTTTATTGCCACTTAGTTCGCTAATCCACAACAGATTTATTGCTGGATAAACGATAAAGCCGCCCATCCATACCAGTGCCTTTTGTACACCACTGTATTTTTGTGAATACCACTGTGTCAAGAATAGCGGGCTGAACTCGACTGCCAGCTGCAACAAAATGAGCGCATAACCAGGCAGCGAGTCACTGTGTAACGAGAATTGTCTGATTGAGCCTTCCACCACTAATGCGGTTAACACGGGTAACAGACTCATTAAACTTGGTTTATTGATTGCAGATGTAATGGTCTTAGTCCTTTGACATGGAGATTGACGCTAAGGCTGCCAGTTTAAGCATAAGCTGGCAGCGAAAAACTGACAAAAACGCGATTTTTGATGACAAACAACAATCTGCCACTGTTTGGCCACTGATTACAATTTAGTCATCAAACTCACCGGGTTTGTCACGCATCTTTTGAACAAAACGTGCTCGCCTCGCTAACCTGATTATCCAGGGCGTGTTGACCTTTGGTGTATGAATTTTGTTCAAATTCAAAGCCATTTAGTCGCGACGCCCTTACTTTAGGAGACAAGTATGTTATCACTTCAACAGGTAAATAAAATTTATGCCGATGGCAAAGTGGCATTAAACGCGGTTGATCTAACCTTGCAAAATGGCTTGTATGGTTTATTGGGCCCCAACGGTGCGGGTAAATCGAGCTTAATGCGCACACTGGCTACCATTCAGTTACCCAGTTCCGGCAAGGTAATCTATCAGCAGCAGGATTTAGCCGATAACCCATTATTGCTACGTAAGGAGCTGGGATATTTGCCACAGCATTTTGGCGTTTATAACCATATTAGTTGCCATGCCCTGTTGGAACATCTGGCTATTTTAAAAGGGCTGGAAAATAAAAAGCAGCGCTTGCAGCAAATTGATCAACTACTCGAATTAACCAACCTCAGTCGTGATGCTAAACGCAATGCCAGTGATTTTTCTGGCGGAATGCTTCAACGTTTTGGTCTGGCGCAGGCGTTACTGGGGCAACCCAAAGTATTGATTTTAGATGAGCCAACATCGGGGCTCGATCCGGCAGAGCGGCTTAATCTGCACCAGATAATGGATGATATTAGTCAGTCGCGAATTGTGCTCTTATCAACCCATATTGTTGATGATATTGAACATTTGTGCGCCCGTAGCGCCATTTTACTCGATGGGGAAATTAAAGCCGATGGCGTTACCCGTGAGTTATTTGAACCACTCAATGGCAGCATTTGGCAATGCCCTGCACAAAGCGAATCGACGTTACCGGCCGGGGCAAAAGTATTATCGCGCGCATTGCGTTATGGCGAGCGCTTGTTGCGGGTGTATTGCCCGTTTCAACCCGTCACAGATGCAATCAGCGTGAGTGCCAGTTTACAGGACCGTTATTTTTGTCATCTCAACCACATTGCGGTGGGAGAGACATTATGAGCCTGTTGATACTCAATGAGTGGCGGCTGTTAATGCGCCGCCCGGAATGGTGGCTGTTGTTGGTGGTGGCGCCGTTATTTGGTTTGGCACTGGCGGCCGGTATGTCGGTGCAACCGCATGAAAACCCCATTACGCTTGCGTATATTTTAAAAGTGAATAGTGCGTTGCTGGTATTGGGGTTGCCCTGGTGTTGTGGTTTGCTGGCCAGCTTTTTTTATTTGCGCGACCAAACTGCCAATATGGCCGAGTTGATTAATGCGGTGCCGCAATCGCGTGCTCGAATATTATTCAGTCGTTTTTTGTGTTTTGTGCTGGCCGGGGCGAGTTTAAGTGTGATGGCACAGGTTTGTATGCTCGGCTGGTTTGAATTCCGTTACGGCGTGCAGTTTGTACTGTGGACGCATGCCATATTGCCGATGTTGTGGTTACTGGCGTTTATCACGTTGCCAACCCTGTGTTTGTATGGCGCGATTTTGCTGTTTGTTAGCAGTATCTCGAAAAAGCCGGTGGTGATGTACCTGGTCATTGCTGCGTTATTTATTGTTTATATCTCTCTTGCTACCGCGACGGGTTCACCTTTACTGGCAAAATCCTATGTGGTTGATGATGGGCTCTATCAGGTGATGTTTTATGCCGACTGGCTGGGGCTGACCCCACTTAACCATAACTTACCTGACACCCACTCGACCTTGTTTAGCCCACTTAGCGTGTTCTGGTTTAATCGCGTAGCTGTGCTGCTTTGTGCTGGTGGTTTGATTAGCCTGGCGTTAAAAAAGTCTGCCTTCACGACGGATAAAAAATCAGCAAAAAGTCAGTTGGTGGATGAACGGAAACAAAGCGTCGCTGCGCGTGCAAATATCAGCTATCAGCCACAAACCGTCACTCGCATTAACCTAACTGGATTTGCCCACTTGTGTTCATTGCAGTTTGAATTATCGGTATTGAACTGGCGTTTTTTGCTGGCAATGCTTGGGCTGGCACTCATTTGTTTACAGGAAATGATCGGCGGCCATGCGTGGGCGGGGCCGTTTGGTGTGATTGTGGCAAACAGCAACGATGTGATCAATCGTGTGATGTGGGATGTGGTGCCCGGTTTTGGCATTTTGTTGCTGGTGTGGTGGAGCGATGAGTTAATTCGTCGTGACAAAAGTTTTCGCTTTAACGAACTGGTGCAAGCAGCGGCCATGAGTGCCGGTGCACATTTTGTGCAAAAGTGGCTGATTTTAGTTAGCCAAATTGTCATTCTGCTGTTAGTGACAGTGCTGTGCTGTGTATTGACTCAACTGATTATCAGCACTGAGATTGATTGTTTAGCACTGCTGGAATTTATGCTGTATGCCGGTTTACCGCTGCTGTATCTGGGCACTGTGATGTTGGCAGTGCAAGCGATAGTGGTACGCCGCATGATTGCAATTTGCATCAATCTGCTGATTTTAGTGGCCGGTTTTACGCCTTTACCCGGGCTAATTGGTATAACTCATCCCTTATCGCAATTATTCCAAACACCACTGGCGGGGTGGGATTCAATCCTCGGTTATAGCGCTAACTTGTCTGGATTCTGGGCGTTTAGTGATTTGTGGTTAACGGTCGCTGCTGTGTTGGCTCTGATTGCCTTTTATGCATTTCATCAGACTGGTAATGATTCGCGTCTGCGTCACTGGTGGGCGTTAGCCAGTTATCCTGCGCGTATTGCATTAGGTTGTGGGCTGATTGTCTGTGCTGCACTGGCGTTTAATATTCATCAGCAATTAAAGAGCGAGCAAGAGTTGGTTACTGCTGAGCAGCGAGATCACGCGCGTGTCTTGTACGAGCTGCGTTATGCCGATTATTTAACTAAAGCGCAACCTGTTATCACCAAAGTGTTTAATGATGTGCAGTTTTATCCTGAAAAACGTGAGGTGAAATTTAACGGGTATTATTTGCTTGAAAATAAAACTGATAGTGCGATTTCAACCTTGCTGGTGGGGCAATATATTACGGCACCTTTGTGTGGAATCGAAGTGCGACAACAAGCGCGTTATCAGTTTGATGCCGATACCTTTCAGTATCTGATCACGTTGGCAGAGCCTCTGCAGCCGGGCGCCAGCTTGCAGCTAGATTACTGTTTAACGCTGGAGCAATCGGGGTATGCATTAGCGCAAGGACATTTGAGATTCAGTAACCGTTTTAACTATGTGCGTACCATTCCGTTTTTACCCACGGTGGGTTATCAGATTGAATATCAGTTACGCGGTAAAAAACGTCTGGAATATGCTCTGGATTTAAGGGAGTTCGACTCACACCAACAACGTCTGGATTATCCGCAGTACAAACAAGCTGAAGGGTTTGACTGGGTTGAAATGGAATCACGTATCACCACAGATAGTGGCCATACCGCGGTTGGGCAGGGCGAGCTCTTATCGCAAAACGAACAAAACGGACGGGTGACCTTTCACTATAAAACCACTCGCGCAATTCGTAATGCAGAAGCCTATATTGAATTTGACAATCAGATTTATGCGCGTGCTTCAGGTTCACAGCATAACGTGAATATTGAGGTTTTTTATCCACCAGCACTGGATGACAATATTGCTCTAACGCTGGATGCTACCGCTGACACCATTGATTTCCTCACCAGGGTAATTGCGCCTTATCCGGGTAAAAACCTGTCGTTGTTTGCTATGCCGGAGTTTGGTGCCAGTGGTTATGCCCTGCCGCAGATGATTTTGCTTAATAACAAAATGAGTTTTAGAGCCAAACAAGCGGGAGAAAACAGTTTTAGTCAGGTTTATCGCCGCTCCGCCCATGAAACGGCGCACCAATGGTTTGGTCATTTACTGGGAAATGGTATTCCGGCCGACAGTGCCTTTTTGGTCGAGTCGCTGGCCAAATATACCGAGCTGGTTCTGTTGGAAAAGCACAGAGGCAAACAGGAAATGCACAACCTGATCCGTTATGAAGAGCGGCGCTATTTTAACAGTTTACGTATTAGCGGTTTACCTGCCAAAAGCATGGTCGCAGCCACATCAAATGCCGATTTATATTCACGGGCCACACTGGTGTTTGCCAAATTACGTGACACCGTGGGAGACGAGGCAATACAAACCAGCTTGCATGATTTATGGCAACAGCATCAGTATCCCGGGCACCCTGCCAGTAGTCTGGATTTTGTTAAACTGCTTAAGCAGCACAGCGAAGCAAAATGGCATGGATTGATTGACCAGTTGTTGTTAAGCCGCGAGCCGGTGTCTGATTGGTGGACGCCGGTTGAAACTGAATAATAAAAAGGCCGCTTAATGCGGCCTTTGTTTTAAAATGTGGGGCTTATTCATATTGCTCAGCTTTTTCACGATAGTACTTACGCAACTCAAAAAATGCCTGTTTTTTAAGGCCATCTTCTGAGATTAAACCTTTACGGTTAAAGTCATCCTGAATGCCGGGTAATACGCGACGTGGCGAGCGAAAGTCCACCAAAATCCACGGTGACATACCGGCTAACCCATCAATTTGGTCGAGGTTTCTAACCGTTTGTTTGTATAGATCAGCCTGGAATTCTTCGGTCCAGCGTTCGGTTTTATCGCCGTGCAGGCCTTTTTTAGCGCCTGCCCCAAACTCGCTGATAAACACCGGTTTGTTGTATGGAATTTTCCAGTGCACCTTGGCCAGTTTGTCTGGCAGACCGTCATACCAGCCGATGTACTGGTTAAAGCTGACAAGATCCACTTTATCTGCCAGTGGATCTTCGACCACAGACAGGTGGTCGTCCTTTTTATCCCAGTGACGTTCCATGGCAGCACTGATTAAACGGCTGTTATCCAGTTCACGGGCTTTATCTACCAGATGACCTAAAAACTTAGTGCGATCAGGATTTACCGGCGTTTCGTTGGACACCGACCAGATAATGACGTTGGCGCGGTTAACGTCGCGTTCAATCATTTCGATAAGCTGATTTTCTGCGTTGTTGTAGGTTTGTTGGTTGGTCCAGTCGATAGTCCAGTAAACCGGAATTTCCGACCATACCAAAATGCCCATTTGTTCGGCTAAACGCACTGTTTTTTCATTGTGCGGATAGTGCGCTAAACGTGCGAAGTTGCCACCCAGTTGCTGCGTCCATAACAATAGTTGTTTGGCTTGTTCGTCATTCGCTACCCGACCACCGCCATTAAGCGGCATTTCATCGTGAATAGCGATACCACGCAAAAACACCGGTTTGTCGTTAAGTAATAGTTTTTTACCTTCAGTACGAATGGTACGAAACCCCATATTATCGGTAATCTTGTCTTTCCCTGTGCTGATGTTTACCCGATACATTTTAGGGTTGTTTGGCTGCCATAACTGTAAATCAGGCGCGTGGAAGCTAAATTGAGCGGTGCCTGATGCATCGGTTTTTGCATGACTGACAATGTCTAGCTCGGGCAGAGAAATCGATACTTTTTGGCCGGCCTGGGCTGTGCTGGTAGTAACGCTGGCGTGAATGGTTTTATCACTGGCTGAGGTTAATGCAATTTGGTGTTTTTGAATAAAGGT
Source organism: Neptunicella marina (assembly GCF_014270035.1). Classification (GTDB taxonomy): domain Bacteria; phylum Pseudomonadota; class Gammaproteobacteria; order Enterobacterales; family Alteromonadaceae; genus Neptunicella; species Neptunicella marina. The sequence goes on along the minus strand of NZ_JACNEP010000013.1, from coordinate 30,963 downwards.
AGCCGGTACACTCACAATATCCACGTCGCGGGTAATGCCACCATAGTTCCACCAGTCGGTATTGACCGTGGGCACGGCGTCTTTATGGCGTGTATTATCCACCTTGAGTACTAATGAGTTTTTGCCGGCTTTGATATAGGAGGTTGCTTCCATGCTGAAACTGGTAAAGCCACCAATATGCACACCCAGTTTATGGCCATTTAAATACACATCCGCACGATAGTTAACCGCTCCAAAATAGACAAACTGGCGTTGGTTTTTAACCGGCTGGTAATTAAATGTTTTGCGATACCAAACGTTGCCTTCGTAGTAGTAGAGTTGTTTCTTTTGCGTATTCCAGTCACCCGGCACCATAATGGTGTCTGATTGATCAAAATCGTATTCAATTAACTCTTGTTTATCACGCGGTTTGGCATCCATAAAAAATGCCTGACGTGAGGGATGTTCAGCCTGGTCGCGTGGTTTTAAGCGGTAATCGTAATAACCGTTTTCGTACGGGTCTACAATGTAATGCCAGACACCATTTAGCGATTGTTTGTCACGTAAAGACAGATCAGGGTTACTACTGGCACTGGCGGAAAATTGCAGGCCAATGCTGAGAAAAAGTATCAGTGTTGTTTTCCAGTGTCGCATTGTATCCCCCTCTTGGTTAGTTAATTGGATGGTCAGGTAGTTTTACCAATTTTTCAAGTGTGAGAAATATTATTTACGTTTTTACAACAAAAATTGCGTGAATTCATTTATAAGTAGGTTGTGGTTTCAATGAGGTGAAAGATGGTGCAGGGTATTATTTGTCGTGAAGCCGTGTTGCAGGATGCTGATGCTGTGATGCAGGTTGGCGATCAACTATTCGATTTTCCGGTTAATCATCAGTGGTTTGCTGATTGTATTAATGATCCGCGCCACCATTTAATTCTTGCCTGCTATCAACATCAGGTTATTGGTTTTACCTCGGCATTTCATTATAGTCATCCGGATAAAGCGCTTACCATGCAGGTAACGGAAGTGGCGGTATTAAAACAGTATAGAAATCAAGGCGTTGGTTGTGAGCTGGTATTAGCTGTGAAACAGCTGGCATCGGCGTTAGGTTGCCGAAAAATGTGGTTATTAACCGAAGCTGACAATACGCAGGCTATGCATGCGTATCAGCATGCAGGTGGACGCCGGCTAAATACCGATGTTGCTGTCATTGAATTTGAAACCAACGAGTTAATCCGGAACTGAAATAATAATTATGTGTGAATTGCTTGGAATGTCGGCCAATGTACCCACCGACATTTGTTTTAGTTTTAAGGGACTGCGGGAGAGAGGTGGTCACACCGGACCCCATAAAGATGGCTGGGGTGTTGCTTTTTATGAAGATAAAGGCGTATGTATCTTTAAAGATCCACAACCTAGTTATGAGTCTGAAATCGCGCGACTCATTTCTGATTATCCGATTAAGAGTAAGGCCGTTATTGCCCACGTGCGGCAGGCGAATCGTGGCAAAGTGGCAATGGCTAATACCCATCCCTTTAGTCGCGAGCTTTGGGGACGTAACTGGACTTATGCGCATAATGGTCAGTTACATGGTTATCAGTCCTTACCTTTTGAAAGATATACCCCAGTGGGAACCACAGATAGCGAACGTGCGTTTTGTTATCTGTTAAGTGAGTTGGAAAAGCGTTTTCCCAATGGCCCAGGTAAACGTGTATCGGCGTTTAATCATTTAAAAAAGCTGTCCAATAAACTACGTGAGTTTGGCATATTTAATATGCTGATTACTGATGGTGAGTATTTACTGGCTTTTTGTTCAACTAAATTACAGTGGATTACGCGCCGGGCACCTTTTGGTATCGCGCATTTATCCGACGTGGATGTGGATATTGACTTTGCTAAAGAAACCACTCCCCATGATGTGGTGACCATTATTGCAACCGAACCACTGACCGCTAATGAACAGTGGCATAAAATGCAGCCCGGGGAAGCGCAATTATTCCGTTTTGGTGAACCCATTTAATACAGGAAAAAAGCCATGACTAATATGGTAAGTGCACAATGGTTGCACGAACATCTGACTGACAAAAATGTGGTGATTCTGGATGCCAGTATGGCGCCGGTGGGGTTTGAACAGCAGGTGTCAGATGAGGTCATCCCGGGGGCGTTGCGTTTCGATATTGAGCAATTTAGTGATGCTGCTAATCCACTTCCTCATGCACTACCTTCGGCGATGCAATATAGCGCAATGATGCGTAAGCTCGGTGTATCGGTGAACAGCCATGTTGTGGTGTACGACAATATCGGCTTGTATTCTGCTCCCCGTGCCTGGTGGATGGGAACAATATTTGGATTGAAACATATTTCGGTACTGGATGGCGGATTACCAAACTGGTTAAAACAAGGTTTTGCTACCGCCCAACAGCACAGTTCAGCCGCTGAAGAGGGGAACTTTAAGGCCGTGCTGAATCAGTCTGCACTTGTCTCAGCTGAAGACATTCTGGCTGATTTATCTAATGGTACGTTAAACAAGGTTGATGCCAGAGGCGCCGCACGCTTTTGCGGACAGGTAGCCGAACCGCGTAAGGGCCTGCACAGTGGTCATATCCCCGGGGCTAAAAACATTCCTTTTACACAGTGTTCGCACAATGGGTTATTGCATGCGCCCAATGAATTACGGGCTTTATTTGAGCAACAGGGTATCTCGCCGGATAATACCCTGGTAGCGAGCTGCGGATCTGGTGTAACTGCTTGTGTGGTGTTATTAGCCGCCGCCGAGTGTGGTTTCCAAAACCTCAAATTATACGATGCATCATGGGCGGAATGGGGCAACGGACAATGGCCAATAGAGGTTAACGGTGACGTATAAATTGATCCCTGCAACAGAGCAGGATTTAGGTTTTTTACTTAAGTTACGCAAATTGAGCATGCAACAGCATCTGCACACTGCGGGTATTTTTCTGGATGATGAGGAACACCTCAAACGTATTCAGGTTCACTTCGAGCATGTACACCTGATACTCATTGATGAACAAGCTGTCGGTATGCTTAAGTACTGGCAAACCGACAACGAAATTAAAATCGCCCAGTTGCAGCTGATGCCTTCTACACAAGGTAAGGGATTAGGTAAGGCCATCCTGCAAGATATTATGCAACAGGCTAACGAGCTTAATTTGCCGGTGCGCTTGTCGGTATTAAAAGAGAACCCGGCTAAACATTTGTATTACCGTCTTGGTTTTGAACAGGAAAGTGAAGACCAATATGAATATTATCTTTGCAAACCGGTTCTAAAACATTCAGTCAACTAAAGCAAAATTAACCGCAGCCTGAGCATGAATGGCAGTGGTATCAAATAACGGCATGGAGACATGTTGAGGTTCGATTAATAAACCGATTTCGGTACAGCCTAAAATCACACCTTGTGCACCCTGTTGTTGCAATGATTCAATAATGTCCACATAGGCCTTGCGCGATTCCGTTTTTATCTCGCCCTGACATAATTCCTCATAAATCACTTTATGCACTAACTTGCGTTGAGTTTCATCCGGGATCACCACTTTTAAGCCCACACTGGCTAAACGTTGTTTAATAAAATCCTGTTCCATGGTGTAGGCGGTGCCCAAAAGTGCAATGCTCTGTAATCCTTGTTGTTTAATCGCGTTAGCGGTGACATCAGCAATGTGCAGCAGTGGAATCGATACGGCATCTGCCACCTGAACCGCCACTTTATGCATGGTGTTGGTACAAATCAGCACACAATCGGCACCGGCTTTTTGCAGCGATTCGGCCATATCTACCAGTATTAGCGCCATGGCATCCCAGTTTTGTTCGCGTTGTAATTGTTCGATAGGGGCAAAATCCAAAGAGTTAAGGATGACCCTGGCAGAATGCAAACCACCTAACTGTTGTTTTACCTGCTGATTAATTAAACGGTAGTAATGCAGACTGCTTTCCCAGCTCATGCCACCAATCAGGCCAATGGTTTTCATTTTAAATCCTTGTTCAGGTCGAAATAATTATTTGTGGCTGTTAAGTTATTTATACTAATGACTTTTTTAGTGCGAGCAAACCTGATGCAGCAACGAGTATGTTATTTACAACACGTTCCCTTTGAAGGGTTAGGCAGTATTGCTGACACTTTAGCCGGGCAGGGATGTTCCGTGCAAAAAGTTGCCTTGTATGAAAACTCATCGCTACCTGATATTGAGCAATTTGATTGTTTGATTGTGATGGGTGGCCCAATGAGCATACATGATGAAAAACAATACCCATGGCTGGCGACGGAAAAACAATTAATTAGTCAGGCCATTGCGGCGGATAAAAAAGTGTTTGGCATTTGCCTGGGTGCACAATTGATTGCCAGCGTGCTTGGCGCAGAGATTTCAGCTAATCCATATAAAGAAATAGGCTGGCACGATATTCGTTTAACTGCCGAAGCCGAGCTGACCTGGCTGGCTGAGTTATTGCCCGCTACCATGAGCGCTTTCCACTGGCATGGCGAAACCTTCAGTTTACCCGGTGGTGCCGTGGCGGTTGCCACCAGTGAAGCCTGTTTATTACAGGGATTTTTGTATCTGGATAAGGTTGTTGCTTTGCAATTCCATTTAGAAAGTACCCAGCAGTCGGTTAAACAATTAATTCAGCATTGTGGCCATGAACTGGATGGCAGTGCATATGTGCAAAATGCCGGGAAAATGTTGGCCTCAGAACAACAATTTAAGCTGCTAAATCAACAGATGGATCATATTATCCGCCACTGGCTATCGCTTTAAACAGGAACGACAAAAATTAATGAAACCCGTGATTGAGATGGAGCATCAGCAAGTGGTGGAATTTGTTACTCAGTTCCCGTTCGCCATATTGATGACTGAAGATTTACAGGTGACACATTTACCTTTGGTACTTATGCAAACCAGTGAAAACGCAATGATATTAATGGGTCATCTGGCGCGCAATAATCCTCAGCTAAAGCAATTAGAAGGCGCTAAAGTCAAAGCGGTGTTTAATCAGCCTCATGCCTATATTTCACCATACTGGTATCAGGCGGCACCCAATGTGCCCACATGGAATTATGCAGTGGTGCATTTAAGCGGTACCGCCAGTATTTGTGATAACGATGATATGCAACTGGGCATGGACGCATTACTTAAGCAAATGGAACCTAAGTTATTACACGACGAAAATTATATTTCTGCCGGGTATCGTCAAAAGCTTAGTAACGCTATTCGTGGTATTCGAATCGAGGTAGATGTCGTAGAGAGCCGGGTGAAGCTGGGGCAGCATAAACCTAATGCCCAGCAATTGGGGGTTGCAACAAGCCTTGCGCAATCATCGTCGCTGGAGGCACAAGGCTTAATTGCTTATATGCAGCAAATCGGGCTGGGATTAGGTCAGTAATATTAACCTAATAATCTGCCGGTAAACGTACTTTATAACGTTTGATGCCTTGCCAGATTTCTTCCATTTTCATTAACTGGTGTGAGTCTTTGCTTAACCAGAAAGTCGCAAAGGCATCTTTGTTGTAATCGATTTTCAGCATCCAGCAGTCGCTGACAGAGCCGTCGGCATTGGCAATTTTTTCGCTACCAATGACTTTGTATTGATACAGTGAAGGTGGTGTTTTTGAACCCGGATGATAAAAATTCAGATTGAAGGTTTTGCCTTGTTGCAAGTCCAGTAGCGCAAAGGTTTCAATATCCAGTTCCCAGTTGAGTGTGCCATTGCTGGCTGCCATCGAGAAATCAGCCACTTTGTTATTTGTTAGCGTTTTATCGCCGGCAATCATGTCGTCGCTAAAAACAAACGCCGCCGTGCCACGCTCTGGATTGGAAATCGTTTGGTAAACGGGCGCAAAATCGCTAATGCGATTGTAAGACACAATATCCCGCACTTGTTTTTTGTCTGTGCTTTTCCAGTGTTGAGTGATTTTTACATGAGGTTGTCCCTGGTAATCTTCGATGCTGGTGGTGCGATACCACAGCGCCATTGGACGGAACAAATTGCCGTCTTTATCTTCTGTATATACCAAAAACTTGCTGGTACCGGTGTGATAATCACCGGCTGATAAATGGCTGAATTGTGTTTGTGGTTCAGCGGCTTGTGTAACGCAAGCGAGCAACGCGAATAATAACGTGAGCGATGAGCGTAGGTGTAATCTCATAAATTTTCCTTAATTATTGTGTGGAAGCACTGACAGATTATGGCCGTCGCATAATTAGCCAATATTTTTTCGATAAATAGCCTGCTGACAGGATGAACATATGTTGTTACAGCGCTGAAACATTTTATGATCTAAAGCCTCTAAATATGCTTGATGCAAACCTGTCGCCTTCAGTAATATCGGTCACTCTTTATTGGCCTCTGTTTATATAGATTGTTATGCTGCATAGCGTACAACGCATCAAAGATATTTAGATTGAAAAATTCGAGTCACACAGAGTAACAGGCACTGATAACAATGAAAAAAATCGCCATTTTCAGCACGATAATTTTTATGATGATTTCTACTTATAGCGCAGCCGCCGCGCAATCGATTGACCAAATCGCCGAGCAATACGTTAAATTGGTCTTAGCCATGGGGCAACATGATGGTGGATATGTTGACGCCTATTACGGCCCTGAAGCGTGGGCAGAGCAGGCCAAAGGAAAAAACATTCCTGTTGCACAGATTGTTAGCGACGCCGAAATATTACGAGGTGAATTACCAAAGGCGAGTGAACATACGCCGCTAATGCAGCGCTTACGATTGTATTATCTCGATCAGCAGCTGGTGGCTTTAATTGGCTTTGGTAAAAATTTATCCGGTGACGAAAAGCTCGACTTTGATGCGCAAAGCCGCGAGTTGTATGACACCGAAGCCCCGCATAATAAATTAACTGACTTTGATCCGCTGGTGGCTGAAGTGGAAGCCATGTTGCCGGGTGAAGGCCCTATCGCTGAGCGCATTGCAGCGTTTAAAAAACAATTCGAAATCCCGGCTGATAAATTACAGGCGGTGTTTGACCGCGCGATTCAGGAATGTCGAGATCGTACCAAACAGCATATTAAGCTGTTACCAAATGAAAATTTCACGCTGGAATATGTCACTGATAAACCCTGGAGCGGTTATAACTGGTATAAAGGTGATGCTTATAGCCTGATTCAGGTAAACACTGAATATCCGATTGATATTTCGCGCGCTGTTGATCTGGGTTGCCACGAAGGCTATCCCGGCCATCATACCTACAATGCGTTACTTGAACAGAATCTGGTAAAAGAACGTAACTGGGTGGAATACAGTGTTTATCCGCTATTTAGCCCGCAGTCTTTAATTGCCGAAGGTAGCGCCAATTACGGTATTCAACTGGCGTTTCCGGGCAAACAAAAAGCAGAATTTGAAAAAAATGTATTGTTTCCGATCGCCGGCATTGACCCAGCACTTAATGCCAGGTTTGAGCGTTTTGGTGAGTTAACCGCAAAACTTGGTTATGCCAGTAATGAGGTGGCACGTATGTACATTAACGGTGAGATTGATAAAACCAAAGCTGTCAGCCTGTTACAGAAATACAGTTTTGCTACCAAAGAAAAAGCCACGCAGCGTGTGCGCTTTTTTGATACCTATGGTGCCTACGTGATTAACTACAATTGGGGACGTGATCTGATCAAACAATATGTGGAAACCACGGATGATCAGAACGAACGTTGGGCACGTTTTACCCAGTTATTGTCATCTCCGCGTCTTCCTTCATCGTTAGACTGGTAATTACGTTTTATAAAAGTTGAATGAAATGAAATTAATTAAACAGGTTGGTTTATTGCTGGCTCTTATTTCGGCTTCGGTGATAGCTGACGACATTATTGATGTGCAAGGGCGCTGGATTAAAGATCCCCAGGGCAAGATTATGGCCGATCCACAACCATCGGGTTTAACTCATTGGCGTGGTCATCTGGTAACACTTGCTGATCGCAGCGCTATGTTATCGCAGCAAGGTGTGTTGCACTTAATCGATCAAAATTCTGCGCGTTTATTGCCGGGCGCGATGCGTTTTACTTTGGCTGAAAGTCTGAACCAAAGTTGTTTTGCGGATTATCTGGCTGATACACCTGATTTAGAAGCGCTGACAGTCGACCCGGATAACGACAAAGTGTTTTACACCATCACTGAAGATGCCAGCATGTCACCGTTACAAGGTGCATGCAAAACACAATGGAACAATACTGGCTCAACTGAATTTCCTACTTTGCTGGTGCGCTTAGCGTTAAATGACCAGGGTGAATTGAAAATGACTCACGTCCGTCCGTTGCAATTTGCGGCTGAGATGCAAGTGGGTAATTTCCCGAATGACGGTATTGAAGGTATTACCTTTGCTAAAGGTCGTCAGATGTATATTGCGCTGGAAAAAGATGCCAGTTCACAAGCGCGTATTTTTAAACTGGATATGTCCTCAGCTGATTTCTGGAAAAGTGAAGACTTTATCAAGGTGCAGGATCCTAAGCTAAAACTGCCGGGCATTGATGACGGTAATCATCCTATCAATGCGCTGGATTTTTACCCGGGTGATTCTGCTGAGCATCCCGGTTATTTGCTGGCGATGGCACGCAATAACAACCAGTTATGGATTGTCGATTTAGCTGGCGAGAAATCTGCCAAAATCATAAAACTGGCATTCTGGGCTGAAGTTGAGAATCCACCATCATCCTGCAAAGACTGGGAAAAGATGAATAATGCCTCCATTGAAGGGATCTCACTGGAAGATAATATTTTATGGATGGTCAATGATCCGTGGAAAGTGAATTACCTGAAAAATATTCAGTGTGAGGTTAACCGCCCTTTCTATGAGCAAATGGCACCTTTGTTATTTGCCTTGCCAGTGGATAAAAGCTGGTTCAAATAATCCTGTTTGCTGATGAGTTATGTCGAACATTTGTCAGTATCTATTGGGTGCCCGCAGTGTCGGGCATTCGAGTTTATTGCCAATCCCAAAAATCTGCCTTTATGGGCCGCAGGGCTCACTGGGTCTGAACTAATTGAGCAAGCCGGTGTCTGGATAGCGCAGGCGCCATTTGGGCAAGTGAGTATTCGTTTTGCAGAAAATAATCCGTTTGGTGTGATTGATCATTGGGTAACACAACCTGACGGCAGTGTGGTGTATGTTCCATTGCGAGTTATTCAAACGGGTGACACGTGTAATGTGGTGCTGACATTAGTCGCTCAATCTTCACAAACCGTTGAGCAAATTGCTGCTGATAAACAGGCAGTATTAGCCGATTTGGCAAGTTTGAAACGAATTTTAGAGTTGTAATCGAGTAATAAAAGAGGGTGTTGTTTTGATTAAAAGCCGTTTATTTTGGTGTATTGCCAGTTTAATAGTCATGGTTGTTTACGCATATTTCCAGTATCAGCAAGCGCCAGACGGTGTGCACTTAGTTGCTGAGGGCATGCACTTTGAAACGGCAGCAACACCCTCATTTTTATTTGGTTTATTTGTGGCAGCAGCCATGTTGTTAATGCTGAGCATTGCAATTGCTTGTTTGAGTTTAATGGGGAAAATGTGGTTTAAGCTCAATACACTCCTGGGCGCCAGAATAGGCGGTTTGGTGGCCTTGCAGTCTCTATTGATTGTGGTAGTGACAACCGCAATTGATACCTGGTTTTATGGTGGTGCATTGTAAGTTTAGTGGGAGTTTGAAATCTCGATTCGTTTTTGTCGTCTAACCTGTGACGGGCTGTGCCCGTTTAGTTTTTTAAAGGCGCGACAAAATGCCGATTCCGACTGATAACCTAAATCTAAGCCGATTTCCAGGATAGAGTCACTGGTCATAGATAAACGCTGATGTGCCAGCGACATGCGCCACTGACTGATGTAGTGCAGTGGGGTTTCTCCAACCAATAATTTAAAACGTTGCGAAAATGCAGTGCGCGACATACCCACTTCATTTGCCAGTGATATCAGTGTCCATTGTGTATCGGGTGCCTGATGAATAAGCTGCAACGCACGACCAATGCGTTTGTCTTTCATCGCTTTAAGCCAGCCGATATTTTGTTGTTCATCAATATATTGGCGTATTGCGTGGATCACCAGAATATCGGCTAAACGGGTGATAATTGCCTCGCCGCCTAATGCAATGTTTTGTGCCTCTGCACCTAATATCTGAATTAATTGCTGGATGGTTTGCTGTGCCTGAGGATTATTTTGACTAATTTGCAACACCACAGGTAACAGACTAATCAACTTGTTCACTAGAGGGTTGGTAAAAAACACTGCGCCGCAAATTAGTTCACACTGGGCACCTCCGCCACCATAAATAAGGGTTTCGTAACGTGGTGTTATGTTTTTGATGGGTAAGTCATGCAGAGGCACGGCAGGAGAGTTTTTGGCATCTTTTATTATATGGCCTTGTCCAAATGGCAAAATCACAAAGTCACCTGCCTGCAGATGATAACTTTGCTGGTTTATCTCTAACAGGACTTCACCTTCCACTATCAAGTGAAACATCATGCTGTTTTCGATAGGTGGCATAGCGACTCCCCACGGCGCACTTAAGCTGGAACGTGTATAAAACACGCTATCCAGCTGCAGGGTATGCAGTAAATTTGCCAGTGGATCCTGCGTGACAGGTTGGCTGATACGCTGCTGAATATCGAATTGCATGTAAATTCCTGTGTGCACTTTATGTACCATCTGCACATAAAATAGCACTTATTACCACTTATCGTTCAATAGATTCTCTTAAAGTTGTTGTTAATCTTTCAAGGAGAACTGAGCAATGACAACGTTAAATACTAATCAAACAATTTTAGTCGTGGGCGCAAACGGTAAAACCGGTAGCCGCGTGGTAAACCTGTTAACTGATAAAAATATTGAGGTGAGAAAAGCCAGTCGCAGCAGCGACACTTTTTTCGACTGGCAACAACCTTCAAGCTGGGATGCGGCGTTAACTGGGGTTCAAGCCGCTTACGTGACTTATTTTCCCGATTTAGCCCTGCCCAGTGCGCCGGCGCATATTCAACAGTTTTGTGAATTAGCCAGGCAAAAAGGTGTTGAGCACATCACATTGCTCTCTGGGCGAGGAGAAGAAGCCGCACAAATTTGTGAGGACATTGTTAAACAAAGTGGTTTGAGCTGGAACATAGTGCGCTGTGCCTGGTTTAATCAGAACTTTAACGAAGGGCTGTTTAAAGTGGCGCTCGATAGTGGCGTACTGGCTTTTCCGGTGGGTTTCGTTAAAGAGCCTTTTGTGGATGTGAATGATATTGCAGATGTGGTTGTGGCGTCGCTTACCGAGCCGGGCCACCAAAATAAGTTATATGAATTAACCGGTCCTGAATTATTGAGTTTTGAAGATTTGGCGGCTCTGTTTAGTCAGGAATTAGGTAAAACCGTGAGCTTTCAGCCTGTTTCTGTTGAGCAATTTAGTCTTTCGTTGCAACAAATGGGTGTACCCGATGAAGTGATCCAGATGCTGACGTATTTGTTCACACAGGTTTTGGATGGACGCAATGAATCATTGGCAGATGGTGTGTCTCAGGCCTTAAATCGCCCTGCTCGCTCATTTGCTGATTATGTGCAGCGCAATCGTGACGTGTTTTTGGAGCAGGGCTATGACTGATGCAAACCTTTGGCAGGCGCTTATTTACTGGCCGTTGTTTTTGATGGCAGGTATTTATCTTATTTTTTCCAATACCCTGATGCGTGTATTGGCAAAATTGCCTGCGGCTGAAGGTGCAAAGGTAATGGATTCGATTAACCGCATTATTATAAATCCGGTATTTTTAACGCTGTTTGTGGGGTCTGGTTTAGCCAGCATCTATCTCATTTTTAACGCTTTATTAGACAATAATCTGTTTTTGCTGGCAGCGGCAGGTGTGTTTTTTGTCGGCTCAACTCTGGTTACCATTTTGTGTAACGTGCCTTTAAACGATAAGTTGGCCATTGCAGTGGTTTTAGTCAAAGAGCAGTCTGCTTGTTCTCTACAGCGAGACCTGGAAAATTACTGGCAATCATATCTTGTTAAATGGTCGAAATGGAACTGGGTTCGAACCGTTTGCAGTGCAAGCAGCTGTTTTTTATTGTTACTGTCGTTTTAAGCACCTATTTTGAGACGGGATATGTACATTTGAATACATATTCTTAACCGGGCAATAGATAAACTTGTGGTCTTAAAATAAACCTGCCACGTTTGGCGAATTGAATCACAGAGGATGAGGCATCAATGCAGTGGAATAAGCGAAGAAAAAACCTTTTCTATATAGTGTGTTGTTTATTGCTGGGCATGCTGAGTATTCATTCCTACGCCGAATCACTCAATTCGCAGTATGCCGAATCCAACGGTATCAGACTTGAATATGTGGTGAGAGCCGCACAAAAAGAAGCGCCTACCGTGCTGTTCGAAGCCGGATTTGGTACGCCATGGAATGTGTGGCAGCCGGTGATTGATAAGTTGCCTGCTGAGTATGGTATTTTTGCTTATTCGCGAGCCGGCATTGGAAATTCAGCCAAAACTGAGCAACCTCGTACTATGTTGCAACATGTCAGTGATTTAAACGGATTGCTGCAAAAGGCAGGCATAGATTCGCCGTTGATTTTTGTCGGGCATTCCTATGGAGCGATTATTGAAACGGAATTTGCCAGTCAGTTTCCGGATAAAATTAAAGCACTGGTGTATGTGGATCCTGCTGTGATGCATCAGCGTTATGCATTTATGCAACTGGATAAAGCGCGCACTTTGAGTGACGAAGCCGCGCTAAAAAAACACATGCCACCCACCATGTTGCCGGATTTTTTATCGTTACTTGAGCAAATGGCTAAAGTCGAGGTGAAGGATTATCGTCGATTGCCTGCTGTTCCTGCCGCGATTTTAAGTTCAGCCTATATTGCGGATGAACCTTTTAGCATTGAAGAAACGGCGGCGGGCAGGGAAGTGTGGTTGTCGTTACATGCTGAGCTGGCCAGACAATTTGCCAGTAGCATCCGAATTAAACTTGCAACCACCGGACACAATATCCACAAGCAAAAACCGCAGTTAGTCACTGACGTGATTCAACAAGTTACTGCGCTTTAAGATAAATTAGTGCGGCAGGTGTTGCCGCATCAAACTGTTTATTTGTTTTTAGCTTCTATCCACTGCGCCATATATTGGGTGCTTTTCATGCTGTGGTGGCGCAGCATCATGCCGTAAAAATTTTCCTGGCGGTGCTGATCAAGTGATTGCTGAATCAAATCTGTGCATTGCATCAGCGCTTTTTGATGAACCTGCTGATCGTATTGTTTAAGTAACTCAAAACCTGTTTGTTGTGCAGCCAGCCATTGTTGCTGGTCCTGATACAAAGCCACAGCAGCACTGGCAATGGTTTCGGGACTTTCGGCAATGATGCCAGCCCAGTTGCCGGGTGAGCTCATGCCCTCAGCACCTATTCTGGTGGTAACACTAGGTGTGCCAAATGTCATGGCATCCAGTAATTTGCCTTTTAATCCGGCACCAAAACGCAGTGGTGCCAGACAAACACGAGCGTTTTGCATTACTTCCCCGGCGTTTTCTGCCCAACCTTTGACCAAAAAGCCCTGTTTGGCATTGTGTAAATCCGTGGCTTTTTTCGGTGGATAAGCGCCATAAATATGCAGCTCGGCGTGTGGTAATTGCTTGCGAATTAACGGCCAGATGGTCTGTTTGAGCCATAAAACCGCGTCCCAGTTTGGTTCATGGCGGAAATTACCTATGCTGATAAAATGCTGGCGCTGCTCAAACACTGGCAACTGCTCTTTAGTTGGTAACTGCTGCATATCGAGCATAAACGGGCTGTATAGCAGGATGTCGTCTGGCACATGGAACTGACGGGTTAATAAATCCATTTCAGCCCGTGATATCACCAGCGTAAGATCGCAACGGTAAATCGACGCAATTTCTCGTACCGCTAATTCTGTATGTAAATCTGTAGGTAAAAGCGGATGCTGTTTTTTGTGTGCCTGATGACGGGCATGACGCAGAAAATGCAGGTCTTCTAAATCCAGTATACGAATGGCTGAAGGGCAGTGTTTCTCAACGCGCCAGCCAAATTGTTCTTCCATCATAAAACGGTCAAACAGCACGGCATCAGGTTTCAAATCTGTAACAAACTTATCACAGCTACTGCAATTTACTTTGATCGAAACTTCGTCAATGTTTTGCTGGGTTAAATCCAGTCGATGTGGTGATAGCTGTGCCGGACTGGCAAAGGTAACCTGCCAGCCATGCTGCTGGTAAGTGTTAATCAGAGACATCATTCTGCTACCGGCAGCAGAGGAGTTAGGTTCTGGCCACACATAGCCAATTACCAGCAATTTCATGGTGTAAAGCTCGTTATTTTAGTGTGCTGGCAATATCAAAATTTGCTAGCAAGAATAGATAATTGGCGCAGATTCTATAGAAATTGACGGGTAATGTATAAAATAAAACGGCTCCCAAAGGAGCCGTTTATACCGCTGGAGAATGGTAATTAGGGTCGTAGCGCTTTTTCACCACGCGACACTCCACATACACCAGTACGGCAGGTTTCGACGATTTCGCCTACTTCCGCCATGGTTTGTAAAAACGCATCGAGTTTGTCACTGGGGCCAGCAATTTGAATACTGTAGTTTTTGCTACACACATCCACAATTTGCGCACGGAAAATTTCCACTGTGCGTTTGACTTCTGCGCGCGCAACTTCAGTGCGTGTCGCAACTTTTACCAGCATCAGTTCACGTTCAATGTGGGTGCCATCGGTTAAGTCGATCACTTTAAGTACATCGATTAACTTATTCATTTGTTTGGTAATTTGTTCAATTACCTTGTCATCACCATGGGTGGTGATAGTCAGGCGCGACAAACTGCCATCATCAATGGGTGCAACACACAGAGTATCCACGTTATAACCACGCTGTGAAAACACGCCAACAATACGTGATAAAGCACCTGGTTCGTTCTCCATTAATACCGAAATAATACGTCTCATCAGGTGCGCTCCGTCTTGCTTAATCTCATATCGTCCATTGCGCCGAATTTTATCTGCATGGGGTAAACGTGTTCGCTCTGGTCAACGCGAATATCCATAAATACCAGACGGTTTTTCTCGGCAAAACAGCGTGCCATGGCATCGTCAAGTTCATCGGGGTGGTTAACCTGAATACCAATATGTCCGTAGGCTTCTGCCAGCTTAATAAAATCGGGTAACGACTCCATATATGAATGGGAGTGGCGACCTTTATAAATCATGTCCTGCCATTGGCGTACCATGCCCAGTGCGCGGTTATTGATTGAAATAATCTTAACCGGCAGGTTGTACTGCAAACAGGTGGATAGCTCCTGAATATTCATTTGGATACTGCCGTCACCGGTAACACAAGCAACAACTGCATCTGGATGTGCTTTTTGTACACCCATAGCCGCAGGTAAACCAAATCCCATGGTGCCTAAGCCGCCAGAGTTGATCCAGCGACGAGGTTTATCAAAGGGATAATAAAGCGCGGCAAACATCTGGTGCTGACCGACATCTGAGGTCACGTAGGCATCACCACCTGTGTGTTTATATAAGGCTTCGATCACTTGCTGTGGTTTGATTTGTTTGTCATCTTTGGCATAAGACAAACACTGGCGCGAACGCCATTGATCAATTTGTTTCCACCAATCAGCTAGTTTAGTTGCCTGCTCCGCTTGTTTGATATCTGTCATTTGCTCAAAAAACTGCTCAAGTACAGATTCAACAGAACCCACAACCGGAATATGGGCAGAAACCGTTTTGGAAATAGAAGCTGGATCAATATCCACATGTACGATAGTGGCATGTGGACAGAACTTTTCGACGTTGTTGGTTACCCTGTCATCAAAACGTGCTCCCAACGCAATAATACAATCGGCGTTATGCATGGTTTTGTTGGCTTCCAATGTGCCATGCATACCTAACATGCCGATAAATTGTTTATGTGTACCGGGAAATGCGCCTAAACCCATCAGGGTTGAGGTCACCGGAGCCTGCATGGTTTCAGCAAACTTTGTCAGTAAATCACTGGCTTCAGCTGCAATTGCGCCACCACCCACATAAATAACCGGGCGTTTAGCCTGAGAAAATTGCTCAACAGCTTTTTTAATTTGCTTACCATGACCTTTAACGGTTGGATTGTAAGAGCGCATCTGAACTGAAGTAGGGAATTCGTAGGGGTGTTCTTCCTGTACATTGACGATGTCTTTAGGAAGATCGATCACCACCGGACCAGGACGTCCGCTATTGGCAATATAATAAGCCTTGGCAATTGCAGCAGGAATATCCACTGCACGTTTTACCAGAAAACTGTGTTTTACCACCGGGCGTGAACAGCCAACCATGTCGGTTTCCTGAAAGGCATCCTCACCAATAAGGCTAGTCGCCACCTGCCCTGACAGGATCACCATGGGAATGGAATCCATATAAGCCGTTGCAATACCGGTAATGGTGTTAGTGGCGCCGGGGCCCGAGGTAACTAATACTGTGCCTGTTTGTCCGGTAGAGCGCGCATAACCATCGGCCATATGTGCCGCTGCTTGTTCGTGTCTTACCAGAATATGTTCAACATCTGTTTGAGCATATAAGGCATCGTAAATATCAAGAACTGCGCCACCGGGATAACCAAATACATGTTTCACTCCCACATCTTTTAGCGCCCGCACGACCATGGCGGCGCCTGACATCATCTCCACTTGCTGTCTCCTATCTCGAGTTTGGTTGTATTAGCGGCTCTAAGACCCAAGACTATACTTGAGAGATATAGAATATGAAATGATAAATTTGTTATTTTTAAGGACAAAAATTTCAAAAAAGTAGGAATTTGGAATAATTATCCTAATTCTTACAGTGGAGAAGTGAAAATATAACAGAATTGAAGAGGCACGCATGAGGTGCCTCTTAATTTGACGGAGTTAATCGTCAAATTCGGCTTCTAACTCTGTGCTATCAACGGAATAATCATCCATGGAACTCGGTTTAGAGCCATAGATACTGGCAGGTTTAGGTTTGCCAATAATTCGTTGATATTTTACCCAGGCTTTTTCTGCAGGTGTTGATGGTTCCCGCTCGCCTAAGGCAACGGCCAGCAAATTGGCATCTTCTTTATTGGACGGTTCAACCACTCCATCCAGTAAAGCACCAATTAACGTACCGTATTTACTCAACGCCTGTGCTTCCTTTATTGAGTAATCACCTGCGCGTGAAAAACCATAAGGGTAGTGTTTGTAATCAGTAAAGATTTGTTTAAGTAAAGATTCTCGAGTTTGTCTAGCCATGATGGCATCCCCAACAAATTAAATTAGGAACTAACACATAAACCGAAGCCAACAATTGACAACGACCAATTAATTCCAGTGTTAAATATTCCCAAAATTGACTTCTGTCAATATTTTTTGAATGAATTTAATGATTAATTTATGAACAAAATTTGAGCGGGGGAATTTGAGGTCATTTTGGCCTTATTTACACTGTTTTTTAAGCATATTTAAGGCCAAAAATGATGACGTTAATGTGAATTTATAGAATTTTCAGGCTTTAGGTTTTTTGCTGATCCAGGCCCAAATCATTTCGCATTCGATAGGTGTTTCGCCACTGCTATCCGTTACCTTTACTTCAACTGTGACTTCGCCTTTTTCCTGTTGTTGCATCAGGGCAATCTGCTCATCGGTTAAATGCGCGACGGCCGTCATGTCACCCACTGCCCGGCGCACAAATCTTACATCCATTTTTTTTACTAAAGGTAATTTGTCACCGGGCAGATTGATGCCAGTAATGAAACCAGTAGCCGATTCCGCTAACAAAGTCATTGCCGCTGCATGAATGCCGTTTATGTGGTTTTGTGCGCGTTTAATGTTGCGTTGTCTGAAGGTAACCGATTTACCATCCGTATGCAGGATATCTACTTTACAAGTGCCGGCCAGTTTTACTTTGGAGCGAAACATCATGGTTAATAACCGACGGCTTAGCCATTGTGGGTATTGATTAACTTTATCGACAAAACGACGTAATGGATTGTTGGCTGACATAGTACCCCTTAATCTGGTTAGACCAGTTTAAATTGAGGCATACTATGCCAATAAAATGGAATGCTTACAATTGATATAGTTTATCGGTGGCTTGCTTTAGTCCGGCGTGAGGTAAAAAGTCATCGCTAATAGTTAAAATGGCATTGAGATTGTTTGTTAGTTTATCCAGGGCGATGTCGTCTGGTTTTATCGCGGTTTGCAACAGGTGAAGTGCCATATCGGCTAACAGTAAACGTTGTTTATCCAGCCAGTTGTCATCGCCTTTTTTAGCGCGGTGATCAATGTAGGCTTGTTCGACCATTGCGTGTAATTGCCAGCTTATATCCAGTATTTGCTGTTTCTGTTGCTCATCCATTTTAAGGTATCCGTTTATTTTGCTGTTTGATGTAACTAAGACATTCAATAAGCCAAAAATCTTGCAATCTTATTCGCTGGCAATGGCTGCTGTTCTGCCGCGGGTGAGCTTTATTAAATCCTGTGGTGATAACTGGATTTCCAGTCCCCGTTTGCCACCGCTAACATAAATAGTGTCAAATTGTTCAGCGGTACTGTCCAAAACTGTCATCAGGGCTTTTTTTTGTCCAAGCGGACTGACGCCGCCAAGAACATAACCTGTGCTGCGCTCAACCTCTGATTTATCGGCCATTACCGCTTTTTTGCCATTACAGGTTTTGGCTAACGCTTTTAGATTCAACATGCCAGTCACAGGCACGATTGCGACAACCAGTTTATAGTTATCAAGCTTGGTCACCAGTGTTTTAAATACTTGTTCGGCGGGTAAATTAAGTTTTTCCACCGCCTCTAATCCAAATGCCTGATTGGCGGAATCGTGCTGGTATTCGAGTAATTCAAAAGAGACTTTGGCTTTTTGCGCAGCCTTGACTGCCGGTGTCATAGGTATTCCAACAAAATAACAAAACAGGTTTTGACTATATCACTGACTTAATTGAAAAAAATAGGAAGATAAAAGATTTGGAGCGGGAAACGAGACTCGAACTCGCGACCCCAACCTTGGCAAGGTTGTGCTCTACCAACTGAGCTATTCCCGCAACTTGAATAATGCTGCCATGATTTGTTTCAGACAAATCGTTTGCGCATTTTAGATAAATACTCTTTGAACAAAAATTTGGAGCGGGAAACGAGACTCGAACTCGCGACCCCAACCTTGGCAAGGTTGTGCTCTACCAACTGAGCTATTCCCGCATATCTTTTGCTGCAAGTTGTACAGTGAATGTACAAGGGCTTCGCTTCAAAGAGGACGCGCATTTTACAAAAAAAAACGCCAGACGCAAGCCCTAATTTGCAGAAAAGAGGCCGTGGCTTATATCTTGAATACCGTTTGGCGATAAAATACCAATTCAGCAATGGATTCGCGGATGTCGTCTAATGCCTGATGTGTGCCTTTTTTCACCAGTTTATCCAGGGTTTCTGGTTGCCAGCGGCGCACTAATTCTTTAATGGTACTGACATCGACATTGCGATAGTGGAAATATTCTTCCAGCACGGGCATGTGGCGCACCATAAAACGTCTGTCCTGACCAATGCTATTGCCGCACAACGGTGACTTTCCTTTGTCTACATATTGTGTGAGGAACTCAATAGTTTGTAATGCTGCTTGTTGCTCGTTTACTTTGCTATCGCGACAGCGCTGGGTTAATCCTGATTCACCGTGGGTGCGTGTACACCATTCATCCATGCCGTCCAGCACCTCATCCGGTTGATAAACCGCCAGTACCGGCCCTTCGGCAATAATGTTGAGTTGGTCATCGGTTACTATGGTGGCAATTTCCAAAACCTTATCTGTATCCGGGTCGAGCCCCGTCATTTCCATATCAATCCACACCAAATTGGCATTGTTATGACTCATTAGCGTACCTTTGTCTGTTACAATCAGCGATAGAGCAGGGTATTATAACGGCTTAATGGATTTCAATCGCAAATATCGTGGCAAAAAGAAGCAAATTAACTCACAGACAAAAACGACGAGTGTCGTCTAATCTGCAAAAACGTTTAAGTCCCAGTGTGGATCTGATTGCCGATGAGCAATTAGGGGAACAGCAAGCTGGTCTGGTTATTGGGCGTTTTGGACAACACGCCGATATCGAAGCCAATGGGGACGTATTCCGTTGTCATATCCGTCGTAATATTCAGGATGTGGTGTGTGGTGATAAGGTACTGTTTCGTCAGGGCAATGATGTCAATGCTAATGTCAGTGGTGTGCTTGAAGCGGTTGAGCCACGCAAATCGGTATTAACCCGCCCGGATTATTATGATGGGGTTAAACCTATCGCTTCTAATATCGACCAAATCATTATTGTCAGCTCGGTACTGCCAGCCCTTTCATTAAATATTATCGATCGTTATTTAGTGGCGTCGGAAGATGTTGCTATTGAGCCGGTTATATTGCTTAACAAAGTCGATTTGTTATCGGAGCAAGAAAGAGCCGAAGTGGAACAACAACTGGCCTTGTATCGTGACATTGGCTATCGACTTATCTATGTAAGCTGTAAATCGACCGAAGGTTTAGCTGAACTTAGCCAGTTGCTTGAAGGAAAAACCAGTATTTTTGTTGGGCAATCGGGCGTTGGCAAATCCAGCTTAATTAATCAGTTGCTACCTGATGCTGAGGAGATTACTGGTGAAGTGTCGGATAATTCTGGTTTAGGTCAGCATACAACGACGGCGGCAAAATTGCTGCATTTGCCTGCGGGCGGTGATTTGATTGATTCACCTGGGGTGCGTGAATTTTCGTTATGGCACTTGCCAATCGAGCGTTTAACCCATGGATTTATTGAGTTCCGCGATTATTTAGGTGGGTGTAAATTTCGCGACTGTAAACACAAAGATGATCCGGGCTGTTTGTTACGTGATGCGGTCGAAAAAGGTGAAATCAGCCAGCAACGTTTTGATAGTTATCATAAAATACTCGATGGGCTGGATGAAAAGCGTCCAACCTATTCAATCGATAAAAAATAAACCACGAGCCCAACCTGCTTTAGGTTAAACTTGTCAGATAGTTAGAAGGAATGCCGTTTTGTCTGATCAATTTAAAGTTAAATTGCAATATATAATGCCTAAACATGCGCTTTCGCGCTTAGTTGGCAAGCTGGCTGCGGCCAAAATGGGTTGGCTGACAACCTGGTTTATTAAGTTATTTATCAAACAATATAATGTAAATATGCAGGAGGCATTGCACCCTGATCCTGCTTATTACACTACCTTTAATGAATTTTTCACCCGTGAGTTAAAACCGGGTGTACGTACCATTGATGACGATGAACAAAGCTTAATTCAGCCGGTTGATGGGGCAATTAGTCAGCTAGGTGATATTGAAGTCGATCAAATCTTTCAGGCCAAAGGCCATCATTACAGCTTGCAAGCGTTGTTAGGCGGAGATAAACAACTGGCAGAACCGTTTGTCGATGGCAAATTTGCTACTATTTATCTGGCGCCTACTGATTATCATCGCATTCATATGCCGGTAACGGGTACACTAACCGATATGATTTATGTGCCGGGTGATTTGTTCTCGGTGAATCCATTAACCGCGCAAAATGTGCCTGGCTTATTTGCCCGCAATGAAAGAGTCGTAGCTTTGTTTGATACCAAATTCGGTAAAATGGGCATGGTACTGGTTGGGGCAACTATTGTAGCCAGTATCGAAACCATTTGGGCAGGAACTGTTACACCGCCAACCGGCAACAAGGTACATCACTGGAGTTATCCTAGCCGTGGTAAAAACGCTATCACCTTGAAAAAAGGGGCTGAAATGGGCCGGTTCAAGTTGGGTTCAACGGTAGTGGCGGTGTTCTCCCCGGATATGCTGGATTTTGAAGCGCTGGAATCGGGTGATACCACGCGTTTAGGTGAAAAGCTGGCAACACTGTTATCGTGAATGCCGTAAAGCGTAGTTTATATTCACTGCACATCGCCGTAATGCTACTTGGCTTTACGGCGTTGTTTTCTAAAGTCATTCCATTGTCTGCCACCGATATTACATTTGGCCGTTCTATTGTCGCCAGTATTACCCTGATTGTTCTGGTAAAGCTGACCAAAGGTTCGCTGAAGTTATATAGTGCACGTGATTATCTGATTGCCTTGATACTCGGTGTATTGATGGCCACGCACTGGGTAACCTATTTTGCAGCCATGCAATATTCATCGGTTTCTGTGGGTATGATTGCGTTATTTACCTTTCCTGTCATTACCGTATTTTTAGAACCTTTTTTCGAAGGCACACGCCTTGTTTATCAGGATATCGTGAGTGCGGTAGTGGTGTTTTTGGGCATATTTTTAATATTGCCCGATACGGAATTAAACAATGATGTCACGCTAGGCATTGGCATAGGTATTTTTTCAGCTGTACTTTATGCGTTGCGTAATCTGGTACACCGCAAATATTTTAATCACTATTCCGGCGCCCATGCCATGGCCTATCAAACCTTGGTTATTGCGGCGGTGTTGGTGTGGTTTATCTCACCGAATTTAGTTGATGCGTCTTCCAAAACTTTGTGGTTAATTGTGATCCTGGGTACCTTTTGTACGGCAGCGCCACATGCACTGGTTGCAGCATCTTTGCAACATTTGCGTGCTAAAACATTTTCACTTGTTGCCTGTATGCAACCTTTATATGGGGTGATATTAGCTATGATAGTGATAGATGAAAGTCCAACCTGGCAAACATTGGTGGGTGGTGCACTGGTGATTTCAGCTGCTGTGTACGAAACCATCAATGCACACAAACTGCATAGTAAATCACACGACTAGAATTTTATGCTGATTCTGGCACACCGCGGTGCGAGTGCCGATGCACCGGAAAATACCCTGCTGGCCTTTGAAAAAGCCATGGCCATGCAAGTCGATGGTATTGAAATAGACGTGCATGCGGTCGCTGATGAGATTTTAGTGATTCATGACCGCTGGTTAAAACGCACCACTAAAACCCATGGACAATTAAGTGATTATACTCTTGAACAGCTGCGTGAACTGGATGCCGGTATGGGACAGAAAATCCCAACCTTGTGGGAAACCATGCAGTGTATTAATGGCCAGTGTCTGCTTAATATTGAATTAAAAGGCATAAGCGATTTATTGCCTGTGGTGAAACTGATTGATCGTGCAGTTGATGAATTAAATTTCGAATTACATCAGTTTTTAATTTCATCGTTTAACCATCATTTGTTATTTGAAGTAAAACAGTTGCGTCCTGATATACAGATTGGTGCACTTACCTCTTCCAGTCCCCTCGACTATGCAGCCTTTGCTCAGCAACTAGATGCTTACTCGATTAACATCGATATGGATTGCCTAACCTCTGCATTTGTAAACGATGCGAAACAACGTGGTTTGCAGGTTTATGTGTTTACGGTGGATGAAATCGCCGATTTAGACGTGTTAGCCAAAATGGGTGTCGATGGGGTGTTTACCAATACCCCGGATAAAGCCATGGTAAGACGGGCACATAAATTTGAAGGTGAATTTAACTGGCAGCCGGAAGGGCTAAGCGGCGTGGTTAAGATTTAGAACTTAGTTCAGTTGTAGGGCGATGAGCGCATTTTTTGTTCTGGCTACACAATCTCAAATTGGCGATATGCGCACCCACTAATAATCCTGCACCCAATGCAATGGTGAAGGGTTCCATACTGTGACCCAGAATGTCTTTATTCCAATATATCAATCCACCTGCCATCAAGCAGAAAAGCGGATACAGTCTGCGATGGTAGCGATAAAAACCACTGAGTAACGCCCAGGTACCTACCAGTAATGACAGTGATAAAATAATACGTTCAAACCATGTGGCGGCAAAAATGCTTGAGCTGATCAGCGGTAAAATCGGTAGCAATAAAGGCAGAGCAAGGCAATGGATCGCACATAAGCTGCTGATCCAGATACCAAATCTGTCCAATTGTCCATTTTTGTTGATGCTCATATATTGTGATTAGCCTTAAAACACATCGCTTTACAATGACGTTATAATATAACATTTTGGCGGTGTTGCAAATCTCTGATCTGACCACGTTACGGGATGTGGCATAAAGTAACTGAAAAATAAGTGCTTTTTTATTGTGTTCCGGTGGTACTAATTGCACCAGGTTCAGGCACCTGACTAACGGAAATTGACGATGGTTGTGGTGAATCTTTTTGTTTGGCGAGCAAATAAGATGCTGCTTTACCACTGAACAAATCACTCACAGGAATCAATTTTATACCGGCGCGTTCGAGTAAGGGCAGACGCTGTTGTAAAAAACGTAATGTTTTGGGATGAGGATGTCCAATCCCGACCGCTCTTTTATAACGTTGAGCAATACGCATTAACCGGTCAAACTGGCGTTGCATGTCACTTTCATTCAATGTGTGATCAATAAATACATTACGGTGCCAGCTGACAACACCGTTTTCATGGGCAATTTTCTCCGCACGGCTGTATCGAGTCGTTCGGCTATCCACAAAATACAATCCATGTTGTTTTAAAAATGACATGGTGGTTTCCATCGGTAAGGTAAGCTGAGTCAGCTTACTGCCCATATGATTATTAATACCAACCGCGTTGGGGATATCGGTTAAGGCCGATTGTAATTTTTGAGTGATTAATTGCGGTACCATGGAAGAAGTGATTGTACCGGGGCCGGGGTAAGTTCCAGCCAGTGATTCCATAGGCATATGCAACATTACCTCACGCCCCTGTATGTCTGAACGCTGAGAAAATTCTTTGGAATAGGGGGTGTGCGGTAAAATGGCAAAGGTGACCTGGGCAGGTAAGTTAAACGCTTTTTCATCAGCGCGTGTATTGCCCATATCATCAATAATTAAAGCAACTTCACCCGCCTGACAAACGTTTGCAAGTGTCATACAGACAAAACTAAGGCCAGTTAAAATAGTGCGCACTATATTGCTTTTTATTATGATTATCATGCAATCCAGTTTATTGAACTCAGATATAGGGTCAACCTATTAATTAACGAACCAGCCATTTACTTGGGTTGACCGGCTCACCTTTATGTCGGATTTCGAAATACAATCCAGGACGACTTTGGCCACCACTCTGGCCGACCAGTGCGATGGAGTCTCCGCGATGAACGCTATCGCCTACTTGCTTTAACAGCGCCTGATTATGACCGTACAAACTCATGTAGCCGTCACCATGATCCAGTGCGATAACCAGCCCAAATCCTTTTAACCAATCGGCATATAATACCCTGGCATCGTCAACCGCTTGCACCTGTTTGCCTTCATCGGCATAGATTAATATGCCTTTCCAGCGAACCTGCCCCTGACGTCTGGCACCAAATAAACGTCGCATACGGCCATCTACCGGATGAATTAATTTGCCACGTTGTTTGGCTAAACCATTTAATGTTATTTCAGAATCAGAACGCTCTGCCTGACGCGCTTTTTCCTGTGCGGCTTGCAGAGCTTGCAGCAGGGTCTGTTCATTAATTTGCAGCTGTTCGACTTTTTCTGCGTCGGAATCAATTTTTTTGGTTAAGGAGGCCAGCGTCTGTTCACGTTGTTTTTGCTGACTGGCTAATTGTTGCTGTTGCTGTTGCTGATCTTGTTCTAATTGTTTGAGTTTACTGGCTTTTTCCAGTAATTGCCCGGCAATGGCTGCCAGTTCAATGCCACGCTGTTTAAATTCATCTATTTGTTGCTGACGTTCGGTATTCAGATATTGGTAGTAAGTCAGCATGCGCTCAAATGCACTGGCACTTTGCAGGTTAAAAATCATTTTGGCGTAATCATGATTTCCCGCCATATAAGCAGAGCGTAGCTGTTTAGCCAGCACCGATTCTTGCTGGTCTTGTTTGGTTTGTAATTCGCGTTGACGTTGTTTTAATTGTTTTTGCTGTGCCTGTGTCTCGCGCAAATCATCGCGGGTTTGATTGAGTGCTTTGGCACTTTTTGCGATAGCTAATTCTTGCTGTTTTAGTTGTGCTTCTAATGCTTTGGCCTGGGCTAAATTGGTTTCGATTTGTTTTTGTTTATCTTTAATTTGCTGCTGAATATCATCCAGCTTTTGCTTTTCTTGTTCCTGCGCCTGAGTAGCGGGCACCACAAACAGAATGAGAGCCAACAAAGGCCCCCATTTATGTTTGTTTATTGCAAAAAGCATCAAGGTGTTAATCAGTCTTTTAGCGTAACGATGGGCTTTCCTGTCATTTCCTGCGGTTGTGGCATGCCCATTAAATGCAACATGGTTGGTGCCACATCACTTAACGTACCGCCACTACGAGCATCCGCGTTACGACCAAAGTAAATGAAAGGCACAGGATCGCTGGTATGTGCCGTATGAGCTTGTCCACTTTCCACATCAACCATTTTTTCTGCGTTGCCATGGTCTGCGGTGATTAAACATTCACCCTCAACTTTCTTAAGCGCTTCAACAACACGGCCTATGCAAGCATCAACGGCTTCACAGGCTTTAATGGCAGCTTCCATCACGCCGGTGTGACCAACCATGTCACCGTTCGGGTAGTTACAAATAATGGCATCGTATTTTTGTGACTCGATGGCCTCTACCAACTTGTCGGTGAGTTCAGTTGAGTTCATCTCTGGCTGTAAATCGTAAGTCGCAACGTCTGGTGATTTAACCAGAATACGATCTTCACCTTCGTAAAGTTCTTCACGACCACCGCTGTAGAAAAAGGTCACATGTGCATATTTTTCAGTTTCAGAAATACGTAGTTGAGTTTTGTTATGTTTGGCTAACCACTCACCCATTACATTTTTCAGTTCTTCCGGTGCAAAAGCAATCGGGGCATTAATGCTTGCAGCATATTGAGTCAGCATCACAAAACCGGCCAGCTGTGGTGTTTTTTCACGGTCGAAACCATCAAAATCGGTTTCAACAAAAGCGCGGGTGATTTCGCGGGCCCGGTCAGCACGGAAATTCATAAATAACACTGCATCACCGTCTTCTACAGAAACAGCATCTCCGATTGTGGTGGCCGGTACGAATTCATCATTTTTGTCGTCATCGTAGGCTTGTTGCAAACCTTCCAGCGCAGTTGCTGCGTTTTTGCCTTTGCCCTGAGTGATTAAATCGTAGGCGGCTTGCACGCGATCCCAGCGATTATCACGATCCATTGCATAATAACGACCCACCAGGCTGGCAACTTTACCCACGCCCAGTTCTGCAAATAAGGCTTCAGCTTGTTTTAATGGCTGTTCTGCACTGCGTGGGGGGGTATCGCGTCCATCAAGGAAAGCATGCAGATAAATTTTGTTAGCACCGCGCTTGGCGGCCAATTTAATCGCAGCAAAAATATGGTCCTGGTGACTATGTACGCCGCCTTCTGACAGCAGCCCCATTATATGTACCGCTTTATCTTTGCTTACTGCTTTATCGATGTTTTCAACTAAAACAGGGTTCTGGTTGAAATCACCATCCTGAATCGCTTTGGTGATGCGGGTAAAGTCCTGATAAACAATGCGACCCGCACCTAAATTCACATGGCCCACTTCTGAGTTACCCATTTGCCCATCGGGTAAACCCACATCTAATCCAGAGCCGGAAATCAGAGTGTTAGGGAAGTCCTGCTTGAGCTTATCTAAAACCGGGGTGTTGGCCTGAGCAATAGCGTTATTGGTTGGGTCTTCACGATACCCCCATCCATCGAGAATGATCAGCACCAAAGGTTTTCGATTTGTCATGTAGCAGCTCCAAATTAGAAATGATTTCCCATTTTATCCTGACTGCGTTTATAAACAACCGCTTAAAGCCGTTGATTTGGTTAATGAAAGGTTAAATTTTATCAGGCTTAGCAATAAGTTATTCCACAGCGAGGGTCGAGGGGTGGTTTACAAGTGGAATTTCTATATACTTTGCAGTCATTTTTGCCAATTTCATCAGAATGTAAGGGGAAGCAGCCAATATGCAGCAGTTTATTGAGTTTATTGGTAATCATTATTGGTTGGCCGGAGCATGGGTAGCCCTGTTTTTTGCCATCGTATTTGGATATATCTCAGCAAACTTTTCAGCGGTTAAAGAAATCAGTACTCACGATGCAACCTTGTTAATCAACAAACAAGATGCTGTTGTGGTAGATATTCGCCCAAACGCTGAATTTAAAAAAGGCCATATTTTAGGTGCTAAAAACCTAAAATCGGAACAAGTACAAAATGCCGAGTTCACTAGCCTTGAAAAACACAAAAACACGCCCATTATAGTGGTTTGCGCTATGGGCATGACCGCTAAGAAAACGGCTGCTCAAATGTTAAAAGCAGGCTTTTCACAGGTGAATGTGTTGAAAGGTGGTATGAATACTTGGGTGGGAGCCAACCTGCCTGTAAGTAAATAAGAGGCTGGAATGGCAAAGGTAGAGATTTATACAAAAGCGTATTGTCCGTATTGCATGCGGGCAGTGATGTTGTTGCGTCAGAAACAGGTTGCTTACAATGAGTATCGTATTGACCAGCAACCTGAATTGCGTCCTCAGATGCTCGAAAGAGCAAATGGCGGGTCTACCGTTCCACAAATTTTTATTAATGATCAGCACATTGGGGGCTGTGACGAAATGATGGCTCTCGAAGCCCGTGGTGAGCTTGACCCTCTTCTGGCATAACAAATTAACTCTCTTCAATGGTCGAATAGACTATTCGAATTCAAGAAATATTAGGAAAAATCATGAGCGAAGAACAAAATAACATTAATGCACAGGACGGTGCTCCAGCGGCTGCAGATCAACAAAATGCCGAAGGTCAGCAATTTGGCATTCAGCGTATTTATCTGAAAGATTTATCTTTTGAGGCGCCTAATTCCCCAGCCATTTTCACTAAAGAGTGGAAACCTGAAATCCAGCTGGATATCGATACACGTAGCAGCAAATTAGACAATAACTTATATGAAGTTGTATTGTCCGTCACTGCGACAGCAAAACAAGGCGAGCAGACTGCATTCCTGATTGAAGTGCAGCAAGCCGGCATTTTCACTATTGGTGAAATGCCTGAAGTTCAGGGCGCACACATGTTAGGAGCCTTCTGCCCTAACGTTCTATTCCCATATGCCCGGGAAGCGGTTTCTAATTTGGTAAATCGTGGTACTTTCCCTGCGTTCAACCTGAATCCGGTAAACTTTGATGCAGTATTTGCTGCTTACATGCAAAAACGTGCACAAGAAGCCCAGGCTCAGCAACAAGCGGAAGCGCCGACTGAACAAGCATGAGCGTGACCGGTAAAACGCTTTCGGTTATTGGCGCAGGATCATATGGGACTGCGCTAGCCATTTGTTTTGCTCGTAACGGTGTTGATACCTGTTTATGGGGACGTGACGCGCAGCAAGTTCAACAAATGGCAGAAAGCGGTGAAAATAAACAGTATTTGTCTGGTGCTGAATTCCCACAAGCACTGGCTGTTGAATCTGATCTGAAAAAAGCGATTGCTTTTAGTCGCAATATTTTAATTGTGGTGCCAAGCCATGCATTTAGCGACATGTTGCGCACTATTGAGCCATTGCTCACTGATGAACATCGAATTGCGTGGGCGACTAAAGGGCTGGAACCTCAGTCTGGTTGTTTATTGCAGGATGTTGCAATTGACATAGTCGGAGATAGTCGTCCGTTAGCGGTGTTATCAGGGCCTACATTTGCTAAAGAAATGGCAGCCGGATTACCTACCGCAATTTCCATTGCTGCAACCAATGAAGATTTTGCTAATGACTTAGCCGGTATGTTGCATTGTGGTAAAACCTTCCGGGTTTATCGCAATGATGATTTTATTGGTATTCAGCTAGGTGGTGCGGTTAAAAACGTGATTGCCATTGGCGCGGGATTGGCGGACGGTATTGGTTTTGGTGCGAATGCCAGAACAGCTTTGATTACCCGTGGGTTAGCTGAGCTTACTCGTTTGGGTGCTGCACTAGGCGCAAAACCTGAAACCTTTATGGGCATGGCAGGGTTAGGTGATTTGGTTTTAACCTGTACTGACAATCAATCGCGCAATCGTCGTTTTGGTCTGGCTTTAGGTCAGGGCAAAAGTGTTGAACAAGCGATGCAGGAAATTGGACAGGTGGTAGAAGGCTTCCGTAATACCAAAGAGGTTTACATGTTAGCCAGCCGTCATCAGGTGGAAATGCCTATCACAGAGCAGATTTATCAGGTGCTATATAAGCAAAAAAGTCCTAAAGAAGCGGCTTTGGCTCTGTTGGGACGAAGTCAAAAGTCTGAATAAAAATAGCTGAGAAAGCTGACATATGTGTCAGCTTTTTTTACAGAATTTGTTTCGGTTTCTAAAAATAAATAACTGTACCGGTTCGCAATTCTTTAGCTGTAGGCGTTCTAAATATAATTCACATCCTGGCACAAAACGTGCTTTAAAAATAATCAGTGGTGGTGTTCGCGGTTTGCAGTTGCACCGTTATACCCGATTGAAGGATTAAAAGGACTGTATTATGAAGCTCGTTACTAAAACCTTACTTGGCATTTCTTTGCTTTTCTCATGTGCATCTCAAGCTGCTTTGATTCATTTCACTGGTTCTTTAGACTTTTATGATGATGTTGATTATTACTATTTTTCACTTGGTGCATCTGCAGATATTGAAATTAATGCAACAGGCGGTTTTGGTCCTTATTTAAGTTTATGGAATGGTCCTAATGGATCACTGATTGGTCAGGGTTCGGGCTCAGTTGGTTCTAATGGATTAGGTCCTGGTGATTATGTTGTTGTTGTCGGAACTGACGGGAATCAGCCAACCGACCCAACTGCACCAGGTAATAACTTCTCACCAGACAATCAGGATCCACTGCAGGATGGCGGTTATAACGTTTCCTTTGATGGGGTTGATCAGGTCGATGGCGGAGATTCAACTCAGGTGCCAGAGCCGGGAATGATATTGTTAATGTTGGCAGGTATTTTTGGAATTCGTCAACTTCGTAACAGATAATAAAATTTAGATTTAAAAAGAGCCTTTTCAGGCTAATGCCGATCAGTTAAGAAGTTGACATTCGGCATAAGAGGATCAAAATCCGATGATCGTAAGGTCATCGGATTTTT
>NZ_JACNEP010000012.1 GCF_014270035.1 Neptunicella marina | reverse complement strand
TCAAGTGCACAATGAAAAAAGCCAGTAGAAAATCTACTGGCCTTTGAAAAACCGTCAACCTATTTCAGGACGACACAATCAATTAACTTATTCGTCGCACTTATCTTTACATTCACCATAAAGATACAAGCTGTGGTGAGTGAGTTTTATATTATTTTCAGCCGCGACTTCTTCCTGACGGCGCTCAATAATCGGGTCCTCAAACTCAATAACTTTGCCGCATTTTAAACAGACTAAATGGTCATGGTGTTCCTTATGGCCTATTTCAAATACTGATTTACCACCTTCAAAGTGATGGCGATTCAGTATGCCAGCATCGTCAAATTGGTTAAGAACACGGTATACTGTGGCTAAGCCAATTTCATCTCCATGCTCCAGTAGTATTTTATATACTTCTTCTGCACTTATATGCTGGTTTGCCGGGTCTTGGAGTATTTCCAGAATCTTAAGTCGGGGTAGGGTGACTTTGAGACCTGCCTTTTTCAATTCTTGATTCTGATCCATTAGGTATACTTTTTTGTCTGCGTAAATTCAATTGCCATTATAATCAGGTTAGGCTTGAAGTTCCTAGAGCCAATTCCGATTTGTGCTGATATCTTCTACAAAATTAAATAGTTTGACTAAGATTTCAACATAAGTTTTCAATTTTGCAGTAAATATTTTGGCATCTGGAGCGATACATATTTAAGATAGATTTAGCTTTTTCTTAACATTCGCCATTATTCTGCAGCGCAGGAGGAAAACCTTTCATGCCAACTACTGTTGTAAGTAAGATTGTTGCAGGCTTTGTTATTTTTGCGTTGCTGTTGCTGTTTACCAATTTGTTATCCTATTTTGGCTTATCTAACATTCGTCAGTCTGCCGCGGTAGTTGCAGAACAAAAAATGCCGGTTCAGGCGCAAATTATTAAGTTGCAATCACAAGTTATTCAGCTATCCAAGATATCCCTGCGAGGCTTTTTCTCTAAGGATATGCAGGCTTTAAACAGCAGTCAGACCCAATTTAGTCAAAGTGCAGAAGAGCTTGATAAGACCTGGCAATCGTTACAATCCCTGATCATCAAACAGGAAAGCGATGGCATGTTTGATAAGGGAAGAGCCGCCATTGAAGATTACATAGAAAAAACACGTCAGATGTATCAAAACAAAATAAAGGTTTTTTCTTTATCAACCCGGTTAGAACTGCAGTTTAAGGACTTTAGGTTTGCTGCTGAAGATGCAGGTGCCAATTTACTCGATATGTCTTACCTTGATGGCGCCGAGACGAATCAGCAGTTAGCCGAAGTTGTTGGAGTGGGTACTAAACTGGACTACATTCTGGTGGCACTGGTGAATAGCACAAAAGAATTGCTGGCTTCATCAGACAAGGAAAATTCTGATGCGATAGAACAAACGATTGAGTTTTCACTGGGGGACTTAACCACCAATACCCAGTTTATTAATCGAATTGGAGCAAGTCTAAATACAGATGGGTTGCTAGAAGCCTACAATCAACAGAAAAATAAAGCTGTCGAATTGCTAAAAGGTGAGGGTGGGTTAATTGAGCTACATCAACAAAAAATAGTTTTACTAAGCGATGTGGCCGAACATTCAGCTTTAGCAGAGACGGCGCTGATTAACGCAGAGCAAATAATGGCTACGCTGTTTAATGATATCAATAACAGCACGTTACAAGGTCAGCAGGATATTCTTGATGTGGTTAAGGGCAATATCTGGCGAACAAACGGGATTACTGTGCTGGCCTTGTTACTGGTTGTTGGTATTGGGGTTTGGGCGGCAAAAAGTATTTCGGTTCCGCTGGGGAAAATCAGCACAAGTTTGAAAATTTTGAGTCAGGGAGACTTGATTCATAAAGCCGATGATAGTGGTTCTGACGAATTTTCCGCTTTGGCGAAAAACGTAAATCGCATGGCTGCGAACATGCATGATGCGGTACAGGAAATTGCACAACATGCAGATACACTTGAGCAGGCAATAAAACGCAGTTCAGTATTAGGTGAACAAACGCTTAAAAAAGCCGATTTGCAGCAAAGTAAAATCGCTTCCACATCAAATAACACACAACAGGTTCGTGAAAGCTCAAACACGATACTCGAACAAATTAATTCTAATATGCTGGCGATAGAGCGCGCCAATGCTCAAACTGCCACGATCAGCAAACTGGTTCAGGACAATCAGTCTCAAACGACGCAACAAGCCCAACAAGCAGAAGAATCTGCACAAATTATTAATCAATTGCACCACAATACAGAAAGCATCAGTTCAATACTGGATGTGATTAAAACCATTGCTGAGCAGACTAATTTGCTTGCACTTAATGCCGCAATAGAGGCGGCACGCGCGGGCGAACAAGGTCGGGGGTTTGCTGTTGTTGCCGATGAGGTACGAACTTTGGCGACACGTACTCAGCAATCCACGGCTGAAATTGAGTCGATGATTAATCAGTTACAGGATGGTGCATCAAAAGCGGTTAGTGCTATAAGTAAAGGTAAGGAGCAGGCATCCTCTTCAGTAGCGACAAGCCAGAGAGTATCCAGTGCAGTGGTGGAGATTCAAACTGCGATTAACGAAGTGAAAGATGCAAACCAAATTATCGTAACCGATTCCAGTCATCAGGATAATTTATTGCAAAGTATTACCTCAAGTTTAAATGAAGTCGTTACGCTGGCGCAGGAGAGCGCTACCACCACTGATGAAGTGTCTACCAGCCTCGAACGTTTGTCTGAATTAGTCGTCAGGTTAAGAGGCGCGGTTAATAAATTTAATGTTTAATGCTAATCATCGATTAGTGCACTAAGGAATGACTGCTATGGGGCCAGTTATGATGGCATTATCAGGCTATCAAATCAGTGCAGATGAAAAAGAATTACTGGAACATCCGCTGGTTGGTGGTGTGTACCTTGATGCAAATAATTTTTTCGATATTGAGCAATTGTCTCGCTTAACCTATGACATTCGGAGTATCTCAAGGGGAGATATACTTATTGCCACCAGTCAGGAAGGCGGTCATACAGTTAACTTTAAACGTGAGTTTACTCCCGTGCCTGATATGGGAAGAGTGTATCTGAAAGCCTCAGGTGACTTAGATATAGCTTCAGATTACGCAGAAAAGCTTGGCTGGTTAATTTGTGCCGAGTTACTCGCCTGCAACATTGACGTAAATTTTGCTCCTTTACTGGATATCGCTACAGAATCAGCCGCAATACCATCACGTGCTTTTCATGCAAAAGAAACCATTATTACCCAGTTAGCCGGGTGCTTTATTAATGGCATGCGTTCTGCGGGTATGAAAAGTTGTGGCAAATATTATCCGGGAGCAGGCCATGTTTTAAAAAGTTCTGATAAATCGCAATATGTTGATAAACGAGTTGCATCCATGCTCACTCAGGGCGATATGCGGGTATTCACTGAATTACATCAGGCGGGCATGCTTGATGCTGTAATAGCGGCCAATGCCAGTTATCCCAGTGTTGATAAACAAGATGTGAGTTATTCAAAAATTTGGTTGCGACAATATTTACGATTGGAAATGAATTTTGATGGTGTGGTATTTTCCAATGATCTTTCGAGCAGCCCGTTAACTAAAAGTGAGAGTTATCTTGAGCGTGCCCAAAATGCAATGCAAGCCGGGTGTGATATGGTGTTGTTGTGTGAAAATCAAAGCGCAGCAATACAAGTGATAGATGGTTTGCCCATTGATTATATTGCCAGTGCAAGGTTAAGCAGGCTGTTGAGCCATCCCGAGTACACCTTTCATGGTTTAAAACAAAAAGAGAAATGGAAACAAGCCAGTCAATTAGCTGCAGATTTATCCAAATCATAATATTCGTTAAAATTCATCCATATTCATCTTCTTATTCCTGCATGAATAACAAAAACTACACCTGCATTTCAATGACTTAGGATAAAATAATGAAATTTGGTGAACGATTGAAGCAGCTTAGGCAGCGACAGAACTTAACTCAACCAGAAATGGCACAGGCGATTGGTATAGAGCAGTCTTATTTGTCAAAACTGGAAAATGACAAATCGGTGCCGTCTGCCGATATGCTGGATGCAATTTTAGGTTGTCTCAATATGTCATTGCAGCAATTTTTATCACCACTGTCAGCGACCGCTATGAATAGTTTAAGTACCATTCCAGCTGTAAAAGAATGGCAATCAAATACTCAGTATAACCTGCAACGTAAACGTAAAATCTGGCTTAAAATCTATGCCATTGCAGTTATTGTGGGCTCATGCTGTATTGTTGCTGGATCACAGGCACTGATTTTTGGTGAAAAAAGTTACCAGTATGTTTCTAAAGGCATCGTATATCCAGGAGAATCCAAGGAGGTTTTTTCTAACTGGCGGCATATCTATCATCAACAGATGGAAGGTGCTTCTGACGAGCAAAGAGATGAAATTCGGCAGAAAATGGCATCAAAAGGTGTTGAAATGATTAAGCGTGAAAACGAATACTATCTGGTGGAATCAAACTACCAGGGAGAGTTATTTAATATTGACGTTGAAAGCGGTAGCCGAACATTCAGGCTGACAGCCGTAAAAGACACAATAAACCGGGCAAACCAATTATTGCTGCTTTTGGGGTGGTTAGTTTTGCTTACCGGATTACTGGGATATATCAATGACTGGCGTTTACATCGTCAGCCTTAACTTCTTGATAATGGGGTGTCTTCCACCCCTTGTTTTACATTAATAAAACGCGCCAAAACAAAAAAGTAGTCGGACAGGCGATTAATATATTGCAGGTGGATATCTGCCACTTGATAATATTCGGTCAATGCAACTAACTCACGTTCAGCGCGTCGGGCGATTGTTCTGCATATATGCGCCTGAGCAGCACATATGTGACCGCCTGGAAGGATAAAGCTGGTTTGAGGGGCAAGCGCTGCCGTAAAACTATCGATATCCTGTTCGAGTTGTTTGATTTGTGAGCTTTGCAACTGACTTTGGGCCGATATGCCAAAACCAATTTCAAACAATGCGGTTTGAATATTTGCTAAACGTGCCGGTATTTCTATCCGGTGCTCAGTCATATTGGCAATTAATAAACCGATATGGCTATTCAATTCATCCAGTGTTCCGTAGCAATTAAGTTCGATATCAGATTTCTTTTTACGAATGGGTTTGTCGGCATAAATCTGAGTTTCACCCTTGTCACCATTTCGCGTGTATATTTTCAACGGTTTTCCTTTTATTACTCTTCAGATTCCGGTGGTGGGTCGGGCATGTAATAACGGCGTATTTGTACAATCATGCCAAAATAGGGGTGATCAAAATAATGTAACTCTTTACTGATAACACGCCGTAACTGGTTAAACGGGTAACTGTATAAAAACTGTTTTGGCGCACCTGCCTCAGTTAACACCGCTTGGTTATTATTTAAAAGTGCCCCGGGCTGTCGGTAATTTAATTGACTATCAATATGTAAATAAGGCACTTTTTGCGGGGTATATTGTAAAAAGACTTTAAATAATCCATCAAGTTGCCACACTTCCGTTGGGATTTGGCCATCGAAAGATTGCTGCACAAATTGTTCTTTCTTTTTAATTACCGCAGGCGTGTCATCATCGCTGATCGCCTGTTCAATACGATCAACAATATTTTGCTGGTTTGCAGCCTGGTAATCCCCAAGCTCTGTATTTAAACCTGAGGGCTCCTGTGGTTTTTCAACCGTGTTTCCCCAGTAATCAAACTCGGAAGAGTAGTTTTTGCCGGCAAACAGGCGAATGGCTGTGGCTTTATTGCGACCAAAGGGAACGTCTTGTCTCCAGCCCAGGTGCAATAAAGGATGTACACCACGTTGTCTGGTAAGTTGTCGGTATAAACTGGTGAGCTCCAAATCTTTATATTCAAGTAAATCAAAATCAGATGGATAACGCATGCTAACACCATCTATTTTGGCTGGGACCTCATCGGGTAACTGCGGTATATCATAGTCGCGGGGCGAAAAAGCCAATCCATCGGATATACAACCGAGATTGCCAATATGATTATTTATATCTATCAGCCAATCAGGTATTTGCACAGAGGCCTGCATACCGGAGTCAAAGTCTTCTGTATAAAATAAAGGTGAAACCTGTTGGCCTTGTTTTTGAGATTCACAACCTGACAACATCTGTCGTAAGTAACTTAAGTCAGGTGCAAGATAAGGCGTCAGGATATCTTTGGCTGAACTTATATCGATAGGAGTTACCACCGGGTCGAATTGTTCTTTGACACTATCGCTATTACGGCTAAAGACAATCACTTCGATATCAAACCACCAGTCATTGCCTTTTGCCTGGCTAACGGGAGAGATAAGCGTTGATATCAGTGCTAACGCTGGCACTAATGCATTTTTCAAGAGGGATCCGCCTGCAAGTGTTGTGCTAAATCCATCAGCACTTTGCTGATGAAATCCAACCGTTTTTGTTGCTCTGCAAGTTCAAACTGTAACCGCAACTTCTGTGGGCCATCTAATTTAAACGTGTCAGAACGAGTTTGAATGAGTTTAATAATGTAACTCGGATCGACTTTGGTGACTTCATTAAATTCGATTATGCCACCGCGTTCATTGGCATCAACTTTTTTAATGCCGATACGCTGCGCGACTTGTTTTAGTTCACTGATTTTAAACAAATATTTAGTGGCTTGTGGCAACAAGCCAAAGCGGTCGATCAGTTCTACCTGCAACTCTTCCAGCTCTTCACTGTTTTTGGCACTTGCAATTTTTTTATACATCGACAGACGAATATTCACATCAGCAATATAATCTTCAGGCAATAATGTAGGTAAACGTAAGTCGATTTCTGCCTGCGTAGACATCACAGTTTCAAGTGAAGGTTCCTTGCCATCTTTAAGCGCGTTAACTGCCTGTTCGAGCATTTCCATATACAATGAGAAGCCAACCGAGGCGATTTGACCTGACTGGCCATCACCTAATAATTCACCTGCACCACGGATTTCTAAATCGTGTGTAGCGAGGGTAAAACCACTGCCTAAATCTTCCGCTTCCGCGATTGCTTCTAAGCGTTTTTTGGCATCCTTGGTAATGCGTTTAGGATGTGGCGTTAACAAATAAGCGTAAGCCTGATGGTGCGAACGACCCACACGTCCACGCAACTGATGGAGCTGCGCTAAACCTAAATGATCGGCTCGATCAATAATAATGGTGTTGGCGGACGGTACATCTATACCGGTTTCAATAATGGTGGTACATACCAGTAAATTAAAACGCTGATGGTAAAAGTCCGACATCACACGTTCCAGTTCCTTTTCACGCATTTGCCCATGTCCAATGGCTATTCTGGCCTCAGGCACAATTTCGCTCAGTTCCTGAGCCGTTTTGTCTATGCTTTCCACTTCATTATGCAAATAATACACCTGGCCACCACGTAAAATTTCACGCATGATGGCTTCACGTATTAATTGTTTTTCTTTTTGATTAACAAAGGTTTTAATCGCAAGTCGTTTAGCCGGCGGTGTCGCAATAATCGATAAATCACGCATGCCACTAAAGGCCATATTTAAGGTGCGCGGAATAGGCGTTGCGGTAAGGGTAAGAATGTCCACTTCGGCGCGCAGCGATTTAAATTTCTCTTTCTGGCGCACACCAAAGCGATGTTCTTCATCGATAATTACCAAACCTAAATTGTTGAACTTAACGTCATCCTGCAACAATTTGTGCGTGCCAACCAAAATATCAACTTTACCTTCGGCTAAGGCCTCCAGTGAGGCTTTTTGTTCCTTGGCTGTACGAAAACGCGACATCACTTCAATGCGAAACGGCCAGTTAGCAAAACGATCACGGAAATTTTCAAAATGTTGTTGGGCAAGCAAGGTAGTTGGCACTAAAACCGCGACCTGACGACCGCCGTTGGCGGCAATAAATGCGGCGCGCATCGCCACTTCGGTTTTTCCAAAACCAACATCACCACAGACTAATCTGTCCATGGCTGACGGGCTGCCCAAATCATTTAAAACGGCATTGATGGCTTGTTGCTGGTCAGCGGTTTCTTCAAAAGCAAAACTGTCTGCAAAAGAGCGGTATTCATCCCAGTTTACAGGGTACGCGTAACCGGGTTTGGCGGCACGCTGGGCATACACATCAAGCAATTGCGCTGCAACGTCTCGTACTTTTTCTGCCGCTTTACTTTTGGCTTTAGCCCAGGTGTCAGAACCTAACTGATGGATTGGCGCATGCTCATTATCACCACCGGTATAACGGCTAATGAGATGCAGTGACGCCACCGGCACATACAATTTGGCTTGCCTGGCGTATTCGATACATAAATATTCGGTACTTACGCCACCTGCATCTAAGGTTTGCAAACCAAGGTAACGGCCAACACCATGGTCAAGGTGCACAACCGGTTGCCCAATTGCCAATTCGGCCAAATTACGAATGATGGCATTCTCATCGGTAGCCTGACGTTTATCGCGCAAACGTCGCTGACTTATGCGATGGCCTAATAATTCGGTTTCAGTGATAAATGCAAGTTTGCAATTATCCTGATGCAATAAAAAGCTGTGCTCAGCCCAACTGATACTAATGCCAATAGCGGCATTGCCAGCTAAAAAACTATCTAAGTCGGCAAATTCTTTGGGTTTAATGCCGGCTTTTTTTAGCAGTTCTAACAGAGATTCGCGCCGTCCCTGTGTTTCTGCGCAAAACAGAATTTTGTAACCTTGTTGCTGCCAGTCAGATACCGCTTGTTTAATGGATGCGGTGGGTACCTTTGACTGCGGTTTAACCGCGATATCGCCAGCTAATGACGTCGTGAAATTATGCCGACCTGCTTTGGCGTCTATTTGGGTTTTACTCAGGCTAATGCGTGGCCAGCCTTTATATTGGGCAAATAACTCTTCTTTGCGTAAAAACAGTTTGTCCGGTGGCAGCAGCGGGCGCATAGGGTTATATCTGTGCTGCTCGTAACGCTCCTGTAAATCCTGCCAGTAAAACTCAATAGAAGGCTTGAGATCACCCATATTCACAATCAGAGTGTCCTGATGCAAATAATCGAACAAGGTAGCGGTTTGCTCAAAAAATAGCGGTAAATAATATTCAATGCCCGCTGGCATCACGCCTTTGCTTACCTGATAAAACAATGATTCTTTGGCATTGCTTGGTTCAAATAAGGTGCTGTATTGGTCGCGAAATAAATTCAGTGCTTGTTTATCAGTTGGAAATTCATGTGCGGGTAATAAACGGATGTTATCGACTTTGTCCCCACCGCGCTGCGTTTCCGGATCAAATAAACGAATAGTGTCGATTTCATCATCGAATAAATCAATACGAAACGGCAGTTCGGAGCCCATCGGGTATATATCGATAATACTGCCGCGAATGGAAAACTCACCATGCTCCATCACCTGATTTACCGCATGGTAACCGGCTTTTTGCAGATTAGTACGAAACGCCTCGATATCCAGCGTTTCACCGCGATTGAGAATAAGCAGGTACTGAGATAAAAAATCAACCGGCGCCAGGCGCATCAGCAAGGTATTAACCGGCACCACAAAGATGCCGGATTGTTTTTGCGTTAGACGAAACAGGGTTTCTAAACGCTGCGAGACAATATCCTGGTGCGGTGAAAAGTTATCGTAGGGCAGGGTTTCCCAGTCCGGAAAAACTT
The DNA here is from genome assembly GCF_014270035.1 of Neptunicella marina. Lineage (GTDB taxonomy): Bacteria > Pseudomonadota > Gammaproteobacteria > Enterobacterales > Alteromonadaceae > Neptunicella > Neptunicella marina. The sequence continues at coordinate 102,273 of NZ_JACNEP010000012.1, read as the reverse complement.
TAACCTCTAACGCCGAAGGCTTTAGAAAATAAGCCAGTTCTTGTTGTAACTTTATGGCTGAAGGCGTATCCGCACTGACTACCAAAATCTGACTGTTGGCTGTTTTAGCTGTTTGGGCGATGGCGAGTGCGACGCTGCTACCTTGTAGATTTCCCCAATACTGATGATCGCCTTTTGTGGCGGGTAACTCCGGTTGAAGGATATTAATGCTCATGAATTAGTTTTGTCGGCGCTTTTTAAGTTGTTGTGTTTGAATATGTAAGCTGGCTCTGACCAGCAAATCCTGATCCTGCTCACGGATCTGGTTAAAAATCAGCGAGATATGGTACTGGTCATTTTCTTCATGGCAAGCGATAACTTCACCAAAACAGTAAACCGCTGCGGCTTCTTCAGTTAAAAACAACTTTAGCTCCGCAAGCTGCCCAATTGTCATAGCTTTATCTGACACTATTTTGATGCCGCTGCCACCAAACTCAATGCCTTGATATTGCTGTTCCGCATCGTCCTGCATTTGCAACACCATGCTCATGATCAAATCGATTTTATGTGATTGAAGTTTTAAAAATTCGACTAATTGCGTTGCTTGTTCACCTAAGTGACGCAAAGGTTTAAGTGCATGGGTTTCGATCACTGTCAATTCACTGGAAATTTTGAACGGTGTGGGCATGCAGGCTTGTAATTCTTCATCATTGGTTGGCAGCGGATAGTCATGTTCCAAACACTGCAAATTGACTTTAAGCGGGTGTTTTATGGTAAAAAATTCATTAAATTGTTGCTGTTTTTGTTCCAGACTCAAATTGTCCATTGTTACTCCGCTTGTACCACTGTGTTTGAACACGTATCATCTTGAATTATTAAGGAAACCACACGGAAATCAAAGTGGCAAGCCAGCCAGTTTGGGTTTCGGTTATTTATAGAGATTGCACGGCCAATCATGTTTCAACCAGCTTTTGCTTTTATCGGCTTGCGTTACGCAAGAGCCAGTAAATCTTCGCATTTTATTGCATTTATCAACTTTTTCTCTGTTGCAGGCATTGCGTTGGGGATCACGGCGTTAATAACCGTATCGTCGGTGATGAACGGATTTGAAGATCAACTCAAGCAACGCATTCTGGGCATTGTGCCACATCTGCTAATTAAGGATCCGCAAAAAACGTTATCTTCAGAGTCCGTATTAGCTATGCAACATGTTATTGGCTCTGGCGCTCAGGTTGAAGCCGAGGCGTTAGTCCAGGGACAGCGTGGGTTGCAGGGCGTGCAGATCCAAGGCGTAGAGCCTGATGTTATGCAAAAATATTCTGCCATCACAGAGAATATGTTAACCGGCAGCTTGCTGCAGCTGGCACCTAAATCTTATCAGGTGGTGATTGGCGCGGCTTTAGCCCGGCAACTCGGCGTGCAAACAGGTGATCAAGTGCGATTAATTGTGGCAGGTGCGATGGTGTATACGCCATTAGGTCCTATGCCTAGTCAGCGTATGTTTACCGTAAGCGGCATATTTGATTTAAGTTCTGAACTTGATGATAAAGTCGTTTTGATGAATATCTCTGATGCTGCGCGGTTAATGCGTAAACCTTTGAATAACGTCGCGCAACAACGCCTGTTTCTGGACGATGCTTTTGCATACAAACAAGTAGAAAACCAACTATATGCAATGTCAGATAAATTACAAATAGAAAGCTGGCGTGCCCGCGAAGGTGCATTGTTTGACGCGGTAAAAATGGAAAAAAACATGATGGCACTGATGATGATGTTAATTGTGGCGGTTGCCGCGTTTAATATTGTGTCGGCGTTGGTTATGGTGGTTACCGAAAAACGCGGTGATATTGCTATTTTGCGTACCCAGGGCATGACAGCAGGCGATATTTTAAAGATATTTCTAACCAACGGTTTGTATAACGGCGTAAAAGGTACGTCACTTGGTTTAGCCGGCGGATTATTGCTGGCAACGCAACTCAATCACCTTACTGCGTTATTGGGCGTTGTGGTATTACCGGGGAGCAGCCAATTACCGGTGGTGATTGCGCCAAATCAGGTTATCACAGTGGTGGTATTGTCTTTGCTGTTAACTTTTGTGGCAACGCTTTATCCTGCTTATCGCGCGGCGAATGTTAATCCGGCGTCAGCACTTCGTTATGAGTAATAGTTTATGAATTTATTAAGTTGTACCAATTTGTCTAAAAGCTATAACGATGGCACCAGTCAGGTTGATGTATTAAAACAGGTTAACTTTTCACTGCAAAGCGGCGAGCAAGTCGCGATTTTAGGTAACTCAGGCTCGGGGAAAAGTACTCTGTTGCATATTCTGGGTGCGCTCGATTCGCCGACTGAAGGGCAGGTTACCTTTCAACAACAGGATATTTTTGCCTTTAGTGCTAAGCAACAGGCGCAGTTTCGTAATCAGCATCTCGGTTTTGTTTACCAGATGCATCATTTGCTACCTGAATTCAGCGCTATCGAAAACGTCGCGATGCCGCTTTTAATTGGTAAACAGTCATCATCAAAAGCGAAAAAAAGCGCGCAAAATATGCTAGATAGAGTGGGGTTGTCACATCGATTAGAGCATAAACCGTCACAGCTTTCTGGTGGTGAACGACAGCGGGTTGCGATTGCCCGTGCTTTAGTCACTAACCCATCCATAGTATTGGCCGATGAGCCAACCGGCAATTTGGATGATAAAACCGGGCAATCGATCTACGAGCTAATCCGGGAGTTAAAACAGGACTTTCAAACCAGTTTTGTGATTGTGACTCACGATCAAAAATTAGCGTCAAAGCTGGATAAAATCTGGCAACTACAAAGCGGGGTATTAACCCAGTCTGCTCCAAAGGATATGATGGTTAATGTTTAGTTTATCCTGGCAACTGGCGTGGCGATTCAGGCGTGATAAACGTCAAAGCGGTTTTATCTCTTTTATTTCTGCCTCATCCACTTTAGGTATTGCACTTGGCTGTTTTACCCTGATTTTAATTCTGTCGGTAATGAATGGCTTTGAGCAGGCGCTGGAAGACGAACTGTTAAATATCATTCCGCATGGTGAAATTACTGCAGTGAATACGCAAGGTTTGCAAAACTGGCAAGCTATTCAGCAGCAATATGCACAAGATCCTCACGTGGTTTTTACCCAACCAGTGATCAAATTAACCGGGTTATTGCAACAAGGCGCTGAAATGAAAGCGGTGGAAGTAACAGCCATCGACAGCGCACTTTATCGTAAAAGCCCATTGTTTAAAGCAATTGATATTCCCGACTGGCCAGCGTTCGCCAGCAAACCTCACAGCATTATGTTAGGCAGTGGGGTAATGAAGCAGTTAAACGTATCAGTAGGGGACAAAGTCCAACTTTTATTGCCGCAATTTGGTGAACAAAATCAGCTGCTTGCGCCTAAAAGCCAGTGGTTGGAGGTTGCGGGCAGTATTAGTATGGGCGGCGAGCTGGATAAACATATCGCGCTGATGCATTTACAGTTTGCTAAAGATATTGTGTCAGTTGATTCAGGCGCACAAGCACTGCAATTTTATTTTGATGATGCCTTTATTGCGCCACTAAAAACGCGTCAAATTGGTTTTAGTCTGGCGCAACATGTTTATATCTCTGACTGGACCCGTACTCAGGGCCACCTTTATCAGGATATTTTATTGGTACGCTGGGTGGTATACGTGGTGTTAACACTGGTTATTGCGGTAGCTTGTTTTAACATTGTGTCTGCACAAATGATGGCCGTAGCTGAAAAACAAGCCGAAATCGCCATGCTAAAAACCATGGGGGCAGCGAATCCTTTTATTATCCGTACCTTTGTCTATCAAGGAGCGATTAACGGAATATTAGGTACCCTGTTTGGTTCTTTAGCCGGAGTGGTGTGTGCTTGGTATGTCAGTGATATTGCGCGAGCAATTGAAAAACTGACCGGCCATGCGTTTTTATCTGGAGATGTGTATTTTATCGATTTTCTGCCATCACAACTGCAATGGCCTGATGTGATATTTACGGTGAGTATTGCATTGTGCTTAAGTTTATTGGCGACTTTATTTCCCGCGATAAAAGCCGCCAAAATAGAACCCGCGAAAGTACTGGGGCATTAAGTTTTTAAGCAGATTGTCTTGCTAACTGGCGTTGTTTCCACGCCCGGGATACCGAGCAGCGCCAGATTAGGTGTAAACCAAAATAACCAAGCAATCCAAAAAAGATGCCACAGACGCCACATCCAAGCAGAAATGCGGGACCAATAGTTTCGAGACTTTGAACTACCCATTGCCAGCTAGCTTCAAACTCGAAACTCACTGGTGGCGTATTAAGGAGCCAGGCTCCAACCAGGTAGGCACCATAAAAAATGGGTGGCATAGTAAAAGGATTGGTAATCCATACTGTCGCTACGGAAAGTGGTAAATTAACCCTTAATGGGATAGCCGTTGCGGCCGATAACCACATTTGAAAGGGCACGGGCCAAAATGCATAAAACAGCCCAATCCCCAGAGCGCCTGCGGCAGAGCGCCGGTTTAAATGCCATAAGTTAGCATCATGAAGTAAGGTGCCAAACAAGGCGATAAACTTGTTTTGTTTTATGCTCTGATGATCAGGAATAAAACGTTTAAGTAGTTTTTTAGGCATACTATCCTACATCTGAAAGGTTTAGGCCTCGTCATCCTGCAGTATCAGGCTTGCAAAATTATGACACTCAGGATGTTTTATTTTCTGGTCATGGGTAAACATACATTATGACGAAAATAACTGGAAAAGGTTCGGCCAGAAGACGTGTTGCAAGCGGGAAGTCTAGGCTAAGCGAGGGGTGTTTGGCAACTGTAAAACCTTTCGAACAGAAAATAGTAAATAAACTAAAATTAACCTCTTAATTGCCAATCGTTCCGATTAGGGACCAAGGTAGTAGCTTTTAATAGGATTGTTCAATGCGCAGAAATGAGTCAGTAACCGGTCGTGAAGTGATTGTTCCTCAGGATGAAGATTTGGTGAGTATTACCGATACCAGAGGCATTATCCAGTTTGCTAACCAGACTTTTATCAATGTCAGTGGTTATAGCAAAGAAGAATTGCTTCGTAAAAATCACAATCTGGTTCGCCATCCTGATATGCCGGCCGCAGCGTTTAAGGATTTGTGGGATAATCTCAAAAAGGGACGCTCCTGGCGTGGTGTAGTAAAAAATCGCTGTAAAAACGGTGATCACTACTGGGTTGATGCATTTGTTACACCTGTTTACCGTAATGGCAACGTAGTTGGGTATCAATCGGTTAGAACCCGGCCCAGTGAGGAATTAAAACAGCGCGCGTCCGAACTTTACAGTGCAGTAAACAGCGGCAAAATGTCTGCTGTAAAAGAGGTTTCAACCACCCAAAAATGGGCAATTGCCAGTGGATTAACCCTTATTTTTGCGATTGTTTGTGGGGCAACACTAGGCTGGGCCAGTTTATTACCCGCGTTATTATCTCCATTATTTTTACTTATCTTGTTTAAAAATGAATTACTTAACCTGAGCTCAACCAGTACCGAAATGAAAAACCATTTCGACAGCGTCAGTCGTTTTGTCTATTCAGGTAAAGGTGCCGTTTCTGTGCTGGATTTTGCTATTAAGATTGCCCGGGCAAAAATCCGAACCATTCTGGGCATGACTCAGGCACAGGGGCAGGATTTACAGACATTAGCGCGTGAAATGCGAACCTCAGCCACTGATGCTAAACAAAGTATTGAAGCGCAGACCACAGAAGTTCAGCAAATTGCCACTGCCATTAATCAAATGACGACTACCTCACAGGATATCGCCAGAAATACCGCTGAAACCAGTGAAACGGTTAATAAAACCCGGGAGCAATGTGCTAATACCCGCAGTTTAATTTCCAACAGTACTAATAAGATACAGACACTGGCAAATACAGTAGAGCAGGCGGCAAGCTCAGCAAATAAACTGGTTGCTGAAGCTGAAAAAGTGGGTGAAACCATGAGCGAAATTGAGGCAATCGCGGAACAAACCAACTTGCTGGCGTTAAATGCGGCTATTGAAGCGGCGCGTGCAGGTGAGCAGGGGCGTGGTTTTGCCGTTGTTGCCGATGAAGTAAGGGCCTTGTCATCTCGAACGCAGCAGTCAACCACCAATATCCATAAAAATCTGGAAGGTATGCAAAAAACCATTCAGGAATGGGTTGCAGTCATGCAAGAAAGTAAACATCAGGCAGAGAGTTGCGTGGAAAATGCGGGAGAATCAGCAACTGCCATTAATGATATTTACGATTTGATGCAGGAGGTAACCGAAAATACCATGCAAATAGCAACGGCTACAGACCAGCAAGAGCAAGTATGTGAAGAGATTAGCCAGAACCTGCAACGTATTAGCGCCGGGGCTGACAATACGTTTATGAGTGCTGAGAAAGTGGATCAGATTGCTACTCAGTTAAGTGAAGAGGTAGACAAAATTGCCTCTCTTTCCAAGACATTTAATAACGCGTAATACCATGATTGACCAGGATCCGGGGGCGGGTCTTGGTTAACCTGCTTGTGGGTTTTATCACAGGCATCCTTTCTTCGCTTTACTGGACCTCATTGCTATCAACCATACAAACCGTTGTTTTGGTGCTTATCGCCCTTGTGTGTTGTATGCACACAAAATGGCGGTTTGTGACTGGTTTGATTACAGGTATGTTGTGGTTACAATTTAATGCTTATCACGCTACTAACTGGACACTTCCTTCATTATTAATCTCGAAAACCCTGCAAGTTGAAGGGCAGGTCCACACACTGGTAACACCAGACGAATCTCTGCGCTTCACACTCAAAGTCCACAAAATTAACGGACTGAATATCAAAAGTGATAACGTAAAAGTCAGGATAAGCTGGCATCAACCCGCTTTCATACCCGGTCAGGGGCAAACCCTGCTTATGCAATTAAGACTCAAACCTGCACATTCACTGGCGAATGATGTTGGATTTCATTATCAACAATGGCTGATTAGCAAGGGAATAAGAGCGACCGGTTATCAGGTTAGTCAATTGCGGCCAAAAATTATCGACGATTCAATTAGCTGGCGACAATCGTTATTAAATACATTGATTGAACTCAATCTAAAAAACAAAGGTTGGATAGCTGCACTTACACTGGGATATCGGGGATTACTTGACACGCAAGACTGGACATTGCTGCAACACACGGGCGTCGCACATTTAGTTGCTATATCCGGATTGCATTTGGGCATAGTCGCCTCTTTAGTTTTTTTGCTCCTGCCTCTATGTCTTGCGCCTTTTAGCCGAAAGCAGACTAATCTGCGTCTGATCTCTGCGGTTTTTGCCACTATTGTTGCCTGTTTGTACTCGTTTCTGGCGGGCATGAGTTTACCTACGTTACGTGCCTGCCTTATGTTGGTTTTAGTCAGTGTTTTAATGATATATGCCAAGCATTTGGGATTGCGAAGACTGATTATATGTTGCTGTGCATTGGTGTTACTGGTGAGTCCGCTTAGTATTTTAACCGCCAGTTTCTGGCTTAGTTTTTATGCTGTGTGTTTGATTGGCGTTATTTTATGGAAGTGGCCTGTCACCAGCCAAAGTGGGGGGAACTGGCAACGTTTTTTAATTGCCGCGAGATTACAACTGGGGTTGTGTATTTTAATGATCCCGATGGTGGCCTGGCAGTTTGGTTTTATTAGTCTTATTTCTCCATTGGCAAATTTTTTGGCAGTACCTTTGGTAACGTTAATAATGGTACCTGTTTGCCTTGCCGGATTATGTCTGCTGCCTGTCTATCCTGCGGGAGCACAATATCTGTTTGGGTTGGTGGATAAGGCAATTACACTGGGAGTGAAAGGGTTAAGTTATTTGTCTGAATCGGTTGCTGTTATGCAAGTCCCTGCGCCACCTTTAGCTGTCTGGTTTATGATGGGAATTGGTTTGTTTATTTGTATCATCCCAGCCTTTAAGTGGCGAGGACTTATTGCTGTTTTGTTATGTGTACCATTTCTTAGTTATTTAATGCCGGTTTTCAGCGAACAGTGGCGTATAGAGGTACTTGATGTCGGTCAGGGGGCAGCAGCGGTTGTTAGTCGTAACGGTAAGACGATAGTGATTGATACTGGCCCTTCCTACAACAGTGGCTTTAATATGGCTGACGCCGTTATATTGCCACTCATACAGCGAAAAGGCCTGCAGGCTCCGGATTATATCTTTATAACTCACCACGATATGGACCATGATGGCTCACTGAGGCCGTTGTCAACACACTATCCTGATGCAAAAGTCATGTCTAACACTGACAGCTGTGTTCATGGAAAACAATTAAAATGGCAATCTCTGACGATTAGGTTGTTATGGCCACCTGCTGCGTTAAAGGAGTCTGAAAACAACCGCTCCTGTGTTATTCACATTTCCGATGGGCATCACAGTGTTTTATTTGCAGGGGATATTGAACGCAAGTCAGAGCTGGAATTGGTTGAGAAGACTCCAATACAATTAAAAGCAGATATTTTACTGGTGCCTCATCATGGGAGTAAAAGCTCATCATCGACAGCGTTTATTCAGCGGGTTATGCCCGAGTTTGCAGTGTTCAGCACAGGTTATCTGAATCGGTGGCAATTTCCGCGCCCTGAGGTTGTAAAACGTTATAAAGATAACCATATAGTCACCTTAAATACTGCTAAAACAGGACAGATTAGCTTTATTATTGAGCGAACGATTAAGGTAAAAACCTTCAGAAAGGATACCCTGCCATACTGGTATGCAAATCAGTGACAGCGGCTGATTAAGCATCTTTTTGTTAAATATGTCTTTGATAGTTGGGTAATTTTATTGCCAACGGTACAATAGACCTCGTAAATCACGTTTATCGAGAAAACATGAACGAAAAACAAACATCATTGGCGACATTTCGTCGTTTTAGTCAATATTTGCGTCACTTTAAGCTGGCCTTTTTGGTTTCTGCCATTGGCATGATTGGATATGCGTTACTCGATGCACTGGTTATTGCGCAGCTAAAACCCTTGATCGATGATAGTTTGGGCGGTGGCAATTACGAGTTTTTACGAATGGCGGCCTGGTTTGTGGTGCCCATTTTTATTCTTCGCGGCCTGTTCAATTTTATGGGGACTTATACCCTGGGCTGGATTGGTAACAAAGTAGTGATGAATTTTCGACAACAGTTGTTTGAGCATTATTTACATTTGCCAGTCAGCTTTCACGATAGCAACTCTGCTGGAAGTCTGATTTCCAAAGTAATTTATGATACCGAACAAGTCGCTAATGCCGCGGGTAAAGCGCTGGCAACCATGGTGAGAGAGGGGGCATTTGTCGTTGGATTATTAATCGCTATGTTCTATTACTCCTGGCAATTGTCTCTGGTGTTTTTACTAATCGGACCCGCCGTAGCGCTGGTTGTGTCTGTTGTCAGCAAGCGTTTTCGGAAAGTCAGCCGCAGCATTCAGGATGCAATGGGCAACCTTACAGCCAATGTTGAACAAGCGGTAAAGGGGCATAAAGTTGTACTGATGTTTGGGGGGCAGGATAAAGAGCAACGGAAATTTGCTCAGCGCAATAACTATAATCGTCAGCAAGTGATGAAACTGTTGGTAGCACAGATTTTAAGCGTAAGTTCTATTCAGATTATTGCGTCAATTGCATTGGCTGTGGTGCTTTATATCGCCAGCGTACCGCAAATGGTTGAGCATTTAACACCGGGGATTTTTACTCAGGTGGTGGTAAATATGATTATGTTGTTAAAACCACTGAAACAGCTAACTACAATAAATAGTGATTTTCAGCGTGGTATGGCAGCCTGTTCAAGCATTTTCGATATTCTTGACCGCGCTACTGAAAAGGATAGTGGTGTGGTTTCTTTGCAAAAAGCGCAGGGGAATATTCGTTTCGACAAGGTGGATTTCACTTATCCAGGGAAAGAACAACACGCTCTGCGTGATATCAGTTTTGACTTATCCCATGGTCAGACACTGGCGCTTGTTGGGCGCTCAGGTAGCGGTAAGTCAACCATCTCCAGCTTAATTACCCGTTTCTATCAGCCTGACCATGGCACAATTACACTGGATGAACAGGATATACAGCAACTAAACCTCAAGGATCTGAGACGTCAGTTCGCATTGGTTTCTCAGCAAGTTATCTTATTTAGCGACACAATCGCCAACAATATCGCTTACGGAGCCGATAATGCCACTCGTGAGCAAATAATCGAAGCTGCCAGAACCGCTCATGTACTGGAATTCAGTGATAATTTTCCTTTGGGGCTGGATACACAGGTTGGTGAAAATGGCCTGATGTTGTCTGGAGGTCAGCGACAGCGGATCGCCATTGCCCGTGCTATTTTAACTAATGCCCCGGTATTGATTTTAGATGAAGCTACGTCTGCTTTGGATACTGAGTCAGAACGACTTATTCAGGATGCGCTGGATGTCCTGCAACAAGGACGAACCAGCATTGTTATAGCCCATCGTTTGTCCACGATTGAAAAAGCGGATCAGATCCTGGTTATTGAGCAGGGAGAAATTATTGAGCAGGGAGATCATCAGTCTCTGTTGGCGAAAGATGGACATTATGCATCACTTCATCAAATGCAATTTATGGAGTCTAAATGAGTTTTCTGGAAAAGTGCTGGTATAACAAAAATCCTGTTGTCTGGCTGTTGTGGCCTGTAACCGCACTATTTTGGTTAATTTCTACGGTACGTCGGATTAGTTACCAAAATGGTTGGCGTCGAACGCATCGTCTGTCCGTGCCAGTTATCATAGTCGGCAATATCAGTGTAGGTGGAACAGGTAAAACGCCTCTGGTAATTCGATTAGCGCAGTTGTTGCGTCAGGAAGGTTACCATCCGGGCATTTTGTCACGAGGTTATGGTGGCAAAAATATTGATTATCCACATTTTGTTGCTGAATCCGATTCGCCTGCAAACGTAGGCGATGAACCGGCTCTTATGCGTCAACATGTACAATGTCCGATAGTGATAGACCCGAATCGTGCGCGTGGTGGTGACTTTTTGTTGAAGCAACATCGTTGTGATGTGATTTTGTGTGATGATGGTTTGCAACATTACGCTTTGGAACGTGATATCGAGATTGTTGTTATGGACGGTCAGAGAAGGCTGGGAAACAATTATTTGTTACCTATGGGCCCGTTACGCGAAAGCGCAGAACGTTTGGAACAGGTTGATTTTGTGGTGATTAATGGCGGCATGGTACGAAAAGGTGATTTTCTGATGTCACTTGAGTCCGGTCGGTTAGTCAATATCAAACATCCAAGTAAAAGTCAGTCATTAAGCGATTTAAAATCTGAAGTGACAGCCGTTGCCGCGATTGGTAATCCACAACGCTTTTTTGATTTGCTTAAATCCAGGCAGGTAAAACTCAAACAATGCCTTACGTTTGCAGATCACCATGCGTTTAAGCAACAGGACTTACCACAAGGTACAGTGATCATGACTGAAAAAGATGCGGTTAAGTGTAAAGACTTTGCTGCGGATGATTGGTGGTACCTGCCGGTCAGTGCTAAGTTGACCGAAGAATTTCGACAACTTTTTTTAAAAAAAATAAAGGCGATAAAAACTCATGGCATTCGATAAAAGTTTACTCACTATACTGGCCTGTCCTGTGTGCAAAGGAAAATTACAATTAAGTAATGACAATGAATTGATATGTCGCTTTGACAAGCTGGCATACCCCATTCGGGATAACATCCCTGTATTGCTGGAAAATGAGGCACGTAATTTAAGTAGTGATGAGTTAGAACAGATTAAGGAATAATCATGAAATTCACCGTTGTTATCCCTGCACGTTATGCATCAACCCGTTTTCCCGGAAAACCCCTGGCTGATATTCATGGTAAACCCATGGTGCAACATGTTTATGAACGTGCACAGGAAGCCGGGGCTGAGCAGATCTGGGTAGCAACCGATGATGAAAGAATTAAACAAGCCGTAGAAGGGTTTGGTGGTAATGTCTGTATGACGGGCAGTCACCATGAATCCGGTACCGAACGTCTTGCTGAAGTAGTCGAACTATTGCAATTAAACAATGATGAAGTAGTCGTCAATGTTCAGGGAGACGAGCCTTTTGTACCGGCGGCCAATATTATTCAGGTGGCAGAGAATCTGCATCAATATCAGGCTGCTTCGATGGCAACTCTTGGCGTTAAAATAGATGAAGCAGAAGAGGCCTTTAATCCAAATGCAGTAAAAGTGGTAACTGATAAACTGGGTTATGCCTTGTATTTTAGTCGCGCCACGATTCCTTATGATCGTAATCGTTTTATGGATGAAGAGTTTATTGACGAAATTGGTGACTTTTATCTGCGACATATCGGTATTTACGCCTATAAAGCCGGATTTATAAAACAATATATTAATTTACCGCCCTCAGGCATTGAGCAAATAGAGTCTTTAGAGCAACTCAGAGTGTTATGGCATGGCGAACGGATTCATGTGGACATTGCCCGTGAATTACCGCCTGCCGGGGTTGATACACCTGCCGATTTGCAACGAATTTTAAAGGAAGTGACACATGGCTAATGTATTAATAACAGGGGCAAACCGCGGAATTGGTTTGGCACTCACGCAACAATTTATTAAACGCAATGATACGGTGTTTGCCGTATGTCGCCACCCTTCGCCTGAACTGGAGAAATCCGGTGCGACCATTATCAGTGGAGTCAATATGACAGAACCCGCTGGTTTTCAACGTGTGCAGGAAGCGCTGGGTAAAAATACGATTGATATTCTGATTAATAACGCGGGTGTACTGGGTAATGAAACCATTAATGATATGGACTGTAACCGCATGATGTATCAGTTTCAGGTCAACGCGTTGGCGCCGGTTGTTTTCACACAGTTTTTACTGTCGCAATTAGCGCAGCATGCAAAAATTGTGATGATAACCAGCCGTATGGGTTCAATGGCGGATAACGGTTCTGGTGGATATTACGGTTATCGTATGTCAAAGGCTGCGCTTAATGCGGGTGCGGTTTCTTTAGCTAATGACCTAAAAGCCAGTGGTTTTAGTGTGGCGATTCTGCATCCGGGATTTGTACAAACGGATATGGTTGGCGGTGCAGGTGACGTAAGTGCCGAGCAGTCAGCTCAGGGTCTTGTAGAAAGAATTGACCAGTTATCAATAGATAATACCGGCACATTCTGGCATGCCAATGGTGACGTTTTACCCTGGTAAAACCGGTCTTATCATCATTATTTATCAGGAGTGACATGCAAGACTTTAAGCAACAACTCGACTTTATTATGGAATTAGACCAGTTAAAGCGAGTGTATCGAAAAGCGCTGATTAAATGCGATAACAACCGTTTTGAAAACAGTGCAGAACACAGCTGGCATATCGCTTTAATGGCACAAGTGCTGTCTGTTTATGCTGAAGAAAAAATCGATTTATCACGTGTGATTACCATGCTTCTTCTTCACGATATTGTTGAGATAGATGCAGGTGATACTTTTGCCTTTGGTGAACACGCTGACCTCGCAGAACAAAATCAAAAAGAAGTAGCTGCAGCTAAACGCATATTTGGGTTATTACCTGCAACACAGTCGCAACAATTTCTGGATTTGTGGTTAGAATTTGAAGATGCAGAAACCGCCGATGCCCGTTTTGCCAAATCAATGGATCGTGTATTGCCGTTGTTGCAAAACATGCAAAATAATGGCGGGAGTTGGTCACAACATCAGGTTAGAAAAAAACAGGTGTTGAAACGAAATCTGCATTTGCAAACCGCGGCCCCAAAACTATGGAAATTTGTCTGTGAACAAATTGATATAGCCACAGAGCGCGGCTGGTTAATCGACGCCTAAAACGGTTTTCTGTTAAGGTAAAGCAGGTCAACGTTGTATAAGGAATCTATCCAGTATGCCATTAGAAAAAGCCCGTATCGAAATTTGTAACCTGTCAATGGTGCAATATCCGCAAATCAAACAATTGATGGATGAGTGTTACCAGGATCTTGGTGGTGCATGGCCTGACCACACTATGTCGTACCTGATTGATGAGTTTCCTGAAGGGCAAATCGGCATACTGGATGATGGTGAATTAGTCGGTATTGCGTTAAGTGTACAGGTGGATTACACGCGCTTTTCTAACCCGCATACCTATGATGATATTGTTGATAGCAACGATAATGTTAACAATGATCCGGACGGGGACGCACTCTATGGGCTGGATGTAGTGATTAAACCCACACATCGCGGGCTGCGTCTTGGCAGACGATTATATGACGCACGCAAGGAACTATGCCGTCAATATAACTTGCGCGCGATTCTGGCGGGTGGTCGTATTCCAAAATACCACAACTACAAGTCGCAAATGAGCCCAATGGAATACATCGAGCAAGTGGATAATAAATCCATATATGATCCTATATTAAGCTTTCAGTTATCCAATGATTTTCAGGTTAAGCGTCTGCTAAAAAAATATTTGCCTGAAGATGAGCAATCAGTTGGATATGCGACCTTACTCGAGTGGAACAATATCTTATATGAAGCCAGCGACCTTGTATTAACTTCACCAAAATCTGTTGTACGGGTTGGCGCTGTACAGTGGTTAATGCGAGAAGTTAATTCAGTGCAGGAGCTGCTTGATCAAATTGAATTCTTTGTGGATACGGTGTCAGACTATAAAAGTGATTTCATTGTTTTTCCTGAGTTTTTTAACGCGCCGCTAATGGGGTTACGCAAGGCATCCTCCCAAACAGAGGCCATTCGTAATCTTGCTGAATATACTGAAGTTTTTCGTGAACGTATGTCGCAAATGGCGATTGAATATAATGCCAACATTATTACCGGATCAATGCCACTGGCTGAAGATGGCAATATTTATAACGTATCTTATTTATGTCACCGCAGCGGAAAGGTAGACGAACAACGCAAAATACATATCACCCCACATGAGCAAAATGACTGGGTTATTCAGGGGGGGGATAAAGTCAGGGTATTTGAAACCGATGCCGGTCGGGTTGGGATCCTGATTTGTTACGACGTTGAGTTTCCTGAGTTGTCACGTATTTTAGCGGAGCAGGGGGTTGAAATACTGTTTGTTCCCTTTTGGACAGATACCAAAAACAGTTATTTGCGGGTGCGTTTGTGTGCTCAGGCACGTGCAATTGAAAATGAATGTTATGTAGTCATAGCTGGCAGTGTGGGTAATTTACCCAAAGTAGAAAGTCTGGATGTTCAGTACAGCCAATCTGCGGTTCTGACACCTTCAGATTTCCCATTCCCACATGATGCGATCTTGTCGGAAGCTACCCCAAACACTGAGATGTTACTCTTTTCTGATTTGGATATGGCTAAACTCAAAATACTGCACAGTGAAGGGACTGTACGTAATTTAATCGACAGACGTCATGATTTGTACAAAGTATCGTTACTAAAATAAAGAAAAGCAGGCAACAGATGATATGTCTGTTACCTGTTTAATCAGGCTTTAGAAACCTTGAACTGACTTACAATTGTTTCAAGCTCAGTCGACAATTTGGCCAGAGACTCACTGGTTTCAAGGGTTTGTCTTGCAGAAATGGTCGATTCCTGGGCGATATCATTTATGTTGGTCACACTTTTGTTAATTTCTTCTGCAACCTGATTTTGTTCCTTAGCGGCACTGGCAATCTGATAATTTCTTTCACTGATGGCTGATACCGCTTTGGTGATTTCTTCCAGAGCCGTCCCCGCAACATCAGCTTGTTCCACGCAGCGCTGAGCCTGTTCTTTTCCCTGATTCATTACGTTAACAGCAGAGTGTGATTTTGCCTGTAAACGCTCAATAATTTCCCGAATTTCCTGGGTTGAATCCTGACTTCGGGAGGCGAGTGTGCGTACTTCATCTGCAACAACCGCGAAACCACGACCTTGCTCACCGGCGCGGGCTGCCTCAATAGCAGCATTTAACGCAAGTAAGTTTGTTTGCTCTGCTATCCCACCAATTACCTGTAATACGGTATTAATATTGTCCGTTTCCTGCCGTAACTGATCCATTTCCTGTGCTGTATTCACTACCTGATCTGCCAGTACACGAATACGCTTAATGGTTTCATCCACCAGTTGACGACCTTTAACCGATTCACTGTCAGCCAGAGTTGACGATTCAGCCGCATCATTAGCTGATCTCGCAACTTCCTGTACGGTCGAGGTCATCTGATTCATGGCTGTTGCTACTGATTCTGTTTCAGTTTGTTGTCGCTTTACACCGTTACTGGTGTTCTGAGTTATATGGCTTAGCTCCTCTGCTGAGGCACTGAGCATTAAGGTTGATTGCAATACCTCGTTCATTGACTGTTCAAAACTGGTCAACATAAGATTCAGCGAATGACCAACATGGTTAATTTCCTCAGCGCCGTCGTAGTCATACCTTAAGGTTAAATCTTTATTGTCACTGATTTTTGACATTAATTCGTCTAAATAGGCGATAGGCCGTGAAATACTCAGTGACAGTAATACCACTATCGCGACCAGTACCGCCGCAATAACGATTGCTGTGATTTGAGTGATCACATCTGACAGTTGTCTGCTGCTAATGATTGATTCTTCGATCTCAGATGCCAGTTCATGTAATAAATCCTCTGTTTGTCTGACTGTTGCGCGCATGTTTCCCATCATGCCATCAGCGCTGGTAAAACCCAGTTGTTGTTTACCATCAGTAAAACTGGAAAATTTTTGCTTGTATTCAAGCATTGACTGCCTGACAGCAGACTTTTCTGATGCTGACAAATTGGAGCTATCTAAATGTTGCATGAAGCTGGTAAATGCACTGCTAAATTTATCGATATATTTTTGATTAACCCGCAGCATAAAGTCTTTTTCATGGCGTCGTAGCATCAACATATCTGCTAACAGTTGTACGTTACTGGCGTTATTAACCCGAGCCTCAACATCATGCACAGCATTTCGTAAATCGCCATACAAACCACTTTCATGGTCCAGTCCAATTACTTGTTGCTGCTTAACGATGACTTTAAATTGCTCAGAATAATCTTTAAGTATTGAACTTAACTGATTGGCTTTATTATCTGGAAGATCATGCTTGCTAAGGAGTAGCTGTAACTCGGAAAGATGGCGACTTAAAGAAGCATATTCATTTGAAAATTCATCGGCATACTTTAGGTCAAGCCGCATTAAAAAATCTTTTTCATCGCGTCGTAAATTTAACATTGCGCTTTTAATGTCAGCGACTTTCATATCGGTACGATTTAAGTCTAACAGGGTAGAATTGAGGTTGTTTTGCAATAGTATTAACCCACCCATGCCAACAATAACCAGTGCTGAAATAAGAATGAGTTTATGTTTGATCGTATTCAGGTTAATCAAAATCGATACTCCAACAGATTGCGAACAGTTTTAAGCCTGAGTGATATACCAACCTGTCCGTTTAGGCTTAGCGCATCCTGGCGTAAAGCACACCCAATAAAAAGCCTAGCCCAACATGGAAATATGAGCCAGACACTTTATTATTTATCGGTTTGTTTTCGATTATTTGAATAAATAATTAAGATTTAAAGAAATTTACTTACTGCTATTGATTAAACCCACTTCCAATAATGGTGCAGCATCAATATCAGTTGCGTCCATCATTGCGGCAATACGCTGCATGGTTGCAACTAATTGTGTCTGTTCCCATTCGTCGAGAGCTTCAAACCGTTTAATGAAGTGATCCTGCAACGGGCGGGGTGCCTGTTTAATCGCTTCGGTTCCCAACTCCGTTAACCAAATACCTACTTTACGTTTATCTGTTGTCGAACGTTCACGTAAAATCAACTGCCTGCTTTCCAGACGATCAAGAATATTGGTAACGGTTGCCGAACTTAAATTAATATTTTCGGCAATCTGACGAACCATAATGCCGCTATTAACAGAAATTTCCTGTAACACGATAAGTTGAGGTGTGGTTAAGCCTGATTCCTTGCTGAGTTTTTTGGAGTAGAGATCTATCGCGCGTATTACGCGCCTTAGTGAAACGAGCAATTCATCATATTTTTGCATGTTATATCTCGACAATGAATAAATCGATAGAACTCTATCAAATATTTAAATTAATTTGCATTGAATTTTATCCTGCTTTTATCGCTTAAACTAGTCATTAATCCTTATGTATCAACTAGCTGTGTTGATGAGTAAATCTAACGATTTTGTTTTACTTTAAAAGAACGGGCATGGCTAAAACGGTACTTTCAACAGGCCTAAAACCGGCATCGGCCTTGAATTTTGCAGGATAATCCGGATAATAGTTAGAGAACTAATGATTAGAGTACTATTTTAATCGCTGATTAATTCAGCTGGTTTTATTCAAAAAAAACGTACTTTTAACGAGAGGATGTAGATGTTTGATTTACCTGAAACGAATTTTCAGCTTGCCAGAGTTGTCGGTTCGGGGTTACACCTAAGATTGGTAAACGTGTTAACAATTACGTCTATTCAAAAAAACAAAAACCACTCTGCATCAATTAATCATAACAAGAGCCAAGTAGGGCAATAAAAATATGCATTACAGTACTTATATATCGTTGGCGATTTATTTCATCGCTATGTTAATGATTGGGCTTTTTGCCTATCGAAATTCAACCAGTGATATTTCGGGTTATATTTTAGGGGGCCGACAAGTTAGTCCTCAGGTCACTGCATTATCAGCAGGCGCTTCGGATATGAGCGGCTGGATGTTAATGGGGTTGCCGGGTGCAATGTTTGTTATGGGATTTGAAACCCTGTGGATTGCATTAGGGCTATTAATAGGCGCGCTGGCAAATTATCTGCTTGTGGCACCTCGATTAAGAGTTTTTACTGAAGTGGCGGATGACGCTTTAACGTTACCCGACTATTTCGCCAAACGTTTTGGTTTGCAAAATGGTCCGATTCGGGTGATATCAGCCACAGTTATTATTATTTTCTTTACACTCTATACCTCTGCCGGAATTACTTCAGGCGGTAAGTTATTTGAATCTGCATTTGGATTAAGCTACGAACTGGGATTGTTTATCACCGTATCAGTGGTTGTGGCATACACCTTACTGGGCGGCTTTTTGGCCGTGAGCATGACTGACTTTGTGCAAGGTTGCATTATGTTTGTTGCGCTGGTTTTGGTGCCGTTTGTGGCCTATACCCAGTTTGATAATGCCAGTGACCTAATGAGTAGTGCAGAACAAACCATTAAACCTTTTTCCTCCATGTTTAACGATGTTGGTTTGCTGGCGATTATTTCCAGTCTGGCGTGGGGATTAGGTTATTTTGGTCAGCCTCATATTATTGTTCGTTTTATGGCGATACGTTCAGTACCTGATATTAAAACTGCGCGTCGCATAGGCATGAGCTGGATGACTGTCACGCTTATCGGTGCTGTTATGACAGGATTAGTTGGTGTGGCTTATATTAATAAATTTCCACAAACCATTGACGATCCTGAAACCATTTTCATTTTGTTCTCAGAGATATTATTCCATCCGATTATCAGCGGATTTCTACTGGCAGCCATTTTAGCGGCCATTATGAGTACTATTTCGTCTCAGCTTTTGGTGTCATCAAGTTCACTTACCGAAGATGTATACCGCGCCTTTTTAAATAAAAATGTCAGTGAAGGGCAGATTGTTAAAATTGGTCGTATTGGCGTTGTAGTGGTCGCAATTGTTGCCAGTTTACTGGCGCTGGACCGTTCCAGTACTATTCTTGATTTAGTCAGTAATGCATGGGCTGGCTTTGGAGCGGCGTTTGGCCCATTGGTATTATTTAGTTTGTTCTGGAAAGGTATGACACACCGCGGTGCGGTAGCGGGTATTGTAACCGGTGCTGCTACTGTACTGTTTTGGATTTATGCCCCTGTGCTGGCTGATGGGGCGAGCCTGAGTTCCGTTATTTATGAAATTGTCCCTGGCTTTATCGTCAGTTCACTCAGCATTATGTTGGTCAGTCATTTTGATGGCTCTCCAAAAGAAGCGGTGCAAAAGCAATTTCTCGCTGCTCAACAGCAACTTGAGCAATATAGTTAATTAACCAAGAAGGATTATGATGAATAAATTCCAGTGGCAACGCGTCGTTATTAAAGTAGGCAGTGCACTAATAGCGCCAGATAATCAGGGCTGTAGTTCCCAGTATCTGCTCAGCATCGCTCAATTTATATTACGTTGCCGTATGCATGGAATCGAGGTCATATTGGTATCTTCCGGCTCAGTGGCAGCCGGAAGACACCTGTTCTCCAACATTGAGGAGGAAACCATCGCGCTTAAAAAGGCAATGGCTGCTGCAGGGCAAACCAGTATGATGGCTACCTGGGATCGTTTTTTTGATTTCCCTTGTGCACAAATATTATTAACCCACGGCGATTTAGCCGATCGCGAACGCTATGTCAGTATTCGTGAAACCGTATTTTCGTTATTGCAAGGTGGTTTATTGCCGATAATCAACGAAAATGACACCGTTACCACTGATGATTTAAAAGTGGGGGATAATGATAATCTGGCGGCGATGGTCGCAGCGGCGGCTGATGCTGATACTCTTATTATCTGTTCTGATGTAAAAGGGTTGTACAACAAAAACCCCAATAAATTTGACGATGCAGAGTTGATCCCGGAAGTGCACGAAATCAATGAAAGTATCTATTCAATGGCAGGTGGGGCAGATAGCGCCGTTGGCACCGGGGGAATGAAAACCAAAATTGAAGCAGCGGAAAAAGCGACATCACATGGTATTTCCACCTTCATCATTAATGGTTTTGAGGAAGCGGCTTTTAATGACCTGTTAAATGGCATTAACCCGGGTACTCAGTTCACCCCTTATAAAAGTCCTTTGCATGAACGTTTGCACTGGATGACGCACACCACCAAGGAACAGGGTGAGGTGATTGTCGATAAAGATTTTTCCGAGCCGCTTAACCAAAATTCCGAACAATTAACCTCGGAAGAAATTGTTGAGGTAAAAGGGGACTTTTCGATAGGTGATACTATTTTGGTGAGAAGCAATGATGGACGTCGTCTGGCCAAGGCAACATCAAATTACAGTAGTTGTATGTTGACTTATTTGTCAGAACAGCAAATTGAAGATATCAATATGCAACCAGGGCCTATTATTTCGGATCAGGATATTGCGATGCTGGACAAAACGCCGGCAGAAGCAAAGAAAGTGAGCGTTGACAAAAAGGACTGATCTCAGTCCTTTTTACTTTAAAAACGTCGCGTCACGTAAATACCAGTTTGTGTATCCGGCTTGATTAAGCAGGTTATCTAACTGGTATTTTTTTGCCTGTTTCCCGGTTAACTGATGGCTCCAACTCACTCGTTTATCGGTATTGGCGCCAGCGCCAACGTTATTAAACTCAGCATAAAAACTCGTGTGATGCACCTGAGGTTTTGACCAGTCATGCCAGCCCTCAGGGTGAATACCTGCTGGCAATTGACTGTCTATCCATACTGTCTGGGCGTAAGGCCGCCAAGGGCGACCTAAATAAACCTGGTCAATGCCATTTCCCAGAGTCACTTTGTTGTGAAGAAACACCAAACCAAATGGTGCATTGTCATCTGTGGAGGCAGCAGTAATATAAGAGGAGGATTTCGCATGAATATGGCAGTGATCGAATACTGCGCTGGCATTGCCAAAAATAAAATCAGTCGTACCTTCCACGTAGCAGTTTTTAAAAAGTTGCAGATTACCTTCACCACTCACATACAAACTGTCCTGATTACCAATAATCGCCACATTATCTACAACAACACGATTGGCATTTACCGCTAGCGCTATAGCCTGACCTACCGGGCCTGCATTATTTTTGATGGTCAGATTTTTAATCAGGGTGTCGTCAGCATTTACCTCAAGTGTAGCGGTTAAAAAAGTACTGTTACGCCCTTTGTTAATGTGTTTGAAGTGATCGGCAAATTCAATAATCGTTTTATCTTTACTTTCACCAATTAAGGCTACTCTGGGATTCCACGCATATAAATTTACTTTTTCGTGATAGATGCCATTTTTTATGCGGATTTGAATCTGTTTATCGGGGAAAGACTTTGTATCATTTATGGCATCCTGAATGCTGGTGTAATCTGCACTGCCATCCTGAGCCACCAGCAACTGGTATTTCACACTGGCTTGTGCCTGAATTGAAAATGCAAAGACGGTGGCAAACGTTAGTCGTAAATATAGGGGTGTTTTCATGCTGTTAGACTATTCAAATTCTGTTTTGCAAAGCAGCATAATCAAATATTCAGGTTTTGTTAAAAACTAAACTTATTTGAATTCAAATAAGAAACAAAATTTAAGTCACATGTTTTTCTGGTGATTGTTATTTGAATAGTTTTGTATGATGGCTTCAGGACAAACGTCAAACAATGTCTGATTATCAGGAGATTAAATGAAAAAATTATCAAAAATTTTATGTTCTTTGGGACTGTTGTGTTCTTCCTTCACAGTATCAGCCAATACAACAGACTTAACTACTTGTCTGGTTGATCACTTAAATGGCAAGGAGAGAAAAAATTTAGCGGTTTGGGTATTCATGGCAATGGCAGCTCATCCAGAAATCACCGGGTACACGACATTAACTGACGAAGCGAAAGAATCAATGGATAAAAATATTGGTACATTAATCACAAGGCTTCTCACCGATGATTGTCCGAAGGAACTCATGAGTGCTAACAAGCAGGATCCTCAAGCCTTAAAAAACTCATTTGAAGTTGTTGGTAAAGTTGCGATGCAGGAATTAATGACAAATCAGTCTGTTAGTGCGGCCCTGACCAATTACATAAAATATGCTAATCAGCAAAAGATTGGTGCGTTATTACAGCAATAAGCAGAAAAGGGCTGCGATGCAGCCCTGAGATATATCACTTAGTTATACATTACGGGTAGCGATTGCCGGAGGAATAGCCGCTGCACGTTTGGCAGGCCCCAAAACAGCAATTTGTCCCACTAACCACAGTACCACCATGCCAACCGGGATTAGATACCAGTCAATACGGCTTAATTCAAATGCCTGCATTAACCACATATTTAAACCCACGGTTAGCGCCGCGCCCACCATCACACCAACCGTACTAATCATAAAGTTTTCCAGCATAAAATAACGCAAAATAGCGCCCTGGGTTGCACCTAACGCCCGGCGGGTACCAATTTGTTTTTTGCGACGGTTAACACTAAAGCTCGCCAGTCCAACGATGCCAAGTGCAGTCACTATTGTCAGAATCACCATTACCGTGGTTAGGATATTGATCATGGCACTATGGCGACGATAACTACGGTCACGGGTTTCTTGCATACTGCGTAGTTCACGAACGATCCGGCCTTTATTGCTACTGGCAAGCATTTCTTCCACTTTGGGCATAATAATATCGCGCTGTCCTGGCTCAGTGCGTACCAAGTAACGATACGCGCTAAAGTCCATTAATTGCGGTACTAACATCACTCGCTCCAGCCCGTTCCAGCCGATCCAGGGCGCTTGCAGTTTATCAATGATCCCTTTAATAATGATGGGCTCGTTACGATTAATATAAACCGTTTTTCCTACCGCATTACGATAATCTTCATCGGGGTAGAGGTCTTCAGCCATCGCTTTGGTAATAAGGATCTGATCAGGCCAGTCATTTCTATCCCCATCGCGCCAGATGATATCTGACGCATTAAAGTCCTGGCCGGCAATAACATCCACATCAAAGGTATTAGTGCCATGCTCATCTACCATGTAAACGGCGACGCCAACACCATCCTGATCGTCACCGGGTTTGGTTTGCAATCCCATAGACCAGCCACCACCACTGATTGGAATGGCATTAACCTGGATCGCATCAACCACCCCCGGAAGGCCGCGTATCATGGCCAGGTCTTCCTGCACAGTGACCTGATTATTAAAATCCTTAGCAAACCCGGAACTGCGAATATAAAAACTGTTGGCTTCATCCATACCACTTTCACGTGCCATCAGCTCCTTACGCTCCATAATAATAAAAATGGAATTTACAATAATGGTCATGGTGACTGCTATTTGCAGTGCGATTAGAATCGCACCCACTTTATTGCGCATCAGCGCGCGTAAAATCGGTCCTGTTTCGAACATAACTGCTCTCCTTATTGGTCTTTTAATGCGCGCGCAGGTGCGATAGCACAGGCTCGCCATGTAGGGTACAGGCCGGCAGCAATACTGGATAACAATGCCAGTATTAACGCGATAATAACCAAATTAAAATCCAGAGAACTGACCCGGTCGGCAAAACTGCCATACAGTACTTTAATGCCCTGCAATCCAAGCATTGCCAGTCCCAGCCCTGCAATGCCTCCAGCCAGACCAATACAGGCGGTTTCAATTAAATGTTGTACAAAAATGTCTTTTCTGGATGCACCTACAGCGCGACGCAGGCTGATCTCGCCAGTCTTACCGGTAAATTTAGCCAGCAACAAGCCGATAGTGTTGAGCAAACAAACCAGCAAGAACATAAAGCTTAACCACAACATGATTTGCGCATCGTCAGCCACCACTTCCTGATTTTCCATCCACTCATTTACGTCAGACAAGCGATTATTTAATGGGCGGGCAAACCGACCCAGTGTTTTTTGCTCCTTAACATAATTATCGATATAGTCTTTATAGGCTTGTTTTTGCTGCTCGCTTTCCAGTTCAACCCACATCTGAAAATTAACACATTCCGAATTTAAGAAACCTTTGAAGCCATCATCCGGACGTTTCCAACAATTCGTATTACCACTAGAGGGTAGTTCCAGCTCTTCTTTAAGCATGATAGGCATAAACATTTCTTCAGGCTCTGCGAACTGATCTGTGGTTAAGTCATAAAAACGCGGTACCGGTACCCAGTTGTCTAACACTCCGACGACCTTGAAGTTATTACCCAGAACACGAATAGTCTTTCCTACAGAGTTTTGCCCACCAAATAATTTATCATTGGTTTCCCGGCTGATAACGGTGACAAATTCACGATTAACATCGGCTTCGTCGGACCAGCCTCCGCCGTATAAAAAGGGGGTATCAAACGCGCCAAAGAAATCCTTGCTGGTTAAGCGAATGCTGGCCATATAGGGCTTTGCATCCTGTTGTTCCGGTTCTACGGCTCCCACACTTTGGGCCATCATCACCTGACGTGTTGCTTTCTTTGCTTTTAATAAGTTTGTTGCATCCGTCCAGGTGAGCTGGTCGGGTGGTTCATTTGGCTCATCAAAGGGGTCGTTTGGATCCCAGCTGTCCAGTTGAACATAAAATAACTTGTCACTTTTTTGCGGAATAGGATCAGCGGACATTAGATAATTGACGGTAATGGTGGTCATACAGGCACCGATGCCCAGTGCAATAGCGGTCACCATTAGTCCACTCAATATGGGATTGCGTTTTATGCTGAGCAGCGCCAGCTTCAAATAATACTGAAACATGCGGTGCTCCTTAACTGTTTACGGCTTCGGGCATAGCTGAAACGTCATGTAATTCACTTACCCTGCCATCACGTACATAAATATTACGTGCGGCCTGAGCGGCCAGCGTGGCATCGTGAGTTACCATCACAATAGTGGTGCCTTTCTGATTGATTTCCTGCAACAGCTCCATGACGCTGTGTGCCATTTTGGTATCCAGATTACCGGTTGGTTCATCTGCTAATAAAAAACGGGGTTCACCTGCCAGCGCCCGGGCAATGGCAACACGTTGCTGTTGTCCACCGGAAAGCTGAGAGGGCAGGTGTTTCATACGGTTTGCCAGTCCCACCATTTCAAGGCTCTGCTCAATACGTTGTTTGCGTTCCGCTGCATTGAAGCCCCGATAGCGCAGCGGTACGTCAACATTATCAAACAAGCTAAGATCAGGGATTAAATTAAAACTCTGGAAAATGAAGCCAATTTTCTGATTTCGTAAAACACTTCGCTGATTGTCATTTAATTTACTGACATCTTTGCCGTCTAACATATAGGTTCCGGATTCAAATGTTTCGAGTAAGCCGGCGATGTTAAGGAAGGTGGTTTTACCTGAACCGGAAGGACCGGTTACCGCGACAAATTCACCTTCATCAACTTGCAGGTTAAAATCATTTAGCGCATGGGTTTCGACTAAATCTGTTCTGAAAATCTTTTTCACATTGTTCATGCTTAACATGGTGTGATCCCTTATCTTAATTATTGATTAATACGGTTTGAGCTCCCTGAAACTGATCCAGTCCAGAGATAATAATTTGGTCGCCGGCGTTTAATCCGTCGATAACTTCAACACTCGAAAGGCTGCGGGCTCCGGTATTGATGCGGCGACGCTCTGCAACACCATCACGGACAACATACGCCACTTTACCGTTGCCGCTTTCGAGGAACTGTCCACGTTGAACCATCAATACATCGGATTTGTTTTCCATCAGAATACGCGTGGTAAGACGCTGATTTTGGCGAAGACCAGCAGGAGATTGGGCGGCAAAACGCACCCGGCCGGTCACCTGATTGTTCTCAATCTCAGGGGAGATAGTGACCAGTTTAGCCAGATGCGTTTCACCATTGAGTGTCACTTCCGCTTCCATACCGATATTAAGATCATCGGCATAGCTTTCCGGGATAGCGACTTCCAGTTCGAACTCGGATAAGTCCACCACACTTAAAATAGGCTGATTTTTAGCGACCTGATTTTTTTGTTCAACAGCAAGGTTACCAACCAAACCGTCAACCGGTGAGCGAAGTGTCAATTCATTAACTTTACGCGTGAGTTCCTTAACCAGCAGGGATTGACGCTCTTGCTTAAGCTCCATAGTCTGAATTTCAAAGTTGAGACTCTCTTTGTTTAACTGAGCGTCTTCAACCGCATGTTTGTATACAAGTTTGGCGTTTTCCAGTTCATCCTGAGCTTTTTCAAAATCGATCTGACTAATCGCGTTGGTTTTATAGGCTGCATCAGCGCGGCGTTTTTCCCTGTCTGCTGCGGTTAACGACACTTTGGCCATATCCACTTCTTTTTGATTCTCAAGTGCCTGCTTTTTCGCCTGAATACGCTGACGATCCAGATCCATTTTTAAACTTAGTTCAGAGGATTCTTCCTGTTTTAACTGGTTAGTTAATTCAGGGCTGTCGATAATGGCCAGTACCTGACCTTTTTTAACCTGATCACCGGCATCAACTTTAAAGGTAATTGTGCCTTGTGCTGTACTGTATAAACGTGGGCTAACAGCTGCAACAACCTGTCCCTGAACGGATAAATCACGTACAAAGTCTCCTCTGGTCACCACCGCAGTGCGGATACGTTCGGCATTAATTGATGCTTCCGCACTAGACCATGTTGTGAGGCCAGGGAGCACGAAGGCACTCCCAGCCAACAGTGCGACGGCAACAGCGCCAGCCAACAGGTATTTTTTACTTTTGTTTTTGGGGGACAGAACTACATCCTGCCCGCTGGTATCTGAAATTTTCATTTCATCCCCTGTGTATGAAAAATTTGAACAATCAGGAGATAAGTCGAAGTAGAAATCAAAAAAGTTTAAATCGCGGGGAAATTAAATGTAGAAAAGTAACCAAAATGCATTTAAATCGACAATATTTAGAGTTTAGTGGTAACGTTAACAGCTAAACGCCAGGGCTTTAATTTAAGGCGTTGCAGTCAACGTTATAATAAAAACAAACATATTTAATATTGATATCACTATGCCATTCACAAAATTTATTCAGGGGTGTTTATTATTAGCAGCCCCGCTTTTTTCGGCGAAAGCAGTGCAATTTGTAGATCATATTGATCCTGCCAGTGAGGTGAAAGGTGAAGGATATTATTGTCTGTTATTAACTGCGGCACTTAAGGCTTCGGGAACTGAGTATGAGGCTCGTCATGCCGACATCCCGGATATTGAGCAGCGTTATATGATGTTTTTAAATAATGGTGATATCAATGTGATGTGGAAAATGACCAGTAACGAACTCGAAGAACAGACTTTACCCATTCGCATTCCATTATTAAAAGGATTGTTAGGATATCGTTTATTTGTTATCCGTAAGCAGGATCAGGCAATGTTTAGGCAAATAAGCTACGAAAATCAGCTAAAACGCCTCACTGCAATTCAGGGTTTGGGCTGGCAGGATGTGGCGATATTGCGTGATAACCAATACAAAGTTGAAACTACCAGCTGGTATAAATCCATTTATAAAATGCTGCACAATGGATATTTTGATTATTATCCCCGCTCAGTGATCGAAGCAAATACTGAACTGAACCAACATTCCTTCGATGATTTACAAATCGAACAGACCTTATTAATCAGGTATCCAACCGCGGTTTACTTCTTTGTTCAAAAAGACAACCAAAAACTTGCCAGTGCTATCGAAAAGGGATTGAAAATTATGCAGCAAAATGGCCAGTTTGACGCGTTGTTATTCGGATTTGCCAAACACAAAATTGCCTTACAAAAAGCCAGACTGAAACAACGCAAAGTATTTACACTGGACAATCCTCGGTTACCGGAAACAACCCCAACAGATCCGGCTCTTTGGTACTGAGTCTCAGTAAAAAGGCCGCTCAAAGCGGCCTCTCTTCCAGAAATGTTTAAACTACTGAATAACTTTTGCCACCAAAAGCTGACTTTTAGCTACCATTTTGCCGGTTTTACGTCTTATTTTTAACAATGTCAGATATGCCAGTGGTACAAGAAATAAACTGGTCATGGTTGAGAATACCAGTCCGCCAATAATGGCAATTGCCATAGGGGAATAGGGAGGACCATCACCGCCTACCTGAGTATTTCCAATCGCCAGTGGTAATAATCCCAGTACAGTGGTTGCTACTGTCATTAAAATAGGCCTTACCCGATTTAAACAACCTTCAACAATGGCATTGGCAACAGATAAGCCTTCATTTACCAGCTGGTTAATTCTGTCGACCAGCACGATACCATTATTAACCACGATCCCCATTAATATAAGCATGCCTATCATGCCCATTACCGACATGCTGGTTCCGGTAAATAAAAATGCCCAGAATACGCCGGTAAACGAAAATAATAACGATGTGATCACTGCAGTTGGAAGCAAAATAGACTCAAATAACGCCGCCATGACAACGTAAATCATACATATTGCCAGTAACATATTGGTTTTCATTACCTGCGTTTCTTCATCATGACGACGAAAACTACCATCCAGCGTCCAGTTATAACCGGCCGGCAATTCTATATTCGCCAGAGCGTTTTCAATTCGCTCCCGGGCTTGCTCGATCGTGGTGTCCTTATCCAGATTTGCACCAATAACGATTGCTGTCTGACGATAATGACGGGTAATTTCAGATAATCTCGGTACCACTTGCATATCAGCAACCATATCCAGCGTAATGTTTTGTTGCTCTGTTCGCTTTAAACTCAGACGTTTTAATTCTGTAATATCATGTTGAAGAGCCTGATCAAACAAGACTTTTACGCCCACTTCACCGGTTTCACTGTGCCTGAAAGTGCGTAAGTTCTGGCCTCGTAAAGCAGTTGAAATAATACCGGAAATATCCTCGGCACTGAGCCCGAAACGGTAGGCTTTTTGCCGATCTATAGTTATGCGTAACTCATATTTTTGACTTTGCTGATCGGTTTTTACGTCGCTCAAACCCTTTATATTCGCGATAACCGGTACCAATTGGTCAGATAATTTAACTAACGTTTCTGAAGATTGACCTAACAGAGTGATTTTTACCCCGCCACCGCCAGACTCATCCCAGTTAAAGCTGGGTTTAGCCCGCACGAAAGCGGGAAAATCCTTGCTTATCGCTTGTTTAATTTCGGCCTGAGTAACCGGCAAATCATCATTTAATGTAATACCAGATACGGCATGACCCGGGTTGTAATAACTGTATACCTGCTTGATATGAAACCGCTCTTTATTGTTATACAAATAGGTTTCCATTTTATTCACGGTCTTTTCCACTTCTTCCAGCGTATAGCTGCTGGTGATACCGTAATTAAGCCAGATACGATTGTTGTTATTATTGTCATTATCACTGGTAACGACTCCCATGGGGATAGCAGTGCTCACTAAAATGGCTAAAGCAATAAGCCCTGTTTTTCCCTGATGAGTTAATGTCCAGTGCAGTGCATTTTTATACCAGCGAGCAACTGCATTGGGTGATCTGACAGAATCAGGCTGAGGCGCGGTGCCTTTCATTTTAGTGGTGAGCAGTGGGATCAATGTTTGTGCAATTAATAATGAAGCAAACAAAGATATACAAATCGCAATGGCAACGTGTTCCAAAAACACCGTAAGATCTATTTTTTTACCCACGATATTTGGCAAAAAGACAATGGCTGTGGTTGCGGTACCGGCAATGACGGCCAAACTGACTTTGCTTACACCTTGTCTGGTGGCTTCAACAGGATCACTGGTAGATTGCTTTTCCTGAAAAATACTCTCTGTCACCACAACCGCGTTATCCACCAACATGCCCACCGCGAGCATTAATCCCATCATAGACAAAATATTCAGGGTGTAACCCATAAAATACATGCAGGCCAGAGTGATGCAAATAGAGAAGGGCACAGATAAAACCACTATCATGGTGGTGGTAAACTGGCGTAAAAAGGCATATAAAACAAGTACCGACAGCGCAGCCCCCAAAAGTCCGGCATTCAGTAAATCATCCAGTGACTTGGTGACACTGTGTGCTTCATCATCCATCATAAATAACTTAATGCCGTCAAAAGCGGGGTTGGCACGTGCTTCTTCAATCACTTTTTTAACGCGTTCAGATACCTTAACCAGATTAGCCCCCGATTCACGGAAGATATTAAACCCAACAGCATAAGTACGGTCCAGATGACGTCCTTCTGTGCGTTCCGGCGTTTCATAGTTAATCTGTGCAATATCTTTTAAACGAATACCCTTTGATATGTAAAGATCTTCGAAATCCTGTTTAGAGCTGAACTGCCCTTGAGGATTAATCGTAATTTTGCGGTCTGCTTCAAAGAAGTGACCACCATTGATAGAGAAATTAGCAGCCTGTAATTGCTGAATTAATTGCAGAGTGTTGACGTGCAACGCAGCAATACGATCGCTATCCAACCGAATCGAAATCTGGCGTTTCTGTACACCATAAAGTTCAACTTTTGATACACCCGCAACCCGTTCTAATGGCATTTTCAGGTTACGGTCAAGCAAATCATAAGCATTGGATAAATCCCGCTCGCTGGATACCCGAAACTGAAAAATCGGACTGTCAGATGTATTAAACTGATAAACCAACACGCGTTCTGCGTCTTTAGGCAACAAATGACGAATACTGTCGACTTTTTCTCTGGCTTCCACGCTTTTGGCTTTAAGGTTTTCGTCCCATTTAAACTCAATTTCAACCACTGCCTGAGATTCATTTGAACGTGAGCGTAAACGTGTAATGCCCGACATAGTGGCTAATACTTCTTCCAGTGGTTTGGTGATCATTTTTTCCACTTCCACTGGTGTACCGTTGTTGTAGGGCACAACCACTACAATAAAAGGCACATCAATTGCCGGAAAGCGCTCCAGTGGCAATAAACGACTGGAAAACAGCCCCAGAATCAGCAATGACAAAAATAACATGCAAATGGTAACGGGCTTTTTAATCGCAAATGATGCGAGGGATGCACCCATTTGGTCTAATTTACTCATGCAGATTCTCCGTTATAGTGCTTTTTGTCAAAAAGGCTATACAACACCGGGATCATAAACAGAGTTAGCAGGGTGGCGAACAATAAACCAAATATTACAGTGATCGCCATGGGGGTACGAATTTCGGCGCCTTCACCAAGCCCCATAGCCATGGGTAGCAGTCCTAATGTGGTTGTCAGCGTCGTCATTAGAATTGGGCGTAATCGACTGGCCGCAGATTCAAATATAGCTTGTTGTTTTTCCATTCCTTGTTCACGTAACTGGTTTATTCTGTCAACCAGTACGATTGCGTTATTTACAACAATACCTGCCAGCATAATCAGCCCGATAAATACCACAACTGATACATTGGTATCACTTAAATAGAGGCCATAAATGGAGCCCGCACAGGCCAGAGGTACTGTAAAGAGAATCAGGAAAGGGTGTAATAGTGACTCAAACTGTGACGCCATAACCAGATAAACCATAAACACGGCAAGGATCAGAGCAAATTTCAGAGAGTCAAATGACACCTCCATCTCTTCATTCTGACCTGCAACACTGGCTTTAAATCCAACCGGTAATTGCAGCTCTGCAATTAGTTGCTTAGCTTCCAAAGCGGCTTCACCTAAATCACCATAGGCAAGGTTACTGGAAATAACCGCAACTCTTTGCTGACTAACGCGGGTGATTTCACTTGGGCCAACTGCCATATCAATTGTCGCAACGGCTGATAACGGAATAGCAGGGGAGCCGCCAGGGTTAACCGCCACATTACCGATATCGGTGACTGAATCGCGCTGTTGTTCCTGTACTCTCACCAGAATATCAATTTTGCGATCATTTAAGGTAAACTGAGTGGCCACCTCTCCACCAATTTTGGCTGAAACGAGTTTTGATACATCAGGCGCTTTAAGACCGAGTTGTGCCAACTTTGCGTGGTTAAAATATATACGCAATTCGGGGTTGCCAGCTTGCAAATTGGTTTTTACATCTGCAAATCGCGGATTTTCCTGCATTAAGTTAACCAGCTTGTCACTATAAGTCGTCAATTGCTGCAAGTTGTATCCACTAATTTCAATTTCAAGGGGAGTAGAAAAACTAAACAATTGAGGTTTACCAAATTTTGCAGTCACTCCAGCCTGGTCGCGCAGGAATTCACGCATTTTTTGTTTCACTTGTATTTCCTGCTGTGCGTTACTGTGTGCAGCTAACACGACATTTAGCCGTCCCCAGTTATCACCTCCCTGACCTGGAGACGCGTTCATTAAACTGCCGGTTCCAGCCAGAGAATAAGTACGTTCAACGTCGGTAAGTGTTTGAGTGAAGTCTGCCAGTGACTTCAGGGCGTTATCTGTTTGTTCTAACTTCGCGCCATTGGGCAGAGTTAACTCAACAAAAAACTCACCCTGTGTCATGGACGGGATTAACTCCATGCCCAGTTTAGGTACCAGTAACAGGGATGCCGCAGACAAGCCTAAAATAACCACTAATAATGCGATGGGGCGTTTCAACGCACGAGCTAATGTAAGTTGATAACTGTGGTTTACCTTTTCAAAGGCCCAGTTAAACACAGCCAAAACGGGCGTAAATATCAGACCTAACCCTTTTTTTACAATTCGAAATAGTGTAGCGACTGCCGCAGAAAAACTCAGGCAAACAACATAAATTAGTTTTCCTGTCAGACTAAATAGCCACTTAAAAGGCAGGGTAAGATAATAAAATATTTTTGCCGTCACACTGTGAGGAACCGATGTTGATGATTGTGTATCCAGATCAAGTGTATCGGTGCTCGCAGGTTGTTTTTCACGAGCTGCCAGCATAGGAATTAAGGTCAGGGCAACGATGAGTGACGCACCAAGAGCAAAGGTAACAGTTAAAGCCTGATCGCTAAATAACTGGCCAGCGATGCCTTCAACAAATACCAGTGGAAAAAACACTGCCATAGTGGTTAAAGTGGAGGCAATAATTGCAGTTGATACCTCTTTGGTTCCTTTGGCTGCGGCTTCCTTAACCGACAATGATTGCTTAAGCCTATCAATATTTTCCAGCACCACAATTGAATTATCCACCAACAATCCAATCGCCAGAGCAATTCCCCCCAGACTCATGATATTCAGGCTAATGTCATTACTGTACATAAGATTAAAAGTGGCAATAACGGATACCGGAATAGACAAGGATATAATCAGAGTGGGCCAGATATTTTTAAGGAATAAAAACAGTACCAGCATGGCAAGTAATCCACCGGTTATCCCTGCTGATTTTACTTCCGATATCGCGTTGGCAATAAAAGTCGACTGGTCATAAACCGTGTACAACTTGTATTGTTCCGATAATTCCTTTTTTATTTCCTGAAGTCGCTGACCAACATTTCGCGCAACTTGCACAGTATTGGCGTCACCTTCTTTGTAGATGGTGATCTCCACACCTTCCAGCCCATTAAAACGTGTCACTGAATCACGTTCTTTATGCGCATCATAAACCTCGGCAATATCGCCAAGGCGTATCTGACGGTTATCGCGGGTGGCAATAAACAAATCACGCATGTCATCAAGGGTATTAAACTGATTAAGGGTTCTGACCAAATATTCCTGATTACCGTCTTCAACCTTGCCGCCTGAGCGATTAACGTTTTCGCTTTTCAGACGTTTGATGATGTCTTCTATTTTAATGTTAAGCTGGCTGGCCTTGTCCTGATTAAATAAAACCTGAATCTCATTTTCCAGTCCTCCGCCCACTTTAACCGATGCTACACCGGTAACCGATTCCAGCTTACGTTTTATCTGTTCCTCGGCGAAAGTCCGTAAGGATTTCATTTGTGCTAAATCAGTTGTGGAGGCCGTTGTTTCATTCTGAAAACCAAGCCCCAGTCGCATAATAGGATCGAGACTTGGATTAAAGCGCAGTAATAATGGACGCTTAACATCCAGCGGCAGCCACAATACGTCAAGCTTTTCGCGTACCTCCAGACTGGCAATGTCCATCTCTGTGCCCCATTCAAATTCAAGCACCACATCGGATTGCCCTGCTTTTGAGATGGATTCCACCCGTCGTACACCTTTAACCACACCGATGGCTTCTTCTATGGGTTTTGAGACAAGTTGTTCAACTTCGCCAGGCGCTGCACCTTCATAATTGGTACGGATAGTCAGTGTCGGATAGGAGAGTTCCGGCAACAGATTAAGCGATAAACGCGACAGAGATACAAAGCCAAATAACAATATGGCAAAAGTAAACATCCAGATAGTAACGGGACGTTTTACGGCAACATCTACAATATTCATATTGGTTCGTCCCTGACATTAACTGTTTACAATTTCAACGTGTGCGTTATCTTTTAGATTGTGATGCCCGGTTATCACCACCTGTTCCTGTCCGGACAGACCTTCAGTAATTTGAATCAGCCCATCCTCCTGATAGCCTGTTTTCACCGCAACTTTGCTTGCAATACCATCTTTTACAACAAATACGTTAAGTTTATTGTCCATATCAAGCAACGCCTGACGCGGTAACAATATGGCATCGTTTAAGGTGTTATAATTAATTTTAACCTGTGCAAACATACCTGCTTTAAGGTTGTTGTCGTCATTTGGCACACGTAAGGTGACTTTAAAGGTTCCCGTTTTAGCATCTATAACCGGGCTGATACGCTCTACATTTGCCGCGACGGTTTTATTGAGCAGTGCACTTAAACTGAGGCTGGCCAATTGACCTTTATGCACCCTGGACAATTCTTTTTCGGGTAAATAAACCACACCATACAATTGCTTTTGTTGCACGATATGAAACATTCTTTCACGTTGAAAAGATTCCGTCAGATTACCAACTTTGGCATTGCGCTCAGCGATATAGCCGGAAATAGGCGCGTGAATCGTGGTTTCCTGCAGGTCCAGCTCAGCCAGATCGAGTGATGCTTTAGCTGACTTATACTGAGCTTGCAGTTTGTCATATGCGTCATCGCTAACCAGTTTTTTCTGATAAACATCTTTAATTTTACTCAGCTCTTTTTCAATACCCGTGAGATTGGCCTGCGCTTTTTGTAAATTCAGGCGATAACGTTCTGTTTCAAGACGGGCGAGCACCTGGCCTTTTTCAACATAATCACCTTCCTCTACCAGGATCTCGTGAATAATGCCCGAAGCTCTGGCCACAACAAAGGCTTCTTCTTTCGCTTCCAGCACAGCAGTGGTTGAATAGTTTGATGAGATGCTACCTGTTGTTACCCTTGCAACTTCTACAGGAATATTGATGACTTCAGCTGCTTTATCAGTTTGTGCGGTTGCTTCAGCTTCACCACAGCCGTTAAGCAAAGGTAAAGACGCAATTAATGCGGTGAATAAAAGAGGTTTGAGCGTTGATTGAGCCATAACAATGTTCCCTAAGATATATTTAAACAGTGGTCAAATTAACCATTTTTATTTTCAATATCTTATCTGTTGCATGCCTTGTGCCAAACCAACTATCCCTTTAAAAACAAGTGGATAGAAAGTTTTTAATTTTATTCACTCACTTTGAAACATCAATTTTAGTCAATATCACTATTTATTCAGTTTTCTGCTTATTTCTATGAAATTTCAGGGGAATACGATGTCTTCATCGCGTGATACTTAAAGGCTTACTATACTTTTCGTAATTCATTCTATGCCATGCGGTAACAAGGCAAATAATATAAAGGTGCATTGATATGGATTCCGCAATTTCCACACTAACGTCACGTATTGGTGATTTTCTGGGAACCAGTGAAGATGGCTACGCCATTTATTCGCCGCAGGATATTTTGTTGGGATGCAATAAAGCGTATGCAAACATCCTGTACCGGGATGAGGCAGAACTAATTGGTAAAGGTTTTAATGATATTATTTTATTGTCTGTCGCAGACGGCATGGGGCCCAAAATATCTGATTCTGACCCACATAGCTGGCTAAAAAAGGTTAATCAGCAAAGGCGTTCAAAAGCGTACTGTTTGTTTGAAATTGAACTAAGTGACGGGCGATGGTTTCTGATTTCAGAACAAATTTTGCTTGGTTCAGGCGATATGCTGGTACAGGCGAAAAACATCACCAAGCAAAAACAACGCGAGATGACACTCTACGAACATTCCTTCCAGTTATCTAATCTGGCATCCATTGATGAGTTAACTCAGATAGCCAACAGACGAAGTTTCATTGCGCAATCCAAGACGGAACTGAACCGGGCTAATCGCTTTAATAATCCGGTGACATTCTGTTTGCTGGATATTGATTACTTTAAACAAGTCAACGATGAATACGGGCATGTTTTTGGCGACAAGGTCTTAAAAATGTTTGCTGACAAGGTAAAACCAACACTACGTCAGTATGATGTTTTTGGCCGTATGGGGGGAGAGGAATTTGGTATTTTATTGCCAAATACAAACCAGAAGCAGTCTTTGGATATTATGCAAAGACTACGTTGTTACATTGCCGGTCAGTTTTTTACTCACAATAATAAAAGTATTCAGTTAACCACTTCAATTGGAACAGCTTCCTGTCAGCAGGAGTATGATTTCGATCAGTTATATAACAACGCCGACATCGCGCTTTATGAGGCTAAAAGTAGTGGTCGAAATCAAGTTGTACCCACATTGTCATTGCTACTTTAAAAGGAGTGATGTTACGCAATAACAGACAGATGCAATCCAGCTTATCTAATACGGTATTGATAGTAATTGGCTGGTTTTAACCGTAAAAAAACAGTAAATTCCGCGGCCTATCTTTATTTGCAGATTAATTTATCAAATTATATTTTGATGCAGGAAGCCGTATTTTATGAAATCTATTTATCCCGCTCGTATTAGCCTTGCCGTTGCCCTGATATGCCAGAACTCTGTCTCTTTTGCCGATGACACTCTGGAAAAAATCACCGTTCTTGGTCATAACACTAATCTTATTGGTTCTTCAATTTCTGCTTCTGAAGGATGGGTGGGTGAGCAGGAAATCAGTGTTCGCCCTTTATTAAGAGCAGGGGAGTTAATCGAGCTGGTCCCCGGTATGGTTGCAACCCAGCATAGCGGTAGCGGTAAGGCAAACCAGTATTTTTTACGTGGATTTAATTTGGATCACGGTACTGATTTTGCCACGTTTGTGGATGGCATGCCGGTAAATATGCGCACTCACGGGCATGGACAGGGTTATACCGATATTAATTTCCTTATCCCGGAAATGGTCAGCAGTATGGCCTACAAAAAAGGGCCGTATTATGCTCAAACCGGCGATTTCTCCGGCGCTGGCAGTGCATTTTTTAGTTTGCGTCAGCAGCTGTCTCGTGGCCTTGCAAAATTAACATTAGGTAAAGATGCCTATGCCCGGGTTTTGCTTGCTGATAGTGTTAAAAATATAGCCAATGGTGAGTTGTTGTATGCCGTTGAAAAACAAACTTACGATGGTCCATGGACTGACATTAACGAAGATGTAAATAAAACCAACGTATTAATTAAACACACCAGCAAAGTAGCAGACGGACAACTCTCGTTCAGTTTTATGGGGTACGACAATAGTTGGAATAGTGCAGACCAAATCCCACAGCGCGCAGCTAACAGCGGTTTAATTGATGAATTAGGCTCTATTGATAAAACGTTAGGTGGTGAGTCTGGCCGTTATAGTGTTAGTGCAAACTGGGACGCTAAAAACGCGGCATTATCTGCCTACATCATAGATTACGATCTTAATTTATTTTCTAACTTCACTTACTTTTTAGATAATACTGATAAAGGTGATCAGTTTGAACAGGTGGATAAGCGACGTATCTATGGCGCAGCGGGCCACTATCACGTTGATTTTAGTAAGGCGTCGCGCACAACGGTTGGGTTTGAGACCCGTTTTGAT
This sequence comes from Neptunicella marina, assembly GCF_014270035.1. GTDB lineage: Bacteria > Pseudomonadota > Gammaproteobacteria > Enterobacterales > Alteromonadaceae > Neptunicella > Neptunicella marina. The sequence continues at coordinate 63,926 of NZ_JACNEP010000012.1, read as the reverse complement.
GATATAGACGAGGTGGGATTATATAAAACCCGCCAAACCGTCAGGCAGGGAGCAGTAAGAAGTGATGCCGTTGATGAAAAAAGTGCTGCCATTTATGTTCAGCAAAGTGACGACTGGAATGACAATCTGCGCACAAACATAGGTGTACGTTATGATTATTACCGCTTTGGGGTTGATAGTTTAATTAGCAACAACATCAATGATATACCGCTTAGTACTAACAACGGTAATACGTCAGAAGGTTTATGGAGTATTAAAGGCAGCGCCACTTATCAACTTAACAACAATAGCGAAATATATCTGGCGGCGGGACAGGGTTTCCATTCCAATGATGCGCGTGGTACCACAACGAGAATAGATCCTAATGATGGCAGTCATATTGACCCGGTTGATCCGCTGGTTAAATCACATGGCAGTGAAATTGGCTATCGTTTCAACTGGCAGGACAGATGGAATACGTCTTTTGCGTTTTGGCGACTGACATTAGATTCAGAGCTGCTTTTTGTGGGCGATGCCGGTAATACCGAAGCTAGCCGTCCGAGTCGTCGCCAGGGCATTGAAGTGACCAGTTATTTTCGCCCGAACCAGCAGTGGACCTTTGATGCTGAGTATACCTATACACAAGCCGAGTTTACCGACAAGAATGACGACGGAAAATATATTCCCGGAGCACTTCGTGACGTCGTTCAACTGGGGGCAACAAGCAATTTTGCGAATAACTGGCAGGCAACGGTTCGTTTGCGTTACTTTGGGAGTCGTCCACTGATTGAAGATAATTCACAGCGTGCGGAGCCCGGTACTATTGTTAATTTACGTGTGGCAAAACATTGGCATGATTGGGCATTAAGCCTGGAAGTGCTCAATCTGCTGGATAGTAACGACCATGATATTGACTATTATTATGCCTCACGTTTATCTGGTGAAGCTGTAGAAGGTGTTGAAGATTTGCATTATCACCCTGTGGAACCCAGAACCGTCAGATTAACGATGCAATATCATTTTTAATTTAACGGTCTGTTACATATATTAGGGCAGGAGAGTACAGGCCAATAGCTACTCTTATACAGGCGTAAATTATTACGCATAATTTACGCCTGTATAAATTTGTTACCGATAAAAATTTGATAGAATTTCAATTACTTGAGGTATAGATGTAGTTCTGATGTTTAACTGGTTTTCCCCATCACTCACCCGAAAAATTGGTGGCCTGTCGGCCATACTTTTATCCTTTTTGTTCCTGGTTATCATCTATTCGGTGCATACACTACAGCAAATCGATACTGAAATGCGTGAAGTCGCTGAAATAGATATCCCGTTAACGGATGTCATGGATGAAGTTGAAATACTGCAATTGCATCAACATTTGTTAATGGAAAAAGTTGAATATCTTGATAAATCAACAGGTAATCAGGCGAATAAACATAATCTTATTCAGGAATTTAATCAGTTCAACCAACAATTATCTCAACAACTCGATAATGCAGTAGATATTGTCCGACACGGTCTTAACAACGGTAATATTCGGGTAGACCGTGAACAGCACCGGACATTTATTAAAGAGGTGGAAAAGTTACATCAACAACGACAGTTATTCGAGCAACATTTCTTAACAGCCATCAATGCCACGCATGATCAGTTCCAAATATGGCAAAAAGTAGATGAACAGGATCTGGTTCTGGATAGTAGAATTGAGTCGTTGCTTAAATCAATTGAAAACCTCACAGAGCAAATTGCCAGTTATACCGAAAAACATGAAAGGGATTTTTTACTGGTAAATAGTGTACTTGGTATCAGTGCTTTATTAATCGGAATTTATCTTACTCTTTATATTATTCAAACCTTCAGACAACGTATTGGTCGTTTGCAAGGCCAGGTACAAATACTTAATCATTCAATTAAAACGATGCAACCTGATGAAGTCATGCCAGACATGCAAAAGGGGGATGATGAGTTAACCGAACTTGAAAGTGAACTAAAACGCATGATGGAACGTCTGTCTCAGGACCTGACAGACAGAGAAGAAATTCAACAGCATCTGTTAGAGATTGCAACTCGTGACAAATTAACCAATGCCTATAATCGTCATAAATGGGATGAACAAATAGAGGTGGAACTTAAACTGGCTGCCCGAGGCAGTTATCTGAGTTTGTTATTACTGGATGTCGATCACTTCAAAACCATTAATGATAAGTATGGTCATGATGCGGGCGATGAAGTCCTGAGAATGTTGGTTAGCCGTCTGCGTTCCAGATTGCGTGCGACTGATCATATTTATCGTTTAGGCGGTGAAGAGTTTGCCATTTTGTTGAGACAAATAGACCTTGGGGCTGCACGAGTCACAGCGGAAGCCATACGACAGCATATCGCCATTATTAGTGATGATAATTTGCCTGCATTTACAGTTAGCATTGGGGTAAGTTGTTATGAACATAATGACGATGCTGATACCTTATTTAAACGGGCAGATAATGCATTGTACAAAGCCAAAATGTCTGGTCGTAATCGTGTCGAAATCGGTTAAAATTAATTAGCCTGCCATCTCACTACTATATTTCCCCCTAGGTAACCCTTTGATACATACATATTCATGAAAGCGCTTACATTTCATGGTATGTGTGTTATTTTCTGAAACCTTACATTAATAAAATTATTACAATTAAGAGGTTCAGATTAATGAATAAAATCAGGTTAACCAGTATTGCAATCTTCTTCACTGCATTATCTGTCAGCAGTTACGCTAAGGCAGAACAGGGATTTGTGCATGCAGAGGGACAGCAAATAGTTGATGGTAACAACCAGCCTCTCATTTTACGTGGAATGGGCTTAGGTGGCTGGATGCTTCAGGAAGGTTATATGCTGGAGCTTGGTCCAATTGGTACACAAACCAAAATAAAACAGGCCTTTAGCGAACTTATTGGGCCTGAAAAAACACAAAATTTCTATGATGCCTGGCTTAAAAACTTTATTACCAAAAGAGATATCGACGCAATGGCAAACTGGGGATACAACTCAGTGCGTTTACCTATGCATTTTAATTTATTTACATTACCTGTCGAACAGGAGCCGGTGAAAGGCGAGCAAACATGGCTGGCAAAAGGCTTTGATATGGTTGATGAGTTACTGGCCTGGAGTAAAGCCAATAACATTTATTTAATCCTTGATCTGCACGCGGCCCCGGGCGGGCAGGGCAATGACATTAATATTTCCGACCGCGATATAAGCTTGCCATCTTTATGGCAAAGCGATGAAAACCGTAATAAAACCATTGCGTTATGGAAAGAATTAGCACGTCGCTATAAACATGAACCCATGATTGCTGCCTATGACATAATTAATGAGCCTAACTGGGGATTTGAGAGTGTCGATGATAAACATGGTTGTAATGAAACCAGTAATAAACCTTTAGATAGCCTGTTAAAAGATATTACCAGGGCAATTCGCAGTGAAGATACACAGCATATGATCATTATTGAAGGGAACTGCTGGGGGAATAATTATCAGGGAATATCGCCAGACTGGGATGATAATATGGCCATCAGTTTCCACAAATACTGGAACGATACCACCACAGATAGCATTCAAACGCATTTAGCCATGCGTGAAAAATATAATAAGCCGGTTTGGTTGGGTGAATCCGGTGAGAACTCCAATCAGTGGTTTAGCGACGCTATTGGTCTGGCCGAAAGCCATGGCATCGGATGGGCATTTTGGCCATTGAAAAAAATCAGGTTAAATAACCCTCTGCAGGTGCCTGCCAATGAGGGCTATCTGGATGTGGTTAATTATCTGCTAAATAACGGCGAAAAGCCCAGTTCAGAACATGCTTACAAAGCACTTATGCAACTCACTCAGGATGTAAAATACGAAAATAATATCAAACACCCGGATGTTGCCGACGCCATGTTAATTCAGCCACACAACAAAAAAGCCCGTGCTTATAAAGACAATGTTATCACTAATAAAACCAGTATCGCTGCTGTAAATTATGATTTAGGTGGGCAGGGAGTAGGGTATTATGATGAACTGGCCAGTAACGTTAGTACACGGCCTGGAGGTAAACGCTGGAACCAGGGCATGACATACAGAAATGATGGTGTCGACATAACCTATTTAGCATCAGAGCCGGTTGTTAACGACTTTACTCACCAGGAATGGATGCAATATACCGTAAATGCGCAACAGGCAGGTCGTTACAGTCTTAGCATTAAATATCGAGCGGAAGATCCCAAAGGACAGATATCGGTATTGATCAATAATCAGCAGACAGCATCAACAAAAGTAACTGATTCAAAAGGATTAGAATTCGCCACACTAAATAATATTTCATTATATGAAGGTACAAACACAATTAGATTGCTTAACAGTGGTAAAACGCCGTTAACTATAGTGAATTTAACCTTTACCCGTCTTTAGATTTATTTATTGTCTGTATTAAAAAGGCTCTCTTCGGAGAGCTTTTTAGCTTTGTAAATAAACCTTACTCAATATAAATTCTCTAAAAAATAAACAAAGGTACATTTAACGCATTGATATTGTTAAAAATTTCAGTGAATTTATATTTTATTTCCTACATTGTAAGTACAAGCCTCACAGGGCTACGACTTATATTAAATTAAGGGAATTCCAAGATATGTATAACTTCAGCAATAAAGCCTCAGAGCAAAAATTAGCAATCGCTAAAGAAAAACTTACCGCTTACGAACAAATTTTTGCCAGTCTAAAATCTGAAATGTTACATGTCTCGCTGGATACTGAAGGCAGAATTATAAGTGCTAATGAACTATTTCTTACCGAAATCAACCTGAACTTCACGACCATGTCGGGACAAAAATTCACCGGTTTAGTGCCCGATGTTGCGCGAAAAACCAGTCAAATTGGTCTTTCAGGTCATTGTCGCATGTAGCGACATAAAATGTTCGCACACTAACTTATCTATAAAATCACCAAAATAAGTAGAGTACTAACATTGCTTGAGAAACACTTAACAAATTCTGGTTCGCTTACAGATGGTAGTTTGATATAACCCGTTGTTATTCTTCATAAAGAAAGTAAAATCATAAAAAACAATAGGTGTTCTGCTTGCTGTAAGTAACGATATTACTAAATAAACACGATTAAGGAACTGATTGTGGCTCCAATCAATAAAAAAGCACTCAGCGAAGCCGACATTATCAGCAAATACATCATGCCTGCCATTAAGGATGCCGGTTGGGATGATATGTACCAAATCCGTCAGGAGGTAAAACTTCGCGATGGTAAAGTAGTGGTACGCGGCATGGCGGCAGCGCGTAAAAAGGTGAAATCGGCTGATATTGTGCTTTACCACAAGGTGTCGATGCCGCTGGCAGTCATTGAAGCCAAAGCCAACAAACATGAAGTAGGGAAGGGTATTCAACAAGGTTTGGATTATGCCAATCTCTTAGACGTGCCTTTTGTATTCGCTTCAAATGGTGATGGTTTTATTTTTCACGATAAAACCAATCCCAGTCAGCTCGAAACCGAAATCACCTTAGAAGACTTCCCCAGCCCCCAGGTGTTGTGGACTAAATTCTGCGCCTATAAAGGCTATACCGATCAACAACTCCCCATAATTACTCAAGACTACTATGACGACGGCAGCGGTAAATCGCCTCGTTATTACCAGTTGCAGGCTATCAATAAAACTATCGAGGCAGTGTCAAAAGGGCAAAATCGGGTGCTGTTAGTAATGGCAACCGGAACCGGCAAAACCTATACCGCCTTTCAGATTATCTGGCGGTTATGGAAAGCCAAAGCCAAAAAACGCATTTTGTTCTTAGCCGATAGAAATGTATTGGTCGATCATACGCGCAACAATGATTTTCAGCCTTTCGGCCAGGCCATGACCAAAATTACTGGTCGTAAAGTCGATCCTGCCTACGAGGTGCATCTGGCCTTATACCAGGCGCTAACCGGCCCGGAAGAACATCAAAAAGCTTACAAGCAAGTCGATCCAGAGTTCTTCGACCTAATTATCATCGACGAATGTCATCGTGGTAGTGCCGCCGATGACAGCGCCTGGCGCGAAATACTGGAATATTTTAGTGCGGCTACACAAATAGGTTTAACCGCTACCCCCAAAGAAACCGAAGAAGTGTCCAACACCGATTACTTTGGTGAGCCCGCCTATATGTACTCCCTAAAAGAAGGTATCGAGGATGGTTTCCTTGCACCATATAAAGTGGTGCGGGTAGATATTGATCTCGACCTACAGGGGTGGCGACCCACCAAAGGTCAGGTAGATAAACGGGGCCATGCAATAGAGGACAGGATCTACAACCAAAAAGACTTTGATCGCACCATGGTTATTGACGAGCGCACACAACTGGTGGCTGAAACCATTACCAACTACTTAAAGCGCACCAATCCGATGGACAAAACCATCGTGTTTTGCAACGACATTGACCACGCGGATCGCATGCGCCGTGCACTGGTTAATCTTAATCCGGAGCTGGTGGCCAAAAATGAAAAATACGTGATGAAAATCACCGGTGATGATGATGTTGGCAAGGCTCAGCTGGATAACTTCTTAAATCGTAAAAAATCCTATCCGGTCATCGCCACCACATCAGAGTTATTGACTACAGGGGTGGATGCCAAAACCTGCAAGCTGGTGGTGCTGGATCAATCTATCCAGTCCATGACCAAGTTCAAACAAATCATTGGTCGCGGTACGCGCATCGACGAGGAATACAATAAGCTCTGGTTTACCATTTTGGATTTCAAAAAGGCTACAGAACTGTTTGCCGATGAACGTTTCGACGGTATTCCAGAAAAAATAATTGTGACTAAGGCCAAGGATATTAACGACCCGGATTCAGACTTTAACGATGTTATTGAAAGCAAAGAAGCCGAAGATACTAATCAGGAAGAGAGTGGTGACAATAAAATTACCTCAAGCAACTATCCCGATGGTGAAATCGGCGGTGATGACTGGCAGGATGAAGAAAAGGTCTACAAGTACCATGTTAATGGCGTAAAGGTACATAAAGTCGCCGAGCGTGTGCAGTATTACGACACCGACGGCAAACTGGTGACTGAATCCTTTAAAGATTACACCCGTAAAACCCTGACCAAACAGTTCGCCACGCTGGATGAATTTGTGCGTAAATGGAACCAGTCGGAACGCAAACAAACCATTATCAATGAACTGGCCAATGAAGGCATTATTTGGGATGCACTGGAGCAGGAAGTCGGGAAGGATCTCGATCCATTTGATATGATCTGCCACGTTGTATTCGACCAGCCACCTTTAACCAGAAAAGAACGCGCCAATAACGTTAAAAAGCGCAATTATTTCACCAAATACACAGACAAAGCCCAGACCGTGCTGGAAAAACTGCTGGATAAATATGCCGATGCTGGCGTGCTGGAAGTAGAGAACCTGCAAACCATCAAGGTGCATCCCTTTACCGACATTGGTTCGGTTAAGGAAATTGTCAAAGATGGTTTTGGTGGGCGTAACGAATACGACTTGGCAATAACCGAATTAGAACAGGCCATTTACGCTTTTCCCGATAAATCGGCGTAGCATTTTTCCGGCCTTACAACCATAACAATAACGAGTAGTAACATGTCTATCAGTACTGTCATTAAATCCATCCAGGACATTATGCGTAAAGACGCAGGTGTAGACGGCGACGCCCAGCGCTTAGGCCAGCTTTCCTGGCTGTTGTTTTTAAAAATCTTTGATGCCCAGGAAGAAGAACTGGAACTTGAATTGGATGACTACCGTCCCCCAATTCCGGATAGATACCTGTGGCGAAACTGGGCCGCAGACGGGCAGGGTATTACCGGTGACGAACTGATGGAATTCGTCAATGACGACCTGTTCCCGGATCTGAAAAACCTGGTTGCTCCCATTGATAAGAATCCGCGTGGCTTTGTAGTGCGCGAAGCCTTTAGTGATGCGTTCAACTACATGAAAAACGGCACGCTGCTGCGCCAGGTGATCAACAAGCTTAATGAGGTGGATTTTACCGATTCCAGAGAGCGTCACGTGTTCGGTGACATTTACGAGCAAATTTTGCGTGACCTGCAAGCCGCAGGTAATGCCGGGGAGTTCTATACGCCGCGAGCGGTGACCCGTTTTATGGTCAATCGTTTGGATCCCCAATTAGGCGAACAAATATTTGACCCGGCCTGCGGTACGGGGGGCTTTCTGGCCTGTTCGGTAGACCATGTTCGCAATAATTACGTCAATACCGGCAGTGGCCATCAAACCCTGCAAAAGCAAATTCATGGGGTCGAGAAAAAGCAGTTACCGCACCTTTTAGCCACCACCAATATGATGCTGCACGGCATTGAAGTACCGGTGCAAATCCGCCACGACAACACCTTAAATAAGCCCCTTTCCAGTTGGGATGCCATTTACGATGTAATTGTCACCAACCCGCCTTTTGGCGGCACAGAAGAAGACGGCATCGAGAAAAATTTCCCCTCTGAGATGCAAACCCGCGAAACCGCCGATCTGTTTCTGCAACTGATTATCGAAGTGCTCAAAGACGGTGGACGTGCCGCCGTGGTATTGCCCGACGGCACCCTGTTTGGTGAGGGCGTAAAGACCAAAATCAAAAAGCTGCTGACCGAAGAATGTAACCTGCACACCATAGTGCGCCTGCCCAATGGTGTTTTTAACCCCTATACCGGCATTAAAACCAATATCCTGTTCTTTGCCAAAGGCACACCCACCAAAGACATCTGGTTTTACGAGCACCCTTACCCGGAAGGCGTTAAAAACTATTCCAAAACCAAACCCATGAAGTTTGAAGAATTTCAGACCGAAATCGACTGGTGGGGCAGTGAGGCAGACGGCTTTGCCAGCCGGGTCGAAAACGAGCAGGCCTGGAAAGTCTCTATCGAAGAGGTCATTACCCGTAACTTTAATCTGGACATTAAAAACCCCCATGTAGGCGAAGTGGAAAACCACGACCCGGAAGAGTTGCTCGCCCAATACGCCGACCAGCAGCAACAAATCCAAATCCTGCGTGACCAGCTTAATGGCATACTAGCCGAAGTCCTGTCCAAAGAGGGCAATGCCTGATGTCTGTGGAGTCGATAATTACCGAAAATCTGGATATCTGGACCTCGGCGGTCAAAACCAAATCCGCCGCCGGACGAGGACGCACCAGCAAGCTGGATATTTATGGTATTAAAAAGATGCGGGAACTGATTCTGGAGCTGGCGGTGCGCGGTAAATTGGTCCCACAAAACCCCAATGATGAACCAGCTAGTGAGTTGCTTAAAAAGATAGAAGCGGAAAAATCCAGATTAGTAAAAGAAGGCAAAATAAAAAAGCAAAAGCAATTGCCGCCAGTTACTGAAGATGAAAAACCGTTTGAGTTACCCGATGGATCGGCTTTTATTAGGTTAGGAAATATAGGTAATATTTTTAACGGTAATAGCGTAAATTCTCGTTTAAAGGAACAAAAATATACTGGATTAGATAGTGGCTTACCATTTATTGCCACAAAAGATGTTGATTATGGATATAAGTCTCTCGATTACAACAATGGTGTCCTAATACCTTTCGATGAACCTAAATTCAAAATAGCGCACAGTAACTCTGTTTTAATCTGTGCAGAAGGAGGGAGTGCTGGTAAGAAATGCGGCATTGCCAACCAAGATATTTGTTTCGGGAATAAACTTTTTGCTAATGAATTATTTGGAGATGTAAGTTCTAAATTTATTTTATATACATACTTGTCACCTACGTTTTTTTGTCAATTTAGTGAAGCAATGACAGGGATAATAGGAGGAATCTCTTCTAACAGGTTCAGCGAGCTGATTATCAATTTACCGCCTTTGTCCGAACAATATCGCATTGTTTCTAAAGTAGATGAATTAATGGCCCTATGTGATCAGTTAGAGACGGAGACCGAGGCCAGTATTCAGGCGCATCAGACCTTAGTTGAAACCCTGCTAGCTACCCTGACCAACGCCAAATGCGCCGATGAACTCAACGACAGCTGGCTGCGCATCAGCGCCCACTTTGACGTACTGTTTACAAATGACGACAGCATCGACCAGCTAAAGCAAACCATCCTGCAACTGGCCGTTATGGGCAAACTCGTCAAACAAGACCCCAACGACGAACCCGCTTCCAAACTACTGGAGTGCATCGCTGCAGAAAAACAGGCCCTAATCAAAGCCGGTAAAATCAAAAAGCAAAAGCCACTGCCCCCCATCACAGAGGAAGAAAAGCCATATGCCCTGCCATCGGGGTGGAGTTGGAGTCGTTTACAGGAAATTACGTTGTTAATTACGGATGGGAAACACGGAGATTGTGTAAATTTGGAAGGTTCTGGCTATTACTTTTTATCTGCAAAAGATATTCAAAATGGAAAGTTGGTTTACGAAAAAGCCAGACAAATAGAGTTTTCTGAATTTTCTGAGGTTCATCAAAGGACTAACTTAGAACCTGGTGATATATGTATGGTAAATACAGGTGCTACGATTGGGAAAATGGCGCTAGTTGAAAATAATGACTTCACTAGGAAAACTACTTTTCAAAAAAGCGTGGCAGTTATAAAAGTTGCCAAAGGTTATATTTATAACAGGTTTGCGGCTTTATTTATTCAGTCAGAAACTCACAATTTTCTAAATAAGTCAGGCGGTAGTGCGATAAATAACTTACTACTAGGGGATTTAAAAAAGAAAGTATCTCCAGTTCCTCCGCTCGAAGAACAAAAACGCATAGTCGCTAAAGTTGATAAGTTAATGGCCTTATGTGACTCACTGAAAGCCCATTTAAACCAAGCCCAAACCACCCAACTGCACCTCACCGACGCCATTGTGGAACAGGTGTTATGAACACTATTAATGAGTTGAAAAATATTGTCACAGGCGAAATTTATGAATGAACTAGGAATATGCAAGCGCTCCGGCCGACTGTATGAAGGCAATAGTAGCGCGGGCATAGCGATAAATTACCATGTGCCACTTATGCCGATAGAACTTGTCGGTGTTGAGATGCAACAGGGTCGTACTTCAACAAGTATGATTTTTCGCGAAGATAGCTTTGATCCCATTACCAAAATTCGTCGAGGCAGAGTCTACACTGAGGTTTTAGGCCGCAATGACCCTTGGCATGTCCATGATTTTGGACGAACTGATTTAAAGCGAGTAGGGTGGGATCAAGGTGAAGCACAAGAACTCGAAGCTACCAGTTATAACGCAGACTCTCTTACTTCACTGCGTCAATTATCACCATTACCCAAAGTTATTTTAGGCAAATCGCCTCATCATACCTATTGGAAAATCTTATCCATTGAAACGCAATTTGATGGCAAACCATTATTGACCCTGAAAGCCATGACCAGCTTTGGGGCGGTTCCGGAACTTATGTTAAACCAGGTGCCTGAAATTGCCCAAACGCTAATACAAGATGCACTTGAGAATGTTGAAATAGCCGCTAACAGAATTGGCGCAATCGAAACTGTCGATGCTTGCAGAAACGCATTGTCTATTGTGTTGGGTACACTGGCAGATAACTTAGAATTAGAATTGGGCCAGGGAATTAACCATCGGATTAAAAAGAATCAAGCTAATGCTAAAAACTCCAATGCAAACGGACAAGACTTGATTATCCACAGTGCAGAGATTGTTCGCAGGCTGCATCCACGTGGTAAAAGTAATGAGAAGGAAAAGCATAAAACTCGACCTGTCTCTCAGGAAGACGCCAATCTGGCACTAAACTGCCTTTGGTTTGTATTAGTCGAACTGGGTTGGGCCCGTGGCTAAAGATTTGAAATCAATTGCTTTTAGGTAAACAGCCAATGATTAACATCATCGAAATCCAACAAAAAATGACACAAGGCAAAACTGAACCTTGGCTTTGCTTGGGTGATGATAATAATCAATACGTAGTTAAACGCCTCAATGCAACATTCAAAGGTTGTTTGTATGAATGGATAGCCGCAAATTTAGGACAGCGTTTTGGTTTAGCTATCCCTGATTTTGCATTGGTTAATATTGATGACTTTTTAGTTGAATATGACGCAGACTTATTGATGAGTCTTGGTAGCGGTGTCGCATTCGGTTCAGTTTTAAAACCTTGTTTGATTGAAGTTAATGTCGAATTGTTATATCGCTCTGACCGTCAAGTTCTAAGGGATTTGTTCATGTTCGATTACTGGATTCATAATGGCGATAGAACACTTACTGAAAGTGGTGGAAACCCCAACTTGTATTTCAATCTTGTCTCTGCATCACTTGTAATATTTGATCATAATTTGGCATTTGAACCTAACTTTAGTGTACAAAATCACAAGGACTTTCATGTCGCTAACTTTATGTTTAAAGGCCAAGCCGATATGTTTGAGCCTGAAATCGATCGGGACTATTACACGGCAAAATTTGCACAAACTCTAAACGATTTGGATGCAATTATTGGCTCCATTCCGAGGGAGTGGCTAGACGAGATACCTAATGCGCTTGGCGAAATAGAACGAATAAGGGTAGTATTGGACGCATTCAAACATGTTGACTTCTGGAGGGCTCTACGATGAAAAGCAATTTCAATACTGTTTATCAATACGCAGTCGTGCGCTTTATGCCCTTTATTGAAACCAGAGAGTTTGCCAATGTAGGTGTAGTGTTGATCGCACCCAAGACAGGAAGATTTTTATTTAAACTCGCTCCCAAGCGCTTTGGCCGTGTAACTCAGTTTTTCGAAGACTTGGATGGGAAACTATACAAGAATGCGATTGATACCTTTACCGCTGAATTAGACCGTATCCAACAATACTGCATTGACCATGGTATACGCGGTAAACAACTGGTTGATTACTTTGGTGAATTAACGCGTCATCGCGAATCTGTAGTTCATTTCGGCAATGTTGGGCGGAAGATGGGTGAAGAAAACGACATAGTAGAACTTGAAAACCTGTATCAGCGTTTTGTTGCTCGCAATTTCGTTAATGATGATTATCGCGAAAAGCAAATGGTTAGGGTGTTGAGGCAAACTTTCAAAACTAAATTACCTGTTAAATATGTTGAGAAGACTTTAAAGGCCGGTATTTTCGACATCACTGTACCATTTGTTCGAAAAACAGAGCAGGGTATTCGTGTGATCAAACCATTGGCTTTCGATCAACTTACTCCCTTGAAGGCTGCTGAACACGGCGAGCTGTGGGTTAATCGAATTCAAAAATTAATAAATAATAATGTTGTCATGCCAGATAGAGCATTATTTGCCGTTGAACGCCCAACTCTCGATAGAGCCAACTTTGTTCAGGTGTATGACCATATTGTGGGCGAGATAAAACATTTAGGTGTCAATGTTGATCAGTTCGATAATATGGAGGGCATTCTGAGATTTGCAAAAGCAGATCTTGTAACTGAAACTCCAGAGCAAAGACACTAAGCCTCTTAACTCTGAAGCATTTCCATTAACTTATCTTAGCCTGTGAAATCCTGCGATATTTTCGAAAAATATCCCGGCCGGGATAACAACGTCTACTTGAACTGAGTAAGCGAATCTAAATTCTCCATTTCGAAAACTGCGCTACGTGAAATATTTGAGCTAGCTCCAAGAAGACTGATTCAGATTTCACGTAGCTGCACATCCTAATAATGTCCCAGCGACAATTTTCGAACTCAAACCATTTAATAACAAACACGCTGTGCGCAAAATGACAGTGAGACGTGCGACCTATATACACGTATATAGTGATTCTGCCATTCTGATAATTTTATGCATATTCTCATAATGTATATTATGTTAAATTAATTATATTGCTTTATTTAATAGTTAGTCCTTGTTTGCACTTACATTGGTGCTCTACTCTTTAGAATTAAATTTAATTAAATAATAATTTCGAACATTGAGTAGCTGACCGTATCCGGTTGATTTTCAAAAAATAGCTGATTGAATCTTTTAGACTAAAATTAATTTTGAGATTAGCGATTTACTGGTTTTGTATGAACAACACAAACGATTACGTCGATGTTCTGATGTCGTTTATCCATTCTAAAAATGATGGATATGGATTATTTAATGACCGGGATCAGTTGGTTTATTGTAATGATGCTTATCTGGACATTATGTCCATCAATCGTTCCGATGTTGGCAAGCTTTGCTTTGAGGATATTTTAAAAATTAATCAAGCCACTGGCCGTGGTATAAAAGTTGATTCAGGTAATATTGATGCATTTCTAAAATATGTTCGCAGCGTCAGGCGTTCACGAGAATACCGATTATTTGAAGTGGATTTTGTTGACGGCCGCTGGTTTATCTTTTCCGAACAACTCAACCAAAACGGTTACTTGTTAGTGCATATAAAAGACATTACCAAACAGAAAGTAACCCAACAAACACTGCAGTCTTCCCTCTCTTCATATAAATATATGGCACTTACCGATGAATTAACCCAGGTGGCGAATCGGCGAAGCTTTGTTGAAACCGTTAAAACCAGCCTTAATAATTGCGAAAATGCGTCTGTACCTATGTCGTTAATGATTATTGATGTGGATTTTTTTAAATCAATTAATGATAACTTTGGTCATCAAATTGGCGATCTGGTACTTAAAAAGCTAGCCCAATCACTCCAACAGGAAATAAGACCCTTTGATACTATTGGTCGGATTGGTGGCGAGGAATTTGCCATTTTCTTGTCTAATACCACAAGTGATATGGCCATTCGGATAGCGGAACGTTGAGGTCCGGCCGGTAAAAGCGTTGGATTTAGCCACTTTGAGCATAAGCGGCTGATATTATTCAACATTATGGCGCCTTGCCTAACCGGCCGTTGGCTGTATAACGATGATGGTAACCCCTACCAATGCGACCAAAGCCCCCGCGATGTCCCAACGGGTGAGCGCCACTCCGTCAACAATACGCAACCAGAGGAGAGCAACGCCCAGATATATGCCCGCATAGGCAGCATAAGTGCGACCTGCCGCCGTTGGGTGAAGCGTCAACAGCCACGCAAATAACGCCAGCGAAAGCGCAGCAGGAATTAACAACCATACCGACTTGTTCTGTTTCAGTACCAGCCACGGCAGATAACAACCTACAATTTCGGCAACCGCAGTAATTACAAATATTGTGAAAATTGACAGCAGATTCATTGGCAAAAGATCCTTGATGTGAAGAAGCACAGAAGCTTCAAGTGGAAGAACCGACAAATTTGATGAGCTACGACGATTCCACCATTAAGCTGCCGGGCGCTCAAAATACATCCATCCGGCTACAGCGAACTTTGGAGCTGTTTAAATTGACCTTGGATCACGGCTTTTTCCTGAAGAATGACTTTATTCTCGTCGATCAGAAGCGCCGCTTTATCCTGGGTGGTTTTCAATTCGGTTTTTGTGGTCTCCAGTGTTTGGGATAAGACGGCCACTTGCTTATCAACATCAGCTTTCTGAGTGGTGAGCACGGCCATGTTTTGCGCCAAATGATCATTTTGATGCTGGTATTCCCGGCACTTTGCCACGGCTTCTTCAAGCTCGTGTTTCAGGTTCTGGACATCTTCTATCTTTCCCTTCACGTCGCTATTTAGCGCCCCATTGGCCCGTTTTAATTCATCGGCATGTCGTTGTAACTGCACATTGGCGTCAAACAGCTCTGACGCTCTCGACTCAGCCTGGGCGAGCCGGTGTTGCAGATCCTGGATCTGATCGTTCAGCCCCTGGTTAACTGAACGGAATTGTTCGCGCTCCTGCTGGCGGTCTTCGGCAGTACGCTGCTGGTAATGTTCGAAATGATCGCGGATATCCTTATTTTCTTGTTTGAGTTCCGCAACGCTCTCCTTCAATTCAACAATCCGTGCAGCAGCTTCGTCCCGCTGGGACTCGGCCTTGGCCAGGCTGACACGCGCGTCTTCCAGGGACCGACTTTGCTCGCTTTTTTCTTTGCTCAGCCGTTCGGTCTGGTTCTCCAGGTCCCGTTGTCGGGCAGTTAGTTGCGCCATGGTGTTGTCGGCATGGGTCAACTCTTTGCGGAGTTCTTCCTTTAAAGTCTCGAATTCCTGGCGAGCTTGTTCGATACGGTGGTCGGCCATCTGCTGTACCCGCTCATGCAGGGACTTTACCACCTCGACGAGGTCGTTCGGCAGCCCACTGACATCGGCCGCCTCCCCATTGTCTGACCGCCAACGCTTGAGCAATGGCGCGATGGTGCTTTTGCTGCCGGTGCCCAGGTGTTCGCGCACCCGATCCACCGTGGGTTCCTGGCCTTGCGTTTTAATGGCTTCAGCGGCTTTAGCGATATCGTGATAAGTGACTCCGGCACGGGCCATGGTGATTCCTCTCGGATTATTTAGTAACATATTACATAACACGTAATATAACATTATATTGGTTCGTTTCAAGATCGCTTGAATTCATGATACTAACCACTGATAATCATCCTTATCGTAGGTTAATGGATCTTGACGTAAATTTTCGACTTGTAACGCCGGTACATAGCCGCCTTTTGAGCGACATCGAAGGAAATCCTATTCATGAACAACAAACCGCCAAAACCGGCTAGCAACTTGCCATTACGTAATGAGGAATCGACCCTGATTGAACGTCAGGAAGCCGAATCATTGCGGCACTACCTCCAGGCAGCGACGTCCGACAACACGCGCAAAGCCTACCGCTCGGCCATTCGCCAATTTGAAAAATGGGGTGGTCGCCTGCCCTCGGATCGGGATACTGTCGTGCGTTACCTGCTGGCCAGAGCCGAATCGCTCAACCCCCGGACCCTGGATCTGCACCTGACCGCCATTAGCCAATGGCACCATTACCAAGGGCTCATCGATCCGGTAAGCGATCCGTTGGTCCGCAAAACCATGGAAGGCGTTCGTCGTACTCAAGGCCAACCCAAACGCAAAGCCAAGGCATTACGTTTGGAGCACATTGCCCAGATGGTGAATCACTTGCGGCAACTGCCTGACACCAAAAAGAAACAGCGGGATATCGCGCTGGTGTTGACCGGCTTTTTTGGCGCCTTTCGTCGTAGCGAATTGGTGGCCATTCAAATCGGTGATCTGGTGTGGGAACCAGAAGGACTTCTCATCCGGCTGTCTCGTTCCAAGACCGATCAACAAGCCATGGGCTTAGTGCGAGCATTACCTTTCGGTGCACCAGGCTGCTGTCCTGCTATGGCCATGAAGAACTGGATAGAATTGGCTGATATCAATGAAGGTCCGGTTTTTCGTCCCGTTAACCGTTGGGATAAGGTTCAACCCAAAGCACTGAATCCCGGTGGCATTAATCAATTACTCAAGACTCTGGGCAACGCCTGTCAGTTCGATTTCGTGCCGGACTTGAGCAGCCATAGCTTTCGGCGTGGCCTCTCTACATCGGCAGCGAGGGAAAAAATCGACTTTGAGTTTATTAAGAAACAAGGCGGCTGGAAGAGCGACGCTACCGTATGGGAGTACATCGAAGAAGGACAGCAATTCACCAATAATGCCTCATTTATCCTCCTAGAAAAGTTGCAAGCGCTTATAGACAGTCAACTACAATGAAAAGCTGCCTTTGTAGAGATAGGGTAATGATCACAACAAATACTTTAGTGAACCCATGGCGCGGCTCAGTAGCGATAACACCAGGTATCGGTGCGTTCCTCGGCGAGTCAGGAGACAATAAGCCCCATAAACATTGGGCGCATCAAATCGCGATCGGTTTAGATGCAAACGTTGAAGTCATTTCCAGCGAAACACGGCACAAAGAAAAGGGGTTATGGATACCGGCTAGAGTTACTCATCAATTGATAATGGCCGAGGTACTGTGTATTTATATCGATCCAACCCATGATATTTGCAAAGCCTTGCTGCCTCACATAAAAAATCCGTTGATGCAACCCATTGGGACACTCCGTGAGGAATTCAATACGGCGTGTTTATCTCGCTTTACTGCCACGGAAAACCTTTCATTCGAACTGGAGGCTTTCGAGCGTCACTACCGGCACGATCAAACATCTGATCCAAAGAGCAGATTGAGCCACATTTTAAAAGCATTACATGCCGAAGCCATGGATGGGCGATCAATCTCTAGAGCCGAGTTGGCAAAGAAAGTTCGTCTTTCCCCAAGTCGTTTTTCCCACTGGTTTTCCGAAAGCACCGGCTTACCTTTACGCAGCTATAAAAAGTGGTTAAAACTATTAACGGGGTTTGAGTTATCACGCCAAATGTCACTCACTGATGCGGCAATTGCATCGGGATTTTCCGATCAGGCCCATTTCTGCCGGTCTGTTACCGAGGCTTTTGGTGTTTCCCCGGCAGTTATTCAACGGCTTTTGTCAGAATAAACAGCACTTTCGTTCAATGTGGCTACGTGTAAACATGAGATGCTGAACACTCTCAATCAGCGAGGAGTGTTAAAATGATTCGTAGCATAACGTGGTTGGTTAGGCTCCTGTATTTGCCGTTGTTTTTGCTCGTCGGAAATGGCGTCGCTATCTATCTTGTTGCCGAGGGTTACAACCAAGGTTGGCTGGTATTTTTGATCTTGGTATTTATAGGAATTTCCTTCGCCACCGAAAAACTGACACCCTATGATCGTGCGTTTAATGAACCGCAACAAGATCAGCGACGCGATCTGCTTCACGCCTTTATGAACGAGTCACTTAATGTTATTGGCGTTGCTGTACTCCCGTTATTTGGTGGCTTGCTGGTCTTGGCACCGATATGGCCTTCCGGGTGGCCGCTGGCTTTCCAGTTACTTTTGGCGATCCTCATTTCTGATGTTGGCATCACCCTGGCGCATTTTGCCAGTCATCGCCTCTCTTCACTGTGGCGCCTTCATGCCGTTCATCACAGCGTAAAACGGCTATACGGTTTTAATGGTCTTATGAAACATCCATTGCATCAATTGATAGAAACCGTCGCAGGAACGACACCATTGCTCTTTGTAGGAGTGCCACAAAATGTCCTGATGTTGTTGGTGGTTGCAGTAGTGCTTCAGTTACTATTGCAGCACTCGAACGTGGCGTATTTTACTGGACCGCTGAGGAGGGTTCTCGCAATCAACGCGGTGCATCGTTTCCACCACTTAAATACGGCAGAAGAAGGCGATGTGAACTTCGGGCTTTTTACCACCTTGACGGATCGCTTGTTGGGAACGGCTTATTTTGACTCTGAACGAACGATCGGTACTAAAGATCTTGGTATCGCTTCAACGCCGAATTATCCAGCTGACTATTGGCAACAGTTGATGCAGCCTTTTCGACGGGACAAGACATGAGGTTATTTAGTAATTGATAAATCCGAGAACACGCTCCACATGCCACAGCGGGAGCGTGTTCTCCACTTACCTCATTCCTTTGTTGTTTTCATGGTCGCTGTTATCGCCTTCATCATGAACTTGATGATTCCTACTACCTATGGTACTCACAATAAAAATACATACCCCTATGAATATCGCTGTATCAGCCAGATTGAATGCTGGCCAATGAGAATAGCTCCAGTGAAAATCAAGAAAGTCCACTACCGATCCACGCCATACACGATCAACCAGGTTGCCCAATGCACCACCAAGCAGCATCGAATAGCTCGCCGCTTCAAGCCGGGTTGGACGCCGCCGCATTGTCCAAACCAACCAAACCGATACGCCAGAGGCTAATGCAATAAAGAAATAGCGTTGCCAGCCACCAGCATCAGCTAGCAAGCTGAATGCAGCCCCAGGATTCATCATGTGTACGATATTAAGAATTGAGTTAATCTCCACGCGCTCACCGTACTCTATCGTACGCTCAACGGCATACTTACTCGCCTGGTCCATCAGTAATATCAAACCGGAAAGACACAGCCAACCACAAAAGGTGTTTGTCGGGTTAGAGTTCGCCATGAAGTTAATTTTCTTTTCCTCCAATCGGTAGCGCTTGCTCGACAGGGGTGACGTATACCCAACCGGATATGTTGGGTCCGATTTTCCCGGTTTTGCGTATGATAGCCGTCACCTCATCCACCTGATTGTCATCACAGACCAGAGATAATTGTACTTCTGAGATAACCACGCCAGCTTCGGCAGAATAGGCCAATTCCCGCTCTCCGAGGGGCTTCAAAGTACCCTTGATGTCGAGTAGCGATAGGTTTTTGTAACCTGCGTCACGCAGTGCGTCGATGACATCGGCGGATCGAACGTGGTGGATAAAGGCGGTAATTTGTTTCATGTAAATACTCCAAAAAAATTCGCTATTACTGTTAGATGGATCGCGGCAAGAGGATACTTGCCGCGATCCTGAGGGTGTCACTGAGCGATCGGATCGCCGTTGTCATCAATCTCTTTTGGCTTTCGCCAAGCCAGTCGATAAAGGCCGGGAAGTACCAATAGAGTGAGTAACGTGGATGAGATAATGCCGCCGATGACTACCGTGGCCAGTGGTCTTTGGACTTCTGCTCCAGTGCTGGTGTTGAGTGCCATCGGCAAGAAGCCTAATGCAGCCACCAGAGCGACCATCAAAATCGGCCGCAATCTCAACATGGCGCCGCCCTGAATCGCCTGCTCGACGGATTCACCCCGATTGAGCTCATCTCGAAAGGCCGACACCATCATGACCCCCGTCAGTACAGAAACCCCGCATAAGGTAATAAACCCAACGCCGGCTGTGATCGAGAGGGGAATATCTCTTAACCACAAGGCGATAACGCCACCGGTCAGCGCCAGCGGTACGCCACTGAAGACCAATGCCGCATCTTTTGCCGAACCAAAGGTCATCATCAACAGTGCAAAAATCATCACCAAAGTGACGGGGACAAGCAGGCTTAACCGCTGCGAGGCCGATTGCAGTTGCTCAAAGGTGCCTCCATACTCCAGCCAATAGCCGGGCGGCAATTTCACCTGCTGCGCAACTTTGCCCTGAACTTCAGCCACAAAACCACCCAAATCACGACCGCGAACGTTCGCGCTGACAACCAGTCGCCGCTTGCCGTTTTCGCGAGAGATCTGATTAGGTCCAGGGGCCAGCGTGAGACTGGCCACTTCCCGCAGCGGTACGTAGCCGCCCTCTGGCAGCGGTATCGGCAAACGTTCCAACGCGCGCAAGTCGCCCCTTATGCCCTCGGCCACTCGCACCACTATCGAAAACCGCTGGTCGCCCTCAAAGATCAGGCCGGCTTCCTCACCACCCGTGGCGGCGGCGACCACGTCCTGTACATCGGCGACATTCAAACCATAACGATACAGGGCTGAACGATCCGCATTAATGGACAGAATAGGTAACCCAGACACCTGCTCGACCTTAACCCCTTCGGCGCCCTCGATGCCAGTCAATACCGCCGCGATTTCGCTGCCCGATTTAAGCAGCTGGTCCAAATCATCGCCGAACACCTTGATCCCGAGGTCTGATCGCACACCAGAAATCAATTCATTGAAGCGCAGTTGGATCGGCTGGCTGATCTCATAGGCATTTCCCGGCAACAACGTCAGTTTCTCACCAATTTCTTCCAACAGCTGCGCTTTGGTTTTATCAGGATCGGGCCATTCACTGCGATCCCTGAGCATGACATAGCCATCGGAAATGTTGGGCCCCATGGGGTCACTGGCAACTTCGGCCGTGCCGACGCGCGCGAAGTAGGTTTTGACTTCAGGGATTTCCAGAACCGCTTTTTCCAGTTGAAACTGCATATCCAGGGATTGAGTGAGACTGGTGCCGGGTATTCGCAGTGCCTGGACGGCAATATCGCC
Organism: Neptunicella marina; assembly: GCF_014270035.1. Taxonomy (GTDB): domain Bacteria; phylum Pseudomonadota; class Gammaproteobacteria; order Enterobacterales; family Alteromonadaceae; genus Neptunicella; species Neptunicella marina. Next base: position 42,290 of record NZ_JACNEP010000012.1, on the reverse strand, counting down.
CTCATCCAGATTAGGGATAAATTCCGTCCCCATCCGCGTGGCCAGTGCGCCGACCAAAACCACAAAGATCAGGGCCGCAGACAATACGAGAACGCGAAACTTTAGCGCCCACGCCAAAACCGGGGCGTAAAACCGTTTGGAGTGGCGAACAATAAAATTGTCCTTCTCCTCGATATGCCCCGTCATAAACAGCGCCACGGCGGCAGGGACGAAGGTGAGTGACAGCACCAACGCAGACAGCAAGGCCATGATCACCGCCATAGCCATGGGCGTAAACATTTTGCCTTCCACGCCCGTCAAAGCCAGGATGGGTAAGTTCACCAGAATCACCACTAACACGCTGATCAAACTCGGCTCAAAAACCTCGCGGGTGGCCGCAAACACCGTTTGAAAACGCTCATCCAGTTTTAAGGTGCGCCCAAGATGATGCTGTCGCCCAGCCAAGCGCATGATACAGTTTTCGACAATGATCACCGCACCATCCACAATCAAGCCAAAATCGAGTGCGCCCAAACTCATCAGATTGGCGCTGACCTTGGTTTGCACCATGCCCGTCATCAACATCAACATCGACAATGGAATCACCATTGCGGTGAGTAAGGCCGCCCGGACGTTGCCGAGCATGATCAGGAGCACGACGACAACCAATACCGCACCTTCGGCCAGGTTGGCCTGCACCGTGGCAATGGTTTTATCGACCAGTACCGTACGGTTATAAACCGGTTCGGCAATCACGCCCTCGGGCAGCGTCTTATTGATCTCCAACAACTTGGCCGACACATCCTGGGAAACCGTCCGACTATTACCTCCCAGCAGCATGACGGCGGTACCCAATACAGTCTCCTCACCATCGCGAGTAGCGGCACCTGTGCGCAACTCTTTGCCGAATCCGACCTCGGCCACATCAGCCACGGTAATGGGTAACCCGGCTCGACGAGCGACGATGATTTTTTCGATCGCAGGGATGTCAGCCACCTGTCCGGGGGCGCGGATTAAATATTGCTCACCATTTTTTTCAATATAGCCAGCACCGATATTAGCGTTGTTTTTCTCCAGTGCCGCTACTAAATCATCAAAGCTGAGCTGGTAGGCCAGCAGTCTTGAAGGTTCCGGCGTGATGTGGAACTGCTTCTCGAAGCCGCCAATGGTATTGACTTCGGTGACGCCGGGAACCAGGCGTAACTGCGGACGGATCACCCAATCCTGCAAGGTACGTAAGGCCGTCGCATCATAGGGCTCACCATTTTCTTGCAAGGCGCCCGGTTTCGCATGCACTGCATAGTGAAAGATTTCACCGAGTCCTGTGGCAACGGGCCCCATCACCGGACCGATTCCTGAAGGCATCTCGCTTTTTGCCTGCTGCAAGCGCTCGTTGATAAGATTGCGGGCAAAGTAAATGTCCGTGCCTTTTTCAAACACCACGGTCACTTGGGACAGAGCATAGCGTGATACCGAACGTGTACTCTCCACGTGGGGCAGCCCTGTGATCGCCAGTTCCACCAAGTACGTAATGCGTTGCTCCACTTCCAGCGGTGAGTAGCCGGGAGCTTCGGTATTGATTTGCACCTGGACATTGGTGATATCGGGTACCGCGTCGATGGGTAGGTGCTGATAGTTCCAGACACCCAGGGCACCAGTTACCAGCACCAGAAACATCACCAGCCAACGGCGTGCGATGGAAAATTGAATGAGTTTATCGATCATCACACACTCCTTCGTTGAGCGGCGATAGAATGCTGCTCCGGCCGATGGAATCCAGAATGTCTTTCAGGGAGCTATTAATCATCATCGCCAACCTCCCCTTTACCCAATTCCGCTTTCAAAATAAAACTGTTTTTGCTGACATACACTTCATCTGCGGACAGACCTGCCACCACTTCGGTTAGCTCACCGTCGGTTCGCCCCAAAGTCACTGTACGTGCTTCAAAACCTTCCTCACCCCGAACAAAAACGACAGGGTTATCCTCGACGATTTGCAAGGCTTCGTTGCGGATCACCATTGGAGCGGCTATTTCGGCGCGGGTGATTTGCGCGTTGACAAAGAGACCGGGTTTCCAAATGCCATTCGGGTTGTCGATCAAAGCGCGCGCCATAATGGCCTGATTACCAGTTTGGCCAAGCGGCGCAATATAGATGATTTTTCCCTCTGCGATATGGGTCGAATCGAGACTGAGAATGCGAACCCGCTGGCCTAATTCAACCTGAGCAACATCCTTGGGAAAAACCGACAGCTCCACCCAAACCGTTGAGAAATCCTGTACTACCAACAACGGGATATCCGTAGTGTGCTCGCCAGCGTTTGCATTCCGCTGGGTAACGGCACCATTGAGTGCGGATACTATCGAATAGGTTTTCAGACTTTCATTCGCTTCCACAGTCACCAGGGGTTCGCCTTTGCGAACCGGATCACCAACACTTTTTTTAACTTCCCGAATAACGCCGTCGAAGCGTGCCGTTACCGACTGTACACGCTCTGCGTTGGTGGCGACGACGCCATATACTGGCAAAACATCGCGGATGGTGCCCGAGGTAACGGTTGCCAGCGTAATGCCGGCATGTTTTATCTGCTCCTGGGTCAGCTCGACGTGGCCTTCTTCACCGTGCTCTTCCTCTTCTCCGTGACCCGTCTCGGCGAAAGTTTGTCCAGACAACAGGGTGATCGCAAAGCAACACGTAATTAGACGGATAAATGATTTTTTTAACTGGGTATTTGATTTCATTGTGGGGTTCCTGAAAATGTGTTGTCTTCGCCATACTGTGTCAAGGCCAAGGGCTCTGCTGTTAGCTGCTCAATTTCTGCACCATAGGTTAAGGCGGCTGCGGCCGCTTCGATCTGGGTGCGCCTGGCGCTCAATAATTCCTGCCGCGCGCTGACATAGTCGAGATACCCGTAGCGACCGCGTTGATAGGCCGCCTGAGTTTCTACCAGGGCCTGCTCAAGGGCGGGAATGATGGCGGTGCGCAGTGCCTCTACCGCGACAATGGCTTGTTTGCGGTTGTGAAAAGCCCGGAACAGTTGCGTGTGAAGATCCAGCAGCATTACATCGCGCTCTGCCAACACCTGATTCTTTTCGGCCAACGCGGTCGAAACGGCGCCGACATTTCGCTTGCCGGAAAACAACGGCATGCTGAAACCCGCTACCAACGCGGTGTCATCGGTCTCCTGCAAGCGACGAACCCCCACCGACCAGCTGATATCGGCGCTGGACTGGGTTTCGGCAAGGCGTATTTCCGCATCCTTGAGACGGGACTGTGTCGCGAATATTTCTATCGCCGGATTCTTTTTCACTTTGGCGTACAAAGTTTCAAATGCCACGTCCTCACCGAATTGGAAAAGAGAGCCTTCCACTTTGTCAAAGTCCGGTGAGGTTACCCCCCACAGGGCAGACAACGACACTTTCAAATAAGCAAGCCGTTGCTGCTCCGAAAGCAAAGCGAGCTTCGCTTGCTCGGCAGCGGCCTGTGCCCGTTTGACTTCCGCCTCGGGTGTCGCTCCCGCCGTAGCCCGCTTTTTCACAATGCGTAAGCTCTCGCTCGCCAATTGGGCGGCCTCGCCAGCTAGGTTCACCTGCTCCTGTGCCGCCAGCACATCGACATAGCGACGGGTGACTTCGCCCAATAAGTCCATGGACTCCACCTGACGGTTGGCATCGAGAACCGACCGGCTGTGGGAAACAACACCTCGCCGAGCCATGCGCTTACCGCCCATTTCGATGACCGAAGACAGCGCAATGGTCAGCTCAGCACCACCTGCGCCGCTGAAGTCCCCAGTGCCCCCGACATTTTCAGCGTCAAATCCCAGCTCATACGCCGGTCTTAACCCGGCTGTTTCGGCCTGCCCTTGAAGGGCTGCGTAGCGGTAGGGAAAAACTTTTAAAGACGGGTTTTGTGACAAGGCGCGCTGCACTGCATTGGTCAGCGTGATCGTTGAGTCCCCAGGTGCGGCGTTAAGCCCCGACGAAGAAATAAAAAATAATAAACTGAACAGAATGCAGCGGCTTTTGATATTCCGCCGACCCGTAGCGCCAGAACCCGGCGCAGTACGTATTGATAGCATATGGTAGATCCTACTTATTTAAGATAATTCAAACCGCGCGTTGCAGCGATAACGGCAACACAGAAAAAACTTAATCGGTAAAATCAGGCGATTGGAGGGCGGTACAGCGACGAGGATGGGGCCTCGGGAATGAGGGCTTGATAGTTGTTATGCAACGAATGTTTATGCAAAAAGTTTGAGTGAGTCAGGTTACCGGATAAATAGACATGACAATGGCAGCCATGGTGATGGCAATGAAACAGATCGTCAGGCGCGGTATTTTGATCTGCCGGATCAATAACGGTCGAGCTATCCAGCATTGCCGATGATGAGCCATCGGAGGAATAAGGAGCTGTATCCGAATAATTAATGGGATGCACGTCAGCCATAGCTGTCACTGATTGCAGTGCAATCAAGACTAACAGCAGATAAGACAGTGCTTTTCGACTCATAAACCGAACATAACCCCAATGAAATGGAATAGGCTGCAAAGCATACCGCCTTTGATTGCGGAGTCAATCACCGATTGTCCCAGCGCCTTTCGTTTACCTGTTATCCGCCTGTCAAAGCGAGCCAGGTCGAGGATCTTTATTGGCGGTGTATCATAAGACGATTGCTTGTTGTTCATATTGTGCCCGGTGTCTCAGGACTTAAGTTGCAAGATGCGGCGCGCGCCATTCAACACAATCAAGCCGATGATAAGGCCAATCACCAAGTCTGGATAACGTGAGCCCGTCCAGGCCACCAATCCACCGGCAAGGATCACCCCTAGATTGGCAATCACGTCATTGGCGGAGAAAATCCAGCTGGCTTTCATATGGGCGCCGCTATCCCGGCTTTTGGCAATCAACAGCAGACAGGTCACATTGGCCACCAAGGCAACAAGCCCGAAGCTCATCATCAAAGTGGAAAGCGGTTCACTACCCAATACCAATCGCCTTACCACCTCGCCCAAAGCGCCTAAGGCGAGAATGATCTGAAGCCAACCGGAAAAATGGGCTGCACGCAACTTCATCCGCACACTGTGCCCTACGGCATACAGCGCCACGCCGTAGACGGCGGCATCAGCGAACATATCTAAGGAGTCCGCAATCAAACCAGTGGATTGTGCCCACCAGCCAACGGTGATTTCAATGGCAAACATGATGCCATTGATTGCCAGTAGCCACTTGAGAATGCCAGCTTCTCTTTCTGCCTCCTGCTTTGCGGACGCCTGTGCACGGACGATGGACTCGCTGGCGACGGGCGTTGTGCTTTCAAGCCTCGCGCCCAGACCGACTGATTGCATTCTTTTTTCAATAAGGTCAGCGTTATCATCATGGTAGACATGCACCTTGCGTTTGGGGGTATCGAATTCCAATGTAACTTTAGGTTCCACACTGTCCAATGCCATACGGATCATGCCTTCCTCTGAAGGACAGTCCATCTTGGGGACATGGTACTCACTCACAAAGCCGCCATGAGAAGCATCATGTACCTCGGCAGTCTGGGAAGTATTCTGCGTCGCGTCACTTTGGCAATTGCCACCGCATGTGGTTGTCATAAATAGCCCTTGTTGTATCCAAGGCGGGCAGTTTAAACTCTATAGTCACTATAGAGTCAAGCACAGAGATTAAATAAATGAAGATTGGCGAGCTGGCAAAAAAGACGGATTGCTCGGTGCAAACTATCCGTTACTATGAAAAAGAACAGTTGCTGTGCACGACCCAGCGTAGTGACGGCAATTTTCGACTTTACGATGAAGCTGCTGTCGAACAGCTGCTATTTATCAAGCTCTGCCGTAACCTGGATCTCAGTTTGTCCGAGATCCGTCAGTTACTCACGTTAAAACGCTCACCGGGTGCGCAATGTGATCAAGTCAATCGCATGATGGATACGCACATTCAACAAGTGGAAACACGCATTCAGGAGCTGGTTCAGCTGCGCGAGCATTTGAAATCACTTCGCCGCAGCTGCTCCAGTGAAAGGACGATCGAACAGTGCGGCATCTTGCAAACGTTAACCACTAATCAGCATCAGAAGCGGTAACACTTACGCACATGAAATCGGACGCCTATGGTGTCGGCTGTGATTTTACGTGTTTTGATTTGGACAGTACTAAAAATACCAGGTAAACCAGAAGTACTGAAAGTTGCGCAAGCACGCCTTGCCAGGTGGATTTGACACCAATCCAGTCAATCTCAAAACTCACAGGTAATGACGTCATACCGATGATGGCCGCCTCCTGTAATGCCGACACAGCTTTGCCCATCAGGACAAATGCCAGCGCTAGCAGCAAGTAGGTGGTGGCTGAAAAGAATTTGGCGATCGGCAGTTTGACGGAAAAGCGGATCAACGCCCATGCCAATATGGCTAACAGCAACAAACCGAGCACAAAGCCACCACCAACAGAAGAATATTGGGTTGATACCGCCTGCGTTAAGAGTGATTGATAAAATAATACGGTTTCAAACACCTCCCGGTAAACAGCCACAAATGCCAACGCCACCAGACCCCACAAGGTGCCAGACTTAAGTTGGGTATCGACATGTTGCTGAATGTAGGCTTGCCATTGTGCAGCCTGGGTTTTGCTATGCATCCAGATCCCAACGTAGAGCAGTACCAACGCGGCCAATAAAGCGGCAATTCCCTCCATGATTTCACGATTGGCACCACTGATCGTGATCAACGATTGAGCGGCGATCCAGGTGGCACCACCGGCAAGTAATGCCGCAATCCAGCCTATGTGGACATATTTAAGCGCATCCCGACGCCCGGTTCTTATTAAAACCGTCGTTAATGCAATGATAACCAGCAATGCCTCCAGGCCTTCGCGCAACAATATGACCAGACTAGCAGTGAATAAGGTTTCTTTGGACAAGGTGGACTCTGATAGCAAACGTTGTGCGTCATCCAACAAATGCCGCGTCTCCGCCATTAGCGAATCCAATTCTCCGTTTACGTCGGGGCGGCTGGTCAATTGTCGTAGTGCCATCATGTTGGACTCGATGGATTGGCGCAGTGCTTTGTCATGCGCATCGAGGCTATTTTCAATCAGTTCAAAACCGTCCAGATAGGCACTGACGGCGAGTTCACTTGCGGTTGAAAAATCTCCCTTCTGATGCGCTTTTTGGGCGGCTTGAAGTCGATTCCATGTGATTGCCAAGGGATCTTGGGATGCCTTGAATAATGCCGAGGGGTTAGCGCGTAAACTCTCCAAAGCTTGTAGGGGTATATCAGGGCGTGCTGCTGCCAGTTGCAGTGGGTTGTGATTAATCAGCTGCAGTTTGGTAATATTCAAATCATTGTGAGTAGGTTCGCTGGATTGAAAAGCGAGTCCACCGACATAGAATGCCATTGACCAACGCTCTTGCTCCGTTAGTTGTTGAAAAGATGGCATGGCGGTGTCGTCAATGCCATTGGTAATGGCGTCGTATAAACCCAAAATTGATCGATTTAATGCCCGCTCTTTATCGGTAAAGTCCGTGGGTGCGGGATCGAGTTGTGCTGCCAGCACTCCGTCACCTTGACCAGATACTCCATGGCAAGATCCGCAGTTAGTCTCAAATACCGGCCGGATTTTTTCTTGAGGTAATATCCGTTCCGGCAGGGATAAATGTGGCATCAATCCCAACAATGTGCCGCGTAGGCTGGCACTCATTTGACGGATCTCATCAACACCTTTCTTATCATGGATGGCCCTCTGCAATGCCATTGCTTGCACTGCGAGTGACTCTGCATCAGCAGTGGCGGCCAGCGAGCTCTTGCTAACAATCAGTTGTGAAAACTCCACCATCTCCTGATATTCATTGTCATTAATTACCTGACCGTTTTTCACCGCTTCGGCATAATCAACGCCTATGTATTCAGCGAGCTGTGCCAGTTGCCGGAGTTGAGTAACGTTGTCTGGGATCTCAGCTTCATTCGCCCCGGCAGATAGAGAAAGTGGCAGCATCAGAAATATGATGGCATGAAGGGTGGCTCGTTTCAGGCGTTGCAATCTGCAATCAAACATCTCGGTGTTCTCTTATTCATGAATCGCTAATGATTATTGATCGCAATTGTAAACTCTATAGCCGCTATAGAGTCAAGAGAAGTAAAAATTACAGTCGGTTGGAAACCGTTTTGATAGAGAGGCCTTACCAAGGCTCGCTCCTTAATCTTACAGAGATCATTGAAGGTGGATTGATACTGGAAAATCATCGACTTAACCGGGTGAGTGACATGCAGATTTGCGAGGTCCACTTAACCGCCGCAACAGGTTCCTGTGTCTTTATTGCCCTGTGACAACTGTATCGGCGGGCATGGTACCGAGCCATAGGAACAGTAGACACAGCAGTCACCGAGCTTCGGCTTCAATAAAACATGGCACTGCTCACACTCGTAGAACCACTGACACGCGTCGGTGGGCATGGATTCTGTTTTTTTATGGCCGCATTCGGGACAAGTCAGCACTGACTGCAAAATCACCTCTGGCATCATGGTGTTTCCGTTTTCACGATGGTCGATGGATAACCGGCATGGGTGGTCGCTTCGACCAATCTGTCAGCGTTGGTCAGGGAATCCTCAAAGGTTACTACGGCTTGCTTATGCTCATAACTGACCTCGGCTTTTGTCACGCCTTGGACCTTGGTGAGTGCCTTTTTGACCGTGATCGGGCACATGGCACAGTTCATGGTTGGCAGATCCAGCGTGATGGTTTGTGGCTTGGCCCAGGCCGAGAAGCTGGCGATGGTGAATACGAGACCGAGAATGATTTTCTGCATGGTTAGCTCCAGAGTGTTCATGCGAACAGAGGAATCCAGTAGGTGCTGGTGACGAGCACCAGCGCCACGATTGCAGCGATCCAGAAAACCATTTGCCGCCGTTTCCGAGTTTGCGGCACAGCGCAGACGGTTCCCGGTTCACAGGTATCGACCGGTCGATAAACCTGCCAGCCAGCCCAACCGAGCAACAACATAACAAGCATGATGAATACGGGACGGTAGGGCTTCAATACAGTCAGGTTACCGATCCAGGCCCCGCTGATACCCAGTGACAGGAGCACAAAAGGCCCAACACAACACAGGCTGGCGACGGTGGCAGCGGTAATGCCACCGATGATAGGTAGCCTTGTGTTGGTGAATGACTCTTTTCCTGCCATCGCCGACTCCACTTTATTGACCTAGTGAAATCAGTGTAAGTCCCGTACCAAGGTACGGAGTCAAGTCCAATGCCTTTTATTGACGAGGAGCAGGTTGGAGGGATTCAACAATAGGACATGCCGCATTGTCAGGATTGGTCCGGCACTGTGTGACGAGCTCTTCCAACACCTGTTGCAGGCGGTGTAGATCGTTAATTTTTTCACGCACGCTGGCCAGCTTTGCTTCGGCCAGCTCCTGGACTTCCGAGCAATGCGACTCGCCCAATGACAGCAGGTTGTTGATCTCCTCCAGCGTAAAACCCAGTTCCTGGGCGCGTTTGATGAATAAAATCCGAGCCAAGGTTGCGTTTGGGTAGGTACGGTATCCCTCTGCGGGTTTGGGTGGTTGACGGATCAAACCACGGCGTTCGTAGTAGCGGATGGTTTCGACGTTGACACCTGCTGTCTTGGCCAGCTGGCCAATGGTGTGGTTTTCGTTCATGACCAGAGCGCTCCCAGCGGGACAGCAAAGAGATTGTCACCAAAAGCCGTCGTATGATCGCCATCGTAGAGCAGGACACCGATTTTAAAGCGCTTGCCGGCCACACTTTGAAAGCGTTTCAAGCCGGTAAAATCTTTCGTGCTCAAGGTTGCCGCCGCTTTGACTTCAATGGCAAAACAATCGCCCATGGCGTTTTCAATGATCACATCGACCTCCACCTTGTCCTTGTCACGGTAGTGGTAGAAGTTCAAGGGCTCCTCGATCCACACCGCCTGTTTGCGCAATTCGTTGTAGACGAAGGATTCCAGCACCAACCCAAAATCACCTGGCTGTTTCAGCAGGCGCTCCCGATTGAGGCCCCGCACGGCGCACATCATGCCGGTATCGACCGAGTGCAGTTTGGGTGTTTTCACCAGGCGCTTATATTCGTTGGAATGCCAGGCCGGCAGCTGTTCCACCAAAAACAACTGCTCCAACAACGCCATGTATTTTTTGATGGTCAGTCGATCCAGCCCAAGTTTAGCGCCCAGTTCGGTCAGGTTAACCAGTTTCCCCGCATAAAAGGCGGTGAGTTTGAGTAACTTGGCCATCAGATCGGGGTGATCGATATGGGTCAGATCGCGGATATCCCGCTGGATCAATGTACTGACGTACTGTTGATACCAAGCGGTGCTTCGCCGCTCATTGGCACGTTGCAGAGGCTCGGGGAAACACCCCGTAATCAACCGTTGCAGTAGATGATCCCGCACACGAATGTCCTGAGCCGAAGGCGCTTCCTGGTTCAGTAGTTTGCTTAAAAAGCTGGGGGGTCGTCCATGGATCTCACATTCGGAAAGCGTTGTCAGGCGAACCGACTCCATCCGGCCGGCCAGGGAATCCGATAGCCGGGGCAATAACAAGGCATTGGCGGAACCCGTCAGGAGAAAGCGACCTGCCGTGCGTTGTTCATCCACAGCCTGCTTAATGGAGACGAACAGTTCAGGCAGGCGCTGAACCTCATCGAGCGCAATTCGTTTCGGTGGCAGATTACGGATGAACCCGACGGGATCAGCTTGTGCAATTTCGAATTGGGCCTGATCGTCCAGGGTAATGTATTCCCAGTTTTCAGCGCCCATCTCACCAATCAACGCCTTCACCAGAGTGGTTTTACCGACTTGGCGAGGCCCCATCACAAAGACCACCGGGGTGTCGCTCAGCGCTTCTTTGACATTGTATTCAGAGTAACGTGGGTACATAAAATAAGCGCTCGGCTAATTGATGGTTGAAATTCGTCTATTCGTTATTTTATTATCGTCTATTCGTTATTACAATGCCGTCTGATTGTTAGATACGACAATGGCGACTTACGAATATAAAAACATCAATAAAAACAACGCTATAGGAGTAGTTGGCGTGACTGAGCCCAAGTGAGAGCCCATGACAGCCAAAGAGCAGTTCTTAACCAACCAGCAGCGATACCAACCGTTAATGCTGCCACAACGATTTTCCGACGAAGAAATGGTTCGCGATTGGACGCTGAGCCGACGCGATTGCCAGGTGGTCAACAAGTACCGTAAGCAATACCGTCTGGGATTTGCCATCCAACTGTGCGCCATGCGTCTCTATGGCCGGTTTCTTAACCAGCTCCATGATCTATCCCCCCGGGTAATCAGCTACCTAAGCAGTCAACTCGACCACCCGCCCACGCTAACCGTGGACGTGCCCGAGCGGGAAGCGACACTATTGGAGCATCGGAATAACATCCTCAAGTATCTGGGCTTTCAACGGTTTGATGACAAAGTGGAAGCCGACCTGGATCGCTGGATAGAGGAACACGCCCGTCAGGGGCTGCTGCCGGATGAACTTTTTCACCGGGCAGAACGTTACCTGTTGTTGAACCGTATTATGTTGCCAGGACCCTCGACCATCGAACGGCAGATCATCCGTATTTGTAACCAGGTCCACACTCAGCTTTTCGAGCAGGTGTTTGATCAGATGTCCCCTGAACTGCGCGGTGCCATCGACGATCTGTTGCAAACCACGGACGGTAATCAACGAACCTACTTCAACCAACTCAAAGAGTATCCACCGGCCGCCAAAATCTCATCGCTGAAACGCTATTTGGAGCGCTATGACAATCTGGTGGCCACCGGCATTAATGAATTCGAGGAAAAGGTCATTGATACCGCTTTTCTTCACTACCTGTATCGACTGACCAAGCGCTACAGCGCCAAGGACATGAAACGCTTCAAAGACCACAAGCGCTATGCCCTGATGGTGTGCTTCCTGTTAGAATCCCGCAAGATTCTGCTGGATAACCTGGTCAAAATGCACGATCAGTACATGACGGAACTGTGCCGACAAACCAGAAACAGTCACGACAAAAAGCACAAGGAATTCCGTAAACGCCAGAAGAAAGCCATCGATGCTGTGCTCGATACCACGCATGTTTTGCTGGAATGGCCGGAGGAACAGCCGTTGTACAAGAATGACTTATGGCAGCGTATTGACGAGAAGCACTTGCTGGCCTCCATTGAGGATCTGCACATTTTTAAACGCCTGGAAGAACGCGGCTATTGCGATTTGTTGCTGACCCGTTACCCCAGTTTACGAAAGTATTTTTCCGACTTTATACGGTTACCGTTTGAAGTGGCGAAAGGTTCTGGGCCACTGATAAAAGCCATCCAGTTCGTCCGGCAGTTGGATGACGGCGATCTGAAAAAACTGCCGGAGAATACACCGACTGCGTTCATTCCCCGCGAGCTGCGTCGCAGCCTTAAAGATCAAACCGGCAACATCAATCGCAATGTTTGGGAAATGGGCCTTGCTCTCGCGATGAAAGATGCGTTGCGTTCCGGCGATTTGTATTTACCACAGAGCAAACAGCATGTGTCGTTCTGGGATCTGACCTTGAACGAGCCCAACTGGGATGAAACCAAACACACCGTCTATACCGAGCTACAGCAGCCTTTGCCACACGAAGTGCGTTCCGCCATTTCATCCCAGTTCCACGAAGCGGTGTCAGCAGCGCAAAAGCGTTTTGGACTGGATAATTTCGCCGAGATACACAATGGCCGGCTGAAACTCAAGCGTGACGACAAACTGGACGTACCGGATAAAGTCAACCAACTGCTGATGGAGGTGGATCAAATGACGCATTACAGTCGTCACTTTGTCCCTATCCAGCATCACCAGTCACGGCCCAAAAACTTTTACAAAAGCCTGATGGCTGCCATTATTTCACAAGCCACAAACCTGGGCGTCGTGTCCATGAGTAACAGCGTCAATGGCGTTACTGTCGATATGCTAAGGCATATCCTGCAATACTATATTCGCGAAGAAACCCTGATCAACGCCAGTGCTGAAATTGTGAATCAACACCATGAGCTGCCGTTGAGTGCGGTGTATGGTTCCGGTACATTGTCCTCTTCAGATGCGCAACGCTTTAAAATCCGCGCCGACAGCCTGTTGGCTTCATACTATCCCCGCTATTACGGCTATTATGAAAAAGCCATCGGGATCTACACCCACGTATCCGATCAATATTCCGTGTTCAGCACCAAGATCATTTCCTGTAGCCCTCGTGAAGCCCTGTATGTTCTGGACGGTCTGCTGGAAAACAACACGATTCTGAAAATCCGAGAGCACACCACCGATACGCACGGGTACACTGAAATCGTCTTCGCCCTCTGTCATTTGCTTGGCTTCTACTTTATGGCACTTATTCGGGATCTGAAGGATCAGCAGCTATACCGTATCGACAAATCCGTCGATTATGGTGACCTCAACCATTTACTCACGAAAACAGCTGATCTGTCGATCATTGAGGAGCAATGGGAATACATGATGCGGGTGGTTATTTCTCTGAAGCAGAAAACTGCGCCAGCACACGTCATCGTTCAACGGTTGACCAACAGTTCACCCTCCGATCGCCTCACCAAGGCCTTTACCAACCTGGGCCGGATCATCAAGACCGAATACATTCTGCGGTACCTGACTGACAAAGAACTGCGCCAAACCGTCCAGCGGCAACTGAACAAAGGGGAATACCGGCACAAACTGCCGCGCTGGATATTCTTTGCGGACCAGGGTGAATTCACCACTGGGGACTATGAGGAAATCATGAACAAGGCCAGCAGCCTCAGCTTTGTATCCAATGCCATTCTGTACTGGAACACGATCAAGATAAATGACGTGGTTGAGCAGCTCCGGCAGCAGGGGGAGGATATCGACGACAAGACCTTATCCCATATCTCGTTATTGCCCTATAAGCATGTGTTGCCCAATGGTACGTACTTTATTGAAGATGAGGGGAAGGGGTGATTATTCGGAAACCTACGTTTACGCGGAGGGCCTGGGAGTCAAAACCGTAGGTTTTCGTTCAAATGCCCCCGCTGGTCCACTATGCGGATATGATGCGAACGGCCATGTCAGTTAAAGCAGGGAAAATCACCGCTTCGACAATCCTGCGCCGGTTCGGCACCAAGAACCGGAAAAACAAGCTGTACTTTGCGTTCCGTGAACTCGGGCGCGTGGTCAGAACCATGTTTTTGCTGGAATACATTACCGACGTTGATCTGCGCAAAACAATCCAGGCAGCGACCTGTAAGAGCGAAGAGTTCAATGAGTTTGCCCGGTGGTTGTTTTTTGCTAATGGCGGGAAAATTCCTGCAAACTTGAGACACGAACAAAGCAAAATCGTTAAATACAATCATTTGCTGGCCAACTTCGCGATCTTATACAACGTAAACGCGATGACCGAAGTGTTCAATCAATTGAAGTCGGAAGGGTACAATATTACCCGCGACATTATGGCCGAATTCTCACCGTATCATACCGAGCATTTGGGGCGGCTAGGAAGTTTTGAGCTGGATCTAACCAAGCAGGTTAAGCCCATGACTTTTGAACTGCTGGTTGATTAATTCATAATATTCAATCGGTTACGTTAGAAGTGGCTAAATTCAACGCTTTTACCGGCCGGACCTCAACGTTTGCGCCATAAAATAGCTGGAGCCCCAATAACGACAGGATTGCAATCGATAAATTGCACCGTATCAATTGGCGTGACTACGCAGGATTGTTTAACCAGTTTTGAGAAGCTCTATGAGCAGGCTGATAGCGCGCTATACCAGTCTAAACATAATGGAAGGAATAAAGTCACGTTTGAACAATCAAGCAACAAACAGACTTAATAGTTTCTTAGTTATCCAGATAACGTTGTTTAATGTCTAAAATAGCAGGAAGTTCCTGTTTAATTAATTCAACCAGTTTGGGATCAAAATGTTTGCCACTCTGACTGCTAATATATTCCATGGTTTCTTCAACGGACCAAGCATCTTTATATGGACGCACACTGGTTAAGGCGTCAAACACATCCGCGATTGCAACAATTCGACCTTCAATTGGAATATCTTCACCTTTTAAGCCGTTAGGGTAGCCGCTACCATTCCATTTTTCGTGGTGAGTCAAGGCCACCACTTTAGCCAGAGTAATTAGCTCTGAATCATCATCCCCTAATATTTCTGCACCAATATTGGGATGGGATTTCATTACAGCAAATTCTTCATCAGTCAATTTGCCGGGTTTAAGCATGATGCTGTCAGGAATGCCTATTTTACCTATATCGTGCATTGGCGCAGCGTGCAGCAGGTTATCGGCTTGTTCCGGAGAAAAGCCATATGCTAACGCCAATATTTTAGAGTAATGACTCATACGCATAACATGCATACCTGTTTCATTATCTTTGTATTCTGCAGCATGGCCTAAACGCTGAATAACCTGCAATCGCGTGCGTTTTAATTCTTCAGCTTGCACTAAGGACAAGTGCGTTTTGACTCTTATTCTAACAACCGGAGCCGACACTGGCTTGGTAATATAATCTACAGCGCCAAGTTCAAGTCCCCTCGCCTCGTCGGTTTCATCACTTAATGCGGTAACAAAAATAACCGGAATTTTTTTTGTTTCAGAGTGGGATTTTAATTGTTCACAAACATCAAATCCGGTCATATCCGGCATCATAATATCGAGCAGAATCAAAGCCGGCTTTTTTTGTTCAGCCAGACGTAAAGCTTCAGCTCCGCTTTTGGCAAAAATGAGCCGATAATCGTCCTGAAGTATTTGTTTTAGGACCCGCAGGTTAGCTGGCTCATCATCAACCAATAGAATACTTTTTGTATGTTCGTCGTGCATAACCCTTTAATCCTGATGCTTCACTTTATTAATTAGTTGCAGTAACTGTTGTTGTGCTGAATCAAATTCGAAATCATTGAGTGCCTGATAAATGTTTTGAAATTCAGAGGAATACTCAGAATGTTGTATTGACAGCAACCGCTCTAAGTTTGCTTCATCAATTTCATTTTCTGTTGCCTGCCGGTAAATATCCTCGAGCAATTCAACTAAATTCTGGTTCGGGATTTTTTGTTCAGATAAGGTAACTGCCGTGGTATCGGCTGAATTGACGTATGCAGCAACCTGCTCTTTGACCCTCGTAAATATTTCTAATGTATCCGGCAATAACTTACAGGATTGCTCAGGATGACTAAGGATAACAGATTCCACTTTTTCCAGATGACGCATTAATTGTGTTAACGATAAATTTCCGCTCAACCCTTTTAATTTATGGACGTCAGCTTTTAGCAATGGCCAGTTTTGCGCAGCACAGGTGACAATTAACTGCTCAAAATCGGTTTGATGTTGCAAGGTAAAGTTTCGCAGTTCAGAAAAATAGGCGCTTTTGTTGCCCCATAATGCAACACCCTTTGATTCATCAATTAATTTGGAGGGTTGTCGTTGTTGGGAAGTGCCGGATGTTCTTTTACCAATCCCTAACACACGTGCAATTTCAGCGCTAAGAATATCGAAATCTACCGGTTTGTTGGCAAAACCATCCATCCCCGCATTTTGCGCGGCTACTTTATCATCCTCCAGCACGCTGGCCGTGAGTGCAATAATCGGCAATGGTTTTAAGTTTTGCGTTTGCTGTTCTTGTATACGCCGTTCCCGTGCTGCCGTTAATCCGTCCATCACCGGCATTTGCACATCCATGAGGACCAGATCCAGGTTGTCTTCCGTAGTCATACGAATTAATGCTTGCTGACCATCCCGGGCGGTTACAACCTCATGACCGTGACGGCTAAATAATAATGTCAGTAAATCAATATTCTGCTGAATATCATCAACAATCAGTATTTTTAATGGTGGAAGTTGTACAGATTCAATCGCCAACTCGCTGGTTTGCTGTTGGCCTTCTTCCAGTGGAAGAATCACCGTAAACTCGCTTCCTTTGCCCAGTTCACTTTTAGCACTAATGGTCCCCCCCATTAAATCCACTAACTGTTTACAAATAGTGGTGCCTAAACCGGTTCCGCCAAACCGGCGGCTCATGGAGGCGTCCGCCTGAGTGAAGGGCTCAAATACATTAGCCAATTGTTCCTCACTCATGCCAATACCACTATCGATGACGCTAAATTTCACCTGATTAGCCGTTTCGGGTTCTACATTTAATTCAACAAAACCTTGTTGTGTAAACTTAACGGCATTGCTTAATAAATTGGTTAGTACCTGACGAATGCGCTCGGGAGAACCTTGATAGCAGGCCTTTAATTTAGGGGAAATATTGGTGGTTAGTTTCAGACCATTATTACGGGCTTGTAACCATAAAGTCGAAACCACCGTATCGACTTCTTCAATGAGTGAAAAATCCCGTATCTCAAGTTCAAGTTTACCTTTTTCAAGTTTGGCACTATCCAGTATATCGTTTAATAAATGTAACAACGACTTGGCCGAATTATTGATAGTACGTAACTGCTTGGCTTGATCTGCCTCTAACCTGGATTCGAGTAATATGTCACTAAAACCGATAATGGCGTTCATTGGAGTACGTATTTCGTGACTCATATTAGCCATAAATGCTGCGCGCACCGATGCTGCATTTTCAGCAGCCTCTTTTGCTTCTCGTAATTGTTGCTCCATTTTATGGCGTTCAGTTATATCCAGTATAAATCCATCCAGCCACAGAACTCGTCCATTGTCGTCACGCACCTTATTGCCCTGCTCCATTAACCATCGAATTTCACCATCTTTACGCACAATCCGGTATTCAAAATTGAAACTGTCATCCATCTGGTCATTAAATGTAATAAGGTGTTGATCCTCCGGGTGAATCAAATCAACAAAACTACGTTTGGGCTTAGGTAAGGTAAATTCACTTGCGGCATAACCGGTAATTTGCTCAACCAGGTCACTGATAAATAACATTGGCCAGTCTGTTTGATGTAAACACCGGTAGGCAATACAGGGAATATTGGAAATCATTGAACGGAATTTTTCTTCATTTTCCCGTAATGCATTTTCCATTTTTAAACGTTGGCGGATATCAGAAATAAAAGCGACAAAAAAGTCATCGTCTTCCAGTTTTACATGGCCTAATCCAAGTCTGACATCAATTAAGTCGCCATTTTTATGCTGAACCTGAAGTTCGCGCCCATTTCCAATTATTGCGGGATTTTTAGTTTCAATAAAACGCTGTATTTTATCATCACTCTTCCACTTTTTTTCAGAAGGAGCAATAACATTAACACTTTGCCCTACTAGCAGTTCGGGCTCCCAGCCTAATAGTGTTTTTGTCGCCAGGTTTGCGCTTAGTATTGAGCCATCACTATTTATAGTGATAATTGCGTCAACTGATGTGTCCATTAACGCTCGTTTACGGTGCTCACTCTGAACGGCTCTTTTGGTAATATCACGATATTTATACAACAGGTTTATACCCAAAACGCTGCTAATCAGCACTATGGTGGCAACCGAAACCGCCAGCGCCAGATAAAAAGACATATCCGCAGAAGAATCTGATAAATCTAATCCCGCTGGTTTTACAAATCTTGCGGCAGCCATACCTGTGTAATGCATACCGGAAATAGCACATCCCATAACAACAGCCGCAGTAATATTTATTTTCCAGCCGGATAAATGGGATTTAATACGGCTCAAACCAAAACGTATCCATAAGGCTAAAATAGCCAAAGTTACCGCTACGACAATGGATAATAGAAAGGTAAACAGGTCGTATCGTAAAAATGGTGCCATCTCCATCGCAGCCATGCCGGTATAATGCATAGTGCCGATGCCCGCACCGACCAGTGTGCCTTCGACTAATAAAGACCTAAAATTTTGCTGATGAGACGTTATGTGATTCAGCGCCACCCAGGATGCTGCAATCCCCGGTAAAGCGGAAAGCAAGGTCAGGAGCCAGCCATATTCAACCGGTGTGCAGAGATCAAATGCCAGCATGCCTATAAAGTGCATCGACCAGATCCCTCCCCCAAGGGCGGTACTGGCAGTTAATAGCATAATGCGCTTACGCTTTAGTGTTGGGGCATTTACCGCTTCAGACGCAATTTGCAATCCCATAAAGGATGAAAACATCGCTATAAATACTGAAACACCAACCATCCAGTAGTTATAATCACCGTAAATAAGAACGCTGTCGGGGGAAATGTTGAATTGTTGCTGAAGCCAGTTGATCATAAAATTCACTACTCATGAAACCGTTATCAACTACACCATATCTCGCACACACAATCTATGATTATCCGTTGATTGACATAATTTTATGTTTAATTGAATGAATTTCGCCCCATTCCTGAACTAAGTCTGGTCATCCGTATAAATTAGTCTGGCGATAGTATTCTGATCACAGAATATAAAGGCCTTTTGATTGAGTTTTTTTGCAAGACAATATGATTCAGCAAGCGTTATTCCCATGATGAGCAGATTATCTTCCGCCGGCCATGTTCCATCAATTGCTTTAGCTGAGCCAGATAGCCAATTCCATCCATTACTCTCAACCATCCTGATTAACTGATGCTGTGCCAATTGATTGACTGAATAAGGCTGCATTTTGCTCTGAGGATTAAATGCGCTAATAAAAGCGCAGCTTGAACACCTGAATTTTTGATAGCAATTAATCAGTTCCGGATTGGCATTATCTATCCGCAAACGCCAGGGAGGGTTTTGTAGTACAGTATAGTGCGTGGCCAAATAGGCAAAATGAAGGACTTGGTTCTGCATTAAATGCCGGACAGGTTAGTCAACAGCCTCACTAAACTGAGGTTCTGTACTAAACCAATTCAATGCATCCTCAACATTATTAAAGTTTTTTAAATGTATTTGATGGCTATCTGCTAGTTGTTCAATCAAATCCTGACGAAAATTTGTATCATCAACAATACGTGCAACCTGCAGCCCTTTAACGACCGGAATTAATCTGTAAATAATATCAATAATATGTTCAGAATCGTAATCTAGTGAGAGTCCCACAAGATCCACCATTACTTTATTTGCGTTATGTAACTCTGCTAATTCACGGGCTTTCTGGTACATAGGCACAATAGTTTCCGGCGTACCTTCACCAACAGCGGTTACACTAACCAGCTTACGTTGTTTATCATAGATGTGGGTTATCGTTGTCATAATCCATCATTTTCTGTTACATAACCGAACAACAGCCAGTCTATCGTTAATTTAATGTAGTGTCTTGTTTTTATGGATGCTGATAAAAATACTGGTGAACATCGTCAGGAACCTGTGTTTTGCAACTTGCCAATTTAGCACTAAGCGGCAATACAACCCAGTGCACTCTGTGCGCCCAGCCAACATCTAGTCCTTGCTCCATATCATAACAATCTGATGCGCCATCCCTGTCAGTTAAAATATATTGCTGGTTCGTTTGTTGCCAACGCCATGCTGCTGCCAGCTGCAGTTCCTGTGGGGTATGATAACCAAAATGGGTGATTTTATAGGGGGTAAATAATAAAAATTGTTCTGCGGTTTTTATTAATGCTACTTCAGCGCCTTCAGGAACAACCACAGCCATATTTTGATAAATATTTTTAGGTGTTTTGACCGGGTTTAATAGTTGATACCCCCAGGTGCTGTAAATAGCCCATAATATGGAAATGAATCCTATCCATTTGTAAATAATAGATTTTCTTAAACAGAGCAGAGTAACACATAACCCGCACGCGCCGATGGCCAATAACATTGACCATGGCTCAGCATCATACTTTTCTGCCAGTTTTATGGCTTTTGGCACCCCATAAATTCCGGCAATAGCGACTGCAACCAGTAATACACTTAAGACAACGATAAAGCCTGATAGCAACCGTGCGGGCCACTTAGCCTTTAACAACTGGTCCAAATAAGGCGCGCTGATTAAACAAAGCATGGGAAGCGCCGGTAAAATATATACACCACGTTTACCCGGACTAATACTGAAAAACAGCAAAAGCAGGACAATCCAGCCAAGTGGCAAAATGATTCGTCTGTCGGCCTGTTTAATCGCATTCCACCATGGCTTAATTAACCAGGGGATGCAAAAACTTAACGGCAGCCAGAAAACTGGGATAACCGAAACAACGTAATACCAGAATGGTTTAATATGGTGCCACGAATTAGCGTAACGCGTTACGGTTTGTTTAAACAAAATGTTATCGCGATATAGTTCGAATAAGGGGTTTTGATGATATTCCACCAGCAACAGCATAGGAACGAACCACAGGCCAATTGCCGCCAACATGACCAACAGCCCTGATAGCCACTTTACTCCTCCCGGTATTTCATGTGGTTGAGGGCTTTTGTATCTGATGATGGCGTAAGGCACTAACATTAAAACAGGTAAGAAACCGACGCCTTTGGTAATAACACCTATTCCCATAAAAAAGAATGCCAGCCAATACCAACGCCATTGTGCATTATTAATCAACAGAAAACGCAATAACCCGTAACATCCAATAGTGATCCAGGCGCACACCATGGCATCAATCTGTGCCGTTTTGGCTTGTAGAGTAAACTGAAGAGTGAAAACCAGCATTAAACCTGCAATAAAAGCGGTTTTGTCATCCCACAAACGGCGACCAATATCATAAACCAGGTAAACGGTTAACAAGCCACATAATGCTGAAGGCAACAGAAATGCAATATTAAGTGAACCGGTAATCCAATAAAAAAAAGCGATAGACCACATAAAAATCGGAGGTTTATCCGGATAAAGCTCACCGCCCCTAACAGGGAAAAACCATTGTCCACTTTCCACCATTGCCTGCGCTATATGCGCAAACCTCGGTTCGTCGGCGGGCCACGGGTCACGTAAGCCTAATCCGATAAAAATAAGAGTCAAAGACGTAATCAGCAGCCAAAACAGATTGATATCGCGGTACTGCCCGCTTTTTATCTGTTCAAAATTAAAGTAACGGGCAATCAATCCTTGCACTAGAGACTCTCTTTAGTTGGCTCCCGGATGAGTATCCGGCAGATTTTGTGTTGAGGAGGTTAATTCATCCAGCTGACGCGCTGCTTTATACTGACGGTATAAATGCCAGCTTAGATAACTGGATACAAAAAACAGTAAAACACTTAAGGCTATTTTCCAGGTAGATAACACCACAATGCCTTTACCCATTAGTGCAAAAATAGCCATTTGGGGCAAATAACCAATCGCTGAACCTGTAATGAAGTAACGCGCTTTAATATGTGTTACGCCGGCAACCAGATTGGTAACCATATTATTACCTACCGGTAACAAGCGAATAATAATGGTTTTTAACATGGGTTGCTGGGTTAAAAATACATCGACTTTTTGCGTTCGATGTCCATATTTTCGCTTAATAGCCGGGCGCAATAAAAACCTCGCCACATGAAACGTCAGCGCACACCCTAGTGTTGTGGCAATAGTTGATAACAAGGTGCCGTTAACGAAACCAAAGGCATAACCGCCCAAAAAGGCCAGCAACTGTCGGGGTGCCCCTATCGATGCAGCAATGGCGGTTATTAGCACATAATAACCTATGCCCTGAATGCCATTATTGCGGATGTGCAAATCAATCCAGTTTTTATTTAAATTTTCAAACAACTGGCTGGTGGTAAGCAAATAGCCAAATATCAGCACGATGCTAACAAACAGCAAGCCTTTTAATATTTTATGCATAACAGGAGGCATTAGCGTGGATGATTTTATTGTTGTTTTGCAATAACAGGTTTTTTATAACGTTTTTGCAACCACATGACCCCAAACATATCCACTACCCCAACTTTCAGACGCCCCCACATATTATATTTTGAAACCCCAGCCTGTCTGTCACGATGATTGATAACGACGACTTCGACATTGCCTTGTAAACGAGTCACCAGAGCAGGAATAAAACGGTGCATATGATCAAAATAAGGCAAGCATAAAAATGTCGCCCGCGGAAGGATTTTTAAACCACACCCCGTATCAGGTGTACCATCGTTTAAGATTTTACTTCTTATACGATTCGCCACTCTCGACTGAAAACGCTTCCAGGCTGTGTCTTTGCGGTTTTTACGATACCCCGCAATACAGAAATGACTGTTATCCGGTTGATGGCGGGCTTTTTCCAACATAGCAGGAATATCTGCAGGATCATTCTGACCATCAGCATCGAGTGTAATAACCAGCGTACCCTGAGCCGCTTTGACTGCGGTATATATGGCTCCACTTTGTCCAACAGAATACTGATGCTGAATCACCTTTAACATAGGGTAAGCTGACTGTTGTAATCTCACTATTTCTTCAAAGGTACCGTCATCACTGCCATCATCAACATAGATAATCTCAAAATTGGTGTGTTGTAGCGCGTTAACAATTTCTACTACCAGCGGCTCAATGTTTTCTTTTTCGTTTTTAGCCGGAACGATAATGCTCAGATCCAAAATAAATCCATCCAATAAAAATAATCTCAACACTATACCGGTTGAAACTTAAGAAAGTATTAAGATAACTAGAGCGTGTTGATCTTTTCTGTATGAATTTTGTTCTAACTAAACACTTTTTAATCGCGACGCTTATTTGCAGGCCTAATGGATTAAGTCAAAAATAAGCAACAATGAGTAAAAAGTGTTTAGGACGAACCCTTCGGGCAACGTTTGTGCGGCATTTCTACTGCTTCAGCACGCATTTATGTAGAACAACTACACCACATTCATGCTTCATGGTTTAAATACCGCGCAACTCGTTGCAAAAATATACCGCAAAGATAAACACGCTCTAATAAAATGTCGGTCTAAACTGCTGCAAATATAGTACAAATTATCAATTAACTTCAATTGCTTAGTTTATTTACAGACCGTTCCTGATATAAGCTAAACAATAAATGAGTACGCATTAGCAAGGAGTGTTCGTGGAGTTTGCCTGGATTTTAGTTGCGATGGTCTGTGGTTTGGGAGTGCGTTTTTTTAAACTCCCTGCCCTGATTGGCTTTTTATTAGCTGGTTTTGCGCTAAATTTCCTTGGTTATACCGCAAACGATACTCTTCACGCTTTGGCCGACATCGGCATAACATTAATGCTGTTTACCATTGGCCTGAAACTAAACGTTGCTGATTTACTTAAACGCGAAGTATGGCTTGGTGCGGTATCACATATGGGATTGTGGTTGTTAGCAATCAGTGTGATATTTGCCGGTTTAGCCAGTGCTGGTGTGATGTATTTCAATATTCTGGACTGGCAAAGTGCCGCACTGTTAGCGTTTGCCCTCAGTTTTAGCAGTACTGTGTGTGTAGTTAAAGTACTGGAAGAAAGCGGTGAAATGAAAACCCGCCATGGCAAAGTGGCGATTGGTATTCTGGTCATGCAGGACGTTATTGCTGTTGGTTTTCTGGTGGTGGCAACCGGCGTTGTCCCGTCCATCTGGTCTGTATGCTTGGTTGGCTTATTCTGGCTCAAACCTTATCTGAATCGATTACTAAACTTTGCTGGTCACGGTGAGTTACTGACGTTAACGGGTTTTTTCCTGGCACTGGGCAGTTATGAATTGTTTTATCTGGTTGGCATTAAAGGTGATTTAGGCGCTTTAATTATGGGTATGCTTCTAAGTAAACATGCCAAAGCAGTAGAGTTAAGTAAAGTGCTGATGAGCTTTAAAGATTTGTTTCTTATCGGCTTTTTTATTTCTATCGGTTTCACCACCCTGCCTGACATTAATATGGTGATGGCTGGTTTATTTATTGCCTTATTAATCCCACTGAAATTTATTTTGTTTTTTGCTGTGCTAACCCGTCTGCAACTGCGTGGACGCACGTCTTATCTGGCAGGTCTGGTAATGGGAAATTACAGTGAATTTGGACTGATAGTCGTTGCCCTTTGCGTTAAGCTGAATATGCTGGCCTCCGACTGGCTGGTAATTCTGGCATTATCTGTATGTTTCTCATTTGCCCTTACCTCTATGGTTTATCAACATTCGCATCGTTTTTATAACAAACGTAAATCTCTTATTTGCTGGTTTGAACGCCCGGATCGTTTACGCGAAGATATTCTCCCTCAACCCCGTGAGGCAGATATGTTAGTAATAGGAATGGGACGAGTGGGAAAAGGCGCCTACGATGCGCTGGATGCGGTTATTGGTGAAAAAGTCTGGGCAATGGATGCCGACCGTGAAAGAGTGAAAATTCAGAGAAAGGCAGGTTGCAGGATCATGTTAGGTGATGCTGAAGATATTGATTTGTGGGAAAACATGGATCTATCCAATATTAAGTTAATCTTGCTGGCTCTCCCGTCAATTGGAGATGTCACCAATGTTTACCAGCAACTAAAAGCCGCTAATTATCATGGCAAACTGGCAGCGATAGCCCGTTATGAAGACGAGCGACATCGATTGCTTAAATTAGGGGTTGATAACGTATTTAACTTTTACACTGAAGCCGGAACCGGTTTTGCTGAAGAGAGCTTGCAATTAATTGGGCATTACAACTAACGCCTGTTTGTCTGAAACCGGATAAATAACATTTGTTGTTTACCTGTTTTGATATTTTTTAGGTTAACCGTAGCCATCCAGCGCATATGTGGTTCGCTACAACTTCCTAAAAACGTTACCACCTGTAGCGGCCCTTTTATTTCAGATTCAGGCAGCATAGGGATTTTCCCCATATACATATTGCTGCCAGTGACATATCCGTTTTGCCACTGATATCCATCTGGAAGCACAAATACAAAACGTATCTCTTCTTCAAGCTCAACTGGATATTTTTGCACCGTTATTTGTATGGCGTCACCATTAATAAATAAATGACAAGAGTCACTATTTAACTCACAACTGTTCGAAAACTGTGCATTTTTATCAATCAGTTGCTGCTGTGCTATCCACAGAATACTTAGCAGTAAAATCATCGTAAAAATAACAGCAATTGGTTTTTTCTTTATCAATCAATCACCTAATATGAGATTTGTTTTTATTTGGCGAGTTTGAATTATTGATTAGGATCAAGCAAGCCACATATTGACTTTTCTTTTACACTTAACAGACGTATCATTCGCGCCTAAATCCATATTATGAATAGGTGAATTTTCAATTACTTAGGCAATTGTTGCTGGCAGTTTTTAGAAATTTTCCTATGGTTAAATACGGGTTTGTAACAACACACTTATACAACGGAAGATCCAGCAAAATGAGTGAAGTCAGTCAAGCACATCCAACATATAATTATAATGTTGTAAAACAGTTCTCAGTCATGGCTGTTGTTTGGGGAATTATTGGCATGTCAATCGGGGTGTTAATCGCAGCCCAGTTAATATGGCCAGAACTGAACTTTAACACACCATGGTTAACCTATTCGCGTTTAAGACCATTGCATACCAATGCGGTAATTTTTGCCTTCGGTGGCTGTGCGTTATTTGCGACCTCTTATTATGTGGTTCAGCGAACCAGTCAGGTACGTTTGTTTAGTGACAAACTGGCTGCATTTACTTTTTGGGGTTGGCAAACAGTAATCGTTTTAGCAGTAATTACTTTACCTCAAGGTATGACGTCAACAAAAGAATATGCCGAACTAGAATGGCCAATTGATATTCTGATTGCGATTGTCTGGATTGCTTACCTGATTAACTTTTTTGGTACCATTATTGTGCGCAAGGTATCGCATATTTATGTAGCAAACTGGTTCTATGGTGCATTCATTATTACCATTGCCGTGCTGCACATTGGCAATAGTATGGCAATCCCAGTGTCTTTCACCAAGTCATATTCCATGTATGCAGGTGCCGTCGATGCAATGATGCAATGGTGGTACGGGCATAACGCGGTAGGATTTTTCCTGACGGCGGGTTTTCTTGGCATGATGTATTATTTTATTCCTAAACAGGCAGGCCGCCCGGTATATTCATACCGTTTGTCGGTTGTTCACTTCTGGGCACTGATTTCACTGTATATCTGGGCTGGTCCTCACCACTTACATTATACCGCTCTGCCTGACTGGGTTCAGTCTGTGGGCATGGTGATGTCGGTTATTTTGTTCCTGCCTTCGTGGGGTGGCATGATCAACGGTATCATGACGCTTTCAGGTGCCTGGGATAAATTACGTCACGACCCCGTTTTACGCTTCCTGATTGTGTCATTGTCTTTCTATGGTATGTCTACCTTTGAAGGCCCAATGATGGCAATTAAAACAGTTAATGCCCTGTCGCACTATACTGACTGGACTATTGGTCACGTTCACTCTGGTGCGTTAGGCTGGGTAGCCATGGTATCAATTGGCTCTTTGTACCACCTAATCCCTGTGTTGTTTAACAAAACCCGTATGTATAGCTACAAGTTAGTTAATGTGCATTTCTGGTTAGCCACTATCGGCGTGGTTCTATACATTGTTGCCATGTGGATCTCCGGTGTTATGCAAGGCATGATGTGGCGCGCAGTTAACTCTGATGGCACATTGACTTACAGCTTCGTTGAGAGTCTTGAAGCATCTAAACCCTTCTACTTCGTTCGTTTCCTTGGCGGTTGTTTCATCGTGTGCGGTATGTTGCTGATGGCATATAACTGCTACAGAACCATTCGTTCCACTGAAGAAAACGTTCAGCTTGAACCTAAAGCGGCATAGGAAATAAACCATGAAGAATATGCATGAAAAAGTAGAAAAGAATGCCGGGCTTCTGGCCATCTTAATCATGATCGTTATCAGCTTTGGTGCATTAGTGGAAATTCTGCCGCTGATGTACCAAAAAGAAACCACTGAACCGGTTGAAGGACTTAAGCCTTACACTGCTCTTCAACTGGAAGGTCGCGATATATATATCCGTGAAGGTTGTGTGGGTTGTCACTCTCAGATGATTCGCCCCTTCCGTGCAGAAACAGAACGTTACGGTCATTACTCTGTAGCAGGTGAAACCGTGTGGGAACATCCGTTTCTGTGGGGCTCTAAACGTACCGGGCCTGACTTAGCTCGTGTTGGTGGCCGTTACAGTGATCAGTGGCATCGTGTTCATTTACACAATCCACGCGCAGTAGTGCCAGAGTCAAATATGCCGGGTTTCCCTTGGTTAGATGAAAATACCTTAGATGGCGAATTAACAGCTAAGAAAATGGAAGTTTTCCGTGGGTTTGGTGTGCCATATACCGATGAAGACATTGCAGGCGCACAGGCCGCTGTTAAAGGTAAAACCGAAATGGATGCTCTGGTTGCATATTTGCAATCGTTGGGCACAGCATTGAAGTAAGTCCCATGGATAAAGCACTTTTAAACAGTATTTATACCGTGCTCGTCTTTGTCATCTTTATCGGCATTGTGTTCTGGGCATACAGTAAGAAATCCAAAAAAGGATTCGACGAAGCAGCCAATCTGGTATTTGCTGACGAGTCAGAACAAACAAAAACGGATCAAAAAAATCGGGAGTCATCTACAAATGAGTAGTTTCTGGACTATCTGGATTTCAGTGATTTCACTGGGATCAATTCTGGGCTGCTACCTTCTGTTGCGTTGGTGTTTAAGCAACAAAACAGGGGTAGAAGAAGGTAAAGAAATGAGCCATGAATTTGATGGCATCGTTGAAATTAACAACCCGTTACCTCAATGGTGGACCTATCTGTTTATTCTAACCATGGTGTGGGGTGTGGTTTATTTCATCCTCTACCCTGGCCTGGGTAGCTGGCAGGGTCTATGGGGCTGGAAAAGTTCTAATCAGGGCATTCTGACCATCGAAGAAGGTAAAAAAGCGACAGCAGAAGCTAAGGAACAAGGTCTGGTTGTACAATACGATCGCGAAATGGAGCACGCCAAGGAAACCTATGGTCCGATTTTCGCGAAATACGCACAACAAGATATTGAAACGTTGGCAAAAGATCCTGAAGCAAATAAAGTAGGTCAACGTTTGTTCCTTCAAAACTGTTCTCAGTGCCACGGTTCTGATGCGCGTGGTGGTAAAGGCTTCCCTAACCTGACCGATAACGATTGGTTACATGGCGGCACACCTGCTGACATTAAGAAAACCATTATGGAAGGTCGTCAGGGTACAATGCCTGCCTGGGGCGCGACTCTGGGTGAGCAAGGCGTTAAGGAAGTGGTTGCCTATGCACTTAGCTTAAGTGGCCGTCAGGTTGACCAATCATTAGCCGACAAAGGTCAGGCGCGTTTTGCAATCTGTGCAGCCTGTCATGGTCAGGACGGTAAAGGTAATATTGCGATGGGTGCCCCTAACCTAACTGATAACATCTGGTTATACGGTGGCACTGAGCGTGCAGTCACTGAAACAGTAATGAATGGTCGCCATGGTGTTATGCCAGTTTGGAAAGACATTCTGGGTGAAGAAAAAATCCATGTTATCAGTGCTTACGTATATAGCCTGTCACATACTGAATAAATTGAAATTTCAATAACAATTTTGCAAGTGAATCAATATAATAGCCTCGTATTTTTACGGGGCTTTTTATTGTCCACAAAGGAGTATCATGACTAATCCTGCTGTTCCCTGGTACAAACAATTCTGGCCATGGGTATTGATCATAATTCCGGTAATTACGGTTATCGTTAGTATTAATCTGGTCATTATTGCGGTGGATACTGAAGACAGTCTGGTAGTAGGTGACTATTACAAAAAAGGTAAAGCAATAAACGAACAGCTGGACGAGATACGCAAGGCGCGCGAACTTGGTATAAAAGCACACCTTACAATTAAAGATGGGTTTTATCGTATAAAACTGGATTCGTTTGAACCTCTGGATGGCAGCGCGATTACGCTGGATTTCCATCATGCCACCTTAAGTGAAAAAGACTTCCATTTAAAGCTGGTGATGAATCCTTCCGGTGAATATGTTACCGAGCACACAGGTGACATCAGTGGTAAATGGCATCTGACTATCCGCCCGTTTAATCAGCAATGGAAACTAACCCAGGTCACCCGTTTTCCACGTAACAGTCAGATAGATTTTATACCTTAATAATGAGCGATATCTGTTATCACTGTGAACAATCTCATGATGAGGGTATGCGTTACAGCGCATTCATTTTAAATGAAGAGCGCAGTATGTGTTGTCCCGGTTGTCAGTCTGTTGCCAGAGCAATCGTTGATGGTGGCATGCAAGACTATTATCGTTTTCGCACGGAAGCTGCGCTAACGGCGCCAGAGCAGTTAGAAGATGCCCTGTCGCAACTCGATATTTTTGATGACAGCGATTTTCAGCAGGAGTTTATTCATCATTCAGGCAATGAAAATCAAATCCAGCTAACGATTGAAGGTATTAGCTGTGCAGCGTGTGGGTGGTTAATTGAACGACAACTGAGTCGATTAAACGGTGTTAATAAAGTTGGTGTCAATGTTGCCGCCAGACGTGCAACAATTAACTGGCAGGCAGATCAACTTAAATTAAGCCAGCTATTAGCGACCTTCGAAAAAATTGGCTATCACGCTCAACCTTTTCAGGCGGATCAACATGAAGCCTCCTATCAAAAAGAAAATAAAACCTATTTAAAAAAACTGGGGCTGGCAGGTTTGATGACCATGCAAATTATGATGCTGGCGCTTGGTTTGTATTTCAGCTTGTTTGGTGATATCGACCCGCAAATCAAATCTTATTTTCATGCAATTAGCATGTTGTTATGTATTCCTGTGGTGCTCTATGCCGGTAGCGGCTTTTATAAAAGTGCTTTTAATGCCTTACGTTTAGGCACAGTCAATATGGATGTACCGATTAGCATTGCGGTGTGGGCGGCTTTTATTGCCAGCAGTTACGCCACCATAGTCAATCGAGATCAGGTGTATTTCGAATCGGTATCCATGTTTATCTTTTTATTGCTGATTAGTCGTTATCTGGAACACCGTTCCAGACACAAAGCGTCGCTGGTTTCAGCAAGCATCATGAAGCATATGCCAAGCTCTGCAACCTTGTTAAATGAGCAAGGCCAGTTCACAACAGTACTGGCCAAAAAGTTAAATAATGGTGATCGTATCCTGATTAAAGCCGGCGAGATGATCCCGGTTGACGGTGTCATCATTGATGGCACAACCCAGATAGACGAATCGATGTTAACCGGTGAATTTGAGCCAGTTACTAAAACAATAAATGACAATGTTTATGGCGGTAGCACCAATCATCAGGGTGTATTAACCGTCGTGGTAACCAATACACTCAATACTTCGTTAATTAATCAGATTGTGATGATGCAGGAGTCAGCTTTAGCCGATAAACCACAAATTTCACAAATGGCAGACCGCTTATCCCGTTATTTTGTTAGTGCTGTATTGGTTGTTGCCGGATTAACTTATTGGTACTGGCAGCAGTATGACGCGGAACATGCGTTATTTATTGCAATTGCAGTGTTAGTTGCGACCTGCCCTTGTGCCCTTGGTTTGGCAACCCCCACAGCCCTTACATCAGCAATGGCGACACTTAATCGCGCAGGTGTGTTAATTAAACGCGCTGATGTGCTGGAAAAACTCAACCAGATTGACACCATTGCCTGGGATAAAACCGGAACATTAACTGAGGGCCGCTTTTCAATACAGGCCGTTTATTGTTTTAGTCCAAATTACACAGAAAATCAGGTAACAAAAATTGCTGCAAGTCTGGAACAACATTCCGAGCATCCAATAGCCAGTGCGTTTGAGAGTGATGAATATTTTACGGTTAACCAGTTTAAAACTCTTTCCGGACTGGGTGTAAGCGGTATGATTGATCAACAGTTGTATAGACTGGGCTCTGCTGCATTTTGTGAAATTAACGTACCTGCAAAGGCAAACAAGGCTCGGGTATTTCTAACATGTGACAATGTCTTAATAGCGGCTTTCGAAATAGAAGATCAACTTAGAGTTGATGCAAAAACCAGTATTAACCAGCTAAAACCGATTGAAAGTGTGCTGCTAAGCGGTGATAGACAAGACCATGTAAGCCAGATTGCTAAACAACTTAATATCGATTCATGGATTGCAGAGTGTTCACCTAAACAAAAATTAGACACGATAAAAAGTCAGCAGCAGCAAGGTCACCACATTTTGATGGTCGGCGATGGCATTAATGATTCACCAGTTATGGCAGTGGCTGATGTTTCCGTAGCAGTAGGTAGCGGTACTGATTTAGCAAAATCCTCAGCCGATGTTATTTTACTCAATACTCAATTGGCATTGTTGCCTTATTTGATAAAAATAGCGAGATTAAGCAAATCTAAAATAAGACAAAATATTGCCTGGGCTCTGGCATATAATCTGATCGTTCTCCCCTTAGCGGTATGTGGATTATTGACCCCCTGGATTGCTGTAATTGGCATGTCTGCAAGCTCGTTAATTGTCGTGGGAAATTCAGCCAGATTGCTAAAACAACATTTTGGAGCAGCTTAATGAGTATTCTGTATATTCTAATACCACTGGCTATATTATTGGTTTGTGTTGCACTGGGCGCTTTTTTCTGGGCGGTAAAATCTGACCAGTTTGAAGATCTGGAGCGTCATGGTCACAGTATTTTATTTGATGATGATATAGAAGCATCTGAGTCGAAAAAGGATGAGTGAGTTTTCGCTGCTGTCAGCTTTTCTAATTGGTATTGCTGGCAGCGTACATTGTGTTGCAATGTGTGGTGGCGTGGTGAGCGCGTTGAGTTTTGCCATACCTGAACAAAAGCCAGTGTTACCCTATTTACTCGGCTATAACCTAGGAAGAATCATCAGCTACACTATTGCTGGTGCAGTAACGGGTTATGCCGGAAGCATTTTTGCAAATAAAGCCAGCCATGGCATTCAGATACTACAGTGGTTAAGCGCGTTATTTTTAATACTGATGGCCTGTTATGTCGGAGGTTGGTTGAACTGGTTAAAAAAATTCGAACAACTGGGCGGCCGGTTATGGAAATATATTGCGCCTGTAAGTAAAAGATTAATCCCGTTTAAACATCCAATATACGCACTACCCTATGGATTTATCTGGGGCTGGTTGCCCTGTGGTCTGGTATACTCAACTCTGGTGTGGAGCTTGGCATCAGGCTCTATAATTAATGGTGCTTTAAACATGTTATTTTTTGGTTTAGGCACCCTGCCCGCACTAATTACACTAGGCTCACTTGGCAATCAAATTAAATCTTTATTAAATAAACCATTGTTTAAACAGGCAATGGCTGGATTATTGGTTTTATTTGCACTGGGAGTTGTATTAAAATCCCACTAACCAGTGTGGTAAACCCAAAGGAATTCAGGATGCAAAACCAACTTTGTTGCCAACAATGCCATTTTAGTCAGCTATGTCTGCCCTATTCCTTTGAGTTAAAAGAAATTGAAAAGCTCGATGACATTATCGTGCGTAAAAATCCATATCACAGACGTCAGCGTTTGTTTGAAGCAGGACAGCCCTTACATTCACTATATGCTGTTCGCTCAGGCTCTTTTAAGTCCTTTATTCTGTCAGAAGACGGACAAGAGCAGATTACCGCATTTCATTTGCCTGGTGATGTCATTGGTTTTGACGCTATCCATAATAAAACCCATCCAAGTTTTGCCGAAGCTTTAGAAACCTCAATGGTGTGTGAGTTACCCTACAGCTCGTTGGATGAACTAGGCGAAATGTTTCCCAAATTACGTCAACAGTTAAGTCGCACCATGAGTGGTATGCTTTGCCAGAATCAGGAAGCTTTGATGGTGCTAAATAAATATACAGCCAATGAACGTCTGAGCCACTTTCTAGCGAGTTTAGGCCATCGTTTTGGCGATCGTGGCTTTTCACCCACTTCATTTCGATTAAGTATGACGCGTAGTGAAATTGGCAACTACCTTGGTTTATCTATTGAAACTGTCAGCCGTATTCTGACCCAGCTACAAAAAGACGGCAAAATCTCAGTTGAAGGCAAACTGATTAATTTACTGGTTCCAACTCTGGCTGACTAAATTATTGATATACATCATAGTTTCGGGGTGGATTATCCACCTTCGAAAGCTTAGACTGATGATAAAGCAAGATTAATTCATGCAATCAGGAGCTTTACTATGATGAAATATCAAAAGCTACTCGCAGTAATAGACCCCGCCACAGAGCAGCAAAAATCGCTGAAACGTGCATTACACATTGCTGGAAAATCCGGCGCAAGCATTACTGCACTGCTCACCATTTATGACTTTTCTTATGAAATGACAACCATGTTGTCCGTTACCGAACGCGAAGCAATGCGTCAATCGGTGGTCGAAGACAGAACCCAGTGGCTGGAGTCTGTCATCGCCAGTTACCAACCCGATCCGTCATTAAGCATCGATATTAAGGTGGTATGGCACAATCGGCCCTTTGAAAGCATCATTCATGAAGTTATTCAGGGCACATATGATCTGGTCGTCAAGGGTACACATGAACACAGTGTATTAAAGGCAGTGGTATTTACCCCAACAGACTGGCATTTGATTCGAAAATGCCCCTGTCCGGTATTATTGGTAAAAGAACAGGATTGGCCAGAGAAAGGCAATATTTTGTGTGCAATTAGCGCCGGAACCGAAGATGACGAACACAGAGCATTAAATGACAAACTGGCCAGCATAAGTAAAAGTGTCGCCAGTACACTTAATGCAAATGTTCATCTGGTTAATGCTTATCCCGGCACGCCGGTAAATATTGCAATAGAAATTCCTGAGTTTGATCCACAAAACTACAATGAAACGGTGCGTGATTATCACAAACAATCATTACGTGAATTTGCCGAAAAGCATCAGTTTGATCTGAGTAACAATCATGTAAATGAAGGCTTACCAGAGAGCGTTATCCCTATGGTAGCCAAAGACATTAATGCAGAGCTGGTTATTATTGGTACCGTGGGCAGAACAGGTATCTCAGCCGCTCTCATTGGTAATACAGCAGAACACGTCATTGATTCTCTGGATTGTGATGTACTTACTGTAAAACCAGAAGGATTTGAGTCCCCTCTAAAATAACGGCATAGTTCATGCGCTGTCATACCTGTGGCTGCGCATTTCCTTTTCAGGCAGTTCAGGTATAATGCGCCCCGCAAATTTAGGGGTAGCTATGAGCAAAATCGACGAATTATTAGCAAAACAAAAGTACAGTTTCAATAAATTGCAGAAACGATTGCGTCGTGGCGTCGGAAAAGCGATTGCTGACTTTAATATGATTGAAGATGGCGACAAAGTTATGGTGTGCCTGTCCGGAGGAAAAGACAGTTACACCCTGCTGGATATTTTGTTATTTTTAAAAAAGCTGGCACCCATTCACTTTGATATCGTCGCGGTAAATCTGGATCAAAAACAACCTGGTTTTCCCGAGCATATTTTGCCGGAGTATCTCAATACACTCGGTGTGGAATATAAAATCGTCGAAGAAGACACCTACTCTATTGTTAAAGATAAAATTCCTGAAGGTAAAACCACCTGCTCATTGTGCTCCCGGTTACGTCGTGGCATTTTATATCGCACCGCCACTGAGTTAGGCGCCACCAAAATTGCTCTGGGTCATCACCGCGATGATATGCTGGAAACCCTGTTTTTAAATATGTTTCATGGTGGGAAATTGAAATCTATGCCACCGAAACTGGTGAGTGATGACGGCAAGCAAATGGTAATTCGTCCACTGGCATACTGCACCGAAAAAGATATCGAACAATATTCTCAATTAGTGGAATTCCCGATCATTCCTTGTAACTTATGTGGCTCGCAGGAAAACCTGCAACGTAAAGCAATTAAATTAATGTTACAGGACTGGGACAAACGTTTCCCGGGACGCATAGAAAGCATGGCCAGGAGTCTGCAAAATGTTGCGCCATCACATCTGGCCGACGCCAATTTGTTCGATTTTAAGTCGCTTAAAACGCAGGATACCCCTTTTGAAGGCGGTGACACGGCTTTTGACCAGCCTGAATTTCCTCAGTCGCAAACAACTAAGGATAATTCAGTTCAAATCATTAATCTTGGTTAATATGTGCGGTAATACTTTGTGGAGGCAGGTTAAAACTTAACTTGCCTTTCATTTTTTCAATGGCTTCCCGGGCTACAAATAACTGCTCTCCTTTCCACTTCAATTCCGGTTGGCTTAAACCATAAACTGTTACGGCTTGCTTTTGACTGAATTCGAACAACAAACCATCAGGTTTAGGCATTAAAAACGACAAAAAACTGCCCATATCACTATAAAATTCATCAAACTGCGCCATTAACATCACTATTTCACTTTTAGACAGTGAATCTTTTAGCAGTCCCGTTTTGGCTTCAATTTTAACCGACATATCACACTGGTTAACGGGCTCAACTATATCCAGTTGAACTTCTGCTCGCGCCAGTTTTAAAGCCTTCTCAGTGGGTAAGGTAAAACGCTGAGAAGATGAAACGTCAACCGGCAAATCCACCTTCTGAGTATGAATAAGTGCTTTACCAATCTGGCATAAGCGATTTTCTCCCACATGCTTAAATCCGAAGGCAAACTGCAGTTTATTCAGTGCTTCATCGTCTATTTTGCGAAGATGAGAATAAAACGTGGCATATTCCAGTTTAAGAGTTTCAGCAGTGGCGAAAAAGGGTAATAACAGTGACATTAATCCAACTAAAGACAACTTCATTTCATGTACTTCCGGTTATGGCGGATCATTGCCACTAACTCATCTACATACTCTTCACGTCGCGTAGAATAGTTAATTAACCCCTGCGCAATAGCCTCTGCAGTGATTGGCTGTTTTAAACGACGCAATTCCGCACGAATAATCCTCAATTCAGTGTAGGCATAGTAGGTATTTAAATTTCGCAGATAAGCGCCAACCGCGTGTTCTAAATCCCTAAATTTTGCCACTTCGTGTTCTGCGTCATCATCACGACGACGCGGCACAAAACCACACCCCTTGCGATAACACCATAACCCAAAAAAGTTATACCCTTTCTGGGCAAAACGTGAGGTACCCCAGGCGGATTCATTTGCGGCTTGTACCAAGGTAAGTTCGACCGGTATCGTATCAACACGGCGCATCAGAATATTCCATTCCGATGCCTCCTGAGGAGAGTTTTCCAGTTGATAAGTATCAGCGATTTCATCCAGACGGCTTTGCTGCTCATCATCCAATGGAGTCTCACTTAGCCACTTTTGATACATTGTTAAAACAAACTCACGATCTTGTTTAATAACCTGATTTTGATGTTCCAACTCTGGGCGCAAGTAGTTAAAAAATGCTTTTTTCTTATTTTTGATATTTTTGAACTTGGCAAAGTCAGGAATATTCTGAGCTTGTGGCGAAGGCTTAACCTTAGGTTCTGGGGCGGGCTGCAGAAAAGGATAAATTGCAGCGACCACCACAACTAAAATCGAGACTAACGAAAAAGCATGTTTACGCATCGAATTAGGCTTCAAAGACGGATTCATTATTGCCCTGCCCCTTATTATTATCATTGTTTTGATTAAAGCGAATCACCGCACCAAACAGGTTGCGATAAATCACACCTTTTACATTAAAGTAAAAGGGGCCTACCCAAATATAGGCAATGCCCATCGTCAATATACAAAGCAACATAAGACCAATCACAATAAGGAACAGCAAAATAAACTGAGGTAATTTATGATTCAC
This sequence comes from Neptunicella marina, assembly GCF_014270035.1. Lineage (GTDB taxonomy): Bacteria > Pseudomonadota > Gammaproteobacteria > Enterobacterales > Alteromonadaceae > Neptunicella > Neptunicella marina. The sequence goes on along the minus strand of NZ_JACNEP010000012.1, from coordinate 4,872 downwards.
AGCCCTTATCGATATCCAAATCGCTTTTAAAGGTGTTGCGCGTTTTTCACTGACTAAAGGGATGGCAAATACGGTGGTAATAAGTAAATAGATACCGGGAATAATCAACAAACTCAGCCCCAGATTAACTAGTAATCCAACGGCCAGTTCGGTTACCCCCAATAGTAAAATTGATGGCACGTATTTAAATAAATCGTTTACCTGAACAGGTGCCCCCAAACTTTTACGTACTCCAATCATATTTAACCCCGCCATGATTGGGGTAATAAACAGGGTCACTAATAAAGCTAAAAATGGGTCCATCTGACGCTGAGCCAACATTAACTGTTCTAAGCTGGAAAAGGGAGTCGACAACGAAATAGCCGCCAGACTAATGGCTACAGTAAGGAAAATACCTAACAGCAAAATACCCTTATCCTGTTTGTTATGCTGCCATGCTTCAGTTAATACCTTTTTTATATCCAGGTCATACTGACCTTTGAGCGCCTTTTCTACACTGCCGCCAATGTGAATCTGATATTTTTCTAACAACGTTTTAAACCATCTTAATTTTTCACGCGACTAGTATATCAAATGCGTTAGCAGATTAGAGTGATAATTACGTTTCAATTGGTTACAGCTAAACGGGTGTGTATGGTTTAAATAACTAAAAGTTAGTCATTTTTACTTATTACAACTAAGTCATCCCCTATTGAAAATAAAGTAACCTATTGTATTTATTTAACTTTATAAGCTGGCATTGGCTTTGCAGATTATTGAAACATAAACAAACTGAACACCGCTAAAACAATATTCGGGTGATACAAGGAAAACACAAAATGAAAACATTAACCTTAGTTGCAACCGCAAGCATTATGTTAGTAACAGGCGGCGCATTAGCCAAAGAAAATAAACAATTTCAGGAGCAAATTACCGTTGATACTAATAGCACCATCAAACTGGAAGTAGGAGTTGGTGAGTTTGAGCTAAGCACTCACGATGGCCAGTTTGTAAATTACACTATTAATGTTGAAGAAGCAGACAGTAAATGGTTTGGGCACGTCGACTGGGATGACATTAAAGTGCAACAAAAATTAATCAATAATACTTTGCATCTTGAAGTGGATGGCGACGATATAAAGCAAACCTGGCACATTAGTGTGCCTCGCGATGCAAATATTGAACTGGATATGGGCGTTGGTGAAGCGCATTTGACAGGGGTTGAAGCTGATGTTGAAGCCGAGTTAGGTGTAGGTGAACTGCACATTGAAACTGCTAATTCAGATTACCGAAAAATCAACCTCGAATCCGGTGTTGGTGAAGCCCGTTTAAGTGGTTTTAAAGGCCAGCAGTCATCGCGTTCATTTGTATCAGAAGAGATTAACTGGCATGGCGAAGGCAAGTACTCAATAGAGGCCGAAGTTGGCGTTGGAGAAGTAAGTGTAACCCAGCAGTAAAGAATGCTGCAGGTATTCCCCTGGTTGCTCCCCTTTTGGGGAGCTTTTTTTATCAATACTTTTATAACAAATCGATGTAGTCACACGCCAACAAGCATTCGTCCACTATTATTTACCCCAGTCAAGCTAAAAATAATAAAACATTGAAATGTCGTCTGAAATTGCTACTATTTTTCTGCTCAATTTTTGACCGCCCATTTTTAGCAGGGAAGAAAAATGAAAAAAATAAAATTAGCTCTTTCATTATGTTTGTTATTAACCGTGTCACTAAACACGCAAGCAACGCTTATTTCGATCGGAGCATTATCGAGTAATGATGACGGTTCTACACAAATAATCGTTGATACATTAAACAATAGAGAGTGGTTAAGATGGGATGTATTGGCATCGCTTACCTATGCCGAAACAGTCACTGCAATCTCCGCAGGTGGTGCCTATGAAGGCTTTACTCTAGCCGGTATCGGTGACATTGGGCTGTTACTTAACGCACTCTTTTACCCGAGTGTGAACACGTGTTTGCCTCAATTAAATAATGTTACATGCAGTAACACTGCCGGAATAACCATTGCACAAAATTTAGCATTGTTTGGTAATGCTAACAACGCTAACAATTGGACATACACTGTTGTGATAGATCCATTAAACACCGACTCAGTTGCTTTGTTATATGCCAATGGTGGCAGTCCTTCTACCCCAACAAATTCAGTTTTACCATATGGAATAAATAGGGAATGGAAAGATGTACTGGATATTGATACCACCCATTCAGGCTCAGGTTCCAGAGATATTGGTTTTTTACTTTACCGTTCAATAGCCACCGTTCCTGAACCTTCGGTTTGGATGCTAATGTTATTAGGCATGTTGATATTCTCATTTAATAAAAGAACCAAATATTGTTCATAAATATTCAAGTATAATTTACGAGTAATCCCACTAAAAATAGTAGTCTGGTTAATTTACTTAACCAGACTATCAAACACCAGTTTGGCCGCTAAGGTAACTAGCAAAACACCCATAATTCGATCAAACCAATAACCTTTTGCGCTGATAAAATTACGTACTTTACTGTAACTCAAAAAGCAGGATAACAGACAAAACCACACGCCTGTTGCCGTTGCTAAGTACCCTCCATAGAACAATTTAACTTCCAGCGGTGTTTGTTTTGAAATTACTACCGCAAATAAGGAAAGAAAAAACAAGGTCGCTTTTGGATTAAGACCATTAGTTAAAAATCCACGCAGAAACGCCTTTTTATCACTTATATGCTGATGCTGTGACGATTGGTGTACGCTTTGCTTTGAGGCACTGCTTTTTAACGCAGAAAAACCTATAAACGCGAGATAGCCCGCTGCCATTATAGTTAAGGTGTGAAAGATCCAGGGTGTCGTTTGAATCAATAACCCAATTCCTAACAATGAGTATGCCACATGTAACAATATGGCTAAGCCTATTCCCACACTGGTAATTAAAGCGGCTCTGCGGCCAAACAACACACTGTGACGAAGCACAATGGCAAAATCGGGGCCGGGACTGGCAACAGCCAGCAGATGGATTAATGCGATTGTAAAAAACTCAACCTGATAGGCTTGTAACATCTCAAGCACGTTTAATTCCTTGATTGTTGGGATACTGTGTCCCGTTGAAAAAGTAGTGGCACAACTTCACTTGCCTTCCCTATTAAACTGACATCAAACAAATCTGCATTATCACCTGGTTCAATATTGACCTCGACTGTGGTTATGCCCATTTGTTTAGCTAAATTGACAAACCCAGCTGCAGGATAAACATTGCCAGAGGTGCCAATGGCTATAAACACATCAGCTTGTTGCAGCGCCAATTCTATCTCAGGTAAATATAAAGGTTGTTCGCCAAACCATACGACGTGGGGACGTAAAGCTGCCTGAGGCTGACAACACGAACACCTGTCCTCCAGGGTGAGGTCAGCATTACATTGATAAATCTTATCGCTATACACACAACGCGATTTTAATAACTCGCCATGCATATGCAAAACATTTTCACTTCCAGCTCTTTCATGAAGATTATCAATATTTTGCGTAATTATTGTCAGTTTATTTTTAGTTTGCCGCTGATAGTTTGCAAGCGCAATATGCGCCATATTAGGCATAATCTCCTGCGATAAAAGTTGCTGGCGACGCAGGTTGTAAAACTGATAAACCACAGTTGGATTACGCTTAAAAGCATCCGGAGAAGCAACATCCTCTATACGATTATTTTCCCATAATCCATCAGCAGCACGAAATGTGGCGATACCCGATTCAGCAGAGATCCCTGCGCCGGTTAGCACAACTATGTTTTGTGATTGTTTGAGCGCAAAAGACATAATTTTAATACCGTAGAACTCTTTGTTTAACTAACTTGTATCCTAATCAACTATTAACTTACAAGCATCTTTAACAATTCGTCCTGAATATAAAAACATCATTTTTTGCACAAAACCTGCGCTTTTTTACGCCTAAGCCTAATTAATTGGGGTTATCGCCAAATTAGCCTTTTTTTTATGGCTCAGTTCTGTTATTCATAGCGGCCGTAAATTTTAAACGTGGATAGCGCCACAATAACGAATTAGGGAACATGCTCACATGTCTGAACAAATCGCACCGCTGAATAAAGAAAAGCACGCTCAAACCAAAGTAAAACAATCCTCTACTTTTTCACATGTCGCTGGACAGCATCTGGTTCCAGTAGTGATCCATGAATACGTACCTGTTTCAGCTCAATTGCCAATTATCTTTGTGCGTGAAACTCAGGATTCAGAGCGTTTTGTATCTTGTACTCTGATGGGACTAACACCAGGTGAGAACCTGTATGTTGGTGAAGGTAACTGGGATGAGCCTTATGTACCTCTGGCTTTACGTAACTACCCCTTTTCTATTGCTAAAGCGGATGAAGAAGGTAAAGAGCTTCTGGTTTGTATCGACGAAGCCTCTGAATTAGTGGGTGATGAAGGTGAAGCTTTATTTGATGAAAAAGGTGAACAAACAGAATTCCTCAAAAACCGTACCGAGCAAACCGGTCGCTTTATCGAAAACATGCAAATTACTGCTAACTTCGTTAAATTTTTGCAAGATAAAGATTTATTAGTATCCAATGACTTATCTGTCAAACTGGAATCAGGTCAGAACTTCAATATTAACGGTATCTTCCGTATCGATGAAGAAAAACTGGCGAAAATGACTGCAGAAGAGTTTGAAGAAATTCGCAAACAAGGTGTACTTCCAGCTATCTATGCTCACTTGAACTCTTTACAACAAATTCAACGTGTTGCACGTAAGAAAATGTTGTCTTTAAAAGCCGCTAACTAATTTAAAGTTAGAATAAAAAAGGAGCCTGATGGCTAATGCCGATCAGTTAAGAAGTTGACATTCGGCATAAGAGGATCAAAATCCGATGATCGTAAGGTCATCGGATTTTT
>NZ_JACNEP010000011.1 GCF_014270035.1 Neptunicella marina | reverse complement strand
TTTCAACACGTGCTACGACCCCTAATTTAAAAGCCATCGTGTAATCGCGTTGAGTACGCTTACGATTTGAATTAGTTGCTGTTGTCATAAAGAAGTCCTCTTTATGTCAACGTATTTCAGGACGGGACATTCGATACAAAAAAGCCGGGACTCAACCCGGCTTTTTTAATTAAAGCAAAATCAGCTTTCCTGATACGCAAATTCACTCAGACCCAGATCTTTTAATACACCATCTAAGTGCGCCCGGGCTTCATCCGTTGGTCCCGGGTAGTCACCAGCGATTGCCACATTTCCCATATATCCAATATCTTTATGACCCTGAGGCGAACAGAAAAACGCAGCCAGCACGAGTTGTTTTAAGCGTGCGAATGCTTTACGGGCACGACCGAATTCTTCGTCTTTTTCTTTGGTTCGATAAGCAATATCATCAATAATTGCGGTTTGCTGGCTTTTATCCAAAGTAGCAAAAGGCTTTTTAAAGCGTAAATTAGCTTCATCATCAATCCAGGCTAAACCATGCAAAATGGTTACACGATCGCGCTGCTGACCATCATAAGGTGCGCTAACCCACTCATCGATAACATCAGGTACATTCACTTCAGTAGCAGAAGGCACACTGCCCTCTCTGGGAACGATAATGTCAGACAAAATTGCCACCAGTGTCAGTTGTTGCTGATTCAGTGTGCGTGGCCAGGGTGATTCAGGCGGCACCACCATATTAGGATCGGTTCCATAACCTTTTGCTGTAACAGGTTTAATATCCAAATCCGGCCAGTGACCCGCACTGCCACCGGTTACAACGTCTTTAGCAGGGCTACAGGCCGTCATGGTGGCTACTGAGGTACCCGCTGCAATTAATCCCAGCCATTTTAATGATTCACGGCGGGTCATACCCGGTTTATACGTGTAGGTTTCATGATCTTTCATATTAAATCACTCCTTTATCCAGCTGCTGCGCCAACCAGGAAGAATTACGCATTGCCAGCGTCATAATGGTTAGAGTACAGTTTTTGTGTGGATTGGAGGCAAAGACACCGGCATCCATCACAAACAAATTATCGCAATCCCAGGTCTGTCCCCATTGGTTACATACTGAATCTTCAGGTGAGCTTCCCATACGTGTTGTACCCACTTCATGGATAATTTCTCCACCTTTGGAAATCGCTTTTTCCGCAGGAGGTAATTCCCCCACTTCTGCCCCCATTGTTTCCAGCAGTTGTTTGGCGGTTTTTAATCCATGTTCAATTTGTTTTAGTTCATGATCAGACCATTTGAAATGGAATTTGGCTACCGGAATACCCCATTTATCTTTCACACTTTCATCGATTTCCATATAGGAGTTCGGATTGGGTAACATCTCACCGCGCAAGGCGAATCCGATGTAAGCACCGTAATGTTCACGGATTTGCTCTTTTAGTTTAACCCCGTAACCGTCAATATCACCGGAGACCCAAGCGCCAGGCTGACCAAATCCACTTCCTACCTCAAAATGGTAACCACGAGGGAATTCCAGTTCTCCTTTTTCCTGTGCTTTATGGCCCCACCACGGAATAAATAAGTGATTGGCAGTATGACCGTCTTCGTTATAACGGGGACGTCCTTTTAACGCAGGAATCAACCCACCTAACCAGGCGCCGGTAGAATCCATTAAGTTACGACCTACCTGCCCACTTGAGTTGGCCAACCCTTTAGGGAATTTTTTACTCCTGGAATTAAGCAGAATACGTGCGGATTCACAGGCGCTGGCTGCCAAAATAACCACTTGTGCCGTAAGCGTCTGATCTTCACCTGTGCTCTTATCCACATAAGTTACGCCAACAACTTTACCGTTTTCATCGGTATTCACTGAACGCACCATGGCATCAGTAATCACTTCCAGATTTCCGGTTTGTTTCGCCAGAGGAATGAGCGAGGTCGTGGTCTGGAATGCAGCGCCTATTGAACAACCATGACCACATGGGGTGGCATAAAAACACGCAGCCCGAATATCTTTTGGTCTGGTCAGAACGGCTCTGTGCATGGGCAAAGCAGTAATGCCATGTTTTTTCGCAGCCGCAGCCATCAACAACTCAGGTATACGTGGTTTAGGGGGGGGCTGCAAAATACCGTCGGACGAGGGGGGCATATCGTCATGATCTGCATTAATACCACATACCCCAACGATTTCTTCTGTTTTATCATACCAGGGCGCGATATCGTCATAGTTAAAAGGCCAGTCAGCGCCTAATCCATCACGGCTTTTGCCTTTAAAGTCGTGTTGGCTAAAACGCAGCGAATAGCGACCCCAGTGGTTAGTGCGTCCGCCTAACATACGCGCACGCCACCATAAAAAATCTGAATCTTTGGCGCTGGTATATGGTTCGTCAGGTACCTGCCAGCCACCATCAACTGTGGCATCATAAAAGCCAAAGTTTTTATCTTTATTACCCGATCCCATTAAAGGGGCTTCACCGTTGGTTTTAAACATCGGCGTTTCGGTTTTAGGATCGTAATTACGTCCAGCTTCCAGCATCAATACTTTATGCCCGGCATTTGCCAGCGTATAAGCAGCCATGGCGCCACCGGCGCCTGAGCCAACAACCAGTACTTTGTGTTCGAACTTAGCCATCTTAAAGCTCCCTGATTTTTATGTTTTTAAACCATACCTGATCACCGTGATCCTGCAATCCAATATGACCCGAATCTTTGACGGCAAACCCCTGCCAATTGGCAAATTTACTGCTCGCCACCAGGTTATTCCAGGTAGTACTGCCAATGACGATACTGGTAGTAACCACATCATTTTGCGTAATCACCAGATGTGAATCTTTGACTTTAATAACAACATGATTCCACTCACCCGCTTGTTTTTGAGAACTAACGGGCGATGCCACCATATCGTACAAAGAGCCCGATAAATGCGAATCAATTTTATTGTCTGAATGGCGCTCATTATCCAAAATCTGGATTTCGGGCGCATGGGAGTAGATCGCGTGACCGGTTTCATCTACCAGAAAAAAAATACCGCTGTTTCCGGCTATCGCAATTTTCCAGTCCAGTTGCAGTTCAAAGTTTTTATAACTGGCCTTGGTAAGAATATCCCCTGCCCCTTTTTCAGCGAGCGTCATCGCACCATCCTGAATCTTCCACTTTGGACTCAGTGTTTCACTTTTAAAATTACGCCATTGCGACATATCTTTGCCGTCAAACAATAATGACCAACCTGCTTGTTTTTCACTGGCAGTTAGCTGGTTATCTGCAGCGTTTGCCTGTACCGCGAGCAGTAAAGCCGCCATACAGACACCGGATTTGATGCCCTTTAACATTGTGTTCCCCTTATTCTCTCTGGTCTTAATAAATGCTGGCAGCCATAAAAACCCAACAATGGCACCAGTAAAACCGGGGGAAATCCCCCTTTTAAAATGCAAATATATTGGCGTAGCCACTTTTAACACATATTAAAATGCTTTTGACTTCGACCTTCCATAGAACAGCCATAAATAAGTTATGCATCCTGAAAAAGCCGATTATCGAATATTGAAAATATTCTTTATATACAATATCTTAAGTCTTAAATTTGATGATTATTTGCTTTCTTTTTAAGCAGAAATATGTATATAAATTGTTAATTTAACCGATAATCAGCAGCCATCATACCCCCAGCATCTTTATGGGTACTATTAGAAATTCGGTTGACAATACAACAAAATCGGCGTTTATATAATGAGAACAACATTGATATCCAACAGTGAGGATAAGTTGAACGTGACGGAACATGAACTGCTTCAGCAAGCCGGTGTACAAAAAATAATTGCCGCCTTTGATTTGCTTCCGGATATTCTTTTTTGGGTAAAAGATACACAAAGCAGGATCGTATATGCCAATACAGAATTTGTGCAACATCAGGGATTTAAGCATCTGGAGCAGGTGTTAAATAAAACAGATTATGATTTTTCACCTCAGCATATGGCGCATCAATTTGTGTCGGATGATGAACGGGTGCTAGCCGGACATCAGGTAACTGACAGACTTGAACTTAACCACACCAGCTCAGGCGAGCTTGGCTGGTTTTCCACATCCAAACGCATTTTAACCGATGCCAAAGGCAACATTATCGGCACACTGGGCATTACCCGCCATTTGGAAAAAACCTCAAAAACCCTTCTCAATGTCAATGCCATTGAAGCACCGGTAAAATACATTCGTGAGCACTACTACACCAATATCACCATCGAGAAACTGGCAGATTTAGCTCACTTGTCGGTTAGCGCTCTGGAGCGGCGTTTTAAAAAATATCTGGCTAAAACACCCAATCAGTTTATTAATGAAACCCGACTGGAAAATGCCAGACGCTTGCTGATTGAAACATCGCTGCCTGTTGGTGAAATTGCTTACCAATGTGGATTTTCCGGCCCAAGTTATTTCAGCAAACAATTAAGCAACTAAGCAACAACTGGCGAATTACGATTTTTAGTAATTCGCCGGTTTATCTAAAATTTCACACGTCAATAACCTGCCACAGGCCTTGTTTCACGACTGATACATAAAATATGCAATGCCGTGATTTTTATTTTTTACTGCCACTTCCATCAATTCGGAACGATACCAATTTATTATTAAATAACAATAAGTTATGTAATAAAATCGCTTAAAACTGCCAAAAAAACACCACACCAGATGGGATACTTTTTAATCAACAAAAGCCGATTTTGTTGCATTGTTAACCGAATTTCTATTATCAGTCTGATGAATGACTCGTTTATGATTTTTAACAATTAATTAACGCCGGTTATTTAGCTGGCGATTAAATGACATCGCTGTCATGAATAATAGCAATACAGCAGCGGTGACAGGCGTAAAAACCAGGAAACACCCAGTAAAACTATACCCTCAGATAAAATGGAGAAAGGAATGACGACCAATAATAACAAGCCAATTCCTGATAAAAATATCAGGTTATTTAAGCGGTCAGCAGTAAGCCTAGCGCTTTTAACCGTCTTTACCTGTGCCCATGCACAAGACAATAACGATTCACCATCGGCACAAACAGAAGAGCAAAAAGTTGAGACCATCGAGATACGTGGTATTCGCGCCAGTATGGCAGAAAACCTTGCGATCAAACGTTTGTCCAACTCCATTGTTGATGCAATTACCGCAGAAGATATCGGTAAATTTCCGGACAAAAACGTCGCTGACTCATTACAGCGTGTGCCGGGGGTTGTGATCACACGCAGCGGTGGTGAAGGTAGTGGTGTCAGTATTCGCGGTTTATCCGAAGGCCTTACTTTTACTCAGCTTAACGGTAACTATATTGCATCTTCTCCTGGCAATCCTGACCGTTCATTTAACTTCACCATGTTACCTTCAACTATGGTACAACGAGTTGAGGTACATAAATCCTCTGAAGCGCGCTTAGATGAAGGTGGTGTGGGCGGTACCATCATTGTACATAGCCGCAAACCTTTCGATTTAGACGCAAACTCGGGCATTGTTAGTGCTGAATATACCTATGCCGATGTCACTGAAAAATTCGAGCCGAGTCTGAGCGGTATTTATTCATGGAAAAATGAAAACGAGGATTTTGGCTTTTTAGTAGGTTATACCCGCCAAAAACGTACCAACCGTTCATTAACGGGTGACGCATCTGGCGGTGGTGGTATTCGTTATGCAACCGATGCCGATGACGATCCGGTACTGGAAGTTCCCCCCGCCTACGATGGAAAAGGCAATTTAATCCCTAACAGTACCCGTCGCTTCCCTGCACTTAAAGATGCCTATGGTAACGTCTATGAAGCCTGGTTACCTCAGGTTGTTGGTGCTCAGGTTTTCAAAGAAGAACGTATTCGTGAAGGTGCCCAGGCAACGCTGCAATATGCCCCAATGGATAATTTGCAATTAACCCTGAACTACTTCCATTTTGCCCTGGGTCAGGATCAGACCAATTCACGTTTTTCAATGCCTGAGTGGAAGAACAACGCTAATTTCGTTAACAATGTTTATCTGGATAATAGCGGTAACATGGTCACAGGAGTGGACTACACGATTGGCGCAAGTGGTACTGAAGGTAACCTTGAGTTCCCCTGGTTTACCGGCAGTTATGTGCGTGAAAAAGATACATCCGACACACTTGATCTTGAAATTAAATATCAGACCGATGACTACGATTTACATGTCAATGTAGGGCATACCGAAGCAGAAGGTGGCCCATCTGAGTCATGGAATACAGCCTATAAAAGTGGCGAACCTGCCAGTCGTAGTGAAACGGGGGTTTTACGCAATGCTGCCGCATTTGCCGGATGGCGTTTGGGTGACAGAGTATCAATTTATGCCGATCCTAAATTGTTAGCCAACCTAAAAGCCGGTGTAGGTGGCGACCCGGATGCGGGCTCGACCTTCTCAAGTTATGTAAATAGCGATATTGAAGAAGACTACGCACAAATCGATCTTGATTATCATATTAACTGGAGTTTTATCACGACCCTGCGCGCAGGGGTAAAATACCGAGATGCGCAGTTACACCGTGAGATTAACAATACCCACTTCCTGACGCAGGAAGGTATTGACTTAATCAACGCCGGCGAACTGGATCCTAACGATGGTCCGATTGAGGACTACCAGTATCAATGGATTGGCGGCATGCCAAACTTCAAAGATATTCTCAACGATAAAAGTGAAGGCAATATCGTTGCCGGTTTTGATATCAACATTATGCCCACCATCAACTGGGACGCATACCGCGATATTGTCACCAGTAACTACGTTAAGTTCACCAATAAAGAACCTGAGTCTGTATATGAAATTGGTGAAGAAGTGACTGCCGCTTATTTACAGGCAGATTTTGCCCATAATGATTTTCGCGGGAACTTTGGTTTACGTTATGTAGAAACCACCAGCACAGTGGCATCGACCGACCGTATCACTCTGTTACTGGATGATATCGATGACGAACTCTATGAACAAACCCAGGATGTTAACGTTTCCAGCGCCTCTGGTGATAACCGTTCTCTGGATTTTTTCACCCTTATTGAGCGCGAAGTGACAAACAAACAATGGTTACCCAGCCTCAATATTGTATGGGATATGTCAGAAAATATGGTTGTACGTGGCTCCATTGCCAAAACCATGTCAAGACCCGGATTTGGTGACTTGGGTAGTCAGGAAAGTCTGACTTACATCTCAGAAGAATACGCCGATGACCGTGCCACCATTCGTTTTAATCCGGTTGATGTCGGCTGGTCAGGCAGCGGTGGTAACAAAGCGCTGGAACCATTTGAATCCGTTCAGTCGGACTTGTCACTGGAGTATTACTACGGTGAAGGCTCGGGTGTGGGTATTGCCGTATTTAACAAGGAAGTTGATAACTTCATTGTACCCTTACTGATTTCTTCAGTACGTCCAACCGAAGGATATACCCACCCCACCACAGGTGATGTGATTATTCCTGCGGGTGAAATCACGGTTAGTCCGTTCAGAACCATTGCCAACGGCTCAAATGCCACCTCTCGCGGGGTGGAAGTGTTTATTCAGCATGCATTTGAAAACGGCTATGGTATCAACGCCAACTACACCTACAACGATACCAATCAGGCCGATGTCAGTGTAGACGGCACCAAAATTGGTGAATCGGCGTTAATTGGCAGCTCAGATTATCAAATCAACTTCTCAGCCTATTATGAAAACGATGATTTCAGTGTGCGTGCGTCCTTTAACCGCCGTGGTAAACGCAGTCTGGGATTGCATGATGGTTTAACCATGTATGGCAGACCTTACCAGCAAATAGATGTCAACGCGTCTTATAACATTACCGAAGATCTAATCCTTAGTGCGTCAGTCATCAACCTGACCAAGGAAGAATCGTTTTCACAGTATGGTGATGATATTAGCGCCCGCTTGCTGAGTGGCAACTATACCGGCCGTCGTATGTACGCTGGTGTGACTTATCGCTTTTAAATCAAACGGAGACGAAAAATGAATAATCAAAAATCGATCCGTTTTACGGAAAGTCACTTAATATCAACACTGAATTGCAAAGGAATTATTATGAATCAGGCCAGAAAAGCCAGGCTGGCGGTGCCAGCGGTAATGGCAGCCACAATGCTGGCTGCTTGCGGTGGGGCTGGTGATCCCGACGCGCAGAATGTGCCCTTTCACCCTAAATCCACATCTGCCGAAATACAGGGTACTGTGGTTAAAGGTAGTTTGGCTTACGCCAATATCAATATCCAGGCTCTGAGCAACACGCAGCTCACGGTAAAAGGTGGCGGCACGACCGATCAAAACGGCGGTATGTTTGTTGAAATAAACAGTGCTGCCGGCTTTGGAATTAATAGCCTGTACAAGATTACCGTAACTGCTGACGCCAACTCGTCTATGGTGTGTGACGCTGCCATGTGTGGTGACGCCATGATGGGTGACGATGTTACAGGTTCAAGTATTAGTGGAACTGAACTCAGTTCGCTGGGTCATGTTGCAGTTCCTTACAATGCCAGCGCTGATGGTGTGGCTGATGGACATGTGCAAGTTAGCGCGCTGTCAACACTTGCAACCAGGCTGATAGAAAGTGCTATTGCGGATGGTCGCAATGTATCCACTCCAGCCTTATTAGAACTGGTACAGAGTGAATTTTCAGCCAAAGTATTACGTGCCATTGGCTGGCAAACCGGTAAAGCTAACGTTTTTAGCATGCCGATTGTTAGTGCCGAAAGTGCCGATCATTTTATCACGGGAACAGAATGTAATGATGTTGCTACCACAGATGAAAATGGTGAACCAGTGCTTGATGCTGATGGCAATGCGGTAACAGAAGAAATCTGTACCGATGTGATGCTGGATGAAACCAGTACAAAAATGTCGTTACTGAATGCTGCGTTCGCTCAGTTTGCACCGGGTGAAACTCAGGCTGCTCAGTTAAGCGCTGCCTACACCAACCTGCTGGCGGCATTTGCCGAAGAGCCTGATGCACTAATGGCATTTCGTCAGCCACTTTACGATGCGTTAGCTGCGAATCCCCTGGTTGCGGAGTTAGGTTTTACCGCTGCGGATCTCATCGATCTGGAACTGCCTCTTGCCGATGAGGAATTGGCAGGTGGACCAGTACATGAAATTACCACAGCCACAAACCTTGCATCGGCTGTCATTACCGGTCGTGGAAGCATCAGTGATGCCGAAAGCCCGGCCAAAGCGTTTGACGGAGACAGTGACACTAAATGGCTGGACAATACAGCCATTCCCAGTGAGGAAGATCCGGCCTGGATCCAGATTGATTTTGCAGAACCACAAGCGGTGAATAGTGTACTGATTACCAGTGCTAACGATGCGCCAGCACGTGATCCCGAAAACTTTACACTTGTAGGATCAAATGATGGTGGTGAAACCTGGGTAACGCTTACCAGTGTGGTAGGTGCCAGCTTTGACGACAGGTTCCAGCGTCAGGAGTTCAGATTCGCCAACGAATTAAGCTATAGCAGCTATCGCCTGAATATCACCAAAGATGCCGGTGATAGTGAGTTAATGCAACTAGCTGAAATTCAGTTACTGGGCCCGGTATACACCAGTGTTGATCATACTGACAACGCGTTGGGTACAGTCACAGCCCGGGGTGTGATTGGTGACGCTGAGAATCAGGACAAAGCCTTCGATAATGATGCTCAAACCAAATGGCTGGATAACACCGCTATTCCTACGGAAGAAGAACCAACCTGGGTTCAGGTTGACTTTACCCAACCGGTAGCAGTGAACGTGTTAGCAATTACCAGTGCTAACGACGCACCAGCACGTGATCCTGAAAACTTTGCATTGATGGCATCTAACGATGGCGGTGAAAGCTGGGTACAACTTGCAGCCTGGGTAGGTGAAACCTTTGACGATCGCTTCCAACGTCGTGAATTCCGTCTGACCAATCAGTTAGCATATGGCAGCTATCGCTTAAATATCAGCAAAAATTCAGGCGACAGCGAACTCATGCAACTGGCCGAGATTGAATTAATTGGTCCACAGTTGCCCAGCCTTAACCACGCAATGTCAGTTGGTGCAGCCTACTCAGCGCGCGCCAGCATCGGCGATGCGGAAAATCAGGACAAGGCTTTTGATGGTGATGCTGACACCAAGTGGCTGGATAACTCTGCGATACCTACTGCGGAAGAACCTACCTGGATACAGGTTGATTTGGCCGAAGCGAAAGCAGTCAATGCACTGTCACTCACATCGGCTAACGACGCACCTGCACGTGACCCGGAAAACTTTGAACTACTGGCATCAAACGATGGCGGAACAAGCTGGATTACGCTGGGTTCCTGGGTAGGTGAAACCTTTGATGACCGTTTCCAAACCCGTGAATTTAACTTTGCCAACAATCTTGCTTACAGCACTTATCGTTTAAATATCAGCAAAAATTCGGGAGACAGTGAATTAATGCAGGTCGCCGAAGTGGGTTTAATTGGCCCACAATACGCGGCTGTGGATTTGAGCGACAGCGCAGGTGCCAGCTATTCAGCCAGAGCCAGTATCAGTGATGGCGAAAGTGAAGGCATGGTATTTGACAATAACAGTGAAACCAAGTGGCTGGACAACGGCGGCGTGCCTTCTGTGGAGGAGCCGTCATGGGTGCAAGTTGATTTAGCCGCACCACGCGTAGTGAGTTCATTAGCCATTACCAGTGCCAACGATGCACCGGCGCGTGACCCGGAAAACTTTGAGCTGCTGGGATCAAATGACGGAGGTGTAACCTGGGTCACGGTAGCAAGCTGGGTAGGTGAAAGCTGGGATGACCGTTTCCAACGTCGTTCATTTGAGTTTGCCAATGGTTTTGCTTATAGCAGCTATCGCTTAAACATTACCAAAAACAGTGGTGATACCGATCTTATGCAAATCAGTGAAATTGAACTGATAGGCCTGGATCAGTAGTGTGTGTGGGGCAGGATGCGTCCTGCCATTTGCAAACGGCGAAGCACAGGCTTCGCCGTTTTTTTAGAATAAACAAAAATCAAAAACAAAGTTATTTATCCACCCGAGCTTTTAATTTGTGGCTAAATCTGGAAAATGCAGCGGTCGGTATTTTTAAGGGATCACAGTGGCTCAACTCTATTTTTACTATTCAGCAATGAATGCGGGTAAATCAACCTCATTGTTGCAATCGGCCTATAACTACAAAGAGCGTGGTATGCATACCGCAATGTTTACCGCAGCAATCGATAACCGTTTTGGCAAAGGCATAGTTGCATCACGCATAGGTTTAAAAGCTGAAGCTCACTTGTACTCCCCTGATACCAACCTGTTAGAGCAATTGGTTAAATTAAATAACGAACACAAAGTTGATTGTGTATTTATCGATGAAGCACAATTTCTCACCAAATTTCAGGTAAAACAATTAACCGATATGGTGGATGAACTGCATATTCCGGTACTTGCCTATGGCCTGCGTACCGATTTTGCGGGTGAGACCTTTGAAGGAAGCCATTATTTGATGGCATGGGCCGATAAAATGGTCGAATTAAAAACCATTTGTCATTGCGGACGCAAAGCCAGTTTTGTTGTAAGAATGGACAGTAATGGGCAAGCCGTTACTGAGGGTGCACAAGTTGACGTAGGTGGAAACGACAAGTACGTTTCCATGTGCCGCAAGCATTTTAAACAACTGGTGTGGAAGTAACCATCGGCTAGCCACTGTCCCCCCCAAATAAGGTAAAGGTTTATGCGACAAAAGTTCCTAACGCGTTTTTTGCCATTACTGATAGCACTACTGGCTTTTACAGCTCACGCTCAGGATTACCCAAAATCACTAACCATCAGTTATGTAAAACATCAGGCTGTCATCAAGCTTTACAAGCCACTCATCGAAAAAGCGTACGCGAAACTCGGTATAAAGGTAAATTTTTTACCCATCGATATCGCACGTTCTTTAACCTTTATCGATCAGGGCAAAATTGATGGGGACGTGATCCGCGCCAGCGTTGTCACCAAAAATCATCCCAATTTAATTGCGGTTACACCGACTCTGACCGAAATGGACATCATTTTGTATTGCCAGAAACAAATCAATTGTGGTGGTGACGCTCTGAATCAGCCAAATGCCATTTTGGGCTTGGTTGGAAGCATCAGGCAATATCATGATGTGTTAAAACATGCCAGGGTTAGCACGTCCAGTTATGTGGATTATCAGGTAATGAAACAGGCATTTGAGAAAAAGCGACTGGATTATATGCTGGGCATTAAAGACAAACACAGTAACAATAATTATCTGATTGGCACCCCTTATCAACAACAACCGCTTTTTAAACAGCGTGGCAACCATATCCTGCATAAAAAATGGGCGTTTCTGATACCTGCACTCAGTAAAGCCATTGTCGAATTACAACAAAATCAACCTTAAATCAGAAAGCTCTTTTTATGGCTAAAGCAAAAATTCAGATTGAAATACTCAGTTACGGTATTCACAGCCAGTGGGATGCCAACAGCAAAGCTCTCCCCAGGGTTCAGCAATTTACTACCGACATTCCAGCCCGGGTTGATATTGAATTTGGGTTTATCGTGAATATAAAAAAAGCCAAAGGCAAAAAACTGCGCTACTGCATTTATCATCCTGGCATATTAGACAAAAAAGGCCGGGAAATGGCGCCTTTCGATGGTGAGGAATATGTGCGTAGCAATGACTGGGATTTTTATCTGGGTGACACGATCTGGTTACCGCTGGAAGACAAACTAGGCCCCTGGCACATGACTATCGAAATTGACAACCAGATAGTAGCCGAGAAATTGTTTGATGTGGTGCCGGAAACACCACAGGAAAGTTTGTACTGGGCTAAACGTTAAGTCAGTGCTGGATTGCGCCAGTCAGACGGTAATAACAATGCATCAGGCAAGGTTGCAAATGCGTCGGTTAAGGTCTTTTTGTCCTTCCCAAGTAAAGCAATACGTTTTAAAACCTGTACACGTTGCTGAATAATGGTCATGCATTCAGCAAATGCCTGACGCTGTTCATTCTCTCCGGTGGCAACTGAGGGGTCGCTCAATGCCCAGTGTAAACAGACGGCTTGCTGCATCCACATTGGGCATAACTCACCAGACGCCGTATCACATAAAGTAATGACGATATCCGGCTGAAATGATTGTGCAGTGTGCCAGGATTTACTGTGTAATCCTCCGGTACTAATGCCCTGCTGCTCAAGATAAAACAACGTCAGTGGATGAACCTGATCAACAGGTTTACTACCCGCACTCTTTGCCTCGATCACATCACCGGTAACATAATTAGTCAGAGCCTCAGATAAGATACTGCGACAACGATTATGGGTACAGATATACAACACTTTAAGCATAATCAGTAACGTCCTTCTGATAAGTAAATTTGCTCAACAACAAGTGATTTCAGACCAAAATTATACTGCCATAATCTAATCTCTGATTATGACATTTAACCTGTCAATAGATTTTAAAATTTGGCGGCAATGCAGTTTATTTCTGGTTATTTACATGCAAAACCACTATTTTATGTATACATTTTTATTTTGGTATACAAAATGTCAATCAAACACATATTAAAAGATATCTCTCCATCAACCATCAGTGCCGGCTTAGTGGCGGTACTTGTAGGATTTGCCAGCTCTGTGGCGATTGTGTTTCAGGCAGCACAAGCTGCCGGCGCCGATAACCATATGATGGTCTCGTGGATTCTGGCGCTTGGGATCGGCATGGGTATCACCTGTTTTGGCTTTTCCATTTGGTATCGCATACCCATTATTACCGCATGGTCAACACCGGGAGCTGCGCTGCTGGCAGTCAGTTTAACCGACGTTCCAATAGCACAGGCGATTGGTGCTTTTGTTTTTTGCGGCCTGCTAATCTTTTTACTCGGGATTAGCGGGTTATTTAACCGGATAATGAAGTATCTTCCCTTACCCATTGCGGCAGCCATGCTGGCAGGTATTTTATTTAAATTTGGATTAAATGTGTTCATTAGCAGCGAACAACATTTGGGTTTAATTGCCAGCATGCTTGTGGCTTATATCCTCGGAAAACGCGTGTTGCCACGTTATGCTGTATTGCTGGTGCTGGCCGTTGGCTTAGTATTTTGCTTATTATTTTACGCCCCCGATACCACTCAGTTAGTCTGGCACTGGCCTACCCCCGTTTGGGTCACCCCGGCATTTGACTTAAACATATTGCTCGGCACCGGATTACCCTTGTTTATCGTTACCATGGCGTCACAGAATGTGCCAGGGGTAGCAACACTCAAAGCCAGTGGCTACCAGGATTTACCTCTATCTCCGATAATGACAGGAACCGGACTGACTACCATGTTACTGGCCCCGCTGGGCGGGTTTACCTTTAATCTGGCAGCCATTACCGCCGCGATTTGCACCAATGAAGAATCTCACACCGATCCAGCCAAACGTTATATAGCGGGGTTAGCCGCAGGTGTTTTTTATTTTACAGTTGGGATCGCAGGCGCCTGGTTAATCGCCTTATTCACTGCACTGCCTGCCAGTTTTATTGCTGCACTGGCAGGAATTGCACTGTTTAGTACCATAGCTAATAGCCTGTACGCTGCCACCAGCGATGCGCAGTATCGCGAGGCGGCCATTGTTACCCTGTTAATCACTGCATCAGGCATGCAGTTGGCGGGTATTGCCTCTCCTTTCTGGGGATTAATTGGTGGCATGATGACCCATCTACTACTGAGCCGGAATTAATATGCACTTAGTTGAACAGATCAAACAGGATATACAACGCGGCATTTGGCAGCCGCATCAGGTGTTAAAACAAACAGAACTGGCTGAATTCTACACCGTCAGTCGCATCCCGGTGCGCGACGCGATTGCCCGCTTACGGGTTGAAGGCTGGCTGGTTGCCCATGGCAAAGCGGGAAGTGCTGTCGCGGCGTTTGATTGTACTGAAGCCGAAGATTTGTATTTAATGCGATGCGAGCTCGAACCTCTTATTCTGCAAATGGCGGCGCCATTTTTAACCCACACCATACTGGGACAAGCCCGCGACATACTGGAAAATGTACAATCGACTCATTCTGCCAGTCAGGTTGGTGAACTCAACTGGCAATTCCATCAAATACTGTACACCAGTGCACAACGCCCGGTAATGTTGGAAACAATCAATCAGTTACACCAGAAATGCGGGCGTTATATTGGTTATCAATCGGTGAGTCTGGATTATCTGCAACAAAGTCAGCAGGAGCATTTACAGATACTGGCACTTTTACAACAAAAGCATTATGACGCTGCCTGCCAAACTCTCAGGCAACATATTCAGCAAGCAGGTGTCTCGTTAGTCAAATTTCTGAATAACAGTGGTGCAACAAGCTAAGTTTACCGGAGGGATGGTTTTAGCCTCCAACTCAGGCAGGGTTAATCGCTTCGACTAACAGTTGTACCGATACATTGCCACGGAACTCATTTAACTCAAGTTTGTAAGCCAGTTGTACTTTTTTAATTGCGTGATTTGGCCACTGCTGAGTGTCGATATTAAACGCGATAGCATCAAAGCTTTGTCCGTCACTATTACTCACTTGCAATTTAAGGTGTTTCTGACCAACAATTTTTTGCTCAAGCAAATAAAAGGTATCGTCGAAACAGGGTTCTTCAAATCCCTGTCCCCAGGGACCAGCCTGCTTTAACATGCGGGCAAAATCCAGTGTCATTTCGGTGCCTTGTAGCGCGCCATCCGACAAAACGGTCCCCGTTAAAGGCTTGCCTTCCAGCCACCTTTCACAGGTTTGTGCAAATATGTTCCCAAAGTCGTTAATGCTGGCCACCGGTAGTGTTAACCCTGCGGCCATCGCATGACCACCAAACTTGGTGATCAGATTAGGAAAACGACTATTGATATCTTCCAGTAAATCCCGAATGTGCACGCCGGCAATCGAACGTGCGGACCCTTTAATAAACTCGTCGTCCTGATGCGCAAAAGCAATCGTTGGCCGGTGATACTTCTCTTTAATTCGCCCCGCCAAAATACCAATCACACCCTGATGCCAGTCTGGCTGATATAAACATAATCCAAAAGGAACATGCTGGTCATTCAGCGTCAGCGAATCCAGCGCTTTTAGCGCCTCATGCTGCATGGAGGCTTCGATTTCACGACGTTCACGATTTAAACTATCCAGTCTGACGGCCATTTCACGTGCCAGCCCAATGTCTTCACACAATAAGCACTCAATTCCCTGCGACATATCGTCCAGACGTCCGGCGGCATTTAGTCTCGGCCCCACCACAAAGCCCAAGTCAGACGCAGCAAGATTGGCCGATTTTCGCCCAGCCACATCCAGAATGGCCTGGATACCGGCACGACAGCGACCACTGCGAATTCGTTGCAAACCCTGATGCACTAAAATCCGGTTATTGTGATCAAGTTTTACCACATCAGCCACCGTACCTAATGCGACAATATCCAGTAGCTCTGCCAGATTGGGTTCATTAGCCTGATTAAAATGGCCCCGTTGTTTCAGTTCAGCTTTAAGTGCCAGCATCATATAAAACGCCACACCGACACCGGCCAGATTTTTCGATGGAAAGTCACACCCGGGCTGATTAGGATTGACAATTGCGTCAGCACCGGGAAGTTCATCGGCCGCTAAATGGTGATCGGTAATGATCACCTGCATACCTAAATCTTTAGCATGTTTAACACCGGCAATACAGGCAATGCCGCTGTCGACAGTCATCAACAAACGCGCTTGCTGAGAATGCGCCACATCTACAATTTGCGGGCTTAATCCATAACCAAAATCAAAACGATTGGGGACCAGATACTGGTGAGTACGACACCCCAACATCGACAGGGATAACATGCATAATGCAGTGCTGGTAGCACCATCCGCATCAAAATCCCCCACAATACAAATAGCCGTCTTATTCTGTATTGCATCGGCCAGAATGGAGGCGGCCTGCTGAATACCTTTAAGCTGATTAAAATGAATTAACTGCTTAAGGCTGGTATCGATCTCGCTTAACTGATTAATGCCACGATTGGCATAAATATTAATAAGGCGGGCGGGTAGTTGCGCGTCAGCAGCAAGTGAACCTGCCGCTGATCGCCTTTGAATTTGTGTGAGCATTAAGGGTATTACTGAGATTTTTCCAGTACCGCAAGAAGTTGTTGCGGAGTCTGATAGCCCGGAATTAAGGTTCCATCTTCCAGTACTAATGCAGGAGTACCATTAATGCCAATTTGTGCGCCAAACTCATATTCTTCTTTCACTTTATTATCAGCACAGGTTTTAGCAGCAATGTTCTTATCATTTTTAGCATCCGTTAACGCCTGCTGCGGGTTATCGGCACACCATACTGACACCATATCATCATAGCTTTGACTTTGCAGACCACCACGCGGGAATGCCAGATAATCAATCGTAATGCCCAGATCATTGTATTGTGCCATCTGAGAGTGCAGACGACGGCAATAGCCACAGGTTATGTCGGTGAAAACCGCGATGCGGTATTTCTCATTTTTTGCCGGATAACGGATCATTGCATCATCAAACTCCTGTAAACCCGCTTTTCGTACAGCCGCTAATGATTTTTCCGTTTCGTTAACAATGCCATCGGTTAAATTGAATAAACGGCCATGTATTAAAAATTTGCCATCTTCTGTACTGTAAAAAATACCATGATTGGTAGTGAGCTCCACCAGTCCCGGTGCCGGAGCGGCCTTTACTGAGGAAACATCCAGTCCGAGTTTGCTGCTCAGCTGCGTTTTCAATTCGGCAAATTTATCCTGTGCGATAGCACCGCAACTAACCAATGCAATCAGCAATAGTGTTTTAAATGACTTCATAAAATTCAACTTCTTAATAGTATTGAGTTAACAGATTACAGCATCTGACCGGCAAACCCTTGTGAATAATTTCATTGTAAGGCAAAGCGCCAGTGAATTCAGCCCCTTGGATGATGCTCATGTATAACATTTTGTAACCTTTGCGTGGCCACATGGGTATATATTTGCGTGGTGGATAAATCACTGTGTCCAAGCAACATTTGCACAACGCGCAAATCAGCCCCATGGTTGAGCAAATGTGTGGCAAATGCATGACGTAACGTATGGGGAGAAAGCTCTGCACGAATATCGGTTTGTTGCGCATAAAACTTGATGCGGTGCCAAAAAGTCTGGCGTGTCATTTGTTTGCCTCTTTTGCTGGGAAACACCACATCACTGGCCTGCGTTAATAAGTCAGAGCGCGCCTGCCGAATAAACTGACTGACCCAGTCACTGGCGACTTCCCCCAGTGGCACTAAACGTTCTTTATTACCCTTGCCTGTCACCCTGATGACACCTTGCTGCAAACCAATTTGATTAAGTCTGAGACTCACCAACTCACTGACCCGAATACCCGTGGCGTACAATAACTCGAGCATGGCTTTATCACGATATTGCACAGGATCCTGAATATTAGGTGCATCCAACAAGGACTCAACCTGGGCTTCACTCAGTGTTTTAGGCAAGGACTGGGGAATTTTTGGGTTACTCAGCAAACGCATGGGATCATCTTCACGCCACTTTTGCTGAATCTGAAATTGCACAAACGCCCGCAAACTGCTTAACAAACGTGACGTACTGCGCTCTGACAACCCTGTATCATAACGATGCGCGAGGTAATGATTTATCTGCATGGCATCAAGATATTTAAAGTTAATGCCCTGTGCGGAAAAAAACTGACTGGCCTGCTTAAGGTCACGCCCATAGGCTGCGATGGTGTTATCACTCAGGCCTTTCTCCAGCCATAAAAATTGCAAAAAACCATCAATTTGCTGCGCATTGTCCTGCGCCACATCTTCGGGTGATAAGGACACCTAACCTCCAGTACATAGTTCGGGATAACACCGACTATTTTACGCGAATACCTGAGAGCGTGGATAGTGAGGCGATACGGTCTGACGCACACCATTGCCCCAGAGAATGGCCTGATTAAATAAATGATGCAGCATTTTTTGCTCAATTCCGATGTCTTTTGACAATCGAATCAGTTTAAGCCAGTTAGCACTTTCAAACGCTTTAGCAATAGCCAGATAATTGTTCAAACGACCGGGCTGATTCAACAATGCCTGTTTAATTTCCAGATCAATCGGCAGCTTATTTACCACTTCGGGCAGGTTTTGACTAAGCAGTGCATCCAGCAAGGAAAACAGCCCCACCAAAAAACCTTTTGGAGGGTTATCTTTGTCATAACAGGCATGGCTTAGCAATTCGCAAAACTTGGCCCTGACCAGAGACATATGCAGCAATTCCGTCGGTTTTTCATCGCCCAGACGCGCCAGCGCCAAAATCGAAATGAACTTTTTCAATTCAATTTCACCCATATAATTTAACGCATGGCGCAATGAGGTGATTTCCTGTCGTTTATTCACTGTCGGGTTATTGATAAAACGCAGTAACATGTAGGATAAACCCACATCACGTTCAAGAATGGCATTAACGCGCTCAAACGAAAATACACTGCCAGCGCTCTCTTTCATCAGTTCAATTAATGCCAGTTTGGATGTGGGCAGATTGCGTTGTTTTACTATTTCAGGTTTGGCAAAAAAGAATCCCTGAAACAAATCAAAACCCAAATCCTTAAATGAATGAAAAGCATCATGGGTTTCAACTTTCTCGGCCAGCAGCGTTATGTTATTGCGCTGAAGCTGCTCAACCTTAGCAGCAATGGTTTGATAGTCCGATAAATAAGTATCAACTTTAACAATGTCCACCAGCGGTAAAAACTTATCCCACCTTGGATCAAAACTGTAATCGTCCAGCGCCAGTTTGTAGCCCTGATTTTTTATCTTTTGGCAGGCGGCCAGCACATCATCCGTCGCTGGCACAGTTTCCACCAGTTCAACCACTACATGTTCCGGGTCAAGTAAGCTGGTAAAGTCATTTAATAAAGCTTCGCGATGGAAGTTGATAAAAGAACGTTTATGGCAAGCGATATCCTCTAAACCCAATGTCAGGTGATTATTGGCCAAAATCTTAGATGTGGCTTCATCAGGCTGAATATCAGGAAAACAATTATTCTGACCATCCCGGAACAGCAGTTCATAGGCAAACACATTTTGGTCGCTATCCATAATGGGTTGGCGAGCAACATAAGCAAACATTGAAATTAGTCCTTTTGTTCAACTTCTATACCAAAACTTATATTGCTGACTTTATCAGCACACCAGCGGCTGCACCAACAAAATCAGCGTAAACTGTGTAGTTTTAATGCAGTTGCGCCACTGATAACTGAATTTTTATAAATCAGACTGGCATATCCCGGTCTGAGTCCGCACAATAAGGGGTTTAATTGGCAACAAAATATCTCGGATTACAGGGTCGCACATGGCAGCAACAATTGGCTTATTTTACGGTTCCACCACTTGCTACACAGAAATGGCAGCAGAAAAAATACAGCAGGAACTGGGTGAAGAGCTGGTTGATGTGTATAACATCAAAGATGTATCCCTGAGTCTGAGCGAGGATTATGACGTACTGATTTTTGGTATCTCAACCTGGGATTTTGGTGAATTGCAGGAAGACTGGGAATCCAGCTGGGAACAAATTAAAACCCTGAATCTCGCCGGAAAAACGGTAGCTCTTTTTGGTCTGGGCGATCAATTAGGTTACGGTGACTGGTTTCAGGATGCCCTTGGCATGTTGCACGATGAATTGCAGATACTGGATTGCGATATAATTGGCTACTGGCCTAATCAGGGGTATGAGTTTACTGCATCAAAAGCCCTGACCGCAGACAAAGACTATTTTGTTGGTTTAGCGCTGGATGACGAGAATCAATTTGATTTGAGCGAACAACGCGTTGAACAGTGGTGCGCTCAACTGCTGGAGCAGCTAAGCGCTGGATAATTTAACCTTTTACCCCATTCGGTGCGAATCTGAAATTTCGTCAGCACCGTTAATGCAAACATCCAGATCCCGGATAATGCCGTCTTCAATACTGTAAATCCAGCCATGAACTGCCAATTCCTGCCCTCGTTTCCAGGCGTTCTGCACAATAGTGGTATGACATACATTCGCCACCTGTTCGATGACATTCAATTCACACAATTTATTTACCCGTTGTGTCTCATCATCGATGCTGTCGATTTCTGCCTGATGCATTCGGTAAATATCTTTAATATTACGTAACCAGTTATCGATCAATCCGTGCTCCTGATTACCTAACGCTGCTTTTACACCACCGCAACCATAGTGCCCACTGACAATAATGTGTTTAACTTTCAATACTTCAACCGCATATTGAATCACGGACAAACAATTAAAATCAGTATGAATTACCAGATTGGCAATATTGCGATGCACAAAGATTTCACCTGGCATCATATCGGTAATTTCACTGGCAGGGACACGACTGTCTGAGCAGCCAATCCATAAATATTCAGGCGTTTGTTGCAAAGAAAGTTTGGTGAAAAAGTCCGGGTCCTTTTTCTTAATTCGGTCGGCCCACTTACGGTTTTGCTCAAAGAAGTTACTTAAAAGTCGCATATGCTACTGTTTATCCTTTATCACGTCATCGAATGTTGGTTGAGCACTCAGATTACAAACCAATGCTCAACCGGATAAGCTACCAGATAAATCATCGAAGGACTAACACTAAGCAACTTGTCAGAGCTGATGGCAAACCATGACGCGTTAAAAATTGAGATAAAACTCACGACACAAATTTTTGTAATCCTCAGAATATTCACCGTTCAGGTTGCGAATAAACAACTGAACCTTGTCCGCTGAAGCTGCTTGCTGAGCGCTGAACTCAAGTAATAGCCGTGACACAGCCTTATTTGGGGTGCTTTTTACCGCTAACCGGCGATTAAGATAAAGTGCCGACTGCGCTGCACTGTTTAACAGCTGACGTTCAAACTGTGCCGGTATAACACAGGCAAACCGACCGTTATCAGCCAGTAAACGAGCAACATGTCGCATCAAATCATCGAAATTTAACCCGGCCTGATGTCTGGCTTGTTGCCGTTGCGGATCAAAGGACTGACCTGCCGGATAATAAGGTGGATTACTGATAATTAAATCAAATGGTCCCTTTTCACACAGTTGCAATGACTGATAAAAAACCCTGATTTTATCCGACCAGAGACTGGCTGCAATGTTACGTCCGGCCTGCTCCACTGCAGCCTGATCAATATCAATTGCGACGATATCAAAATCTGCAGCGCCGGCTTCCTGTGCCAGCATTAACGCCAGTAAACCGCTGCCCGTGCCAACATCCAGCATACGCCGGGCATTTCCCGGCTTTACCCAGCTGCCTAACATGATGCTATCGGTCCCTACTTTCATGGCCACATCACTATGCTCAACAACAAATTGTTTAAATCGAAATCCGGCTTTTTCCACGTTAATACATTACTAGCTGGTTGTTTTTGCTAAATTTTACCTTGCTTTGCACTGGATAAAAAACAACTTAACGGTAGGCAACCCAATTAAGCTTGCATACAATGGCAATTTGCACTGACCCAATCCAATAATTCAACTGGATGATCCACAGGAAGTATTGATGTCCCCTATTGATTACGCTCAAATCGAAGCGGCAGCCCAGCGTATTAGCCCTTACGCAACCGTAACCCCAATATTCCAGTCACGCATGTTAAACAGCTGGTTTGGACACGAGATTTATTTTAAAGCTGAGTGTCTGCAACGTGGCGGGGCATTTAAATTTCGCGGCGCAATCAATACGCTTAGCTGGTTACAGGAACAAGGAAAGTTGCCCTGTAAAGTGGTCGCCAACAGTTCGGGAAATCATGCACAGGCCGTTGCTCTGGCGGCTAATTTATTTGGTATAGAAGCTGAAATATATACCGCGAAAAATGTATCAAAAGTCAAAGCGGCTGCCACCGAATATTATGGCGCAACCCTCAATATGTTTGAAACCCGGGCAGAAGCTGACCACCAGGTAAAACTAGCAGCTGAGCAGGACGGTGTTTACTGGCTGCCGCCGTTTAATCATCAGCAGGTTATCGCAGGGCAAGGCACGGTAGCATACGAGGCTTTGCAACAAGTAGAGGGCATCAATGCTATTTTTGCCCCATGTGGAGGGGGCGGATTGTTGTCCGGCACTTTACTCGCAACACGTCACTTAGCACCAGAGGCTGACGTTGTCGGGGTAGAACCCGAATTAGGCAATGATGCTATGCAATCACTACAGCAGGGGAAAATTGTACGCCTGCCGGAATCCCCAAAAACACTGGCAGATGGTGCCGCTACTTTAGCAGTGGGTGATTTGACCTTCCCATACTTACAACAACTGGATGATTTTTACACGGTGGAAGAAGAGCAGATCGCGTACTGGACTCAGTGGTTACAGCACCTGCTTAAACTGCATGTGGAACCCACCAGTGCCATGAGCATGGCGGCCGTCGCGGCCTGGTTACAGCAGCAGAATACACCACAAAAAGTCATGGTAATACTGTCCGGCGGCAATATCGACAACAGCAAAATGCAACAACTGTGGCAACAGGACTATCTGCAACAAATGCCCATCTTAGTGGACTAAAACGCACCTGAATTAACAATAGTAGCAAGGCACATTAAGGTGCCTTTTAATTTAATAATTCGTCCAGCTTGTGCCGGTTTCGGCGTGATAAGGTCAGAGAGTCGCCATTTTTCAGGATCACGCTGTAATCACCTTTTTCATTGGGGCGCAATTCAGAGACAAAAGTGCGGCGTACAATGGATGAGCGGTGAATACGAATAAACTCGTGAGGATCGAGTTGTCTCTCCAGTGTGGTAAGCGTTTCACGATGCAATACTTTGCGTCCATCGGATAAATGCACTTCAGCATAATTGCCGGCACCTACAATATATTCAATTTCACTTACATCAATTAAACGAATGCGTCCGGGATCTTTCACCACCAAACGGGATTTAAACTGGCTCTCCTGTTCTGACAACAAATGTTTCATCAACTCAACCAGTTCCGCAGGTTGATGGGCATGTTCATTTTTTTCATGCAAACGCCGTTTAACTTTCTGCCAGGTTGCCGTGAAGCGCTCATCATCAAAAGGTTTGAGCAAATAATCAATTGCATTTAATTCAAACGCATTAATCGCGTACTGGTCATAGGCGGTAACAAATACTACTTCGCTGTGATGAATAATTTTTTCTGCCAGCTGAATACCGGTTTGTCCGGGCATCTGAATGTCTAAAAAAGCAATATCAGGCTGGTATTTCTCAAACGCTGCCAGAGCTTTATTACCATCTTCTGCCTGAATAATATCCAAAGACTCATTTAACTGATTTAGCAGTAAAACAATGGTCTGTCTGGCCAGCGTTTCGTCATCGGCGACCAATACCTTAATCATTATGCTCTCCTAACGGTATTAGTAGTGAGGTTTTAAAATAGTGATTTTCCAGTGGTTGCAATTGCAAACTAAATTTTCCCTGATACAACTTATCCAGTCTTTCACGACAATTTTTAATGCCGATGCCAAACCCTTTGTGTTCGCTTTTCTCGCTCACTTTATTGATCAGCTCCACTTTTAGCTGATTAAAATGCTGCTTAATGGTCAGACTAAGCAGGTTATTATCCGATTCCAGTTGAGAGCCGTGTTGCACCGCATTTTCCACCAAAGGTTGCAGCAACATAAATGGAATATCGTTGTGTAAACAATCCGCATCGATATCCAGTTTAACCTGTAACTTGTTTTCAAAACGCATTTGCTGAATAGCCAGATAACTGTTAATAAATTCCAGCTCCTGTTCGAGCGTGGTTAACTGACTGGACTGGTGTTCCAGTACTTTTCTGAGCATCATGCTCAGCTCAGTTAAAGCTTTTACCGCCTGATCTTTTTTATCTAAACGGATTAAGCTGGCAATGGTATTCAGGGTATTAAATAAAAAATGCGGATTTATTTGCGCTTTAAGGGCCTGCAGTTCAACCTGAACCAATTGTCTGGCAAGGTTTTCATTACGAAGCTGCTCATCTCTGCTCGATTGATAATAGCTGATGGTATAGCCCAGTGATAACACCGCCAGATAAACAATCAGGTCAATATGCAGCAGGCTTCGCACCCACATCTCATATGCTGAAACCCAGTTGGTCAGGGTAAAGCCATCATATTCGAACACCAGCGTCATAATGATGGTTAACGCCCAGTATCCACCCATAAAAAACATACCGGCCAGGATATTTTTAACGATAAAAGCAACGGGGTGCCCACGTTTAAGCGGAATACTTTTACTGCTGGCAACAATAAAAGGTGCAACCAATGCCCACAACATCCACCAGGGAATATATTTCCACCAGATAATAAACCACGATGCAGGTTTGCCACTGTCTATCAGACCCCGGTAGGTATTTTCAGTTGCCAGACAGGTTAACAGTAGCCAAAAAAGAAAATTGGCCAGCCAAAACCAGATACCGGGAATGTTTTTTATAAATTTATGCAAGCATCTGTACCGCAAGCTTTTAAACAGGAAACATCGATTATTCCCTAAAGGTTTGTGCAAAAGCAAATGACTCGACGCTTCATCACAGCAAAACAACCATTAAGCGCGAATTTTGCCGGTTTTATCCCCGGACAGATCCATTTATTCAGCGTTATTTACCACAATACAATCCCGCTTATCCGCGATTTAGACACATTAATCCCCCTGCTCCCTCCTTTTGTGGATCTCACATGGTTTACAAATCGTCATAGGCATAATTTTGCGTTGGGTAATCAGATTTACCCTCTGAAAATTAACCATGACCTGTAACAACAATTTTTGTATCGCCAGTCTGCATCCTGACTGACATACAGGATATGTAGGTTACAGCGTCATGGCTCACAAAAAATAAGGCTCAAATTAATAAATAAAATGAGCCGGGGAGACATGAATGACATTTTTAAGAAAAAGTATGACGGCCATTGCCGTTGCAGCCACTCTTGGTGTATCTGCAACCGCTTTTGCCGCAGAAACCGGTGGATTAAAAATCACTATTGTTAATGCACAAGGACAACCGGTAGCAGGAGCCAAGGTCATGGTAAGTTCACCTGAGAGTCTGGTGAGCAAAGAAGCGGTGACCGATGCAGAAGGTGTGGTGCGATTAACCGGTCTGGATCCTTCCAACAAATATGAAGTGGACGTAACCGGTAACGGTTTTGAACCCTTCGAAGCCAATAACCTGCGTGTAACCACGGGTAAAGTATTAAGCTTCAGTTACGCTGTTGGTGACAGCGGCATCGAAAAGATTGCCGTAACAGGCCGTCAGATTGCAGCTCTGGATACAACCTCTTCTGTTGTTGCCACGGACATTACACTGGATTTAACTGAATCGCTTCCTACACAGCGTAGCTACCAGAACTATCTGCAATTGGCGCCGGGCGTAAAACCCAGTCTGGATAACAACCCTTCATCTAAATCCGGGGTTAACTATTCTGATATTCCAGATCCTAAAACGGGCAGCGCCGGTAGTTCATCAGATAACGTTTATTATATCGATGGTGTCAATGTAACTGATAACTCTACGGGTACATTTGGTGCCAACTTCAACTCTGAGATTATTCAGGAACAACAAATCATTACCGGTGGTGTACCAGCAAAATACGCTGGCGGCGCGGGTCTGGTTTCACGCGTAACCACCAAGTCAGGTAGTAATGAATGGCATGGTTCAATCAACTACTACATGCAAAACGACAGCCTGGTAAGTGATTATGACCATGAAGAGCAGGCCGAAGGCAGCTTTAAAAACTTTGATACTGCGGTAACCTTAGGCGGCCCAATTATCAAAGATCAACTGTGGTTCTTCGCTTCATACCAGTTAAAAAATGAAAAAACCGATGTAACTAACCCCAATACCGGCGCTTTTGCCCGCTCGGTAGAACGTGATGAAAAACTGGGTTTTGCCAAATTAACCTGGCAGGCAACCGATGATGATCGTTTAACTGTTACCTACTTTAACGACCCAACGACCATTTCGGGTTCAGACGACATTAATACGTTAAATAACCGCGACCGTGCCCGTGATCAAGGTGGGGATAATTACAAAATTGAATACAGCCATTCCTGGGATGACGTTGTATTAAACGTGGGTTATTTCTCACATGAAGGTGAGTTGACAGACAATGCCGCGGATCAGTCTACATCAAATGACGTGGCGTATAAGGGTGGTAATCCAACTAAAGCCGACCTGTCATTAGGTGGTTTAGGCGCCAACACCATTCGTTTCCGTAATAAAGAAACAGCTTATTTTAATCTGGAATATTATCTGTACACCGATTTTGGTGATCATACCATCGAGTTTGGTTTCGAACGGGAAACCAATGAAAACATCTCCAATCAGGTTTATACCGGTGAAGGTGCAATTTATACCTCAATTGCCAAACAGAATTCAGGCGTATCGTTAGGCGAATATATCGGTTCGGGCTGGTCAGGTATTCGTACCATTGCCTCGGCTGATCTTGAACGTATCATTGAAGCCATGGGTGAAAGCAGCGATTCCGCTTATTACACAGGTATACTGGATAGCGATAGTGATGGTGTTATCAGCAACGATGAATTAAAAGCATTAACGTTTAACAGCTCTGACGGTAACCCAGGTGGCCAAATTAATAACTACCGTATTGTGCAGGTTCAACAGGCAGAATCCAAACTGGAAACCAAGGGAACCACTTTCTATATTCAGGATAGCTGGACGTTGGACAGCCTGACTGTTGCCGGTGGTATCCGTGCAGAAAAATGGGATCACTACGCCTCAACAGGTGACAAAATCTTCACCTTCGACTGGGAATATGCTCCTCGTTTGAGTGTGGTATACGATGTTAATGGTGACGGCGAAAGTAAAGTCTGGGCATTTGCAGGGCGCTACTATGATCCGATTCGTACTAACATGACATCATTTGCAGGTAACCTGACCGGCTCTGTGCGTGAAGAACAGTTATGGGTAAACGATCATTGGTTAACGTATCGTACCCGTGGTGGTATCGGAACACAGGATGCTTTCTTTTCTCCTAATACCAAGACTCCATATACCGACGAGTTTATGATT
Source organism: Neptunicella marina (assembly GCF_014270035.1). Classification (GTDB taxonomy): domain Bacteria; phylum Pseudomonadota; class Gammaproteobacteria; order Enterobacterales; family Alteromonadaceae; genus Neptunicella; species Neptunicella marina. Next base: position 85,557 of record NZ_JACNEP010000011.1, on the reverse strand, counting down.
GGTTATTCGATGAATGTTGCCGAAGATATGAGCGTATCTGCAACCTATACCGATCGTAAAACCAGTGACATTCTGGAAGATTACGATTTAGGTCTGTACGACGAGCAAGGCGCTTATGCCGGTACCTGGCTTGAATTGCCGTTATCATACTTCGGTTATACTGAACGTCCTGACTCAAACTATGTCATCGGCACACTGGCCGGTGGTGAACGTAAATATAAAGGCTATGAGTTAACCTTCCGTAAACACCGTACCGATAACTGGCAAATGCTGGTTTCATATACCCACAATGAAGCTGAAGGTAACAGTAACTCTGACAGTAATGCTGATTATCAGGGTGACTGGGGTGCACTGGATCCACGCGCACCTAACCAATATGGTAAACAGCCTGGTAACGTTGCGGACCAGTTCAAAGTCATAGGTTCCTATTACTTTGATAATGGTTTTGAAATCGGTGCTATTTATAACTGGAACTCAGGTACCCGTTATAGTGAAACACAAGCCATTGGTAGCCGTCATTTACCGGTTATGGATGACGCTTATGATTATCAGGGCGTGGTTGATACCTGGATTTCTGAAGGCGCAGTTGGTTCACATACAACACCTTCATACGGAACTCTGGACTTACGTATCAAGTACAGCATGGATATTGATGACACCTATAAAGCTGAATTCTTTATGGATATCTTCAATGCACTGGATGATCAGGCGGTTACCCGTGAACAAGACCTGTTAAACGGTGACGGTGATACACAATTTGGTGAAGCACTGGGCTGGGTTGAGCCACGCAGACTTTACTTAGGTGCACGTTTGTCTTTCTAAAGACAACTACCTGACTTAACCAGACAAAAGCCCGCGCATGCGGGCTTTTTTATAAGTTTAATTTGAGATTGAACCAGTCGGTTTAGATACGTTTAAGGCTATATCGCGACCAAAGCCAAAATCCAATTGCAGTGAGCAATAACAAAGCATTTAGCGGCCATACAAAATCAAGCGACCAATAAGCACTAAATTTGACTACATACCCGGCTAAGAACAACACCAGTGCCAGTGCAGTTAAGCCCTGTAATACGCTGCGATTCAGGTTGTGTTTATCCACTAACTGACACATCAACATACTGGCAATCACACTAAACCAAAAACCGGGTACCGCAGCGATGCCAAGTAATATCTGGCCGATAGCCGAAATCACCAAAGCCAGCGGCGTGCCCCACACAATGCCCTGCCAGGCATTATTAATAAAATCGCGTCCTTTACGTTTACTAAGCCACAGGTTAATCCCGGTTACTGAAACCACACTTAAGCCTAAGCCCAGCAATAAATACATCACTTGCACCAAAGCGTGACCAAAATGGCCAAAGTGCAACCGATAGATAGAAAACATCGCCTGCTTGGCTGCGCTGCCGTCACTAAAACCCACTTTGTTAATGTAATTGCCCTGACTATCAAAACGGTATTGCTCGGCGTAAATCAACCGGTCTTTAAAATGCGCACCGATGATCATGTACTGCTCAGGCTCACCCACGTCCTCTAATGTCACATAAAACGGTTCGGCCTGCGGTGCCAGTTCACGTAAATTCTGCATTGCCACATCAATCGATGCCGCCGAGACAGGCTGACTTAATGCAGGCTCAGCACCGTATAAATCGGCCATCAGTTTGCTTTGATCATCCTGATAAAATACTTCAGCAAAAAACACGTTAATTAAACTCGCCAGGCCAAAGTAGGCGCCTGTTATGCCAATCATTAAATGAAACGGTAAGCCCCATACACTAATTCGGTTATGAATATCGGCCTGGGTTTGCACCGCCTGCCCTTTAAAGCGCAGATTAAAGGCATCTTTAAATATACGCCGATGCGCAATCACGCCGGATAAAATCAGCGCACATAACAAGGCGCCCAACACACTAACCACCAGCATGCCGATGTTATACGGCAGATGCAGATACAAATGCAGATTGACCAGCATGTCTTTCCACGGATGCGATTTACTGCCACCCAGGCTGCCGTCATGATTGATTAACCAGCTTTGAGTATCGGATGCAATGCTTGGGCGCTGCATCTCCTCGGTGGGCAGCATAATAAATAAATGATGGGTATCGGCCGACAGCTGATTGGCCGCTTCGTAAGCTTTTTGTAAATTGGCATCGCTTAGCGTGCGATACTCCTGTATGTCCGGTTGTTCCCAGCGCTCCAGCAGCGGGTAATACACCGCCAGTGCGCCCGATAAACAAACCCAATACATCAGGGCGCCGGTTAATAAACCGAGCCAGGCGTGTGCTTTTAATGATTGCTGACTAAACAGCTTTGACGGCGTAAAACGCATAAATCCCCTTTCGCCTAAAGCCAGACGCGATACGCACCAAACAGTGCAATCAAAATAATAATCAGATGACTGAAAAAACGGCGCTGTGAGGCGCAGCCCCAATAACTAAAACCGCCCCACACCACAGGCAATAAATAAATGCCCAGCACACTGGCATTACCTGACGTAAGCGGAAATAAACTCAATACCCAGGGCGTTACGGTTAACGCTGCGATACCCGCCACTGGCACAGCGACTATAAATAACCACAGGTTGGGAACAAGATTACGTAGTTGATAACCTGGCTTGTCTTCAATTTTCGCTTTGCTGTTGGATGCTTTCTTTAGCTCAAGGCGGCTTAATACCAACACACTCGCCGCAGCCGATACCGCCAGCGTTGCGTACGCCCAGCTAAATTCAGCGCTGGTCACATTCATCCAGCTAAAGGCCGCCACTATGGTTAACATCCAACCAAGCCACTTCAGCAGCGGATGTTTTAGCTGCCCTTTCCAGCTTAAAAACACGCAGCCAACACCGGTAAAAGACAGTAACAAACTTAACAACGCCATCAGGGCTCCTTTCACTAAGGGATTGGTTAGCAAAGACAAAACAATCGGCTTTGCATAAAGACATTATGTATGAACTGGCACGCATGGTAATGATATTTATTATCATTTTCAATTTTTACGCAGCATTTACGCTATGAATCACTTTCAATCTTTATATTTCAAATGCTCAGCCATGCGTAGGCCTTTGTTTGCGCATGCCAGCCAAAGGTATTAGCCGTGAAATTTCCCTCAAAGTAACAAGCTCATTTTCATTTATTTAATCAAAAAGATTGATTTATGAAAATTTTTGCGCAAAATATTTCCTTAATGTTTAATAACCAGTGAAAAGGATGTCCATATGATCAGAAGCCCGCAATTTGGCGCAATATTAATGCGCTCTGCCGAACTTATCGCACTACAAGGGCAAGAGGTATTCGATGAACTGGATATTCGCTTTCCGGCCAATTGCATATCAATAATGCTCGCGCTATATACACAAGGCCCCTTATCATCCTCTGAACTGTCGAAACATATCGGACTGTCGCGTCAGCTGATTGAAAGCCGGTTAAAAAACACGGTGCAAAATAATTATTTTCAATCACAACCAGATGAACATGACTCGCGCAAACGGGTTTACATCATTGCCCCTAACGCCATGGCTGAAGCGCAGCAAATCGTCGCCATCATGCAGGATTTTGAGAAAGTGTACGACACCTTATGGAACGAGGTGGGAGTTGATCTGGAACAAGCACTTAAGGCCATGGAAAAAGGTCTGGCAAAACGTTCACTACTGCACCGCCTGTACGATCAATCCCCTCACCTTGAGCCATAAACCAACATGCAAAAAACACCAATAAGGATAGTTATGGGTTATAAAACCTTGCTTCACACACTTGTTCTTTTTATCAGTTTAACGGGCGGCACCTTTGCTGCGGCTTTTAATACTCAACAAAGCTGGCAGCAGTTCGTAAAAACCACAGAGCAGAACTATGCCTACCTCGATACCGCGCCAGTGGACTGGCAAGCGCTTAAGGCTTATTACGCAGAGCAGGTAACACAGGTTAAATCAGAGGCGGAATTTAAAGACCTGCTGCAGGTGGTGAAACAGTTTTTTATCGATCCACATTTCAATGTAGGTCCGTTAGATAATAAAGATTTTAGTGTTACCCCAACAGGCTCTGATATCTGGGCAACAAAACAAGGTAACAGCTATATTATTGAGCGTATTAAAGCCGGTAGCGCCGCATCAAACAGTGCACTAAGAGCCGGGCTGCGCATCATCACAATTAACGGCCAGAATATTGAAAGCACCATTGCACAGGTATTTGGTCATACAAAGTTCCCCCTGAGTGATGCACATAAGTTATGGGCAATAAACGTTGCCTTAGGCGGCCTGCGCAACACTAAACGCAGCATTGAGGTTCTGGATGACAGCGGGGTTAAACACACGGTGAATTTAGCCGCCAGTTATGATGCGATAAATACACTTAAACAACAGCCCGCGTTGGTGGTTAAACAGTTTGGTAGCGTGGGTTATATCCGTTTTAATAACAACCTGGGCGACAGCGCCACCGTGGCAGCCTTTAACGATGCGATTAAAAACTTACTGCAAACCGATGGCCTGATTATAGATTTGCGCAATACACCAAGTGGCGGCAACACAGGTGTGGCAGAACCTATACTCGGGCATTTTGTCACGAGCAAAACCGCTTACCAAAAGTACCGTGTACAAACTGCCGAACAACATTACAGCGATGCGCCGCTGCAAACAGCCTATGTCACGCCAACCCAGCCTTATTACTCCAAACCATTTATTGTGCTGGCCGGACGCTGGACAGGCAGCATGGGCGAAGGCATGACCATTGGTTTTGATGCCCTGGGCGCCAAAGCGATTATTGGCACCCCCATGGCCGATTTATTAGGTGGAATTAATCAATTTAAACTGCCTAATTCCAACATAAGCATAGATATCGGATTTGAGCGCTTGTACCACGTTAACGGGCAGTTTAGAGAGGATTTTGTTCCAGAGGCAGCGCCGGTATGTGATAAGCAAAGTGGCTTAGAGTGTGATGCCGAGGTGATGGAGGCGTTGCAGCGATTGCAGGTTGAATCACAGATTTAGTCAAATTACACAATTAAGCCATCCATAGCTTTACTCTCCCCGCATCCATGCGGGGCAAGCCCCTTTTTTAGACACCAAACTGGCGACAAAATTTTCAGGAAAAATTTTGAACGCACTCCAGTGCGGTCTGAAAGGCGAAGGGCAGGATGCCCGGAGTAAAAACCCTACACTCCACTGACTTTTTTAACGCCAAAATCAATCTGGCTTTAATTCGAAACGGCCAAAGGCAGCAATCCCTGCAAAGCATTGGCCTTGGCTAAACTTCCTGTTTAGCCATTCGAAAGCCACATCGATTTTGCCTAAAAGTCAGAGTCGCAGATTTGGTCAGGCGCTGCTTGATATATTGGCAGTATTGCTGCGCAACTAACCACTTGTTATAAAAGTTAATCTTGGGCGTCGCGTTGGCGACGACCACAATCTTAGTGCTTTGCACACTTCGGTATCATCCATGATGTTTTTCACGCCCAGTCCTGTGGGCGCGAGCCTATTTGGACAGACCCAAATAGGCTAAAGGTCTTTCACTCCGCCGACTTTTTAACGCCAAAATCAATCCGGCTTTAATTCGAAACGGCCAAAGGCAGCAATCCCTGCAAAGCAATGGCCTTGGCTAAACATCCTGTCTAGCCATTCGAAAGCCAAATTGATTTTGCCTAAAAGTCAGAGTCGCAGATTTGGTCAGGCGCTGCTTGATATATTGGCAGTATTGCTGCGCAACTAACCACTTGTTATAAAAGTTAATCTTGGGCGTCGCGTTGGCGACAGCAACCAAGGGAATTGTGCTGCCGCAATTCCCTTGGAACCCAACGGCACCCCTGCACTGTGTCTGTTCAATTTTTAATTCAGGCAAACCGCCACCGCCGCAAATCCACATCCGTTCTGTTGCAACTGGCTCGGCATCCCTGCCTCGTCTGGCAGTTCACTAATCTGAATTTAAAATTGGCCACAGCGAATGGGGAATTTAGGTTAGGCGTAGCCTGACCCAGTTATTCACAAAATCTTGCGGGTAGAAAACCTGCTTTCATTTTCGACTCAACAAATTGGAACATTTAACTAATTGATTTGATGGATATTGCGGAGTAACTTAAAAAATTAAATAAAGGAAAGAAGGAATTTTACCCGGCATGAAAGCGGGATAATTCCTTCTATTAAGTTGTTATGCATCAAATGGAGATTGAGTCTTGAACCCGATATTAGAAGAAGCAATAAAAAAACTTTCAGTAGTGGTCAATGTATCCACTGGTCTTGCTCACCCCCTTGATGATTCCCGAGCGAAAGAGCTATTCAAAGCACTGAAAAAATACAATGTTCCATTGTCTGGGGCAGATGTTTATTCACTAGCAGTTTCGAATGCTTGGCCTGAGCGCCATGCCAAACAGCTTGCTGAACTAGCTGAAAAATTGGGTAGAGGTGGCCGTGTCCAGATTCGAGAACAGAGAGGCTGGGGAGAACCCACTGTTAAAAGAATTATTGCAGAGTTGGATTAGGATGCATAACAAGCCGCACCATTTTCGTGGCTGTGCCACTAGGACTCGCACATCTCGCCCATGTGCGGGGCGTTATGCATCTATATTGACTTGGGAGATTCATTTTGAATGACAAACTGGCAAGATTCTTAAACAAAAAATACGGAATACTATTTATGGTTTCTTCGGTATTTTTGGTCATCATATTATTGCTCAATCTTCATTGGCGTGCAGATTTCACGTTTATGCAAAACCTTTCTTATGGATATATTTTCAGAATTGATGAGTTCTTTGATGAAGAGTGCAATGGTAGCGGACTTTATAGACGTTGTACTGAGGAGCATTTATATTTTTACTTTAAATATCTAGCTATCATACCTATGGTGACCTTTGTGTTTGGTCTCTTCGGATATTTAAATGACGCAGAGCGGAATGCATGAGCATTTTTGATTATGAAGGTAAAGGGGAAGAGGATGAGGCAACATTTTTTTCTCTTTCTGGTGAATATCTTGAAGCTGCAATAACATTGAATAATACGCCGCCAACTACAGTTAATTACTGGATAGTCACATATTATTTACTAGGCCATGCGGCAGAATTATCATTAAAAAGTTACTTATTTAAACATGAACTAAAAGCTAGTGACCTTAAAAAAATCGGCCATGACTTAAGTGGGCTACTAAATAAAGCCAAAGAATATAGTCCTAAAGATTTCGAACTAAAAGCAATACACGAGTTATCACATATTTATAAAGGTAAAGACTTAGAATATCGCTGCAAGAAAAGGCAAACATTTCCAGCGGTTGATATGTTAATTGATGAAGTAAAAAAATTACAAAGTATTGTATTTAATGAAGTGGTCAAGTTCTAATTGCATAACAAGGCAACTCAAATCGGACACAAACTCGTTGTCACTTTTCTTGCAAACGGCGCAACAAAAGCGCCATCAAGTTCGAGCCGCTGGTTGCGGCGTTAACTCCGAGTTTCAAGCAGCGCTTGACCTATCTCCCCCTCCACTGTGGCCGATTTTTAATTCAGATTAGCAAACTGCCAGACGAGGCAGGGAAGCCGAGTCAGTTGCAACAGAAGGGATGTGGATTTGCGACGCTGGCGGTTTGCCTGAATTAAAAATGGATCAGACACAGAGCAGGGGGTGCCGTTGGGTTCCAAGGGAATTGCGGCAGCACAATTCCCTTGGTTGATGTCGCCAATGCGACGCCAAAAATCAACTTTTATGACAAGCGGTTAATTGCGAAGCAATACTACCAATATTTCAAGCATCGCTTGACCAACCTCCCCCTCCACTGTGGCCGATTTTTAATTCAGATCAGTAAATCGCCAGACGAGGCAGGGATGCCGAGTCAGTCGCGACAGAAGGGATGTGGATTTGCGACGCTGGCGATTTGCCTGAATTAAAAATTGAACAGACACAGTGCGGGGTGCCGTTGGGTTCTTAGGGGATTGCGGCAGCACAATCCCCTAAGCCGCTGTCGCTGGCGCGACGCCCAAACTATCAATCAATGACCAAGCCAATTTGCGAAGCAATTAATACCGCCCCCATAAGACTGCCATGGATGACAAAGAATAATTGGCGCAGCCAATACAACAACGCCCCACTTTTGTGAGGCGTCATTCAATACTTATGTGAAGAATAGTTATTAACTATTCTTCACTGATAAAAGCAAACCTGGGCACGCTTTCACCATTCACTTCAACTGTCTCAGTAAACATCTCCAACGGTCGCACCCACAACTTGCCTTCACCATACAGCGGCCGGTAAACCACCAGCAAGGATTCATCCTCAGAATGCCTTGCTACATCAATCACCTGATAATCATTGCCTTTGTAATGGCGGTAACGCCCAGGTTTAAGCTCAGGCTGACTCACGTGCATCTTCCTCGCTTTCGTAGCCTTTGGCTTCATCACGGTATTCACGCGGGGTTTTGTTAAAGTGTTTTTTAAACACGGCGTACATATATTGCAATGATGGATAACCGCAAATTGAGGCAATGGTTGCGGTGGGCTGATCGGTTTGTTTTAGCAGGTTACAGGCTTTTTTCAGTTTTTCATTATGGATTTCATTATGAATACTGTGGCCACGTTCTTCTTTAAACCTGTGTTCAAGGTTGGAGCGCGATATGCCCACATAATCCAGTACCTGATCCACTTTAATTCCCCGGCAGGCATTCTGACGGATAAAGTGCATCGCCTGCATCACATGCGGATCTTTAATCGCTTTAAAGTCGGTGGACTGGCGCTCTGCCACGCCTGCAGGTGGCACCAATATTGGTTTTTGTGTGCCTTTGCGGCCATTTAAAATTTTGTGTAACTGTTTAGCGGCCTGAAAGCCCATTTCAAAACAGCCCTGCGTTACCGAGCTTAAACTTACGCGACTTAAAAAACGTGCAATATCGTCATCATCAATGCCAATAACACACACTTTTTCCGGGATTAACATACCGATATGGTCGCACACCTGTAATAAGTGACGCGCGCGCGCATCGGTCACGGCCACAATACCAATGGGTGTTGGCAGCGATTGCAACCAGTCGGCCAAACGACGAATACTGTACTGCCAGGTTTCCGGGCGCACCGGATGGCCACGGTACACATGACACTCATAACCTTCAGCCTCGGTGATTTTCAGCATGGCGTTTTCGCGTTCCTGTGCCCAGCGCTGTGACTCGTCAATCGGTGCACCATAAAAGGCAAAACGTTCGATGCCTTTTTGGCGTAAATGCTGATAAGCCTCATTCACCAGTGCATAGTTATCGGTTGCCACATACGGCACATCCGGATAATCACTTTCATTTGAGTATGAGCCACCTACCCCAACCACCGGCACTTTGGTTTTGAGCGACGCCGCCTGAATTTGCGGATCGTCAAAGTCGGCAATAATACCATCACCGCCCCAGTCATCCAGATGCTCCAGACGCGCCATAAAGTCTTCTTCCAGATAAAGATCCCAGTCTGCTTTTGAGGTTTGCAAATAGCTGCCAATACCTTCGATGACGTTACGGTCATAGACTTTACTGGCATTGAATAAAAGCGTAATGCTGTGTTTTTTCTCAAACATGTTGAACCCTTACCTTAGCCTGATTTGTTAATATTCTGTGACTATTTCGAACACATTTCAAGAAATATCATAATAAAGTTTATGTTTTTTTGTATAGACATTATTACCAATCGATTTAACATGGCGCCCCATATCGATAAACCACAAGAGTTTTATCAAATTTCGTAATTGCTCTACATGCCTTATCAATCAAGGATTAGACAAAATTTATTCAACACCATTTTTAGGAGTATGCCGTGTACATTGGCATTGATTTAGGCACATCAGGGGTAAAAAGCATTCTGATGAGTGAGTCCGGCGACATTATCGCCACCACCAGTTGTAAATTAAATGTAAGCATCCCCAGGCCGCTTTGGTCAGAACAGGCTCCACAAGATTGGTGGACGGCCACTTGCACCTCTTTGGATGAACTCAGCCAGCAACAGGATTTATCACAGGTAAAGGCAATTGGCTTAGCGGGTCAGATGCACGGTGCCACCTTATTAGATAAGGATAACAATATCCTGCGCCCGGCGATTTTATGGAATGACGGCCGAAGTGAAGCCCAGTGTAAAGAGTTGGAAGCGACGGTTGCCGATGCGAGAAAAATCACCGGCAACTTAGTGATGCCCGGTTTTACCGCACCAAAATTATTATGGGTAAAACAAAACGAGCCTGATGTGTTTACCAGGGTCGCCAAAGTATTGCTGCCAAAAGATTATCTGCGTTTATGTTTAAGCGGTGATTACGCATCGGATATGTCAGATTCTGCCGGTACCAGTTGGTTAGATGTGGAAAAACGTGACTGGAATGATGCCATGTTGTCTGCTTGCGGCCTTACCCGCGAACACATGCCAAAACTGTATGAAGGCTCACAAGTAACCGGCCACTTGTTGCCTGAACTGGCACAAAAATGGGGCATGGAAAATGTCGCTATTGTGGCTGGTGCCGGAGATAACGCAGCAGGTGCGATTGGGGTTGGCATAGTAAAACCGGGACAGGCAATGTTATCGCTGGGCACCTCGGGTGTGTATTTTGCGGTGAGTGAGAGTTATTTATCTAACCCGGAATCAGCAGTACATAGTTTTTGCCATGCCCTGCCACAAAGCTGGCATTTAATGTCGGTAATGTTATCGGCCGCAGCTTGCCTTGACTGGTATTGCGGTATTAGTGGTTATAAAGATGTGGCGGAAATGCTGGCGGATGTGGAAAACAACACATCAGTAGACGATGAATCCGTGCCCTACTTTTTGCCTTATTTAACCGGTGAACGTACCCCACACAATAACCCCAACGCCACCGCCAGTTTCTTTGGCATGACGGCCGCCACTAAACGCGTATCACTGGCACAAGCTGTGTTGCAAGGCGTATCCATGGCGTTAGCCGATGGTATGGATGCGGTGCATGCATCGGGTATGCAGCCGGACGATATCAGCCTGATTGGTGGCGGGGCTCGCAGTAAATACTGGCGCCAGTTACTGGCCGATGTACTGGGTAAACCGGTGAGTTACCGTAAAGGTGGTGAAGTGGGCCCGGCATTAGGTGCGGCACGTTTGGCCCAGATTGGTGTTAATCCAGATATTGCTATTGAAAAAATTTGTCCGGTGCCTGAGTTGATGGAAACCCATCAGCCATCACCGTCATTAAGTGAATACTACGCTAAACGTCGGGAGACTTTCCGCGCGCTTTATCAGCAAACGCAAGGTCTGTAGGCCAGTATTCAAAAGGGCTTTGGCTTACGCAAAAACGAAAGAAGCGAGTCAAAATCCGTAATTGTGAGACAGGACCTCAACGTCCAGAATCTCCACACTTTTTATTATCGGCCCACATGAATTTGCGGGCCCAACTGACCGGAGCGTCTTATGTCAGAATTTTTTAAATCAGTGGATAAAATCCAGTACGAAGGTCCTGAATCCACCAATCCACTGGCGTTTCGCCACTACAACCCGGATGAAGTGATTCTGGGTAAAACCATGCGTGAACACCTGCGTTTTGCTGCCTGTTACTGGCACAACTTCTGCTGGGACGGCGCTGACGTATTTGGCGGCGGCACCTTTGGTCGTCCATGGTTACAAGCTGGCGATGCCATGCAGCGTGCAAAAGAAAAAGCCGATGTGGCCTTTGAGTTTTTCTCCAAGCTAAATATTCCTTTTTACTGCTTCCACGATATCGATGTGGCCCCGGAAGGCGCATCTATCAAAGAGTACGTAAATAACTTCTCGGCCATGACTGACGTACTGGCGCAAAAACAGGAAGAGACAGGTCTGGAATTACTGTGGGGTACGGCTAACGTATTTAGTAATCCACGTTATATGTCGGGTGCGGCAACCAATCCGGATCCTGAAATTTTCAGCTATGCGGCAACCCAGGTTTTTAATGCCATGAACGCCACCAAAAAACTGGGTGGTCACAACTACGTATTATGGGGTGGCCGTGAAGGTTACGAAACCCTGCTAAATACCGATCTTAAGCGTGAGCGCGCACAGTTAGGCCGCTTTATGCAGATGGTTGTTGAGCATAAATACAAAATCGGTTTTGATGGTTTGCTGTTAATTGAACCTAAGCCACAAGAACCAACCAAACACCAGTACGATTACGATACGGCAACGGTTTATGGTTTCTTAAAAGAGTACGGTCTGGAAAAAGAATTCGCGGTTAACATTGAAGCTAACCATGCAACCTTATCTGGTCACTCTTTCCACCACGAAATCGCTACCGCATTTGCACTGGGTATTTTCGGTTCTATCGATGCTAACCGTGGTGATGCGCAATTAGGCTGGGATACTGACCAGTTCCCCAACAGCGTAGAAGAAATGACTCTAATCTGTTACGAAATCCTCAAAAACGGTGGTTACACCTCTGGTGGTTTCAACTTCGATACTAAGTTACGTCGTCAGAGTATTGATGCCGAAGACTTGTTCCACGGTCATATTGGTGGCATGGATACCTGTGCGTTAGGCCTGAAAAAAGCCGCTGCCATGATTCAGAACGACTTTATTGATGCAGCTAAAACCAAACGTTACAACGGTTGGGATCAGGCGCTGGGTCAGGATATCTTAAACGGTAAACTGAGCTTAGAAGCACTGGCTACACAGAGTGTGGATAATAGCATTGCACCTAAACATGTATCAGGTCAGCAGGAACTGCTGGAAAATCTGGTTAACGGTGTAATCTTTAAATAAAGTTAATCAGAGCGGCGGTAACCGCCGCTCTGAATCTACTATAACGTCAAATGCTTTCTGCACTTTCCGCCAAGTAACAACATCAACCCAAACAAAAATATTGAATCAGGCTCTGGAACACTGGGAGGCTGATTAACAGGGCTTGAAAAATCTTCAAAGACTTGAAGATCTTCACTCGAAGATAATTGAAAATTTATATCACTCCCGCTACTGTCTTTTACTTTAACATCGCTTAAATTAGCAGTATTAAAAAAGTCCGCAAAGACCAAAAAATCATCTTCTCTTGGTTTTAAACCTATGTTGTTTCCGTTTTCAACTTCATGATAGTTGATGTAACTGCTCGTACGTAACGCCAAAACAACGTCTAACGGTTCACCGAAAACAAAATTCAAATCCAACTGAACTAACGTGTCATGTGGCCCAGCATCCAAAAAGGATTGGCTGTCTGTTTCCCCTCTCGTCGTAATAGTTGTGCCTTGTGAATTTTGATAGGTAATTGTGTTATAAAATTCAATACTCGACGTAGAGTTTGAAACACCAGAAATAGAACCAAGATCATTCTCAAATATATGATTTTGGATATTGCCATCAATTGCATAAAACACAGAAAGCGTACCTGTAGTACCTAGATCACCACCTTCAATAAGCCATGTATCTGAAAGGCTAGCTCGTGCACTAATACGTAGCTCATTTGGGTCGATACTCAAATTATCCTGAAGGTATGTCGCCGGATTAAAGCCTACTTCTTCCTCAAATACGTAAGGATCGGCTTGCATCTCATTTACAAAATAATCGATATCTTCCTGTGTATATCCCTCTTGCTCCAATATACGGACTAAAACATCTTGATATGTAAGCCCACCTTGTTGATTTAGAGAAGATTTACTTTTTAGACTTTGATTTGTAACAGTGGAGTCACCTGCGGCTGAGACTACCGTGTACAGACCCGTTGCCGAATCTTGATAATAAAAAGTACCTGCACAAGAGGCTGTCGGATTATTGTAGGAAAAACCGCAAGCATTTGTACCATCTTGCTTATAAAACGACACCGACGATGATAGTCCTGCTGTCGCATATCCATTGAAGAGCATCGATGTTAAACATATTGAGCCAGTAAATATTTTTGACATTAACTTTTGCATATAAATTCCCTATTGATTAAGCGATACCTGAATCAAATTAAGCAATTTACATACCAATTAAAATATTTATAAATTTCAATTAGTTAACTTTATACCCATTTTAAATTATTATGAATTGTAAAAGATTTCGACAAAAACTTTCTAAATAAGAATCAACCAAGTAAATGCAACAAAGTATCTAAGTTACTGCTGCGAATCGCCACATCGGCCTGTTGTCTTACGATGGGTTTAGCATGACAGGCCACACCTAAACCAGCCGCTTGCATCATCACTAAGTCATTGGCGCCATCACCCATGGCAATGGTTTGCGATTCATCAATGCCAAAGTCTTTGGCTAAAGTTTTTAGTGTTTGCGCTTTGACCTTGGCATCCACCACTTGCCCCAGCACCTTACCGGTTAACTTGCCATCTTGCTGTTCAAGCACATTAGCAGTGGCAGAATCGAGCTCAAAGCGCTGTTTTAAATAATCGGCAAAAAAGGTAAAACCGCCAGAGGCCACTGCCACTTTCCAACCGGCTTGTTTTAACTCACGAATTAATACCGATAATCCCGGCATAATCGGCAGGCGATCACGAATACTTTTTAGTAACGTTACATCTACGCCTTCAAGACAAGCCACACGTTGATACAAACTTTGCGCGAAATCCAGCTTGCCCTGCATCGCCTGTTCGGTAACTTTTGCCACACTCTCGGCTGCACCGGTTAATTTGGCGATTTCGTCAATGCATTCACAGGCAATCATGGTGCTGTCCATATCCATCAGCAACAAACCCGGCTGATCAATACCCGGGGCCTGCCCGGTTAACATCAGCTCTACTGCCAGTTGTTGTGATAATGCATCCAGTATTTGATTATCTAACTCATCCGTAATGGTGACATTAACAATCACGGCTTGTGTCTGACATACCTGATTAAATCGACTGGCGTAAAATTCATGTACTTTCAGTTTACCTGTAAGCGCAGTAAATACCGCGTTGATCTTGCCCAGGTTCAGACCATCGGCAGCAATTAACAAACGATGTGTTGCGCTATCGTTTATCTCAGCCAAAGATACCCCCGCTTCACTAAGGTCAGTTAAGTAAGTGGTGCGAGCACTAAGTTGCTCAAAATAGAACTGGCTAGTGAATTCAGCCGGATTAAATGTGATTAACGACACTGGCAACTCCTTGTTATTGCTCGGGGATTTTAACCAAAGCAATGTATAATTGCACCTGCGTAGCAGTGGTAAATTCCAGCTAATTTATGTATCTTGGCAAAGCCGTTTTAACAGGACATCTCATGCCGCTAAAATCGAACATCAGCCGGGTGCAGGCCGAACAGGAACACAGTGGATTATCGATTTTTAAACGAATAGCTAATTTTGCTATCGCGATTTTGCTGGCCTTTATCATTATCTATTTATGGCTGAACAATGTGATTCAGGATCAGCGTCAGCTGGAGCAACAAGCCAGTCAGCTTGGGCGCACCCTTAGCCAGCAACATGCCTTAATTATCAAAGATAAACTGCAACAAAAAGATTTAAAAAGTATCGAGAAACAGCTCAATTATCTGGAATCTGATCCGCATATTTTTTCCGTCGCCTTATTTGATGAGAAGGGACAAAAAATCCTCGGCTCACAAAATGACACGGATATGGTTAGCGTATTTTCTGCGAGTCAGGATAAAGGTTTGCTGGTGTTTGTGCAGGATATTCATCAGGACAATCAGGTGATAGGTTATTTGAGAGTACTGCTGCTACGTGAGCAGGTGCTGGCTTTTTTCAGCCAGTATCAGAAAGAAATTCTGTATCAGGCACTGTTACTGGTTATTCTGGCTTTTTTAATGGGTATTCTGGTCACACGCGGCTTTTACAAAATAAAATACAAGCTGCAATAAGACGTTATTGTTGCTCAGTTAAGTCTGAGCGCCCGCCCTACATTTTCGCTGGTAAGTTCAATCACATTTTCAACCGACCTATTTTGTAATTCAGCCAGCGACTTAGCGATATTGATTAAATATTCGGGACTATTACGCTGTCCCTGCCGTCCATTAATTGGCATATCCGGTGCATCGGTTTCCAGCACCAATACATCCAGTGGTAATTTAGTAACTGTCTCGCGTGTTTTGGCTGCACGAGGATAAGTGATAGTGCCACCAATGCCCAGCATAAAGCCTTCATCAATATAGGCTTTGGCCTGCTGATAACTACCGCTAAAGGCATGTATTATGCCGCCATAGTTAAACTGCCGGGCTTTGATGTGTTGCATTAATAAATGATGACTTTTTCTGTGATGCAAAATAACCGGCAGCTTAAACTGCTTAGCAAGCTGTAACTGTTCAGAAAAAAGCTGGGTTTGCAGATTAACAGGCACCTCGATTGCCTGATCGAGTCCAATCTCGCCTAGTGCCACCACATTGGATTTATATTGTTGTAACGCAGTTTCCAGTTCAGTTAACTGCGCCAGCGATTCTGGCTTAGCAAAATAAGGATGCAGCCCGAGGGCAAAATAACAATTAAAGTCAGGTGAGAATTGTTGATTTAACTGCTCACAGAGTTGAATTTGCTGCTGCCAGCGCTGTGCTTGTGTACCGGGAATAATTAAACCGGTTAGGCCTTGTTTAATCGCCCGTTCCATCAGCTGCTCGCGATCCGTATCAAAAACCGCAAAATCCAGATGACAGTGACTGTCGAACATAGTGCTAATTAAGGGTTGAGGCGGGTAATCTGCCAGCTATTATCCGGCTGTTTAGTGTAGTTAAATCTGTCGTGCAAACGATGAGCTCCACCTTGCCAGAACTCAATCTCATGCGGTTCGACCAGATACCCCCCCCAAAAATCTGGCAACGGAATTTGACCATCAGCGAACTTTTGTTTCATGCGATTAAATTCAGACATCAACATCTGGCGGGTAGACACCGGCTGACTTTGGCGTGATGCCCAGGCTGCCAACTGGCTTTCTTTAGGACGCGATAAAAAATACTGACTGACTTTGGCCACAGACAAGGGTTTAGCCACGCCACACACTTTGACCTGGCGCTCCAAATGGTGCCAGGGGAAGTGCAGCGAGATTTTATTATTATGTTTTAATTCCTGTGCCTTGCGGCTGCCTAAATTGGTATAAAACACAAAACCGTCCGGGCCAGAATCTTTTAACAAAACGATACGTTGTGAAGGTTGCCCCTGTTCATCAACGGTGGCAATAGTCATGGCAGTTGGATCAGGTAAACCGGCATCAATCGCCTGTTTTAACCAAAGCTCAAACTGCAGCATGGGATCGGCATCTAACATGGTCTCATCTAAATGATCACGAGTATATTCGCGTCGGATGTCTGCTAAATGCTCAATCGTCATTTTTATTCCTCGCCATAACCTAAGCTGCGCAGGGCACGCTCATCATCGGCCCAGCCGCTTTTGACTTTTACCCAAAGCTCAAGAAAAACTTTATTATCAAATAATTTTTCCATATCCATACGCGCTTCGGCACCTATGGTTTTTAAACGGCTGCCACCTTTACCAATAATCATGGCTTTTTGGCTGGAACGCTCAATTAGGATCAATCCATTGATTTGGTATACACCGTTTTCGGATAACTTAAACTGCTCAATCTCTACCGTGACCGAATAAGGCAACTCATCACCGGTAAAGCGCATCAGTTTTTCACGAATAATTTCCGCTGCCATAAAGCGCGACGAACGATCAGTGACATATTCTTCCGGATAATAATGTTCACTTTCCGGCAACTGTTTTTGCACCATGTCACGTAACTCAGTGACGTTTTTACCCAGTTTGGCCGACATCGGCATAATATGGGTAAAGTTATGTTGCTCGGCCAGCCATTTGAGGTGCGGCATTAGCTGAGCTTTATCTTTAACGTTGTCGGATTTGTTCACCAACAACCAGCATTCAACACCAGATTGCTTAATTTTGTTGAGCACCATCTGATCATCTTCAGTCCAGCGGGTACCTTCTACCACAAACAAAATCAAACCCACATCATCCAGAGAACTGGACGCTGCGCGGTTCATAAAACGGTTAATTGCACGTTTTTCTTCGATATGTAATCCCGGCGTATCCACATAAATCGCCTGATGCGCACCTTCGGTATCAATCCCCATTATGCGATGGCGTGTGGTTTGCGGTTTACGCGAAGTAATACTGACTTTTTGTCCAAGGATTTTATTCAGTAAGGTGGACTTACCTACATTTGGACGGCCAACGATGGCAACCAGTCCACAGTATTGTTTGTCAGTCATTAATCAATTCTCTTAAGGCAATGGCGGCGGCTTTTTGCTCGGCCTTACGGCGACTGCTTCCCTGGGATTTAATCGGATGTTCAATACCGGTTACCCTGCATTCAATGGCAAAGGTTTGCTCATGAGCATCGCCACTGATATTCACCACCTGATAGTCAGGTAAAGGTAACTTGCGCCCCTGCAAATATTCCTGCAAACGGGTTTTGTAATCTTTAGGATGCTGATCCGGGCTTAAGGCAGCGATACGGGTTTTCAGCCAACTCAGAATCAGCTTTTGTACCTCTGGCATTCCGGCTTCGAGATAAATGGCACCAATGATAGCTTCAACCGCATCGGCTAAGATCGAGTTGCGCCGAAAGCCCCCACTTTTTAACTCACCCGGGCCTAATAATAAGAATTCCCCCAAACCGAATTCATTTGCCAGCTCGGCTAAGGTATCCCCTTTAACCAACGTTGAGCGCATGCGGGTTAATTTACCCTCTGACTGCTGTGGAAAACGATGAAACAACGCATCGGCGACCACCATGCCAAGAACAGCATCACCTAAATATTCCAGCCGTTCGTTATGCTGGCCTTTGTTGCTGCGGTGAGTCAGCGCCATTTTAAGGTTTTCAACATCCTTAAACGAATAACCCAAAACCTTATATAAAACCTGATAATCGGTACGTTGAACCATTTATATCAGGCCACCTACCCGGGAAAAACGCACACCGGATGGGATCCAGCCAGGCACCCAGCTTGATGGTTCACGATCAAATTCAAAACTAATCCAAATCGCGACGGCTTTACCGACCAGGTTTTCTTCCGGTACAAATCCCCAAAAACGGCTGTCGCGGCTGTTGTCACGGTTATCACCCATAGCAAAATAATGACCTTCAGGCACGATCCATTCATCAGCTTGTGTTCCAGCTTGTTGGTAGTAAGGCTCGACGGAACGGAACATGGCCGGATTTTTAAGGATATCGTGTTTGACCTCTCCCAGTTGCTCGCTATAACGTTCGAGCGGCACCATGCCCTGATAGAATTCACCGCGGGCTTCAAAACTCATCTCAATCGGCTCCAGCGCAGGACATTTGCTTTCATCCTGCTGATGACAGGCGGGCTTAATAAATATTTGTTTATTTCGGTACACAATTTTATCGCCAGGAAGACCCACTACGCGTTTAATATAGTCAATCGTTGGGTCATCCGGGTATTTAAATACAATAATGTCGCCACGCTGAGGTTCACCCAGTTGCAGGAATTTATGACGTGCAACCGGATCACGCAGACCATAGGTGTATTTATTCACCAAAATAAAATCCCCCACCAGCAAGGTAGGCATCATGGAGCCGGATGGAATTTGAAAGGGCTCATATAAAAACGAACGCAGCACCAGTACAATCGCAATCACTGGGAAAATCTGTTGCGCTGTATCGACAATCGCCGGCAACGGGGCCACGGTTGCCAAAGTATCATCATCAATATTGCCATTGGCATTCGCTTTAGCCAGAGCAATGCGTTCCTTGCGCTTTGGTGCCCATAAAAGAGAATCCGCCAGCCAGATAAGACCACATGCCAGCGTCAGCACCACCAAAAAAATTGAGAAATAATTAGCCATTTACTTTCCTGTTTTAAGTACCGCTAAAAAGGCATCCTGCGGTAATTCCACATTACCGACCTGCTTCATGCGCTTTTTACCTTCTTTTTGCTTTTGTAGAAGCTTTTTCTTACGGCTTACGTCACCGCCGTAACATTTTGCGATTACGTTCTTACGTAATTGTTTAACCGTGCTACGTGAAATAATCTGGTTACCAATTGCCGCCTGAATCGCGATATCGAACATTTGACGTGGGATTAAGTCTTTCAGTTTTTCCACCAATTCACGTCCACGACGGATTGAATTATCACGGTGAGTAATCACTGCCAGAGCATCAACTCGTTCGCCGTTGATTAGAATATCTAACCTGACCATATCGGCAACTTGAAAGTGTTTAAAATTGTAATCTAATGATGCAAAGCCACGGCTGGTTGACTTTAACTTATCAAAAAAGTCCATCACCACTTCAGCCATTGGCAATTCATAAGTTAGCGCCACTTGTTTGCCGTGATAGGCCATATTGGTTTGCACACCACGTTTTTCCACACACAGGGTAATAACGTTACCTAAAAATTCCTGTGGAACCAGAATGTTAGCTTCAACAATAGGTTCATTGATGACGGCAATATCGTTAACGGGTGGCAGTTTAGATGGGTTATCTACCATCACTTCCTCACCACGCGTGGTTTCAACTTTATAGATTACTGTTGGCGCGGTAGTGATGAGGTCAAGGTCGTATTCGCGTTCCAGTCGTTCCTGAATGATTTCCATGTGCAACATGCCAAGGAAGCCGATACGAAAGCCAAAACCCAACGCTGCAGAACTCTCTGGCTCAAAAAACAGCGAAGCGTCGTTAAGGCTTAATTTGGCCAGCGCATCACGAAAATCTTCATAGTCATCGCTGCTAATGGGGAACATACCCGCATAAACCTGCGGTTTAATTTTCTGGAAACCGGGCAGAGGTTTATCTGCAGGCTCTTTAGCCAAAGTGATAGTATCGCCCACAGGTGCACCGTGGATCTCCTTGATACCGGCGATAATAAAACCTACTTCACCGGTTTTTAACACGCCTGTATTGGTCATTTTAGGCGTGAAAATGCCGACTTTATCAGCCTGATGCACCTGACCATTCGACATAATTTTGATTTTGTCGTTAGTGCGTAATTCACCCTGCGTAACACGTACTAAAGAGACAACGCCCTGATAATTATCAAACCAGGAATCAACAATCAGTGCTTTTAATTCTTTACCTTCTGGCTCAGACGGTGGCGGGACGCGTTTTACAATCACTTCGAGCACGTCTTCAATACCAATACCGGTTTTAGCACTACAACGCACGGCATCCATGGCATCAATACCGACGATATCTTCAATTTCCTCAGCGACCCGATCCGGATCTGCCTGTGGCAAATCAATCTTGTTTAGAACCGGAACCACTTCAAGGTCCATATCGATGGCGGTATAACAATTAGCTAACGTTTGTGCCTCAACTCCCTGTCCTGCATCAACCACCAGCAACGCCCCCTCACAAGCAGCGAGTGAACGTGATACTTCATAGGTAAAATCAACGTGTCCCGGCGTATCTATAAAGTTAAGCTGGTAGGTTTCGCCATCTTTTGCGGTGTAATTTAATGTTACACTTTGCGCTTTGATGGTAATGCCACGTTCACGTTCAATATCCATTGAATCGAGAACCTGTTCTGCCATTTCCCTTTCGGTTAACCCCCCACAATGCTGGATAAGACGATCCGACAGGGTAGATTTACCATGGTCAATATGCGCAATGATAGAAAAGTTACGTATGTGCTTGAGTTGCATGTTGTTATCTGACATTTACCTACTACTTAAAAACGCCGTGAATCAGCAGGCTTTGTCCTGCTCGTTAACGGATAAATTGAGTACACAAAAATTGCTGGCGATTTTACCGTTTTATGCGGCTATTTGCGATCTATCTTGAACAATTGTGATGCGATATTGGCAAGTTTCTCAACGATGGAACACAGTATAGGGAATTGTACTGACGATTTTATGATGTAATGTTTAGCACATCGATTGTTTTGGGCTGCACTTTTATCAAAGTTGGTTCAAATTGAGTATCGCGTGTTGCTAACCACCGTTTAACCAATAACCAGCTTATTGCTGCAAAAGATAACGAAAACAACACCACTAACCCTTCGGGTAATCCGGCTAATGGCAGTAAAATCGCTGCAACCACTAACATCAACACCGGCACTAAATACACCAGCAGAGAAGCGAGTAATAGTGTTTGCTCAGGAATACCCACCACCACTTGTTGCCCCTGCTCTACCGGCAATGAACAATCAAGCTGCAGACGTTGCATTTTAGGAGACATCGCCTTAGCAACAATACCGGTACCACAGTGATCATTGGCCTGACAGCCACCACAGGTGGTTTTTATTTGGGTTTCCACCTGGATTTTGCCATTTCTAACTGCCGTAACCGTTGCTAATTCTTCAATCACTTAATTTGCCTCAATGGCCAGAGACTGTGCCATGCGATCCGCTGTTTGCGGGGGAATTTTACCGACGACGGTGATCTCGAGATTGCCCTGATGAAATGAATAATAGGTTTCCGCCCCGTGGCGATAAAGATTTTTATTACTCTCTCCGGGATAATCATCCTGAATATAAACCGAAATATCCACTAACCCATCAGAATAAAGGATGTAATCAATCACATTCCCGGTCACCGATAAACGGTGAGTATCGCGACGTACTTCGTTCATACCCTGTGGTAACCAGCGTAATTGCCATTTGTGTTCGGGTAGTGCCGCAATGCTGTTATTAACAATATCCGGCAGCTTCTCCTCTTCAATTTTCTGAAAAATATCCGCTGGCTTTTCGGTAACGGATAATGATGCGACCTGCACTTGCTCGATAATTTTGCCGGACTGGTCAACCATATCCATTTTCAACAATAAACCACTTTCCTGATCCAGCCATAAATTAAAGCCATAACGGGTTTTATCTTTACATATAACACGTATTTGCTGTGTCGCGCGGCCGGAAATACGGCTACGACCCACCAATACAAAATTATAAGCATCAGCTAAATCCAGTGGTTCACGAAATAAAATAGCAGGCAGCGGACCGTTAATGGTATCTGATTGCTGTGAATAGGCCGGAACATTGGGTTCAAACACACTGACCTTATCATCGATACGCACCATTTCACGTCCAGGACCATTTAACAGACTTAAATGTTCCATCTCTTTGCCATCCACAATAGCATGACGCCAACGATAAGGTTCAACGGTTGATTGAGGTTGCAACACCACAAAAGACATATCATAGTTTTTGGTGCGCAGGGCGGTTGCCATTTTAGTTAACCAGCCTTGTGCGCTGTCTTCAGATGGCAAATCGGCAGCCGAAGCTGCCGAACAAATCAATAAACTAACTACTGCAAATACACGCCACATATTGACTTCTTATTTGGGAGAAACCTCAGCTTGTTCGGTTTCATTTTCAGTTACTTGTTGAGGATTATTATGCTCAAGCTCAGTGGTTTTGCGGCGCATTTGCTGCTGATGGTCAGTTAAAAATGCAATAATTTTACGCTGCTGTTCCTGAACTGACTGACGAGGTAACGCCCGGGACTGCTCAAGACTAACGGGCGACAATCCACCCTGCACACCCAGTCCACTGAAACCACTATTGGATTCAAAATTGGTTTCCACATCTTTGGGCTGGTTGTAATTCTGTACACCTATAATCATCGCGGTTGCTACCGACGCCGCAATAGCAAACTGACCAGCATTACGTACCAAAGGAATAACATTCCCCACCACAGGCCAGTCACGCCAGGTTGATTTTTTAGGTGCCAGTAATGTGGGTTCATTCTCTAATGCTGCCGCTACATTGGCTGCAATATCAAAGTTTAACTGGTCCGGTGTTTCCTTACGCAACGCATCGCGAACAAGGTGATACCCCTGCCACTTCTGCATCAATTCAGCATCGTTTTTCAGATCATCCACCAGCCCATCGTGATGAATTTCACCGTCTACCCATGCTGATAATTTTTCATATTTCTGCTGCGTCATAAAAAAATCCTGATTAACGCTCCAATAATGGCTGAACAACTTTATCAATCGCTTCACGTGCTCTGAAGATACGGGATCTTACAGTACCAACAGGACACTCCATTACATTAGCGATATCCTCGTAACTTAAGCCTTCCAATTCACGTAAGGTAATCGCCATACGTAAATCTTCCGGTAACTTGTCCAAAGTGTCAAATACCAATGCTTCCATTTGATCTGACATCATGGTTCTTTCGGGGGACGCGTTTTCTTTCAACGCATCACTACCGTCATAAAAATCAGCTTCTTCTGCATCTACATCGTTGCTGGGAGGTTTACGCCCCTGAGCAACCAGGTAATTTTTAGCGGTATTTACCGCAATCCGGTAGAGCCAGGTGTAAAACGCACTCTCACCTCTGAAATTAGCCAGTGCACGATATGCCTTTATAAAGGCTTCCTGCACCACATCGGCCACATCACCGGAATTTCTTACATAACGTGAGACCAAATGACTCACCTTATGCTGATATTTAGTAACCAATAAATTGAAGGCGTTTTTATCACCTTGCTGTACACGTTCTACAATTTGTTGGTCGGTTAACTGCTCGCTCATCTGAGCCAATACTCCCTACGAACTTCTATCTAAACTGCATCTGGCTCATGCAAGCTACAAACATAGACTCGGACTTTTTCATTTAGTTCGATTATTTTTTAAGGTTTTTGTTATTTTTTCTGAATTAACCGCTAAAAACCATAATTTATGCGATTATTTCAATTGTAATTTGTTTGCACATGAATACCATGTCAAACCATTCTGTGGTCTTTCCACCCTTTACCCACCTGACAAGTTTACATTATGAATCAAGCTGTTGAACATTGTTGTGACGTTCTGATCATCGGCAGCGGCGCTGCGGGTTTGTCCATGGCATTAAAATTAGCCGATCACTGCAATGTTATTGTCCTTAGTAAGGGCATTATCTCAGAAAGTTCCACCTACTATGCTCAGGGTGGTATTGCCGCAGTCTTTGACCAGCAGGATTCTGTCGACTTTCATATCGAAGATACCATGATTGCTGGTGGGGGTATATGTGACCGCGATGTGGTGCACTTTACCACATCACGCGCCAAAAAGTGTCTGGAATGGTTAATTGGCTACGGTGTACCTTTTGATCAGGAGCAAACCGCAGCCGGCGATCAGCAATATCACTTAACCCGTGAAGGTGGCCATAGTCACCGCCGCATATTGCATGCGGCCGATGCCACAGGCAAAGCAGTAGAATTGACCCTGGTAGACGCGGTTGTAACCCACCCGAATATTCATATTTTTGAACGCTATAACGCCATCGATCTGATAACAGATAAAAATGACAACAAACGTATATTGGGTGCTTATGTGTGGAACCGCAAACAGGAGCATGTTGAAGTCATTCGCTGCCGCTTTGCTGCACTGGCTACCGGAGGTGCAAGCAAAGTATATCAATATACTTCAAACCCGGATGTATCCAGTGGAGATGGTGTCGCGATGGCGTGGCGAGCGGGATGCCGTGTTGCCAATATGGAATTTAACCAGTTTCATCCCACTTGCTTATATCATCCTGAAGCACGCAACTTCTTAATCACTGAGGCTTTGCGAGGTGAAGGAGCCTATTTGTGTCATGCTGATGGTAGCCGTTTTATGCACAAATTTGATGAACGTGCAGAGCTGGCCCCCCGGGATATTGTCGCGCGTGCTATCGACTATGAAATGAAACGCTTAGGCGCGGATTGCATGTATCTGGATATTAGCCATAAACCCGCTGATTTCATCGTGAAACATTTTCCAACCATTTACCGTAAATGTCGTTCACTGGGAATTGATATTACCCGCCAGCCGATTCCTGTGGTACCAGCAGCACATTACAGTTGCGGTGGTGTGATCACCAATACCGATGCACGTACCGATTTGGATAATCTATATGCCGCGGGTGAAGTCGCTTATACCGGTTTACACGGTGCTAATCGTATGGCTAGTAATTCACTATTAGAGTGCATTGTGTTTGCCCATGCTGCTGCAGAACACATTATCGGACGTTTGAATGAAACTCATGATACGCCAGCAATTCGTCCCTGGGACGAGAGCATGGTAACCAACTCAGACGAAGAAGTGGTAATCCAGCATAACTGGCATGAGCTCAGGCTCTTTATGTGGGACTATGTGGGTATAGTACGCACCACCAAAAGACTGGAACGAGCTGCGCGTCGTATTGAGCTGCTAAAACAGGAAATCCATGATTATTACGCCAATTTCAGAGTCAGTAATAACCTGCTCGAATTGCGTAATCTGGTCACCGTGGCAGATTTAATTGTTCGTTGTGCCATGCAGCGCAAAGAAAGTCGGGGATTGCACTACAATCTCGACTTTCCACAGCAACTTGAACAAAGTGGCCCAAGTATCATTAAACCATGAGATTTTGTATGCTTCCGCGCAAATGACTCGCCTCTGAGGATGTTAATTCAAAGCTGGTTAACTCATTTCTGGTTGCGTAACTCAAAGCAGCATAACCCGGTAAAAACAAAGGTCTGGTAAAATTAACCGTCACTGAAAATTGTTGTGGCAGCGTGTTTGCCAACTCAGCTAAACAGCGTGCTTTACTCCACATACCATGGGCAATATGTCGCTTAAAACCCAAGCATTTGGCTAATAACGGATATAAATGAATCGGATTATAGTCCCCAGAAAAACGCGCATAACGTCTACCGATATTTGTTGGCGCCAAAATTTCAGCCTGAAGCTTAAGTTCATCGGGTAAATTGATTAATGGATGTTTAGGTATATTGTGTGTTTTTCCGCGACTTAGATTGGTGCTAATTTCACGCCATACCAGCTGATTACTGACACAAGCCTCGGTAACAATATCAAAACACCAGCCTTTTGCATGCGGCTGCAGGTTATCTAAATAACTTTTCAGATTAATGCATTCATTGACGTTTACCGGGCGCAACTGTTCGATACGGTTAGCAATATGCACCAACCCCAATAATGCAAAAGGCTGTTCAGACTCAAGCAATAATTGCAAATGCGACGCTGAAGCTAATACATGCAAATAAGTCGGGCTAAGTACCCCTTCCGGCTGCCAACCTATACAATTGTTATATCCTGCAAGATGTTCACTATCTATTGCATCAATCTGAAGTTCAAGACACTTGTGTGGCAATACGCGTTCAAAAGACGTCTGATTACGTTTAAATAACGCTTTAGACATCCGGGCTATTGTTTGTATAAGAGACATACTTACCAACTTCGACTGTTAATGTTCAACAGGGTGTTTTTGCATTTGTAATATAATGCGGGATAAACGTCTGAAATCTTCATATTTAACCGCATCTTTAAAGATCCAAAGCCAATGGCGTTTTCCGTCCGCTTCTTGCAGATAAACCCACAGTACAAACTGACTTATTTTTGAAGAAGATTGAATGTTGGCGGTTGTTTGCCGGTCAAGCCATAACCAATGACCATCGGTATCTACCGATACGATAGCCGACAATGAAGACTGTTTAAGATGATATATAACAAAAACCAGCAGAATCAGGCTGATAAACAGTTGCAACCAGACCTGCTGCCGCATGACATCGGGCTGCCAACTCCATACCGACAAAATTAATATGCCGGTTAATGCTATCTGCAGTCCTTTGACCAATTTTGAGGGTTGAATCTCAATTCTATACTTTGACACGATTTAAAATGATACTGACCATCTCTGCCAGTTCTTTATCCTCACAAGCCTGATGCCCCATAAACCAGGCATATAAATCGGGATCATCACACGTAAGCAGTCGTTCAAACGTGACCTTTTGCTCTTCAGATAATTGATCGAATGCTTGCTCGACAAACGGCATAAAAAGCACATCCAGCTCCAGCATGCCACGACGACACGCCCACTTTAAACGATTAAAACGTTGGGTTGAAAACATGACTCACCTTAATCAAAGAATACACATGCATAATATCAAAATCCGGCAGGGATGTATTTTAATATCAGAGTGGTATAAGAAATCTTAGTGCCCTGATTGCAAATTGATATTTCCCCCCCATATTCAACAATATTGTTCTTAGCATTGATATTGATATGACTGATTTTATTCAAAAACTGGACCATCTGGGTGTCATTAGTTTAGCCGGACAAGAAAAAGAATCTTATCTTCAGGGGCAAATTACTGCAGACGTAAAACAACTGCATAACAATAATGCGCTAACAGGTTGTCATTGTGATGCTAAAGGTAAAACCTGGAGTATCTTCTATGCAATTAACTGGCAGGATAAAATTCACTTAATTACCCACCTGTCGGGGTTAACTGGCTCATTTGAGGCATTCAGGAAGTTCGCCGTTTTCTCTAAAGTAGATATTGAAAACAATAGCGCCGAATACGGATTAATAGGCGGAAGTGGTGATATTTTTGCCTCCCATATTGAACAGTTTTTTGGTGAAATTCCCTCTCAACATTTGGCCACAGTCGCCAATCATGAAGCGGTCGTTATTTGCATTGAAGGTAACGAAAAACGTTGGCTGGTGATGATTAATAAAGACGCTGAAAAGCGTTTTATCAACCAGTCCCCTGATGAGCACTCCCATTGGCAGGTTCTGGATATTCAGAACGGAATCGCACATATAGAAGCAGCCAACTGTAATGAATTTGTACCACAAATGCTAAATATGCAGGCTTTAGGTGCAATAAGCTTCACCAAAGGCTGTTACATGGGTCAGGAAGTGGTAGCGCGTACCAAATATTTAGGCAAAAACAAACGGGCAGCCTTCATCCTGCATTCTCAGCAAAACATTGAGCTTGAAGCAGGTGAAACACTGGAGCTGTCCATCGAGGAAAACTGGCGTCGTGGTGGAACTGTGTTAAGCTGTGCCACGTTAGAAAATCAAACATGGCTGTTGGCAGTATTAGCCAACGACACACAAACCGGGGCGGTATTACGCAGTAAGGCACATCCCGAGTATCAGTTTACCGTACTTCCCCTTCCATACAGCCTTGAACTTTAAAAGGAAAATAATGAAAATTTCAAACAACAGCGTCGTTACCATGCATTTTACCGTTAGCTCTGCCGATGGTGTGCAAATTGACTCATCCCGCAATGGCGAACCTATGCAATATATTCACGGCACCGGCTATTTAATTCAGGGGCTGGAAGATGCCATGATTGGTAAACAAGCAGGTGACGCAATGCAATTGGATGTTGAACCGGAAAAAGCCTATGGCGAACGTCATGACCAACTGGTTCAGGCTGTGCCTAAAAACATGTTTGAAGGAATGGAAGTCGAGGTTGGAATGCAATTTCGCGCTGGCACCGATGAAGGTGAGCAGTCTGTGACCGTCATTGATGTAACAGAAGACGAAGTGGTGGTGGATGGCAACCATCCTTTGGCGGGTATCCCGCTATCCTTTGATGTCGAAATTCTGGAAGTACGTGAAGCCACTGCAGATGAGCTGGCTCACGGCCATGTTCATTCAGCAGGTGGTTGTGGACATCAGCACTAAACTGGTTTAATCAAACATAAAAAAGGCCCTTAACCGGGCTTTTTTTATGCCTTTTGTATTTGCTCCACTTAAACCTTATTTTTTGTAAAAAACACTTTACCTAAACTTAACTTAAGGTTTTATGCTTCTGCCATCAGTTAATACAAGGAGCATAAAAATGACCAATCACACAAAACCCTCATCCATCATGCGTAAATGGAAAACACTTTTTAATTCAACCATGCAATATAAGTAGGAGCATTATATGTATCTGGAGCACGTTAATTTAGTAGTAAGCAATATTGACGACATGTTGAGCTTTTACCGCGCTGCGTTTCCACACTGGAAGATTCGCGATCAGGGTAAAGGCGACTGGTACGGTAAACCACGAACCTGGCTGCACTTTGGTGACGACTATCACTACATCGCATTAAGTGATCACGGTGAAGGACAAAACAGAGAACTTGAAGGTCACAGCGTCGGCTTTGCTCACTTTGCCTATGTAACCCAAAATCTGGATGCGGTAATAAAACGGTTAAATGACGCAGGATTTGAAATTGCAAAGCCCGGTGGCACAAATCCCTATCGTCGCAATATCTATTTTATCGATCCTGCTGGCTTTGAAGTTGAATTTGTTGAGTATCTCAGTGATGTTCCACTGGAGCGCAACTCAACTTATGACTAAGACGAACGTAAACCAGATGCAAAAACACCGGCATAAGCCGGTGTTTTATTAAACTTCCTGCGTTTGCGCCTGAGGTCGCATGTGTGGGAACAAAATCACATCTTTAATGGTTGGGCTATCGGTAAATAACATCACCAATCGGTCGATACCGATACCTTCACCTGCAGTTGGCGGTAAGCCATATTCCAACGCACGAATGTAGTCATCATCATAGTGCATGGCTTCTTCGTCACCGGCATCTTTTTCTTCAACCTGTTTACGGAAACGGGCCGCCTGATCTTCGGCATCATTTAACTCCGAGAAACCGTTGGCCAGCTCACGACCACCCACAAAGAATTCAAAACGGTCGGTAATGAATGGATTTTCATCATTACGGCGTGCCAGTGGTGATACTTCCCACGGATAAGCGGTAATAAAAGTCGGTTGATCCAGTTTTTCTTCCGCAGTGGCTTCAAAGATTTCACACAGATACTTACCTGGTCCCCAGATACCATCGACTTCCGGCTCTTTAATATGCAACTCTTTCGCCATCGCTTTTAATTCATCCAGATGATTTTCCGGGTCGTTAATCGCAGCTTCATTTGCACCTTTCCAGTATTTCAGAATGGCTTCGCTCATGGTTAAGCGGGTGAAAGGCTGGCCAAAGTCGTAGTGCTTTTCTTCGGTGACGTTGCCTTCGGCATCTTTAACGGTATTTTTAATCACTGTGCTGCCCATTACATCCAGTGCCAGCGTGCGCAGCATATCTTCGGTTAAATCCATCAAATCTTCGTAATTGGCATAAGCCTGATAGAACTCAATCATAGTGAATTCAGGGTTGTGACGGGTGGATAAACCTTCGTTGCGGAAGTTACGGTTAATCTCGAATACACGCTCAAAACCACCAACAACCAGACGCTTCAGGTACAGCTCCGGTGCGATACGTAAATACATATCGATATCCAGCGCATTGTGGTGCGTCACAAACGGTGCCGCAGTGGCGCCGCCTGGGATCACCTGCAACATGGGTGTTTCCACTTCCATAAAGTTGCGGTTGCTCAGGTATTGACGAATACCTTCAACAATTTTGCTGCGAATACGGAAGGTTTCGCGGGTTTGCTGATTAATGATCAAATCAACATAGCGCTGGCGATATTTGGTTTCCTGATCCGATAAACCATGGAACTTTTCTGGTAATGGACGCAGTGATTTGGTCAGTAGTTTAAACTCGGCCATATTCACGTAAAGATCGCCTTTACCCGATTTATGCAACTCACCGGTAACACCGATAATGTCACCAATATCCAGGCTGCCGTACAACTCTTTAATTTGCTTTTGTGCATCTTTAGACGCGTAAGACTGAATGCGACCCGACATGTCCTGTAAAACTAAAAATGGACCACGTTTTGCCAATATACGGCCAGCAACGCTCACCACTTTCGCCATGCTTTCCAGTTCGTCTTTTTCACGCTCACCAAAGGCTTTTTGCAAGTCAGCAGCATAATGTTCACGCTCAAAATCATTTGGGTGACCATTGGCTTTGCAGTCTTTTCTGATGTGCTCAAGTTTGGCGCGACGCTCGGCAATTAATTTATTTTCGTCTTGTTGAATTTCGCTCATGGCTAATAGTTCCGATTACAGTCCAGACTTAAGGCTGGCTTCAATAAACTTGTCTAACCCACCGTCCAATACGGCCTGGGTATTACGGGTTTCCACTCCGGTGCGCAGATCTTTTATCCGGGAATCATCCAGTACATAAGAACGGATTTGACTGCCCCAACCAATTTCAGATTTAGAATCCTCCATTGCTTGTTTTTCTTCGTTCTGCTTTTGGATTTCCAGCTCATACAGTTTAGCTTTGAGCTGTTTCATTGCCTGATCTTTATTTTTATGTTGTGACCTGTCATTTTGGCATTGAACGACCACACCAGACGGAACGTGTGTAATACGTACCGCAGAGTCGGTCCGGTTTACGTGCTGACCACCCGCGCCCGAGGCACGGTAGGTATCAATACGTAAATCTGCAGGGTTAATATCAATATCAATGTCATCATCTACTTCTGGATATACAAACGCAGAGGCAAATGAGGTGTGGCGACGATTGCCAGAATCGAATGGTGACTTACGTACTAAGCGATGTACTCCGGTTTCGGTACGTAACCAGCCAAAGGCATATTCGCCACCAAAGCGAATAGTGGCACTTTTAATGCCGGCAACATCACCGTCTGACACTTCAATCAGTTCGGTTTTAAAGCCATGTTCTTCCCCCCAGCGCAGATACATGCGCAGCAACATGCTGGCCCAGTCTTGCGCTTCGGTACCACCAGAGCCTGACTGAATATCCAGATAACAATCGCTGGCATCATGTGGGCCGGCAAACATGCGGCGGAATTCTAAATCTTCCAGTTGTTTGATTAATTCAGCCATTTCACTGTTGGCTTCATCAAAGGTTTCCTGATCTTCCACTTCAACCGCAAGTTCTAATAACCCTTCAACATCATCTACCCCTTTATCCAGGTTAATGATGGTTTCCACTACCGCTTCCAGCGCTACTTTTTCTTTGCCCAAAGCCTGAGCCCTCTCGGGTTCGTTCCAGACATCAGGACTTTCGAGTTCACGGTTAACTTCTTCTAATCGTTCCTGCTTCAGATCGAAGTCAAAGATACCCCCGAAGAACCTGGGTTCTGTGTTTCACATCTTTTATAGCGTTTTGTAGTGGGTTGATTTCAAACATAAAAATTTATGGACATTGATAAAATGAAAAGAGGCGGATTTTAGCTGATTTCGCAGCAAATTCATACTGTCAGGCAAGTAAAAGCAAAAGCATATTTACGCAACAAAGTGACCAGGGCTAAAACGACTATTTTCAACTCTGGTTTAGATTTTTATACCGAATAATCATGCAATTAAGGCTTCTGGTATTACCAATATCAAAAATCTGTACATATCAATAAATTATAAAGCCAGTTAAAAGATAGAAAATCCATTTACATCCGTTGAGATTAAAGGATTTTTTAGAACATTGCCCACCTTTATACATTTGCCTGACCAATATAGGTATAATATTAAATACCCATATATAATTTTGTATCACTATAAAAAGCTATACCCATGTATAGTGCGCGTCCACTGGTTGACCTGTCGCAAATATGTACAGAGACATCAGGAAGGCTGGATTATCTTCATCATGGACAAAGGAAAAAGAGATGTACTTCTTTATTGCTCGGCAGCCCATATTCGATAGCAATATGAGTGTAGTGGCATATGAATTATTATTCAGGAATAGTGAAAAAAACATCTTTCCAGCGATAGATCCCAACATCGCTACCAGTCGTATGATCGATGGTATTACCTCAGTTGATGACTGGAACAGTATCCTTCAACACAAAACCGCCTATATTAACTTTACCGCAGAAGCCGTTATCCAGGAGCTTCCGCTTACGCTGCCGCGCAAAAAAATCGTGGTAGAGTTATTAGAAAGTGCAGAGCCCACCCCCGAACTCTTAAAAGCCGTCATTAAATTGCATAATCAAGGCTATAAGGTCGCGCTTGATGATTACGAACATAACCCGGCATGGGAGCCATTTTTACCTTATATACACAGTGTAAAAATCGAAACCCCATTAATCGCACCGCAAAAGCTATTACAAATTTGTAATCGTCTGCAGCACTTTTCCCATTTGATATTACTGGCAGAAAAAATAGAAACCCAGCAAGATTATTTACAAGCTAAAAGCTTAGGATTTGAACATTTTCAGGGATATTTTTTCTGCAAGCCAGAAATGTTTAAATCACGTTTTCTCGGACACTCTCATGCGGCACTACTCAAAGTGATAAAGGAAATTAATCAGGATGAAATCAGCGCAGATAAGGTAGTACAAGCCTGCGAAGGCGATTTGAGATTATCTGTCAAACTTTTACGTTATGTAAATTCTGCGCTGTTTACCCGCACTGTTCCGATTAAC
The DNA here is from genome assembly GCF_014270035.1 of Neptunicella marina. Classification (GTDB taxonomy): domain Bacteria; phylum Pseudomonadota; class Gammaproteobacteria; order Enterobacterales; family Alteromonadaceae; genus Neptunicella; species Neptunicella marina. The sequence goes on along the minus strand of NZ_JACNEP010000011.1, from coordinate 51,757 downwards.
TCGATAAAACATGCTGTGAGTTTTTTGGGTAAACGTGAACTACAACGCTTTGTTTATTTAACACTGACTACCTACGCAACATCTGAACGATTATTCGAGGTCATTAAAATATCACTTACCCGTGCACGTTTCTCCGAACTATGGGCCCAGCAAGCTTATAGAGCGGAGTTAAGTGATAAAGCGTTTTTGGGCGGCATGTTATCGGTTGTTGATGCCGTTTTAGGCACTGATATGGAAACCATTATTGAAAGTATAAGCTTGTCTGAGCCACTCAAAAACATTTTACTCAAACGTGATGGTCCCATCGGTTTATGTCTGGTTTTACTGGAAAAAATTGAGCGAGCCGAGTGGCAGCAAGTCGATACACTGTTACCCCAATTAAATATTGGCGCTGAATTAACATCCAAATTATATAATGAAGCAAGTCTGTGGGCTGAAGCGCGCTTAATGATTCTACAAGATAAAGAGGTTGTATAAGTCTTGATCGGGTCTGATTAACTAACCAAAACGCCACTCATTGAGTGGCGTTTTGGTATCTAAATAAGGCCTATGCAGCGGTTACATTTGCTCCATGGTTTCAATACCTAACAAATCCAAACCGGTTTTTAATGTACGGCCGGTCAGGGCTGCCAGGGTTAAACGGCTGTTTTTCACCGACTCATCAATGCCCTCTTTTAAAATTGGGCACGCTTCATAGAAGCTCATAAACAGACTGGCTACATCGTACAAGTAACTACATAACACATGTGGTGTAGCGTCTGCGGTAAGTTGCTTTATTGCCTCAGATAGCTGCAACAACTTAACTGCCAACTGATGCTCCTGAGCTTCCTGTAATGCAATCGGTTCTGCAATCTGACTACCGTCAATTTGAGCTTTACGGAATATGCTTTGCACCCGGGTATATGCATATTGCAGATATGGCGCGGTATTACCCTCAAAACTCAGCATCGTATCCCAGTTGAACATATAATCGGTGGTACGGTTTTTACTTAAATCAGCATATTTCACTGCACCAATACCCACTTTACGCGCAATTTCAGCACGTTGGGCGTCGGATAAATCCGATTCACGTTTTGCCAATAAAACGGTTGAACGCTCAACAGCCTCATCCAGCAACTCAACCAGTTTTACGGTGCCACCGCTACGGGTTTTAAATGGTTTTCCATCACTACCTAACATCATGCCAAACGGGCAGTGTTCATAAGTTTGTCCAGCACCGATAAAGCCGGCTTTACGACCAACAATTTCAGTCTGTTTGAAATGCAGTGCCTGACGCGCATCGGTTAATATCAGAGTACGATCTGCATTGAGTTTCGTGGAACGATAACGCATTGCAGCCAGGTCGGTTGTGGCATACAAATAACCCCCACCGGTTTTTTGCACTATATATACCGCTGGATTACCTTCTTTATCCGCCAGCTCTTCCAGGAAAACGACCTGAGCGCCCTGATCTTCAACCGCAATGCCCTGCTCTTTTAATTCATGCACAACATTGGCTAAATCGTCGTTATAGGCACTTTCGCCCATAATATCGTCACGCGTAAGCGACACATTTAGTTTTTGATAAACCTCTTCACTATGAGTGATAGAAACATCAATGAACTGCTGCCATAACGCCATGCAATTTGCATCACCACCTTGTAGTTTAACCACATAATCACGGGCACGGTCGGCAAATCCCTGTTCTTCATCAAAACGCACTTTGGCTTCGCGGTAAAACACCTCCAGATCAGATAATGCCGTTTCTGCAACCTGATCAGACTCAAGCTTGTCACTCAAATGAGCCAGTAACATTCCAAACTGTGTTCCCCAGTCTCCCATGTGATTCTGACGAATCACTTTGTGCCCCATAAACTCCAGTGTTTTGACCACAGCATCGCCGATAATAGTGGTACGCAGGTGACCTACGTGCATTTCTTTAGCCAGATTCGGTGAAGAGTAATCAACAACAACGGTTTGTTGTTTTTCGGTTTCTATGCCCAAACGGCTGGAATCAGCAGCGTGCTGCAATTGCGACGCTAGCCAGTTGTCATCCAGATGCACATTAATAAAACCTGGACCCGCAATTTCAAGTTTGCTGGCGATACCATCCAGTTGCACTGCTTCAACAATTTTTTCAGCAATATCCCGTGGTTTTTGTTGCAGTTGCTTAGATAGCGCCATGGCACCATTAAACTGATATTCACCAAATTCAGGGCGTGTACTGCGGCTCACAGGAACCGGGGAATCTTTTGGGGCACCAATCGCCACTATTGCTTGCTGAAATTTTTGCTGTAACAGTTGATATATATTCATATTCTCGTTTCGTTAGATTATGTGAGTCAGTCGCAGGATTAATGTTCGCGTGTGGTTCTAAACACAATATCAGGATAACGCTCCTGCGCGAGGGAAAGATTCACCATGGTTGGGGCGATATAAGTCAGATTATCCCCTCCATCCAATGCTAAATTCTGATCGGCTTTACGGCGGAATTCATCAAGTTTACGTTCATTGTCACAATCCACCCAGCGAGCAGTGGCCACGTTAACATGCTCATACAAGGCATCCACATTGTATTCAGCCTTTAAACGTGCAACCACCACGTCAAACTGCAGCACACCCACCGCCCCAACAATCAGGTCGTTGTTAATAAGTGGACGAAATACCTGAACGGCACCTTCTTCCGACAACTGGATAAGGCCTTTTTGCAACTGTTTCTGTTTCAACGGGTCTTTTAAGCGAATTCGTTTAAACAATTCAGGCGCAAAGTTAGGAATACCGCTAAAGCGGAACTTTTCGCCTTCGGTAAACGTATCACCAATTTGTATCGATCCATGATTATGCAGACCAATAATGTCTCCTGCATACGCTGTATCCAGCACTTCACGATCGCCGGCTAAAAAGGTTAACGCGTCGGAAATACGTACGTCTTTTCCAATGCGCGGCTGGTGTAATTTCATGCCTTTTTCGTATTTACCGGACACAATACGGCAAAAAGCGATACGGTCACGGTGTTTTGGATCCATATTGGCCTGAATTTTAAAGACAAAACCACTGAACTTTTCTTCGCTGGCTTCCACTTTACGTTCAGAGGTTTCCCGTCCCTGTGGCGCGGGCGCCCAACTCACAAGGCCATCCAGCATATGATCGACACCAAAGTTTCCTAATGCAGTACCAAAGAACACCGGGGTTAGAGAGCCATCAATAAAAGCCTCGTGGTCAAACTCATTGGATGCGCCTAACACCAATTCAAGTTCATCACGTAATTGCGCCGCTAAGTCGGAACCCACTTTTTCATCCAGCTCAGGATTATCCAAACCTTTAATAACACGCAATTCCTGAATGGTATGACCCTGACCGGTCTGATACAAAATCGTTTCATCACGATGAATATGGTAAACCCCTTTAAACTCTTTCCCACAACCAATTGGCCATGTGATAGGAGCACACAGAATATCCAGTTCCGTTTCTACTTCATCAAGCAATTCCATTGGGTCGCGAATATCACGGTCCAGTTTATTCATAAAGGTGATAATAGGCGTATCGCGTAATCGCGTAACTTCCATCAACTTACGGGTTCTGTCCTCAACCCCTTTAGCCGCATCAATAACCATTAAACAGGAATCGACCGCGGTAAGTGTACGGTAGGTATCTTCCGAAAAATCTTCGTGGCCTGGGGTATCCAGTAAATTAACTAAACTACCGGCATAGGGAAACTGCATCACAGATGTTGTTACCGAGATCCCCCGTTCTTTTTCCATTTCCATCCAGTCTGATTTAGCATGTTGACCGGACTTTTTACCTTTCACCGTCCCGGCTTTTTGTAATGCGTTGCCAAACAACAACACTTTTTCTGTAATGGTGGTTTTACCCGCATCCGGGTGTGAGATAATGGCGAAGGTACGGCGTTTGGCCACTTCAGTTGTTACGGCAGATTTGGACATCTATATAGAATCTTCTGTGCGATAAATACATTGCCACCCGGATAACTATGTATCAGTAGCAAAAATATGAGTTAAAAGGTTATAGGCGCTTATTTTGGCTGAAATTGCCATTTTTAACAATCTGAATGCCCTTTATAAGCTAAATTTATCTGTAATTAACATCAAAACTCCCTTCGCAAAGCCAGATGCAATAGCTCGATTTGTTTTAACTACCAAACGACACGTTTATTAATGTTTTCGTTAACTTTTACGTAAAATTACTGCCCTTCAAGGAAGGCAACTGAAGAGCATCCAGAACGATTAGAGTGTGTATTTCCTACTTAATCAAAACTGATAAATATATTTAAAATCAATACGTTAACTTGAAGCCAGTCATCTCCTTAATAAAAAGAATCGTATAAAATCTCTGCTATACGAAACAATATGTTTTAAAAAAATTGAGCTATATTAATTGTCTGACTACTAAGTAATTTACCCTGTTTTAGTAACAGTAAAATATGCAAAAGTCAGAAGATCAGTGCCAGACTGAATTAAAAGCAGCAGTAGTTAATTCATCAAACCAGTGTTGAATGGATGTGACTAGTACCACGTTAGCACAAGGATTCTATAACCCATGCGATCTCAGCAATTTGTAAACGCTGTTAAAGCACTTTTTTACGGTAATACACATAATTCACTTTTAGTGTGGTGTCTGCCAATCCTTGTTTTGCTCACAGGTTTAATCTTTGGCAAAGGAATAGAAACACAATATACCCAACAAAATAATGAGGAGATTTATCAAAAGCTTCAGGAAAAAGTGGTTGAAATCAGTCAGCAGGTAAAAGAAAAAGTCACGCTTTATCAATATGGTTTGCGTGGATTTCGCGGGGCATTAGTCAGTAATGAAAATTACTTCGACTATCAGGAAATGTTGCGGTACACGCGCAGTCGTGACTATCACAAAGAATTCCCGGGTTCGCGGGGATTTGGATTTATCCGTCGCATTCAGCCCGAGCAGCGCGAAGCATTTGAGCAACAAATGCGTGAAGACAGAGGCAAGCCATTCAAAATCACTCAGCTTAATCAGCATGACGATGAATTATTCGTTATTCAGTATATTGAGCCAGAAAGTAATAACAAAGAAGCCATTGGACTGGATATTGGTTCGGAGAGTAATCGCCGTCAGACTGCAATTGATGCAGCCATCAATAATGAACTTAGACTGACAGGCCCAATTACATTAGTGCAGGCGAAAAAACTAAGTCATCACGGATTTTTGTTATTAATGCCAGTTTATGAGGATAGCGTCCCCCCCAATCCGACACAACGACTGCGGCATACAATTGGCTGGACCTATACTCCACTGTTAATAGGAGAAATACTGGATAATATTGCCAGTATATCAAACGACACTGCTATCCAGATAACCGATATGGATGAACAGCATCCCGTCGCATTTTTTTCCCAAACAAGTCAGTCAAAAGTAAACAATAACTATAAGGCGGAATATCAGTTAGATGTATATGGCCGCAAATGGCTGATTGAAATCACAGCCAGTGATCAATTTATTCAATCATTGCCGCTACAAAACCCACACATCTGGTTCCGGCTAATACTGTTTTTCAGTGCCTTGCTCGCCATTATTGTATGGGTTGTGCAACAAAACTTAATGCGCCGCGCACTGGTACAAAAACAACAGGCTGAACTTGCTGCAATTGTCACCAATGCAAACGAAGCGATAATAGGTAAAGACAATAAAGGAATAATTACCAGCTGGAATCCAGCAGCAGAACAAATGTTTCATTATTCTGAATCGGAAGCACTTGGCACTCCGGTAACACAGCTCATTATTCCTCAACACAAATTAGCCGAGGAACAGCGAATTATCGCTACCATGCAAAGTGGGGACAAAATACGTTCGCTGGATACTGTACGTAAAACACGGGATGGAATTGAAATACCGGTATCCATCAATGTAACCCCAATACTGGATGAACATGGCAAAGTAACTGGTTCAGCCGTCACCATGGTAGATATTTCACATATCAAAAAGGCAGAACAAGCTTTACTCAACGCTAACGAACATTTAGAACAGCAAATAAAATTGCGTACAGCAGAAATTGCTAAAGTATCAGCCTTGCAACAATCTATTTTAGAAAGCTCAGGATACGGCATTATCGCCACTGACTTACACGGTATCGTCACCCTGTTTAACCCCGCAGCAGAAAAAATACTTGGATACAGTGCCAGAGAAGCCGTGGGAAATTTAACCCTGACTGATTTTCACGATATTGAGGAATTACAGCAATTTGCATTAAAACTGGAAGCTCAGCTTGGACGCAAAATTAATCATGACATAGAGGTACTGTTCGCACTAGCAAGCGATAGCGCCAGTAAAAACACCGAATGGTCTTACGTACGAAAAGATCTCACAACATGTCAGATAAACCTGAGTATCAGACCATTACGTAATGAGCATGAGGTTACAAATGGCTATTTGGCGATCCTGTTTGATATGACAGAACACAAAAAACTCGAATTCGAGCTGGATTTAGCCAAACTCTCAACAGAACATACGTCAGATATAGGGTTATGGCTCAATAGTGAAGGGAAAATAATTAAAGCCAACCGCGCAGCTTGCATTCAGCTTGAACAGACTCAAAAAGCCCTGATAGACACGCCCATTTCACAACTATGTTCATACTTTGCAAAAGAAGAATGGCCGGAATATCTGCAACAACTGCGCAACAATCAGCGTTTAAACGTTAATACAGACTTCATCCCCTTCAATAGCGACAACATTCCGGTATCACTGACCTCAACACTGGTTTATTTATCTGGCGAAGATTTTATTTATATTTCTGCGCGCAATATTGCGGAACAGTTACAACGTCAGCAGGAACTGGCAACAGCTAAAGATCAAGCCGATGCAGCGAATCAGGCAAAGTCTGCGTTTCTGGCTAATATGAGTCATGAAATACGTACGCCGATGAACGCGATACTCGGCTTGGTTCAGTTGCTCAAGCAGACCGAGCTCAATGAACGTCAGGACGATTATCTGTCGAAAGTACAAACAGCCGCAAAATCGATGCTTGGTTTACTCAATGACATACTGGATTTTTCTAAAATTGAAGCAGGAAAAATAGAACTGGAGCAACAACATTTTGAGCTACACCAGTTTATGCAGGATATCAGCATTATTCTTTCCGCCAACCTGCAAAATAAAGATATTGAAGTTATTTATGATTTACCCACTCAAAGTCCGCTTAATGTTATCGGTGACCCTCTTCGATTAAAACAAGTAATACTGAATCTGGCAGGCAACGCCATTAAATTTACAGAGCAAGGTGACGTTGTTGTTGGCATAAAAATAGAACAACAGACTGATAAAGAGATGACACTGATGTTTAGTGTCAAAGACACCGGCATAGGCATGACCAAAGAGCAAATAAGTCAGATATTCACCAGCTTTAATCAGGCGGAGACATCTACTAGTCGCCGCTACGGTGGCAGCGGACTTGGTTTATCTATTAGTAAACGTTTGGTGGAATTGATGAATAGCAGGATTGAAGTAACAAGCAAAGTCGGTCAGGGGAGTCATTTCTGGTTTTCCCTCACCTTGCCCAAAGATATCAACGCGATTGAACCTCACGATAACAAAGTGAGCAATGACGATTTAAGAGTATTAATTGTTGATGATAACGAACAGGCCAGAATCATATTAACGGACATTATTGAAAGTTTAGGCTGGAAAGTAGATGCAGCCAGCTCAGGTTTCGAAGGCCTTAGATTGATTCGCGAAGCCAAAAGAGCCAATACTGACTACCAACTGATCTTCCTTGACTGGAAAATGCCCGGGCTTGACGGTTGGCAAACCGCGGAACAAATTCGTGAGATTCAAACTGAAGATAACATTCCGATGGTGGTGATGATATCCGCCTACAGCCGTGAATTACTGGCACAAAAACATCAGTCAGCGGAGAAGTTATTTAATGGATTTTTAGAAAAGCCGGTAACAAAAAATATGATCCTCAATATTATTAATGATGCGCTGGCAGCTAACAATATTATGCAGACAAAATCCAACCTACACACAGACAATATGGATAAAAAACTTGCGGGGTTACGGTTATTGCTGGTGGAGGATAATCCAACCAATCAGCTGGTAGCCTCAGAGTTACTCACGCTGCAAGGGGCAACGGTGGTCATTGCCGATGGCGGAACCTATGCGCTTAAAGAACTGGAAAACTGCGTATTGCCATTTGACTTAATTCTGATGGACATTCAAATGCCTGATCTTGATGGATATCAGACGACAGAACGCATTCGAAAAATGCCGTCATTAAAACAAATTCCGATAGTTGCAATGACAGCAAATGCCATGCAAAGTGACAAAGACGCCTGTTTTGCCGCAGGCATGAATGACCACTTAGGCAAACCGTTTGAAATTGAAGAATTGGTTGACATTATTTTGAAAAACCTTCCCAAAGGCGCAATTCAACAAAAACAACCTGCAGTGACGGACACCCGTTTTCAGCTTTCCCATGAGCTGGAGCGTGTATGTGAACTTAACCACATAGATATTACCACTGCACTAAACCGGCTGGGACATTCACACAAGCTGTATAAACGCATCATAGTCTCACTGGCAGATGATCTTGATACCTATCAGCGACAACTAAAACGTGAAGAACTGGCGTCGGATCGTGAACTTATTGTGCGAATATTCCATACCCTTAAGGGAACAGCTGAAACCGCCGGTTTTACAGAACTGGCAGAATTTGCCAAAGAGCTGGATAACCAACTTAAACAAAAACAACCTATACAGGAACTGGATATCAGCCGTTTTTATACTTTAGCAGCCTTAAGTAAAAAACAAATTGAACAAATCAGCGCATTGTTAGAACCAGATCAACTTCTACCAGAAAAAAACAATGATAATAACGCGTCATTAACTGCAGAGGTTAACCAGTTACTGAGATTGTTGGAAGAATCCAATATGCGCGCTCTGGATTTATTTTCATCACTACGTCCGCAACTAACCAATATAGACAGTGCGATTACGCAAGTTGTTGACAATGCTCTAAATAAGCTGGATTTTATAACTGCAGGTGAACAAATTAAAATCCTCAAGGAACAACTGTCATGAGCGCAAGCTTAATTGCTAAGAAATTAAAACAAAATTATGCAGCTTCGCTGGTGCAAGCCAAAATATTGGTCGTGGACGATCAACCCATTAATATCCAGTTGATTAATCAAACCTTGTCTCAGGACTATAATGTATACATGGCAACCTCAGGTAAACAAGCCATAGATTTTTGTCTTAATAATCAGCCGGATTTGGTTTTAATGGACGTGGTTATGCCAGAGATGGATGGTTTGGAAACCTGCCGTCAAATGAAAGAGATGGAAGAACTGGCGACCATTCCGGTGATATTTGTGACCGGCCTGACAGAACAGGATGAAGAAGATGAATGTTGGGAAGCCGGCGGCATAGACTTTCTAACCAAACCCGTTAATCCTGTTACTCTGCGTAATAGAGTTAAAGCGCAGTTAACCCTTAAATTTCAAACTGACTGGTTAAGAGATCTCGCCTATTTTGACGGTCTGACAGGCGTTTATAATCGTCGTTATTTTGATGATTATTATTTACGTCAAATCAATCACTCCAAGCGTTGCAATCAACCGTTATCGTTAATGATGATAGATATCGACTTCTTCAAACAATACAATGATAACTATGGTCATTTATCTGGTGACGATTGTCTGGTGATGATAGCAGACTGTCTGCAATCAGTATTTCAGCGCCCTAGTGACATCATTGCACGGTTCGGCGGCGAAGAATTTGTTGCCGTTTTACCTGATACAGAGGTTGAAGGCGTTAAATTACTGGCCCAGAAAACCATAGAGAAAGTTCAGTCGCTGAATATCGAACATAACCATTCCCCCTTTGGCATCATTACCATTAGTATTGGCATTGCGCATAAAAGCGGTAATGATCTGGATGATTCTCCGTTAACGCTTAAAGCGGATCAACAGTTATACAAGGCGAAAGCTAACGGTAGAAATACCTTTATGGGTCCGGGTTAAGCCCCTCTGCTTTGCTATTTTACAAGGATGTGAAATGAAAAAATCAAGTCTTTTGTTAATTACTTTCAGCGCTTTCGTTGCCCATGCTCAGGACAGGGTGCTGTACAGTAGCCAATTAAATGAAAAAGCAGTCAGCGCCAGCCTGTCACAGGATGCTTATTATCAAGGTGCGTTTATCAGTTCATCAAAACCTGTAACCTTTTACCCCAGCGGACAATTAGCCAGCGGCCTGTTAAAAGAAAACTTCAGTCAAAATGGCTTCCAGTTTAAACAGGCAACCGCCATATCTTTTTTTGAAAATGGACAAGTTAAAGCGGGTACACTGGCTAAAGAGCTCAATAAAAATCATCTTAAATATATGCAGGACAGTTACGTGCTGTTCTGGAGCAACGGCCAAATCAGAAATGCAACATTGCTGGCGAACAGTCGTCCGGGAAACCACAATTTGGTTCTACCTGTGGATATGGAAGTTCAGTTTAATGCTGACGGTCAGCTCAGTTCTGCATCACCTTTTAAGAATATCAATTATTCGCTATTTAATTACCTGCTCAAAGGTCAGAGCCAGTTTGTCTATGACAATGCATCAAACCAGTATTTTTTATATAAAGGGATATTGGCAGAAGCGCGTATTATTGCCTCAATCATAACCGAGAATGAAAAAGCACTGGCGATCATCGCGCCAAGAAACAGCAGTTTTAGTTTGTATCAGCCATCCAGCGTTTATATTGGTGCTCAACAGCCCTACGACAGCTATTTTATGGGTGATTCATTTAGGTTAAATGGCCGGAACTATGGCCGAAACAGCTTATTGTACGTACGTCATATGTTGCTCAAAAAAATTCAACCTGGTGAAGATATAAGCTTGCCAGGTAAACAGTTAAAAGCGGGCGATATAGTTAGCCTGGATCCTCATGGTAATCCATTACCTTAATCTCCTGAACTCAGGAACTGGTGTTTTTAACCTGCTGCCACGCGGCTTCCATTTCATGCAAAGAGCTGTTTTGCAGCGACTTACCCTGAGAGCCGAGCAAGTGCTCTACCGCACGAAAACGCTGCTCAAATTTACGATTAGCGATACGTAGCGCAGCTTGTGGGTCCACCTTAAGATGCCGCGCCAGATTCACCACGGCAAATAACAAATCGCCGACTTCTTCTTCAATCAATTGCTGATTAACCTGCTTGGCATTCACTTCCTGCAGGACTTCGTCAATTTCTTCATGGATTTTGTCTACGACAGGTTCAAGTTCAGGCCAGTCAAAACCAACTTTGGCACAACGTTTTTGAATTTTATCAGCTTTAAGTAACGGCTCCATGCCAGCGGGGATATTCGCCAGAATGCTGGTACCTTCAGCTAAACCTTTTGCGGCACGTTCGGCTTGTTTAATTGCATCCCACTGATTAGCCAAATCAGCTTCTTCAACGTTTTGTTCAGCAAATACATGGGGATGACGGCGAACCAGTTTATCGGCAATGCTTTGTGCCACTTGTTCAAAATCAAAGGCCTGTTGCTCTTTACCCAGCTGAGCATAAAACACTACCTGGAACAACAAATCGCCTAATTCATCACGGATATCATCCAGATTGCCATCGTCAATGGCGTCAGCCAGTTCATAAGCTTCTTCAATGGTGTAAGGCACTACGCTGGCAAAATCTTGTTTAATATCCCACGGGCAGCCCGTTTGTGGATCGCGTAAACGGGCCATAATATCCAACAGGCGATTAATCTGTGACGACATTAGTTTTCAATCCGGCGCACTGCCTGCACGGCATTAATTTTATCCAGACGCGCCATCATTTTGGCCAGCGAATTAAGGTCTTTCACCTCAAGTTTAAGCTGAATACGTGCGCTGTTATCTTTGGGGTTACTCAAACTATTCACCCCTAACAAACCGACTTTTTCGTTGGCCAGCACTGTGGTGATATCACGCAATAAACCGTCTCTGTCATTGCAAATCACTTCGATATTGGTTTCAAACTGGCCGGTATGTTCAGAGGCCCAGTTAACCTCGATATAACGTTCAGGATGTTCATCCAGTAAATGATGCAACTGATCACAATCTTCCTTATGCACACTCACTCCGCGTCCCATGGTCACATAACCCTGAATAGGATCGCCCGGAAGTGGATGACAGCAACCGGCTAACTGGGTCATTAAGTTACCCACGCCTTCCACTTCCACACTGTCCTTAGCCACACGAGATGATGAACGTTTCTTCAAACGCGGATCTATTGTGGCAGGCGGTGCAAAACGCTGCGCCAGATAATTTACCACCTGATTAATTCTTACATCGCCTGCACCTACCGCAACGTATAAATCATCCAGATGATTGAAATTGAATTTTTCACAGGCATCCCCCACCTGCTTGGTATCCACATTGGCTTTATGCAGTTCACGCTCTAAGGCTTCTTTACCAGCCTGCAGGTTTTTATCTCGGTCCTGCTTTTTAAACCAGGTCTGTATTTTGGCGCGGGCCCGCGAAGAATGAATATATCCCAAACTGGGGTTCATCCAGTCGCGGCTGGGGTTACTGCGTTTGCCGGTTAAGATTTCAACCTGATCACCGGTTTGCAGCTGATAAGTAAATGGCACAATGCGTCCAAAGACTTTGGCACCAATACAGCGGTGCCCCACATTGCTGTGAATGTAATAGGCAAAATCCAACGGGGTTGAACCCATGGGCAAGTCAATTACATCACCGCTTGGGGTAAACACATAGACCCTGTCTTCAAATACCTGGCTGCGCAGCTCTTCAACAATATCGCCGGATTCAGCCATTTCTTCCTGCCACGCCAGAATTTTACGTAACCAGCTGATTTTTTCATCGTAACTGGAACGGCTGCCTGTACTGCCTTCTTTGTATTTCCAGTGCGCGGCAACGCCTAATTCCGATTCCTGATGCATCGCCTGAGTGCGAATCTGAATTTCAATGGTTTTGCCCTGCGGGCCATTAATGACCGTATGAATAGACTGATAGCCATTGGGTTTGGGCGTAGCAATATAATCATCAAACTCACGCGGAATGTGTTTAAACTGCGCGTGTACGATACCCAGCGCGCCATAACAATCCTGTAAGCGATCGGCAATAATACGCACCGCGCGGATGTCAAACAGTTGTTCAAAACCCAGATGTTTTTTCTGCATCTTTTTCCAGATACTGAAAATATGTTTAGGCCGGCCATACACCTCGGCTTTTATATTTTCTGCATCCAAGCTGGCCTGCAAATTGGAAACAAAATCTTCAATATACTGCTCGCGATCGGTACGCTTTTCGTGCAGCAATCCGGCAATTTGTTTGTAGGTCACCGGATGCAGATAACGAAAAGATAAATCTTCCAGCTCCCATTTTAACTGACCGATGCCCAACCGATTAGCCAAAGGGGCGTAGATGCTGGCACATTCTTTGGCCACCAATACACGTGTTTCTTCGTCGGCATCTTTAACCTGACGCAACTGGCAAATGCGTTCAGCCAGTTTAAGAACCACAGCGCGCACATCCTGCACCATAGACAACAACATGCGTCTGACATTATCGATTTGCGCTTCGCTGCTTTTGGCTTTTTTATTGTTATTCAGGCCACGGATGGCATCCATCTGGCGTGCACCGCTAATAAGCTCGCCAATAGCCGGTGAAAACCTCTCATTGATGGTTTCAATTTGCCAATGTTGTTGTTCACATACCGGCAGCAGCATCGCAGCCTGCAAGGTTTCATCGTCCATATGCAGTTCATGTAAAATCTCCACCATTTCCATCGACACGACTGGCACATCGCCAAGCTTTTGCGCGGTACCACTTAAAAGCTGTTTACAAGCTTGTGCAAGCGTTAACTGATTTAGCCAGTCCTGAAATGAGTCAGATTGTTGTTCGTGAACTTTACGAATAGAAACCATTTTGCTGTGTGTTTAACCTCTTATAAATAACGCCATTAATTCGGTGTGCACCGTATGAGGAAACATATCAAGCAGGGAAATTTTGTCCAGCTGATATCCACCTTGTTTTAATTGTGTGATATCACGCGCAAAGGTTGCAGGATTACAACTCACATACACTATGCGCTGTGGATTGAGTTTGATTAAAGACGGCACCACATCACTGGCACCGGCACGCGCGGGATCGAGCAACACTTTACTAAAATCTGCGTGTGGTAATTTTTTAAGCCAGTCAACTTCAAATAAATCGGCCTGCACAAACCGGCAATTTTCGATCTGATTATGTGCAGCATTTTGCGCCGCGCGTTGCACCATGTTATCCACGCCTTCAACACCGATTACCGCTTTGGCGTGTTTAGCCAGTGGCAAACTGAAGTTGCCTAAACCACAAAATAAATCGAGCACGCTGTCATCAGGTTTTATATCTAGCCAATCACTAGCCTGATTAACCATAGCGCGATTCACTTCGCGATTAACCTGCACAAAATCGTCTGGCTGCACCACTAGTTCAGTACCGTCGTTTAATACGTAACTGGCGGGTTTCAATTCACCGGTTATAGATTCAAACTGTCCTTTTTGGCGTTCGATGAGCAATTCACAGTGGTTATTTTGGGCAAAGTCAGTAAGTAATGACTTATCTTTTACGTTTAAATCAGCGGTAATGCGCAGGCAAACCTGCAGCTGATTATCCGCATCAAACAGACTGATATGACCAAGTGACTTTTTATTGTTAAAGCGCAACATACAGGCTTTTAACGCTGGCAACAGCGTTTGCAAAGCTGGCGTTAACACCTGACATTCGCTGATATCAATAATGCGCTTGCTGTTTTCGGCGCGAAAACCCAGTTCAAATTTGCCATGTTGCGAATCTATGGCTAAGCGCGCTTTACGTCGATAACCGGTCGAGGATGAGCTTAAAGGCGCTTGCCAGTTCAGGCCATCAAAACCACTTTGACGTTTCACCAGTTCATCAACCGCAGTTTGCTTTAGCGTAAGCAACTGCTCACTATCTGCATGTTGGTTCTGACAACCTCCACACTCTTTAAAATGTGGGCAAAAGGGTTTAACCCGCGCCTCACTGGCCTTAACCACTTTAACGGTTTTACCGCGCCACAGATGTTTTTTCTGCTCATGGATCAGTACATCACATTGTTCGCCCGGCAACGCTTGTTCCACAAACACCACAGGTGAGTGTGAACGACACACCCCGACCCCATGATGATCAACGGTATCTATGCTTAAACTGCGTTTTAACGGGGTATTTTTTTTAGGACTTTTTTTCGGTGCCTTGAATATTTGAACCATTAAATTTCCAAAATTACCGTAGCGACGGCGTACGCCTGTTCATCTGAAATAGAAATATGTGACCGTGTGACACCTTGCTGCTCGCACCATTGCTGCATTTTGCCGTAAAACGCCAGATAAGGCTGACCTGATTCAAGGTTATGCACTTCCACATCGGTAAAACTCACACCGTTACCTATACCTAGTCCGGCCGCTTTTACTGCGGCTTCTTTGGCAGCAAAACGCTTTGCCAGAAAACGTGCCGGAAAATTATGCGAACTAAAACGCGCAAATTCGTTTTCGGTCAAAATGCGTTTTGCCAGACGGTTGGTTCTGGCAAGTTGTTGTTCTATGCGGGCGATTTCAACAATATCGGTGCCCATGCCGGCAATGGCCATTAAGCTCGTGCCTCTTGCATCAAGGCACGCATGTCCGCTACGGCTTTAGCCAGACCGTCAAAGGCTGCACGGGCAATAATCGCATGACCAATATTTAATTCGATGATCTGCTCAATCGCCGCAATCGGTTTAACGTTGTGATAATTCAAACCATGACCTGCATTCACTTTCAGGCCAATTGATACGGCATAGGTTACCGCCTCTTTAATGCGCTGCAATTCAGCATCTCGCTGTTTTTCATTTTCGGCTTCAGCATATGCGCCGGTGTGAATTTCAATAAACTCGGCACCACACTGGCGCGCAGCATGAATTTGCTGATTATCCGGATCAATAAACAACGATACGATAGTGCCGTTATCCGCCAGGGCTTTACAGGCATGAGTAATGGCTTCGATATTACCTACTACATTTAAGCCACCTTCAGTGGTTAGCTCTTCGCGTTTTTCCGGCACCAAACAACAAAACGCGGGTTTGGTTTTAAGGGCAATTTTCAGCATTTCATCGGTGACGGCCATTTCCAGATTCATGCGGGTTTGAATGGTCTGACTTAACAAATTCACATCACGATCAGTAATATGGCGTCTGTCTTCGCGCAAATGTACAGTAATGCCGTCAGCACCGGCACGTTCCGCAATTTCTGCAGCGTGCACTGGATCTGGAAAGCTGGTTCCACGCGCGTTACGCAAGGTCGCGATATGATCGATGTTTACACCCAGTAAAATGTCTTGTTTCAACTGTTTTCCCTCATAAATAATTCGCGGCTTTTTAACGGCTTACTGCCTAAAAGCGGTTGTAATGCCATACGGCATAATAATTTAGCGGCGCTCATGCTGGATGCCGTCCAGTCAAAACCGGCCACGGCCAGTAAATCAGCCCCAATAAACACATGTTTAAGCTGCTGGGTGGCATAAACCGGCACAAATCCCTGTTCGGCAATCCATTGATAGGTTCCATCGGGCGCAATGGCGTTTTGTGTGGCATCAGCACTAAAGTCAAAGCCGTAACCCAAATCCTGTAATAAATTAAGCTCAAATTCACGCAGTACCGGCTCTAAATCATTACCAGCTGCCAGTTGCAGTAAACTTTGCTGATAATGCTCAAACAACTCATCACAAGGGTAGTCACTTAATAACAGGCGATTAAGCAATTCATTTAAATAAAGGCCGCAATACAGACTTTTACCTTGCAGATTAATACTGCGCCCCACAGACTCACATGCGGCCAGATTCTTCAGTTGGTGCTTGCCGTAAAATTGCAGCTCCACCGGCTGAAAAGGCTGTAGCAAACTCTTCAGTCCGCTTTTAGCGCTGCGCACGCCTTTAGCCACAAAACTGACTTTGCCCTGCCCGACACAAAACGCATCCACCAGATAACTGGTTTCGCGGTATTCACGTTTATGCAAAATAAACGCGCGGCTGGGTGAATCTGAATTCAATGACACTGTCTGTTAATTTGAGCGTAAATAATGCTGCCTAGTATATCGTAAGTTACTGCTGCAAAAATTAAAAAATCTGGCAGGACTGGCGCTAAACTTTCGACAATTTCACTTCAGCGCATTACCATGGCGCCCCATTTGAGCGCTCGGTTACAATTAATCATCATCAGGCGCGATATCCGGAGATAACCATGACCCAACAAATCGTCCTTGCCAGTGGAAATCAGGGCAAGGTCAATGAATTATGCGCGATGCTGGCACCACTTAATTTAGAGGTCTTGCCACAAAGTCACTTCAATGTTGAAGAGGTACCCGAAACCGGCACTACCTTTGTGGAAAACGCGATTATCAAAGCTCGTCATGCTGCCAAAATAACTGGCTTGCCCGCCATTGCCGATGACTCTGGATTAGTCGTGAGCGCATTAAATGGCGCGCCGGGTATTTATTCAGCGCGTTATGCCGGAAGCGATGCCAATGACGGCAGTAATATTGATAAGCTGTTAAGCAATATGCACAACATCGAAAATCGCGATGCCTATTTTATTTGTGTGCTGGTGTATATGCGCCACGCGGATGACCCAACGCCGATTATTTGTGAAGGACGCTGGCACGGCACTATTACCCACGAGCGCCATGGTGATGGCGGTTTTGGTTATGACCCGGTTTTTTGGGTGAGTGAGCTTAACTGCAGCTCTGCGGAACTTAGCAAAGCCGACAAAAATGCGATTAGCCATCGCGGACTGGCATTAAAACAATTGCTGACCAGCCTGACACAGGAAAAATAAGGTGAGCGAAATGCAATTGCCGCCCTTATCACTTTACATCCACATTCCCTGGTGTGTACAAAAATGTCCCTACTGTGATTTTAATTCCCATGGACAAAAAAGTGACTTGCCTGAGACGGAATATATTGCGCATTTACTCGATGACTTAGCCGAAGAGGCAAAATTAGTTGGTCAACGCGAGGTGATCAGCATCTTTTTTGGCGGTGGTACACCCAGCTTGTTTTCCGCCGAGAGTATAGCTCACATTCTGACAGGGGTGGCCGAGCGGGTTAATTTGCACCAAGACGCAGAAATCACCTTAGAGGCCAATCCAGGCACGGTTGAAACCGGCAAATTTAATGGCTTTCAACAAGCGGGCGTTAATCGTATTTCGATTGGTGTACAAAGTTTTCAGCAGGACAAACTCAAAGCGCTGGGACGTATTCATGATGCACAGCAAGCGCAGCGCGCAGCAGGTTTTGCCAAAGCCGCTAACTTGCGTAGTTTTAATCTGGATTTAATGCACGGCCTGCCGGATCAATCACTTGATAACGCACTGTTTGATCTCAAAACCGCAATTGCCCAGCAACCACCGCATTTGTCCTGGTATCAGTTAACCATTGAACCTAATACCTTGTTTGCGTCTAAACCACCGGTATTACCCGAAGACGATGTATTGTGGGAGATTCAGCAACAAGGGCACGAATTACTTAATGCGGCAGGTTATCAGCAATACGAAATATCCGGTTACAGCCAGTCCGGGCATCAGTGCCAGCACAATTTAAACTACTGGCGTTATGGCGATTACATCGGCATTGGCTGCGGTGCCCATGGCAAAATCACTTATGCCGATGGACGCATTGAACGACGGGTAAAAGTCAAACATCCCAAAGGTTATATGGATTTAGCCAAGCCTTATTTATCTGAAAACACGTTAGTTGCCGATGAAGACAAACCCTTTGAATTTATGATGAACCGCTTGCGTCTGGTTGAGCCCTGTCCACTCGAGCACTATGAGCTGTTTACTGGCCTTGAACTAGCAGACTATGGCCTGGCTAAAAACCTTCAGCAGGCAGCAGATAAAGGCTTAATTGAACTTACACCACAAATTGTTCAGGTTACCCAACTAGGGCGTCGCTATCTTAATAGTTTACTGGAAATGCTGGTTTAATCCTGAGTTGAATATGGTGAGCTAAATAGCATTGAACATGCAAAAAGCTCACTTTATATTGAGCTAACTTTCGCAAATTCAGGAAGAAGATATGCCAGATAAATCCAGCACCGTACAGCAATATATCGCCAGCAAACCAGCGCTTGCTCAACAACGGCTTAACGAGTTAAGAGCCTGTTTACTGGCAGCCAATCCTAATGCGGTTGATGAATTAAAATGGGGAAAACCGGCTTTAGTGGATGATGGGATTTTGTATGTGTATGCCGCCTTCACTAAACATATCAGCCTGCATCCTACCCCATCGGTTATCGATGCGTTTAAGGATCAATTACAGGCCTATACGCTATCGGGCAATACCGTTCAATTTCCATTGAATACGGCCATTCCAGAGCAATTAGTCACTGAAATGGCCGGATTACGTATGATACAAAAAACCGAACAAGGCATTGGCTGGAAATAGAATTAGCTGACTATTGAAGCTGGTCTTGCCAGCCCCGGCAATTCGCCATCTAAACCAGCGGCCTGTTGCATAAAGGGTTGTTTTAACATCGGCAAGTGATAGGTTAAACGCATACCGACACCACGCAATGTTTTGAGGATTGGGTCGGCATTGCCAAACAAACCTTTAAACCCCTGCATCGCCGCAATCATTTTTGCCGCTTCGGTTTTACGCCAGCGCTCATAACCCCGTAATAAACTTAACTGGCCAATATCTTTGCCTGTCTGGTGCGCATTCGCGACCACCTCGGCTAGCGCTGCCGCGTCCATAAAACCTAAATTTGCGCCCTGACCGGCGAGCGGATGAATGGTATGTGCCGCATCACCAATTAAGGTTAAACGCTCCTTACTCCAGCGCCTGACATAACGCATGGTGAGCGGGAAGCTCACGCGCTCACTTTGCACTTCACACAAGCCCGCTTGCATATCAAAACTGGCCGACAGTTCTTGATTAAATTCGTTATCAGACAACGATAATAAACGCTGCGCATGTTCGCTGGTTTGTGACCACACAATCGAACATAAATCAGATTTCCAAAGTGGCAACAATGCCAAAGGACCACGAGGGCTGAAAACTTGTCGTGCGTTATTATTGTGCGGCAACTGGGTTTTGATAGTCGCGACTATCGCCTGATGACCATAATCTTTGAAGGTTAATGGCAAATTAGCCTGCTGACGTAGCCAGGAGTTTGCACCATCAGCCCCCACAATCAGCTTACAGGTTAAGTTGTCACCGTTCTCGAGGCTGACATAAACCTCATGTTCACTGCTGTCGAACTGGCGAATTTTTTGCGATGAGATGATCTCAATATGGCTATGCTGTTCAGCCTGTTGCCACAAGGCATGCCGCAACACATCATTCTCGACAATAGTGCCCAAATGGGGGTGTTTTAACTGATGATGGGCAAACTCAATCCTGGCAAAACTGTCTTGCTCCCATACCTGCATGCTTTGATACGCCTGACTGCGGTAATTAATCACTTGCTGCCAGATACCCAGATTTTCAAATACACGTTGACTGGCCAGATTAATCGCACTGACTCTTAGGGATGGCGTGTCGCTCTCAACAAAATGATTTTCACCCGCATCAATCAAAACAATCTTAAGTGGATTTTCATCACACAATTTCACCAGACTTAATGCCAGTGTGAGTCCGGTCATGCCTGCACCAACAATGGCGACATCAAAACGTTGCATGGATTATTGTCTCTTCATACTGATTGAGGGGGATAGAAATCCCATCGCCTGATCAGCCAGCGCTGATTTGAGCGAAGGAAATGCATTTAGTAATGACAAGCCGATATTGCGTGACATCACCAACGGAAAATCATGATTCGAGAATATTCGAACTAATGAATCGGTGAGGCCAATCACCCGCTGATGATCGGGTTTACGCGCCTGATGATAACGATGTAACAACGAAAATTCGCCACAATCCTGCTTATTTGAACAGGCTTGCGCCAGTAAATAAGCCAGCACTTCGACATCGCGCAATCCTAAGTTAAAACCTTGGCCGGCGATAGGATGCAAGGTATGACTGGCATTGCCAATTAATACCGCACGATGCAAAGGCTGTTCACAAGCACGGGTTAATGACAAAGGATAAGCGTAACGCTGGCTGACGGCTTTAAATAAACCTAAATCGTAACCAAAGGCCTGTTGTAACTCAGTTAAAAATTGCGCATCCGGCATGTCCAGCATGGCTTGCTGCTGATCTCTGGCCACCGTCCATACCAAAGAGCAGGTATTGCCCGCTCTCGGTAACAACGCCAGTGGACCTTTTTGCGTAAAACGCTCATACGCAATGTGTCGATGAGGCTGGCTCATTTCCACATTGGCAATAATTGCTGATTGGTGATAATCGTCGCTTTGGTAATCCGCTTTTAACAAAGATGCGGTAGTGGATTTAGCGCCATCGGCCACCACCAGCAATCCAGCGCTAATCGCTGCACCTGATTGCAGACTAATCTCAACCTTGTCTGCATATTGGGTTAAGGATTCGATGCTATCCGGGCAAAACCAGTGTAATTGTTGTGGCGACTGCTGCTGCAATAGCTGATGTAATTGCTCACCTAGCGGATGTAAATCCACCACAAACCCAAGTGCATCCAGTTGTTGTTCTTTAGCATCTAACCAGCACTGGCCAGCAAAGCCCTTATCGGTAACTTTAATTTTTTGAATTGCCGTGCCTAAATCTGCAATATCGAGCCCCAGGCCCGTTAGCACTTCCTGCGTATGTTTAGCCAAAGCGATAGAACGCGCATCAAAACCGGGATGCAGTTGATCAGCCTGATAGATTTTTGCTTCGACAATGGCAACACTGAGCTCAGTTTGCTGACAAAGAGCCAGCGCCAGCGTTAAACCAACGGTGCCACCACCGGCAATCACCACATCAAATTCAGATGTCATGCCAGCTGCTCTCCCCAGCGTTTTTCCATTAAGGTTTCAATATCAACAATGCTCTTGGGTGCGGCCTGGGTAAGATTAATATGCCCCTCATCGGTCACCAACAAATTGTCTTCGATACGAATACCGATACCACGCCATTTGGCATCAACTTCCGCGGTTTGACTGATATAAATGCCAGGCTCTATGGTTAGCACCATGCCGGGCTTTAACGGGCGATTATCACCATTCACTTTATAACTGCCAACATCATGCACATCCAGGCCAAGCCAGTGACCAATGCCGTGCATAAAAAAGTCACGATAACTTTGCTGCTCAATATTGTCTTGCAGCTCACCAGATAAAATACCTAAATCGAGCAACCCCTGAGTAATAATCTTAACCGCGGCTTCACTGGCATTAACCATAGTGCTATCAGGTTTTACCTGCTCAAAAGCCGCTTGCTGGGCACTCAGTACCAGTTGATACAGTTCCTTTTGTTCGGGTGTAAACCGACCATTTACCGGAAAGGTTCGCGTGATATCGGCGGCATAACCCTGATATTCAGCACCGGCATCAATTAATACCAAATCACCGTTTTTAAGCTCGCTGTCGTTGTTGGTGTAATGCAAAATGCAGGCGTTACCACCACTACCAACAATGGTGCTATAGGCTGGATACCTGGCACCGTGACTGGCAAATTCATGCAAAATATCCGCTTCCAACTGATACTCCATTTTGCCCGCCTGACTGGATTGCATCGCGCGTTGATGCGCTAACACCGAAATATCCGCCGCTTTTTGCATGAGGGCGATTTCATGCTGATCTTTAATCAGGCGCATGTCATCTAACATCGGGCGCCAGTCCTCAATTTGCGTTGGTGCCGACATGCCCTGACGTGCCGCTTGTTGCAACATATCCAGACAGGAAAAAATCAGTTCGTCAGCTTCGTTATCCACGCCGCGCACATAATACAAACGTGATTTTTGATTGAGTAATTCAGATAGCTGTTCTTCGAACTGTTCCAGCGCATCAGCGGCTTCAATGCCGAGTTGGATCTCCGCCTGCTCCGGCCCCAAGCGAATGCCTTGCCAGATTTCTGCCTGTGGGTCTTTATCACGGCAATACAAAATATGCTGTTCGTGCTCATCGCTATTGGATAACACCAGCCAGGCATCTGGCTCGTTAAAGCCAGTCAGATAATAAAAATAACTATCCTGCCGAAAAGGGTATTCAGTATCGCGGCTACGCGTCACTTCGCGTGCAGCCGGAATAATCATCACACTGTTTGCAGCCAGCTGCCCGATAACGCGCTGACGACGTTCAAAAAATACAGACTTATCCATCTAAGTTCCGAATTAATGAATGGTTTTTGGGGTGGCCTGTTCCTGATCTGCGCTTTGACCCAGTTCGTTAAAACACAACATGGCTGAGATGCGCACATATTCCATCACTTCACTTAACGCCTGTTCAGATTCTTCGTCTTCCGACATTTCATCGTCCATGCGGCTGATTTCAGAAAAATCTTCCAGCGCTTCTTTTACATCAGCTGAGCATTTGGTTAAGTCAGCCTGATGCAGACCAAATCCCAGCATAAAGCCCTGGATCCAGTTAATTAATGCACGACCACGCTCGTTAATGGGTGCAGCGTCGTCAGGTAAAATCAAAGATAATGCAAATTCAGCTTCTACTAATTGCTGACAATTTTGTTGTTGGATATCACTGATCACGTTCACAATCTCATTCGAAAGTGCAGCTCCCTGATTGGTAAAATCGGCCAAAGAGGCTTTCCAGTCCTGGCTTTCCAATGGCATTCCACCTGCCAGCATACCCACTAAAATACCCTGCACTTCGGCGGCATCGGTGCTTATGTTATTACGTTGCAACAACGCGGTTAACGATTCAAAAATTTCACTAGCAGTTTTCAATTAAATATCCTGAGGACGCTATCACAAGCCGTTGTAATTTATATTGTTTAACAAATACACGACAAGCATTCAGCAAAGTTCAAAAATTTGGCTTATCCTATCATTTTGGCTAATTAACAGCTAATTGAAATACGCAATAACAGTTTGTCCTTTTGCCTTAGGTCAAGAACTGTTAGCATGCGCGCTATGGTCTCCTGGGATGTTTGCTAGTTCAGTCATGTCCCTGCCGATGCTTTTTACCAAGGAAGTTGATTCGGTTGTTTTTGTGCAAGCTCGACTCGTATCGAGAAGCCTGCGGCAACGATGATACCTCCGCCCTGAACTTTTCGGTTCACGGGCAAACCTGGACGGCGGCATTTTGGGAGCCTACCCTCATTCTGATTTTTACGCACAGGATGCACCAGCTCAGATGAATCAAACTCCGGCACAACTTCGTCAGCATTTTCGCCAACAGCGCAGGCAGCTCTCTGCTGATGAACAAACCATCGCCAGTGTTAGTCTGCTCAAGCAAATTCAAACGCATCAATTAATAGATAACGATGCAATGGTGGCCTTATATCTGGCAAACGATGGCGAGATTGATCCAATCAACGTCATTCACTATTGCTGGCAACACAACATCCGCGTGTGTTTGCCGGTATTACATCCAGTTTGCCAGGGGCACTTGTCGTTCCAGAGCTATACGCCAGATACAAGCATGGCGAATAATCGTTTTGGCATTGCAGAGCCCACCTGGGATTGCCGTGATGTCGTGCCACTATCGGACATAGATTACATATTTACCCCACTGGTCGCGTTTGATAAATCAGGCAATCGTTTAGGCATGGGAGGCGGCTTTTATGACCGCACCCTTGCACCATTAAAATCCAGGCAATTTAAAACAAAATTGTATGGTTTAGCCCATGAATGCCAGCAGAGTGAGCAGCTTGCTACCCAACCATGGGATGTTCCTCTGCACGCCATCATTACCCCCAGTCAGTTGATCCGCGCCTAAGTAAAATTGTGTGATGGTTGCGCTTTAGCCACACCCGGTTTTGGGCTACTCTATGCGCCACATATACTGGCTAACCGGACACTCATATGACACAGGACGAACTCAAACGTCAGGTAGCGCAAGCCGCTATCGAATATATTGAAGATGACAGCATAATTGGCGTCGGCACAGGCTCAACGGTCAATCACTTTATCGAAGCGCTTGAAGCTGTGAAACACAAAATTAAAGGTGCTGTTTCCAGCTCAGAGGCGTCCACCGAAAAACTCAAAGCCATGGGCATTGAAGTTATGGATTTAAACTTTGTGGGTGACTTTGATGTTTATGTGGATGGTGCCGATGAAATTACTCAGCATAAACACATGATAAAAGGTGGTGGCGCCGCCCTTACCCGCGAAAAAATCGTCGCGGCAGTGGCCAGAAAATTCATCTGTATTATCGATGACTCCAAACAAGTTGATGTATTAGGTGAATTCCCTTTACCGGTTGAAGTGATCCCCATGGCCCGTTCTTATGTGGCACGTGAAATCGTTAAACTCGGAGGCGATCCCGTATGGCGTGAAGGTGTAATAACCGATAACGGCAACGTCATTTTGGACGTATATAATCTGCAAATCATCGATCCCCCGACACTGGAAAAAACACTGAACAATATTGTTGGAGTGGTGACCAATGGTATTTTTGCCAATCGCGGAGCGGATGTGGTGTTGGTAGGATCACAAAATGGTGTACAAACCCTCAAATAAAACTTTGTCGGGTACTTTTCAAGCGAATTATAGTTTGGTATTTTAGACGTCTAGATGTCTTTTACCCTTAATCACGGAAACCAAAACCAATGAGCAATGTGTCACTGCCAAAAGATAAAATTAAGATCCTGTTACTTGAAGGTTTACACCAAAGCTCGCTGGAGACTTTAAAATCGAATGGCTACACCAACATTGAATACTTAAAGACATCTTTACCTGAAGATGAGCTGATTGAAAAAATTCAGGATGTGCATTTTATCGGTATTCGCTCACGCACTCATTTATCAGAGGCGGTGATCAATGCGGCACAAAAACTGGTGGCGATTGGCTGCTTCTGCATAGGAACCAATCAGGTAGATTTAGCCGCAGCACAAACACGTGGTATTCCGGTATTTAATGCGCCATTTTCCAACACCCGTTCGGTTGCTGAACTGGTGTTGGGCGAAATCCTGTTATTACTGCGTGGCATTCCTGAAAAAAATGCCAAAGCTCACAGAGGTGAGTGGGATAAAAGTGCCAATGGCTCGTATGAAGCACGTGGCAAAACCCTGGGCATTATCGGTTATGGTCATATTGGAACGCAGCTGAGTATTCTGGCTGAACATATGGGCATGCGGGTGCAGTTCTACGATATTGAAGACAAACTGGTACTGGGTAATTCCACACAGGTTAAAAGCCTGAATGAATTACTCAAAACATCAGATGTGGTGTCTTTACATGTTCCGGAAACCCCTCAAACCAAGAATATGATTGGTGCAGCTGAACTGGATACCATGAAACAGGGAGCGATTTTAATTAATGCTTCCCGTGGTACCGTAGTGGATATTGATGCTCTGGCCGAAGCACTGCGTGAAAAGAAAATCAGCGGCGCCGCTATTGATGTATTCCCGGTTGAGCCCAAATCCAACAATGAGGAATTTGAGTCCGTATTGCGTGAATTCGATAACGTTATTTTAAGTCCTCATGTAGGTGGCAGCACACAGGAAGCACAACAAAATATCGGCATTGAAGTAGCAGGGAAACTGGCGAAATACAGCGACAATGGCTCAACTCTGTCGGCGGTTAACTTCCCGGAAGTATCACTACCAAGTCATGGTGGCAGCACACGTTTATTACATATTCACAAAAATATTCCGGGTGTTTTGAATCAAATCAACCGCTCTTTTGCAGATAAAGAAATCAACATTGCAGCTCAGTATCTGAATACCAATGAAAACATTGGTTACGTGGTGATTGATATTGAAAGTGATGACGGTGATGAGGCGCTGGCGCAGTTAAATCATATAGATGGCACCATTAAAACCCGTATTCTGCTTTAACAGACCAACTAAATTTCGTCCTGTAAAAAAGCCGGTTTACATGCCGGTTTTTTTATGTGGAAAGTTTAACCTGCCCTTGCAAGCGAATTTCAGCTTCAAGTAACTCAGTAAAATCAGTAGCAGGCATAGCCTTACCAAAATAATCCCCCTGACCAATCTGACAGCCCATTTTGGCCAGCGTAGTGGCAATCTCAATGTTTTCAATGCCTTCCGCTACAGACACCCGGTTCAGATCGTCACACAAACTAAGAATGGCGCGAATAATTGCCTGATCGCCTTTATCGCTGACCAAATGAGTGACAAATGCCTTATCTGCTTTGATGCGATCCACATCCAGTTTTTTCACATAGGCCAGACTGGACAGACCGGTACCAAAATCATCAATCGATATCTGTACACCGAGCGCGGATAACCGATGGAACAACTTACGTGTACGTTCGATATCGCTCACCACCGCATTCTCGGTTAATTCCAGCTCCAGTGCACTGGCGGGCAACTGGTATTTACGTAATTTTTCCTCAATAAAATTTAGTAACTGCGGATCGTTTAAATTGTAAGGTGACACGTTAACTGACACTGGAAATTCAAATCCCATTTGTCGCCAACGGGCATTCTGCTCCAGCGCATGCTCAATAATATAACGGGTAAAATCATTGACTAACCCACTGCATTCCACCACATCAATAAATTTATCTGGAAACAATAACCCCAGTTCAGGGTGTTGCCAGCGAACAAGCACTTCGCAACCCACAATGGCATTGGTTTTTAAACACACCTGAGGTTGGTAATACAATACCATTTGTTCCAGAAACAGCGCCTTGCGCAATCCTGCAGTCAGTTTTAGACGCTCGACCGTGCCGGCATCCTGTGCCGGATCAAAATGCGCCAGACCAAGACGATTGCGTTTAGCACTATACATGGCAATATCGGCACGGCTTATCAGCGCTTCAGATGAAGTACCATGCAGTGGAAAAGTAGAAATACCAATACTTAAACTAACTTCCAGATAAATACCATCGATATTAACCGGTTGCTGTACCTGATTAATCAGGTGTCTGGCCAGTAACTCGGCTTTTTCAGCACCTTTAACCGGTAACCAGATAGCAAACTCATCACCGCCAAAACGTGCCAGCATGTCATCGTTATCTAATAAGGTGGCAAATTCCTTACTCAGACGTTTCAGTAACACATCACCACAGGCATGCCCTAATGCATCATTCACTTCTTTAAAGCGATTAATATCAATGAGCAATAACGACGCCTGATGTTGCTGAATATGGTTGGCATCACGAGAAATCTGATGCGCAATATATTCGTTAATCTGAGACAAAAGATAATCGCGGTTATAACAGCCAGTCAGGGTATCATGAGAGGTTCTGTATTCCAGCGCAGAACTAAAAGCGCTGTGCTGCCGCGAAATCAGCATGGCGATCGCCAGCGCACCAATAATGGCCAGACAACTGGTAAATATAACCGTAAACCAGATATCAGCCGCCGCACTGTTTAAACGAAGAGCCAGCTCTGTATTCTGTTTGACTAACAGTACACTTAATCCTGAGGAAGGCTCAGACGCCAGTGCCCAAACAAAGCGGTTTTCCCCACTGTTTAACCAGCCACTGTTATTATCAGAAGTCTGTTTTAACTCATCCAGAGAACTGGATTCGAGGCTGATGGGAGCACCGTGCTGGCGTTGATATATGATGTCACCATTTAGCGATACCCGAAGCTGGTAATCCCGTTGCAACAGATTATCCGGCAACGTCAGTTGGTGGGGCTGGATACGCTCATGAGAAAAAGCATACTGCACTTGTTGCAGTATCATCTGACTTTGCTCGGCGGTGGCACGTTGCGCTACCTCCTGACTCACATCTGAGGTCAGTCGGTAGGCGACATAGCTAAACAGGGTCGCAATCAATACCGCGACCACAGAGCAAATCACCAGTAACTGGAAACGAATCCTTCTACTTGATAGCGCAATCGACTTACGTCGGTACATGACTCCATCCATGTTTTGGTTATTGTAGTGCCGTCTGAATACATCCTTACGGCAGTTTAACTGTGCTCCAGCTCACCATAATCCAGTTCAATTTGCCGACGAATTTCATCCATCACCTGCATATTAGCAAGGGTATCGGTGATCGGCATAACGTTTGAGTATGTTTCGTTATTTTTAATACAGCGTTGCACTTCCTGTATCTGATATTCAAAACCATTAACGGCATGAGGCAAGTCCATACATATCGTTTTATCGTCATTTGTCAGGGTAACTTTATGCCCCGCCCAAAACATTTGCTGTAATTCAATGGTGCCCTTACTGCCTTGTAACAACAGATAATTACTCGAGTGCGCTTCCATGGCTGTCGTAAACTGTGCCATAACACCATTGGTATAACGCATATTGGTCATCAGAATATTATCAACACCCGTATGCCCTATTTTCGCCATAGCACCTATATTGACCGGATTGGCTTTAGCAAACCACTGGCTGAGGTTAACTGAATAAATGCCCAGATCGAGCAAGGCGCCACCCGCCAGCGCTTTATTAAAGGTACGATGCTCGTCCCCTTTATCAAAAGCAAAACAAATGCTTGAATCAATCGCACGAAGCTCGCCAATTTCACCTTGTATCAACCAGTCCATGGCCTGCTGACAAGACGGTAAAAAGCGGCTCCATACCGCTTCCATTACAAATAAATTTTTTTGTGCAGCCAGGTCGGCAATTTTTTGTGCTTGTGCTGCGTTCATGCAAATCGGCTTTTCAATTAACAAATGTTTACCGGCATGCAGGCACATCATGGCTTGTTCAAAGTGGAAATTATGTGGCGTCGCAATATAGATAACATCAATGCCACCATCTTCAACCAGCGCGGAATATTGCGTGTAATATCGCTCAGCTGCAAATTGCGCGGCAAACTCACTGGCCCTTTGTTCGTTACGACTGGCTACGGCAATTAGCTTTCCGTCAGTGCCTTGTGTTAACGCAGTTGCAAAACGATGGGCAATTCTGCCCGGGCCGAGTATTCCCCAATTTAAAGACACTCCAACTCCTTAATTTTATTATTCGTCGTCGTAAGCCGGTCCAACATAATTATCAAAGCGTGAAAACTGCCCCTGGAAGGTAAGGCGCACAGTACCAATAGGACCGTTACGTTGCTTTCCGATAATAATTTCTGCGATACCTTTTAATTCGCTGTTTTCGTGATACACCTCATCACGATAAATAAACATAATTAAGTCGGCATCCTGCTCGATAGAACCAGACTCACGCAAATCTGAGTTAACCGGACGTTTGTCTGCGCGCTGCTCCAGGCTCCGGTTTAGCTGCGAAAGTGCTACCACAGGAACTTGTAACTCTTTGGCCAGGGCTTTTAACGAACGGGATATTTCAGCAATTTCCAATGTACGGTTATCACTTAAAGCCGGCACCTGCATTAACTGCAGATAATCGACCATAATCATTGCAATTCCCCCCCGCTCCCGTGCCAGTTTTCTGGCCCGGGTTCTCACTTCCATGGGGGTTAAACCGGATGAATCATCCACATACAGATTATCTTTTTCCTTGAGCATGCTCATGGTATTGGAAATACGCGCCCAGTCTTCATCGTCAAGCTGCGCGGTACGAATACGGGTTTGATCCACCCGGCTCAATGACGCCAGCATCCTCATCATAATTTGTTCAGATGGCATCTCTAAACTGAATACCAGAACAGGTTTATCTTCACCCATCATGGCATTTTCACACAAGTTCATGGCGAAAGTGGTTTTACCCATTGATGGACGAGCCGCGACAATAATTAAGTCAGACGGCTGTAATCCACTGGTTTTCTTGTCTAAATCGTTATACCCCGTGGAAACCCCGGTGACTTCCTTTTGGTTTTTAACCAGCTCTTCAAGTTTATTGATGGTTTTTTCCAGTACCGTAGTGACACCTTGCGGACCATCATTTGCTCCGGTACGCTTTTCAGCAATTTCAAAAACTTTACTTTCAGCTAAATCGAGAATTTCGTTGGCTGTGCGCCCTTGAGGATTAAAACTGGTATCAGCAATGTGATTCGCCACACCAATCAATTCGCGGCTAATGGCCCGTTCTTTAATAATTTTGGCGTAGGCTTCAACGTTGGCTGCACTGGGGGTATTTTTTGCCAGTTCCCCCAAATATGCCAGGCCACCCGCCTCTTCCAGCTCCTCATTATTTTCCAGATGCTGGGAAACGGTGATCACGTCAATCGGCTGGCTTTCGGTCAGCAATACCAAAATCGCCCGATAGATAATTTTGTGAGAGCGGTTGTAGAAATCTTCCTCGATAACAATCTCAGCAACCTTATCCCATGAATCAGGTGCGATCATCATACTACCCAGTACAGATTGTTCAGCCTCAATCGAGTGAGGCGGAACTTTGAGTTTCTCTACTTTTTCATCTTTATACTGGTTGGATACTACTTTCACTGGGATCTCGTTCTAACAATGCATTAGTCACATTATGCGGCAAAGCCCCACGCTAAATAAAGCCTTATCAAAAAAAATGACTCCCAGATTGATCCTAAGTTAGCGCGGTTACGTAGACTCAATACGTTTACTGCCGGAGAAAGTAATGAAATACATCGCTGCTATCAGCCTGCTTTTGCTGACATCCTGCTCAGCTTCGTTACAGGATTATCGTAATACAACACCTGATTTTGACATCAAACGTTACTTTAGTGGCTCTTTAACAGCATGGGGTTTAGTGCAGGATTATAGTGGCAAACAGGTGCGGCGTTTTTGTGTCGAGATCAATGGTCATTGGAATAACAATCAAGGCACATTAGAAGAACAGTTTTATTATCATGATGGTGAACAACAACAGCGTATATGGCAACTTACAGTGAGCCCTGATGATCAGGTAAGTGGCACAGCCAGTGACGTTATCGGTGTCGCCAAAGGAAGCAGCAATGGAAATGCCTTTAACTGGCACTACCAATTGCAGGTTCCGCTCAATGACAGTACCTATACTTTTAACATGGATGACTGGATGTTCCAGCTGGATAAAAACCGGTTGTTTAATCGCACTTATATGAAAAAACTGGGAATGACGGTTGCGGAAATTTCGATTTTTTTTGATAAAACCACTTCAAATCAGGGCTGTAATCCAACATAACAAAAACCCGCCGAGGCGGGTTTTTGCTTTTAGGGAAAATGTTATTTTATCTGGAGCTTAGTTTTACCCGGCCATGTACCGTGGATATTTCAACCCGGCCATTACCATTACCGGTAGAAAAGGTTAACCAGCGGCCCGGACCATATTTGTTTTTCTGCATTTTGTCGCTGGTGATTTCATTATGAATATTACCGCCAGCGTGCCCCTGCACTTCAAAACGCGCGGCCACATCTTTTTGGAAATTCAGATTAATAGAGCCCCCCACCGATGACGCTTCCACTTCACCACCGGGTAATAATTCCATACTGGCATCCACCCGGCCGTTAACGGTGCTGACGGTGAACTGGCTCACTTTACCCAAATTGGCTTCGATTTCACCATTAACCGTTCCCACCTCGACATCCTCACCGTCAGACGTTACAAAAATATCACCGTTAACCGCGTTATATTCTTCACGTTTAGCGCCTTTGCTGTTGGAGTTAATACGGCCATTAACAGTTTCCAGCTTAATTTCTCTGGCACGGATATTATCTGCATCAATTTTACCATTCACTGTGGTCAGCTTTACTTTGCCGGCTAATTGTGTGGCTTTAATGTCACCATTAACCGTTTCCACTTCTGTGCGGCTGCTTAGCTCACTCACTTCAACATCAGCATTAAAGGTCGTAAAAGACAATTTACTGTTTTTAGGCACAAAAACTTCAACATCATCTTTACTGTCCCGGTCTGGTGAACTGCCATGGGGGAAACGCAGTTTAAAAATTATCTGACTGCCATCACGCTCAAAGATCAAATCACGCGCTTTGTCATCAATTTCTCCACTGATCTTAACCTGAGGGTTATCCCAGCCGACTAATTTAACCTGACCTGTCAGATTTTCGATTTGTACATAACCATCGGGGTCGGCATCCAGACTCTTATCAATTTGCTGACCTGCCAACGCCACCGCACTGCATAAACTTGCCAGAGTAAATACGATTAACTTTTTCATTTTCAACTCCTTCCCCTTAGGTTAGATACGTTGCCAGCCAGGGGCATGAACTTTTTCGACTAAATCAATTTGTTGCTGATAAACCTGTTGCAGCATTTTCAGTAACGCCGGGTTATTCGGATCTTTCGCCAGCGCTTGTTTGATTGCATCGGCTGCGCGGTCTAATTCATCTAATTGCTGCTGCCAGTCATTGGTTAAAGCAGGGGCATCAGCATAAGTAACCAGTAACCCCTGCATTTGTTGCTGATGCTGCTGGGTTAGCGTTTGAACCAATTGCGGTGAATTATCGGCGACGATATCCGATTTCAAACCTAACCAGCCAACCAGACCGACAACCATGACACTGGCAGCGATTGCCAGATAGGGCTTTTTTTTAGTGGTATGCTGTTCAGACAACGCCACTTCAATACCGGTCCACAAATCACGTTGTGGCTGCATATTTTTGTCCAGCTGGTCTATTTTATTTCTGAGATCTTGCTCAAACTGTTGATTACTCATAGCCCATCCACTCTTTTAATAACTGTTTTGCACGATGATATTGTGCCTTACTCGACCCCACCGCCATGTTGGTCATTGATGCAATTTCCTCGTGCCGGTAACCTTCGATGGCATGCAATACAAAAACAATTCGTGCACGTTCCGGCAATCGCTTTACGTACTCATCTAAATCAACGTCTCCCGCACTACCCTCGGCTTCGGTGTTAATTGCATCTGTGTCTTCAATATGAAACATGCGTTGCAGCCAGCCACGTTGTTTACGTAAATAACTAATAGCGATGTTAGCCGTGACGCTGTGTAACCAGGTGGAGAACTTGCTATCCCCCCGATAATTTTCCAGTTTTTTCCATAACTGAATAAAGACCTCCTGACTGGCGTCTTCGGCTAAAGGTCCATCTCCCATCAGACGGAAACACAAGCTGTAAACCATGCCAATATATTTCTGGTACAGAGTCTGAAAAGCTTGTTTGTCACCGCCGCGCGCTGCATTAATCAGGCGCGTTTCCTGATCAAATTTGGCTTCAGCTTCAATAACATTGGTTGCTAAGGTCAAAATTTTTCATCACATTGCTAAGACTTGAAACATAAGTCGCAGGGTAAAACACAAAGGTTTAAATCGAAAATAAAAATAATTAAAAATATTTTTAACTCAGATATTTAGCAGGCAACGATATAGTTTAAGAAAGGAAATAAAAGCAAGCAGAGCAGGATTGCTCTGCTTATTGATTGAACTTAATTATTTAATATTAGTTGTAATATCGATATTACCACGAGTGGCATTGGAATAAGGGCACACCTGATGCGCATCTTCTACCAATTTATTAGCAATGTCGGTTTCAATCCCAGGCAAATCAACCAGCAAATCAGCGCTAATTGCAAAGCCAGGTCCCTTGTCATTTTTACCAATCCCAATTTTGGCGGTAACAGCTAAATCACCTGGTAACGTGACTTTTTGCTGACCTGCTACAAACTTAAGCGCACCAATAAAACACGCAGAGTACCCTGCTGCAAATAATTGTTCCGGGTTAGTGCCTTCACCACCCGCACCACCTAACTCTTTAGGTGTACTTAACGAAACATCAAAACGATTATCGTCTGAAATAGAGCGCCCATCACGGCCGCCAGTTGAGGTTACAGTTGCAGAATATAATGCTTGCATGGATCAGCTCCTTAATATGATTAAGTTATCGCAAAATTAGTTACTGCGATAACATTTAAATTAAAAATAAAGCCCGCTTAACAGGCTAAATTTATATTATCGCGATAACTATTATCACGCAAGCATTATTTACTAATCTGATTTTTTAAACTTACCAATTTGTTTTTAAGCTCTGTCAATTCAGCGACATCAGTACCACAGGCTTCAAATACACATTGATTTACCATCAACGCCTGCTGCTTTAGTGCTTCACCCTTCGACGTGAGCTCGATACTCAGAGTACGATCATTCTCCACCCCTCTCTTACGCTGTACTAACCCATCAGCCTCCATGCGTTTAATTACAGGTGTAAGTGAACCGGACTTTTGTCCCAGTTGATTGGCAATATCTTTAAGACTACGGGCATCCTGCTCCCACAATATCAGTAAGATAGTGTACTGAGGATAGGTTAGCCCAAGCTTTTCCAAATGAGGTTTGTATAGTTGCGTCATCGCCAGAGAGGCTGAATAAAGCGCAAAACACAGTTGATTGTCCAATAATAATCGCTGATCAGCATTCATAAATTAACCACTCAAATAATTATCACGATAATATTTTGCGCATATGATGCTTTCGCGTCAATCGGATAAATAATATTCCACAGTGGAAACAACCCTGACTTTTTTGATATGAGGATTATTTTTATCACGCGCGCTGATACTAAACTGTCCTTGTGATGCTCTTTTAATTTTACCCAGTTTACTGTTGGAATCACTGGCAAACTTTTGTGCCACTTCACGCGCCTGACGGGTGGCTTCTTCCACCATCGCAGGTTTAATATCATTAAGGCCGGTAAACAGATATTCGGTTTGCCCCATATACCCACCGCCGGTAAACACTATTCCGGCTTTACCTAATTCCGATAATTGATTCATCACTGCACGCACTTTATCAATCCCGGCGGAATACACTGTGACAGATTGCATCGCGGTATAGCGATAAGCAACTCCATTGTTATTGCCATAAGCCTGTGCTGATTTATCGGTAATGGCGGGGGCTGAATAACTAATATCATTTGCCGCCACCCCGTGCTTTTGCAAAAAATCACCAATCTGTTGAGACTGACTTTCAATACTGGCGTAAAGAGAAGACAAATCATTGTCGGCGACGGTGAACTGAATCGGCCAGATTACAATGTTAGCGGCCACCTCGCGTTCAGATAACCCTTTTACAGTTACCGTTCGCTCCAGCTGTTTTATATCCATTAACGCCTGCCCAACAGTTAACCCTAATGCTGCAAAGGCAATGACGGCAAAAATACCTAAAATACCCGCGCTTGATCTTGTCATCGAATATCCAAATTTAATTTTGATAGTGAATGTGGAAACTATTGTGCCACAAACAAACTGAACCGTAGATAACTTGCACTTAGTCAGCTTAACGATAATATAAAACCATCTTTACCTCGTAGCTTTCTGTATGAATTCATTACCCGAACCCTTGCACCAGCTTATTGGTGATGAAGAAGACGCGCGTGCATGCAAGGATATTGAAAAAAAGCAATGCGACAATCAGCCGCGTAATTATTTACTGATTTTACTTGCTCAGTTATTCACTAAACTCGCGGACAGTTTTGCCAGTGCCAAGGTGGTATTACCCTTTGCCATGAACGCAGCTGGCGTTCCAGTATTTTTATCTGGCTTGCTGGTGCCCATTCGCGAGTCCGGCTCTCTTTTACCTCAGTTATTTATTGGTGGCTGGGTAAGACGCTTCCCTCTTCGAAAAACTTTTTTCAGTTCAGGATGCATATTACAAGCCCTGAGTATTAGTGGCATCGCTTTAAGCCTGTCGCTGCTTTCCGGCATGATTGCCGGAGTGTGTAGCCTACTTCTACTTATGCTGTTCAGTTTAGCGCGCGGCTTATGTTCAGTTGCATCCAAGGATGTGCTGGGTAAGACCATCAGCAAAGGAAAGCGAGGCAATCTTACCGGCACCAGTGCCAGCCTGGCAGGACTGGTTAGTATTGTATTTGCCATTACCCTGATGTATTCAAATGACTGGTTAACTAATAGCAGTGTTTTATTACTCACTGCGGCGATTTGCTGGTTAACGGGTGCTGTTATCTACCAACTGATTCTTGAAAATAAGGGCGATACCACAGGCGGTAAAAATGGCTTTAAATTAGCCATTGATAATTTGTCCTTACTGAAACAACACCCTCAGTTACGTCAGTTTGTACTGGTGCGCAGCTTATTAATGAGCTCCGCCTTAAGCTCGCCTTATTTTATATTAAGCAATGGTAGTGACGATTTTTACCAATTAGGCCTGTATATGTTACTGGCAGGCATTGCCAGTTTTGTCAGTGGGCGTTTGTGGGGTAATCTGGCTGATAAATCGTCCCGTATGTTGTTATTGATCACAGCCCTTTGCACCTGTGTTATTTGCGCCGCTGGCGCAACAATTAGCTATATTTCACCTGGCTGGCAATCCGGTATATTTGCCATTTTATTTTTATTAATGTCGATTACCCATCAGGGAGTACGTGTTGCCCGTAAAACCTACGTGGTGGATATGGCAGAGGGGAATCAACGCACCGATTTTGTGTCGTTAAGCAACAGTATTATTGGCGTAGTATTACTGGTTTTTGGTGCACTAACAGCAATGGTGGCACAATTTTCACAAACAGGATTATTTATTTTGTTTGCACTGAGTGCATTGCTGGCGCTTTACCAAGGTAGAAAACTACCCGATGTATCCAGAGCGTGCTGATCTTTGCGGTATATTTTTGACTAAATCCATTAAGCCTGCAAATCTGCGTCACGATTAAAAAGCGTTAAGTGAGAACAAAACTCGTACAGCAAAGATCAGCATGCTCGAATCACAGGCATAAAAAAACCTCCCGTTGGGAGGTTTTTTAAATCAGAAATTCTGATTAAGCTTCAGCAATAACAACAACGTTAATTGTTGCTACAACGTCAGAATGTAACTGAATATCCAAAGCGTGAGTACCTGTTTCACGGATAGTACCGTTAGGCATTTTCACTTCAGCTTTAGTCACTTCAACGCCAGCCGCAGTAATGGCATCAGCCACGTCACGCGTACCAACAGAACCGAACAATTTACCTTCGTCACCAGCAGGTGCAGCGATAGTTACTTCAGCCAGTTCAGTAATTTTAGCAGCACGAGCTTCAGCAGCAGCCAGAACGTCAGCTAATTTAGCTTCCAGTTCAGCGCGACGCTGTTCGAATTTTTCAACGTTGTCTTTGGTTGCAGGAACTGCTTTACCCTGAGGGAAAAGAAAGTTACGTGCATAACCAGCTTTAACAGCTACCTGGTCACCCAGTCCGCCTAAATTGGCGACTTTGTCTAGTAGAATGATATCCATCTTGCTACCTCTTCTCTATTCGCCAATCTTATTTGTGTGAATCAGTGTACGGAAGCAACGCTAAGAAACGAGCACGTTTGATAGCAGTTGACAACTGACGCTGATATTTAGCACGGGTGCCAGTAATACGGCTAGGTACAATTTTACCACTTTCAGTGATGTAGTTTTTTAGTACAGCAGTATCTTTGTAATCGATCTCTTGCACATCTTCAGCAGTGAAGCGGCAGAATTTACGACGTCTGAAAAAACGAGACATTATGATTCTCCTCTGGATTATTCGTCGTCGGCAGAAGCTTGCGCTTCTTCCACTACAGGCTTTTCTTCACGCTTTTCACGACGTTCTTCACGTGCGCTTTCTTTCGCCATTGGAGATGGCTCAGTTACCGCAGCTTTAGTGCGCATAACCAGGTTACGCAGGATTACATCGTTAAAACGGAAGGCAGTTTCCAGCTCTTCAACAGCTTCAGCAGTAGATTCAGCGTTGATTAGCACGTAGTGCGCCTTGTGAATTTTGTCGATTGGGTAAGCCAGTTGACGGCGGCCCCAGTCTTCTAAACGGTGAATTTGACCACCATCTTTTTTGAGGATATCGGTATAACGCTCGATCATACCCGGAACTTGTTCACTCTGATCTGGGTGAACCATGAACACGATTTCGTAATGACGCATCGTTGCTCCTTACGGTTGTAGCCTCGTACAGCTCAGCCAGGCACTGTTTGAGACAAGGAACTAAAATTAGGTTAGGGCTGATTTAAGGGCGCGAAGTGTATATAAAATTAACAACAGTTACAAGCAATAACTCAGATTAATCTAAAACCATCAAGGCCACGCCAACCAGCGCCAACAGCGTCCAACCATAAACCGCCGTGGCTACATTTTCACCGCGCAATCGTGCCCACATCAAAGACATCAAAACACTGGTAGCAAACAGAGTTTGTACAATCGCCGCTTTGGTATGACTAAAGGCCAGCATTTGCAGCGATAACGCCAGTGCCGTGCCAATAAAACTGGCCGCAATAAACAAGGACCACATTTGTAGAGGTTTGTCCGATACGGGTTTAATGCGGGTTCGGGTAACAATAATAAGCAACACAACAATAACTAAACCACCTAACAAACGCAGCACACTACCGGTGATGGCATCTAATCCGGTGCTAACTAAAATATCGCGACTGATCACCGCTCCCAGTGCCTGACAAAGCGCGGCCAACGCAGCATAGCGATACGCATTTAACTCCAGTATATGAATTGCCTGACGTTTCTGAATTTTGATCACCATATCGACAGATGTGATAACAATCGCAATCCCCAGCCATTGCTGCCATGCCAGCCACTCATTGATCCACACTAATGCTAATAACGCAGTGAACACAGGCGCCAGGGTTTCCAGTACCAATAGCGACTGGCTGTCACCTATTTTTTGCAAGGATTTAAAAAAGAAGGTATCACCAATGCCGATGCCAATTGCACCGCTTAACAGCAGCCACAATAAGGCTGAGAATTGCAAATGCAGCTCAGATAAACCGGCAATTGCAAATGGTAGCAGCATCCCCACAGCGGCCAGCCCTTTGGCCAAATTGAGTGATAAAGCAGAGAAGCTACTGCCCAGTTGCGCAAACAACCTCGCAGCAATCGTCCAGCATAATGCCGTTGCCAACGCTGCTAATTCGCCTGTCATCATAAGTTACTGCTTTCCCAGTCTGAGCTAAAAACGCAGCATTATAAACAACAAAAAAGGCGTGTCTAAACAGAACACACCCTTTTTCACGATTAATTTTAACCAGTGCTAATGGCTAGATTGAAACGCAACAATCACGGGGGTTTTAGCGGCACGCCAGGCTGGGAACACGCCACTGAAAAAGCCAATAATTAGCGCCAGAATCGCCCCTTGCGTAATAAGCTCAGTGGTCAGATTGAAGCTAAATACTACCTGAGTGAAACTGCCGCCTAACGTAGATGCATTCATACCATCAAAAAACAGATACGCGGCAATTACGCCAAATAAACCGCCCAGTGCCGCTAACACCATTGCTTCGGCCAGCGTACCAATAAACGCCGACATATGACTAAATCCGATGGCACGTAATGTAGCGATTTCTTTGGCTCGGTCTGATACCGAGGTATACATGGTATTAAGTGCGCCCGCCAGTGCTCCCAGCGCCATGATAGTGCTGATGATACGCCCGAAAATCGCAATGTAACTTAAGCTTTTGCCTTGTTCGGAAAAATAATCGGCTTCGGTTTGTACATCCTGATTCAAACGAGGATCATTTTTAACGTAATCCTTAATCGCCTGAATATCAGCGTTAGGTTCAAGTTGCGCACGCATCGATTGATAACTGCTGCCGCGGTTATACAGGTTTTGAACTACCTTGGCATCGGCCCAGATCTCACTTTCAAACACATTACCACCGGTGCTAAATACCCCCACGACCTTCCAACTATTGCGACCCGAACGAATTTCCGAGCCTAAATCAAAGCCAGAAAACTGCCTCAATACACCGGCTCCCACTATCACTTCATTAGTGCCTGGGGTGAACATACGGCCTTGCTCCAGAGCAAAGTTCTTACGCATATTAACGCCGCGTAAATCCAGACCACGTAAAGGCAAATTCGCTTTGGTGCCTGAACTGCGCTTTTTACCATCAACAATCACATATAACTCAGCTGAGACAATTGGCCCTTGTTCGTCTTTAGCAATACCCGGCGCATTTTCCAGCAAGTTAACCTGATCACGCCCAAGCACACTGTTTAGCTCAGCGGCCGACCCGCCACGGATAATAAACGCAACATCGTTGGCACCGGCACTTTGCATGGTCGATTCAAAACCTTTAGCCATGGCTAAAAAAGCCAGCAAAATCGCCACCACAACCGCACTGGCTAATACCATCGCCAGCGACATCCATAACCGACGGGGTAAACTGCGAATGTTCATACTGATGACCGCAGCACTTTGTGAAAATACAGAACTCATGTTCTTCTCCAATTAAATGCGGTTAAACGCGGTAATAATGTTTAGACGTAAAGCGCTGACCGCCGGAATAATGCCGGTTATCAGGCCAAACAGCAGCATATAGGCCAACCCTTGCAGCCACACCGACTGACCTAAAATTAAATTAGGCAAAAAGCTGGCAAGCTCTGCCGATGCACCTTTAACTATGATAGTCGCAGCCAACATCCCCAGTACTCCACCGAGGAAAGACAATAAACAAGATTCAGCCAACACCATGTTAAATATGCGTTTTGATGAAAAACCTAATGTCTTCAGTACCGCAATCTCACCGGTACGTTCACGAATAGCCAGCACCATGGTATTACCCACCACCACCAGAATGATGAAAAAGGCCATAAACACCACAGCAAAAATAATCAGGCCGATATTGCCAATTTGTTCGATAAAGGCTTTGTTAAAGGCCTTTTCGGTTTTGGTTTCGGTTTCCGCAGCTGAGTTGGCAAAACGCTCATCAACCACTTTTGCTACCTGCTCATTTAACGCTGAATCAGTGGTCGTAAAGATCATCCAGCCTACGTAATCACCACCCCATGCCTGAGTTTCCATAAAGTATTTGTGATGAAACACCATATAGTTGGTATCCGTTTGTTTATCCTGACCTTTAAAAATGCCGTCGATATCAAACTCCCAGGTATGACCTCCACTTTTTTGTGAAAAAATATTGGATGACACCGGTATGCGGTCACCCACTTTCCAGTTTTTAGCCTGCGCCATACGTTCACCAACCAGAATGCCGGTACGATGTTTCTGCCAGCGCTCTTTCACACCGGGTTCCAATATCAGCTCGCTATACACGTCAAAATAACTGTCGGGGTCGACCGCCATGGTAATCACCTGATTAGCAGGCTCCTGATAATAACCGCCAAACCAGTTGGCATAGGTCACGTCTTTCACCCCTTCAACAGACTTAACCTTGCTTACATAAGCAATCGGCAATGGTTGAGTGAAATTGATTTTGTTGGTCACCACCAAACGGTTATCTGCCGACATTTCGACACCGGAGTTAAGCGCGTTATTAAGCGCCATGACTGAGCCAAAAATCAGAAACGCGATAAAAATGGCAAAACTGGTGAGTACCAGCCGCATTTTTTTGCGGGTCAGATTTTTTACGATTAAGTAAAAATCATTCATGACTCATGCCTCCTCTGGCACAAACTGGCCTTTATCCAGATGCACTGTATGAGTGGCATATTTAGCTGCCGATGGGTCGTGCGTGACCATAACGATGGTTTTGCCAAATTCACGATTAAGTAGCTGTAGCATTTCGAGAATTTCATCGGCGGTTTTGCGATCCAGGTCACCGGTTGGTTCGTCACACAACAATAATTTAGGGTCGGAGACAATCGCCCGTGCTATCGCCACACGTTGTTGCTGACCACCGGACATTTCACTGGGCATATGTTTGGCACGATCTGCCAGACCAACCAGTTCAAGCGCGGTTGCAACTCTTTTATCGCGCTCGCTGCCACTTAAATTGGTCAGTAATAAGGGTAATTCCACATTACGCGCAGCGTTTAACATAGGCATCAGGTTATAAAACTGGAAAATAAAACCGATATTGTTGGCGCGCCATTTGGCCAGTTGGCCTTCGTTTAGTGAATCGATACGTGCATCATCAAACCATACTTCACCACCGGTTGGTTGATCTACTCCACCAAGTAAATTAAGCAAGGTCGTTTTGCCCGAGCCCGACGGCCCCATAATGGCTAAAAATTCACCTTGTTTAATATTCATGTTCAGCTCTTCAAAAATACTGATGCTTTCTTTTCCCTTATTAAAGCTTTTCTCAACCTGTTTTAATTCAAAAATATTGTTGTCGTTCATCTTGGTTTCCTTGCGCGTTATTCTTTTAAAAATGCAACTTTGACGCCCATATCCGGCAGGATACGGCTGTCTTTTTGGTCAATTCCAATTCGGACTCTGACGGTAGCTTTGGCACGATCGGCGGTGGGGATTATGGCAATCACTGTGGCCGGAATTTTCCAGTCGGGATAAGCTTCAAGCGTGGCCTCGACTTTCTGTCCCGGCTGTACCCGTCCGATAAAGGATTCATTTACATCCACCTCAATTTCCAGAGAATCCATATCCACGATGGTGCAAATACCGGTACGGGTAAATCCACCACCGGCTGAAGTCGGTGCCACAATTTCACCCGGCTGCGCGTTTTTACCTATCACCACCCCAGCAAACGGCGCACGAATGGTGTGGTCATCAAAACGCTCCTGCTGGCGCTGTACTTCAATTCGCGCCACTTTAATGTCAGCTTCGAGGCCTTTTAAGGATGCGCTTTGATTTTTTACGTCTGTCGTAGAACGCGTAATATCGGCTTCGCTGGAATAGCCGTTTTCGGTCACCCGTTGCAGATTTAACTTTGCTTCGGCTAAATTCGCCTCGGCCGATTCTTTACGGGCAGTCAGCACATCAATTTGCGCACGGGCAAAATCCAGATTAGAACGCGCAATGGCATCATCCAGTGTGGCCAGAATTTGCCCCTGCTCCACTGTCATACCTTCTTCCACGCGTACATCAGTAATCAGTCCCATAATTTCTGCTGAGACTGTCGCCATGCGGCGCGCAGTGATATAACCCGACGCATTAAGCACCGCATCGTTTTCCAGCGATTTATTGCTGGTAACCGCCGCAGGCAACGCCGTTTTTGTAACTGGTTTTGCAGTCGCCGCAACGGGCTGATTTTCAGTATTGGTTTGTGGCATCAAAAACCAAACAATAGCAGCACCTAACAATGCACCAATTGCAATCAGCAGCATCAGCTTTGTAGCGGATGCCCCTCCGGATGGTGCAGGATTAACTGATTCACGTTCAATGGTAAGTTGTTTAAGTAAGTCACTTTTATTATTCACACTTCATTCCATTATGCGGGGATGCAGCGCATCCATGATTGTATTTATTTTGAACAATCATTACATAACGGTGGAAAATTGGAATAGGCCAAAAGTCACTATCAACGTTGGTGACTTTTAATTACAAAAGAATGATGTGGGGATGTGGATAGTGTATCGGGTTTGCTAATTCAATTTAGCACGTGGTGCAGATGGCTTACTGAATACCAAAAAATGCGATATTGCTGCGTCATTTGGCTTTCTAATGAATTGAAAGTTTGGGCGGCGCGTTGGCGCAATTTTGTACTTTGCGTCGCCTGAAGCTTTGGTATTTCACGTCCGTACAGGGACGCGAGAATATGAGTTATTGCTACGCAATTTGGCATTTGTTATAGATAGTTAGTTTGGGCGTCGCACCGGCGACAACGGCTTAGGGAATTGTGCTGCCGCAATTGCTTCACTGCTCTGCATCCTTTGATGCATCGTTTATTTCACACACCTTTGCGGGCGCGAGAATATCGATTATGGCTACGCAATTTGGCACTTGTCATAGATAGTTAGTTTGCGCGTCGCACCGGCGACGGCGGCTTAGGGAATTGTGCTGCCGCAATTCCCTAAGAACCCAACGGCACCCCACACTGTGTCTGTTCAATTTTAAATTCAGGCAAACTGCCAGCGTCGCAAATCCACATCCCTTCTGTCGCGACTGACTCAGCGACTTGCGTAATCTGACGATTTGTTGATTTCACACACCTTCGGTGCGCGAGCCTATTTGGACAGACCCAAATAGGCGAAAGGTCTTTCGCTCCCCCGACTTTATAACGCCAAAACCAAACTGTCTTTTATTCGAAACGGCCAAAGGCAGCAATCCATGCAAAGCATTGGCCTTGGCCGAACCTCCTGTTCGGCCATTCGAAAGCCCGCTTGGTTTTGTCTAAAAGTCAGAGTCGCACTAATTCAGGCTATGGCCTGACTAGGTAAAACCAAAACTTTAAAATTTATGTGCGACAGCAGCCAAACGGAGTTTGGCTAATTGCGACTCCAACTTGCCTTGTTCAGGTGTTACTTGTTCGAAAGCTA
Organism: Neptunicella marina; assembly: GCF_014270035.1. Lineage (GTDB taxonomy): Bacteria > Pseudomonadota > Gammaproteobacteria > Enterobacterales > Alteromonadaceae > Neptunicella > Neptunicella marina. Next base: position 6,839 of record NZ_JACNEP010000011.1, on the reverse strand, counting down.
AAGCGCATGTTTAGTTTCAAAAACAATCTTTCCACTCAATTTATCTATGGCTTTGACAACACAGTCTTTGATACGAACAACCCCAATGACATTGCTAAAATTTGTGTCAAACACTTCAACAGAAAGCACTTTTTGTCCTTCAAAAAGTTCATCACAGACACATACATTTTCGCTAATTAACGTTAGTAGTGATTTGTCACTATGATGACTTCTCACCGCTAAAATTAGTCTTCTAGACTCGGTAAAAATCTTGGCAAAAAAATTAAGATTACCATCCTGTTTAATTTTGGTTGGTAGGCTAGTGACGGGATTATCCATAAAGGAGTATATATATTCACTGGCATTACATAGCATCATATCATTTAACTGCGAAATGACACTTGCGTGTGAGCATTCGAACCCTTTCATTTCGCCTTCGAAACTACTATGAGACACATATGCTAACCACGGAGTTAACGGCATAAAGTAAAACAGTGATTCAAGATGATCATCTATATATTTTGTTTGTGGTAATGGATGAAAAATTCTTGATATATCTTCTTGATTGAATAACTCCTTTATTACGGGCTTATCAGATGTAAGAAAAGGAATTTTAGTGCAGTTAAAAATTATACCGGACTTTCTATTAATTGGGTTTAGAGCATCAGACTTAGCTAAATGCAAAATCTGCTGTTTTGATATCTCTCCATAAATATTTCGGTTGCGATTCCCTCCTTCAAACATGTCTGCATACAATGCCACGCTGTCCCAAGATTTTTGGTGGGCTTTAAGGACTTTCTCAGTTCTTAAAAATTGAGTAACTACAAAAAGTGTGAATATCGAAAGAATCTCATTTGAAAACTCTCCATTAAGTAGTTTTGTAATCCCCTTACTGTAAAAGCTTTCTATTTTTGCAAGATGCTCTTCGACTAGTGGCTTATCAGGATCATCAGATTTTAAGTTATAAAATCTAGTTTTAGTAAAGATATTGTTGCTTAGCCCTTTCATTTTCCAAGCTCTATCAAGGGCAGAAGTGTTTACGTATACACCAGCTTCATATTTTTTGTTATTTACAGCGGAAGAGCTGTCTACGAAGTGCTTTAGGTAGCACCTCGGCACGATGTGCTGATCTCGTTTTTTTGCCATACTCTTTATCCATGAGAGTTAATGCTTGCAGGAAGAGTTACAAATTTAAATAACTATTTAGTAAATCCTGCCAGCCCTGAAAGCTCTTTTAGCTTTCATTCAAAGTTAGAAGATAATTTAACTTCCCTCCCAGGGAATGCGTTGATTTAACTGTTTTCCCCTTGTTTTGGTGCTTCAAAACAGGAGGCGTCCCCCTACTGCTTAAATGTGAGATTGAACTATCAATCTATCTACAACTTAAACTCTACATCCTTGCTCTTTTCTCTTTGCACCGCAATGCGCTGATTTTTGCCCATTAATATTTTGATTTGATTGATGGTTTCAGCGGCGAGGATGCGCCTTTGCTTAGGGCACCAGATTTTATGGTACATAGCTTTAATTAAACGGTTGGTATCGGGTGAGCGTTGAATAAGCTGTTCGGCTAATTGATTGGCAGCTTGCAAAGGATCGTCAGCAACCTGAGTAATCAAGCCTAGCTGCTGCGCTTGTTGAGCATTAAGAGTTTCGCTGGTACTGGCCAGTTTAATGGCATGATCTGCACCTACACATTCGCTTAACGCCAGTGTACCACCCATATCGGGAATTAAGCCCCAGCGTGATTCCATTATAGATAATGAACAATCCGGCGAGGCAATACGCACGTCCCCACCTAACGCGATTTGCATACCGCCCCCCCAGCATTTTCCATGTAGCGCCATAATCACCGGCACGTTTAACTGGCGCCAGCCCACACAAGCTTGCTGCGCCAAATTGGCGTTACCGGGCAGCCATTTCCACAGCAGTTTTACTGCACCCTTTTTATCGGTGAGCAGGGATTTTACATCCAGCCCGGAACAGAAGCTTTCACCATTACCCGACACTATTACCACGCGAATTGTCCGGTTGTTTTTAATTCGTTTAATTACCTTTGCCAGCTGCTCGAACATGGCTAAATCAAGTGCATTGTGTTTTTGAGGGCGATTTAGAGCAACATAAGCAATGCCGCTTTTTACATTCAGTTGGATAAGGTGTTGTTGATCAGACATCAAAAAGGCCGGTTGACTTTGGTTTTAAAAACCCTATCAGATCCGACCAGTATCAGCTATTAAAAGTTGTGACTGACAATTTTGTCACCCCCTTTTGGGTGTCTGCAAAAGGGCTTGGGCGACAGGGATATCGCACGAAAAAAACGATGGATGGCAAAGTTTTTACAACAACACCAAATCATCTCTATGCACCACTACATCCTGATTGTGATAACCCAGAATGGATTCAATATGGGTGCTTTTTTGCCCTTTGAGTTTGCGTATTTCTGCGGCGTTATACAGCGCCAGCCCAACAGCGACGGGTTTGTCGTGATATTCAATTTGCACAGCATAACCGGCTTCAAAGCGCCCTTCTACAGCCAATACACCGGCCGGTAATAAAGAAGCACCGCGTTCAACTAAGGCGTTGTAAGCACCACTATCGACCTTAATACTGCCTTTGGTTTTTAAACCGTTTTTAAGCCAGTTCTTTTTGGCTTTTTGGCGTGAACTGTGCGCATTAAATAAGGTGCCTGGATTAGCACCTTCGGCTAGTTGAGTAAATACATCGCTGTTACGCCCGTTAACTATCAGGGTTTGAATTCCCTGCTCGCAGGCTTTGCGTGCAGCACGCAACTTACTTTGCATACCACCAGTGCCAACCAGTGATTTACTATCTCCCGCCAGTACCATTATCTCATCAGAGATATGTTCAACTTGTTTTAGTAATTTGGCATTTTTATTGGCCTTGGGATCACTGTCGTACAAACCATCAACATCGGTACAGATGATTAAAGTGTCCGCATCGCTCACCAGGGTGACCAGTGCGGCCAGATTATCGTTATCTCCGAATTTAAGTTCATCGGTGACGACCGAATCATTCTCGTTAATGATGGGCAATACATCATTTTTAAGTAACTCGCGCAGGGTGTTTTTAGCATTAAGAAAACGCTGACGATCACCTAAATCATCATGGGTTAACAAAATTTGTGCACAGGGAAAATCAAACAAGCGTGCCCAGTTAGCCATCATACGGGTTTGCCCGACCGCTGCCATCGCCTGTTTTTCCGCAATGGATGTTTGGCCACTGGAAGCAATGCTATTCCGCCCTGCCGCAACACTGCCCGATGAGACCAGTACAATTTCCTTACCCTGCTTACGGCTTTGAATAATAAAACGCGCCAGTGCCAGTAAGTATTCTGTTTTGCAGCCGTTACCTTCTGGTGCAATTAATGCGCTTCCGACCTTAATAACAGCACGTTGCCAGTTTAGCTGTTGTTGACTCATATCTGTATTCCGACCATCACAACTTAATTTATTGATAATTCATCTGGCCTGAGCGGCAGGGTGTAGGTGTTTTTGTTGAAAGGGTGCGCAGGCCTCGCTTAAAATACGCTGCTAAGTGACTGCAAGGCAATACAAATATGCGGAATAATTTGATTGGGGTTATAGCCTTTTTGTTATATACCACCAACACACTCATTTGTGCTGTACCAATTATCTCTGGTTCGGTGTTAAAACTTATCCCTATTCGCTTATGGCAAAAGCTGATATCCAGTATTCTGGATAACTGCGCCACAACCTGGGTGACAATCAATACATGGATCCAGCGTATTACCTGTCGAACACGTTTGCAGGTGACGCAACACGGGACGTTAACCGATAAAGACTGGTATCTGGTAATCGCCAATCATCAGTCATGGGTGGATATTTTGGTGTTACAACGGGTATTTAACCGCAAAATTCCTTTTTTAAAGTTCTTCTTAAAACGAGAGTTAATCTGGGTTCCGGTACTTGGCCTTGCCTGGTGGGCGCTGGATTTCCCCTTTATGCAGCGCTACAGCAAAGCCTTTTTGAAAAAGTACCCACATTTAAAAGGTAAAGATCTGGAAACCACACGCAAAGCCTGTGAGAAATTCCGCTTTAAACCTGTAAGCATTATGAACTTTGTGGAAGGCACACGTTTTCAATCGGCCAAACATAAACTACAACAATCACCTTTTAATCATCTGCTAAAACCGCGTGCTGGTGGCATTGCCTTTGTATTATCCAGCATGGGTGATCAGTTACACAAGTTACTCGATGTGACCATTCATTACCCTGGTGGCGTGCCCAGCTTTTGGGACTTTATTTGTGGTAAGGTGAAGCAAATTAACGTAGATATCAAAGTACTGCCTATCAGCAGTCATTTACATGGCAACTATTTTGATAATGCACAGCACCGCGAAGCTTTTCAAAACTGGCTAAATCAGGTTTGGGTTGATAAGGATAAAAAGCTACTGGAGCTTTCGGCCAAAGCATAAGGACATTAAGCAGTTATGTTGAATTTTCTTCCGGTATTTATTCTGTTTCCACTCAATGTGTTGTTACAGATAGCCAACCTTGTTTGGTGGGGCAGCCTGATTATCGTCGTTGGCTTAATCAAACTGGTTATCCCGGTGCCGGTTATTCGTCGGGCTATTAGCACTTTTTTAAATATGTGCATGCACGGCTTTGGTGTATGTGCGGTATTTTTTATCAATCTCACCAACAAAATTGAGTGGGATGAAAAAACAGATGGCGACTTTTCACGTCAGGGCTGGTACCTGATGATGGCCAATCATATTAGCTGGATAGACATTATGTTGCTGGCGCGGTTTGCCGCCAGACGTATGCCCGCAACCAAGTTTTTTATCAAACAGGAGTTAATTTGGGTTCCTTTTGTCGGCTTGGGTGCATGGGCATTGGATATGCCTTTTATGAAACGTTACAGCCGTGATTTTGTTGCTAAATATCCACAACTAAAAGGCAAAGATATTGAAGCCACCCATCGGGCTTGTGAGAAGTTTAAGCTGATCCCAACCACTATCGTTAATTTTGTTGAAGGCACGCGTTTTACTGAGTTTAAACAACAAAAAACCCAAAGTCCTTTCACAAACTTGCTAACGCCCAAAGCAGGCGGTATCGCTTTTACGCTGGCCGCGATGGGCGAGCAATTTTCGAATATTGTTGATATCACCCTTGTTTTCCCTGATAACCCGCGCCATGTGATGTATGAAATGCTGTGTGGCCGCATCACTAAAATTGTTATCCGCGCCAAGGTATTGCCCGTGGATGAAAAGGTGATTGGCGACTATTTTAACGATTCGGTATTCCGCTATCGCTTTCAGGCATGGTTAAATCAGTTATGGTTGGATAAAGACCAACAAATCGAACAAATAAAACAACAACTTAGCGTCGGATAAGGAGTGATATGCAACCCATCAGGGAGTTAAGCCAGGGCATAGTTCAGTTATTGAGTTATCTGGGGTTTTCTACCGAAAGTGGCTCGGCGCACTACCTAAGTGCAGCCGTCATCTGTTTGTTAGTCATTGCCTGGCTGGGGTTTTATCTTACCTCATTCTTTTTACGCCATGTGATCTCCCACTGGGTATTGCGCACCCGTAACCACTGGGATGACGAACTACATAAACATGGCTTTTTTCGTCGCTTTTCTCACATCATTCCTGCGATTATAGTTTACTTGTGTGCTCCTTTGGTTATTGCCGAAAAGCATGTATTGCTTGGTGTTTTATCTAAAGTCTCCCTGATTTACTTTTTGCTGGCTGTCATTCTCGCAGTTAACGCCGTTCTGGATACGATTTCAGATGTTTACAACGCCTCTTATCTGGCGCGTAAAGCCCCCATCACAGGGTTTATTCAGGTGGTTAAACTATTGCTGGCTATCATTGCGCTGGTCTTGATTATCGCTAATGTACTGGATAAGTCCCCCATTATTCTGCTTTCGGGCTTAGGTGCAGTCACCGCGGTTTTATTGTTGGTATTCCGTGACGCGATTCTGGGTTTTGTTGCCGGCATTCAAATAGCAGCTAACCGCATGGTCACCAATGGTGACTGGATAGAAATGTCCAAATATGGCGCAGACGGTAATGTACTGGAAGTTGGGCTTACCACAGTAAAGGTGCAAAACTGGGACAATACTATTACCACTATCCCCACCTATGCACTTATTTCTGAGTCGTTCCGTAACTGGCGCGGCATGCAGGAATCGCCTGGCCGCCGTATCAAACGCTCTATCTATATTGATATTCACTCCATCCGTTTTTGCGATGCCAAAAGTCTGGAACGCTTTAAACAGGTACGCTACATCAGGCAGTATATTCAGGATAAATTGGAACAGGTATCCAGTTACAACAAAGACAACGATATAACCGAAGAGGACTTACTTAACAGTCGCCGCCTGACCAATATCGGTACCTTCCGCGCATATATGGTGCACTATTTGAAACAGCATCCGGAAATTAATCAGAATATGACACTGATGGTGCGCCAACTTGCACCCACTGAGTTGGGTGTTCCTCTGGAAATTTACTGTTTTAGTGCCAATAAAAACTGGGTGGAATATGAAGGGATACAATCAGATCTGTTCGATCATTTCCTCGCGATACTGCCGATATTTGAATTACGCGCTTATCAGCGTGTGGGAGACTACCGTCCGCCAGTACTTAGCAGTGAAAAACCAAAGGATGACGAATAAATCTATCTCTGGTTAAATTTCAGCAACAAAAAAGCCGCTTTAAAAGCGGCTTTTTTAGTTAGTTTTGTCCCGTCCTGAAATACGTTGACATAAAGAGGACTTCTTTATGACAACAGCAACTAATTCAAATCGTAAGCGTACTCAACGCGATTACACGATGGCTTTTAAATTAGGGGTCGTAGCACGTGTTGAAA
>NZ_JACNEP010000010.1 GCF_014270035.1 Neptunicella marina | reverse complement strand
GTGTACGTTTAACTCGTTGTTTATCTGCTGTTGTCATAATAAATCCTAAATGTGTAAACACATTTCAGGACAAGACATCTGATGAATCGTAAAAAGCCGCCATGATGGCGGCTTTTTTATGTCTTGATTTAAGGCTGTACCACCAAAACGTTGGTTTTTAATAATGCCAGCACTTTTTCTGCGGTATTGCCCATCAATTTCGCTTTTAATCCTTTGCGACCCACACTGCCTATAACAACCAGACTTGCGCCATATTCAGACGCCACACTTGGAATAACTTTGCATGCTTCGCCAGCTTTTATATGTACCGTTTCTTCGGTTAGGCTGTCATTGCCAGCCATTTTACGAATTTGTGGCAGGTATTCCGCCTTGGCTTTTCGCACCAGTTTTTTGCTGTCAACGATGCCTAAATCTTTTAATACTGGAGAAATAGACAGGCTACATACAAAATGCAATGGCATTTGCATACCCTCTGCCATTACTTTTGCTGTTTCAACCAGTTTTTTGTTTAAGGTTTGTTTGGCTTTAGATTTGGTGGCCATATCCAGCGCAACCATGACCGCCTGTTTTTTGCGCCAGCGTTTTTCGGCAACCAGTAAAACCGGTAATTCGCCATTACGGAATAAATGCCAGTCTGTGGGAGTATAAAGCGCAGTCTCACTGCGATTACCTGTTTTAATGATTAAATCATAATGCTGTTCGGCAGTATGGGTTTTTACCCAGCTGACAATATCTTTTTCCCACACTACCTCAAAACTGGCATCTAACTCTTGTTCTTTTACCTGTTTTGCTAACCAGTCATGGTGTTTTTTTAATAAGGTTTGCTGTGCCTTTTGCACATCACTTTCTGATAAATCCACCGACAAGCCGGCTAACCGTTCATAGGTAAATGCCACCACATGTACTTTGGCATCAAATCGTTCAGCCATAATCTGTGCGCGAGCCAGTGCTTTTTGTTGTTTGTCCTGTTTATCGGCTATAACCAAAATCGTGTTGATCTTCATTCGCATATTCCATGGTGGTTTTATCATCAGTGTAAAACATAAACTTTACGATTGAAATCATGCACTTGATTAGAGCGGCCAGCCACCTAGTTGTTGCCAGCGATTTACAATCGAACAAAATAATTCTGCGGTACGTTGCGTATCATACAGCGCTGAGTGCGCTTCGCGTTGATCAAAGTCAATTCCGGCCGCCTGACAGGCTTTTACCAGCACCGTTTGTCCTAATGCTAAACCGGCTAAGGTTGTGGTATCAAAAGAGACAAAGGGGTGGAAAGGTGTGCGCTTAATATTGCTGCGCTCAATCGCGGCGTTAAGAAAGCTTTGGTCAAAGGATGCATTGTGCGCCACAACGATTGAGCGCTGACAATCAGCCTCTTTTTGCGCTTTGCGTACTTGCTTGCATAGTTCTTTGATCGCCACTTTCTCATCAATGGCACCACGTAATGCACAGGTTGGATCAATACCATTAAAATCCAGCGCGGCTTTTTCTAAATTAGCCCCTGCAAAAGGCTCAATATGAAAATGGATGGTTTTATCCGGGGAAATTAAACCCTGCTCGTCCATTTTTAATGTGATAGCGGCAATTTCCAGCAGGGCATCGGTGTGTGGGTTAAAACCAGCGGTTTCTACATCTATAATGACTGGGAAATAACCTCGAAAGCGCTGATTAAGTTGATACTGAGTGTCTGACATCTGATACTTTTATTTTATAAACCAACGGCAATTATTACATGCCAATAATAGTGAACCAACTGGCACGTTAGCTGAATTGCTTATATTGTGTGTTTGAACACTAAACATTTTTTTTAAATCGTCGATAATGGGATAGGCCAAAGGGTAAATCTTGATGAAAAAACTTCTGACAATACTGAGTCTTATCCCATTTGTAAGTTATGCAGGCGTACGTCATTACAATGCCAGTGTTGAGCAATCCAGCTGGAAGCTGGGTGAAGCAACTCGTCTACAGTGTTCGTTAACGCATCCGATTGATGGTTATGGCAATGCGGTATTTAGCAGTCGCGCCGGTAAACAGCTGAATATGGAATTTGAACTGGACATGCTTAGCCTGCCAGATACCTATTCGGTAGCTAATGTTTACGCTGTGCCACCAAAATGGATGCCGGGTGCGATGCAGCGCCCCATTGCCGAAATGGCGATACGCAAACAATATAATGGTGATGTGCCGAAAAAAATGGCCTGGACTATGTTGTCGGAACTGGAAAAAGGTTACTGGCCAACCATTTATTATCAGGACTGGTACAACGATAATGATCAGGTTGCAGTGGGTTTAAACGCCAGCAACTTTGAACCGGCTTATCGTGAATTTGTGCAATGTGTTTCTGGTCTTTTGCACTTTTCCTTTGATGATATTGAATACACGGTACTGAATTACAAAAAGAACAGTTCGGAATTAACCCGTCAGTCTCAGAAAAAACTCGGCATGATCAGTGATTACCTGGCTCAGGATCAGGATATGGAACTGGTACTGGTGGATGCATATACCGATAGTTACGGCTCACCGGACCGTAATCGCCAGTTGTCCGAGCAGCGGGCCAATAGCATTAAAGATTTTTTTACTGAAAAAGGCGTTGATGCCGCTCGAATTGAAGTGACTGGACACGGTGAGCGTCGTCATATCGCTGACAACCGCAATGAATTGTCCCGTGCCAAAAACCGCCGCGTGGTCATCAGAATGGATAAGCCTTAGGGCTTAACCATTTGTGCTAAATATTTAACCGTTACATCGGTAAAATCACTGAATAAACCGTCAACTTTTATCTGTTGAAACAAAATATCCTGTAGTTGTATTGCCGTTATGCCATCGGGCAGGGCATCAACGCGAAACGTATAGGGATGAACCATTAAACCTAACTGATGTGCTTGAGCCACCAAGCCTGTGGCTTTGCCTGTTTTTACGTCCAGAATTTGCGGAAGCCAGGGGCCAATGCCCTGAACGGTTTGAGCCAGCTCTTTTAATCCTGCTGGGGTTTTCAGGAAATCATAGTCAGTTGGTGCTTCATTCCAGCTGTTTTCACCCAGCAGCTGCACCAGCCTGACTTTGGCACCCAATTCATTGCGCAGGCGTTTTAATTCTTCAAAATCAAAACATTGCACGTAGATATTCTTCTCAGGATCGTCCAGACCTTTCTGACGCAGTTTATTTATAACTAACTGGCTAATATCAACCCCCTGTTGGCGATGCCAGGCCGGGGATTTTATCTCGGGATAAAACCCCGTTTGTTTTCCGGTCATGCGATTTAGCTGAGTGATTAACTCAAACTCGTCATCAAAGGTGGCAATACGAAAATCGGCATAACCATGATATCGCCCCTTAAACACCTGCTGGCCTTTCTCATCGGTGCGCTCATGAACCCGCAGCGTTTTTAGCTCTGCAAGAGTAAAATCGAGCGCGTAATAGCGGCCATCCTTACGATGGCGTTCTGGGAAACGCTGTTCCACATCCGTTACGGTTTCCAGATGAATATCGTGCAGAACCACCAGTTTCAGGTCTTTGGTGACAACCAAATCCTGTTCGATAAAATCAGCACCCATGTTGTAAGCCAAAATGGCCGATTCCATGGTGTGTTCAGGCACATAACCCGGTGCACCGCGATGACCAATAACGACCGGCTTTGCGAAAGTTGGCCCAATTGTGAGTAGTCCGGTAAACGTGATAAAAAGCAGTTTTGCCAGTTGCATAAATGTTCCTTTTTAGCCTTTTAGGGCTTAACTATTTTATTCAATATTTTACATGTATATAGCGAACTAAAATTCACGATTCTTATATCAATGATGAAGTATTGACTTAATCACTTTGAATTATAACGTTTAAAATATTCCCATTTTCAATCCTACCCTGGCTATTTGACAGGAATATTACTAAAAATAAGTTAATAAAATATTGCTATTAAAGTTAATGGAGGTGGTAAATTATTCTTGATGTTTGTTGTTAAATTTGTTTAATTATCCTGTGCCTGATGTTTTTGTGAGCAAAAATTACTCGCAAATACACAAAAAATAAAAAGAGTAGAGCTAAATCCAGGTTCGTTGAGGACGGTATCAAGGCCTGATGTTGTTCCCTGAAAATGATGTAAGTGAGTACAGTACCGAGCCGAACAGCGTTAAGTGGCTGTCATCAAGCTTCGTAGTAAATGGATCAGTAAAACAAAAACAACATAAGATAAAGGAAAATGTATGAAAGCAATCCAACTATCCAAAACTGCTATTGCAGTGAATATGGCGATGTTCATAAGTGCAAGCATGGCGGTACCGGCCTTTGCTGCAGACGATGAAGACAAAGCCGCCGCGGAAAAAAAAGACGATAAACTTGAAGTTATACAAATTACCGGTATTCGTTCATCGCTGCGTGAGAACTTAAATAACAAACGTTTTTCCGACTCGATCGTCGATTCTATCAACACCGAAGACATTGCCAAAAATCCTGACAAAAACATGGCGGAAGCGCTGCAACGTGTTGCGGGTGTGCAAATTGAACGTCAGTTTGGGGAAGGGGCAAAAATATCGATTCGTGGTACCTCGCCTGAGTTAACCAACACGCTGGTTAATGGTCAGTCAGCTAAGTCTGCCTCTTATCTTCCAGGCCAGAATGAAAGTAATGCATTTGATTTCTCAAATATTCCTGCAGAAAGCGTATCTAAGATTGAGGTGCTTAAATCGGCACGTGCCGATATCGATGCCGGGGGCATAGGTGGTACCGTTATTTTGCATACTAAAAAGCCGTTGGAACAGGAAGATGGATATGGCTATTTAAATATTGAGGGCGAATATAATGACGCTTCAGAAAAGTCTTCACCTCAGATTTCAACCGCTTATAACTTTGTATCTGAAGATAAAAAGTTTGGTGCTTCAATTAGTTTAAGCTTGCAACAACGCAATGCGTTTCGTACTGGTTTTGAATCAGATGGTATTGCTGGAACCGCTAGCGCAGTGAGTACCGGTTTTGCTCAGACGGGTGATATCAATTGCCCGACTGAAGCCTGTGCAAGTAGTGATATCAAATTAAGAAATATGAATAATCATAATTTGATTATTACCAGACATATGGCATTAAACGGTTATACCTATGGCGATCTGGAAGCGGTTGCGGGTAATGGACCTTATTCAAACGTCAATGACCCTACTGATTCAGGTGTTTGGAATAATAGTACCCATTATTGGGGGCAACCTAACGAAGTTATTGATCCAACCTACATCGACCCTGTTTGGGGATTATTCTGGGGCGATCGACGCGCCGGAGGTTTAGGTCAGACGCCAGCAAGAACCATAGGCAATATGGTTTATGCGCCAGCATTCCAAACCGATGAAAGCCGTTTAGATACCACGATTAATTTACAATGGGCACCCACAGACGAGTTAAGTATCAATCTTGAACTTAATCAGAATAAATCTGATCGTGATAATAAAAACGATAATTTATATGCGCAGCCACACAGAATGGTGCAGCTTTTATATAGTAACGAGGTACCAGGAATTGACCCTCGCTTAGTTATGGATGCGGAGCGGGATATCGTTTTATCCGCGAACTATCCGATTGATGGAACCTCTTTGGTACGTGGTGGCGGAGAGGTTTGGGATGGTAATGGCTACTATAGCTCCGCTGGAACTTGGGGGGAGATGGTACGTCGCGACTCCAATGATCGCAGCGGTACCGAGACCGAGCAAAACAGATATCATTTAACCGTCGATTATCAGGCAGATGATTTTACCGTTAAATTGCAGGCAGGCCAGACTAAAGCTGAAAGTACAGTGATGGATCGCGCAACAACCCTGGCCACCCGATTTGGTGATTATGAAACACCATATTCAGGTGATAACCCAAATGTGCAAATCCCGACTTATGAGGGAGTTAATCTCGGCTATGCCTACAATCCGGATACAGGCAAAGTATATTGGGGCGTGCAGGCCGATCCTTCTCTAACTGGTGAAGAATTAGCTGCTGCTCAGCAGCGCGCGGAAAACTTCCTGTTAGCGCCGACCAATGAATTTTATTTGTTAAACGGAGGCCTGAGAAATACGGCTCGTTATCGTGACAACACCGAAGACTTTTTACAAGGCGATGTAACCTGGATACTTGATAACGACTTTTATATTGATAGCGTTAAATTTGGTGCTAAATATCGCAAAATTAACCGTATCGAACATTATTTTACTGAGAATGCCACTTTTCATGGTTATGCCGATCAGGCCAGTGATTTTCCGTTAATTCTGGCTGAGCAAATTGTCGGGGGAACGGTTTCAGGTTTAAATTCTGCCGGACATGACATTCCTAATGAATATTTCGATATCGACCAGGCAAAGCGCAACGAACTTCTTAATGACCACTTCTTGCTAGTTCATTCTGAAGGTAGCCCTAATGTAGGCGCTTGTACCGATGCCATTGCGGCGTCGGGTTCCAGTGAATATTACGGTTGTCGTTCTGGTATGACAGAATCGGCGGCGGATTATTATGACGTGACTGAAGAGTTATTTGCTTATTATGCGATGGCTAACTTTAGCGGTGAAAATTTCCGTGGTAATTTTGGTGTGCGTGTTGTTGATACCGATCGCGAATCAATCAGCTATGAAGTCGAAAAAGACGAAAATGGCCAGCAACTGTCTTATCCGTTAGAGCCAGGTGAAGCAGGTTATGTTGCAGAACTTGCCGGTTTCAACAAATACGTTCCACTGGTTCAAAACAGCAGCACTAAAGACTATTTACCCAGTTTTAACCTGGCTGTCGATTTAACTGAAGACATTGTGTTAAGAACTGCAGCGTCAAAGAATATTTCGCATCCAAGTCTTGAACAAATGAGAAGTAATTTTTATTTGGTCACCGAAAGATCACGACTTTATACCGATGGTCGCCAGCAGTATCTGACACCTGAAGGTAAGGCCGAACGTCTTGCTATGGATTCGCAACGTCGAGGCTCAGTGGGTAACCCTAACCTTGGCTCGTACACGTCTGTGAATAGTGAGCTGGGCATTGAGTGGTATTTTGACGAGTCTTCCATCTTTGCGATTACCGCATTCCAGAAAGACATCAAAAATATGGTTCGCTCTACCTCTCAGGTTCAAAATCTGGATGCATTAGGTGAGGAAGGCAAAACCGATAACAACGGTTATCCCATTTTTGGTGATTATGTTGTTAGCTCATACTTCAATACCGGACGTCAGAAAGTTAAAGGTGTGGAGTTGCAGTTGCAGCATGATTTTGGTGACGGATATGGTGGTTTAATTAACTACACCTATACCGATGTGCCAGAGCAAGAGTTCAGCAATTCAACCTTTTCCTATGAAATTGCCGACATGAGCGACACCGAAACTCACCAAACCGATCCGGCGCAACGTGAGTATTTCGAAGTAACAGGTTTTAGCAGTCAAACCACAACGCAATCTGAACCTATGTTTGGTCAGTCAAAAAATACACTTAACGCATCAGTTTATTATGAGGATGATACGTTCTCAGCGCGTCTGTCCTACAACTACCGTAGTGAATTTGCCGATAAAACCTATACCAATGGTATTCGTTATACCGATGCGCGCCAGCAGCTTGATTTTAAAGCGACCTATCAAATTATGGAGAATCTGATTGCCAGTTTCGCGGTGACCAACCTCACCAACGAAAACGTTGTGCAGTATATGGAAACGTCACAAATTGTTAATGATCCTGTAATTAACAAAATGAAATGGGTCGATGAAGTTGTGGATGGTGTAGCAACAGGAAATCGTGTTGTTGCTAAAGATGACAATGGCGTTGAAATTGTCGAGTCTTCCATTACTGGTGAAGAAGCATTTGAAATGTTGTCGCAAGCCAGCGGTATTCCGGTCTCGGAATTGAAACCCTATTACGAAAACCACCTAAACAAAATATATGTTAATGAGTGGACCAATGGTCGTCGTTTTTATGTAGGCGTTAACTGGACTTTTTAATAAGCTAATCAAAAGTTTATTAAGTAGTACTAAAAACAATTTAACTTAATGATAAAGCACACTAAGTAACAACTGCTTAGTGTGCTTTTTTAGTTTATTTTGATGCAGTAAGTAGGGAGGGACGAGCTATCAAAAATAGGAGAGAGCCCCTCAACAAACTGTTAATCGCGTAGTCTGCTGGATTAACTTCTTTGAATTAATTCAACTGCGTAACCATCCGGGTCACGAACAAACGCAATAACGGTATCACCACCTAATACAGGGCCCGGCTTGCGGTAAACATCAGCACCTTGTGCCTCCAGTTTTTCGCATAGCGCGTAGATATCTTCAGCACCAATAGCAATATGGCCATAGGCATTGCCCATATCATATTTATCGGTATCCCAGTTATAGGTTAATTCCAGTACTGTGTGGTCGTTTTCGTCACCGTAGCCAACAAAAGCCAGTGTGTAGCGATATTCTTCATTATCTGATTGACGTAGCAACTTCATTCCCATGATTTGGGTATAAAACTCAATTGAACGCTCGAGGTTGCCGACACGCAACATGGTATGTAATAAACGCATTTTGTGATCCATTAACTATTTGAAATTATTAAAAATGGCGATTGTAGCCTAATTTCGAAACTCTGTAGTTAGGAAGTTATTTTGAGTAGTAATTTATGTGTAAAACATTACAGAAATTTGAAAGATGACCATTGCGGTATATGACTAGGTAAAAAGCAGTTGAGTAAGGCCGCAGTAATTGCAGCCTTACTCTGTTTTATCTTTAAACTCACACAAATCTTCGATTATGCATGAGCCACAGCGATGTTTGCGTGCCACGCAGGTATAGCGGCCGTGCAGTATCAGCCAGTGATGCACATCGACTTTAAACCCGGCAGGTACCACTTTTAATAGCTTATGTTCAACCAGAATGGCATTTTTAGCTGATGCTAGTTTGGTTGGTTGGAATACCTAGATATATGATTTCCGACGGCAATGGTTAGTCAGCACAATATTGTGATTAGGTGTCACTCACTTTACTTCTTAAATTAAGGTCTATGACGATTACTTCGATGGCATTAACTTTAGGATAATATTTTGCAATGGAATTCCAATGGTTCATAAGTGCTCCACGCAATTGGTATAAGGAAATAGTCTGGTTGTTTATTCGCCATGATTTATTTGTTTTGGCTGATATCAACAACATTATTCCACACGAGGCTCCATCAGCTCTAAGATAGTCCCCAACTAGTTGATTGCGTAATCGTTCACACAAATCACTGCCTGACCAGTTTTTATCCAACATTTTAAGTTCAATTGGAACGGGTGCGTTGACGTTATTACTGGTTAACCAGATATCCATTCTTTGACTATTTGCTAATTCGGGTTCTTGCGCTGTAGTGTATTGTTCTCTACAGTTTTGGTTTAGCCAGCCAGCTACTAAATTACGAATTTCATTTTCTTGGTCTGCACGTTGCCATGTTTTCCAAGGGCTGTCATTGCCATGTTCTAACCAAGTTTTCAAGCTGTTCAACCTAAGAACACCCAACTCATAAAGTTGTTTATGAGTTTTAGGGGTAATTAGCTGTTGATGTTCAAATTGTAAAACTTGCCCGCTATTCCATGGTTCTATGTCTCCATCTGATTCAGCTCGTTTAAATGCTTGCTTTGCCATCCAAGGACGATACCTTGATTCAGGATGCTCTAATACTAGTTCTTTCAAAGCTAAATATGCAGCTTTGCCCGGTAAACCAGAAAGCAGTGAGAAAAGATGGTTTCGGGCATCTTGAGCATCATCGCGCAATTCGGGGGTATAAACTCCTTCACCTGCTCTATTTAAATCGTCGTCAGAACTGATATACATATGCGCAAGTATGTAGAGTTTTTTTAAATGCTCGGGGGTAATATATGTCCCAATACCTTTAATTCGGCCTCGTCCTCTGCGATTGCCAACCAAATGTGTGACGAATAGTTCCGTGTTAATTTTAGCTTCATCTCCGCTTAAATTTTCTAGCCATTCATCAAGTGCAGGTATCGCTTCTTCTGCTTGATAATCCACCCATAATGCGAACCATTGTGCTTTAATTTTTGCAGATTGACTTCTATGAATTTCTCCCTTCACTAGTTTGACTAGGTGCTCTTGTTCTAAATTTCCACCGACCATAATTTGCACGCAATAGTTTGGGAATTTGCTAATTTTTTCGGGATTCGCAATTAACCAGTCAAAAATTATAGGAGCTATTGCGTTGTGTATCCATGGCGCGTAATACAATATATCATGTAGAACGTAGTGTATATTTTGGTCGGAGGTAGTGTGTTCCAGCTCCCAGAGTATCTCAATTTTTATCGCTTCAATGGTTTCTGCTGAATAGGCTTTAAATAACGATTCGAGCCAGCTCGGAAATCCATTTAACTCTTTTGCTAGAAATCTAAGTGCTTGCTTCAGTTCACTTGGCGAAAGATTGTGGGGAAAAGTTGGTGATTCGCGAGATTCTATTTCCAAACCCGCCATGGCTACATTGAGAGCAGCAGGTATCGTATTGTTATATTCTGTGTGTTCAGATTGAAGTTCAACGTCGAAGTTGCGCCAAAAGTTTTGGACCGCGGTTTTATATTCTTTTGCTACCTCGTTACCAAATTCAGGAATGAGATCTTGCCATTGAGCACCTCTAACTCTGCTTTGATAGAAGTCATCTCCTTCTATTTCTAAATACAACCACCATACGTCATTTGTGAGTTGCCCTGTTTTTAACCCTGAGGCGTTATTAATCCTCGTCGGATTCGCACGTAAGGATTTAATCCACTCTAGTCTTTGTTCCTTCTTTTGTAATTCTATAATTTCATGTTTTTTCTTGCTTTTCTCTAGCCGCACTTGACTATCGCTCTTTTTTAAAACGCGAGGCCCAAGACTAGCCTGCAAACTACTCGTTAACGTAGAGTTTCCTTCTACAGCTGTTTTCAAATTATTTAAAATTCTTAGAGGTTTACCTGTCTGTTGATACAAGCGAATTACCGTGCTTAGGACAACTAATTGGTCGTCTGTAAACTCTATTGTTGGAAGACTATTTAAGAGTCGTTTGTAGGAATTTTCATCAAATAGCCAAAAACATCCGTGACAGTAGATTTCCCAATC
Organism: Neptunicella marina; assembly: GCF_014270035.1. Taxonomy (GTDB): domain Bacteria; phylum Pseudomonadota; class Gammaproteobacteria; order Enterobacterales; family Alteromonadaceae; genus Neptunicella; species Neptunicella marina. Next base: position 120,963 of record NZ_JACNEP010000010.1, on the reverse strand, counting down.
ATCAACTAGGCGCATATTTTTGTTCTCTAGAGTCGTTCTAGTTTGTTTTATACTCGCCCAATATAAAGCATCATTTAGCTCTGGCCATTTAGGTATTAAATCTTGAAGGTTGTCTTTGTAGTCGTCATATTCGGCGCTTCTCCAACTGTTCAAGTGCGGTATAGAAAGTAAGATGGATATTGCATTTTGACTCAATGCCAGCTCACATCTGGCTTCAATAATTTTTTCCAATATCAGTGCTGTGCTACTGGTTAACCATGAATACCTCTTGGATAGTTTACAATATCGAGCATTTTCGAAGGGTTCTTGATTTAACAACCTAACAAAACCATCTAGCAAACAGTCAAATACCTCAATGCTACTTTTTGCTGAGAGCTTTTTAATAAATTCTGTCAATGACCTGCGTACGCTATATAGGTCACTTTTTCCCGTATCTAATGTTAATTTATTGATTGAAATAAGTAGCTGTTGAGCATTTACAATTGTTGGAGGAAGCTCATCTAAAAATTCAGAAAGAAGTTGGTGCTCAAAGTTTTTTTCTATTTTGTTCAAGCTAACCAAAATCTTAGTACAATAGTCTTGCTCGCCTGATGACACGATAGCCCTTAAGGAAGCCCTTCTCGCGTAAATATCACGTTGGCCGTTCAGTACTATGGTTTCAAACAGGTGCAGGCTATCAATCATTTTTCCTTGCCAAGCTAAACGGCCTAAGAAAAAGATAGCGTCGTCGTTATCTACATAATTATTAATTAGTTCAATTGCTTTTTGTGTTAAATCCGGAGCAGCTATTCTAGCTATTGCAGTATTGTCTCTAGCACCACGGTTATATTCATCAGAAACAATGTTCTCTACTATGTCGTTTAGCAGTTGCTCTCGTGTCGGTAGCGGTAATACAGCAGGATCACCTCCCTCTACTGCAATTTCAGGTGCTATGGATATCGCTTGTTGATAGAAATCGTTATCAAATAAAATAAGCCAACTTAATACAGTGCGAAGTGTTGGGGCAATGACCAGTTCACCATATTGCTCTCGAAAAAAAAGTGCCTTGATTGAATTTTTATCAGCACCTGCCTTGAGCAAAGAATCAAACCATTCTGCTGCTAATAGCTCTCTAATTTCCCTATGTCGAAATCTCACTGTGTCATAAACAATGTCGTTAAATATACCAAGTTCAAGTAGCGCTCTGACGTCTTTGGGTGCCCAATCATTTAGTATTTCACTAGCGCTTATACTTTTCGTACTTGTGGTTGTCCCTGGAATTAAAATACCTGCGTGGCCAGTCAGTACGACGGATGCTGCTAGGCGACGGGCGCCATGTTGAGCTTTTTCGAGAGTCAGTGTTTGAGTGTCTGCTCTGTCTGCAGAGTGTTGGTCTGTTAGTTTTACGTTGATGTTGTGCTTTAAAAGTTCTAAACGGCTTCCAAGAGCATTATCTTCTTTCCATTTGTCAATAATGCTTTCAAGATCAAATGGCCTCTCAGCCAGACTCCATAAATTTAACCTATTTATTTCATATAGAAGTATCTCAACATTTTCGATACCACGGGCATTACAGTACTGTTCAATTCTTTCACTATCTAATGGTCTAAGCGTTAGTACTTGTAACGAGCTATTATCGTTATTGGAATCGCTATCGGATAGCTCATGGTTACTTTCTGCAGGCTTAGGTAGGAACAATTTGTCATCCATGAGCTTTCTATCTTCTGATGGCCTCCATGCATATGGTCTGCTGGATACAAATATGTGAGCTCTGTGCTTCGCATTGGTAATACTCTTAGAGAACTTATCGATTGCTTTTTTAAAAGCGCTTGGACTATTTAATCTGGCTTCGTCAACCGAATCTAAAAAGAACCAAGCTTCATCATAATTATCAAGCCATTGTTTAAACTGTTCTTGTGAACCAACTTCGAATGCATTTTCAAAGTCACTGTCGATATCTTCAATACGAATAAAAAATGAAGGAAGGCCTTGAGCTTTCAGTTTCAGAGCCTGCTGTTTAAGTTCCTCAGTTTTTCCTGCCCCAGCTTCTGCTAAAATAACGCAACGAAATTCTTTTAAAACATCACACCATTCCGTGTGTTTAGAGCTTCCAAGGAATGAACTCCAATTTTCCTCATATTCACTATTTTTGTTATTAGGTACAGGTGAAAATGTTCTATTTAATTGGATGTAGTTTCCCATAGCTTCCTAGTTCCTTCTTATATAAAACGTTATTTGGAAAAATCCATCCAGTCCGTAGATATCATCCAATTACATTATTCGGTTTTATCCTTAAACTCACACAAATCTTCGATTAGGCAAGAACCACAGCGAGGTTTGCGTGCCACGCAGGTATAGCGGCCGTGCAGAATCAGCCAGTGGTGTACATCGACTTTAAATTCGGCAGGTACCACTTTAAGTAACTTTTGCTCCACCACATCGACATTTTTGCCCGGGGCGAAATTGGTACGGTTGGATACGCGGTAAATATGTGTGTCCACGGCGATGGTCGGCCAGCCAAAGGCGGTATTTAATACCACGTTGGCGGTTTTGCGGCCGACACCGGGCAAGGCTTCTAATGCGGCTCGGTCTTCAGGCACTTCACCGTTGTGTAAATCTACCAGCATCTGGCAGGTTTTCATGGTGTTAACCGCTTTGGTGTTAAACAGGCCAATCGTTTTTATATAGTCTTTGAGTTTTTCTAACCCTAAATCGAGTATTGCTTGCGGCGTATTGGCAACAGGGAACAGTTTGGCCGTGGCTTTATTGACGCCAACATCGGTCGCTTGCGCTGATAACAATACTGCAATCAGCAATTCAAACGGTGAGCTGAAGTTTAGCTCAGTGGTAGGGTGGGGATTGTTGTCCCGCAGTCGGGTTAGGATCTCGATTCGTTTTTGTTTATTCATGATTAACTGTCGGCGGTCACTCTGGCGCGGGTGATGGTCGATGCCGCTTTGGGTTGTTCAAAACGTTTTTCTAAATGGTTATTCAGTACATTTTTGAGTGCGATTAACAGCCCCATGCCGATAAAGGCCCCTGGCGGTAATATGGCGAGTAAAAAGGCGTTATCCGGGGTGAAAAAGGTGATTTTAAGGCTTTGTGCCCAGTCGCCCAGTAACAAATGTGCACCATCAAATAATGTACCGTTACCCAGCAATTCACGCATGGCACCTAAAATAACTAGTACTAAAGTAAAACCTAATCCCATCATCAGGCCATCGAAGGCGGCAAATTTCACCGGATTTTTACAGGCATACGCTTCGGCACGGCCGATAATCGCGCAGTTGGTGACAATCAGCGGAATAAAAATACCGAGCGCCTGATACAACTCAAAGGTATAGGCATTCATTAATAACTGTACTATGGTTACAAACGAAGCGATAACCATCACAAAAACCGGAATACGGATTTCGTTAGGCACCAGATTACGCACCATAGACACAGTGCTGTTTGAGCCAATTAAAACCAAAGTAGTGGCAAGACCTAAACCCAAACCGTTGGTTAAGGTCGCTGTCACAGCTAACAGCGGGCATAAACCCAGTAACTGAACCAAGGCGGCATTGTTTTTCCACAAACCCTGCCAGCTAATGTTTTTGTATTCGGCGTTGTCCGCTGATTTATCGATATCAATTTCGTTATCGATTGGTGCGTCTAAGGTGGTATCGCTCATGATGCACTCCCACATTGATTGCTGGCGGCAATAATCTCAGCCTGATGTTGTTGATAATACTGCACGGTATTTCTTACCGCTTTGACCACGGCTCGCGGGGTAATGGTAGCGCCGGTGAACTGATCAAACTGACCGCCGTCTTTTTTCACCGCCCATTGTTGTTCCAGGCCTTTTTCGTATTTTTTGTCGTGAAAACCCAGGATCCAGTCACTAACACGTAAATCAATTTTATCGCCAAGCCCTGGTGTTTCCTGATGATTCAATACGCGCACACCACCTACCTGATGTTCACCAATAATACTGACCACCAGTTCAATACGGCCGTTGTAACCATCGGGTGCCACGCTTTCAATCGCCACCGCTACCGGTTGACCTTGTTTGCTAGCGCGGTAAATGGTGTGTGAACCCGGACCTAAATCCTGATTGTTGTTCACTACAATGCAATCGTGCAATAAATCGTTGTCGTATAACTTAGGCGACAGAATCGCATCCAAAATGCCACGTAGTTGCTGATTCTGTTGTTGTTTAATCACAGGTGCAGTGACGATTTGTGTAATGCTGATTAAAGCCGTGCTCACCAAAGCAAACCCCGCCAGAATCAGGCCGTTTTTAGATATGTTTTTCATCGTGCAGACCGTCCATGACCATAAGTGCGAGGGCGGAAGTAATAATCAATCAAAGGCACTGCCATATTCATAATTAATACTGAAAACGCGATGGCATCCGGATAACCACCAAAGATGCGGATAAGGTAAATCCAAAAACCAATGGCGGCACCAAATATTAAACGGCCTTTATTGGTCGTGGCCGCCGATACCGGATCGGTGGCTATAAAAAAGGCGCCGAGCATGATGCCACCACTAAATAAATGGAAAGTGGCACTGGCAAAACGATCGCCATCGACTAAATGGAACAATGTTGCCATTACTGCCAAACTAAGAAGCAAGCTAACCGGTATATGCCAGTTAATGGCTTTTTGTTTTAGCAGCACTAAACCACCGGCTAAATACGCCATATTGACCCACAACCAGCCTATGCCTAAACCATTATCAAAAATCGCATTGTTGAGACTTTCTGAATAGGTCATGCCTAAGGTTAAATCGGTTTTAAGCTGGTCCAGTGGCGTCGCCATGGTATGGCCGTCTATGCCTGCCTGTAACTGCGCCAGGCTGTAACCTTCACGACTGTACTGGGTGAAAATCATCGACAGCGAATCAAGAAAATCCGCGCTATGCAGTGCAATGCTGGCTGGCGGTAACCAGGCCGTCATTTGCACCGGAAACGAAATCAGCAATACCACATAAGCGGCCATTGCCGGGTTAAATAAGTTAAAGCCAAGTCCACCATAAAGCTGCTTAACAATAGCGATGGCAAAAAATGCGCCGATAACACTAATCCACCATGGCGCAAAAGGTGGGATGCTCACCGCCAGTAATAAGGCTGTAAGAATGGCGGATGAGTCTTTTATCGCCACTTCAAAATTGCGCTTACGCACTTCAAGAATAATCACTTCAGTGACCACAGCTGTGACTGTTGCCAGGGCAAAATGGATCAAACTGCCCCAGCCAAATAACCAGCTTTGTACCAGTAAACCGGGCAGGGCACACCAGATCACCAGACGCATAAGTTGCGCAGTATTACGTTGACTGTGTTGATGAGGGGAGCTGGCTAACTTAAAGCTCATGAATTGTCCTCTTGGGCATCTTTTTTGGCTTGCTGACGTGCTTTCGCTTTGGCCACTGCTGCCGCAATGCGTTGTTTTTTATCTTGTGCCGTTTGCTGTTCATTCTCAGGCGTATCGGTTTCGCTGCTTAAGGACTCAGAAGTAGCCTCGGGCTCTGAAATAGCTTCTGACTCAGAGCCATCCTGAGGCTTTTCTGCTCGTTGTTGCGCAGCCTTTTTAGCTTTTGCCTTGGCGATCGCAGCGGCAACACGTTGCTTTTTCTGCTGATATTCTGGCTCTGAGTTATCTGCTGACGAGGCACCTGCCGGCTCTGCGTCAGTTTGTTGGTTATCGGCTGCTTTGTCGTTAGCAGCGGATTGTTGTTCGGCTAATTTTGCTTCACGTTTGGCTTTGGCACGTGCAATAGCCGCGGCAACTTGTTGCTTTTTATCATCCTGAGCTGAATCGGCTGCGATGGGTGTTGATTCCTCTTCGCTAGATTCAGATGCAGATTCTTCAGCGAGTTTAGCCGTGCGTTTTGCTTTGGCACGGGCAATGGCTTCCGCTACCTGCTGTTTTTTAACATCCGCTGGTGCGGCATCTGCCGGTTTTGTTGCGTTATCAGCGTTTGATAATTCATCCCCGGAAACGCCATCCTGTGCTTTGTCGATTGTTGCATCAGATTGTTTCGCGGCACGTTTGGCTTTGGCGCGTGCAATCGCATCGGCCACTTGTTGTTTTTTATTGTCCGCCTCATCTGCTGTTTGGCTGGTGTCTTCGGATGGGGCTTTTTTCGCTTTGGCTCTGGCCAGTGCAGCGGCGATTTTGGCTTTGGCATCGCTACCATCAGCTTGCATCGCTTGTTTACGTGCTTCAGCCGCCTGACGGTGTTTTTCCTCACGCTCTATCTGGTCGCGCTCTAAGCGCGCTTTTCTGGCTTCAAAACGCTCACGGGCTTTATCGGCCTGAATCTTTTCCTGCTGGGCGCTGCGAATATCGGCTTTGGCGGTGCGGTAATAGTGCACCAACGGAATATCACTGGGGCAAACGTAGGCACAGGCACCACATTCTATACAATCAAACAGATTATATTCCTGCGCTTTTTCATGGTCGTCTGCTTTGGCATACCACAATAATTGTTGTGGTAATAAGCTGGCAGGACAGGCATCCGCACAGGCCGAACAACGAATACAGGCTTGTTTCTGTGGGGGGAGCGGCATTTCGCTTAAACTGGGCGCCAATATACAGTTGGTGGTTTTTACCACCGGGATGTGATCATTGGCTAAGGCAAAGCCCATCATGGGGCCACCCATGATTAAACGCTCAGTGCTTGCCGGCTGATATCCGGCATGGGCTAATAAATGCGAAATTGGGGTGCCAATTGGTGCCCATACATTTTGTGGAGCATCGAATTGTTCACCGGTTAGGGTAACAACCCGTTGAATCAGCGGTTTACCCGAAAAAATAGCATCGGCAATGGCGTAACAGGTGCCGACGTTTTGCATGATCACACCAATATCCACCGGCAAACCATTTTGTGGTACTTCTTGCCCGGTTAAAGTTTGGATCAATTGTTTTTCGCCGCCTGCGGGATATTTAGTGGGAACAACACAAATCTGATACTGCTCGTTATCACGGCACGCCACCCGCATGGCTTCTGCCGCTTCGGGTTTATTGTCTTCTATGCCAATCAATACTTGTTTGGGATTGAGTAAATATTGCAATACATCAATTCCCTGACGAATTTGCCAGGCGTATTCGCGCATTAATCTGTCATCTGAGGTGATATAAGGTTCACACTCAATACCGTTAATAATTAAAAACTGAACGTCTTTTTTCGGTGAGACTTTTATATGGGTTGGAAAGCCTGCACCACCCATACCTGAAATACCGGCTTTGCAAATGGCTTCCACCACTTTGGATTTGTTTTGTTGCTGGTAATCCTGCATGGGTTTTAAGTCAATCCACTGACCTAAACCATCGGGTTTGATATGTACCGCCATTTCGGGCAGTGCAGACGGATGAGCGCTCGGATGCACATCAATGGCTTCGATGGTGCCTGATGTTGGCGCATGTACCGGCACCGAAAAAGGATTGGCACTATGGGTTAAGGCCTCACCTTTTAATACTCGCTGACCTACTTCAACTTTTATTTTGCCTTCCGAGCCAATGTGTTGTTTAACACTGACATGTAACAGCTCTGGCAGGGCGATGTTGTCAATGCTGCCTTGGTTGGATATGTCTTTACGTGACGGCGGATGAACGCCACCCGGGAAGTCCCACCAACGTTGATTTTTTATGCGGTTTAATAAGGATTCCACGGTTACCTCAACTCACTTGCTTAACCGGGATACTGTTTAAATCCCAACGCCATGACTGCGCAGTGGCTTCAACCGGACGCATTTCAATGCAATCCACAGGGCAGGGGTCGACACATAAATCACAACCCGTGCATTCATCACTAATAACAGTGTGCATATGTTTAGCGGCACCTAAAATAGCGTCTACCGGACAGGCAACAATACATTTTGTGCAACCTATACATTCATCTTCGCGGATAAAAGCCACTTTTTTGATGGGCTCCTGTGCGTGGCTGTCATCTAACGGTTTGGGATCTACCCCCATTAAATCTGCCAGATTTTTAACCGTTGCTTCTCCACCGGGAGGACATTTATTAATGTCATCGCCATTTGCGATGGCTTCGGCATAGGGTTTACAGCCAGGATAACCACACTGACCACACTGGGTTTGCGGCAATAATTTGTCAATTTGATCAACTAACGGGTCAGCTTCAACTTTAAAGCGCACCGCAGCATAACCGAGGATCAAACCGAATATGAGTGCCAGCAAGCCAATGGCAAATAAGGAATAAACAAACAACATTAAAACTTAACCAATCCGGTAAATCCCATAAAGGCGAGCGACATCAGACCTGCGGTTATCATGGCAATGGACGCACCTTTAAATGGGGTTGGTACATCGGCAGCAGCTAAACGCTCACGCATAGCGGCAAATAAAATCAATACCAGTGAAAAACCAACCGCAGCGCCAAAGCCATAAATGACTGACTGGGTAAAATTGTGGTTTTCGTTAATGTTTAATAATGCCACACCCAATACAGCACAGTTGGTGGTAATAAGTGGCAGGAAGATACCCAATAAGCGATAAAGCGTCGGGCTGGTTTTATGTACCACCATTTCAGTAAATTGCACCACAACCGCAATAACCAGAATAAAGCTCAGGGTACGCAAGTAGCCTATGCCAAGCGGCATTAAAATATAATGTTCAACCAGATAACTGGATAGGGAAGCGAGGGTTAAAACAAAGGTGGTTGCCAGTGACATACCAATGGCCGTTTCTAAGCGACCAGAAACACCCATAAAGGGGCAGAGTCCCAGAAATTTAACCAATACAAAGTTATTAACCAGTACGGTACCGACCAATAACAACAAATATTCGGACATAACGTAAATTAAACAGCCTGATTGGCAGAAAATATAAGATGCATTATCCGTTTTTATGCGTCGATTAACAACTTGAATAGCAGCAAAAATCGCTTAACTGCTTAAGATTTGAGTTTGATTTTATTAAGAATTTTTAAAAGGTACAGGAGTTGGCTCCCCCTCCCCGACTCGAACGGGGGACCTGCGGATTAACAGTCCGTCGCTCTAACCAACTGAGCTAAGGGGGAATCGAATAAGATAGGTTGAAGTGGCTCCCCCTCCCCGACTCGAACGGGGGACCTGCGGATTAACAGTCCGTCGCTCTAACCAACTGAGCTAAGGGGGAATCGAATAAGATAGGTTGAAGTGGCTCCCCCTCCCCGACTCGAACGGGGGACCTGCGGATTAACAGTCCGTCGCTCTAACCAACTGAGCTAAGGGGGAACAGATTCAACCTGCAAAAAAGGAAATCTAAACTGGCGTTTGGCCCCTGTTTTGCAACGGTGCGGATATTAATGAGCGGACAGGTCAGTGTCAACACTCCAATTAAACTATTTTACTGCTTTTTGACTGTTTGCCTAATAGATGTGCAAAAAGACCAATAAATATTCTTAATTATATAGCCAACCTTAATTTTCTCTTGAGCGATTGCACTTAACTTCAATATATAATGAGCCGTTAATAACAGTATGGTTAAAAGTATCGTTTAGGATTTTTTCTAAGGTTTAACTTTTACGATTTTATAAGGAAATATTACAAGGGTTAAGTCCGGTCTTTATCCACAATTCACGGTTTTTTGTGTTCAGGTTCATATTTGAGTAGACAATAAATCTTTATTTGTAAAGTAATGACTTAGGTAAAATTTATTTAACTTTCAAATAGATAATACAAAATATCATCAAGTCCTATATTTGTTTTATGACATGCATATGACAACGTTGTCTAATTCATAGATCTATTTGTTATAAAAAAGTGTTTAATATCTGGCTTTATATCCAGTACTTTTAAAGCGCCAACCGTGATTCAACCATCACAAAGTTAGTGTCGACTTACCTAAAATTGGCGTAAATTTAATCGACCGTACGTGTTTTCAGGCCTGCAATGAGTTATCCACTAAATCTGTGGATAACTATGTGAATGAATCCTTTAAAAAGTGCGCTAGCCCAGTAAAAACGTTGTCAATAGGATAATCATTTTTATTTTTAAATTCGGTTAAAAATTCTTTTAAAACAATATCTTATGTTTGTTTCTATGTTGTGGGTTAGTTAAGTGGTCAGGAAAACAACAGAAAAAAGTTTGCTTGTGTGTTACTTACAAAAATTGTGCAGAATTTGTAGTAAATATCCACAAGCTAAACGGCTGAATGGCTGTTTTGTCGAATTTTTGACACTATTGTTATCCAGCCATTGGTATTCAGTCTGGCAGTACAATATTATACCGCCTTTTAACATCGCAGAGTTGTTGTGAATTCGTCTTCAAAATCTTCCTCTAAACCTGATTTTATTCATGGACCTATTGGTCCAACGCTAAAAAATATCACCATTCCTATGATAGTGGGCATGATTATGCTGATGACATTTGGGTTGGTTGATACCTTTTTTGTAAGTCTGCTGGGAACCGAACAACTTGCGGCCATTAGTTTTACCTTTCCGGTAACCTTTACCCTGATTAGTTTAAATATTGGTTTGGGTATTGGCACTTCTGCCTGCATTGCTCGTTTTTTGGGAGCTGGGCAACACTCTCATGCGCAAAAATATGCCACCGGTGCATTAATGCTGTCAGCATTAATGGTTGGTGGTTTGGCAATTGTAGGTTGGTTGTTGATGGAACCTATTTTTGGCTTGCTAGGTGCAGATCATTCGCAAATGATACATATCCGGGATTATATGAACATCTGGTTTGCCGCAGGGGTGTTTCTGGCGATGCCTATGGTGGGAAACAGTGTATTGCGTGCAGCAGGGGATACAAAGACGCCAAGTAAACTTATGGCGGCGAGTGGATTAATTAATGCGGTGTTGGACCCGGTTTTTATTTTTGGTCTGGGCCCTCTGCCTGCCATGGGGATAAAAGGGGCTGCACTTGCAACGTTTATCGCCTGGGGATGCAGTTTCATTTACATTATGCATTTGTTAATTGTAAAGCGGCAGTTAGCTTTGCCTCGATTACTCAATCTGGGGGAATTTATCACCACCAGCAAAACGTTGCTAAAAATTGGCTTGCCTGCAGCCGGGGCTAATATGCTTACACCTTTAGCCGGTGGTGTGTTAACTGCGGTCGTTGCAGAATTTGGCCCGGAAGCTGTGGCGATGTGGGGAGTGGGCAATCGCCTTGAGTCGATTGCCAGTATTGTTATTTTGGCCTTGTCCATGACCTTGCCACCGTTTATCAGTCAGAATCTGGGCGCCAATAAAATTCATCGTGCTCAGCAAGCCTATCAGATTTCTATTCGTTTTGTGTTGATATGGCAATTAGCGGTCTTCGCCCTGTTAGCCTTCACTGCCCCAGTGATAGCCAGTGTGTTTGCGAAAGAGCAGCAGGTGGCGCATCTTATCCAGACCTTTTTGTATATAGTACCACTGGGTTATGGTTTACAAGGTGTGATAATTCTGACCAATTCTTCTTTTAATGCCATGCACAAACCCATGTCTGCATTAACGTTAAGTGTGATCCGTTTGTTTGTGCTGTTCGTACCGCTTTCTTACATTGGCAGTGTAATATGGCAGCTACACGGCATGTTCTGGGCCGGCATTCTGGCCAATATTGTTACCGCTACATTAGCCTACTGGTGGTTTAGCAAAGCGATTCAGCAAACAACTCACAGTGAGGAGTCAGTATGAGTGCACTAATAAGTAATCAAAAAGCATTCGAGTTGGTATCGGAATATCAGCCGGCGGGTGATCAGCCCAAAGCAATTCATGGATTGCTCGATGGACTGGATAGCGGACTGGCTCACCAAACCTTACTCGGTGTTACTGGTTCTGGTAAAACATTTACCATGGCGAGTGTGATTGCTGAGGCTAAACGTCCGACGTTAATTTTGGCACACAATAAAACCCTGGCAGCGCAGTTGTACGGCGAAATGAAAGAGTTTTTCCCGCATAACGCCGTGGAATATTTTGTGTCTTACTATGATTATTACCAGCCCGAAGCCTATGTACCGTCAACCGATACCTTTATCGAAAAAGATGCGTCGATAAACGATCATATTGAGCAAATGCGTTTATCGGCCACCAAAGCATTGATGGAGCGACGTGACGTTATTATTGTTTCCAGTGTTTCCGCCATTTATGGTTTGGGTGATCCTGATTCCTACATGAAAATGTTGTTGCATTTGCGTCAGGGTGATTTGATGGATCAGCGTGATATTCTGCGCCGTTTAGCCGAACTACAATATACCCGCAATGACGTGGCTTTTGAGCGTGGTACATTTCGTGTTCGCGGTGACATTATCGATATTTTTCCGGCAGACTCTGACCGCCAGGGAGTCAGGGTTGAGCTGTTTGACGAAGAAATTGAAAAAATAAGCCTTTTTGATCCCTTAACCGGTGCTGTGGATAAAACCGTCGCGCGGGTCACTGTATTTCCTAAAACCCACTATGTCACCCCGCGTGAAAAGATCCTTGCGGCGATTGATCATATAAAAGATGAACTAAAAGATCGTCAAAAACAGTTAAAAGACAATAACAAACTGATTGAAGAACAACGTATTACCCAACGTGTGCAGTTTGATGTGGAAATGATGCTTGAGCTGGGATATTGCTCCGGTATAGAGAACTACTCACGTTACCTGTCTGGTCGTGCGCCGGGCGAGCCACCACCCACGCTGATTGATTATTTCCCGGCTGATGGTTTGTTATTTATTGATGAATCTCACGTAACGGTCTCACAAATCGGTGCCATGTATAAAGGTGACCGATCGCGCAAAGAAACGCTGGTGGAATACGGGTTCCGTTTGCCATCTGCCCTGGATAACCGGCCGCTAAAATTTGATGAATTTGAACAAATTGCACCACAAACCATTTATGTGTCGGCCACGCCCGGTAATTTTGAGCTGGAACGTTGTGGTGGCGATGTGGTCGAGCAGGTTGTACGACCAACAGGTTTAATTGATCCCGAAATTGAAATTCGTCCGGTTAGCACGCAAGTGGATGATCTGCTATCCGAAATCAACAAGCGAGTGGCGTTAGACGAACGGGTGTTGGTTACGACGTTAACCAAAAAAATGGCCGAAGATTTAAGTGACTATCTGAATGAACATGATGTAAAAGTGAGGTATTTGCATTCGGATATCGACACCGTAGAGCGTATCGAAATTATTCGGGACTTACGTATCGGCAAATTTGATGTACTGGTTGGTATTAACTTGTTGCGGGAAGGTCTGGATATGCCAGAAGTATCGCTGGTCGCCATTTTAGATGCGGATAAAGAAGGATTCCTGCGTTCGGAGCGTTCGTTAATTCAAACCATTGGTCGGGCTGCTCGTCACTTAAATGGTCGTGCAATTTTATATGCGGATAGAATCACCGGTTCAATGGAACGTGCCATTTCTGAAACGCAGCGCAGACGCGAAACACAACAAGCGCATAACCTAAAACATGGCATTGTGCCGCAAAAACTGAACAAACGTATTACCGATATTATGGATATTGGTGATGGCAGCAGTGACGGTAAAGTTAAACTGCGTAAAGTGGCGGATAAAAAAGGTAAATACGATGCTAACCCTGTGTCTTCTAAACAGTTGATGGATCAAATTGCTGATCTGGAAAAACAAATGTTTAGCCATGCACAAAATCTTGAATTCGAGAAAGCGGCTGCAGTAAGAGACCAGGTGGAAGATTTACGTGAGCAATTGGTCAAAATGAGTTAAAACAACGCCTTAAGAAAAGGATTTTTGATCATATTTGCAAATTTTATGTAAAAACTTGTTTCCCCAGCGTGGATCTGCGGGTTATAGTATAAAAAATTATACCTTAAACCCTAAACACGCAGGCTAAAACATGCTTAACCGCTTACAAGAATCAGACATAAAATTATTGCGGGTGTTTTTTGCGGTTGCTTCCTGTAACGGCTTTACAGCAGCAGAGCCAGTACTGAGAATGCAACGGCCCAATATCAGCGCCGCGATAAAAAAATTAGAAGAAAGGCTCGATCTCATCCTTTGTCACCGAGGCAGAGGTGGATTTCAGATGACCAAAGAAGGTGAAGTGGTCTTTCAGGAAACCAAACGTATTTTTAATGCGTTCGATAACTTCGTTTTTAACTTAAAAAGCTTGCACGACGACTATTCCGGGCATCTGACAATTGTGTTGATGTCCGGGTTGCCGCTGAATGTGATGACGGCGGTGAGTAAATCGGTCAAAACATCGATGCATAAATTTGAAGATATTCACTTTAACGTGCAAACCCGTTTATATAACGAGGTAGAGCATGCAGCATTGTCCGGTGAATGCCATCTGGTGGTATCCTGCTACGATATGGTCAAACCCGAGTCTATCGTGTTTCACCCGCTGCCGTATAAATGTGAAGGGCGTTTGTATTGTACTAAGTCTCATCCGTTGGCTAAGTATCGCGATCAAATCCCCACTTCTGTGGAATTATACGATCATCCAGCCATTGGGATTACCGGTATGTCACCTTCAAACTACATAGGTAATGAACGTCGTTTGTCAATTGAGACCTTTTCAGATTCATTCGAGTCCTGTTTGTCAGCTATTTTAACCGGCGAATACATGGGGCTGTTGCCTGACTATTTTGTTGAAGGCAAAACATATGCTGAGGAGTTGATCCCATTAGGTGGTGATGAATTTGCATTTAGTCATGATTTGTTTGTAATGAATGGTAAAAATACTCGTATGAACCCGGTACTGAAACATTTTATTCGTGAACTTGAGTATTTTGTTACCCAATAGCTAAATTGGATTGTTAAAAATAGAGGGGCTGTTGCCCCTTTATTTTTACTTAATTAAAACGTCACGGGCGGTTTAATCTATTCATATAAACATGGATCAGTCACACCATTTTCGGCAAACGCTTCCAGGCGTTCCTGACAAGCTCCACATTTTCCACAGGCTTTTTCACGCCCGTTGTAACAGGTCCAGGTGTCAGTGTAATCCAGTCCCATGTTCAAACCATCAGTCAGTATTTCAATTTTGGTGTTGTGCAGATAGGGCGTGACAATTTCAACGGCTTCATAGTTGGCAATGGCACATACATCATTCATTTTTTGTACAAATTCAGGACGACAATCCGGATAAATAGCATGGTCACCGCCATGCGCCCCGTAATAAACCTGATTGGCATCAATGGATACGGCATATCCCACGGCCAGTGACAACAAAATCATATTACGGTTTGGCACCACCGTTTGTGCCATGTTCTGGTCTTCATAATGCCCTTCCGGCATAGGTACATCACTGGTAAGTGCGGAACCTGCCAGCAGAAAATTGACAGCACTAATATCCACTACCTTATGTGAAATGCCCAGTTTATCGCAGACAGTCGCGGCATAGGCCAGTTCTTTAGAGTGTTTTTGACCATAATTAAAGGATAAAGCATGAACTTCTAGTCCCTGCTGCAATACTTTATTTAAAACGGTAAATGAATCCATTCCACCGGAATAGATAACAACAGCTTTTTGTGTCATTCAGACGCCTTTTTACGATTTTGTTTCGCAGAAATTTGCTAACATAGTGGCAATTAAAAGATGTTCCAATAATAAGGAAAATATGGCCGACTATAAAGTAAATGAAGTATTTGAGTCGATCCAGGGGGAGGGGGCCTTCACCGGTGTTCCATCTATCTTTGTTCGTTTACAAGGCTGTCCGGTTGGTTGTTCATGGTGTGATACTAAACATACCTGGACAGTGGATCCTGAAAAGCAGAAGTCTGTTGAAGCGGTAATGGCGGAACAGCAGGAGTCTGAACACTGGTTTTTGTTAACACCAGCCCAACTTATTTCATTGTTCGCAAACAAAGGTTACAAGGCTAAACATGTCATTCTGACTGGTGGTGAGCCTTGTATGTATGATTTGATGCCATTAACTAATGCACTAATCGAGCAGGGTTATAGTGTTCAAATTGAAACCAGCGGTACCTTTGAAGTAAAGGCGCATGCTGAAACCTGGGTAACAGTTTCCCCTAAAGTCAATATGCAGGGAGGCTATGAGGTGTTACAACAACCACTCAGAATTGCTAAAGAAATAAAACACCCGGTTGCTATGCAAAAACATATTGATGAACTTGATCAGTTACTTGCGCGTGGGCATCATCAGTCTGGCGTGTTAGTCTATTTGCAACCAATTAGTCAGCAAAAGCGTGCAACACAGTTAGCGGTTGATACCTGTATTGCGCGTAACTGGCGACTATCGTTACAAACTCATAAATTTATTGGAATCGAGTAAAAGGAAGTTCATATACCCATGCTTATAAACGAATATTTTGACGATTACTGCCGTGCGTTTAATTTGAGTGATGGTGAATATATTTCGGCTTGTTTTAACAGGCCGGCTATTTTTATGGAAGGTAAACGTAAAACCATCTTTACTACCGAGGAAGAGGTTGGTGCTTTTGTAAAAAAATCGCTGGAAAACTATCGTAAGAAACAGGTCGTGCGTGCAGACATTGAGATACAGCAGGTTATTCGTCTGGCCAGTGATTTTATGTTCTGCAAAATAATCTGGTGGTTTTATGGTCAGGATGGTCGTGCGCTTTTTCAATGCCCCATTTCCTATACCATGCAAATGGATGGAAATAATGTCACTCATATTGTGGCTTTGGTGAAAGATAAAGACCATCCGGTGGGGTAACGCCCATACACAGAGGTACGTGAGTTATGAAAGGGATACAACAGCGATTTATCTTAGGGGTAATTACCTGTTTATGGTGCCTTTCCAGTCAGGCTGCTGTTTGGGATGTGGTGTATCCCAAACCTTTAATTGAAGGTGATAAGCGTGACGAGTATCCGATTGCGGTATTAAAGCTGGCGTTGGAGCAAACCGGTGTTAAATACCGTTTACGTGAATCAATTCATAGTATGGAACAGTCGCGTTCCTTTAGCTCCTTGCAGTCAAACCGCGAAATAAATGTGTTGTGGAGCATGACCGACAGTACGCGTGAAGCCCAATTAATGCCGATCCGTATTCCTATTTTTAAGGGGTTAATCGGGCTTAGATTATTTTTAGCCCGTAAAGAAACCTTACCTGATTTACAACGCGTTTCGACCTTAACCAGTTTACGCGATTTCATTATGGTTCAGGGCAAAGACTGGCCAGATACTAAAATCCTGCAATCCAATGGCTTTGAAGTCGCCACGTCACCATATTATCCGGGGCTTTTTGATGTACTTGAACAGCAGCAGGCGGAGTTATTTCCCCGTTCAGTTGTCGAAATCTGGACTGAGCTTGATGCTGATAATCACAGTGACACACTGGATATAGAGCCTGATCTCGGTGTTTATTACCCAACAGCTATGTATTATTTTGTGAATAAGAAGAACATTGTGCTGGGCAATATATTACGTTCCGGGTTGGAGATGGCGGTTAAAAATGGCGAGTTTGATAAATTATTTTTGTCAGTACATCAGTCTCTAATTGAAAAAGCGAACTTGAAAGAACGTAAGATTTTTAATTTAACCAATCCTATTTTACCTAAAGAAACACCACTGGAACGAAAAGAGCTCTGGTATCAGGTTAATTTAACCAGCGGGCAGTAATTTCCTATCCAATATCGCTTTATCTGTTAAAAGTCATTTAAATTTAATGTTTACAGTGGCCGGGTTGTTTATAAAATAAACATTATGACTGGCAGGAAATAAACAGTTCATTTTATGACTAAGCAACCTACATGGCAGATAGGTGTATTCTTCGATGGCACCGGCAATAACAAATATGTTGATTATCAAATTGATGACGATCAGTTTGAACCAACCAATATTGCCAAACTATATGAACTTTACCCCAGTAACCTTTCGCACCAGCAGTTAAAAATATATATAAAAGGCTGTGGTACAAAAGATGTAGATGATCTGCAGAACCTGCCCGAGCAGGATCCTAATTATTCACGCTTAATGATGGCAACCGGGTTTGATGTGTCATCTAAAGTCTATTCAGCGCTAGAACAGATTGCTGCGGTTACACCCGAAGCCAAAAGCGTTTGTATCGATGTATTTGGTTTTAGCCGAGGTGCGACAGCCTCGCGTTTTTTTATTAATAAAATACGCGAATTAGGTTTAAAGGGGGATTGCACCTACTGGCCTGCTGAGTGTGAGGTAAGAGTCAGGTTTTGTGGCTTATTTGATACGGTAGGTTCAATCGGCTTACCTGGTGATAAAGACAATTTATTGATGGAACTCGATTTGTCACCCGATGTGGCCGATTACATTTATCATCTTACTGCTTCTCATGAATACAGAGATAACTTTCCCCTTACCAGTATTCTTACGCTGCCAATTGGCAACATCTCATCCAACAATCATTGTCCGCAGCCAGTGTGTGAGCACTTTGTAGAAGAGGCGTTATATGGTTCTCATGCGGATATAGGTGGGGGATATGCCATTGGAGCGGAGAAAATTTACCTCGACGTTAACGTTGAACGTTATCCTCCAGATAACCAAGATGAAAAGCGTTTGGCTGAAGAGCAAACTCTGGCTTTATTAAATCACTGGCAGCAAAAAAAGCACAACAGCAATACAAAAATATTTGTTGAATATGAAGAGCAATTAACCGCTTTGTCTTTGATTAAACTGGAAAAAGTACGCAAGGCATTTATTGTTCTTGAGCGCCATGTTAGTAAAGAGCTGTCATTTATTGCACTGGAAAAAATGTTGCAAAAAGCCTTGAGTCAGGGGGTACCTTTTAATCCCTTAAATACACATGATATTGAATGTAAGGTGCCTACGGCATTGCGTGACGCCTATGCAGCTGCGCAAGCTGGAGATAAGCTGGCGATGCAATTTATTGAGCAGCACTACATTCATCATTCTCATCAACTGGTTAAACCTAAAGGCGAACTATTTAATGCCATGGCGGTTGAGCAGGATCCGGAATACACCACAGAAAATGGTAAACGCGAAGTGTTCTACAATACACACAAAACGCCTGCTAACATAAACCTGCCACCATCCCGTCTCAAGTAAACTTTAAATATCTGCGAAGGTTATGGATGCAGCGCCAGCCGTTGCATTGATCACAGCATCATAAAATGCAGTTTTATGTTTTAGTGGTATATCTATGGTGAGAAGAATGCTCGCTGTAAAATCCTGCGAGATCATTTTTACGGAAAATTGCTGTAGTAGTTTTTGAATATGATTGTCGTATTCGTAGGCAAATTCGCACGTTGCGCTGATGCTGGGTTCATAAGTTGTGTGAGGCAAATCTTTTAACACCTGACTTACCGCGCCGGAATATGCTCGTTGCAAGCCACCTTTGCCGAGTTTCACACCGCCAAAATAGCGCACCACACACACGCAAATTTCACCCAATCCAGAATGTTCAAGTACTGCTAACATCGGTTTACCTGCTGTACCACTGGGTTCGCCATCATCACTCATTGAACGAATGGTTGAAGTCGGTGAGCTGGCAATAAAAGCCCAACAGACATGATTTGCTGTTGGGTGTTGGGCGCGAATGGTTTTGATCAATAAATCAGCAGTGGATTTATTGGCTGCATGGTTAGCAATAGCGATAAATTTGCTTTTATTTATCTCTATCTCAATCTGATGTTCGGTTGCTGGTATGGCGTAACTAGTTTTGGTCATTAAGTTTTGTGTTTTTACGCAGTGGAAAATAGTCTCATCTAAAAGATGAGGATTACAAAATACGTCCTTTATTTTGCCCTTCGGGCTATCGTCGTGTCGCCGATGTTCCAAAACGATCCGGTCGTTTTGGTCGAACCGCAGAGGTTCTCACCCGCGAGGGGACAAAATAAAAAACCGACTTAAAAGTCGGCTTTTTGAATTTTGGCGTCCCCTAGAGGATTCGAACCTCTGACCTGCCCCTTAGGAGGGGGCTGCGCTATCCAGCTGTGCCAAGGGGACGCAGCTGGCGTAACTATACCGAAAGCGCATCATCAGTTACAGATGCAGAACCTAAAAATTGAATAATTTCAGGCGTTAACGGCGCATTACAAAATCATTTGGCTGAATATTAAACAAGGGGACCGCGCCGATTGGTTGCAAAATACTGCTATGTGCAAAAACCTCGGATACAATCATCTTAACCGGGTGGATATGGTATTCCATATGTTCATCACCCTGAATGTCATAAAACTGATTGAGTTGAAATAGTTGTAATTCGTCTCCGGATTTTACGCCATCAACACTTCCCAGGCTTACGCTAATTTTCTGGTCTGTGATTTTGATGACGCGTCCAAATGCTGGCTGGCAGCTTAGTAGCTCATCAACTTTATAAGTAATATCCTGCAATAAACTGTTAACTTGTTTACCATAGATTGAACGCCATAGCCGGCTGCTGGCGGCTGACAGATTTTCCTGCATGGAAAAATCCCAATTCGCCTGAGTGTGAAATTGTTCAATTAATAATGGTTCACCTGTCGTTCCATTATACAGTTCCAGTGCCAGAGTAAAGTTGCGGAGGGGGGGATTGTCCTGCCAAAACTTCAGTACATTTTGTTTGACTGGCTCTACATCCATCTCTGTAATGGTGCCAAATAAAACATACTGACTGTCTGTCTTACTCGCCAGTTGAATTGCGTTGTGTTTGTTCGATTGTTGTTCTGATGAATAAAAGCGCGACAAAGAACTGATGTTACTGGCATTGGCATAAAGCTGAAAATTTTGCTGGAGTTGTTCTGCTACTGTTTTTCCGAAGTTGAATAGTTCACCTGCTGTAGCCTGCTGGCGGTGACGAATAGAAAACCAGCTACTGGCAATTGATTTGCTGTAATCGCTGGCGCGGCATTGTTTTTTATTGGTGAAAATATCTGCACGAATCGATACGGTGAGAATATCTCCTGAAATATTTTCGTTGATTAACTCGAGGCTCTCCACTTCACCGCTGGCGCGTATTTCCAGTTTATCATCTTGTAATAAGCCATTCGCCATGCGTTGAACACTGTGCACAGAAGCTCCTGCAAATAACAATGCTTGTTTGATGGCTTCCTGTGTGGCTTGTTGTCGTGCTAGTTGTTTGTTGTCACCATTAATAACAGCTTGTCCGCTGGCCTCAAACCATACAGCATGACTGAATGCACTGAAAAACAAAAAAATAAAAGAAATAATCCGCACGCTATTTGTCATATTTTTGACTACTACCTTTACAGAACTGTTAATTTAAATTGATACGTAAATTTACGTTGTGTTTATTCAACTTTTTGACGTTAACAATTCGAACCTCAAGTTATCGGTAGCTTAAGCATTTTTTATACCTGTTTACCCTTTTAACATGACTTTATTCTAAATTATGACCTTGTCGGAATGGATATTGCAGAGCTTTTCTAAGATTAAAAGGTTGTTTGCCCAATGAGGTAGTAGATGAATGTAATGCGCATAATAAATGTTTGTGGGGTGTTGATGCTCAGTGCCTGTTCAACCGTAATGGATAAAAATGTTGAATGGGAATATGTGCAGCCCGAGCATTATCCGGTATTAAACGCGGTAGGCTATGCGCCCATTTCAGCTCAAATGGGGAGTTCGGATGCGGTGAAAACCCTTTTAGCGATAAAGGCGTCGAAGCTGGATGCATATCGCGAACTTACCGAGCAGGTTTATGGTCAGCGAATTGAAGGGAGTCAGGAGTTATCCAATCTGGTGTTGTCAGATGAAGAGCTTAAGTCATCTATTCAGGGGGTGATTCGTGGCGCAGAGGTGGTAAAAGCTTATGCAGCGGATGACGATACTTACGTCACTGAGCTGCGACTGGATATGCAAAAGGTATACGACTTATATTTATCCACCGCCAGACCAAAACGCATCAAAAAAGTAAATTATTATTAAATAATAAGGTGAGGGTGGTGTTAGCGGTGTGAATTGTTAGGCGCTGATGCCTTTACCTTTGTTACCACTATGTGTCTGACCGGTTTTATCATAGGTCATTGATTCTTTTGCTCGCGATTCAACAATCATATTACGCAGATGAGCAAGTCTTAACTGCCCCTGTTCAACTGCTTTTTGATTGATATCGGTACGATAGCGGCACTCTTCCAACAGTTTATCTATTAGTTGAATGTCGTCTTCAAAAGCGTGTTTATCTTCTTGTGCTGGGTAGAGGCGGGCGATGAGGCGATCTTGCTCAGCAATATCATTAAGCAGAGATTCTTTATCTTCCAGTAGTTTCATTAACGCGTCAGCGTTTCTGGCGCTAATTAAAGCCAGTTCATTTTCTAATACAAGTGACAGCTGCTTTAATTGCTGCTGCTGCTGATTCAGCGCGTCGCGCATGTCACTCATAAATTATTTGATACCAAATAATTCTGATTCGAATTTGGCAATATTTTGCGCCAGTTTTTCAGGATTGACCTTATAGTCGCCAGCCTGAATCGCTTTTTTCAGGCGATCAACTTTTTCCTGATTAACTGTACTGGCTTCAGACCCTTTTTTATGCAACTGACTTAATTGCTGAGCAGACTGAGTCAGCGATACAGAATCTGAACGCGCAGCTGTCTGAGCCACACTTGCTTGTTGTGCCTGCGCCTGATTGGTTGACTGACCCTGCTGCTGTTGCAGCTTCTGGTTGTCTACAAGCGGTTTAGACACATTGTTGTTATTTACATTGATTGACATTGTCTTCTTCCACTACCTAAAAGAACCTCATTGAGCGTATCGGCTGCTATTTAAGAATCTTTAGAGGTTTTTAATTATTTTAGTATCACATAAATCATGTAAATACCAAAAGATGTAAATTGACTGTTATTCTAGCATTTTACAAGCCGAAATTACAGCCTGACTATTACTTCACTGGTGCTGTCTACTTGTGCATTAACCACTTTCTTTGTGCGTTCATTACGCACCAGAATTTGTTCACCTACATTCCCATCCTGTTGGGCAATACCTGCCGCTTTGACCTGAATACCTGCGCCTTTAGCAATGATGGTAATGGCGTCCCCCTTACACACAAAACACAACTGATTGGGGGAGATGGGTTGTCCGGCTATTAAACGCCGTTTAGCTCTGGCGCCAATAACATCATCTGCTGATGTAAACGTGCTGTAGCGCAACAAACTTTTATCCAGTTCCTCAGTTTCAATATCTTCGGCGGTAATTAAACTTCCTGGTGAAAGGGCATTATTTGCTACAATAACCAGCTGCGTTTCTTTTACCTTAACCACAAAATAGATGAACCAGTTGTTGGCTGGGCAGCTAACTTTTACTGTTACATTTGATTGTAACAAGGCGTTAGGTGCCGCAGCGATATCGAACGATTGTGGGCATGCCGGGATATCTATTCGGTTATCAATTGGCATGGCTTTGGCTGTAATGTGGTGTTCGGGGCCAGCATTGAGTTCGGCGAGCACATATTGTTCACCTAGCTGCATAATTTCGTCATGTTGTACCGATTGTGCTAAAGCATCACAATTAAGGCCGATAAACATAGATAGAAATAATGAAAGTTGGTGTATCTTTATAGCTGACAATAATTTTTTCATGTTCACTTTTGTTCTGTTTGACTATGCTTAAACACTAATTGGTGTATGTTAGTGTCATATTTCAGGCAAAATGAATGTATTGCACTAGTAAAGGCAATATCCGTGCCTGCTTTATTTATATTGGAGTAATAGATGGCTGGAGTTTTAGATTCGGTTAATCAGCGTACGCAGTTAGTTGGGGCTAATCGACTTGAATTATTGTTATTTAAATTAAGTGGCCGTCAACGATTTGGCATTAACGTGTTTAAAGTTCGTGAAGTTTTACAATGTCCACCTTTAACAGCAATGCCCAAGTTAAATCCTTTTGTCCGGGGGATAGCTCATATTCGTGGTCAGACAATTTCTGTTATCGATCTAAGTATGGCAACCGGCGGCAAAATGATCGATGACCTCGATAAACGGTTTATCATCATTTCCGAATATAATCGTTCCATTCAGGGATTTTTAGTTGATTCCGTTGAGCGTATTATCAACATCAACTGGGATTCGGTAATGCCTCCACCGCAAGGATCCGGGCGTAAAAGCTATTTAACGGCGGTAACAGAAGTTGATAAAGAACTGATAGAAATTCTTGATGTAGAAAAAATTCTGCACGAAATTTCACCGATCAATACTGATGTAAGTGAAGCTGTTACTAAAGATCTGGATGTAACCAATGTGCGCGATAAAATTATTTTTATTGCCGACGACTCATCAGTTGCACGAAATCAGGTGAACAAAGCCCTTACCGTACTTGGTTTAAAGATTGAAATGGCTAAAAATGGTCAGGAAGCCCTTGAGCGTTTAAAAGAAATTGCCGCTGAGACAGGTAATGTAACCGATCAGGTAGGTGTGTTAGTATCCGATATCGAAATGCCTGAAATGGATGGTTACACCCTGACGGCGGAAATTAAAAGTACACCCGAATTAAAAGATTTACACGTCATACTTCATACATCCCTAAGTGGTATTTTTAATCAGGCTATGGTTAAAAAAGTGGGTGCAGATGATTTTATCGCCAAGTTCCATCCTGATGAACTGGCCTCTGCAGTCAAAAAGTGGTTAGGGCTGGAAGAGCATTAAGGAACCTAAGTGTCATTCACTGAACTTGAAGTCCGTCATTATCCGGAATTTTGTCAGTATCTGGAAAAACAATGTGGGATCGTTTTAGGTGAAAACAAGCAATACCTGGTAAAAAGTCGGTTAGGTCCGTTAGTTAATCGCTATGGGCAAGCTGATTTATCAGAACTGCTGTTGAAATTCACTCGTGGCTCCGACCGGCAGTTAAATGCCGCGATTATTGATGCCATGACAACCAACGAAACCTTGTGGTTCAGAGATACCTATCCCTTCGATATATTAAAAACGCAACTGCTGGATAAACTGGCTGGACGCAGAACGCCGGTAAAAATTTGGTCCGCTGCTTGTTCCTCTGGTCAGGAGCCATACTCGATTGCAATGATTATTCAGGAGTATTTGCAGTCTAAACCTGGCGCGTTTCCCGGCGGTATACAAATTATTGGTACCGATATTTCCTCAGAAATGCTTGAGCGCTGTAGTAAGGCGGAATACAACCATTTGTCGCTGGCAAGAGGGTTATCTCCGGAACGCAGAGCCAGATTTTTTGAAGAAGTCGGCAATGGCGATATGCGAGTCACCGCCGCAGTGCGCAAGCTTGTTTCCTTTCGTTCTCTGAACTTACTTGATTCCTACAGCTCGTTAGGCAAGTTTGACATCGTATTTTGTCGTAATGTACTGATTTATTTCTCTGCGGAAATGAAAACCCGGATATTGCAAAATATTGCCGCTAGTTTACATTCCGAGGGCATTTTAATGGTTGGTGCGTCAGAGTCGATGGCAGGATTATCTGATAAATTTACCTTGCACCGCTGTTCTCCAGGCATGTATTACGCTAAGAAATAACCATATTTCTGATAATTTACCCATAATTAAGCCCCACTAAATTTATTCTGGCATAGCTATTGCTAAATATTTCTCAGAAGTAGGAGAAACGTTTATGGCAATAAGTTTTGATAAATTGGTGGGCTTCCATCATAAGGCGCTAAATCTGCGAAATGATCGCATGGAGATCATTGCCGGTAATTTAGCCAATGCCAACACTCCTGGTTACAAAGCCAAAGACTTAGATTTTAAACAAGCTATGGCAAGCGCCAATTATGAGCGCACGCACAAGTTGACCACTACCGACAGCAAGCACATCAAAGCGCAAATGCAGACTAACGAGGCAATAATGTACCGTTCGCCCCTGCAACCGGATACCGGGGATGGCAATGATGTAGACGTACAGCAGGAACGTAATGCGTTTTTAGATACGGGGATGCGCTATCAGGTGGGTATTGAATTTTTGAATGGCAAAATCAAAGGGTTGAAGAAGGCCATTAGCGGAGGACAAGGATCATGAGCCTTTTTAATGTCATGAATATCGCATCCACTGGTATGAGCGCGGAAAACGTACGCTTAAATACAGTAGCCAGTAATATTGCCAATGCCAACAGTGTAAGCAGTAGTTACGACCAGACTTATAAAGCTCGTAAGCCTGTATTCGCGGCAGAATTACAAAAAGCAACAGAAAATCAGTCGCAGGGCGTTGGTGTTCAAGTGCTTGGGATTGTTGAAAGCCCCAAACCATTGCAAATTGAATTCAATCCTAATCACCCAATGGCTGACAAAGACGGTTATATCTACAAACCCAACGTTAATGTCGTAGAGGAAATGGCTGACATGATCTCAGCATCCAAGTCCTACGAAACTAATGTGCAGGTTGCTGATACCACTAAGCGTATTTTTCGCCGTGTACTGCAATTAGGTCAGGGACAATAAGGAGATAGTCATGGTTGATAGTGTAAACAGAAGCGGCCTGTCGAATGATTATTACTGGCAGGACAATAAAATAGAAGACGGCCAAAAAGATAACGGTAAATTATCACAGGAAGACTTTTTCTCTTTATTAACCGAACAGTTGTCTAATCAGGACCCCACCAAACCGGTGGATAATGACCAGATGATTGCGCAAATGACGCAATTTACTATGGCGGACAGCTTAAATCAGCTTAATGAAAAGTTTGATACGTTTGCGGCTTCGATGACATCAAATCAAGCGCTCCAGGCATCCAGTCTGATTGGCCAGAATGTATTGATTCAGGGCAACGAAACAGTAATGCAGGAAGGTGAAGATGTAACTGGAATGATCATTACCGACCAGGCGTCATATTCGATGAAGCTGACCATTCAAAACAGTTATGGTGAAACAGTAAGGGTCATGCCATTAGGTGACCATGCCGCAGGGAATATTGAATTTACCTGGGATGGCAAAGATCAAAACGGCAATCAATTGCCGGCAGGCAATTACACCATTAAAGCCAACGGAACGGTTGGCGGTGAATCCGAAGAATTAGTTACAGCCATGCACCGTCATGTTGACAGTGTGAGTCTGGCATCCAGTAGTCAGGGCATTATTCTCAATCTTCAGGGCGAGCAGAGTGTGAAACTTTCTGACGTACTGGAAATTGGTAGTTAACGAGGAGAGCATCAGCGATGTCTTTTAATATTGCATTAAGTGGTGTAAATGCCGCTCAAAAAGATTTAGATACCACAGCGAATAACATTGCCAACGTAAATACGGTTGGATTTAAAGAATCCCGTGCTGAATTTGGTGATGTATATGCTGCCAGTTTACTGGCTGGTGGTAAAACCAAAGTGGGTGACGGTGTATTAACTCAGGAAGTGGCACAACAGTTTAGTCAGGGAAGCCTGCAGTTTACCCAAAACGCACTGGATTTAGCGATTACCGGTAATGGCTTTTTTGCTACCATTCCGGAAGTTTCCTCTCGTGATTTCTCCTTTACCCGTGCAGGGACGTTTAAACTCGATGCAGAAAACTTTGTGGTTAACTCTAATGGTGATCACTTAATGGGTTTTCCGGTTAACCCTGATGGTACATCAGCTTCAGTTGCTTTGAGTACCACTGTGCCGGTACGTATTCCTGATTCTTCGGGCTCACCGCAGAGAACAACAGAAGTGGAACCTAAATTTAATTTACCAGCCAATGAAGATGCAGTTGATCTAAATTTGTTTGATCCGGATGACCCTCTGACATATAACTCTGCCACGTCAATTACGGTGTATGACTCATTGGGCGATAGTCATGTTATGACCTATTACTTTTTAAAGGATGCGGCCAATGCGAATGAGTGGGTTGGAGTTACCTATATTGATGATGTGCCGGTAAATACCCAAGGAGATACCCCTGGGAGTCCGCCTTTAACACCACCGTTTGCCTCTGGGGATAATACAGTAGGTGGCTCATCTGGAAATATCGTGTCGGGATTTCGAATGATTTTTTCTAGCGGAGGCGATTTTACTGAGATGCAAAATGCTGATGGAACTTCAATTGCAACGGGTGATGTGGTGTCTGAGCCGTTAGGTAATCCGCCTTTAATTAATGGGTCAGACCCAACACAGACAATTACTACTAATTTGGTGCTAGATCCGGGAAGCGCGACTCCGGATGAAATTACTCAGTTTGCATCTGCATTTGAGGTAACTGCGCTTGAACAAGATGGTTTACCGGTAGGCCGTTTAACTGGTATTGATATCGGCCCGGATGGTTTAGTACGTGCGACATACTCCAATGGTACCTCTGAGCCAATTACCCGTGTAGCACTGGTGCGTTTTGCCAATGACCAGGGCTTAACCCAGCAATCCAATACCAGCTGGCAGGAAAGTATCCTCTCTGGTGAAGCTCTGGCTGGTGAGGCAACTACCGGTACCTTTGGGGAAATCAACTCAAGTGCACTGGAGCAAGCCAACGTCAACCTGACCACAGAGCTGATTGATATGATTATTGCGCAGCGTAATTTCCAGGCGAACTCCAGAGCCTTGGAAGTCAATAATCAGCTAAATCAGACGGTATTGAATATCCGATAATTTAATTAGGTTATCAGTGACAAAAAACCACCACTTGCGGTGGTTTTTTTATGTTTATTTAAATCTCTTGGCGACCACTTTTTGCCGACAACCGTGGCAATTGGCTGCCATATTGCGTAAATTGTGAACGGTTTGCCTTTTATTTGACCGCTTGTATTGCCGCCTGGTGCATTAATCGATTCACTGGCATCAAATTTGCAATTTCATTTAGTAATCGTTTTAGCAGGTCAGGAAGTTGTCATGGATAAAATGCTCTATATCGCCAGCAGTGGCGCCAGTCAGGATTTACTGGCTACCGGCTTACGTGCCAATAACCTCGCCAATGCTCAAACCACAGGGTTTAAAGCCCAGTTGGAGCAAGCCCGTGCTATGCCTGCGTTTGGTGAAGGTTTGCCTACCCGGGTATTTGCCATGACTGAAAGTCCCACCAATGATTATGAGGGTGGGGCGATGATCCAGACTGAGCGCTCTCTAGATATTGCGTTACAAGGGGATGGCTGGTTTGCGGTTAACGATAAACAGGGTAACGAAGCCTATACCCGCGCAGGTAACTTGCATGTGGATGCGAATGGCATGCTAACCGATGTTGCTGGTAACCCGGTCATTGGTGATGCCGGGCCCATACAACTGCCTATTCCGTTGCAAAACGTCAATATTGCTAATGATGGAACCATTTCGGTTCAGCCACTGGGTGCTCCTGCAACCGTTATGGAGCCAGTTGCAAGAATTAAACTGGTTAAACCCGAATATAACGCCATTGAACGTGGACTAGACGGATTATTTCGTCAAAAGGACGGTCAGATCGCGGATGCCGACGCTACAGTGCAAATACGCAGTGGCATGCTGGAAAACAGTAATGTTAACCCGGTGGAAGAAATGGTCAGTTTAATCAGTCTGCAACGTCATTATGAAATGCAGGTTAAGTTAATGAAAAAGGCTGATGACCTTGATAGTCGCGGCAATATGTTGATGCGGATCCTGTAACTGTTCGTTATGGCTGTGCATTTGAGTTTATTTTTCACGGTGAGTGATATCACCAGTAGTAACACCGGAGGACAACATGCATCCAGCACTTTGGATCAGTAAAACCGGCCTGGACGCGGCACAAACCGATGTATCGGTTATTTCTAACAACCTGGCGAATGCCAGTACTGTTGGTTATAAGAAAAGCCGCGCGATTTTTGAAGATTTGTTGTATCAGAATATCAATCAGCCCGGTGGTCGCTCATCAGCTGATACCGAATTACCGTCGGGATTAATGCTTGGTGCAGGTAGTAAAGTGGTTGCCACACAAAAGGCCTTTACGCAGGGAAATCTGATCACCACTGAACGTTCACTGGATATGATGATTCAGGGCGATGGATTTTTTGAAATCCTGCAACCCGATGGCACCATTTCTTATACGCGTAACGGCCAGTTTACGTTGGATGAAACCGGTCAAATTGTAACACCGGGCGCGGGTTTTGTATTGCAACCCAATATTACCGTGCCTGAAGGTGCGCAAAAAATCACCATTTCTCAGGATGGTGAAGTTTCCGCCACGGTTCAGGGACAAGCAGATCCTGTGGTACTGGGTCAAATCACGATTTCGAATTTTATTAATCCCACTGGTTTGCAACCCATTGGACAAAACCTGTTTACCGAAACGGCGGTGAGTGGTGCGCCTATTCAGGGGATACCCGGCCTGAATGGCCTCGGCTCAATTGTTCAGGGATCTCTGGAAACCTCCAACGTTAATGTGACTGAAGAGCTGGTTAATCTGATTGAAAGCCAGCGCCTGTATGAAATGAATTCCAAAGTGATTTCATCGGTTGACCAGATGCTTGGTCAGGTTATTCAGCAACTTTAATGGATAATTGATATGAAATACTGGCTTATCGTATTAACAGGGATTTTAGTGACAGGCTGTCAATCTACACCGGTGCGTGAAACGCTGCCTAACGACCCTTTTTATGCGCCAGTGATCCCGGATATGCCGGAACATAAAATTGCCGACGATGGATCACTGTTTCAGCCAGATTTAGCCAATAGTCTTTATTCTGATGTTAAGGCACGTCGTGTGGGTGACATCATTACTGTGGTACTAAGCGAAAGTACCAGCGCCAGTAAATCTGCCACCACGGGGTTAGCCAAAACTACCACTGCTGACGTACAACCTATTACCGGTCTGGGTGGTAATCCATTGAATATCGGTCCTGAATCAATTCAGCTGGGCGTCAATGCTGGGAATACCTTTAATGGCGATGCCCAGGCTAATCAGAACAATAGCTTAAGCGGCAATATTTCTGTGACTGTGGTGCGCGTTTTATCTAATCAGAATTTGGTTGTGCGCGGTGAGAAATGGCTGACGCTGAACAATGGGGATGAATATATCCGTTTAACTGGCATCGTTCGTTCCGCTGATATCAGCCCACAAAACGAAGTGGAATCAACCAAAATTGCCAATGCACGTATTCAATACAGTGGTACGGGGAATTTTGCCAATGCCCAGACTCAAGGTTGGTTGTCGCGATTCTTTACCTCCGACTGGTGGCCTTTCTAAGGGGATGAAAATGAAAAAGTGGTTAAGCATTATTTGTAGTTTCAGCATCCTTTTGACACCGTTTTCCTATGCTCAGCGTATTAAAGATGTGGCGAGTATTCAGGGTGTACGCAGTAACCAGTTAATCGGTTATGGTTTAGTGGTTGGATTACCCGGTACCGGTGAGCAAAGTCCGTTTACCGAGCAAAGCTTTCGTACCATGTTGTCCAATTTCGGCATCATGATGCCAAACGGACAAAAACCTAAAATCAAAAATGTTGCCGCGGTTGCGGTGCATGCGACCTTGCCGCCTTTTATCAAACCCGGACAAAAAATTGACGTCACTGTGTCATCGGTGGGGGAAGCCGGTAGCTTAAGTGGTGGTACTTTGTTGCAGACTTTCCTCAAAGGTCTGGATGGACAAATTTATGCTGTAGCCCAGGGGAGTCTGGTCGTTAGCGGTTTTGGCGTACAAGGACAGGATGGTTCACGTGTGGTCAATAATACGCCTACCGTTGGGCGCATTCCTAACGGTGGTATTGTTGAGCGAGCCGTGACCAGTGGATTTGCTCAGGGAGACTATTTAACTTTAAATTTAAATTATCCCGACTTTTCAACCGCAGAATCACTGGCTGAAACCATCAATAAAAAGCTCGGCGCTGATCCGGATAAAGGGCCAGTGATTGCCACACCGATTGATGCTGCCTCTGTGCGTGTTTCTGCGCCGCGTGATGTAGGGCAGCGCGTAGGTTTTTTAGCTACCTTAGAAAATTTTGAATTTACCCCAGCCGATGCTCCTGCACGTGTGGTGATTAACAGCCGCACAGGTACGATTGTCATCGGTAAAGACGTGCGCCTGTTACCTGCCGCCGTTACCCATGGTGGTTTAACCGTCACTATTGCTGAAAATCAGAATGTTTCTCAGCCAAATGCGCTTGCCGATGGGCAAACCGCGGTTACTCCACAATCCATTATTGATGTGAATTTAGATGACAGTCGCATGTTTAAATTTGACCCGGGTGTGACACTCGATCAACTGGTGCGCGCGGTCAATGAAGTGGGTGCTGCGCCAGGTGATTTAATGGCAATACTTGAGGCACTGCGTCAGGCCGGTGCGCTTCAAGGGCAACTGGTGGTGATCTAAATTATGTCTGATACGTTAAACGGTCATATTGAATCTCAGTTAAGTCAGGCCAGAAACGTCAATGATCTGGCTGGGCTGGATAAACTGCGTCAGGCAGCTAAAAAAAATGATAAAGCGGCTTTAAAAGAAGCAGCTACGCAGTTTGAGGCCATTTTTATCCAGATGATGCTTAAATCCATGCGTAAAGCTGAAGATGTGATGTCAGATAAAGACAGCCCGTTTAATTCTGAGCAGGTTAAATTTTACCGTGATATGCATGACCAGCAGCTGGCAATGGATCTCGCCTCCAAAGGCAGCCTGGGATTGGCTAAAATGCTGGAGCAACAGTTAGGCGGAGAGGATGGTTTTATTCCCGCATCCGTGTTGCGTAATAACGGTGATTTAGCGGGTGCCCGGGCTCAGTACCAAGCGCAACAGACGTCACCAGACAGTGCCAACAATCCATCGCAATACAGTGCCCAAATTTCCCGTGGCAATAAACAAGCCGCGTTTGGCAATGAACAGGACTTTGTGCAGCAACTCATGCCAATTGCGGAAAAAATTGCACCTGAATATGGTCTCGATGCTAAAGCTTTAGTTGCACAGGCTGCGGTGGAAACAGGTTGGGGCAAATTTATGATCCACAGTCAGCAGGGCCAAAACGGTCATAATTTGTTTGGTATTAAAGCTGATCGTAACTGGCAGGGTAATCGTACTCTGGTGGATACCCTTGAATACAGTGGCGGTAATCCCAAACGTCAGCTTGCACAGTTTCGTGCTTATGGTTCCTTTGAAGATTCAATGCGTGATTATGCTGGTTTTGTCAGTAATAGCAGTCGTTATAGCGAAGCGATGCAGTCGGCTAAAGATCCCGCAGCCTATTTCGAACAATTACAACAGGCAGGTTATGCCACCGATCCCCAATACGCGAATAAAGTACTTAGCGTGATGGACAGCGCCACTTTCAAGCAAGCCATTGATGGCATGCAGCTTTAATGGAGCATTGAGTAAATGACTATTCGTAACGCCGACTTACTCAGTATTGCCAGTAGTGGTTTAGCGGCACAAAATCGTTTACTGCAAACCACAGGTAATAACATTGCTAACGTAAATACCGAAGGCTATATACGTGAGCGAACCACTTTTGTTGCTGAGTTAAATGGTGGTGTGGGCCGGGGCACAACGTCGCAAATACTGGATATCTTTGCGCAAAATCAATTACGCCGTGATACCTCTACCTACGCCCAGTTTACCGCTTACCACGATAAAGCGTCACAGCTGGATGATATTTTTGCCAGTGAAGCCAGCAGTCTTGCAACCAGCATGAGTGATTTTTTTGAGGCAATGCAAACCGCAGCTGATGAGCCTACCAATATGGCGGCCCGTCAACTGGTATTGGGCCAGGCGGATTCTTTACTGGGACGATTCAATTCTCTGTCAGAGTTTCTTTCATACAAAGAAGATGAGTTAAATCTTGAATTTAACTCCATGACAGAAGATGCCAATAATTTAATCGAAACCATTGCAGAACTTAACAACTCGATACGCATTAACCAGTATCGCAATCAGCATGATGTGCCCGGGGCGATAATCTCTGAGCGGGACAATGCCATTTTGAAACTGGCGGAAATGGTCGATATCACCACCCGTACTATGGAAGATGGTAGTACACTGGTCAATTTAAAAAGTGGTCAGTCGCTGGTGATGCAGGATGGCACTTTTAACGTATTTGAAGTCAATGGTGAACCTGACGCCAAACAGAAAAACCTGACATTGAAAAATAGTAGCCGGGGAGTCGATATTAACTTGCCTGAAAATTCGGTTGGTGGCCGGATTGGTGGTTTATTTAATTTCAGAGACGATATTTTATCTGATGCGCAGCGACAGATGGGGCAGTTGGCTCTGGCGCTGGCCGATGCAGTGAATCAGCAAAATCGACTGGGCATGGATTATGATGGCCAGCTTGGCATTGATATTTTTAATTTACCTGTGACACAGGCATTAAATTATTCAACTAATTCCTCTTTGTCTCTGGGATTAAATGGCAGAATTGCGGAAGGACAATCAAATCAGGTTACCACCAAGGATTATCAGATAGTGATTGATAATGTGGCGGCAGGGCCTCCGTCTACTGTCGATATTACGGTTAACCTGCTGGAGCCGGATGGTACACCGGTACTGGATGTCAATGGTAATCCGCAAACCCAGTCATTTACCGGTCTTGATGCTGCCGCCGGTACTTTTGTACCTATTATGGATGGCCTTGAAATTGAATTTCCAAATGGCGCCAGTTATGCCGCAGGTGACCAGTTTTTGTTACAGCCTACCAAATATAGCGCTGGTCAGATTGAAGTTGGCATCGTGCGGCCGGAAGATATTGCGTTTGCTTCACCCATTCGTGTTGAATCCGATATTAATAATTTAGGTGATGCAACACTGGTCTCTACTGATGTTACCAATGTTAATGTTGGCAACCCTTTAACCGATACCAGTGTATCGGCTTTTGATGGTACTGGCGGAATTCATGGCCCGGGTCAGTCTCCGGCTGGTCCGTTACCTACTGACGTGGGAGCGCCCGCACAAATTGTATTTTTATCTGCCGACTCTTATGAAATACGCGATAGTGCAGGGCAACTTATTACGACAGTCTCAGGTGCCAGTAGTCTGGAAAATCTGATCCAGCAGGGGGCTGCATCGGCAGGCTGGCCGCCAGCGTTTGCCGCGATGGATAATTATCCTGGTTACGATTTAACCTTACAGGGCGTGCCAAAAGCGGGGGATGTATTTAACATCAACTACAATACAGATGGTTTTGATGATAACCGTAATGGTCTGATTATGGCTGATCTGCAAAGTATGGATACTATGCGCCGCAGCGCCAGCGCGTCAGGCGGACCAACCAATTTGCTGACGTTTCATGAATCCTATGCGTCCTTAGTCGGTTCGGTAGGGGAAAAAACGGCGAAGTCAGATGTGTCGGCTCAGGCAGCCAAAGCGCTGGTGGATCAGTCTAAGTCGTGGTTTGAATCTGTGTCAGGAGTGAGTCTGGATGAAGAAGCCGCTAACTTAATGCGATTCCAACAGGCATATTCGGCGTCAGCCCGATTGATCAGTACGGCACAGGATTTATTTAATACCATTTTGAGTTCGGTAAGGTAGGGTATAAATGCGCATTTCAACTAATCAGTTATTTGATTTAAGTGTAAAAGGCGTTTTAGACAATCAAAGTAAGCTGTCTCACGTTCAGCAGCAATTGTCGTCCGGTAAAAAGTTGTTACGCCCATCTGATGATCCCGTGGGGGCATCGCAAGTTATACGCCTGACAGAAGAACTGAATCAAATTGCCCAGTATCAGGCCAATAACAACCTGCTTAAAAATTCGCTGGAGCAGGAAGAAGTGGTCATGGAAAATATGAAAAATGCCTTGAATCGTGCCCGGCAACTAGCTGTAGAAGCGGGAAATGGTATATTTGCTGAAGTGGATAAAGCGGCAATTGGCATTGAGATAGAACAAATACGCGGGGAAGCGTTTGATCTGATGAACTCGCGTAATGCGGAAGGGGAATATATTTTTGCCGGGTATCAGTCGCACAGTCCTGCCTTTGAATTTAACCCAAGTTCCCCGGGCAATAAGTATAATTTTGTCGGTGACGACGGCCAGAATGAAATACAGATTTCCCCCACGGTAAGAGTAAAAAATGGCGATTCTGGCAAATATGTATTTGAAGATGTACCAGCCAGACTTAAAACCAGTATTACTGGTAGTTCAGTGCCCGCAACCTTAAAAATATCTCAGCAGGATTCCCATGACTTTTTCCACGAAAACAATTACGACAGGTTAACGCCGGCGAATAATAATTACCAAATTCAGGTGATTGCCCCGGGCGATCAGGCAACCGTAACTCAGGTTAATACAGGTACCGTAGTGGGAACCTACAGTTACAATGCAGACCAACCGTTTGTCTTTAAGGGCATGGAGTTTAATTTTCAGGGAGGTGCGGGAGATACTGTGGACTTTACCCTGCAAACACCCGAGAAAAAGAACATTGCCGAAACACTTAATGATTTTGCCATTGCATTAAATGACGAAAATATTTCTGATGCGGATTTTGCCGAAGCACTGGCTGATGCACTGGTGGGCATCGATAACGCATCCAAACGGCTGGCGGATGCAAATTCTGCGGTGGGCGGACGATTAAACGTGGCTGAGTCGGTTTTTGCTTCTAATCTGGACCTGGAAATCACTAATAAACTGGCCAGAAGTTCCATTGATGAAGTGGATTATGCTGAAGCGGTAACTGAGCTAAGCAAGCAGGAAAATGCGCTGCAGGCAGCCCAGTCAACGTTTTCACGGGTAACACAACTTAGTTTGTTTGATTATCTGTAGTGTGTAACTGGCGCTTTATAAAGGTAGATGGCGCATTTCCCGTATTGATGCATGGAATAATAGCTGACATACAGTTGCTCTTGGTGGATTAGCATACCCGGGTAACTACAGTCACCTCGTGACGGCAAAATCTCTTTTAATGTTAACTTTCCTGTTATTAAGTTTATGCCAATCAGGGCTGTTTTGGGCCCTTGTTGCTGCCATATGCGCCCCGCAATAATTGCATGAGTATTATCCCATATTAGCATCTGTGGTGAGCCAATATAGGCGCGTAAATCCCGCCATTGCCACTTTTTATACGGATAGTGAGATTTGCCCAGTTGCGCACTGGCAGTGTCGGCATCCCGCCGAACAATGGCATACGCGCAGCCTTCTGCACTAAAAGCTATAGCAGATTCGTTTGGATATCCCAGACCATGTCGTTCCAGACTCATCGCCTCAGGTGTTATTTCTTCAAAGGTGCGTAGTGGATTACCCGCATATAAATTGAGGGTTTGCGAACGTCTGTGGTAGGCAAAACCATATGCCTGATGGTTAAACCAGCTTAGTCGCCACAACCAGTGATTAGGTTTAGCCAGTGCTTTAGGGGCTGAAAAGCTTTTGCCATCATTGCTAAACCAGACATATGCCTGAGACCCCTGATGTATACCATCATGATAAAACCGTGCATATGCCAGTAAAATAAGCTTGCCGTTGTTATCGACAGATAATTTGGGATCCCGCAGATCACACTTTGCCATACGTACGATGGTACTGGATGTAACTTGTCCTTGTGTATTTAGCGTTAGTATTTTTATTACCCCATCGGGGCTGATGTGGTCAGTTGCGGCTCTGAAGCAACAAAATAACTGATTTTTGTACAGACACAGATCGGTAAATGCGCTGTGAGCGGCTTGTTCATCAATACATTTAAGAAATTTTTTTGTCATATAAAAAGTTTTTTCAACTGCGACTCAAACCATTGAATATCAAACGATCATGAATTGCAAAGGCGGCAAATTCTTTCCGCTTTTTCCTCAAGCGGCAAAATAATTACTAAAGGACTTCTGCATAGGGTCGATAAGCTAAATCGAGAGAGCCAGTAACATTCATTTCATAAGTAAAGTGAATGTACTTAAAAGTGTTATTAAACCTTTGATCACACCGATCAATGCCAGTGAATGCTGGACTGAGAGTGTAGGAGAAAACCCATGACAATGTTCGTCAATACTAACGTTTCAGCATTAAATGCTCAGCGTCAATTATTTAACTCATCCAATGCCTTAAGTACATCGTTTGAACGTTTGTCTTCAGGTTTTCGTATCAACCGTGCTGCTGATGATGCTGCAGGTCTGCAAATTACTGACCGTATGACCTCCCAGATTATGGGTTTGGATCAGGCTGTTCGTAATGCAAACGATGCGATTTCACTGGCGCAAACGGCTGAAGGATCAATGGGTGAGATCACCGATTCTTTACAACGTATTCGTCAGTTAGCAGTTCAGTCACAGAATGGTATTAATACCTCTGCTGACCGTGTTGCTCTGCAAAAAGAAGTGTCAGCGCTTAAAACTGAAATCAGCCGTATCGGCACCGATTCTCAGTTTGGAGGCCTGGATATCCTGACTGGTAGTTTTTCAGCTGCATTCCTGGTTGGAGCTAACGCAGGTCAGACAATTTCAATAAATCTGTCTCGTTCAGGTGGCTTTGGTGCTTCCGGTCTGGGAGTCGGTCAGTTGACAGTTGCAACTGAAGCGGGTGCTTCTGCAGCATTAGCCAGTGTTGATGCTGCCTTATCAACCATTGGGGCTGCCCGTGCTGATTTGGGTGCATTACAAAACCGCTTCCAGTCAACTATTCGTAACTTAAGCAACATTAGTGAAAACATGTCGGCTGCACGTTCACGCATCCGTGACACTGATTTTGCCACTGAAACCGCTGAGTTAACCCGTAATCAGATTATTCAGCAATCCAGTATCACAGTGCTGAGCCAGGCAAATCAACGTCCTCAGGCTGCATTACAACTTCTGGGTTAATCAGTCAAAACGATTCCCGTTTGACACTTAACGCCAGGAGGGAGTGAGGTTAACAGGCCAGACGGATATCAGTTCTGCTCATTTTCTCCTAACGGTGAGCATCCAGCCGGAGTGTAATACTCCGGCTTTTTCATTTCTATAACTTATTGAAAAATAAGCGATTTAAAAAATAGTTTATTTTTTTTCTAAAGTAATTTTCCAATTCATACGATAAGTTCAGCAAAGGCACTCGGTAACTAATAAAAATAATAACCAAATAGCCTTGTAATCAGACCACAACTAATAAAAGCAATAAATGTGGCTGATACCGTTAAAACTGCAATAAAAATAATAATAAGTTTGACGGGTAAACAAAAAAGTTAGGAGAAAAAAATGAGCTTGTACGTCAACACAAATGTGTCGTCGTTAAATGCCCGACGCCAGCTGTTTACCTCGAGTAACAATCTGAACACGGCATTTGAACGTTTGTCATCAGGCTTTCGTATTAACAGTGCGAAGGATGATGCGGCCGGTTTACAAATATCTGACCGGATGACATCGCAAATATTAGGTCTGGATCAGGCTGTTAGAAATGCAAATGATGGTATTTCTCTGGCTCAAACCGCAGAAGGTGCAATGCAGGAAATTACCACGGCTCTGCAACGGATCCGGGTACTGGCAATACAGGCTCAAAATGGGATTAATGCTTCTTCTGACAGACTGGCATTGCAAAAAGAAGTGTCAGCGCTGAAACAGGAAATCAGCCGGATTGCCCAGACAACGCAATTTGGAAGTGTGAATATTCTGGATGGTGTGTACTCGTCAGCGTTTTTGGTAGGGGCGAATGCAGGCCAGACCATAAGTGTCAATATTTCCAGAACCGGCGGGTTTGGCGCTTCAGGATTATTTAACGGCCAGTATTTGACCGTCGAAACTGAACGCGGTGCTTCTGCAGCCTTAGGTGCAGTCGTCCGGGCCATCTCTATAATTGATGGTGTTCGGGCAGATTTAGGT
Organism: Neptunicella marina; assembly: GCF_014270035.1. GTDB lineage: Bacteria > Pseudomonadota > Gammaproteobacteria > Enterobacterales > Alteromonadaceae > Neptunicella > Neptunicella marina. The sequence goes on along the minus strand of NZ_JACNEP010000010.1, from coordinate 81,642 downwards.
GCGATTCAAAATCGTTTCCAATCAACCATTAGAAATTTAAGCAATATTTCTGAAAATATGTCAGCGGCAAGATCACGCATACGTGACACTGATTTTGCCCAGGAAACGGCAGAACTGACCCGTTGGCAAATTATTCAGCAAGCCAGTATTACGGTGCTGGGGCAGGCGAATCAAAGACCACAGGCGGCTTTGCAGTTACTGGGTGGTTAACAACGCGTTTGATACCGTGAAATGTGGGGACAAGCCACGGTTATCAGAATAACGCAAAAGACAGAGAATTTATCGGGGTAAGTATAGTTGTAGGTAGCACTGTGCTTAATCTGTAAAAGTGGGACATACCTTTCGTATCTCTTCCACCAAAAAAGAATTCAATACTATGTATTGATAGGGCCGGAGTGTGTCTGGCTGACAGTAAAGAAGGCCGGGTTGCAATTTGTTGGGGACAAGCGGCAACCGGCCTGACAGAGAATTTACCGGGACAAAGTTGCAAAGGATCGCTGTGCCCAATCTGCAAAAAGTGAGGTTTTGTAGATTGAGGCGCCGACTGACAGGGTTAACGCCAGGAGGTAGTGAGAGGTTTGAGGTAAGGCCATCAACCCTGACAGTCGACATGAGCATAGAGCCCATTTTTTAGCATAGCTTTTGCAGGCGTTCGCCCAGCAAAAACACAAGTCAGAAAACTGACTGGCATATAAAGTAAAGCACGTAATGTGCCAATATTTTGGATTGTTATAGAAAACCACGAGAAACGCAGGCGCGACAATAAAAATAATAGCCAGTGCGTTATCAGGTTAGGAGAAATATTATGAGTTTATATGTCAATACCAATGTGTCGTCACTTAATGCCAGGAGACAACTTTTCAACTCCAGCAATGCACTAAGTACGTCGTTTGAACGATTGTCATCGGGCTTCCGCATCAACGGGGCTAAAGATGATGCTGCGGGTTTGCAAATTTCTGACCGTATGACTTCCCAGATTATGGGATTGGATCAGGCGGTACGAAACGCAAATGATGGTATCTCACTGGCGCAAACGGCTGAAGGCGCAATGTCCGAGATTACGACCGCTTTGCAGCGTATCCGTACGCTTGCCATCCAGTCACAAAACGGGATTAATAGTTCGTCGGACCGATTGGCGCTGCAAAAAGAAGTATCTGCGCTCAAACAGGAAATTAGCCGGATTGCTACTACCACCCAGTTTGGAGGCGTGAATATACTGGATGGTGTTTATTCTGCGGCCTTCCTGGTCGGAGCCAATGCCGGTCAGAAAATCAGCGTCAATATATCGCGTCCGGGGGGATATGGTGCATCGGGTTTGTTTAATGGTGTGAATCTTTCGGTGGCAACGCCGGATGCTGCATCACGGGCGATGGCCGCCGTTAGTCAGGCAATTTCTACGATAGGTGGAACCCGGGCTGATTTGGGTGCGATTCAAAACCGCTTCCAATCGACAATTCGTAACCTGAGCAACATTTCAGAGAATATGTCGGCCGCACGTTCACGTATTCGCGATACTGATTTTGCCGCAGAAACAGCTGAATTAACCCGTAATCAGATTATTCAGCAAGCCAGCACAACGGTACTGTCGCAAGCGAACCAACGTCCGCAAGCTGCGTTATCCCTGTTGCAGTAAAACAGAGTACTGAGAGTAGGAACTGAGAGGCCACTCTGAAGAAAACGCCGACTAACAGGACTGAGAGTGTAGAAGTGGTTGAGAGGCCAGTTTGCAATCCCAAACCCTGTAGTCGGACAGAAAACGAATTTGCTCGATCTCCTAACTTGAGCAAGTTGGTTGGGTCAACTGACCCAACCTTTTTTATTCTTTACTTAATTTTTGACGTTGCTCATTGTCTGGTTCTTATAAAGCACAAGTTGTGCCAATTTAATTAAAATACAAGGCAATAAGTTATCATTAATGCGAATTTTAAGTATTAAACTGGGGAAAATAGACGGTCATACAGAGTTTTGTCGAAATCACATTAATGTCTACACTATTGATTTCAGCGTTTTGTGTCTAAATGGACATCCCAGTTAGATTTTGTTGTGTGAATAGGTTTAAGTTCTTTTGTGCAGGCAATTCATTGCCTTATAAAAAGCCCGACATTGCCGGGCTTTGTTGTGTTTTAGGGTAAAGCAAATTGTGAGCACCAATGATTAAACTCACTGTTTTTCATGCTCTTTCCCGCAATACTCAGTTTTTTAAGTGCAACTAAATTCGCGCCTATAAAACGCATATACTCTGGTAATGCGGTTTTTAGACTTTCGAGAACAGCTTCCGCAGATGTTATTTCAACCGATAAATTTTGCAATTCAAGTGTTTGGGTTTTGCGTTCAAGTTTGGCATCTAAACGTCCGGCAAAGCGTTGCCCTAGTAACAGGGGTAAACAAAAATATCCATACTGACGCTTGTTGGCTGGCACGTAACATTCAATCTGATAGTCGAAATTGAAAAGCTGTTTGACACGTTCACGTTGAATAACCAGATTATCGAAAGGTGATAAAATATGTAACTGCTGTTGGTTAATGCGTTTATTTGATAAAGACTCAATCCGGGGCAGGGCAAAGTAAGTCACATCAGCAACATGTACTTTTATGAGCTCTCCGCTTGCGAGCATTTCATTGCAATGTTGGGTAACTTTTTTTAAATAGCCTTTACGTAAATAACTGATTTGCTTTGCAGTACCAATGCCGTGAGCATGCAGGTAACGAGTAATCAAATGTCGGCAGAATTCTGTGTCTGTTGGTAAACTGGTATCGATACTTGATGGGAGAACTCGTTCTGTCAGGTCGTACACTTTCTGAAAGTTTTGACGGTGGGAAACCATCAGTTTTCCCTCCATATACAGTTGCTCGAGAGCCTTTTTAGCGGGTTTCCAATCCCACCACCCCGCTTTGTCTGACCGTTTATGCTCAAAATCTTTTGCTTGTAAAGGACCTTCCTGTTCTATTCGCTTTAGGATTTGGCTATTTAATTCAGGGTTTCGTTCAAACCAGTGTTTTTCGCCTGATGCAATGGCTGCTTTACGTGGCAGACTATAACGATAATCCTGCATGGGTAAATAAGCCGCAGCGTGTGACCAATATTCAAAAATATGTTTTTGTTTGATTAATTTATCCAGAAATGCAGGTGTATAGTGTGGCTGCCGGGACCACAACGTGTGGTGATGCGCCCGTTCCACTACCGAGATACTATCGATCTGCACGTAGCTCATTTTTTTTATATTTTGCAATGTGGCAGTTGTATTTTTGTTGTTTGATTTCTTCTGCCCAAGCCCCTGACTTAAAAGTACTATTCGTTGAGCCTGACTTTTTGACAGAGTGAGGGGAGTGTCTGACATGTTGGTTCTTATACCTGCTTGCTTTTTGTTAATCCGGCGTACTATAAAAGCTCAAACTAACTCTGGTAAAGTGCAGAGTAAATGATTATTTTGGATTTATTATAATGCGTATCAGTTGCTTACTTTTCTCTGGCCTGATTGCTCACCTGTTTGTATTTTCTGCATCCTCTGATGCACAAACTTTTACTGTTGATCAAGTTTACACTGTCGCGTCAGCCGCACAGAAATACGCTAAACAATACCCTGCGTTGCGCATTGCCAATATTGACAGCGCTCATATCAACATCCGTTTTTCACGCATGTACAAAATGGTCGGCAAGCGTGAACTGACGCTTGATCTTTTTACACCTAAACAAATTAAACCGGCTGTGACTATTGCACTGATCCACGGTGGAGGATGGCGTTCCGGCAATAAATCACACATGTACGCATTAGCATCTCGTTTAGCTGAACGAGGCTATGCGGTCGCGGCAATTGAATACCGGCTGTCACCGGAAGCATTGTTTCCGGCTGGAATAGTGGATATTAACGATGCAATTGTGTGGCTCAAGCAGCATGCTGTGAACTTAAAAATATCGCCCAGTATTATTATTGCCGGCGGTTCGTCAGGCGGGCATATGGCTGCACTTATTGCCAACAGTAAGAATGTAAAGGCGTTTAAATCCGGGCTTAATCAGGATGCAGATAGCAGTGTAATTGGGGTTGTCGATATGGATGGTATTATTGATCTAACTTCAGATGCGGGACTTAAATATGAAGATAAAGACGGCGATAAACACAGTGCGATGGCACGCTGGATTGGTAATGATTTTTCCAGTGCAAAAGAACTGTGGCAGCTTGCATCACCTGCGGGGTACATAAATGCAGACTCTCCCGCCATGTTGTTTATTGCGTCTGGCCATGAGCGGTTTTCGCTGGGGGCAAAAAAAGCGATCAGCATGATTCAACAAAATGGGCGGCCTGCAAGATTAGTGTCGATGCATAATGCGCCACATACTTTTTGGTTATTTCACCCATGGATAGACAGGGTTGTTGAAGAGATTGACCGCTTTGCTCAATTGCTGGAATAGCCAAATACACCCTTAGTCTTTAGCTCTGGATGACAGCCACTTTTCAATGTCAGGCCAGCTAAGAGGTTTGCTAATATGGTATCCTTGCGCGATATCGCACTGCATATTGCCCAATGCATTTAGTGTATTGTTATCTTCGACACCTTCAGCCACCACTTTTAAACTAAGGTTATGCCCCAGATTAATTGTTGAGCGAACAATAATGATGTCCTGCTCGTTACTGAGCATTTCGCCAACAAAATCACGGTCGATTTTCAGTGTGTCGATGGGTAACTGACGTAAGTAGGATAAGGATGAATAGCCGGTACCAAAATCATCAATCGACAGGCTGATCCCTAATTGTGATAATTGATTAAGTAATTCAATTGCCTTATCCGGATCCTGCATTAATGCCGTTTCAGTCAACTCCAGCTCGAGCATACCAGCTGGTGTCTGGTATTTTTCCAGCATTTGTTTGAGGCTGACAATACAACGGTCATCAATTAAGTTACGTGCCGATAAATTAACCGCGACACTAAAATGATAACCCTGCTGCCGCCATTGCTGTTGTTGTGCCAGTGCCATATCCAGCACTTTTTCTGTCAGGTGGTGGATAGCATCACTCACTTCTGCCAGAGGAATAAATTTATCCGGATATAGTAGTCCGGAAAAAGGGTGCTCCCAACGAACCAGTGCTTCAAATCCAATGATTTTATTGGTACTTAATTGTACTTTCGGCTGAAAATGTAATACCAATTGATCATCACGAATCGCGGTACCCAGTTCAGCCATGAGGGCCAGACGCTCCGGGGTATGAATGTCGCTCTCACGCTGGTAAATCATTACTCCGCCGCCACGGCGCTTGGCTTCATACATCGCCACATCAGCAGAGCGCAGCAAAGCATGGCTGTCCTTACCATCTGTCGGGTAAAAGGCCACACCGATACTGGCGTCTATTTCCAGTAACATCGAATCAACATTTATAGGCTGACGTAACTGCCGCAGAATACAATCGGCAATATCCAGTACCTGATTGCGGGCCAGTTTGCCGTATATCAGCACTGAAAACTCGTCTCCACCTAAGCGGCAAATAAGTGTCTTATAGTTGGTTGTGCACTGACTAATGCGCGGACTGATTTGTTGTAATACCAAATCACCAACATAGTGCCCCAGTGTATCGTTTATATCTTTAAAACGATCAAGGTCAATTAACATCAATACTGCCGGCATGCCCGGACCGTATGCAATATTGTTTTCAAATTCCTGATGCAGCACCGCACGGTTAGGGAGGCCTGTAAGTGTATCGTGATGCGCCATAAACTCTAGCTTTCTGACATTTTGTGCATTAGCCAGCGCCAAAGATACGTTTTGTCCTAATGTTTCGTACGTTTCTGTTTCACTGTCAGTGAACTCTTTTTTGCTCTCAAATAACAAACACAAAGTGCCCAACGCCTGTCCCTGATACATCAGTGGAATAAAAACACCCGCGTTAATACCTAAAGGCCCAACCAAGGGTTTGAGTTTTTCGTAGGCAGCGGGGTCGGTCGCCAGATTGTTGGTAATAACAGGGCTACCGCGCTTAATTGACAGGGCATTCAGGCTGTTTTCCAGTGGTATACGTGCTCCCACTTTGCGCAATTCGCCATTAAAACCATGAGACTTTACAAGGTTAAGATACTGCTTGGTTCCATCAAGTAAATACATCGCAATATGCGGTGTCTGGGTCAACTGCAACAACACCTCAAATGTATCATCGATGATAGTATTTTCATCAATGCAACCGTGTAACTGGTTAGAGAGTTTATTTAACAGCGTTAAATTACGATTGCGCTCCATGATTTCAGTTTTGGAGTGCTCCAGTTGAGTCTCTGCTGCTTTTCGATCACTGATATCACGCACTACCGCATGCATCACCTGACGGTCATCCAGCTGTAATAACGACATGGTGACTTCTGCATCAAAAGGCGTGCGGTCGTAACGCAGGTGTTGCCATTCAAAAACCTGGGTTTTTCCCTGCATCACCAGATTGATTTTGCGTTGTGCAACGGTTTTGGACAGCTGTCCGTCGGGCTGATATTTGGGTGAAAAAAACGTAGTACTTTGAGCCAGTAATTGTTCTTTCGAGCAATCAAACATGGTGAGTACGGTTTGATTGCAATCAACGATATCGTTACCGGAAAATATAAAAATGCCATCATTGGCGTGATCAAACGCCAGTTGTAAATTATGTTTTTCCTGATGAAGTGCATCAATATACATGCGGTATGCGGTGCATTGGGTAATATTAAGTAACGCCGCGGAATAATCCTGTGCAACGGTTTGATTAAACTCCAGACACATTACACCCAGCAGTTGGTTTTGATAGTAAAGGGGGCAATGAATGGAGGTATAACAGGTTGGGGAAGACGTTATGTTAGTTAAGTTCGGCTGGGTTGAGGGAGAATCGAGAAAGAGCACATCCTGTTTATCTAACGCTGCAAAGTATCCTGGGTGTCGCAATCGGCATATCGGTTTATCATGTATGGCATCATTATTGTTGAGAGCGTAAAACTGCTTTAATTGCTGCTCCTGATGATGATATTGCCACAACTTTACGTTGGGCAATTTTCCGGTAATAAGCTCTAGCTGTTGCGAAATCTGAGTGCAGACACTCGACCACGGCGCATCCCACCATTGGAATGGAAAATCCGGTTGCCGTAAAAAACTATCGGCCACTGATACCGTCGATAATGATTTTTGATACATACTTTTATAATTGTTATTGGAGTCTTCGCTCTTTAAGCTGGCGTTCAGTCTACGGGCGCTGAAGAAACAGAGCAATACCCTGAATAAAACTTTTTCATCATGAATTCTGGTTTTTAACTAACTGCTTATTTTTATTGCAAATTTACGCAAAGCATGACGTTTGAATAGAGGATTAATTGATATAATATTGTGAACTTATGATGTGAACCTATGTTGTTAAACAACAAAAACACTATTTAAGCTTTAATTAACCGAATCAACAGATATCTGATACTTCAGAAAATAATTCAGGATATTTTCCTATGGCACTGGCTGAAACCATGGCACAAACACTTAAATTGCAGGCAATAAAATCAGACCGTTTGTATATGAAAGTCGCTGAACAATTGCGCAGTCTGGTGGACAAGGGGCAAATAAAGCCCGGTGAACGGTTTCCTTCGGAGCGTGAATTAGCTGATAAGTTAGGGGTGAGCAGGCCCACTATCCGTGAAGCCATGATTGCACTGGAGTTATCCGGCGTTATTGAGATCCGTACCGGTTCAGGCATCTATGTCACCCAGCAAAAACAACCGGTAGAGCGTGAGCTAAGTGATAAGGGCATCGGATTGTTTGAAATAATGGAAATTCGCTACATTATCGAAGCTGAAGCCTGTGCACTGGCGGCAAGCCGTATCACCGATGAGCAGCTTACGCGTTTACGTGAAGCTGTCAGAGCGATGGAAGAAGAAGAAAAACAGCCTAATGCGTCTGAAAAAGCGGATTGTGCGTTTCATATGATTATTGCCGAAGCGGCGCAGAATAGCGCGATTCTGGAGGTGGTTAAATGGTTGTGGGAACTACGAAATCAATCTGAGCTGAGTACACGTTTTTTAGCCAGAATCCGTCAGGAAGGGGTGCACCCGTCGATTGCGGAACATCGGAAGATCTTACAGGCGCTGGAACAGCGAAATCCTGAAAAAGCGCGAATTGCGATGAAAATGCACATAGAAAATGCGACTGATAATGCAGCGATGCATTTTGAGCGATAAAAAAAGCAGCCCCGAGGGAGGGCTGCTTCCGGCTTTTTGATTTCAGCGTAAAATCAAAAAAGTTACTTTATAAACCTTGTCACCGTGTGAATAACACCACGTAATTCAGCTAATCCTTTTAAACGTCCTATATAAGAATATCCTGGTTTTACGTCTGGCAGATCCAGTTCATCCTCAAGTAAATGACCGTGGTCAGGTCGCATGGGAATTAACGGTAAATTATCTGTACTCTGCATTCGCCGTTTTTCTTCTGATAGTAAGGCTTCAACCAGCCCGACCATATCGTTATCTCCATCCAGATGATCAGATTCGTAAAATGAACCATCTTCTTCACGGATAACATTACGTAAATGTACAAAATGAATTTGCGGACCAAATTCCCGGGCCATTTCGACAAGATTATTGTCACAACGTGCGCCGTAAGAGCCAGCACAAAGAGTTAAGCCATTCGCTTTGGATGGCGCGGCCTGTAGTAATGCTCTGGCATCATCAGCGGTAGATACTACACGTGGTAATCCAAATAATGAGAAGGGAGGATCATCCGGGTGAATACACATTAGGGCGCCAGCTTGTTCGGCAACCGGAATGATTTCCTGCAGAAATAAAAATAAATTCTGGCGAAATCCTTCCGTCCCCAATGCAATAAATTGTTCGATAGTGCTGCGAATTGAGTCCCGGGTATAAGAGCCTTCACCACCGGGCAAACCGGCAATAATGTTTTTTTCCAACAGCACTTTTTCCTGCTCGGACATGTTGGCGAATCGGCTTTCCGCTTTTTTTATAACTGCGTCAGCATAGCTTTGTCTGGCACCGTCACGATTGAGCATGAAAATGTCATAGGCGGCAAAGTCAGTCATTTCAAAACGAAGAGCATGACTTTTGTTGGGTAACTGGTACATCAGATTGGTGCGTGTCCAGTCCACTACGGGCATAAAGTTGTAGCAGATGGTATAGACACCGCAGGCTGCGGCGTTAACAATCGATTGTTTGTAGTTTTCAATATACTGACGGTAGCGACCTGTGCGGGTTTTAATGTCGTTATGTACTGGAATGCTTTCAATAACCGTCCACTCAAGCCCGGCATCTTCGATCAGTTTTTTACGCTCAGCAATGGCATCAACCGGCCATACGTCTCCGGTTTTTATTTCGTGAAGGGAACTGACTATGCCAGTTGCGCCAGCCTGAGCTATTTTACCCAGACTAATTGAATCGCTGGGACCAAACCATCTCCAGGTTTCAATCATGTTGCTTACTCCTGTATAAATTGCCGTGCAATTTATAGTGTTGGCTCCCTGTCACACAACAGGGAGCAGTTAATGCCAGATCCTGGTTTAAAACTGATATTTCAGTCCCAGGAAATAACGGGCGCCGGAATACTCAATTCGGTTATAGGCTTCATGCGCTACCCGTTGTTCAACGTAGGGTTCGTTGGTCAGATTTAATATCTGTAATTTGGCCTTGAGGTGCTTGTTGATTTTGTAACCCAGCGACAAATCATATGAGCCAGTATCATCTACAAAGCGGTTTGTTTGCGCCAGGTTGGGGCCAAAGGGTTTGTAATACTCGGATCTGAATTTATAAGACAGACGTGCAGAGTAGGTTTCATCTTCCCAGTACAGCTGGGTATTGAAGGTGTGTTTAGATAGTCCGGCAATATTGGCTGGCGCAATTGTAGCAAGCACATCGTCGGTTATATTTGAGCCTGCCTCCGGGGTTTCAAATGAGCTGTCTGCATAGTTATAGTTCATTGCGATACCCATGCCATTGAAAGGCTCGGGCAACCATTTAAATGAATGTAAAACGGTTAACTCGAGTCCTTTAATTGACGAGCTGTCATCTTTAATAGTGACCAGACCATTAACTTCTACATTATAGGTTTGTCCATCTACCACCACATCTTCAAAACTGCTCTGTTCCTCAAAAGCCGCGTTAAAGCGTTTATAATAAACCGCCGCTGACAGCATGGTGTCATCGTCGTAATAATAACTGAGTGAAGCATCAAGGTTATCTGACTCCAGCGCTTCCAGATAAGGATTACCCAGTGCAGATACATTGTTTTTCAGTGCATCTTCTACTGTGGTGAATTCTTCATCTGCGTTTACCTGACCAATACTGCGAGCAGCACCAAAAAACCACATGTCTGGGCGTGAAATTGCAGAATATCCAGCTAAACGCAGCATTAGATCATCCTGTAATTCAAAGGTCAGATTCACACTGGGCAGTAAGTTCCTGTATGTATTTTTGTAAGTATTAAATTCGAGAACATCATCATTGTTGTGAAAAATGACAAAACCATTATCGTCATATTCAACACTGTAAGAGGAGCGCACTCCTGACGAAGTCACTTTGGTCTCTACCTGTCTGATACCTATATTGCCGTCCACAGGGATAGAGCCTAATTGGGTATAGAAACTGGCCATGGCATAAATTGATGTTACATCCTCAATTAAATCCACGTCGCTGGAACTTGGCGCTTTAGGATCCGGTGATAATACTGTTCCATTGGTTAGCGTATCGTAGGCACATTGAGTGTTAAAAGTGGCCCAGCTAGCAATAGGGCTATTGGCATCATCACCATAATCACTTTGTGGAAACGCCATTGCACAGTTATCAATTGTATTTTGAAGCATTTGAGCTCTGTCTGCCGAGGCGGTAGATAGGGTTTCTGAATCTTCTGCATAATTTAGATGTTTGTGTGTTGAGCTTGCAAGCCCGGTACTGAATTTAGTAAAAAAGCCTCTGTCAAAAACATAATCAGCATCCAGCTTATAACTATTTATACGGTCTGAAATATCAAAACGATAACTCCTCGCCTGACTATCTGCAGAAAAGTAGTGTAAATCCTGTACTTCACTTACCCAGTCTATGGCGGATGACTCTGGTTCATCTAAATCGGTGTAGACTGAGGTAACCTGTGGATATTTTTTACCATTACTATTGTTAAAGTCGAAGTATGTTCGATTACCACGATAACGCGCATAGGTTCGGGTTTGATAGCGATAGGTATCTGAATAAGCTGCGTCTGCAGTTAAGGTTAAGTTGGGTGTTACCACCCACTCAATGTTGGCACCAATTCCTTTATATTCCTCGTCGCGCACCCTGTATTCGCCATAAGAACTGATGCGGGATTCACCCGTGTATGACATCAGAGCATGTTCTTCGTTAGTGCTCCAGTTTGTAATGCGTCTGCGACCGTCATCCCATAATAAGTCATGACGATCTTCCCAGTAATTACGCTCTGACCACTGTCCATCAATATTAATGTCGACTTTGTCGCTGGGTTTCCACTGTACGGCGACAATAACGGCGTCACGTTTTTCTTTGGATTCCATCTGACGATAATAAAAAGAGTTCGGAATAAAAAAGTAATCGCCATTAACGGCATTGCCACCGTGAGCTGCAGCATTTGAATCGGAATAATTACAGTTACTGCCGCCATCAAGCTGATAATCTGAATTACAGTTGCGTAGCGTTGAACTGGTATTATAACTTTCTTCAGGAGATGAGGTACGTGCTCCGGCATAACCAATGGCGTAACCAAACTTACCGTACTGTGTGTCCATATTATCAGTAAATGAAAACGACTCACGATGACCTACACCGTTGTCATCAGAAAATTTAGCCTGATAAGGATTGTAGTTACCTTTTAACTCTGCCTGAAAACGGGTTTTTCCATAGTCCACCGGTTTGATGGTTTGCAAATCAATTAAGCCGGAAACTCCGCCTTCAAGTAGTTTTGCCGTTTGTGCTTTGTATACCACTACACCATTGACCAGCTCAGATGGAAACTGGCTAAAGGCTACAGAGCGATTGCCGCTTCCCGAGGATATTGCGCGGCCATTAACGGTAGAAAATCCAAGAAAAGGACCTAAACCACGGATCGAGATTTCGCTGGCATTGCCCTTAAAGCGATCACCGCTTACACCTGTAATACGTTCCAGCGTTTCGGCTACAGATAAATCGGGCAGGGCACCTATATCAGCCGACGATAATGCATCAACGATGGTTGTTGAGCCCCGTTTGACCGCCATGGCGCTGCGGTAGGTTTCGGCGATACCACTCACCTGGATGACTTCAACATCTTTGGCTTGTTGCGGCTGTTTTTCTGTATAAGACGACTGTTGCTGAGCCGCAGCAGTGTGACTGAATAAAATGGCTTTAATGGCTACAGCTAACAGTGTGTTTCTAAGTTTTCCTGCTGAACCTTGTGTGTTTACTTGAATTGTCATGGCACGGTTCTCCACTTGTTGCCTGATATGATTTGTTGTTTTTTTGTTAATAGCAAAACGCATGGGCAGTCTATGTAATGTTTAATTTCTGTCAAGTGGTAAGGCCAATTAATTTTAACTAAATATTTACAATTGTCAATCCTGTTAGATCAATACAGTTGACGCAGTTTAAGTTCGATTGGATGATTTAAACGGGCTGTTATGTTTTGCACAATTTGTTCAAATATGAATATTTTGTCGGCGCCCATCGGCTGTTGTTGCCAGTTGGCAATGAAGTAATATTGTATTGGTTTTTGTGTGTCGTTAACTGCCACACCGTAACTATCTTGTTGCTGCAATATTTTGGAATACAGAATACAAGGGTAAAAGATCGCCATACCAAGATTGTCGTCCGCCAGACTTTGTTTGCCCCAGGTTGCGCTGTAGCACCAGTTTGCCTGTCTGTCTTTACTTGAAAATCTGGTGACCTGATGATCGACTTGTACCAGCGCCCATTGGGGGATCTTTGGGGTGGCTAGTGCGGTAACCTGCATCAGGCCGGGACCCGGATAAATACGATAGCGACTGGTAAGCTGGGTATTGATATCCGCAACCTGCCAGTCTATATGATGTAAAATGGCCTCTGAAAATACCGGACCATTGTTCAGGTTTAGCTCAGCCTTACTAAATTCATTTATACCGATAATTTTGTTGTTATTAAATGCCGCCACCGCTGCTAATCCCGGCGTTGAAGCAACTTTTAATACATCCATTCCCCAGCTATTTTTATGATGGTAATTGTCTCCATCCAGACCAATATTCCTCAGCATTAATCGGTTTTGACGTTTGCCAAAAATATCAATCGCGCTACGGTGATCAAAATAAAAGCGGTAGGCTATTTGTTCAGATTCAAATCCAATCCCTTCATATTTAAAGAAACGATTACCTACTTCGTGGTCATTTGGCAGAGTAAAAGAATTTAACTGAAGATAATGTCCCTGTTGGTAGCGTCCTTTGTTATTTAAGCTTCCTCCAATCCGCACCGCTATTTCTGTATAGGTGCTGCCTGCCTGATTCTGTAGCACTGTTTTATTGGATAACAAATGAAGTACAAGGTTAAAGTGTTGCTCAGCACTGAAATCAAGCACGAGTAACAAACTATCCGCATGACCATCTAAATCATCATCACTTAGTTGTGAGGGAATCACATTCTGATCTTTCATTGCAACAAATTGCAGCGTGGAATCGGGCTCAATATTAAGGTCATGTAGATTGATTCTGATGAGTTGTTGTTTCCGAACTAGCCCCAGCGTATTGACGACATTAAGCTGCCAGCTATGGCGAACAGTGTCCTTTATATTGAAAGTATCTGTTTGATTAGATGCGATCGCTGCAGGATGCTTGATGATGAAAAACATGCTGATTAAAAACAGCACGTGAATTTTAGCAGGCATAGTGAACCTCCAGTTTGTTATTCAGATGTTAATTTGTATGGACTTCGAATTTTGTGCAGTATAAGATGAAAAAATTGGTAAGGCCACATTACCTAGTGTGAGATGTTAACAAACAGGTGAGAACGTCATGAAATTTGCAAATTATTTACCTTTAGTTGCGTTGCTGGCGGGTAGCGGAAGTCAGGTTAAAGCGCATCAACTGGTTGATTACAAGCCACCAGGAACCCAAACAATTTCCATGTCATCACAATTATCAGTTGATGCGATACGTCAGGTCGGTGACCAGGTCGCTGACTGGCAACTGGCGCAATTTGATATCCGTAGTGGCCAAATGCGTTTTGAGGACAGGGTGAGTGGTCTTGCAAGTGGCTGGATGTACGCCACATTTGATATTGGTTTACTGCGATATGCCCGGCAAACGCAACATTTACCTTACATACATGCGCTAGCAAATATTGCCAAACTCAATAACTGGGAAATTGGGCCGCGCGTTTATCACGCTGATGATCAGGCCATGGGTGATGTTTATCTGAGTTTGTTTGAGACAGGTAACACGTATGCCAGCATTGATGATGTGCAGTCTAAACTTAGCCAGGTTGTGGGGAACCCTAGTGATCGTTCTTTGGATTTTAGAACCAAACAACGTGAAGTGATTGAAACCCCACTACGGACTTTTAAAGATCCATATTGCACCATTCGTTGGTGCTGGGCCGATGCCATCTTTATGGCACCCCCTGTTTTTGCGCATCTGGCCAAAGTAACCGGGGATAAAGCTTATCTGGATTTTATGCATCAGGAGTTTAAAGCTACGACTGACTATTTGTTCGATAGCGACTACCAACTTTACCTGCGGGATAGCCGTTATTTCGATCGAAAGGATGAAAAGGGCAGACCTATATTCTGGGGGCGTGGCAATGGCTGGACGCTGGCCGGGATAGTGCGCACGCTGGAGTATCTGCCAAAAGATTTTCAGCATCGCAATTATTATCTGAAATTGTTTAAGGCGCTTTCTGCCAGTGTTATTAAATATCAGAATGAGGACGGTAGCTGGCCGTCATCATTACTGGAGCATAAAGATAATGCCAGACCTGAATCGAGTGCAACAGGCTTATTGGTGTTTGCTTTAGCTGCAGGTGTCAATAATGGCTGGTTGGATAAGCAAACATACACGCCAGTGATCAGAAACGGATGGCAATCACTGGTATCAGCAGTACATCCTGATGGCAAAGTTGGTTATGTACAACAGGTGGCTTTTGCTCCGGGTAGTGCTACTGCTGACGATACACAATTATATGGAAGCGGAGCGGTATTACTGGCTGCAGCCGAGTTATTAAGAATGCTGGCGTCGACCCATGATTAGGGTGTTAAACATGTGCTGGCTGTCGGTGCTTTGTTTGTCATCGTGTCATAATAGTTTGCGAACTGAAGATTTGCCTGCGACAGACTGGTTAGGTGCTAATGTTGCAGCAAATCAGGAGCGGTTTAATTCTGATGTGGTTGTCCAAGCTGTCGCACAATTGCAGCAGCAGGCAGAAAAAATACTGCGAAAACCGGTTCTGACTGTAGTCTCGAAAAAGCAGTTACCAGCTAGCGGTAATGCGCATGATTATTTCAGTGTTGGACCATACTGGTGGCCCAATCCTGAAACGGTAAATGGTTTGCCCTGGGTGCGTCGTGATGGTCAGGTTAATCCTGCATTTCGGCGTAATGACAGCGACAATATGCGGATGGGCCAGATGGTGACACGCATACATACACTAATGCTGGCAAATTATTACAAACCCGATCGCAGAAAAATTGCTAAAGCCGCTGAACTCTTGCGTGTGTGGTTTATTGCTCCAGAAACACGTATGACTCCTCATATGGATTTTGCTCAGAGCATTCCCGGGCGCACCACTGGTCGTGGTATTGGCATTATTGATGCCAGAGTACTGGTGTACTTGCTCGATGTTATGCCTCAACTTCAGACGTCCCTGACCAGCGAAGAATTCAGTACGTTTAAAACCTGGCTGAAGGATTTTTATCATTGGTTGCAAACCAGTAATAACGGTATTAAAGAGCGTATGATGCATAATAATCATGGTAATTTTTATGATTTAATTAGTGCATCGATTGCTTTTTATTTAAAAGATCAGGCAGGGTTACAGCAGATATTTACGCGTAGCCTGCAGCGCGTTGAACAGCAAATTTTGGTTGATGGCAGTCAGCCGCATGAACTTATACGCACCCGCCCATTTCATTACAGTGCATTTAATTTACACGCTTTATTTGGAATTGCCCGATTTGCAGAACTTAGTGGTGTCGATTTATGGCAGCGTAAAAATCCCGATGCGCCGCTGCTTCGTGCCTACACTCTGTTGTTAAACAGTTATACAGATAACCAACGCTGGAAGGGTAGTGAAGAAGCTAACATCCCGTTTCATGCTCTGGTGCCCTTGGCACTGCAGGTGAAAAGAGTGTATCAGCGAGATGATTTTTTTCTGAAAATCAAGACATTACCGGCAGTGGAACGTCAACGTACACAGAGTTTGTTGGGGCGTTGTGCATTGATATTTGATGTCACTGCGATAACCACTGTCAGCGAAATTGAATCCTTTTGTAATTACTAAATCTGAGAGTTGACCCTATGAATTATCCGCCATCCCTCAAGTCATTGATAAATAACGCAGTCGCGATAATGTTATTCGTCGCAGCAATGGGCTCGCAGGCCGCAACCACGACTGAACGCCTTAATTTGGATACAAATTGGCAGTATCTGCAACAGGACTGGATGTCCGCAGAGAAAGCATTGCAACAACAGCAGTGGCAACACATTTCACTGCCACATACATGGAACGCAACCGATACAGTAGATGCCGAGCCAGGTTATCGTCGCAGTGGTAGCTGGTACCAAAAGACGCTCAACATCATGCCCAAGAGGGGGGAGCGTCAATTATTGTATTTTGAAGGCGCTAATTTTGAAACAGATGTATACGTAAATGGTATCAAAATAGGTCGTCATGTTGGTGGTTATGTTGGTTTTCGCTTCGACATCACTGAGCAAGTTAAAAAAGGCGATAATCAGATTTTGGTGCGAGTATCTAATGCGTTTAATCGCAACCTGATCCCATCACAAAAATCAGACTTTTTTTTATACGGGGGGATCACCCGTGATGTATGGCTGGAAACCGTGCCGGCTGATGCTATCAGTCATGTGCAAATCAGCACCCCAAAAGTTTCAGATAAAACTGCAAGCACGCAAGTATCACTGGAACTGACACAACACAATGGCCAAGGGGAACAGGTCAGTGCGGAGATTGTAGATCCACAGGGGCGTTCAGTTGCAAAAGCCACGCAGGCACTGGGCGCAAATAAACAAACTGTATTAATAAAATTGCCAAACGTGCAGGTGCCACAGTTGTGGTCACCGGATTCTCCCTCTTTGTATCAAATGCGTATCGCACTTATCGATGCTAACGGTAAACTTTTGCACCTTACTACCGAGCGTTTTGGTTATCGCTGGTTTGAAATGCGTCCGCACAAAGGTTTTTTTATAAACGGCAAACGGTTATTGCTGCGCGGTACTCATCGTCATGAGGAACATGCCGGTGTGGGCGCTGCGGTAAGCAACGAGCAACATCGTGCCGACATGCAGATGATAAAGGGCATGGGGGCTAACTTTGTGCGTCTGGGGCACTATCCGCAGGATCCGGAAATCTATAAAGCCGCCGATGAACTCGGCTTGATTATTTGGGACGAGCTGCCTTGGTGTCGTGGCGGTAAAGGTGGGGCTGAGTGGGAAGCCAATACTGAGCGCCTGTTACGTGAACAAATCCGCCAAAACTACAACCATGCCAGTATTGCATTTTGGTCACTGGGTAACGAAATGTACTGGGAGGAAGATTTTGTCGGCGGTGGAGCTGATGATGTGGTTACCCCTTATTTGCAACATTTGAATGATGTGACTAAATCGCTGGATAAAAGTCGTTTAACCTCCATTCGTAAATTTTATCCGGGCGATAAAATTGTTGATGCGTTTTCGCCGTCAATCTGGGCTGGTTGGTATGGAGGGGCTTACAGCCAGTATGCTAAATCAATTCACAAGTCGATGCAGAAATATCCGAATTTCATTCATATGGAATATGGCGGTTCCAGCCATGTTGGCCGCCATACCGAAACCCCCATCAGTGCTACCGGCATTCGCGGTGCACAGGTATCGGTTTCTGAGGCGATGAATCAGGCTGTGGTTAAAAGTGTGGCCAAAGATTCCGACTGGAACGAAAACTATATTGTGGATCTGTTCGACTGGCATCTGAATGTGTCAGAAAGCACCCCCGACTTCGCTGGCAATGCCCAGTGGGCATTTAAGGATTTTGGCACGCCGCTGCGTCCGGAAAATCCCATTCCGTACATGAATCAGAAAGGCCTGGTGGACAGAGCCGGCAATCCTAAAGATGCCTATTATGTGTTTAAAAGCTACTGGGCAAAAGACCCGTTTTGCTATATCGAGTCCCACAGCTGGACGCACCGTGAAGGACCAAAAGAAGGACGCGAGGTTACCGTGTATTGTAATACCGAAGCGGCCGAACTTAGCCTTGATGGCAAATCACTGGGCAAAAAAGATAAACAACAAGGCGTTGTGCCTGCCGGTGGTTTAGTGTGGAAAGTACCGTTTAAGAGTGGAGTGAACCAGTTAAGTGTAGTGGGCTACCGTGATAATAAAGCCGTGGCCAAAGACAACATGGCAGTGCACTACCTGATTGGCGAACATGGTAAGCAGGATCACATTAACCTGAGTGCCGATAAGCTGGCCAACGGTAACTGGCTGATTCGGGCAGAAGCACTGGATAAAGAGGGAAACCGGGTATTGGATTACAATGAAAGAGCCTATTTCTCCAATATGACCAGTCATGGCCATTTGCTGGAAAATTACGGTACACCACACAGAAGTAGCATTCTCGAAATGGCCAGTGGTCAGGTAGCTATTGAGTTTGTGGCGGGCGAGCAGCCATCAGTTATTGAGTTTCGTACTCAGAACGTTAAAGGCCTGTATATCAAGATCGATCCCAGGCTGGGTGTGGTGGCGTTATGAAATGCCTGTTGTCGGTTTTAGCTTTAACAGTACTATTTGTGGGCTGCGCTCCCGCCGCTGAATTGTTGCAGGATAAATCGATTTTTTTGCCCGATTACTCTTATGCAGGTTATGCCAATGGTGAACGTCAGCCTGGTACCGAGGGTTATCAGGTGCTTGATGTTGAGCAATTTGGTGTTCACGCTAATGATAGTCTGGATGACAGTAAAGCTCTGATTGCTTTGTTGAAACAGGTGAATGGTTTGCAAGGCGGGATTATTCTGCAGTTTGCACCAGGGCGATATATTCTCAGTGATATTATTTATCTTGAGCGCAGCCAGCTTGTGTTACGCGGCAGTGGTAGTGGCGCAGGTGGCACAGAGTTTTACTTTCCCAGACCGCTGAATTATGTGCCGAACCCGCCTGAGCTGGCCGAGCTTCGTGATTACCTGATCAAGCTTGATAAGGTTCAGCGAGAGAAGCCAAATAATATAGCAATACCTTTTACTCAGTGGGCCTGGTCTGGTGGTTTTTTTTGGAGTCGCATAAAAGGCCAACGGGTTAAACAGTATCTTGATAGTTATGACACCGAGCCCAGTATACTTGCCAAGGGGCAAAGCGGTGAGCAGGGAAAACTAACGCTGCAAGTGGATGACGCTGATAAGTTTAAAATTGGTGATGTTATTGAAATTAGCTGGTTTAATACTGAGGGTAAAGACGGTGCGTTTTTAACTGAGCTGTATGGTAAATATGCCACCGAAGATCGGGTTAAAATAGGGTCTCATCACTGGCAACAACCAAAATTGGCGCTGGCGCGTCAGCAGGTTGAGGTACGTGCAGTAAATGGCAAAAACGTACATATAAGTAGTCCGTTGTTGCACAATGTTAAACCTGAATTCGGTGTTACTCTAACGCCATGGCAGCATTTATCTGAAGTAGGATTGGAGCATTTTGCCATTCGTTTCCCGTATGCCGAGCCGGTTGCGCACCATGTTGAGCAGGGCTTTAACGGTATTTATCTGACTCGCGTCTACAACAGTTGGGTACAGGATGTGGTTATTGATAATGCAGATAGTGGCATTCTTACTGAAGAAATCGCCAATGTCAGTATTCGTCATATTAATACATCAGGCGAAAAACTCGCTCATTATTCGGTACAAATGGGCGGTGTGCACAATGTTCTGGTGAATGACTTAACTGTTGATAATCCTGTTCGTCATCCATTAAGTTTTAATACATTCTCGACAAAAAGTGTCTATTCCCATTGCAAGGTAAATACTGAACCGCTTCTCGATCAACATAGCGGTGTGAATCAGCAGAACTTGTTCGATGATATTAAGGTCAGGGTCACAATCAGCGATGACAAACGCCGCTATGATTTATTTAAAGGTGGTGGGGCTGGTTATTGGAAACCATCACACGCTCAGTACAACAGTTTCTGGAATATTCAGGTAGAATTTACAAATGGCTTTAATAGTAATAAGCCGGTGGAGCTGGGGGGAATGAAAGACGGAGTAGGGGCTCGATTAATTGGTGTACATGGTAATTTGCCCGTTAAAGTTAACTATGCACCCGATGCGTATATTGAGCAGACTAATACTAAGCCTGAGCAAATTTCACTTTATGACTATCAGTTAAAAATGCGGTTAAAGCAGGATTAAGTCGCTATTCATTCCTGTGTCAGCCGCAGCAACATCTGATGTAGGGATGAAATAATCGCACATTGGGGCTAGTGAACCCGTTTATAGTTAAACTTTTCTTCAGTAGTAGTGTTTTTTTTCTCAATGGCGACATAGATATTAATTTCATCGTCGTTGACTTTTTCAACGGTAAGACCATCGAAGTAAACCTTGTTGGTGGTCACTTTTACCAACGGGAAGTTGACTGTTTCATCCTGTTTCTCCCAGCCTTTTAAATCGCCACTAAAATGCTTAAGTCTGAAAACAAGACTGTTATTTTGTTCAGCAATGGTCTCTATTTCATAAAACTTCACTTGGTTGTCCATTACCAGTTTAAACGCTCCCATCATGCTACCACCTAAAGGTGGAGCCCAAATTTCTTCGGTGATACCCCCAAACGCTTCTCCTCGCCAATGACCTGCAAGCCACTTAACCACGTTTAAACTGGCTTTGGGAGAGGTCTGGTTTTGTGCCAGATATAAAATATGTTCAAGTTTCTCGGTAGCATAAGTTGTAACGGGCAGTAGAAGTAACAAACAGTATACAATGCCTTTTTTCATCTGGGATTCCTTGGTTCGTTATATTGAAAACACTGGTCGGATCGAGCACTGGTTAAATCGTATTACACGCATCAGATACATCAAAACTGTATGGTTAAAAAATGTACTTGTAAATGATTTTGACGGTTTTGCCTTACCGGAGCGGGGCTTTGGCGTTGAATATATATTAAGCCAATGATTTGATGGAGTTTGTAAAGCCAGCTTAACATTGATTTGACTATAAGAAAGTCCATTAAAGCGGGTGCAACGAGAGGGGATTATGTCTAGAATAGCGCCCAAAATAATTCGCTACATTACTATGAGGACGCCTGATGTTATCAAGAGACATGAACATCGCTGATTTTGACCCTGAATTATGGCAGGCCATCCAACAGGAAACGGCTCGTCAGGAAGAGCACATTGAGCTGATCGCATCTGAAAACTATTGCAGCCCACGTGTGTTAGAAGCACAAGGTTCACAACTGACTAACAAATATGCTGAAGGTTACCCTCACAAGCGTTATTACGGTGGCTGTGAATATGTTGATGTGGCTGAAGAATTAGCCATTGAACGTGCTAAAGAATTGTTTGGTGCTGATTTTGCCAATGTTCAACCCCACTCAGGTTCACAGGCTAACAACGCTGTATTTTTAGCTTTGTTGCAACCAAACGACACTGTATTGGGTATGAGTCTGGCACATGGTGGTCACTTAACTCACGGTTCTCATGTTAACTTCTCAGGTAAAACCTACCACGCGGTTCAATATGGTTTGCACCCTGAAACCGGCGAAATTGATTACGCCCAGGTTGAAGCGTTAGCGCTTGAGCACAAACCAAAAATGATTATCGGTGGTTTTTCTGCATACTCAGGTATTGTTGACTGGGCCAGATTCCGTGAAATTGCCGATAAAGTGGGTGCCTATTTGTTCGTTGATATGGCGCACGTTGCAGGCTTAATAGCAGCTGGCGTTTATCCGAACCCTGTTCCTCATGCACACGTAGTAACCACTACCACGCACAAAACATTAGCTGGTCCACGTGGCGGTTTGATTGTATCGGCTTGTGGTGATGAAGATATCTACAAAAAGCTGAATAGTGCTGTATTCCCGGGAAGCCAGGGTGGTCCTTTGTGC
This sequence comes from Neptunicella marina, assembly GCF_014270035.1. Classification (GTDB taxonomy): domain Bacteria; phylum Pseudomonadota; class Gammaproteobacteria; order Enterobacterales; family Alteromonadaceae; genus Neptunicella; species Neptunicella marina. Next base: position 59,419 of record NZ_JACNEP010000010.1, on the reverse strand, counting down.
CACGCTGTTGCTGCAAAAGCAGTCGCCTTTAAAGAAGCGTTACAGCCTGAATTTAAAGCGTATCAACAGCAAGTCGTTGCTAACGCCAAAGCGATGGTGAGAGTACTACAGGAACGCGGTTATGATGTGGTATCTGGCGGCACTGACAACCATTTATTTCTGATGGATTTAATTGCTAAGGACATCACTGGTAAAGATGCTGATGCTGCTTTAGGCCGCGCCAACATCACGGTTAACAAAAACTCAGTACCGAATGATCCGCGCTCACCATTTGTGACCAGTGGTTTACGTATCGGGTCCCCAGCCATTACCCGTCGCGGCTTTAAAGAAGAGCAAGCCAATCAGGTTGCTAACTGGATTGCTGATGTTTTAGATAACATCAACGATGAAGCTGTGATTGAGCGTGTTAAAGGTGAAGTGGTTGCTTTGTGTAAGCAATTCCCGGTTTATGCTTAATTAATCCGATCAATGACAAACTAAAAAAGCGATGCTCAGCATCGCTTTTTTTTTGGCGTGTAAATTGCAAAACGAAAGATATAAAAATGTGAAAGGTTAAATTTCCTCTAAAAGTCACCTAAAAATTGTCATATGGAAAGGTAATTACATGAATTCCAAGCGTTGTTCTTCAAAGTACATAGTGTCTACACTGGCAATATTTGGCCTCAGTGGATGCATGAGCTGGTACGATATTGCCGCATCAGATGATACCCGCTTGTGTGCACGTGATGATGGCAGCTTTTATGAATGCAAAGATGTTGTACCTGTTGCAACAATGCAAATGCCTGAGCGCAATAGCGCGCTATATAGTTCTGATATGCAATTTAGCCGATTAAATGAATACACGGAGCAAATGGCATTTGAATTAGGACGTGATTTGCCAGTGCCCTTGGACAAGGTTATAGGTATCGCACCTATGGCTAACGATACAAAAAACGCTTATCCGCAATTTTCACGACATATGCTTGAGTACCTGATTGATTGCATGCAACAGGAAGGTTTACCTATTAGTGAAGAGGTGAGTAATGATGATTATTTACAGACATTTTGGTCAAGTGATGAAGCAAAAGAGCTTGGTTTTGGGTATTTCTTATCTACCAGCATAATGTCAAACTCAAACGGAATTGTATTCAACGCGAGAGTTGTAGAAGCAATGAATAAACGTGTTGTTGCATCGAGCTCTCGATTTATTCCTTATTCCATTGCTGAACATGCACAATGATTCTGTAAAATAGCGCCTTAGGTTAAATGTTCATTAATTAACCAAGATAAAATTTTTCTAAAAAAATATTAGCCATTTTATTAACTCAAATTGGTGGTATTAGAATATATAAGTGTGTATTGGTATGTATACTTTGGCTGTGCATAAATTTATTTATTGATGCTTGTGTAATTATCAACTTACTAGAATAATTTATGTACCACTTGGCTGAGTTTTAGCCGAGATGAACAAGAACTGGACGTTGTGAAGTTCCTTCAATGTCTTATTTTTACTCAATTCGCAGAAAGTATCTTTAAATAGTTGAAATAAAAATCTAAAAGTCTCTCAAACTGTGCCGATAAGAAATCGTTAGGCAGCTTGTGTCGTTACAATTAATGCGTTTTTATTGTGGGATACTAGGTGATGGGCGATTCTTTATATTGTCTGCTTAATATCTTTCTGATAAGAATTTGGAAAAACATTAGGAGTGTTGTTATGCAACAAATATTGAAAAACAATAAAGCCCTTGGACTAGGGGTGGCGCTGTTAGCCAGCACAGGAGTGGTTAATGCTACATCCTATCCATTGCCGGTAACCATTACCGCTGTTAGTGATGTTTCTATTAGTGAAGATCAACCGCTTGATTTTGGTTCAATTATGTACACCGCAGCAGGTGGGACTTGTTCTATCGATGCTAACGCACCAGCTGATGCTGATGTATTGACAGATGGTCTAACTGTGGGTGGTACTTACGGTGATATTACCGGAACTGGGTGTATCAACTCGACTGGCGCAACAACTAAAGTAGGTAAATTTAGTTTAAATGGTATTGATGCTCAGACGGTATTAATCTCAATTACCGGTGTTGCAGCTGGGGGGGATTTTAGTTTTGTTCCAGCTGGCTGCTTGGCTAATTATGATGGTGGGGCGGCAAGTGATACTTGTACTACCTACAGTGGTGATATTACGAGTATTCCTAAACCGTTAGCTGCAACTGCTGATGTGGGTGGCTCAGCTCTTGTTGGCCAATTGGGTTTTACCGTGGGCGGTACTGTTACTATTGGGGCTACAGATCTTAATCCAAATACGGATTATTCTGCCAAGTTTACGGTGGATGTGATTTATCAGTAATTGATTTTGAATCACTGATAAACATATTGCGAATTACGAATAGAAGGAGCGTTGCAATGCAACCTACAAAACTAATTAAACTAATCCGTACCATCAGTATGGTAACACTGTTTGCCGGTATCAGCGGTAGCGCGATGGCGAACACTCAACAATATGACGTTAAGTTTAAAACCGTACCTGATGTTGGTCTGACACCGTTAACGGCGATTGACTTTGGTTCAGGTATGAAACTTAACTCTGGCTCAGTTTGTACTATGCAAGTCGCTAATGCTACAGGTGCTTTCTATCCAGGTAACAGCCGCCTTAAGATCGCATCAGGTGCAGCTGACGCTGAAGGTGCAACTTATGGAGAGCTGGCTGGTACTGGCTGCAGCTATACTACGCTAACTGGTACACCAGGTGTTTATCAGATTACAGGTGTACCTGGCTCTACCGTTAAAATTACATTGCAATCAGTTAGCGGAACCAGTTTTGATTTTGCTCCCGCTGGTTGTGCGAGTAACTATGATGGTTCATCTGATGGTGATTCATGTACTGCCTTGTTAACGGATACTCAGGCTTCTGTTGTGTTAGCCACCTCTGGTGATACTGTAGGTAACTCAGCAGGCTCAGGTACTATTACATCAGGCTCTTCCATCATTGTTGTAGGTGGTGATGTTACTTCAAACATCAACTTTACTACTAGTCAGTTATATACTGAGACCTATACAATCGATGTAACTTACTAAGTTGGCATGTATTTTGATTGAAGCCATAGTCTTTGTGAGAAGACTATGGCTTTATTAATTGAGGTGAACATGAATTTAGTAAAAAAGAAAATTTATATATTTATATCTATTGTATGTGCTGTTTTTAGCGCGTATTCCAATGCAATAGGAATGTCGGCATTTCGTATTTATCTTGATCAAGATAACCCTCAAACCGATTTCATAATCTATAACCACAACACTTTACCGCAGGAGTGTCAGTTAAAATTACGACACTACGCATTTGATGATGCCGGTAAAATGACAGAGTATAAGGGAGAAGAACCCTTAGCCAATAGCGCAGAAAGTTGGGTCAGGTTTTCGCCACGAAAATTCACCCTTACGCCGCAAAACAATCAAACTGTGAAATTTGTTATGCGTCGGAAAGCCCGTTCGGAAGCGGCAGAGTACCGTTCGTACGTATCTGTTGACTGTGGGGTTGAGATTAAATCAGACGATGATAGTAAAAAGGAAATGATATCAATTGCACCCAAGTTAGTGCATAACCTGCCAATCATTGTTCGCACTGGCAAACTTGAAGCCACCTTGAATATTTCCAATGTCAATATTAAAGACGGTAACGTTTATTTTCGTTTAAATCGCACTGGTAACCGATCTGTTTACGGTGACGTTCAATTAATTGAAAAATCAACTGGTGATGTAATCAGTGAACAAAAGACGTTGTCTTTGTATACAGAAACTTCTCATTCCGATTTTCACTTAAATCTTCGAAATAAAAATCCTGCCGACCTTATATTACGTTTCACTGAAAACAAAGCTTTTGGTGGTACGTTAATTGCAGAAAAAGACCTGTAATTCTACTTGTCAAATTAATGTAAGTTGGGAGTTCGCTTAGGTAAGCGAACTCTTCTTTTCAGCTTTTTCTGTTGTCAGGTAGTACGGCCGTAATTTTGGTTGAATAGAGTTAATGTTTTGAAGATATCTGCGTCGTTAAAAGTAGTCGCTATTACAGTGCTTTTATGCCAATTGTACTCATTTAATGCTAGAGCTACCGAACTGCGTAAAGTTACATTAAATGAAGACGATTATCTTATTCTGTCTGTACGGTTAAACGATAATAATACTGGGATCAGTGTTGACGCCTATCCAGCAAACAGTAAGTTATTGTTTGCTGTGTCACCGTTATTTGATGGATTAGGAATTCGATACAAATTAAATCGATCTCAGATAGAAATCTGGCGAGATGAAACGGCCTTTAATTATTCATTCAATTTTAGCGATATAAATTCGACTCTATACTGGAGTGAAAATTACGGTGAATATTTCATAGACAGTCAAATTGTTGAAGAAATATTTAACGCTAAGGTTATTTTTGATCCTTACACGCAAAGACTAGATATCAAAACTGCAGATGCAGTATTTCCAATTCAAATTTTGGATGAACAAGAACGAACAAGACGTGCAGAGCGGTTGAGTCAAAATAAGTCGAGTGGTCGAAATACAGTACCCACCATAACCATTCCGGATCAATACCGGCTTTATACTTTTCCTACAGGATACTTAAATGCAGCTGCTGATTTTGATAAAGAGGATAATCAGTACAATTTAACCTTGCAGCTCACCTCTGATTTTCTGTATCACTCGACTGAATTAACCATGTCGGATACCGGGAATGGCGAAACACAGGCTCGACTTGCTTTTTCTCGATACAAACAAACACCTGATGAGCCTGTATTAGGTTTCTTTGATCACTATACGTTTGGAGACGTGACATCCTCAACTTCGTCTTTGACGTCAAATAGTCAAAGTGGTGTCGGTGTTAATTTCGTTTCTCGTCCAGAATTTTTACGTACGCAAAATCAGTCTGTGACGTTTAAAGAAACCGCTCCCCCCGGATGGGAAGCTGAAGTGTTTTTGAATGGACGTTTTTTACAAAGCACAGTTGTACCAGATGATGGTTACTTGATTCTTAATGATTTAGAAACCCAATATGGTGCAAATAACTTTGAAATTAAGTTGTACGGTCCTTATGGTGAAGAACGTGTCATCACTAAATACTTAGATTTAACAAAAAATGCATTGGCTGAAGGTGAGACATCATCACAATTTTATGCGTTGAGCGGTGGACATCGCCTTATCAATGATCGTAGTAACGATAATTATAATATTACCGACTTTGGTGGAAATTTTGATTACGGCTTATCTGATTCCTGGCAGATTGGACTCCGTTATAGTAGCTCAGAAATTGGAGGCGAAACCAAGCAAAGTATCAGCCTAAAGAACGCGTTTGCATTTCCTGGACTATTACTTGAAAACGATATTTCTGTTGATAGTAACGGCGGCTATGCCCAATTATCAACGTTAAATGCGAATGGTTTTGGTCGTGATGTAATGGCATTCAGCTATTTAACAGCTAAGGATTTTAAGAGCAATAGAATAAATGCCGAGCGTGGTTCTATTCAGAATATAATGGCGAGTTACACGGGGCGTTTACCTTGGTTCGATTATAATTTTGCTTTTGAATCACAAGATAACGCTAACTATAAAAGTCGTTCGTATTCGAACCGTATTTCCAGCTATTTTTCTTCTGTGTCGATCAATAATGAATTGCGATATAACCAAAACTGGGATCATTTGAATGAAGATGATTTGTCTGAGTTTTGGACGGGGCGTTTAACTGTTGGTGGACGCCTAAGTGATAATATTCGTGTCAACGGTAATCTGGTGTACGATCCGGAGAAAATGTCGTTGAAAGAATCATCAACGGTAGGATTGACCTGGAAATTAACCGATCCCTGGGATCTTACACATTATATTACCGGGCGTTATTATTTTATTGGTGAGCAAAAACAATGGAGTATTAGTGAAAACTTAGCTAAAGAAACTCCTTCTGCTCTTTACACACTCTCAGCCAGTTATAACAGTGAAAGTAGTTGGTCGATTCAGGCTGGAGTGAGATTCTTTTTTAATTATGATTATTACAATAACAGAGCCATATTTAACAGCAGGTTGGGAAGTGCCAATGCCGTATTAAGCGCTCATACTTATTTGGATCGTCAATTAAATGGCATACCAGATCCTCTCGATTATGATTTGGAAGGTGTTTCGTTTACTGGAAACCCCTCGTGGCAAAATATAACCAGTGGTAAAACCGGTCGCGCTATATTGCCGGGCATCAGTACACGTGGAGTCTTCCAATTTGGAGCGAACTGGCAAAATGGTACACAAATTTATAATAATGACTATGTAGTTTATGCCCATCCGGGAGCTTATGTTGAAGCGAATATGCCTTTTTACATGTCTTCGGATTTTATCGGCTATGTATATCGCGATAGCAGTGACTCGCAAGTAGGCATTACCAATGTGCCAATATTTCTTAAAAATGCAGACGACGAAGTCGTCAAAGAAATTAAAACAGATTTGGATGGATATTTTGAACTAAATGAGCTTAAACCAGGCCAATACATTATTGAGATGTCGCCTGAGTATGTCAGTCAACAGGGGTATACATCCGACACCATTGGATATCGTATTAGTACTCCACGCTCAGGTGGGTTAATTGAATTAAGGCCATTAGTACTTGAACGTGTAGAAGAAAATGGACAATTGAAAGAGCAGGCAATAAGAGATTATAAATACACTGAAAACGACGTTGAGTCTCTCATTTGGAGTGAGGACGAACTACAAAGAAGAAATCTGTTTTTGTTACCAACTAAGTCTTTCCCTGATGCTCCTCATTCTTTGGGTAACGAGATGATGGATTCTGCAAAAACAACTCAAGAGCAAAGGAATTCTTTGCAATTAAAATCTGATGTTAAAGTTACATTTCCACACTTAAATAAAAATGCAAATGGATTAGCTGTGGCTGAAGTTCAAAGAGGTACTGCTACACAACGGCCAACGCAGAACCAAACTGTAATAGTTTCTGCAGTAAATCAAAATAATGCGTTACAGACACCAACCGTTGGAACTAATGACCTTGTTCAGATGAAGCAAGGTAACAAATATTCAATCCAGGTTGGCGCTTATTCTACCAAAGTAATGGCAGAGCAGATGTTAGCATCTTACCTTCAGAATAAGGGGAGCGAAGGCGATGTTGAAGCTGTTATGGGCAACAGTGGAACTCTATATAAAGTTTATATTGGTAAATTTAACACGCCAGAGGAAGCACGGTTATTTGCAGATGCAAACTGGCCACAACAAGATACTTTTGTTATTAAAAGAGAAAGTAAAAATGCAGTGCAGCTATCCTCAGATGATGTAAATACAATACCCAGTAAAGGTTGGGTTCTACAATTTATGGCAACTGCAACAATGGAATCATTGCGTTCTTCTTTAACCGATGTGACAGTAAATGAATTCTATATTGCTGAGAAAAATGTTGCAGGAACCCATTATTACTGTGTCATTAGTAAAGACTTTTTATCAAAAGCACTGGCGATGGAATATAAAAATAAAAACGGTTTAAACGCATGGCCGATAGAAACTAAACAGTTTCAGGACATCAGAAAGCTAAGTAATGGTGAGTGAGGAACGGATGAAAAAATATCTGTCATCAATTTTATTATTAGCCGGTCTGGCATTGCCGCAAGCTCATGCACAGGACGTATTTAGCGTAATTGATGATATAGATTTTGGTACTATTTTTTTCAAGCAAGGTATTTGTGATATGGATCCTGCAACAGGGGCTTTGACCAATGTTACGGGGATAAACACATGTGAAGAATCATCCAAAGGTACAGTTGGAAGTTATGTTATAACAACCTCGCCGAATGTTACTGTTACAGTTAAATTACTACAACGAAATAACGCTGGTGACGGGCTTATATTTGAACCAACCGGAAAAATGAGAAATATTTCTCAGGAAGTTGACGTACCAGCAGGTATTGACGTTCAAATATCAAGTGGGTCGACAGGAGTTGTAAGGTTATTTGTTGGGGGGCGGTTGCGTTTGGCACAAGATATGCTGCCTGCTAACAATTATACATTTTCTCAACCTGTTGGAATTGAATGGTCGATAACTCCTTAATTTCTATGCTTTTTAATACCAATTCAATTAAACATTCTTATAACAAATGAAATCATTCGTATCACGCCATTTGATTATTCTTGACCATTTTTGGGAACAGATGAAATTTGTAAAATATCATTTCTTCTTTTTAGTCAGCCCTATTTTGACTGTTTTCGTTGTTAGCGGCTGTTCCACCCAATTAAAGATTGCCGGAGAGCAGCATCATAATGCGGCAGAAAAATGGTACGCCTTGTCACAATACACTGCTAGCTGGATGCCAAAATACGGTTTTACAGTAACCGCGCAGCTGAGTTTCCGGACAGAAGGGAATGAAGTTTTGCCATACCTGTCCTCGATTACACTTTCCCGAAAAGCCGGTATCAGTAATATTGATTTGTTGATCCCAGAATTTGAAAATAAATTTATCTGCATAAAACAATGCATGCAATTAACTGAATTGCAACTAATGCAAGGTAGTTATGGTAATACTTTACTTAGTCAATACCTTAAGGCTTACGAGTTTGCACTGTTTGATTTCTATGCAGAGATGTTCTTATTGAATGATAAACTAGCGTTAATACAAACAATTAATGCTAGTAAGTTAAGCAACTATTTGAACTATTTATCAAATATTCATGAAGAATTTAAAACATTAAAATCGCTAACCGATTGGTTAGGTGAGCAAATAACACCTGCTAAATTCAAGGATTTTTTGAATGATCCCACACTAGAATATAAAGCCACGGTTAATGCATATTTCAAAGATCAAAACGTTAATTTATTAGCTTCGGAGCCTGACTCTGCATGGCAAATTGATGATCAACAGAGGTATTTGTCGGAAGATAAAATGGAAAAAGGTGAAGTGGAAAAGGATGCCATGGATCCAACACAATCGTGGATTGTGGGTGAATTAGTTCATTCGCCCGATCAGTATTGGCAAAGCGCAAATGATGTTCCGCAAGAGAGCATTAATTGGTTAAGCTTGAAAGAAGTTTACTTTGATACAAAAATTTGGGAAGAGGCAAAACAAGCCGGCGTTGTTGTTGGTGATACAGTATGTAGTTATCAGGATAATTATTTTGGTGTGGTGAGTGAAAGTAATGATCGTGAGATAAGTGTTTTTGTACAAGGACAAGGAAGAACAATACGCGATGGGCTAATAATTATGTTACCTCGGGGAGCGTTGTTTACCCCTGAAAGTACGCTGACATTTTTACCCATCGCTACGAAAATGAATTTTGCAATTGATGATATTGCAATTTGTACAATTAATTTAGGGCAATAGTTGCCGCTGGCTTTTGTTCTGGGGAAATTAAAATATTTTTACAAACTTGTTGTGGTAAAAGTATTTGCCCAGTACCCACTACCGCTTTAGATTCTATCCCTACAATTCTCGCATTCACTAAATAGCCATTTTGTTGTTTTACCATGGTGCCGCCCATCACATAACGGATAGGCATATCTCCACTGAGTTCAGTGTAGTCACGGCTGAAAATAAAATCGCCTTGCTCAGTCACGCGGATTGCCCCTGTGGTTTTAAAATCAATAACAGGGATACCAAGTTTGTGCATTTCGTGCATAACGCTTTCAGCTAACTGATTACCAAGAATGTTGGTTTTGGTGTAATCGCTATCGAGCAAAGTAAAACTTCCTACTGCTACCGGTGTTGTGTTGTTCACATATTGGAGGTTGCTCACCAAGTCTTGCATTAAAGCACGAACATAAAAATTAATGTCCTTCTCGCTTTGATTTTTTTGATGATGTTGTAGGGATGTTGACCCCATGATGGGGCGAAACTGCTGTTGGAAACCCACACTATTTTGAAGTGATTGGCTACCGGAAACATCAGGTCTTTTAACTTGCTGGCTATCTGGCATTAGGCTGCAAGCGCTACATATCATCGATAGGGTGGTAACAAAGAGAGTTCTTTTCATATTCAAATCCTAATAACTACCGCGACTTAGCCGGTTATTGGTTTGTTGTATTTTTCCTGCATGCCATATCGCGTCAGCCGGTATTAGATCAGTTGCTGCTGCAAGTATTTGTTTTGTGTCAGTATCTATAATTCTGGCATTGATCATCATACCATCCTGCTGCTGAGAGAATGTTCCTGTAAGGAAGTAACCAATATTTAACGATTCATCTAACTCTTCAACAGTGCGGGATAGCATACGATCCTGGTAATCTGACAGATGGATTTGCTGAGTCGTTTTTATCTCAACAACACGTAAACCAGCTTGTGTGGCAAAGGTTTGCAGACTTTCCTGCAATTGCTGTCCAAATGTGTCTGTTTGGGGCAGTAAATTGCCATCAAGATGATTAACCGGAATAAATGTGCCAACCGCTAGATTTTTTTTAGTATCCAATGAGTTTGCTGTAATCAATAACTGACGAATAAGCTGCTCACTATAGAAATGTAATGATTGAGCAGGTTGGTTTGTATTTTTGACTAACATGCTACTGCGGCCGGGACTGTATTTACTTAACATTAGGCCATGTTGTTCTTCACGTGTTAATTCGCAACCACTTAACATTTGAGTGCTTACAACGATGATGCAAAATAGGCTTTTATACTTGGGCATTTCAATTCCACAATTAAAAGTACGTTGGTCGTTACGTTTATAGACGTTCGCCAAACTTTCATCTCTGGCTGTGAAGTCAGCAAAAAATACGCCAGTTCTAAATTTGTTTGGTTTAATTGCCAATAGTTAAAGCAACAGTCGTTGCTCCCAGGTCTCTGTTTGCCTACAATATCGCCCTTTTTTGACAGTGAAGAGATGAATATGCGCGTTGCTTTAGGCATTGAATACGATGGAAGCCAATATCACGGTTGGCAAAGACAAAATGAAGCCATCGGGGTGCAGCAACGTTTGGAAGAAGCCTTATCTCAAATTGCCGATGAGCCTATTCAGGTTATTTGTGCTGGCCGCACCGATGCAGGCGTGCATGCGACCGGTCAAATCGTGCATTTCGAACACACTAAACCGCGGGTGGAGCGTGCCTGGACGTTAGGTGTTAACACTATTCTACCCGACGATATTGCCGTTAAATGGGCGGTGCCTGTAAGTGATGATTTTCATGCACGGTTTTCTGCGACGGCCCGTCGTTATCGTTACATTATTTGTAATCAGTCGATGCGCGGGGCAATTTTATCGCAGGGGGTGACTCATATTCATCATCCTTTAGATGAAAAAAGCATGCAGCTAGCAGCAAACTGTTTGTTAGGTACACATGATTTTACTGCATTTCGCGCAGTGCAGTGTCAGGCACATTCGCCGGTAAGAACCATTACCAACATTGAATTACAACGCTTTGGCGATTACTTGGTACTGGATGTTCAGGCCAATGCCTTTTTGCACCATATGGTGCGTAATATTGTGGGTTCACTCATTGTTATTGGTAAAGGCGAACAGCCGGTTGAGTGGATGCAGCAATTACTTGATGGTAAAGACCGGACTAAGTCTGGCGCGACTGCCAAACCCAATGGTTTGTATTTAGTACATGTGACGTATCCTGAGGAACATGCGTTGCCACATACGTTTCTCGGACCACTTTTTTTGCCATTAAAGGACTTCTAAGACCAGTTTTAATTGGCAGGCGTTTGTTGAAATGTGCTTTAATAGCCTCATTTTACGCTCGGGGCATATTTGATGCGCCGTTGTTACAACCAACTATCAGCGAATAAGCAGGAATAATAGTAAATGAGTTGGATTGAAAGAATTCTACCACGCACCCAATCTTCCACTAAAAGCAATGTGCCGGAGGGCGTGTGGGCAAAATGTACAGAATGTAAAGCCACTTTGTACAAAGTCGAACTGGAAAAACAATTAGAAGTTTGTCCTAAGTGTGATCACCATATGCGTATTAAGGCTCGTTCGCGTCTGGAACACTTTTTAGATCAGGGCGAGCGTAAGGAGCTAGGCGCCGAATTGGAGCCAAAGGACATCCTTAAATTTAAAGATTCCAAAAAATATAAAGATCGCATCAGTGCTGCGCAAAAAGCCAGTAACGAAAAAGATGCGATGGTGGTCATGCAGGGTAAACTGAAAGGTATGCCTATTGTAGCTGCCGCATTTGAGTTTACCTTTATGGGGGGCTCGATGGCCTCTGTGGTTGGTGCTCGATTTGTAAAAGCCGTTGAGGCCAGTCTTGAACATAATATGCCGTTTGTGTGTTTTTCCACCAGTGGTGGCGCGCGTATGCAGGAAGCTTTGCTTTCATTAATGCAAATGGCAAAAACCAGTGCGGCATTGGCTAAAATGAGTGAGAAAGGTTTACCTTTTATTAGTGTTCTGACTGATCCAACCATGGGCGGCGTGTCTGCTAGTTTAGCGATGTTGGGGGATGTGAATATTGCTGAACCTAAAGCCTTAATCGGTTTTGCCGGTCCTCGTGTTATTGAACAAACGGTGCGTGAAGTATTACCGGAAGGTTTTCAGCGCAGTGAGTTTTTATTAGAAAAAGGCGCTATCGATATGATTGTCGATCGTCGTCAAATGCGTGATAAAGTACACAGCATTCTTAGCAAGTTACATCATCAGCACATTCAATAATGCACAATTCTGCTTCGACCATGCCGGCTACCTTGCCGGCTTGGTTAGATTACCTTGAAAAACTTCATCCCAAAAATATTGAGTTAGGTTTAGATCGCGTTCGTAAAGTTTATCAGCGTATTTCACCTGATTTTGCTAACAGTAAAGTTGTTTTGGTTGGTGGCACTAATGGTAAAGGCACAACCTGTGCAATCGTCGAGCAGGCTTGTTTAGCCGCAGGGCAAAGCGTTGCCGTGTACAGTTCACCTCATTTAGTTGATTACCGTGAGCGTGTGCGGATTAACGGCAAAATGTTGGATGAGCGAAAACATATTGACGCGTTTTGCAAAATTGAACAGGTGAGGGGAGATATTGCTCTTACCTTTTTTGAGTTTGCAACCTTGGCGGCATTGGTGTTGATTGAAGCAGAGCAGGTAAATGTTGTATTACTCGAAGTAGGATTAGGCGGCCGCCTTGATGCGGTTAACATCGTAGAACCGGATTTATCGGTGATTACCACTATCGACCTCGATCATCAGGATTGGTTAGGCGATACCCGCGAAAAAATTGCCTTCGAAAAAGCCGGTATTTTACGGGCAGACAAACCCGCGATAATAGGTGAAACAGACCCGCCTCAGTCTTTGCTTGATGCCATTAATGAGCGCAAAGTCCATGCTTTATTCAAAGGAAAAGACTTTTCACTTGTGGTGAAAAACACTGGATTGGTCTGGCAAGGCAAACAGGAACAAATTGACTTACCTAACGCCAATATTCCGGCTGACAATGTGGCAAATGGATTGGCCGTTATTGAGTGGTTAGACTTGCCTTTAAATGCCCAGCAGCTTTATACACTGGTTGAAAATGTCACGTTAGCGGGGCGTTGTCAGATTATGCAACGTAACCCAGTGGTTATGCTTGATGTGGCGCATAATCCGCAGTCTTGTGGTTATTTAGCTAACAAAATCCTTGGCATCGAATTTGCGCATTTGCATTTAGTGGTGGCCATGTTAAATGACAAAGACAGCCTTAATAGTCTGAGCACGTTTTTACCATTAAATGCCAACTGGTACACCGCGAGTTTAGATGGGCCAAGAGGGGGGAAAGCGGAAGCGCTTAATAAAGTGCTGCATCAGCAAAAATCGGTGTTATCATTTCCGACAGTAAAACAAGCTTTTCAACAAGCGCTTGAAAATGCTAAAAAAGAGGATCTAATTGTGGTGTTTGGATCGTTTCATACGGTCTCAGAAGTCATGCAGTTAAATTCTAATCAAGGAGCGTAGGTTTGGCCTCGGCATTTCAAAACAGACTGGTCGGCACCATAGTGGTGGTTTCTTTAGCGGTAATTTTTTTGCCGGACATTCTTGATGGTGAAAAAGTCTCACATAAAGATAATTTCGTGCCTATTCCTCAACGCCCGGTGTCAAAACCCGTCAACAATACCGTTGCATTTCCACACCAGCAGGTGGCTCAGAATGTCACGCGTCAGGTGGAAGTGGTGAATGATCCTGTGCTTGATGATCCACAGGATGGCGATACTCAAGACACAGTTGAAGAAACTGTTAGTGAATCACCCACAGAACAAGCAAATGATCACGCCGAATTACAAGCGCTGGAAAAGCAAATTGCCACTGAGCCTGAAAATGCTGGCTGGGTAGTGCAACTCGGGGTGTTTCGCCACAGCCGCAACGTAAAGGAGCTGTTGGTTAAATTGCAAACCGCCGGTTATCGCGCTTTTAGTTTAAAAATTCAAACCAGCGCAGGGGAGTTAACTAAAGTGTTTGTTGGTCCGGATGTTGATAAAAGCAAGCTGGAAAATTCGATCCCTCACCTTAAAGAAGTCACTGGTTTAAAGGGGCGTGTGACGGAATTCGAGGTCAAATAGCCTGAAAATTATGAGCGTTGTGAAGTTAAGTGAATTGATTTGTCTTAACTTTAATGTGGCGCTCATCCAGCCCTTTTGTTAGAATTCGCGCGCATTTTCACAGCAACGTGTGGTTATGAACTGGATTGATTTCGCCATTTTAGGCGTCATTTTACTTTCTACCTTAATAAGTCTGGTGCGCGGCTTCGTCAAAGAGGCGATCTCTTTAGCTGTGTGGATCGGTGCCTTTTTTATTGCCAGCCAGTTTTACGCTGATCTGGCGGTTTACCTGACAAATTTTGATGATGCCATGATCCGAAATGGCATTGCTATCGCTATTCTTTTTGTGGTCACCCTTATTCTGGGGGGGCTTCTTAATTATATGATTGCACAGTTGGTGCAACATACCGGATTAACCGGAACAGATCGTTCTTTAGGGGCGGTTTTTGGTCTGTTGCGTGGCGCGTTAATAGTCAGCGCAATGTTATTTTTTATGGATGTATTCACGCCAGCATCGAATGCGGATTGGTGGCAGTCTTCGGTGCTTATTCCCGAATTCAAAGTCGTGGTTGAATGGTTCTTTACTTACCTTAAAAGTAACTCCAGTTTTCTAAATACGATCTGATTAAATAGGTAACAGACATGTGTGGTATTGTTGGTATTGTCGGTAAGACGCCGGTTGTGCAGGCCCTTTATGATGGCCTTATTGTGTTGCAGCATCGTGGCCAGGATGCCGCCGGCATTGTGACTATAGATAGAGGCATGTTTCACCTGCGTAAAGCAAATGGTTTAGTACGGGATGTGTTTCATACTCGCCATATGCAACGTTTAAGTGGTCAGTTTGGTATTGGTCATGTGCGTTATCCTACAGCGGGCACCTCTAGTTCAGCTGAAGCTCAGCCGTTTTATGTAAACTCGCCATTTGGAATTGCTTTTGCGCATAACGGGAATTTAACCAACGCCCACGAATTACAGGATGAAGTATTTAAAGTGGCGCGTCGTCACATTAATACCACGTCAGATTCCGAAATTTTACTCAACATCTTCGCCCATGAATTGCAACAATGTCCCAATATGCATTTGCGCCCGGAAGATGTTTTCGCTGCTGTTATCAATGTTCATCGTAAAATACGTGGTGCTTATGCCTGTGTTGCCGCCATTATCGGTGTGGGCATGGTGGCATTTCGCGACCCCTTTGGTATTCGTCCATTATCATTAGGCAAGCGCACTACGCCTGAAGGTGACGAGTATATGGTTGCCTCGGAAAGTGTCGCGCTTGATGCAGTAGGTTTTAAATTCATCCGTGATTTGGCGCCAGGCGAAGCCATTTTTGTCACAGAAGATGGGCAACTTTTCTCGCAGCAATGTGCGGATAATCCACTTAATTCACCCTGTATTTTTGAGTTTGTTTATTTTGCCCGCCCTGATTCCTTTATCGATAATATGTCGGTTTATGCAACCCGTGTGAACATGGGACGTAAGTTAGGACAAAAAATTGCCCGTGAATGGCAGGATATGGATATCGATGTGGTGGTGCCAATCCCGGAAACCTCCTGTGATGTGGCCTTGCAAATAGCTCAGGAGTTAAATATTCCTTACCGTCAGGGATTTGTTAAAAACCGCTATATCGGCCGAACTTTTATTATGCCGGGGCAGACCATGCGTAAGCAGTCGGTGCGCCGCAAGTTAAACGCGATCCCGTCAGAATTTAAAGGTAAAAATGTACTGTTAGTGGACGACTCGATTGTTCGTGGTACAACGTCAGAGCAAATCATTGATATGGCACGTGAATCGGGCGCTAAAAAAGTCTATTTTGCCTCAGCAGCGCCGGAAATCCGTTTCCCTAATGTGTATGGTATTGATATGCCAAGTGCCAATGAGTTGATTTCTCACGGACGTGAAGTGGATGAAATTTGTGAATTTATTAAAGCTGATGGCCTAATTTTTCAGGACTTAGCAGATTTAGTGGAAGCAGTAAGGGAAGAAAATCCTGAAATCAAACAATTTGATACTTCAGTATTTGATGGCAAATATATTACGGGTGATGTGAATCAGGGTTATCTGGAGCAATTAGATTTGTTACGTTCGGATATGTCAAAGCAAAAATCTGAAAGTGCTAATATCTCAAATCTTGAATTACATAATATCGATAGCGATAGCTAAATATTGAGTTCAAACAATTTTAAACATTAAAAAAGGCAGCCAGGCTGCCTTTTTATTTTTAAGAAAATTTAAGCCAGTACAGGCCCCATGCCCATACTCCAAAGAATAACGCTGGAGGCCATCATCACTACCAGCAGCACCAAACCGCAAGTCACCACTGAACTGGAGTAGATAAAGCCGCGCTCTTCGGGAATATGCATCATAATGGGAACGCCTGAATATAGCAGATACACCGAGTAAGTCAGACCAACCAGTCCTACCAGCATCACAAACCACAAGACAGGGTAGAAAGATGCAAAACCAACCATAAATAATGGTGTAGCGGTATAGGCTGCTAATTCCAGTGATTGGGTATAGGTAGGCGAAGAACCAAATGTTCTTGCCATCCAGTGGATTAAATAAGCCAGTGCGAGCGCCCCACCAATTAATCCGAAGTACATCGCTGTGCTGACAATCATTGCACTGCGCTCGGTTAATACAATTGGATCGCCCACGCCTATGCTCCAGCCAATATGAACCGCAGAATAATAACTGGTGAGACTGGGTATAAGAGCAATGATCATAATATGAGACAAACTGTACAACAGACTTTCATGACGTCTGTCTATCGTTTGCCATTCTTCTTTAGGATGGGTGTAGAGTCCAAAAATGTGATTTAAAATCATTTGGATTACCTCGCTGCTGTTGTGCCGTTTTATAGTTTTTTACATTTATTTAACACCAGTTTGTTTTAGCTTGGTTAAATCGTCAACAACTTTTTGGTTAAATAATCAACAAACTTAATAAGGTACTGACTGAGTTAGCATTTATCAGGCATTCAGCTGTACAACTTAGGTTTAAAATAAGTGTAGAAGAGCTTGTTAAATATCACCTGAGATTTAGTAAAAAATATTTATTTGATATTGACTGAATTAGGTCGTAATAAACTGGGTTTATCAGGTTTTATGGTAATATCTGCACCGAACCTGGCGCACTTTGACGTTTCACTACTTAGCGCCATTCCAGCTCGACAACCACTTCGCAGGAATTAACATGCTTAGCGCTTATCAGGACTTACTCGCTCCCATTAACCAGTTTTTACAATGTGAAACCCCCCAAGGGTGGTTGGATGAAGCCATAAAACCTCAAAACCTACCAGTTTTGTTATTAGATCACTTGGTTTGTGAGTTAAAGGCAGCGCAATCCGCCATGTTTTTGATCCGCAAATATGCAGTGGATAAAGACAGCGGCGACGCCTTGTTGCAATGGCTTAAACCGTTTGAGGATTTTACTTATCGTAAACAAGGTGACTGGCGAGCCTTAAATAAACATGAGAAGTTAAGCCGTTCAATGATGCCAAAATCGGGCAATCTTTACAGTCAGGATCTGATTGATAAAATGGTGTTACTGATCAAAGAAGAGTTACATCATTTTTATCAGGTACTGGAAATGATGCAATTGTTTGATGTGCCGTACGACACCATAAGCTCCAGTCGCTATGCCAAAGGGTTATTGACCCATGTTAAAACCCACGAACCTCAGGCGTTAGTCGATAAGTTAATTTGTGGAGCTTATATTGAAGCACGCTCCTGTGAACGTTTTGCCAAATTAGCTCCGTTTTTAGATAAGCGCCTGGGTGAATTTTATATTTCCTTGTTACGTTCAGAAGCGCGTCATTATCAGGACTATTTATCGCTCGCGCAGGAAATTGCTGGTGAGGATATTAGTGAACGTGTCGAGTATTTTGGTCAGGTCGAAGCTGATTTGATTTTATCAAGTGATAACGACTTTAAATTTCATAGTGGCGTGCCAGTTGATGCAATCGCAGCCTAATCCATTTTCAAGAAAAGGCTGCTGATTAATCGCTTACAGTATTGAGTTAAAATGCGCTTAGCGGTTCTTTAATACCGGTTTCCTGATTTAAGGTTACTTCTTTAAATACAACCTGGTCGGCCGGGCTGAGTAGTGGCGCTTTGCCTAGTTTAAAGCTCTGTTCTTCAACAATGGTTTTGTACACTTTGTTTAGATCAAGCGCACGTTGTTTAGTAGGTAACATAAGAACCGCTATATCCTGATGTAGTTTATTGAACATCTCTTCTCTGGGTTGTCCGTTTTCATTAAAGAACTTCGCTTTAACCTCATCGTTGGCTCGAAATTCGTCACCTGTAGGGTTATGTTTTAGGTAATAGCTATATTCATATTCGCCGTCACTTTCACGTTTAGGCTCAGGAACACCCTGCATGGGTTTTTGTTGCCAGTGATACCATCCACGCTGGAAACTTGAATGGGGAAGTTTGCGATAAAATGAAATATTGCTGTCTATCATCACGCCGGTACCACCGTGACAGCCGGTACAAGTAATTTGTTCTTCATAGGTTTGAGGACGAAGCTCACCCTGATAGTCTTCAATAAAGCCCTGGTAATTCCAGCCCTGAGCGACATTCACACCTTCTTCCGCGTTGCCTAAAACAGTCTTAGTGCGGTCCGGGAAATCATGACGTTCTTTAATTTCAGCATTGACGATAACCTCCCATTGGTAATAGGTCATCCAGCTGTGTTTTTTGGCATAACGCAGCTCTTTCATGCGTGGCGCCATTTTTACCTGACCATTATTATCAATGTCCAGATAACGCACGGAATGCAAAAATTCTGTACCCTCCGGGAAAAGTTTTGCCGCCATGTGTACGTTGCCATGCTGTTGTTCGACTTTGGCTTTACCCACGTAAGACATAAAACGTTTTTCCAGCGGCGCCCAGTCATATTTAACCTGTTTTGCTGTGCCAAGCACGCCGTTTTTGTCCAGATCCACACCTAAGATGTTTTCATCAATCGGATCAATTGCCACATCCTGTTCCATGATCATAGCTTCTACAATTGCCATGTTTATTTTATAGATGCTTAGATCAAACTGTCCCTGTTCATTTTGTTGAAACGCTGGCGCTAAACGGATGCTGACATCATCAGTGGAACCGTTGGTGGGCATAAAACTGCCGGGAAGGGGATAATAGGCGTAACTGCGCCATCCTGTGTAATCGCCATTGGGTGTACGGTCAAAGCCCTGGTTATCAAAGTTAAAATAACTGTCGGGCACATAGCCGTCCCAGCTGTTATTGTTGTTCGCATCAAAATACCTGATGTCGTCTTTTAAGCGTTTTTTCAGGCGAATATTGCCTTGTTCATCAAAATAATTGTCCTGCCTGACGTAGGTTAATATCTGCTCATCTGAAATATCTGCAATTAGCTTGCTGCGGTCTTTAAACAGATTTTTCCATGGGTTTTTTAATACACTGGTCGGAAAAACGTAATTCAGCTGCACATCAATATCATTCAGCATATTGGGCCGTTTGCTCATGGTATGACAGGCATAACATGGGTTAACTGTATGATTTTCTGATACTTCAGGTTTGGTATAACACTGTGCAGGAATATAAGGACTTGGATGGCTTAGAACATCGTTATAAATCACATCCATTGTTTTCGCAGAAACAGGTAACACCCATAGCAAGGTTGTTATGCCAAAATAACGCATGACGACTGATGGGAAATTAAAAAACATGGCAATCTCCAGATAGAACAAAAGGGGGCAATAGCCCCCTGAATTTTTAATTATTGTTTTTCACTGAATAGAGATTATTCAGCTTTGGCTGGGAATGGACCCACGTAACCAGTGTAAGCACGACCTTCACCGGTACCTGTGTCTTTATCACCATCAGATTCACCATAAGGGTGTTGAACCACGCTCATCAGGTATGCCCAACCATTGATGTTTGGATACCAGTAAGGTGATGTGGTTTCTGAACCGTAAGGTGTGGTCTGGATACGAGTCAGGCTGCCTGCGTCTAAATCATAGGTCCAGATCGCATCGTTTTGGTGGCCACTGCCGGTATCTTCACCGATAATTAACTGATTGTGACCTGCCATGTAGGTCACGTTATCAGGATTAGCGATACCATTGATATGACAAGAGTTGTTGCCTTCAAAGCCTGCGACTTGTGGGTCCTCGCCTGATACTGGGCGGCCCGCAACCAATGCCGTCATATCTTTAACAACAGAGCTTGAGTTAATCGCGTTACCGGCAGTATCGTTCACTGCATCTGTGGCTACGTTTAGTTCGTAAACCGTACCACATTTGTTTTCGGTTAGCTGGATATCGCCAGCACCATCAGTCATGCCTTTTGCAACTTCTGACATAGCCACGTAAACCTTGTTACGGTCTGGTGCAAAGGTAATACCTTCTTCCTTACGGAATTCAGTGGTTGCGCCCGTTAATGCGGCATAACGACGGGTTTCCATGCGGGATGCTGCTTTTTCCATACCGGAACGAAGCTCTAAACACTCAGTCTTACCGTTAGCACTGATAGTGGTACAGTTTTCGGTATCCACATCGAAAATATCAGCGAAACCTAAGGCTGCTTGTGTTGATGAACCATGTACATAATCGCTGATTTCAGAATCAGTTGCATGCCCAAGGTTTACCCAGGTCAGGTCAGCCGCACCGCCATTTTCGGCTGACGTTTGGTTCCACTTGGCTGAATACAATGTACCAGCACTTAGATCACCGGCAGTATCAGCAACGAACATGAAGAAACCGACGTTGGTACCATCATCTGACAT
Source organism: Neptunicella marina (assembly GCF_014270035.1). Classification (GTDB taxonomy): domain Bacteria; phylum Pseudomonadota; class Gammaproteobacteria; order Enterobacterales; family Alteromonadaceae; genus Neptunicella; species Neptunicella marina. Next base: position 38,223 of record NZ_JACNEP010000010.1, on the reverse strand, counting down.
GTAAACCGTTTTTGAATCAGGCATAACGTAAGATAATTCGAAGGCCAGGCGACCCATTGCATAATGCTTGTTCAGGTCGGTTGTGGCATCTTCGCTCACTTCTATTTCTATATTCCAGCCGTAGAAATATGGATTAGTATCACCTACCAGGCCCATGTATTCGTTCATACTTGACGCGCTAGCTGGGTTTGATGCGTCTGGCTCATATTCTTCAGAGGCTAAATGAGTGGTCCATGGAGTGACAGATGCGGCACAGTGTACCCAACCACCGTCAACACCTGACTGGTCAATTTGACTCATGTTTTTAACGCTTAATTCACCCGTAGTCTGATCCTGATTTAATTCCATCAGGAACATAGCGCCGGGGCGTGATTCCATTTGAGATACAGAGAACAGCTTATCGTCAATAGGTAATAACGAGGTATGCTCGTTAGCATCAGATACTTTACGCGCACCATCTTCGCCATACATTGGCTGACCATCTTTATCGACTAGCTGACCAAATACTACGTCGCCAAAACGGTCTCCAGAACGAGCCAGAATGTGGTAACCCACATCTAAGGCTTTTTCCTGTTCACCATCAACTACTTTAGCCTGACCTACCATAATCTGGCGTTTGTCATAGTTTGAAAGAGGTGCGGCAACTTCTTCGAATTTAATTTGAGCGGTAGAGGAAATCATTTGAGCATTGGCACTAGGAGCTGAACAAACGCTTGATTCACTTTGTACTTCTGCAGCGTCCAGTTCACCATTGGCGTTAGCATCAACACCTGCCTGTACTAATGTGGAGCCGTATGGGCAGGCTTCACTTGCTTCCTGAGTAACAACTTTAGTTAAAGCTGATGCGCCATCAGTACCATTAGTACCGTTTACACCATCTTTGCCATCATCGCCGTCGCCACATGCAGCAAGTAATACTACAGGCATAGTGATCAAAAGCGCGCGAATAGATTTAGCCAGTTTAGACTCAATCATCATTGTTATAGTCCTTGTGATTAGCATCATTATAGTCAGAGCAACAGGCTCTAGTTTTAGTATGAGATTGACGGGGTTTAAGCTTTTCAGATTGCTCTGAAAGAGTCGGAGTGCATTACCCTGATCAATACGCGCCGTAGCCTAACAAAGCACAAGTGACGTTTACTTGACACAAATATGAAACTTCTATGATGAAAATATGACCACTATTGTTCAGTGGTTTTTTTGGGGAGGTTAGTGATTTTAGTTTGCTTTAGGCAAGGGAGATGAATGTAGTTGCATACTGGTTGGGGTAACTTCCAGTACGCTATTTTGTTCAAACCAGTCTCCCAGCACTATGCGCCTGGCCGATTGATCATTTAAGCTAAATTGATGAACATTGGGACGATGAGTATGACCATGGATGAGAGTGTTCACCCCAGCTTGCTTCATTTGCTGAGTAACTTCGGATGGAGTGACATCCATAATATCACTGGATTTATATTGGTTAGCCTGCTGGCTTTTTTGTCTGGCGTTATCGCCAATTTTTCTGCGAATAAATAGTGGAAGAGATAATATTGCTGTTTTCCACCACCAACTGCGTGAACGTTGGCGAAATGCCTGGTAGTCGGTATCCAGGGTACACAAGCTATCTCCGTGCATAATCAAAACAGGAGTACCATATAAATCAATAACTTGTTGCTCTGGTAGTAACGTCACTCCCGTTTCGCGCGCGAAACGTTTGCCAACTAAAAAGTCACGGTTACCGTGGATAAAATAGACAGGAATATTCTGCTGATGCAATTGTTTAAAGGCTGATTTTACTTGTTGATTAAGTGGACTGTTATCATCATCGCCAATCCACACTTCAAACAAATCACCTAATACATAAAGTGCATCACATTGTATGGCTTGGGTTTGAACAAAATCCAAAAACGCCCGGGTTATATCCGGGCGTGATTCTGTTAAATGCAAATCGGCAATAAACAGGGTTTTCAATGTGAGTTAGTCTTCCAGTTCTACTTTTTGAATTACCACATCTTCAACTGGTACATCCTGATGGAAACCATGGCTGCCTGTTGATACTGCTTTGATTTTATCAACCACATCCATGCCGTCGGTAACTTCTGCAAACACGCAGTAACCCCAACCATCTGGTGTTTGACCACGGAAGTTAAGGAAGCTGTTGTCGGTTAAGTTGATAAAAAACTGACAAGTGGCTGAATGTGGATCATTAGTACGCGCCATAGCAACGGTACCACGGTTATTAGCAACACCATTGTCCGCTTCGTTTTCTACTGGATCTTTTGTTGGCTTTTGCTCCATTCCAGGCTCAAAACCACCGCCCTGGATCATAAAACCATTGATAACACGGTGAAATATCGTGTTGTCGTAAAAGCCTTCTTTGGCATAACCTAAAAAGTTTTCCACTGTTTTAGGGGCTTTATCCGTTAGCATAGATAAGGTGATAACACCGTAATTTGTATGTAGTTTAACCATCTTTAAATCCGCTAAGTGCAAAGTGCAGATTGTACCGCAATTTATGTGACTGATCAGTATTTTGAAGTGTGATTGACAGGTGCGGGCGTGTCGGTAGGGTGGTAGAATCGACAACCAATTTATTGTAAACCCTAATATACTCAAGGAAAAACACCAATGCTGCACATTTACAATACGATGTCCCGCCAAAAAGAAGTATTTAAGCCGCTCGCGGCTGGCAAAGTGGGCATGTACGTGTGTGGTATTACAGTGTATGACTTGTGTCATATGGGGCATGCCCGTACTTATTTAAGTTTTGACCTGATGGTGCGTTACCTGCGCCATGCTGGGTACGACGTTAAATACGTGCGTAACATCACAGATGTCGACGATAAAATCATTAATCGCGCCAATGATAACGGTGAAACCGTTGAGCAACTGACAGAACGTACGATTGCGATGATGCATGAAGACTTTGATGCTATTGGTTTATTGCCTGCAGATATTGAACCTCGCGTGACCACGCATATGGCTGAAATTATCGATATCATTGAACGTCTGATTGCTAAAAATCATGCCTATGTTGCGGCAAGTGGTGATGTGCTGTTTGACGTGAGTAGTGACCCTAAATACGGTTGTCTGGGACGTCAGGATCTCGAGCAGTTGCAAAGTGGCGCACGCGTTGAAGTGAGCGAAGATAAAAAATCGTCTCTCGATTTTGTGTTGTGGAAATCAGCCAAACCAGGCGAACCAAGTTGGGATTCGCCATGGGGTAAAGGTCGTCCGGGCTGGCACATCGAGTGTTCGGCAATGAACCACAAACATTTAGGTGCACATTTTGATATCCATGGCGGTGGGTCTGATTTAATTTTCCCGCACCATGAAAATGAAGTGGCTCAGTCGTGCTGCGCATACGATACACCTTATGTTAATTACTGGGTGCATACAGGCATGGTGCAGGTTAACGAAGAAAAAATGTCTAAGTCATTAGGCAACTTTTTTACCCTGCGGGATGTACTAAAACAGCATGATGCTGAAACGGTGCGTTATTTCCTGATGTCTGCACATTATCGCAGTCAGTTAAATTACAGTGAGGATAACCTGAAACAAGCGCAGTCGAGCTTGGAGCGATTGTATACGGCATTGCGTGGTATTGATGCGGTTGCGATTTCTGAGCCAACAGAAAGCGATTACCAAACCCGCTTTAATCAGGCAATGGATGATGATTTTAACAGTCCGGAAGCGATGTCAGTATTATTTGATTTGGCGCGCGAAATTAACATTGCCCGTGTCGAAAATATGTCAAAGGCACAGGAGTTAGCGGGAATATTGCGCTATTTAGGCGGTGTGATGGGTTTGTTGCAACAAGAGCCTGATGCGTTTTTTAAAGGACAGCATGACGATGACTTTGTCAGTCAGGTTGAAGCGCTTATCGCAAAACGTAACCAGGCACGTGCAGATAAAAACTGGCCTGAGGCAGACGCCGCACGTGACAAAATTGCAGCGTTAGGCGTTGTTCTGGAGGATGGCCCAGGCGGCACTAGCTGGAAAAAGATATAAAAATTTATTGAATTTAAAAAGGCCACGCAAGTGGCCTTTTTTACAGGTTTCTTATTCAGAAAATAAACATCATGCGAGATTGAACTGCCATTTAAGCAATAACAAAATCACCACTGAATAACAGATTGATACCGGAATACCAATTTGTAAGAAGTGTTTGAACTTATAGTTAGTTGCACTGAATACAAGCAGGTTAGTTTGATAGCCGAAAGGTGAGATAAAACTGGCACTCGCTGCAAATGCCACAGCCAGCGCAAAGGGTAGTACAGGTAAATTAAAACTCTGGCAAATTCCCCAGGCAAATGGAAATGCCAGTGCTGCTGCCGCATTATTGGTCACCATTTCTGTCAGCAATAAAGTGAAGAGATAAACAATGACCAGTACCCAGAATGGTGATAGTTGACTAAGTGATGGATAGACAGCATCTGTGATTAAGTTTATGACGCCACTTTGTTCCAGGGCTGTTGCTAAACTTAATGCACCCACTATGACGACAATTAAGTTAATCGGTAATGCACGTTTTAACTCATTTCCGTTGCAGATACCTGCAAAGGTAAGTAATCCCATTAATACCACCAGAGATACCGCTAAATTAACAGAGCTGAATGCAGCGATAGTGACAGCCAGCATAAATCCACCTAAGGTGAGATATTCTTGCGTTAATGACAGTTTTTGCTGGTAATTATGTTCGCTGACAATAAAAAAGTTTTTACTGATATTGTGACGACTTTCAAAATCAGGTCCGGTAGCAAGAACTAAAAAATCCCCGGCACGTAATTTTATCTCTCCTAATTTTCCTGAGACAGCCTCACCATCGCGGCGCACTGCGACAACGGCGGCATCAAAAAGTGCCCGAAAACCAACTTCTTTAAGTGTTTTCCCAATAACACGAGAACGATTGGAAATAACCACTTCGGTTAAGTTTTGGTTGAGCAATCCGCTGTGCTCGGCAAACAGTTTTAGTCCATCAATGTGTTGCAGGCTATCCACTTTTTGCATATTGCCGGTAAAGATTAGGCAATCGCCTTGTTCTATCACTAAATCAGGAGATACTGGGGTGATTAGGCGACCTTTACGAATGATCTCTGCTAAAAATAGCTCTGGTAAATTACGTAAATGGTTTTGCTCGACTGATTTACCTATGAGTTCAGAATCAGCCTCTACTTTAGTTTCAATGAAATAGTCTTTGTAGGTTTTTTCAGTTGTTTGTAAATCGGGTAAACGCGAGCTAAATATGAATAAAATTACTGCACTGGCTAATCCCGCAATCAGACCAAATAAGGTGAAGTCCCAAAAGTTAAATCCTGTATGACCATGTTCAATTAAAAAACTATCAACAATTAAATTAGTTGAGGTGCCAATCAGCGTAAGGGTACCGCCGAATATTGCGGCATAAGATAAAGGGATAAGCAAACGTGATGGTGCATGATGCTGATTTTGTTTTACCGGACCAATCAGTGTCGCTACAACAGCAGTATTGTTTAGTAATGCGGAGGCACTGTATGTCAGGCTAAATAGTCGCCAGAAACTGGTTTTATATCCTTTTACAACGAGGCGTCTTGCCAAGCGTTTGATCACCGACGTTTTATCCACGGCGGCGCTCACCATCAATAATAAAACGAGGGTAATCAATCCATTGTTGGTTAAATGATGGCTAACGTCGGCAAAACTAAGAGTGTTAGTCACGAGTAACAGGATTAACAGTCCGGAGAAAATAGCAGAAGGGCGCTTATTGCTAAAGATAAGCGCCGATAGCGTTACTAAAAACAGGCCGATTACCCACAACTGAGATAACGTCATGGTGGTATACTCTGCTACAGCTTACTGATGTCGAGAGCCTGCCAATGCGGGAAGTGTTTCCTCACAAGCTGATTAAATTCCAGTTCAAATTCACTGAATTGAGTATCGGTAGTTTTGTTTTCTCCAGCACTCATGATCATACCTGCGCCGACCGTACCATTGGTTAAGCGATCAATAACAATAAATGCGCCTGTATGGCGATTCTGTTTGTATGGATCACATGCAACGGCCTGATTGAGTTTAATATCACATACGGCGATTTCATTTAGCTGTAAGTGGGTGGCAGCTTTATGTTCAAGCGTATTAACATCAATTTGATAATTAATATCGCTGACAGAGCCGGTTAGAGATTTAGTGGCAAATTTAAACTCGTATTGTTTATTTGGGGTTAAATTGGCTTCAGCCATCCACACTAAATGAGTTTTAAACTGGTTGGCCAGCAGTGGCTGATTGTCTGGTTTAACAATCATGTCACCACGGGAAATATCAATTTCATCTTCCAATGTTAAGGTTACGGCAAATGGAGGTGTTGCTTGTTCCAGTGGGCCGTCAAAGGTATCAATCGATTTAATGCGTGAGCTTTTCCCCGATGGTAATGCGATAATTTCGTCACCCTGATTGATAGTACCTGATACCACCGTACCAGCAAAGCCACGATAATCTAAGTTCGGACGATTAACGTACTGAACCGGGAAACGAAAATCCTTAGTATTGATATCTTTATTAATTTCAACACTTTCCAGTAGTTGCATTAACGGTTTGCCCTGATACCAGGGGGTTTTATCACTGTGATTCACCACGTTGTCGCCTTCGAGAGCGGACATAGGCACAAAGTGAATATCTTTAAAATCTAACTGATCGGCGAAACGCATATAGTCAGATTTTATTTTTTCATAGGCATCATGGTCATAGTCGATAAGATCCATTTTATTAATGGCTACTACCACGTGTTTTATCCCCAATAACGACACCAGAAAAGAGTGGCGTTTAGTCTGGGTTTTCACACCACTGCGTGCGTCAATTAAGATAACCGCCAAATCACAGGTTGATGCGCCGGTTACCATATTACGGGTGTATTGCTCATGTCCCGGGGTATCCGCCACGATAAACTTACGTTTATCCGTTGAAAAATAACGATAGGCAACGTCAATGGTAATGCCTTGCTCACGCTCAGATTGCAGGCCATCAACTAATAAAGCTAAGTCGACTTTGTCACCTGTTGTGCCGACTTTTTTACTGTCTTTAGTGATTGCGGCTAATTGGTCTTCGAAGATCATCTTTGAATCGTGAAGTAAACGACCAATTAAGGTACTTTTACCGTCATCCACACTACCGCAGGTAATAAAACGCAGCAGATCTTTTTGTTCGTGTTGTTCCAAATAGCTCAGAATATCGGATTGAAGAAGTTGATTTTGATTGTTCATTAGTTACTGCTCACCACAAAATAGGGGTTTAATAAGGTTTCTTTGGTGTTGTAGAGTAGGGGCGTATTGTCCGGATATTGATTTACAGACCCGCCGGCAGCTTCGACCACTGCCTGTGCCGCTGCTGTGTCCCATTCTGATGTTGGACCAAGGCGTGGATAGATATGTGCCTTGCCTTCTGCCACCAAACACAGTTTGAGAGAGCTTCCCATGGCAACAAATTCGGTTTCACCCTCCAGCTTTGCCAGATATTGTTGTATTTCCTGACTTTGATGGGAACGACTGCCTACAACTTGCCAAATGTCGCCACTTTGATGAGCTTTGACTGTTATATTTTGTTTCTCAGTTTCTGATATTTTTATTGCGCCTGTTTGTACATCACCGACATAGGTAGTGTCTAAAGCTGGCGCATAAACAACGCCAAAAACCGGCTTTTGATTGCGAATAAGTGCAATGTTCACGGTGAATTCACCATTTTTTTTGATGAATTCTTTGGTGCCATCTAAGGGATCGACCAGCCAGTATTCCTGCCATTGTTGGCGAGTTTGCCAGTCAATACTGGCGGATTCTTCAGAAAGCACAGGTAAATCAGAAATCCTGGCCAGCCCCGTTACGATAATATTATGTGCCGCTAAATCGGCTTCCGTTAATGGACTACTATCTGCTTTGGTTTCAACATCAAAATCGCGCTGATAAATCTCCATAATGGCAGCACCTGCCTGATGCGCTATCTCAATAATTGCATCATGGTTGTTAAACGCTGCCATTATAGATATCCGTTTTGTTCTAAGTGTTGAATGACCTTGTCAGCCAACGATTCGGCGTCACCGCCATCAAAAGCCAAATGGATTTCTGCAGACTGTGGCGCTTCATAAGGTGAAGAAATACCGGTGAAGTCTTTAATGTCGCCATTTCTGGCTTTGACATATAAGCCTTTCGGGTCGCGTTTTTCGCACTCAGAAATTGGCGTATCAACAAAAACCTCGATAAATTCCCCTGCATCTAAAATGTTGCGTGCACTGTCTCTGTCTGTACGAAAAGGGGAAATAAAGGCAGTTAGTACAATCACACCTGCATCAACAAATAATTTCGCGACTTCCCCGATACGACGGATATTCTCCACTCTGTCTTTGTCGGAAAAAGTCAAATCACCACATAATCCGTGACGGATATTGTCGCCATCTAACAAATAAGTGTGTTTCTGACGCTTAACCAGTTTTTGTTCAACTATGTTGGCGATGGTCGATTTGCCAGAACCACTTAATCCAGTGAACCAAAGCACACATGGTTTTTGTTGGTTAACTTCTGCTCTGTTTTTTTTATCGACTTTGTACTGATGCCACACAATATTGTCAGCCATTAGAAATAACCTTCCATTTTTTTCTTTTCCATTGAACCCGCTTCGTCATGATCGATAACACGGCCCTGGCGCTCAGAGGTTTTGGTTAACAGCATTTCCTGAATAACATCTGGCAGGGTGTCCGCTGTCGATTCGACGGCTCCCGTTAGTGGATAGCAGCCCAAAGTACGGAAGCGCACAGATTTCATTTGCGGTGTTTCACCGTCTTTCAATGGCATTCTGTCGTCATCTACCATAATCAACACCCCGTCACGTTCAACAACCGGGCGTGGTTTCGCCAGATACAAGGAAGGAATATCGATATTTTCTAGGTAGATATATTGCCAGATGTCGAGTTCAGTCCAGTTAGACATCGGGAATACACGGATGCTTTCACCTTTGTTAATTTTGGAATTGTAGATGTTCCAAAGTTCGGGGCGTTGGTTTTTGGGATCCCAGCGGTGGTTTTCATCACGAAATGAATAAACCCGCTCTTTGGCTCGCGATTTTTCTTCGTCACGGCGGGCGCCACCAAAAGCAGCATCAAATTTATATTTGTCTAATGCTTGTTTGAGTGACTGCGTTTTCATAATGTCAGTGTGTTTCGCACTGCCATGCACAAACGGATTGATATTCATGTCCAATCCATCCTGATTTTTGTGCACCAGTAATTCAAAACCATATTTTTCCGCCATTTTATCGCGGAACTCAATCATTTCATGGAATTTCCAGGTGGTATCAACATGCAACAGTGGAAAGGGTATTTTACCGGGAGCAAACGCTTTACGTGCTAAGTGCAACAGTACAGATGAGTCTTTACCCACCGAATACAACATTACCGGGTTATCAAATTCTGCTGCAACTTCACGAAAAATGTGGATGCTTTCAGCTTCCAGTTGCTTTAGATGAGTAATATTTACAGGTTTGGTCATGAGGCGTTCCAGCGTTCCTTTATTCTCTGAAGTTATTAAAACTCATTTACTCCTTAAACTTTACCATGTCTTAGACTTGATGTGTTTAATTTAAAACTATATTAAAGTGCATATTTTTATATTAGTCAGATTAGCCATATTCTTGCCGCTCACCTGCCCAGATTAACGCTTCCTGATAGAGCTTACCCGCCAGATTTTTATCTATGCCTAGTTTCTCTTCAAGCGTTCCAACTTTTGACCAGTTGGCGCGTTCCAGTGCTATCAGTAACTCCAGGTATAGCCCCATTACGCCCTGATGAAACAATAGGGTATTTTTCATTTCGTCAGACAAAGGTAGTTTTTCAAGTAATTCTGTTAAATCGGCATCAAGCAAAGCGTCCAGCAATGACAGTAAACCAGCTAAAAAGGCTGATGATTCATTTTGTTTCTGGTTTTCGAGACGGGCTAACGACTCACAAAAACAAGCACGCACTAAAGACATATTGGTCAGTTCGGCTGGTTTTTCATCGCTAAATTGTGCTGCAAATAAAACAGAGACAAATCGTCTTAGCTCTTGTACACCTAAAACAACCAGGGCTTGTTTTATGGTAGAAATATCAGCCCGGCGTTTAAACAGAGGCGATTGAGCATAGCGAAGTAATTTAAATGATAAATTAACATCAGACTCAATCGTTTTATTGATACTTTCTATATCCGGCTCGTCATTAGTTAACTCAATCGTTAAATTTGCTAACGCGAGCTTGCCCGGATTTATCGCATGACTTTGCATCACTTCCGGTTTGCTAAAAAAATAGCCTTGAAAGTATGCAAAACCTAAATCGACGGCGGTATTAAATTCCTCATGTGTTTCTATTTTTTCTGCCAACAGTTTTATCCAGGGACAGGGCTTAATTGCTTGCAGGATTTCCTTTAACTGTTCGCTGCTGGTAGCTTGCCAGTCAATCTTAATGATGTCGGTGTAGGGATAAAAATGTTGCCACACTGGTTTATGTTCATAGTCATCCAGCGCAATGGTATAACCTTTCTCTTTAAGCTCTTTAATGGCGGCCAGTAGTGCTTTGCCTGGCTTTACAGTTTCCAGTACTTCCACTACCACCTGGTCATTAGGTAACAGCTGTGGGTACTGATTTATCAAAGATTCATGGGTAAAATTGATAAAAGCCAGCTTGTTTTGAACCAATGTATCCAGGCCTAAATTAAACTGTAACCCCTCGATCATACGCGATGTGGCTTGTTCGGGGTTAATACCAGCAGGAAATACGTTTTGCAGACTTTCCCTAAAAAGCAGCTCGTAGGCAAACAACTCTTTATTAATATCTAAAATTGGTTGTCTGGCAGCAAAAAACGACATGTAGGTCTTTTCCTTTTTATAATTTTAATAACGCAGTTGCCTTTCTTAACAGATGGATAGCAGTCCTTCATCCAAATAAGGGCTGTTATCACTAAATGATAAGGCTATACAGTAGTTAATCACTATTTAACTAAATAATGTATCGCTTTGCATACAAAAATTTTGTTATTCAATGTTTATGCATTATCTATCTTTTTTTAAAACTGGGTTAAGTCTAACCTGACTTTTCAGAATGATATTATTATTAACGTATAAGCCAACTCAATTTGTTGATATAGTGGTGATAAGTGTTTGCTGGTAAACGTTATTTTTTCTTTAAATAGGTGTTGTATGGCGGAGTTCAGATGGTTCAAGTTTTCATCAATCGATCAGTATCTGTTGCAGTCTATACTGCGCTTGCGTCAGCAAATTTTTATTATCGAACAACAAAGTATTTACCCGGACATCGATGGGTTGGATGAAGAAAGCTGGCACCTGTTGTTACAGACCAACAAAAAGCTCGTGGGTTATTTACGTGTTAGGGAGACCCGTGAAGAGTTAAGGATTGAGCGAGTGGTGCTGGATCCGGAACATCGGGGGAAAGGATTCGGTGAACAACTGATGCAACGGGCACTTAGAAAATGTGTTCAGATTGATCCTGTGGGTAAAAAGGCTGTTACTCTTGGCGCACAAACCAGCATCCAGCATTTTTATCAGCAGCTAAGCTTCGAGCCGGTAGGTAAACCATTTGATGATGGTGGGATAGAACATATTAAGATGGTATATCAGGGGAAAAAATAAATTCCCCTGACTTGAGGTTTAAGCTGAAAATACCAATTGTTTTTTAAGATTATCTTCCATTAGCTTCAATTCCTGCCCTTTTTCCCCCACTACAATAATGGCGGCGTTACCTATATCAAAACTACGCCCGTCAAAACGCTGATCAGCAAATTTCGGTTCCATGCTAAACTGCTCTTTTAATGGCACCACAAATACGGTCACTTTGCCGTTACCGCTATCCATCACCAGATGCAAGCTACGCACACGATCAAAGTCACAGAAGTTGGCAAAATACACTTTACCAATATCCTGATTTAGATGCCCACCCATGGCTGCTAATTTTATATTTACTTGCTGCAAATTGACATTTTCATCCATCTGCATAGGGACTTCTCCCTCATGATATCGATGTGCCAGTGCGTACTCTGAGATATCGATTGGCTGGTTATTAAAAATGGTGACATTAATACCAACCAAAAATGCAATCGAAGCGGCTAACGCAATATACCAGCGTTGTTTTATCTTTTGGCTACGATGCTCAGCCAGACTCTGTTTCAGTATCAGACGATGAGCCAGTCCTTCTGGCACTGCTACATCACTGACAGTTTGTTTGATGTTTTTATCCAGCTGTTTAACATCATGCCAAAATTGCTGTTTACTTTTGTCACTTTGAACAGCATCTTTCACCGATTGTAACTGACTGTCAGGATCGGCATAAATGGTACGGCGAAACTCTAAATCATCCATTTTTGCTACCTATCATTTCATTGGAATGTTCCAATGCCTCTTTCAATTGATTTCGGGCACGAAATAAACGTGTCATCACGGTGTTTTTATTTAAATCCAGCTGAGTGGCAATCTCTTCTCCACTTAGCCCAAATATTGCCTGCAAAATTAATGGTTCTCTGTATTCAGTGGCCAGTGCGCCAATATGCTTATGTAATTCACGATGTTGTAAACCCTGTTCATGGGATATCTGGATTTCATCGGCAACAGACACATCGTCAATATCGGTTAAATCAAACTGTTTACGTTCAAAGCGCCGGGCATTTTCGCGCCTTAATATCGTAATTAACCACGACTTAGCTGCCTTTTCATCTTGCAGGGAATCCAGAGATTTCCACGCACGCAAAAACGTTTCCTGAACAACATCTTCAGCAATGCTTTTATCTTTAATTAACCAGTATGCGTAGCGAAAAATATCTGCGTGCCAGGCATGAACCAGCGCTTCATAGCGTTTTTGTTTCGACATCATGTCTGATGTGACCTTGTCGGATTTATTTTTATTTCGCCAAATCACAGATAAATTTCACTTTTTATACATTGAATGGGAAAGGAGATGCGCCTTTGGAACAGGCCAAAGACGCATCTGATATTTTTTATTGTTCAGGATGTAATGGCGCAAGTCCACTTATTTGCTGAGTTTTTTGACGATTGTTTTTTTCCAGCTCCCGTATTTTGTTAATCAACGCCTGTTTATTCCAATCAGTGGCTTTTGTGGCATAACGCGTCGCAAGCATGGCGCTAATGTGCTGGTTTAGCTCGGTATCATTTATTTGTTGTTGGCTTTGCGCAAGAGATTGGTTTGGTTTTCCACAATAGCCAGCGAGCCAGGTTGTTAGCAATGGCAGTATGTCTGCAACTTCTTTTTTATTTATCGCCGTCACCAGAGCAGAAGTATTTGTTGCATCTGGCTTTACAGAATCTTTAGTTTGTTTGGATTGATTTAATTTTTTACGTAACTGTAACCACCAAAGCAGCAATGTAATTATCCATAAAATCAGCAAAATAGTACTACTAATACTCCAGTAACCTTGCTGAACAATAACCTTTGCAGGCGCAGAGTGTTCAGCCGCATCAGAGCCATTTCCACTAGCATCAGTGATGGGAAGCGGGGCAGGAGGTGTATTGGTTGATGGTGCTCCCGCAACAACATGAATGGTTCGCTGCGACAAATGCGCATATTCAGTTTTACCTGTGACCACATTAAACCAGGGCACACTGACTGCCGGTATTGTTATATCACCGGCTTTGCCTGGGATAATAGCAATCGATTCGGTGCGCTGAGCAATTAAATTACCGTCTTTTTGTACGGTCGCGGTTTCAGGTTGATCAGGATAAGTTTTAACTGAATCGGGATAATGGCTGTTAATAGCCGGTAGTTGTTCCTCTACTAAGCCAACCGCAGTCAGGCTTATCACCCGGGTGATGGGCTCACCCACTTTAAATTCACCGGTCTTTGGCGTCCATTCTTCGGTGAGTTGCACAAAATCACTGGGCAACCAGTGTTCCGTATAATTATCCGGTACCGGTAATACGTCTATATCAATCGATGGACCGACACGATTCACACTTTTTGTACGCTTAAAAAAGCCAAAGGACTGGCTGTTATTATTATCTACCACTTCACCATCGAATAGCGGGCCGGTAATGGTAAAGTGACCACTTTTTTGTGGAATAATCGCGAAAGTGCGCTCAATTACGCGATAGCGGCGCCCCCCGACGATTTCACTGTATTCTTTATCCTTACCAATCTGGCGAATATCGGCATCATCTACCTTGGGAGAGGCGAGTGACCCACGTTGTAAATCAGTCGCCAGATACAACTTGGCGGTGTAACGAATTTGGGTCTGTAAATAGGCCTTTTTTGTATCAACATCGGTTTCAATGTAGATATCGCGACCCTGGGCGTTGCTACTTTGAGAAACGGGTACCACCATAATATCGATAGGCTGGGTTTTGGCCGTACCCACGGTTAATTCCGGAATGGTATAACGCCCTTTTTTGCGCGGGATCAGGACCGTACTCCAGCGGGTTATACGTGTGGTATTAAAATTAACCATTTGGGTCTGACGGCTAACCGAGGTTCTGCCCACCACAAAGTCCTTCATTAAAATGGAAGGATCAAAGGCGCTAACATCAAGGTCGTCGTCTGCAGATACATCGAGAATAAACGACTCATCGACCATCACGGGATTTTTATCGACTGTCGCCGTCACTTCCAGTGCCAACGCCTGCGTACTCAGGAAAGCGCCAACAAGTAACAAAATAACTTTACTGATGGAAAAGGGTAGTTTCATAGTTTGTTTAGACTGTTTTTTTAATAAATGGAACATTACCAGCCCTCCTGTTTAGGAGCAGTGGCACTTCGGTGTTTACGTTTTTGATATTCCAGCTGCATTTTACGTTTAAGCAGATAAGACGGGTCATCCGGGACTTTGCGTAACAAGTTTTGCATCTTTAGCTGCTGCTCTTTGTCATGATCAGACTGCTGCGCCTGTTCAGCTTCGGCCTGCTGCATTTGTTGTTCCTGCTGCTTGGCATCATCTTTGGCCTGATCTTGTTTTTGCTGTTGATCCTGCTTTTCTTGTTGGTCTTTTTCCTGTCCTTCCTGACCGGATGATTGCTGATCGTTTTGCTTTTGCTGTTGTGTACCTTCACCTTTGCCGTTCTGAGCATCGTTGTTTTGTTGATTCTGCTCCTGCTGCTGATCTTGTTTTTGCTGTTGGTCTTGCTGATTTTGTTGATCCTGCTGCTGCTGTTGTTGCTGTTTAAGTTTTTCCAGCAGGGCTTTGTTTGCTTGAGCATCGGCAAAATCAGGCTGACGTTTTAACGCTTCGTCATAAGCTGCAATGGCTTCATCGTATTTTTGCATTTGCGCTGCGGCATTACCTAAGTTGTACCAGCCTTGTGCGTTATCGACTTTCGAAAACGCTTCCGCCGCAGCCTGATAATCGCCATTTTTGTAGTAGGCACTGCCTTTCCATAATGGATTTTCAAACTCTTCGGCAGCGTCAGAATATTGCTGTTTATCAAACAATGCCTGCCCACGTTGATTGGGTTTTTTCCACATGTCGTCCCACCAACTGGCATGCGCCTGTGGTGTATGCACGCTAAGTAAGCCAAATAAACAGAAACTCAGCAAAACCCCTTTACGAAATGCATAGGCTGCCAAAGGCAATACCAATATCAGCAACCAGGGGCCCATTTCACGCCATTGGTCACCTGATTTTGATCCGTCTTCTTTATTGGTATCGGTATCACGACTTACCAAATCCTGATTGGTCAGATATTCAATATCTTTGTCATCGGGTTGGATGTGAACAAATCGTCCACCAGATTGGTTAGCTAATGATTCTAACTGGCTGGCGTTCATTTTGGGGATGACAATAGCGCCACGGCTATCTTTGAGTAACTGGCCATCCTGTAATTTTACAGGTGCACCGTCCTGGGTGCCGACACCTAAAACCGATACACGATAAGGCATGTCATTAATAAGGTTTCCAAGCTCCTTAACCTGGTTATTATCGATGCCATCGGTGATCCAGAAAATTTCGCCTTTTTGATAACCCGCGTTTTGCAGCAGTTGCTCCGCCGCTTGTAAACCCGCATAGGGATCGCTACCTGCAACCGGCATAATTTCAGGTGCAAGACTTGGGATCAAGGCGGTGAGGTTTTGTCCGTCTGAGCTTAATGGGCTGATGGTAAATGCGTCACCCGCATAAGCGATGAGTCCGGTTTCACCTTCCGCTACCTTTTTAACTAAGTCGATGGCTTTAAACTTCGCTCGGGTAAGACGATCCGGACTTAAATCGGTGGCGCGCATCGATAAAGACATATCCAGTACGATTACTTTGCCAGTGTTTAGTTGATAAACAGGTTGTGGCAAACGCTCCCAGGTTGGGCCTGCCAATGCAGCGATTACCAGTAACCAAACTAATGCCAATAACCACCAAAGTGGGCGGCTTTTAGCTGCGGTTTGCTGGCTAATCAATCGTTGATATAAATGCCCGGCTAATACACCTTGCCAGCCAGAGCGTTGTTTATGTAAATAACTTAATGCTGCGATTACCAGTGGTATGGCAGTTAATGCCCACAGCCAATGTGGGCGAATAAAATGAAATAAACTCAGATCAATCATGATACTGCCTTAAATCTAAGTCGAAGTGCACTGAATAAAGGCACTAGAGCCCATATCAGCGATAATAAAAACGCCAAAGAAAGCGGATAGAAAAACAATGCCTGTAGCGGGCGCATTTGACGACTTTCACGTGCTATCGGCTCTAGCTCATCCAATATGGCATAGATATGCTCTAAATCTGATGCGTCACGGGCGCGGAAATAGCGTCCGCCAGTTTGCTCGGCAATATGCGTCAGCATTTTTTCATCCAGTTCCTGCGATGGATTAACCGTGCGTGTGCCAAAAAAGCTTTGTACCTGCATTTGATCGGCGCCAACACCTATGGTGTAAACCGTCACTTTGGCATTTTTAGCCAGCTCGGTGGCTTCTTTGGGGGAAATATTACCTGCGGTGTTTTGTCCGTCGGTCAGTAATACTAATACGCGATTAGAATCCTTTTTACTTTCAAAGCGCTTTACCGCTAAACCTATAGCATCACCAATAGCGGTTTGTTCACCTACTAATCCAATAACCGATTCTTCCAGTAATTTATTGACTGTATCGCGGTCATAGGTCAGTGGTGCCTGCAAATAGGCGGTATCGGCGAATAACAGTAATCCAAGACGATCTCCCACCCGGCGCTCAATAAAATCACTCAACACATATTTAATCATGGTTAAGCGATCGACATTACGCCCACCAATTTGCATATCATCGATTTTCATACTGCCGGATAAATCGACGGCCACCATAAGATCGCGCCCTTCAGCCGGTATGCTAAGAGGATCGCCCAACCATTGCGGACGAGCCGCGGCGCATACCAATAACAACCAGATGAGACCGGCAAAAAGCACTCTGCTGCGACTCACCCCTTTTTGCTCGCTCTGGCTTGTCATATTAGTGTTAATTGTCGGTACTTTGAGCGCGGCAGATTGAGCTTGCGCTTTAGCGGGTAATAAGCGCATCAATAAGGGTAACGGCAGTGCTAACAACAACCAGGGCCAGTAAAACTCAAACATCTTTTTCCTCCTGCGCAATTATTGCCACACGTTTGGATGAAGGAGGAATAGCCGCATCTATCCATTGTCTGGCCAGCGATTTGGCATCCTGATTTGACAGGCCTGAAGCGTCAGGTCGGTAGAGATTATCTATCACTTTTTGATAGCCAGTTTTAAAGTGTTGTTGTTTGGCCGTAGGTAATAACTGAGTTAACAGGGTTAACCATTGCTGCTGATGCAACGATGCGCTTTGTGCTCGTGGTAAATAACTAAGCGTAAGCCTTTTAAGTAAGGTATTTATCTCGCTTTGATAATGCTCGCTATTGCTATCCAGCTGATTAAGCTGGGCAAGTGCCTGTCTTTTAGCCAGCCGTTTTCGATAAGCAATTTGTATGCTTCGAATTATCCAAACCAACAGTACAATGACCAATATCGCACTTAACCACCATCCCCAGGCGGGCGGCCAGTCACTGATTTGTGCTGGCAGGTGAATATCTTTTAAATCCTTAAGTGGACTCACTGGCTTTTCCCTCCCACTTGTTGCTCAAGAGGCAGTGCAGAGGAAATGGGTTTTACCTGACAGCGCGACTGTTTAAGAGTGTGGATCAGCTTTTCATAATGTTGCTGATGCTGCTGCTGATACTGTAACTCCGTTTCACGTTCACCTAAGGTGATGGTTTGTTGTGCCTTACCATCTGTCATTGCCACCTGTTGCGGCACAGCCACTTTAGGTAAAGCATGTTCAAACGGATCGGTAATAGGGTGGGCGATAACCTCGCAATGACGCGTCATGCGGCTTATATGCTGGCGCGCGGTTTCATCCAGATGCAAGAAGTCACTCAGGATAAAAATCACACTACCGGGATGTGCCAGACGACGCACCCGTGCACAGGCTTCGGCAAATGAAAACTGCTGAGTGGGGTTATCCGTTTGATGGAATTCAATCATGCCATGCAAAAATGATAATACTGCTTTACGTCGTGTATAGGGTTTGTATTCACGATGTTGTTGCTGATTAAACACCAAACCACCTATACGATCACCACGTTTTTGCGCAGACCATGCAATCAGTGATGCCAGATGCGCAACCTGCACCGACTTAAACATATACTGAGTGCCGAAGTACATACTGGCTGACAGATCGGCCAGTATAAAAACCGGACGCTCTTTTTCTTCGCGGTAAATTTTGGTGTGGGTTTTTCCGGTACGAGCGGTTACCCGCCAGTCGATAGCGCGAATATCATCACCTTGCTGGTAATGGCGGGCTTCGTCAAATTCCATGCCGCGACCTTTGGTTTTTGCCAGATAACTCCCGGCTAACTTAGCTTGTATGGTACGTCGCGGCGATAAATCGAGCAGATTCGGTTTATTCTGATAATGCAGAAGCTCTTTTATACCCAGCTCATAGCCGTTGGCATGGCGTTCGCTCAGCCATTGGTTGACTAAATTCATTTGGCTGGCTCTCCGTTATGGCACGGCTACCAGTTGCAGTATTTTGTCGAGGATCTGATTGGCATCCACCCCTTCGGCTTCCGCTTCATAACTTAACAAAATACGGTGACGTAATACGTTATGAAATACCGCCTGAATATCATCCGGGCCTACAAAATCACGACCGGCTAACCAGGCATGGGCGCGTGCACAGCGATCAAGTGCAATGGTGGCACGCGGACTGGCACCAAATTCAATCCAGTTAGCAAGTTGTGCATCGTATTTAGCCGGTTCGCGGGTGGCTATAATGAGCTCCACCAGATATTGTTCCAACGATTCTGCTAAATGAATTTCCAGCACTTGTTTGCGCGCAGCAAACAAATCCTGCTGAGTTAATTCCGCAGGTTTAGCAACTTTTACTGCCAGTTCTTCGTTGCGGGTCAAACGTAAAATTTCAAGTTCGGTCTGTGCACCCGGATAGCTGATTTCCAAATGCATTAAAAAGCGGTCTAACTGCGCTTCAGGCAGGGGATAAGTTCCTTCCTGCTCAATCGGGTTTTGGGTTGCCATAACTAAAAACAGCTCAGGCAACGGATAGGTTTTATTGCCAACCGTGATTTGGCGTTCTGCCATCGCTTCCAGCAATGCTGACTGCACTTTGGCTGGCGCACGGTTGATTTCATCGGCCAGTACCAGGTTGTGGAATAAAGGACCGGACTGAAATACAAAGCTGCCATCTTCAGGACGGTAGATATCAGTACCGGTTAAATCGGCCGGTAATAAATCCGGGGTAAATTGAACCCGGTGGAAATCCCCTTCAAGACCCTGTGCCAGCGCGTTTACTGCACGGGTTTTCGCTAAGCCAGGAGGGCCTTCCACCAACAAATGGCCATTGGCCAGTAATGCGATAAGAATATTTTTTGTCAGCGCCTGCTGACCGATAACCTGTGAATCAAGATAACCTTGTAATTGTCTGAATTGTTCTGCTGCCATGATGAAAACCAGATATCCTTTATTATTCGTAAGTTAGTTCGGATGTAATGACACGTTATCGCATATAAGGTTCATTACAAAAAAAACAATGTTACAGAATTTAAAAATTTGCAGCTGTAAGAAAGGCGTTAAAGTGATGCAATATTGGATTTTTTGTTAACAAACTGTACAATCGCCAAAATACAGGTCAGACCACTTAAGGATTCTTTATGCCTCGTACTAAAACTTCGGCCAGTGCAGGCCTTACTACTAAAGGCGGTGAGCGCATTGCTATCGTAGCAGGATTGCGTACACCTTTCGCCAAAATGGCAACTTATTTTCATGGTGTCCCTGCCGTTGATTTGGGCAAGATGGTCGTCAATGAAATGATGGTGCGCCATAACCTCGATCCAAAACTGGTTGAACAATTAGTTTATGGTCAGGTGGTACAAATGCCAGAAGCACCTAATATTGCGCGTGAAATTGTATTAGGTACCGGCATGAATGTGCATACCGATGCGTATAGTGTATCCCGTGCCTGTGCCACCAGTTTTCAGGCAACAGTGAATGTAGCGCAGGCCATGATGGCCGGTGATATCGAAGTGGGCATTGCCGGCGGTGCAGATTCTACTTCTGTTTCACCGATTGGTGTTTCCAAAAAATTAGCCCGGGCGTTAGTTGATTTACAGAAAACCAAAACCCTGGGTCAGAAATGGCAGGTACTTAAAAAGCTGGGCTTAAAAGATTTGTTACCGGTACCGCCCGCGGTTGCTGAATATTCCACCGGATTGTCGATGGGGCAAACCGCAGAACAAATGGCGAAAACTCATAACATTAACCGTGAAGATCAGGATGCCCTGGCGCATCGTTCTCATAGTAATGCGGCTGCCAGCTGGAATGAAGGTAAATTGGACGATGAAGTGATGACCGCCTATGCAGAACCTTTTAAAGGTGCACTGGAAAAAGATAACAATGTGCGTTTTGATTCCAAACTTGAAGGGTATGCCAAATTACGTCCGGTATTTGATAAAAAATACGGTTCAGTTACCGCAGCTAATGCCACGCCATTAACCGACGGCGCATCAGCCGTGTTGATGATGACTGAATCGAAAGCCAAAGCTTTGGGTTATACGCCTTTGGGTTACATTAAAAGTTATGCGTTTGCTGCCATTGATGTGTGGGAAGACATGCTAATGGGACCATCGTATGCAACACCTGTCGCACTGGATAAAGCCGGTATGCAATTATCCGATTTAACCCTGATTGAAATGCATGAAGCTTTTGCCGCACAAACCCTGGCCAACATTAAAATGTTCGCCAGTGATACCTTTGCTAAAGAAAAACTAAATCGCAGCAAAGCTACCGGTGAAATCGATATGGATAAATTTAATGTGATGGGCAGCTCGATTGCATACGGTCATCCTTTTGCCGCAACCGGCACCCGTATGATCACCCAGATGTTAAACGAACTGAATCGTCGTGGTGGTGGAACCGGACTGGTAACTGCTTGTGCAGCTGGTGGCCTGGGCGCCGCCATGATAGTTGAAACCGAATAAGGATTGATGTGATGAGCGAACAAACACAAAGTGCATTTAGTCTTGAAATTCGGGACGATAATATAGCGATTATCACTATGGATGTGCCTGGGGAGTCGATGAACACCCTGAAAGCCGAATTTGGTGATGAAATCAGCGCAATTTTAGATCAGATTGAAAGTAATAAGTCACTTAAAGGTGTGGTACTTAAAAGCGGCAAAAGCAGTTCTTTTGTCGCTGGCGCGGACATTAGCATGTTGGCAGCCTGTACGACCGCAGATGAAGCTGAAGCACTGTCACGCGGTGGTCAGCAAGTGATGCAACGTATCGAAAATTCTCGTATTCCGTTTGTGGCGGCGATTCATGGACCGGCATTAGGCGGTGGTCTTGAACTGGCACTTTGCTGTCATTACCGAGTGTGTAGTGACAGCGATAAAACAGTGATGGGATTACCGGAAGTGCAGTTGGGTTTGTTGCCTGGTAGTGGCGGTACTCAACGTTTACCTGCGCTAATCGGTGTGCAACAAGCCATGACCATGATGTTAACCGGCAAACAGTTACGTGCTAAACAAGCGAAAAAATGTGGTCTGGTTGATGACGCTGTGCCCTTGTCTGTATTAGAAAAAGTGGCAGTCATTTTTGCGCAAAAAGGTAAACCATCGCCACGTAAACCTAATTTGAGCCTGGTCAATAAGTTACTGGAAACTACGCCTCCGGGCCGTAATATTCTTTTCTCACAAGCCAGAAAGCAAACCTTAAGTAAAACCCGTGGTAATTATCCGGCACCTGAAAAAATCATCGATGTGATTGAAGCTGGTGTAACGGATAAACGTCGTGGTTATGCGCTGGAAGCCAAGTATTTTGGTGAACTGGTGATGACACCGGAATCCAAACAATTACGTCAGATCTTTTTTGCCACTACTGAGATGAAAAAAGAAACTGGGGTAGAAGGGGTTGAGCCTGCGTCAGTGAAAAAAGTAGGGGTGTTAGGTGGCGGGTTGATGGGTGGCGGCATCGCCTTTGTTACCGGTAAAGCCAAACTACCTGTACGTATCAAGGATATTCGTGCAGAAGGCATTGCTAACGCAATGAAATACAGCTTCGATATTTTAAATCAACGGGTGAAGCGCCGTATTATCAGCCGTACTCAAATGCAAAAACAATTGTCTTTGCTAACAGGCGGTACTGATTATCAGGGCTTTGCGGATACCGATATTGTAGTAGAAGCGGTTTTTGAAGATTTAGGTTTGAAGCAGCAAATGGTGGCGGATGTTGAAGCTAACTGCGCCGAACATACCATTTTTGCATCTAACACATCTTCTATCCCAATTGCACAAATTGCCGAAAAAGCGGCCCGACCTGAGCAGGTAATTGGCCTGCATTATTTCTCACCAGTGGATAAAATGCCGTTGGTGGAAGTGATCGCGCATGACAAAACGTCAGATAAAACCATCAGCACCACAGTGGCGTTTGCGAAATCTCAGGGCAAAACCCCCATTGTGGTAAAAGATGGCGCAGGTTTTTATGTGAACCGAATTCTTGCGCCTTATATGAATGAAGCGGCTTGTTTGTTGTTAGCCGGTGAACCTATTGAGCATATTGATAAAGCCTTGCTCAATTTTGGATTTCCAGTTGGCCCTATGAAGTTGCTGGACGAAGTTGGGATTGATGTAGGTGCGAAAATTAGCCCGATTCTGGTGGCAGATTTAGGTGAGCGTTTTACTGCACCAGATGCGTTCGACAAATTATTGACGGATGATCGCAAGGGCAAAAAGAATAAACATGGACTATATCTGTATTCTGGTAAAAAGCCGGGTAAAGAAGTGGATGATTCGGTTTATCAGTTACTCGGCGTTCAGCCTAATCAGACTTTAAGTCATGATCAAATTGCAGAACGTACTGTATTGTTAATGCTAAATGAAGCGGCAATGTGTCTGGATGAAGGCGTGATTCGTAATGCGCGTGATGGCGATATTGGCACCATCTTTGGCATTGGATTCCCCCCATTCTTAGGTGGCCCATTCCGTTATATGGATGCCTTAGGTATTGATCATGTAGTGAAACGCTTGCAGCACTATCAGCAGATTGCGGGGGATAAATTCACGCCGGCGCAGATCCTGTTGACTATGCAGGAATCTAAAGAAACATTCTATTAACAACTAGTCAAATATTCACCACAAATGCCGGATTTTTATCCGGCATTTTTTTACCTGTTATGGATGGAGTTTGCCAGTTAAAGCACTTAAAATTGCCGACTCTTACAGGAGTCCAAACTTATGTTGTTGATACTGATTTCAGTATTAGTAAGTGCTTTATACTATTATGTTCAGGCCTTTAAATATGGCTTATCAGCCAGGAAGTGGGCTATCGCGGGTTTGTTAGGTGGTCCGATGTTATTTCCTATCTTCAATGCGAAGAAGCGCATGGCCCTGCGCAGAGCATCAGGCTTTCGTTCTACCTATTTTCAGGCATAAAAAAAGAGAGTTACCTCTCTTTTTTTTATTTCGTGTCGCCATTTTCTGGCGATTTTTATTCTTATTAAGTGCGGATTGAACCACGAGGCTTTAGTGCTGTGCGAATAGAGCCACGAGGTTTTAACGCTGTACGAATTGAGCCACGAGGTTTTAATGCCTCAGCGGTTGCAACGGTGGCGTTTTTATCTTGCTGCTCTTTTACACCGTCCTGAGCTTGTTCTGCTGCAGGAGTCGTGCTTAATACTAAAGCAATTGCATAAGCTTTTAACATCTTAGTTTCCTCAATTTATTAGTGTTATGTCTGAATTTTGACGTAAGCCAAATTCGTGCTATGCGATGCTTAAAGCATGCCAATAATGAAATTGATTTTAACTAATTGATATATAAGGATTATTTTAGGGGTTTCTTTTGGTTGGCATGACGCTTTAAAGAGAGGGCAGAAATAAAAAAGCCTCTTAAATAAGAGGCTTGTCATTATGATAAAGAGTTAAATCTGGTGTTTAATTAACTTTTTCATTTTATGACTTTCTGAAAGCAGGGTACTAAATCTGTCTTTGTTTAAAGGACGGCTGTATAAATAACCCTGAATCATTTCACACTGGTAACGCCGCAAGATGGCGAGTTGTTTCTCATCTTCCACCCCTTCAGCGACAACATTTAGGCCAAGGTTATGTGCGATGGTAATAATCGCTGAAGTCATATGACGGTCTATTTCACTGGTGACAATGTCATCAATAAAGGCTTTATCTATTTTTAATGTATTCAGCGGGAACTTCTTCAAATAAGCCAGTGACGAATAACCGGTACCAAAGTCATCCAGTGCCAGATGGATCCCCATTTCACGAAGGCGTTGCATAAGCTTCAGTGCTTGCTCCGGATTTTGCATCAGAGTGCCTTCGGTAATTTCCAGCTCCAGATGTCGGGCAGACAATCCGGTTTTTTTTAATACCGCCTCTATACGTTCATCTAAATCCACTAATTCGAATTGACGTGCAGACAGGTTAATCGCAACCCGGCCGTTAAACATACCTTTATCGACCCAGTACTTAGTGTCAGTGCATGCTTTGACCAGTACACGCTCACCAATCTCGATAATCTGTCCGGTATCTTCAGCTAACGGAATAAATTGATTGGGACTAATTACCCCTTTTTCCGGATGCTCAAAGCGCACCAGAGCCTCCATGCTGACTAATTCGCCAGATGCAACATTGACCTTTGGTTGATAAAACACGCTAAACAGGTCTTCTTTTAAGCCGTGACGGATTAATGTTTCAATTTGCAGCTGGCGCACCGCGTTTTGATTCATTTCACCGCTAAAGAACTGATATTTGTTACCGCCGGCATTTTTGGCGAAGTACATGGCGGTGTCCGAGTTTTTCAGCAATTCCTGAGGTGTGGCGCCATCATTGGGGAAAAAGGCAATACCAATACTGCATCCAAGTACAAATTCCTGACGATTCAGCGTAAATGGACGGGACATTTCACTAAGAATTTTTTGCGCAAGGCGTGTCACACGATGAATGTCAGTCTCGTTTTCAATTAAGATACTAAATTCATCACCACCTAAGCGGTAACAGGTTTCAGATGGGCCAACGAGTTGTTGTAAACGTACAGCAATGTGCTTAATTAACTTGTCGCCGGTCTGGTGGCCAAGAGAATCGTTAATTTTCTTGAAGTTATCCATGTCGAGGCAAATCAACACGTGATCAATATTTTTGCGAACCAGATTTTTAAGCGTGGCCTGGAAGAATGAACGGTTTGGAAGCTCGGTTAAAGTGTCCGAGTTGGCTAACTTTAACAGTTCTTTTTCTGTCTGCTTACGGGCAGTAATGTCAGAAAATACACCAACAAAATGTGATATTTGATTGTCTTCGTCATATATCGCATCAATATTGAGTTCGATTTCGTAGCGTTCACCGTTGGTTCTTACTGACTCGACTTCCCCCAGCCAGTTATGCTTTTGGAAAAGCGATTGTTTTATTTGCGTTGTAAATGCGGGTGGATATTGATGGAAGGTTAGGGTACTTGCCAGTGCCTGAGCTTTTGTTTCGCCGGTAATATTGCAGTAGGCCTGATTAACCGAAATAAAATTAAAGTTCTTGTCGGTAATAAATACACCGTCTGAAATAGTTTCGACCGAACGTTTAAACAAGTGTAATTGTTCTTCAGCTTGTTTCAGATGGCTGATATTTTTAAACGTTCCGGCCATGCGCAATGGCTGTAAATCATTCCAGGCAACGACTTTTCCACGGTCAAGCAACCATATCCAGTTATCATTTTTATCTTTAACCCGATAGGTGACTTCGTAGTATTCAGAATGTTTACGCAAATGTGCTTTGATTGCTTTTTGAACACGCGCAATGTCATTTTTATGGATATTACTTTGTGTCTTATCATTAATTAAGAAACGTTGGTTATCCATCGGGAAGTCCAGTGTCCCCCAGGTATTCGAACGAACAATTTCATTTTTGCCAATATCCCAGTCCCAGAGCTCATCACCGCTGCTCCATAATGTCATTTTCAGGCGTTCTTCACTTTCCTTTAAGCGGATTTGTGCGGTACGTTTTATGTGGTACTGGCGTAGCCAGTAAATAAATAACAGAAAAGAAAAAACCGCATACGCAATCAGCGCATAACGATTTAACCAGACCGGCGCTGCGATTTGAATTTCCAGCTCACGGCTGTCAGACCATAATCCATTGGGTTCTCTGGCCTGTACCCGTAATTTGTACGAACCAAAATCAAGATTGGTAAAGGTTGCCTGACGAATTTTATTGTCAGCCGTTAACCATTGATCTGATAAGCCAAGCATTTGATAGCGATATTCCATCAGGCTTGGATTTATTGCATTAATTACGGCGAATTTTAATGAAAAAGGGGAGTCCGTATTATTTAATTTAAGTAAAGATGTCTGGGCAACGGGTTTTTTGCTGCGCGCAATTAATTTGTTGTAAGACGCCGGTTTATTGAACAATAAAAAGTCTGTAAAAATTGGGGCAGGTGACTTTTCCGGTGCTTTCTTTACATCTAGCTCGGGGTAAACAACCCATATTCCCCGGGTTCCGCCTAATAACACCATATTATTGGACGTGGCTAATAACGCACCTTCATTAATATCATTTTTGTTTAATAATTCTTTAGGAACGTGATAATCCACCTGGCCTGTTTTTAGTGATATGCGACTAACTGTTTGCCGGGTTGATATCCATATTGCATCTCCCTGACGCTCCATCGACATAATATAATCACCGTTAAGCAACTGTTCCAATTTATGCTGACGTTCTTGCTTAAAGGTTTTTTTATCTAATTTGAGAATCTCGTTTTGGGTTGTGGAAAGCCAGAAGTAGTTTTCCCCTTCAACCAGGGTATTAAACTGGGGAGAATCAGTTTGCAATACTATACGATTCAGTAAGCCCGTTTCTATGTTTAACTGAAATAGTCCAAGATCGGTACTTAACCACAGGTTATTGGTTGAATCGAGCAATAGTGGGGAAACGGTTTTAATACTGCTATCGTTGATTGGGTAGTTTTCACTATTAAAATTACTGGTATCAATACTAGTAACTACGCCATCCGAGCTGCCAAGCCAGATTCTGCCATTAAATAAATGAATATTTGCTATCAGGGAGTTGGCGTAAAGGTTTTTTAGCGGAATTAGTTTTTTATTTTTATATTGATAAACCCAAATACCCTTGTCTGTTGCTAACCATATATGATCATGCTTATCGACGGCTATGTCCCAAATATTGCCACCAAAGTTTTGTAAATAATGTTCAAAAACCCCATCTTTAGAATTGAAAAGATCAATCCCCCCATTTTGGGTAGCGACCCATATATCTCCTTTATCAGATTCTGCAAAACCCCATACAACATCGCTAGATAGTGATATATCAATATCTTTGATCGCCCGATAGTGGCGAATCGCTGCCGAACGTGGATTATATTTATGCAGACCTCCACCAAACGTACTGACCCAAATCGATTGGTTGTGATCTTTAAATATTTTCAAAATATGTGGGTTTTGAAGTGACACTAATTTTTGTAAGGAATGATCAATCGAAAAACTCGTATTTTGTTTGGTGTTGATTATCGTCAAACCATTTTCTGTACCGAGCCAAACATCATTATCAGGTCCAACTTCTATTGTTCGCACCACATCATATATTAATGAGGGCGTCGTATTGACGTTGAAGCTTTTTTCAATAGCAAAATTATTATCGACGACATAAACGCCCGCCTCAGTTGCGAGCCAATATTCATCATTGATCTTCTTTAAATCGAAAAGATATGAAGTATTAATTTTTAAATGCCAGGGATTTTCATCATTTGAAAGGCTGTAAAGTTTTAAACTCTGCTTATCAAGGACAAAAATTCCGTGTCCCCGGCTACCAAACCATACTTTGTCTTGTTCAGCAAACGCAACGTACATTCCAGGAGGAAGTTCTTCCCCTGTGTATTCAATTTGGTCAATTTTATGGTTTGAGATGTCGGTTCTGTACAATCCATTAGGGTCTGCAATTAGCATTGAGTTCAAATTGTCTGGTGCCAGAGCGGTATTTCCACCTGCATTTAATGGGCTGTTATTTTTATTGAAAGCTCTAAAATTATCTTTGTTTTCGTTGTATTGGTAAACGCCATTATTGGTAACAACCCACAAGTTTTGCTGATCATCTATGTTTAGATGAATAATGATTTTATCTGGGATACCGTTGGGGTTTTGTGGTGTTGATAAGTAAGATTTAAATTCATATCCATCATACCTGACCAAACCACCTTCAGTGGCAAGCCATAAAAAATGATTTTTATCTTCGACAATATCTACAATGATATTTTGAGCAAGACCTTCGCTATTGCCGAGGGTATAGTTTTCGAATTGAATATCAGAAATATTTGCATGCGCCAGGAAAGCGGCAAAGAGGATAAATATGGATATGCATGCACGGGCACACGATTTAAGTATTATTTTTATGCGCACAAAACACCTGTAGACAAATCGTTTTGTCTTTTTCTATTGGCGCTGCATCCGTTGGTAGCACCAAACACTAATTAGCGCAACCAATCTACCGTAAAAATCTTATTATAAAAAGCCCCGAGTTTAATAAACCGGGTTAATTGATTAATAAAGCCTCTTAAGGAATAAAATGCGCGCTATTTTTGAAGGCTCGGATGTCATTAATTGACTGGTAGACCGGATGGTGCAACGGGCTATGGCGACCTTTGCAATATAATATCACTTCGCCAAAATCCATGCGTTGATCCATATTCTGACAAAAGGCGGCCAGTTGCTCCCGTGTCATTTTTTTTACTATGCTTTGTAAGCGTTTAGGTTGGTCAAAGTTCCAGTCCTGTTGCGCAATCGATAGCCAGAACCGCTGACTGCGCATGGATAAATTTTGATCTTTATCTGATAGTTGTTTGATCATCGCTTGCTTTAAGGCTTCCCAACGTTCCAGAGGGTATTCTTCCAGTTGTTGCGCAATACGGTGGATAAAATCGTTAATAGCATCCACCATTTCATTGGGGCTGGCGGTGGGGGATTGGATATAAAACGCAATTCCGGGATGTTGGTTTACTGGAAAATAACCTGTTCCAAGCAAATAACCCAGCTGTTTTTGTGTTCGCATTTCATTAAAAAAAGGACCCGCCAGAAGTTGTTCTGCCAACATGGTCATCGCAATATCTTCAACGGCTTCTGAGGGGGATTGAAAATACATAACTACCGTTGCGTCCTGACTGGAGTCTTCAAGCTCAATAATATTGCCAGTCGTTAAGCGTAAATCAACAATGTCACGGTTGATTGATGTTGTTAAGCTGGCATTTTCCCCCAGTGTGCATTGAATATATTGTTTAAGGTCTTGCGCCTGATTTTCCCGCCAGTTTCCATGCATAAAAGCTTGCAGATGAAATTCATTTAGTAGCTGTTGTTTTGCTTCCATTGTCGCTTTTAATGTCGCGAACTGTTGTTGTTCCGCAATATCAATTACACCATGGGTATTACGCTGTAAAAGTACACTTAATCGGTTAAATAACCGGTTTATGGGTTTATTCATTAAACTGTTTTGGGCGGAAACGCATTGTTTGTATTTGGTTTGCTCAAACCTTTTTACATCCAATTTACAGCTGATAATCGATTCAATTAACGCTTTTACCAGATCAATCTGCTTATCAGAAAAGCCACTGGTGTGCAGGGTGAAACCGCCCTGATGTGGGTAAAGGTGAAAGTAGAGTCCAGCAGCCTCAGCCTGATAGTATTGTTCATTTAATTGTTCCAGTAATGTCGCCAGCCACAATCGCTTTAATGCTGTTTGCTCAACACCTAACTGACTATATGGGCAGTCAAAAGAAAGATAAATATCGCCTTTTGGCATGTTAAATTCGTGATCCTGAGCAAACCAGAAAAGCAATCCTGGCTGACTATTAAGTCGTTGCGGTGTTTTGTAGTGGTGGTCTTTACTCACTATGGATGTGTTTGAGCAAAGATAGGGATTGACTTTGGGCAGCACCAGGCCGTCTATGGGGATAGGGGATGACCACTGTTTAATTAGTTTTGCGGATAAAGGCTCTATTTTATATGGCGTATTGTACCACTTAGCGATCTGATTGGTTTCAAGGTTTTGAGCGATAACTTTGAGTCGTAAATTTTGAGGTACCAGCTCTCCCAGCACTTGCTGAAAGCGCCTTTCATCTTTTAGCTGTAGCAATGCGTCACCGGACAGAATGTATTTTTCGTCAAAGTGTTGTAACTGTCCTGCGAGGTGATTGGCGTAATCCAGACTTTTGGGGATTTCAATAAAATCGAATGATAACTGAAGTAACTGTTGATATTGGGCAAATTGCCAGTCTGGTAAACCCTGTTTTCGAATTAACTGGATATGCCAGAAAATTGCATTACATATGGCATCAATTGCATTTAGTCCCTCATCGGTAAGCTGAAGGTTGATATTGAAATCGCAAAAATTACTTCCAGTAATGCCTGGTCCTGCAGACATGCTGGTGGCCCAATTTTGTTCTTTTAAATAGCACAATAAACTACCGCGGCCTTCCTCGCCCAATATATGTCCAATAATTTGCAACGGTTTGCTTTTAAAATCCTGTTTTTGAGGTACCGTCGCAAAGGTCAGAATTAATCGCTTGGCATCTTTTTTGGGGTTGATATGTAATTTAACAGCAAGGTTGTTCTGAGCATACAACGCTGGCAATGTTCTGCTGACAGTGGTGCCTTGAGCTAATGATGAAAAATACTGTTTCGCCAGTTGCATTTGTTGCGCAACAGAGTGATTTGATATTAGGCATAAGGTTGCATTCGAGCCGGTAAAGAAACTTTGGTGATGATTAATTAGCGCATTTTTTAGTTCTGTTATTTTATCAACAGGCAGTGTTTGTTGGTTACCTACAGAAAACTGGCTAAAAGGGTGCTGTTGATTGCAGGTTTCTTTATGCACCTGGTACAAACGACGTAAGTCATCTCCCTGCTTAGAGAGAAATTCAGCGTCAATGGTAGTTATTTCTTTTTTGATCGCATCTGAGGTGAAACTCGGGCTTTTTAGCATTGCGCTAAATTGTTGTAATGCTTCATCAAAATAGTCATTGGCCACATCAAAATAAAAATGACTGTATTCTGTACCCGTGTAAGCGTTAGTATGCCCACCGTGTTGTTCGATAAATTGTGATAGATGATTGGCTTCAGGAAACGCATCAGATCCCTGAAAAATCATGTGTTCCAGTAGATGCGCTAACCCTTGGTATTGTGGAGGGTCAGCAAAATGTCCGGCGTTAACTGATACTGCAGCTGCACTTTTTTTACACTTTGTGTCCTGAACTACTAGTACCTTCAGGTTGTTTTCGAGTATAAAATAGTGATAGCTGCGGTGATCGTATAAACTTTTTATCAATTGGCACCCGGTAAGATTCTTGTTTAATACAAGCGTAACGTATGAATAACGTTAGCGAAGTTTTATCCAAATTACGATAATAATTAATCTCGAAGTTTGCAGAGTTTTGGATTGAGATGAATTTGTACATTATGCGTCACGGTGACGCCGAGCAATCAAACGGTCAGGATAGCCTGCGAGCGCTAACCGTAAAAGGCGTTGATGAAGCAGCAGAAGCAGGTGAATGGCTAAAAAGTCAGGGAGCTTCAATAGATTTAGCGATGGTCAGTCCATTTTTGCGTGCTCAACAAACCTTTGAACACGTTCAGCAGCATAATCAACCAATAGAACACATCACCTATAACGAGCTTATTCCTGAAGGTAGCGCCGATGAAGTTCAGGCACTATTAGATGGTATTTTACTGGATAATTCATTAGATAATGTGTTGATTGTCAGCCATATGCCATTGGTATGTTATCTGGTGGACAAACTTACTCAACAACACGGACCGCTGTTTGCCACCGCGTCAATAATTCATATCGAATATGATCAGCAAACCCATATTGGTGTGCTGCGCTTTTGTTATCACGTGCCTGCAAAAATTTAATAAAAAGCTTTCACATTTTTTTCGCATTGTCCGATAACTTTCTTTAGAAAGGAGAGGATATGTCGAATAAAAGCCTGCCAGCCTACTTGCAGCAAGTGCTGGAAAACCATGTAGCACAATCAGAGCTTACTTATGATGATGAGCTTAGGGATTTGTTTGAGCGCTTAGGGAAACTTAACCAAACGGTAGAAAAACTAAAAGCCACAATTCAGGCTAAAAAGCAGCAGCCCCATCACTGAGGCACGTTGCAGATTATTCGCTGGCGGAAGGTGGTACATAGCGCTCTGGCATAATACGCACCGTTTTCACCATATTGTCACTAATGTCCAGAATTTCAATCGGGTAACCCGCTAATCTAAAACCAATGTTGGATTGCGGTATTTCTTCCAGAAACTCAATAATTAATCCATTTAAGGTTTTTGGACCTTCGGTGGGGAATTGCCAGTCCATTTCTTTATTAAGGTCACGGATGTTAGCTGATCCATCGAGGAGAATAGAGCCATCAGGTTGAATGTGAACATCTTTGCTGTGAGCCGGTTGCATGGTGGTGGTGAAATCACCGACAATTTCTTCAAGTATATCTTCCAGCGTCACCAAACCCTGAATATCTCCGTATTCATCTACAACCAGACCAATACGCTCCTTGGCGTTCTGGAATTTGACCATCAGGGTATTTAATGGCGTGGATTCAGGGGTGAAGTAGATTTCTCTTACAGCACGTAACAAGTTAGCTTTGGAAAACTCATCTTTTGCAAGCAGGCGCAGCGCGTCACGCACATGAATAAAGCCGACAGCATCATCAATTGTATCGCGGTAAAGTAATACACGAGTGTGTTGAGAGTGGGTTAACTGCTTTTGGATATCCTTCCAGTCATTATTGATATCGATAGATACAATTTCGTTGCGCGGGATCATAATGTCTTCGGCAGTCACTTTTTCCAGCTCGAAGATACTTTTAAGCATTTCGCGGTGTTGTTTGGGGATCATAACACCTGCTTCATGCACCACAGTTCGTAACTCTTCCTTACTTAAGTTATGTCCATCGTTATCGACAGGGCTAATACGGAAAATGGCTAACATACTGTTTGTAATACCATTTACGATATAAACCACAGGATAAAGTACAAATAGTAACGGCAATAAAATCAACGAACTAGGGAAGGAAATCTTCTCTGGATACAGCGCCGCCAATGTTTTGGGCGTTACCTCGGCAAACACCAGAATCACTAACGTTAGCGCAAATGTCGCTATCACAATGCCAGTATCGCCATATAGGCGCATGCCTATTATGGTAGCGATAGAAGATGCTGCGATATTAACAAGATTATTGCCAATCAGAATTAAACCGATCAATCTGTCCGGACGTTTTAGTAGCTCATTAACCCGTTTTGCGCCCGAATGCTCCTGTTTGACCAAATGCTTCAAACGATAGCGGTTTATCGTCATCATGCCGGTTTCAGAACTAGAGAAAAATGCAGAAATAAAGATCAGAATGGCCAGAATCATTAACAGGCCGCTGGTGGATATTTCGTCCAACTAAAATGTCCTATACAGTTTAAATCCAATTGGTCCCGTTGTTACACGACGTAAAATAAGACCAACGCGTAGAGCCGCATTATAGCTAAAAGCGACCTAAAATCACTTCTTTAACAAAGCGACTGCCAAAATAGGCCAGTGTCAATAACATGGCACCAGCAATTGTTGATGCCACAACCGGTTTGCCACGCCAGCCAAATTTGTGGTGACCAATTAGCACTGTGACATACAACACCCACGCGATGCAGGATAATACCGTCTTATGTATCTGACTTTTTAGCATGTTATCTAAAAAGAAAAAGCCGCTAATTAGAGACAATGACAACATAATGGTACCAATCAGCAATAATTTAAATAACACCGATTCGACACGCATCAGTGGCGGCAAGGAGGAATGCAATAAGGATGCCTGACGGTGTTTTAAACGATAATTAATGTAACTGAGTTGCAAAGCATATAAAAAAGCAATCACCAGACAGCCATATGCCAGTAGTGCAATCGTGATATGACTAATTAACGCAGGCTCCATTTGAACATACATGACATGATGTGTTGGCAATAGCCATTGGATCAAAATAACCATGGCACTAAAACCGTAAACCATTGGTAATAATAATGCACTGGCCAGTGAGAAAGAGGCAAACGTCATGCTACAGGTAATTAACCAGGCGATAAGTGATGCAACATTGGTAATGCTCATATCCTGTCCCGGCTCGGTAAGGATACGCTGATTGAGTAGAAAGGCGTGAGCCACTAAAGCGACAATGGCAAAAATACCGGCGAGTTTATGCTGTGGGCCTTGCTGATGAAATAGTCGGGTTGAAATTGACGCTGTCGCCGCCAAATACATGACAATAATGAAAATATAGAGCCAGGACATCCAAAAAAACCTTATTTATAAAGTGCCTGCGTTTATACCTTGAGGCAGGCAGGGAACGCAAGGGTTGTAAGACTGTTTGTCTTTGTATGTTCTTTAATTGGTTCAAGTTAGGTATAATCTGCCGCAAAATCTCAGGACTTACAAAGTTTATTATGTTTGAAAATCTTTCTGAACGTCTCGGTCAAACGTTAAAAAATATCAGCGGCAAAGGTCGCCTGACCGAAGATAATATCAAAGATACTTTGCGTGAAGTGCGCATGGCGCTGTTAGAGGCCGATGTGGCCTTGCCCGTTGTGCGTGAATTTATTGCCAATGTTAAAGAACGCGCAGTGGGTGTTGAGGTAAGTAAAAACCTTAACCCTGGTCAGGTATTTATCAAGATTGTTCAGTCTGAACTTGAAGCGGTAATGGGTTCAGCCAATGAAACTCTTAACCTGGCCGCTCAGCCGCCTGCCGTTGTGCTTATGGCTGGGTTACAAGGTGCCGGTAAAACCACCTCAGTGGGTAAGTTGGCCAAACTATTAAAAGATCGTCAAAAGAAAAAAGTGATGGTGGTCAGTGCTGACGTATACCGTCCTGCCGCGATTAAGCAATTGGAAACCCTGGCCAATGATGTTGGTGTGGAGTTTTTCCCATCCAGTGCAGATCAAAAACCTATCGATATTGTAAATGGCGCGATTGAGAGCGCGAAAAAACAATTTGCCGATGTACTGTTGGTGGATACAGCAGGTCGTTTGCATGTTGATGGCGAAATGATGCAGGAAATTCAGGCGCTGCACAAAGCAGTGAATCCGGTAGAAACCCTGTTTGTGGTCGATGCCATGACGGGGCAGGATGCTGCGAATACAGCCAAAGCCTTTAACGAATCTTTGCCATTAACCGGTGTTATCCTGACTAAAGCCGATGGTGATGCACGCGGTGGTGCAGCGTTATCTGTGCGACATATTACGGGCAAGCCGATTAAATTTATCGGTATGGGCGAAAAAATTGATGCCCTTGAGCCATTCCATCCTGACCGTATTGCCTCCCGTATTCTTGGCATGGGCGATGTGCTTAGTTTAATCGAAGAAGTTGAGCGTAAAGTCGATAAGGACAAAGCGCAAAAACTGGCAAGTAAAGTTCAAAAAGGCAAAGGTTTCGATTTACAGGATTTCAAAGAGCAGCTCGAGCAAATGCGCAACATGGGTGGCATGATGTCAATGCTGGATAAATTACCGGGCATGGGCAATATGACTGATCAGATAAAGGACAAAGCTAACGACAAGTCGTTTAATCAGATGGAGGCCATTATTAATTCAATGACTCCGGCTGAGCGTGAACGCCCCGATATTATCAAAGGCTCACGTAAACGTCGTATTGCCGCAGGTTCGGGCACCCAAATTCAGGATGTTAACCGTTTACTTAAACAATTTACCCAAATGCAGAAAATGATGAAAAAAATGACCGGTGGCGGTATGGGTAAAATGATGAAAAAAATGAAAGGCATGATGCCTCCCGGTGGTATGGGAGGACCGGGGGGATTTTTCCCGAAACGTTAGTCTGTTAGTCATAAAAAAGCCAGCATTAAGCTGGCTTTTTTATGACTAACTCAGATTGAGTTTAGTTAGATAGACAGATTAATCGCATCGCAATAAAGTTGTTTATGACCGGAGTCTTGCTCGAATGCGTAAAGCGCGCATTTTTCGGTTAAACCGACAAAATTGTCTGCCTGAGTGAAATTAAGGGAACTACCATCACGCCAGTTTATTACGCTATTTCCACTCACAACGAAATCACCAACGCGATAAAACTCGCCAAAATTGACTACATTTTTATACGACTTAAACGATGGGCTGCCGGAAAGTGCAGCCTGATCTGAGTAATATAATCTTTGCTCTTTTAGGCTCTGTTTATCAAACACCTGCAAAAAAGAGCCGTTTAATCTATTTCCTTGATTGCCGAGTCTTACAACTGATATGGATGAAACACCAAACAATATATTGTTATCTGTCACATCCAGTGAAACACGATTGACATTAATCGAGTCATAGCCAAAGATTAACCTTCCATAATAAACAAAAGATGAAGTGGGTGGTCTGACTTTGTAATCAAAAAACGACTTAATTAATTGTGCGTTACCATTATTGTTTGCTACGACCAAATAGATTTTACCATAGCGTCCCTCAACGATGCCGTTACCGCTATCACCTGCTTTAATGGCTGCATATATTTTACCATTATCAACTTCAATATCCGCGACACGGCTATGGTATAACTGTTCTGGTGGAATGATAGCGGCGGGAATATTAATCTGAAATTGTTGATCGCCCTTTAGATAAATTACCTGATTGCCAGATAAAAAAGCGTCACCCGATAATTGGTTTTGCACGTCCTGTAATTGCACATTTTCTAATGTGAAGGTGTGGCTGCCATTTGCATCGTAAGTATCGATAGCATCATCAGTTAGTGAGCTATGTTGCCTGACGATTTGATTGGCGGAAATCAGTAAATCGCGACCATTAATGCAGTCATCACAATCAATGCCTAATGGTGTAATGTTTGGTTGTAATTGATTTGCCAAGTCTGGTGTAACACTCTTACAAGCGCTAAGCACAATCAAGCTGGTAACCATAAGCAATGGATAACGCATAATTTTCTCCCTGAAATATTGATGCTTTGTATAAAAAGTGGTCAGAGTCAGTCTCGTGAAAATATAAGCAGTTGTCAAATATAGAAAATATTTAACGCCAAACCAGTCGTTTATCTATTGGATGAGCTTTAACCTGCGGTTCACTGAATAATCCAACTATGCCCCGCATAAATCCCTGCGGAAATGCACCTTCATGATTCATATCTGTCATAACATCCACGGCAATTTACAGATTGGGGCGTTGTTGTTTCACCAGCATGTTAGTCAGCACATAAATATCGGTTACCATTCCCATACGTTCTTCGTCATCACCTACAGCAAAATAAATCCTTGTCGAACGAGAATAAGCCATAGCCGCAGATGATGTTGCAAGTTGATTGATGGCGCGTTGATGCCTTGGGTATGTCCAGTCGTCCCACCACAATGAAGGGCTAATAATCAGGTATTGTTGAAATAAATCAGACTGTGTTAGTGCAATATAAGTTGCTGCCAATCCACTCATCGATTTTCCAATCAGGGTGCGGCTGGAATCCTTGATATCATAGTGGTTTTCAACAAAAGGAATGATTTGATTCTTTAGAATCCTGCTAAAAGCAGGTGCTCCACCGGAATGCTGCCAGTCTTTGGGGCGGTTATGTAAAGAATCCACCTTCTGAAGAAGGTGGCTTTGTGTTAACCCCCTAAAAGGGGGCCTTCTAGTCCAGAGCAAGCTCAGCTTGCTCTTGCCTCTCCATTTTTTCCTGATGCCTAACATAACGACGAATTATTTCTTCGTTGATTCCTACTGAATC